>PVBG01000059.1 GCA_002968845.1 Neorhizobium tomejilense | reverse complement strand
CCCTTGACCCCACCCGGGAAAATCTCACCGGCAGGCTGAAGCGCTGGTGTTCCGTCACATGGGCGGCGATCAACGAAGCCAAGCTTCTCGCCAGCCTGGACGACGAAACCGTCAAGCTGCTGGCGCAGGACAACGCCTTGTCGGAGCAGGAACTGCGCGAACTGATCGCCAAAGGCCCGCATGCGGCCGACGAAATGCTGGCGCTGATGAAACTGCTCAACATCGATCCGGAGGAAGCCAGGCTGGAGGAGCCGGCCGAATTCCGGGAAATGCACATCACCTGCGTCCACTGCGGCGAGAAGACCCGCTGTCGGCGCGAACTCACCGACGGCAGCGCCGCCGCCGACTTCGCAAGCTATTGCGGCAATGCCGAACTGCTCGACGACATGCGCAACCGGCCGGAACTGCTCGCCAAGTAGCTCGCTTCGACGGTCGTCTCAGGCAACGAGGCGGGGATATTCGATCGCCGGGCAGCGATCCATGACGATCTTGATGCCGGCCGCTTCCGCCTTTTCGGCGGCCTTGTCGTCGCGCACGCTCAGCTGACCCCAGATCACCTTCGGCCTGGTTTCGAGCCCGATCGCCTCGTCGACCACGCCGTCCAGATATTCAGCGGCACGGAAAACGTCGACCATATCGACCGGCTGCGGCACGTCCGAAAGTGTCCTGTAGACCGTCTGGCCGAGGATCTGTTTGCCGGCCTGGCCGGGATTGACCGGGAATACCGTATAGCCTTTGGAAAGCAGAAAACCCATGACCCGGTTGCTTGGCCTGTCGGGATTTGGCGATGCGCCGAGGAGCGCAATCGTCCTGGTGCTCTTCAGGATATCGGCGATATAGGCATTGTCGTAATGGTCATGGTTCATGACGGCGGCTCCTGCAATAGTGCGCCTCTGGCGGCGCAGTGCCTCTGCGCTATGTAAGTCCGCGTCTCGTCAAAAGGGATGAGGATCATGAAAAAATTTCTCGGCTGCCTTGCGATCATTACCTGCGGCACCCTCCTCTCGGCTGAGCCGGCCGCCGCGATATCGCGTTACAATTCCACCGGCATGTCCTGCGCTGCCGTACAGCGGGCGAT
>PVBG01000058.1 GCA_002968845.1 Neorhizobium tomejilense | reverse complement strand
CTCGCCAACCACTCGCTGGCGGCGGTCGCCGATGTCGAGAACCTGACCTATACCGGCGTGGCGGCATTCACCGGGATCGGCAATGGCCTCGACAACACGATCCGGGGCGGCGCGGCTGCCGACAATCTAAGCGGCGGCGCGGGCGCCGACACGTTGATGGGCGGAGCAGGTTCCGACACGATGTCGGGCGGGGTGGGCGACGACACCTATGTGGTCGATGTTGCGACCGACATCATCGTCGAGAACCCGAACGAGGGCACGGACACGGTCCAGACGACGCTTGCGAGCTATGTCGTTGGAACGAATGTCGAGAACCTGACCTATACGGGAACGGCGGCGTTTACCGGCAGCGGCAATGGCGCGGTGAACGTAATCACCGGCGGGGCGGGGGCCGATACGCTCGACGGCAAGGCCGGCGCCGATACGCTGATCGGCGGTGGCGGCAATGACACCTATATCGTCGATACCCTGGGCGATGTAGTGGTCGAGGCATCCGGCGGCGGCACCGATGTCATGAAGACCGATCTTGCGAGCTATTCGCTGGCGGCGATCGCCAATGTCGAGAACCTGACCTTCACCGGAAGCGGGGGCTTTACGGGCGCCGGCAACACTCTCGACAACGTCATCACCGGCGGAATTGGCGACGACACGCTCTCTGGCGATGCGGGCAATGACACACTGAACGGCGGCGCCGGAGCGGATACGCTTTCGGGTGGCACGGGCAACGATATCTACGTCGTCGACAATGCCGGCGATACCGTTACCGAGAACGCCGACGAGGGCACCGACACGGTGCAGACGAACCTCACAAGCTACACGCTTGGGACCGATGTCGAGAACCTCACCAAGACCGGCACGGCAGCCTTTGCCGGCAATGGCAATGCGCTGAACAACGTCATGACCGGCGGAACGGGTGTCGACACGCTGAAGGGCGGGGCGGGCGACGACACCTATGTCATCAGTACCGGCGACATCGTCGTCGAGAATGCCGACGAGGGTATCGACACGCTGCAGACGAACCTGGCCTCCTACACGCTGGGAGCCAATGTCGAGAACCTGACCTCGACGGGCGCGGCAGCCTTTACCGGCACCGGCAATACGCTTGACAACATTATCAAGGGCGGAGCGGCAGCCGACAGACTGACCGGGGCTGCGGGCAACGACACGCTGGATGGCGGGACAGGCGTCGACACGATGATCGGCGGCACCGGCGACGATACCTACA
>PVBG01000057.1 GCA_002968845.1 Neorhizobium tomejilense | reverse complement strand
AGAGGGAACCGTTCCATGGAGAAGATTACCACAATTGGACTGGATTTGGCCAAGTCGGTCTTTCAGATCCACGCCATCACTGAAGGCGGGCACGTCGCTGTCCGCCGTGCCTTGCGGCGATCACAGGTGTTGGAGTTCTTTCGTCACATCGAACCATGCCTTGTCGGAATGGAAGCATGCGGGAGTGCCCACTACTGGGCCAACGCGATCGGCGAATTCGGCCATACGGTGCGGTTGATGCCGCCAGCGTACGTGAAGCCCTACGTCAAACGTAACAAGACCGATGCCGCCGATGCGGAGGCGATCTGCGAGGCGGTCACGCGCCCGACAATGCGCTTCGTGCCAGTCAAAACACCGGACGAGCAAGCTGCCGGGATGGTTTTGAAGACCCGAGAGTTACTCGTGCGTCAGCGAAGCCAGACGGTGAATGCGATGCGTGCTCATATGGTCGAGCTCGGGATCGTCGCCGCGACCGGCATGACCAGTATTGCAAAGCTCGTCGCCATTTTGCGCGACGATCGTGACGGTCGTCTACCAAACTCGGCCAGAGCTGCGCTTTTGGAGATGGCCGATCAGATCGAAAGGCTGACAGAAAGGGTTGAGGTGCTCGACAGTAAGATTGTCGCAGCAGTGAAAGCTGATGATGCCACACGTCGTTTAACAACCATCCCCGGCGTCGGTCCTATTATTGCAGCGACTGTTCGTGCCGCGGTTCAGGATCCGGCAGCCTTTCGAACAGGGCGGGATTTGGCGGCCTGGATCGGCATCACGCCAAGAGCGAACTCCAGCGGAGGGAAGGAGCGGCTTGGCAAGATCTCAAAGCGCGGCAATAAGCAGTTACGAACTCTACTGATTGTCGGTGCTACATCGATCCTGAAACAGGCTCGGAGAGGTTCAAAGCTATCTGGCTGGGTCGTTTCAATAATGGCACGACGCCCCTACAAGGTGGCAGCCGTGGCGCTGGCTAACAAGATGGCCCGCACGATATGGGCGATTTTGGTCAAGGGCGGCACATACCAAGCGCCAGCGATGGCAGAGGCGTAGGAACAGAATTCCCGGCGTTCCTGCGTCGGGATAAAGCGGCAAGGTACGAAAGGGTGATGAACCCGAGGGGCGATACTCGATGTCGATCAGACCGTCTGACTCACTGCGCCTTTAAGCGCGCAAAATTGATTAGGCGATCGACATCGCGGATCTCATCGTGGCCAGCGGTCAATGACCGCGCTCACAGGCCGGACATATGACTGCACCGTC
>PVBG01000056.1 GCA_002968845.1 Neorhizobium tomejilense | reverse complement strand
TTCGGCATCGGCATCGTCACTGTGGAGGATTGAACAAGCGTCACCCGTTCGATGGGGGTGGCGTGGAAGCCATCCTTCGAGACGTGGCGGGCAATCACGGCGGCAATTTCGGTCAGTGTTTCCATGTGCCGGACCATCGCACCCGCGCCGGAAGTCGGCAAGGCAGATCCGCGCGGCTTCTGGAGGATCGGGCAGTAATTCCGGCGCATCAGGCTAACGGTTCGGCGTCGCCGCGCGTCACAGTGTCAGCGGCGCCGGGGTCACAGCAACCCTGGCCGCAGAACAAGATGGAGCAAACATGACAAGCGATAAACTGAAGACCCCCACCATCGCACTGGGCACCTGGGCCTGGGGCGACAGCGGTGAAACTGGCGACGGTTACTTCGGCAGCAGCCTCACTCAGGCTGGCCTGGAAGAGGTCGCGGACAAGGCACATGCGGCCGGGTTTACCCTGTGGGATACAGCCATTGTGTACGGCATGGGCCGTTCAGAGACCATGCTCGGCGAGGTACTGAAGCGATACGCTCGCAGCGATTACCAGCTCTCCACGAAGTTCAACCCGCGGATCGCGGGAACCAGCGACACGTCTATGGCGGACATGCTGGAGCAGAGTCTGGCCAACCTCGGCACCGACTACATCGACCTTTACTGGATTCACAATCCAGCCGATGTGCGGCGGTGGACTCCGCACCTGATTCCGTTGCTGAAAAGCGGGAAGGTCAGACATGTCGGCGTCTCGAACCACAACCTCAGCGAAATCAAGCTTGCCGACCAGATCCTGGGCGAAGCCGGGTTCCGGGTCGAAGCCGTCCAGAACCACTATAGCCTTCTCTACCGCGGCTCTGAGCACGCTGGCATCCTGGATCACTGCCGCAGCAAAGGGATCCGCTTCTTCGCCTATATGGTGCTCGAACAGGGCGCCTTGACCGGAAAATACAACACGGAGAACCCGCTGCCGGAAGGCAGCAGCCGGGCGAAGATTTACAATGGCATGCTGGCTCAGTTGAAGGCTCTGACGGACAAGCTCGCCTCGATCGGCCAGAGCCAGGGTGCAGCAACGGCCGATGTCGCGACAGCCTGGGCCATCGCCAAGGGTACGACGCCGATCATCGGCACCACCAAGCCCCACTATATCGATGGTCTGGTCCGCGCCAGCAGCATCACGCTCTTCGGTGACGACATCGCGGAGTTAGAAGCTCTTGCCGACGCCGCTAAGGTGAACACCCGCGGCTTCTGGGAACAAGAGATGTAAGTCTAAGTCCTCGGACTGCAGTTCTGGGCAATATGACAGGGCGATCTCGCGTCCGACTCTGGCGCAATGGGCCGATAGGCCTACTTGTGCCAGATGCCGCTTTCGGGCTCGGTCCGCCGCCTGCTCAGTGGGCAGAAAGGGGCGCATTCCTTCCGCAAGATTCGTAGCTTCATGGCCAAAACACCCAGCTTCCAAGCTAAGCTGGGATGCCTTCACGCCATCTCAAGGTGCGGGGATTCCATCCCCTGCGCGATAATCGGCGCGGGGGACTTCGAATGCGGGTGGGAGGCGTTAAGTCGCCGAGCCACGATATCGTGGTTGAGCCACAGGACGGGACCGGAGGGTTCGGAAGATTCGCCAAAAATCAGCTGCCCGGTTGCCTTCACAACGAGACCGCTCAGGAGGTCGCTGATCATCAACTTGCTATCCCGATGCATCTGGGTGATCTCGTTGGACGTGCCGATGGTCAAATCGGCCTGTGCCTGGCTGTTTGCCATGGGCCATGCCGAAAAGTCATAGAACGGACGCATGACCTCGCTGGCCTGCATGTCGGTGATCCTCCGGAAAACATCCTTCATGGTTAAGCCGTCGGCCAGAAGCTGCTGGCAGGCCTGCCACTGTTCGTCTGCCCATGGGCCACCGTTTTCTTTCTTCAACGCAAGCAGCAGCGGTATCAGGGGCAGCTCGATACCCGTGAATACATCGGACGAATTGGTCCGGATTTCAGGACAATTATAGACAGTTGCCTTGATCCCTCTCGCCCACGCTTCCTCTGCAATGCCTTCGAGCCGCATCTTCGCATAACCCTGGGTGTAGTTGGTGTAGGTCTGCCAACGATAGCTTCCGTCAATGAGGACCGCCGATCCGTGGTAACCATAGGCCGTATATCGTATTTGACCGCCCGAAGCCTCCACGCGCTCGCGGATCGCCGCGCTGAAATCAATGAGATGGTGAAAGGTGTTTGCGGAGACGTCGTCAAAATTCTGCAGGATGAGTTTTCCCATGTCGCTGTCGAGCAAGGTCTGCGACGACATGTGGCGGGCTCCGGTCCCCTTGTAGATTCGATTGGCGACGACCAAGAATACCTTCGCCTTCGGAATGCCCCCGGCCATTGTGTGGGCGAAGAAAACATTGCGGCCAGCGGCGATCATTCCGTCGAGAACGGTCATGACTTTTGAAAGCGAATCCGTAAAACGCGCAGTGGCGATGTCGCGGCATTGCCCGATATAGTCCCAGTCGAGCTTGTCGCGTTCCCAGCTCTCAAGCGTCATCTTTGCCAGGAGATCGGTGGGAGTCGGGCCGTCTGCGGGCGCATCGAGATCGAAACCCGCCATAAGAGGTATGTTGATGATCCTGCCGCCCAGCCGGGCCTCCGCCGAAGACAGTTCCTCGGCGTCGAGCGGCCGCAGCGCGTTGTTCTCGTCGCGCCGCCCGACGGTGATCCCCACAATCTCCATTCCAGCCCGTCTGGCTTCCTCGAGCAAGCCGGTGGCGTATCCGCGGCCGAACAGTTCGCCGAAGAGCACGAAAACATCGCCTTCACGGAAGACCATGTTCTCGGAAAGACGATTCAGTGCAACCGGATTTTCCATGCTGTCAGCTCTTTGATTCGTGTGCCGTCGAGCAATGGCTCATACGGGCTTTCACAAAGACATGACCGCACTGGCATAAAATGGGAACTCATTTTCGATGACCGTTCATTTCAAAACGTGAAGTCGGCCTCTGTTGTTCCTACAATGCGGCGAAATGCCGAGGCCGTTGGAGATCGGCGCGCCAATACCGAAACGAGTTCGTTGGAACGCTCGTCCTACGGATGCTTGCGAGGCTATTGACGCTGTCAGCCACCCTTGCAGGTGTATGGTTCGATCGCCAACATCATGGCGTCGATGGAAGTAATCGACCTGTTGGAACAGCGGCTCCTCGCCGCCGCCCAGAACGACCTGATGGCGAAGATCGCGTCTGGCGAGATCGACACAGAGCAGAAACGCAAAAAGCTCCTCAGCGAATATGCTGAGGAGCTTTTGGTTCGGTTTCCCGAGTGGGAGAATTTACAAGTGTCGTTGGTTGCGGGGGCAGGATTTGAACCTGCGGCCTTCAGGTTATGAGCCTGACGAGCTACCGGGCTGCTCCACCCCGCGTTATAAGGTTTTTGCCTGCGGCAAAAGACCGCGCGTAAATCCCTGCGGG
>PVBG01000055.1 GCA_002968845.1 Neorhizobium tomejilense | reverse complement strand
GGCGGAGCGAAAGGTCGATGCTCTATGGGATGCCGTCGGCGCCTTGATCCCCCGCTTCACACCGGCAGAATGCGCAAACTACTTCAGGGCTGCTGGATATGACCCGGATTGAACAGGATGTGCTCTAGGTATTTGTAGAGGTCGAGCAGGTCCGGCAGGATCAGCCGGAAGGGCTTTTGTCCAAAGAAGGACGAGCCGGAGTTCTTGAAGGCAACCGACGGGATCAGCACTTCCCAGCCACGCTCCCGGTCGTTCCACCGCAATTCCCCGCACTTCATGTCTTCCAACCGGCGCTCGGAGGTCGGGAAGTGTCCTCGCGGGCAGAGGCGAAGCTGGCGAAGGTTCTTCTGCCGAAGTCCCAGATGCAATCCGAGCCGAAGCATCAGGAAGGAGCGCACAGCTTCCGCAGCCGGCCGCGGATAGCGGTCTTCGTCTGGCATACGCATCAAGATCTCATCGGTGATCTTGCGATATTCCGCCAGCGGGCTTTCCGCTTCCAGGATCACCATGATCGCCTCAAATGGATCGCGATGCACGCGCATCACCCTCTGGACTTCCTTCGAACGATTGGCCGCATGGCGATGGAAAGCATCACAGGCGCCGTGCCAGTCGCGGGTGGCAAATTCGATTTCCTCTGGTGCGATGAGGCCCTTGATCGGCCTGACATTCTTCAGAAGCATCCGGATGCTGGCAGATCCAGCCCACCTCGGCACGAGTGAGGGCTTGCGCCACCATCAGCATGTCCTCCTCCCACTTGGTGAAAAAGCCGCGCCGCTGCTCACGCCATTGCAGATACCAGTCCCAGACGCCTGGAAAGATCAGCAAGCCGAAGGTCAACTGGCTGAGCGGCACACCGCGGCCTCTGACGACGCCGGCAGGTGAAGCGGCGAGCGCGCCGAACATTAGTCCGAGATGCTCCACCTTCTGCGACGCCGTTTCTTCACACCAGACGCCGTTGCGCTGGAAACCGACCGCCGTCAGCGTCGAAGTCTTGAAGCGGATCAGGTCCGCCATCTCCATCGCCAGCCGCCGCGGCGCGTCGACCACGCCGGACAGCAGGTCGGGATCCTCGAATGAAACATCCGCACTCTTACTCATGCCGCCGGCGAGAAGGGATGATCGCGGAGACAAAGATCCTCCGCCATAAGTGACGCCGGGAAAGCGGATGGCATAACGTTGCTTACTCGCCGCCGCCTGATAGCGGCGATAATCAGTTGAGCCGGAGATGATGACCCGCCGGACCCAATCGAGGATTTCCTCGCGCTTCGAGAATGACAGGCTGCCAAAGTCGTCTGGCAGGTGCCAAGCCAGCCTTCGTCGTTCAGCGGGGCTGATATCGGCGAGCTTGTGACCGTAGAGCGATCGCGACGGATGCGGCAGCTTTTCTTTGAAATATCCTTGTCGGAGTTGGTAGCGCCGCTCGATGCGGGAAAGGATTTCGAAGCTGGCAATGGATCTTGGCATTCGGCCAGCCTGGATCCAGGAGAGCAGGGTTTTGTCGTCGAATGTTTCACCGAGGAGAATGATGGCGCGGTATAGCTGCCAATAGCTGTCTCCAAACCGGCGCATATGATAGACGAGCGCGTCCTGGAAGGTTTCTGGATTGTCCGTCGCTTCAAACAGCGGCTCAGGAAACTCCTGGATTGGTTTTGGCTGCGGGCCTCGCTGAGGCGACGCAGATTGAACCGGTGTCCCGTCGCTGCCCATTCGTTGAGGCTTGCGAGTGGACGATGTCGCCGGCACCGGTGAGCGGCGAGCGGGTCGAGCCGGTTTAGTTTTCGGCTTGGATGCAGGACCTTCTTCCAAAGCCGGCGTGCCGAGCCATCGGATGATGGCGTCCAGGCCAGGACGGAGCCGCTTTTTCAGCTCGGCTGTCAGTTCGGTCTCAATTCCGCAAGCGTCTGCAACCGTTGTCCAGTCGATCCGGCCGTTTAAAAGCGGCGGGGACTTCCGGTAGATGATGAGGCTGATCAGGTAGGGTCTGATATTCTCCAGCACCCGTTTCGGAGCGATTGGCACGATGCGCACGTCGCAGAATTCCGAGATCTTTCGTTGAAAATGACGTGAGGCAATATCTTGTTTTGGCATGCTTGCATTCCATAGCTCTCGGCACCAGTGCCAAGGGCGAGCGGAAATAGGAGCTGATTTTTAACAAAGGATTATCGGGCCGCCAGCAGCATCGAGTAGGCAGGAGGACCACCGTAACATCGGTTCCGACGAACCACTGACCTGCTTAGAATCCGATCGGCAGGCATGTCTCCGTGCCGCCCGGAAATTGACGTTGGCTAATAGTGCAGCGCCGATCCGATAAAGGCGCCTAACCGCCGGCTCAGCACCTATAGAATGTCCCATCATCACGATATCGAAATATACTCATGAGGATCAAAAATCAAGATCAAGCCGTTATTTCGGGATATACCATCGATAACCAGTACTTATCGATGGTTATAGCCTCATCCACCAATCATACCATGTGAGGAATACTAACTTTGAGATAGAGTTCCTTTAGCAAATCATTTACCGTGATTTCAATGGCTTACGATCTCACGAAAATCAGCATGACGGCTCTGATGCGACCGGCTTTCGACGCCGGTGTCGCGCTCACGCGTCTCGACGAGCGCATTGCCCGCTGGCCGGTCGGCCCAGGCTTCCTCGAGCGCACCCAGTTTACCGATGCCTGCGCCTCGCTGTGGATCGACGGCGAACTTGTCCACCTCGAAGACCTTGTCCTCCACGACGCCACCCGCGATATCCGCACCCCCACCCACGAACTCACCATCGCCCGCGACGTTTTACGCACCCGCCGGCGCATCGCCGCGCAGCCGCCCGGCTGGGCACTGTCGCCGGACGGCTTGCGCAGTTTACGGGGGCACGCGTGGTCTGCAGCATCATCTGGTGGCGATGACCACGTCGCCAAAGAAGTCGGCGTGGTGCATTCCGGCGAACCCGCAGGAGGGGAGGGGCAGAAGGACGATGATGAGGTCGGCCCGCTGGCGGAAGAATTCGCCGCCATCGACGCGGTGCTGGCCCGCTCCGACGCCGCGATCGAAGAGGCAAGAAAGCCCAACCCGGCTAGGGTTCGGGAAAAGGATCCGTTGGTTTATGATCTCGACTGGGATGAAGACGAGCGGCTGGAGGAATGGCGCGGGGTGCTGCGGCAGGCCGAACATCTGCCGGCGGTGTTGCGGGCGATCGTCGCCCTCGATGCCTGGAACGAACTTTCCGTCCTTCAGCACGCGCCCTGGCTCGGCCGGTTGTTGTGCGCCGCGATCCTGCGCCAGGCCGGCGTCACGACCGGCGCCCATCTCGCCGCCGTCAATCTTGGTCTCAAAACCATTCCCGTCGATCGCCGCCGGAATCGTGATCGGGAGACGCGGCTGCTCGCTATCGCCCACGGTTTTCTGGCGACCGCCGAGATCGGGCTGAAGGAGCATGACCGGCTGGCACTGGCGAAAACGATGATGGACCGAAAACTCGAAGGACGGCGGACGTCTTCAAGACTGCCGAAACTGGTCGAGCTGGTGATGGCGAAACCACTGGTGTCGGAAGGGATGGTTGCGAAGACGCTGGACGTGACGCCGCAGGCGGCGCGGCGAATCGTTGGCGAACTGGGATTGAGGGAGATGACCGGGAGGGGGAGGTTTAGAGCGTGGGGAATTATTTGAAAGGTGCCCCTTCCTGCGTTGGATCCGCTAGAGCAGATCCTGTGATCGATGAATCGATTGTGAGGTGACGCGGCGAGCCGAAGCTGATTCAACATCCACAGCGATGAGGTGGGTGATGGCGCAAGCATTGAGCGATGATCTTCGACTACGCGTA
>PVBG01000054.1 GCA_002968845.1 Neorhizobium tomejilense | reverse complement strand
GGAAGGTGCCGATCCGCACATGGCTTGCCGCGACGCGCACGAACACCGCGCCCTGCTCCACCGTCTCGCGATAGACCTGTTCGCCGGTCGCGACAGCCGCCAAGGCCCGTGTCGCCGGCACGCCGAGCGCATTCATCGCCTCGGAGACGATATATTCGCGCAGCACCGGTCCCAAAGCCGCACGTCCGTCGCCTCTGCGGGAATAGGGCGTCGGTCCGGCGCCCTTCAGCTGGATGTCGCGGCGTTTGCCGTTGCGGTCGACGACCTCGCCCAGCAATATCGCCCGGCCGTCGCCAAGCTGCGGCACGAAATTTCCGAACTGGTGGCCGGCATAAGCCATGGCGATCGGCATGGCGCCGGGCGGCACGACATTGCCGGCAAGGATCGCCGCCACCCGGGCGGGATCGGAAAAGTCCGCCTCGACGCCCAGCTCCTCTGCCAGTTCCGCGTTGAATTTCAGGAGCTTCGGCCCCTCCACCGGCTCGGGATAGACGGAGGCGAAAAACCTGTCCGGCAGGCGTGCATAGGAATTGTCGAACTGGAACACGGGAAGGACTCCTTTGGCCGCCGGGATGCGGCGACCTTTTCTTCAAATATGGGAAATCTGTCCCGTCGAACAAGCGAAATGCGCTTTTGTTGCGCCGCTCAAGCCTTGGCCAGCCGCACCCCGAAGCCGAGGAGGAAGGTCAGCAGCGCACCGGCAGCCGCAGTCCCGTAAAGCCACAGGGCCGGCCCGCCGGCCTCGCCACTCTCAAGCGCCGAAACCAGGCCGGTCGCGCTTGCGATCATCCCGGCGATTCCCGCGCCTATCGCGTAACCGGCGGTCGAAATCGTCGGCAGCAAGGCACTTGCGAGATCGCGCTCCTGCCTTGCTGCCGCTTCCATCGCCGCCTGGTTGACGCTTGCCCAGGCGACGCCGAAGCCCGTACCGATCGCCACCTGGCCCGCCAGCAGCAGCACCAGCGAGCCGCTCGCGAACGCGGCCGCGAGGCAGAGGAAACCGGCCAGTTGAAACAATGCGCCTGCGCGCATCCACCGATGCCGCGGCTGAAGCGCCGTAATCCTGCTCGCGACCACTGCGACCGCACTCCAGGAGAGCGCCATGGTCACCACCAGATAACCGACCACGGACGGCCGGAGACCGAAGACGGCGTCGATCATCAGCGCCAGGTAAACGCTGCCGACCGAGTGGCTTGCCGACATCAGGAACAGCACCCAGAATCCGTGCCCGAGCACCGAACCGAGCCGGAAAGCGCCTTCCGGAAACAGCCTTGGCCCGATCCGCCCGTCGAGCTTCAGCGCCGGCAGGAACAGGCCCGCCCCTGCCACCACCGCCACTGCCTGCATCGCCCCTCCGGTCACCACCGACGACAGCGACAGGACGAAGGAGGCGGCAAGGCAGAGCGAAATGGTGGCGGCGGAGAGCGGCACCGGCGCCGCCTCGGTCACCCTCACCTTCGCGGTGAGCGCGAAGACGGCCAGCAGCAACACGAAGGGCGAGACGGCCAGGAACGACGCCCGCCATGAATAGGCCTCGGTCAGAAGCCCGCCCGCCAATGGTCCGGCAATCGCCGCCACCGCCCAGACGATCGCCTCCACCGCAAACACCTTTGCGATCAGCGCGGAGGGAAAGTTGGCCGGGATGAGGCTGTAGCAGATCGCCACGATCAGCCCGTCGGCAATGCCCTGCAGCAGGCGCCCGGCCATGATCCAGGAAAAGGCCGGCGCCGACAGCGCCAGCAGCCCGCCGGCCGCAAAGACCAGCGCCGCAAGAAGGAGGATGAAGCGCGCGCCGAACCGGTCGCGCATCGCCGCCGCACCCGTGCCGCCGGCGATCGAACCCAGGAAATAGAGCGTATAGGCCCAGCTGAAATAACCCGTGCCGCCGATCTCTCTCGCTGCCGGCGGCAGCGCTGCGACGATCGCGAACTGGTTGAAGGCATGCAGCCCGATCCCCGCCGAGATCAGCCCCAGCATCGCCCCTTCGCGGCCTCTGAGAAGCCTCGACCAGCCCACATTGATATCCTGCAACACGCCCTGCCTCTTATCCGTTTTTTCAGTCCCGGGGACGCTACAACCTCAACCATGATTGAGGTCAAGGGATGAGCCAAAAATTAAAATTACGCGTTTTCAGCATCTTAAGACGTAATTGCAGATTTTTTCCGATGTTGTATTTTAGCTACAGCTTTCCAAGCAAACCGCTCTATTTGCGTTTTTGCCAACCAATCGGAGGGAATATCCATGAAGGCTCTTTTCATTCTCGCAGCGTCGGCCGCCATGACCGCCTCTTCCGTTGCTTACGCAGCCGACGCCGTCGAACAAATCCCGCAAGCGCCGCAAACCGTCGAAACGCCCGTCGTATTCTCCTGGAACGGCCCCTATATCGGTGCCCACACGGGATATGCCTGGGGCGACGGTGATGCCCCCGGCGGCGGTTCGGACGATTTCGACAGCTGGAGGCTTGGCGGCTTCGTCGGTTATAACTGGCAGTTCTCCAGCGGTTTCGTGGCCGGTATCGAAGGCGACGTCAACTACGACTGGAACGAGAACAGCTATGCCGGCGGCATCGACGTCGACACCGGGTTCTCCGGTTCGGTTCGCGGCCGTGTCGGTTACGCCATGGACCGGGCGTTGATCTTCGCCGCAGCCGGCTGGACGGCCACCACCGCCCATATCGACGGCGGCGGCTTTGACGACGATGACATGCTCAACGGCTGGACGGTCGGCGCCGGCGTCGACTACGCCTTCACGGACAATATCTTCGGCCGTCTCGAATACCGCTACAACGACTTCGGCAACGGCAGCCTCGCAGGCGCCGATTTCGACTTCAGCCAGCACGTGATCAACGTCGGCATCGGCGTGAAGTTCTAAGCCGCGGCTTCGGGATACGTCTCAATGCTCCACCTTGCGACAAGGTGGAGCAAGATCTCGAGGGGGGCGGGTGTTCTCAGGCGGGCGTCCTCAGGGGCGGGCCAGCACCTTGAAGGCGATGAACTGCGTCTTCTGTTCCTTCGAGAAATTGTTGTCGGAAACAAAAATCAGCAGATCGCTGCCATCGGTGCCCTTGGCGAAGGTGACGGCCTCGATATTGTCCGGTTGCAGGCCGATCGCCCGCATGTCGAGCACCTGGGCCTTGCGCACCGGCACGATGGCCGCCTCTGTACCTGCGAACGAAGGGATCGCCAAGACATCGGTGGCGCCCTCGGTATCAACCATGAAGACCTTGATCGAACTGCCGAACCCTTGCGCAAAACCGCGCTCGACCACCAGCAGGCGGTGGTCGTCGAGACTCAGGATTTCCGAAGCGCCGTTGTCGTTATAACCCTTGTCGACGGTCGGCGCCTGGGGGATCGGCGCGATCGGATAGACATATTCGGCCTTCGGCCTGCCGGTTGCCGCATCGTAACGGATCATGCGGGCGAGCGTGCCGCGGCTAAGCCCGGAGATCGGGCCATCCTGGAACAGCGCCGATTCGACCTCCACCATAAGGTCTCCGCCGGGCAGCGTGGCGAGCCCCTCGAAGGCGAGGTTGTCGCGAACACCGGCGGACTTGTCGGCGGTCGGCAGAAAAGCCTTGGGAAGCTCAAACTCGCGTACGAAGGCGCCATCCCGGCCGGCGACACGCACGAAGGGCGGCAGAAGCTGCTTCACGTCGCCTTCGCTCGACCAGTAGATACCGTCCTTGCCGAGCCGGACCGATTCCGGATCGACGCTCTTGGCTGCAAAAGCCGCGCCGCTCTTGTCCTTCAGGGTCACGGTCTTCACCACCTTCACATCGGTGATGCCGGCGGCACTCGCCTCGATCGAAAGCTCGTAGAACCGGGCCGGCGCCCGTTCGGAACGGTCGTCGGAAATGGCGATGTAGCGATTGCTTGCCGGGTCGTAGTCAAGACCGGACAGGCCGCCGAACTCGACGCCGTCGAACAGCGTGCCGGTTGGGATACTAAATTCGCCAGCGAAGGAAAGCCCGATCGCCGCCTTGCAATCGCCGAACGGACAAGGAGTTGCGACCGTCACACCAGGCTCGGCGGCATGGGCAACGGGTGCGAAGAGGATGGCGAAGGCCACGGTTGAAAACAGCGCTTTGAGCATGATCGGTGTCCGGCAATTCGAGGCGGGTGAAAAACGTAGACCCGCCTCACGAATGAAAGCCGGTCCCGCAGTTGATCTTCCTCTGCCACGCGAGTTTTGCGGACGTATAACGGTCGGCCGTCAGAATGTTGAATTTTTCGTGACGGGTGGTGTGGGAGACCTCAGACCGCCGCTCTTTCCGGTGAATACCCCGCCTCGCGGATCGCCTCTTCGGCCTTCGCCGCATCGCCTTCGATCGCCACCGTCTTGGCGGTCAGATCGATCGCCACAGCCGCGCCCGGCAGGGCTTCCGCCAGCGCGCCGCGGACGGTCTTTTCGCAATGGCCGCAGGTCATGTCCGGCACGGTGAAAATCGCAGTCATCGGAATCTCCTTGTTCGATAGGTGTGTTGTGCAGCCTCCCATGGAGGGAAGGTCAAGTGCATTTGAGGAATGAAGCCGGTGCGGCATGCTTCCCTTTAAGGGCGCGCGGCGGCGCGTGGAGCCCCTCCCCCTTGTGGGGAGGGGTTGGGGAGGGGCTTT
>PVBG01000053.1 GCA_002968845.1 Neorhizobium tomejilense | reverse complement strand
GAAAGGGGCGGGCGGGATTTTGGCGCAACACCTCGACTAAAGGAGTGCCAATACCCCATCCTCGTCAGGGTGGCTGGCGATCTTGATATTTCTATGGAATTCCCGCGGAATGATTTCGGCGACATTGTCGCTGAGGCACAGGAACCGTAGGGACGCGAGTTCCTGAAGGTGCGGCGCAGCGAAATCGCAGAAAAGCCGGGCATTTTCCCGCGAGTAGAGAAGCACGGCATCCGCCGGCGGATCGAGAAGAGTGCCGCGAATAAGAGCTTCATTGTAGGCTATGGGTTCCATTTCGTAGATTTCGGCGGCGACGAACGGCACCCCCGCCGCATGCAGGCCATCTTCGAATTTCGGCGAACGCGGCCTGCCGGCAAGGTAGAGCAGCGGAGCGTCGAATGAAGGTGCATCGCTTGCGATGATCTTTGCGAGTCCGGCGCCTGTGCCGGGCCCGCGGCGAATATTCCGGAAGCCGGCAGCTTCGGCAGCCTTTGCCGTAGTTTCGCCGACGGCGTAGAGGGTTCGGCCGAGAAATGGGATGAGACGCTCGCCCAACGCGGATAGCACGCGCAGGGCTTCGGCGCTGGTGACGGCCAGCGCGGAATGGGGGTTGGCGAGCACGGCTTCGGCAATTTTCAGATGATGGATCGCCCTGGTCAGCGGCAGCAGGACCGGCTGATGGCCGAGGTCTTGCAATCGCTCGGCGGTGCGCCGGGCCGAGCTTTCGGGGCGGGTAACGACGACCCGCATCGCTTTACGACCAGCCTTCGAAGAAATCGGGGCCGGCCGCCGCGCGGACGGCTTCGCCGGCCTGCCGGCCGAGCTTTTCCGCATTGACGCGTTTGCCTTCGGTCTCGATCGAATGTTCCTTGCGGCCATCCGTCGTCAGGATCAGCCCTGAGAATTTCAGATGGTCGCCCTCGCAGATGGCATAACCGCCGATCGGGGTGCGGCAGGAGCCGTCGAGGGCGGCCAGGAAGGCGCGTTCGCAGGAAACCGCGTCATAGGTCGGGCGGTCGTTGATCGGGTCGAGAAGGGCGTCGATGCGGGCATCACTGACACGGCTTTCGACGCAGATCGCGCCCTGCGCCGGTGCCGGGGGAAAGTCCTGCGGGTCGAGCAGTTCGGTGACCACGTCCTGCTTGGCGAGGCGCTTGAGGCCGGCATAGGCGAGGAGGGTCGCATCCACCTGGCCTTCGCTCAGCTTGCGCAGCCGCGTTTCGACGAGGCCGCGGAAGGTGATGACCTCGATGTCCGGACGGATGCGGCGGATCAGCGCCTGGCGGCGCAGCGACGAGGAGCCGACGGTGGCGCCATCGGGAAGGGCGGCAAGCGTATGGGCGGTGCGGCCGATAAACGCATCGCGAAAATCCTCGCGGGGCAGGTAGGCGGCGAGACGCAGCCCCTCGGGCAGCTTGGTCGGCATGTCTTTCGAGGAATGGACGGCGAAATCGAGATCGCGGGAGATCAGCCCTTCCTCCAGTTCCTGGGTGAACAGGCCCTTGCCGCCGAGCTCGGTCAGCGCCCGGTCGGTGATGCGGTCGCCGGTGGTCGACAGCACGACGATCTCGAACATGTCCTCCGGCAGGCCATGCGCCGTCATCAGCCGCGCGCGCGTTTCGGAAGCCTGTGCGAGCGCCAGCGGGCTGCCGCGCGTGCCGATCCGGAAAGGTTTTGTTTGCATCCGCGTCATTCCATTGTTACCGGAGGCTTTCGTAGACCGGTTTATCCGGCATCGCAATTATCGATAGGCGTATGGCGACCTTTCTTCGCATCCTCGGCATTGAAACTAGCTGCGACGAGACGGCAGCTTCCGTCGTCGCGCGCCATGAGGACGGCCGCGGCGAAATCCTCTCCGACATCGTGCTGTCGCAGCTCGACGAACACAGCGCCTATGGCGGCGTCGTGCCGGAGATCGCCGCGCGCGCGCATGTCGAGGCGCTGGACGGGCTGATCGAGGAGGCGCTCACCCGCGCCAATGTGTCGCTCTACGAGATCGATGCGGTCGCCGCAACCTCCGGACCGGGCCTGATCGGCGGGCTGATCGTCGGACTGATGACCGCCAAGGCGATCGCGCGGGCGGCCGGCAAGCCGCTGATGGCGATCAATCACCTCGAAGGTCATGCGCTGACGGCGCGGCTGACCGACGGGCTTTCCTTTCCCTACCTGATGCTGCTCGTGTCCGGCGGTCATACCCAACTGGTACTGGTGCGCGGCGTCGGGGAATACGAGCGCTGGGGCACGACGATCGACGATGCGCTTGGCGAGGCGTTCGACAAGACGGCAAAGCTGCTCGGCCTGCCCTATCCCGGCGGGCCGGCTGTCGAGAAGGCGGCGCTGAAAGGCAATCCGGACCGGTTCTCGCTGCCGCGGCCGCTGGTCGGCGAAGCGCGGCTCGACTTTTCCTTCTCGGGCCTCAAGACGGCGGTGCGCCAGGCGGCGACCGAGATCGCCCCCTTGAGCGAGCAGGATGTCGCCGATATCTGCGCCTCGTTCCAGAAGGCGATTTCCCGCACGCTGCGCGACCGCATCGGCCGCGGGCTGGCGCGGTTCAAACAGGAATTCGCGCATCTTGATGTCGACCGGGCGCTGGTCGTCGCCGGCGGGGTTGCCGCCAACCAGGAAATCCGCCGGACGCTGCAGGCGCTCTGCATCGAGAACGGCTTCCGCTTCATCGCGCCGCCGCTGAGGCTCTGCACCGACAATGCGGCGATGATCGCCTGGGCGGGGCTCGAGCGGATGGCGGAGGACCTGCCAACCGACGGTTTCGACGTGGCCCCGCGCTCGCGCTGGCCGCTCGACAAGGACGCCAAGACCCTGCTCGGGTCCGGCAAGCGAGGAGCCAAGGCATGAGCGGTGCGGAAAAAATCGTCGTCATCGGTGCCGGTGCCTTCGGGACCGCGCTTGCCGCCGTGATTTCGCTGGAAGGCCGGCATCCGGTGACCCTGATCGGCCGTGACCCTTCGCTGATGAGCGATCTGCGCGACGACCGGGTGCATGATGCCGCACTTCCCGGCGTTCCCCTGCCGGATGCGCTGGAGTTTTCCGCCGAGCCGGATGCGATCGGCGAGGCGAGCCTCGTGCTTTTTGCCATGCCCTCGCAGGCGCAGGCGGATGCGGCACGGCACTACGGTCCTTATCTGGCGGAGGGCGCGATTGTCGTCACCTGCGCCAAGGGCATCGACAAGTCTTCCGGCCGGTTGCTGACCGAGCTGCTGGAGGCGGAATTGCCGCATCATCCGGTCGCGGTGCTTTCGGGGCCGGGTTTTGCGGCCGATATCGCCCGCGGCCTGCCGACGGCGATGGCGATTGCGGCGGGGGATGAGGCATTGGCGGAACGGCTCGCCAACGCGCTCTCCAGCCGTACCTTCCGCCTCTATGCTTCCACCGACCGGATCGGGGTGCAGCTCGGCGGCGCGCTGAAGAACGTACTGGCGATTGCCTGCGGCATCATCGAAGGCGCCGGGCTCGGCGAATCGGCGCGTGCAGCACTGATCTCGCGCGGGCTTGCGGAAATGTCGCGGCTGGTCGAGGCGATGGGCGGCAAGGCGGATACGGTGCGGGGCTTGTCGGGCCTCGGCGACCTGGTGCTGACCGGCACCAGCCATCAATCGCGCAACCTGCGTTTCGGCATCGCGCTCGGCAGAGGCGAGGGCACCCAAGCCGGCGGACCGCTGGTCGAAGGGGCGTTCGCGGCATCCGTCGCGGCGCGTCTGGGCAAGAAATTTTCGGTCGAACTGCCGGTCACCAACGCGGTGGCCGATATCATCGACGGCAAGCTCGATATCATGACGGCCATGGAACAGCTGATGACCCGGCCGATCACCACCGAATAAGACCGTTTTCCCAATAGGATCATGCAAGGAGAGACTGATGCTGTTTGCGTTTCTGTGCACCGACAAGCCCGGCCATCTGAACGTCCGGATGGAAACCCGCCCCACCCATCTGGAGCATCTGAACAAGCTCAATGCCGAGGGTGTGCTGAAGTTCGCGGGCCCG
Organism: Neorhizobium tomejilense; assembly: GCA_002968845.1. Taxonomy (GTDB): domain Bacteria; phylum Pseudomonadota; class Alphaproteobacteria; order Rhizobiales; family Rhizobiaceae; genus Neorhizobium; species Neorhizobium tomejilense. The sequence goes on along the minus strand of PVBG01000053.1, from coordinate 994 downwards.
TTCCTCGATGACGACGGCAAGCCGAACGGCAGCCTCGTGGTCGTCGAAGCCGCCGACATGGCCGCCGCCCGCCTGATCGCCGAAGCCGATCCATATTACCTGGCCGGCCTGTTCGAGAAGGTCGAAGTGAAGGCCTGGAACTGGGTCTTCAACAAGCCGGAGTGAGGCGACAGATGGCATATTGGCTTTACAAATCCGAACCGTCGGCCTGGTCCTGGGAACAGCAGAAGGCGGCGGGCGAAAAGGGCACCGAATGGACCGGCGTGCGAAACTACCTGGCGCGCAACAACATGCGGGCCATGAAGATCGGCGACAAGGGTTTCTTCTACCACTCGAATGACGGGCTGGAGATCGTCGGCATCGTCGAGGTCTGCGCGCTGTCGCATCCCGATTCGAGCGCCAAGGGCGATCCGAAGTGGGATTGCGTCGACATCCGCGCGGTGACCGACATACCGACGCCGGTGACGCTGAAGGATATCAAGGCGAACCCGAAGTTCGAGAAGATGTCGCTGGTGACGTCGATGCGGCTTTCGGTGCAGCCGGTGACCGACGAGGAATATTTCGAGATCTGCAAGCTCGGCGGTCTCGACAATCCGCCGCGTTAACCTAAAGTGGCGGTTGTGCGGAGTGTTTGCTGCACGCCAAGCGATTTTAGGGGGCTTCAATGGGGTCGTTCAGCATTTGGCATTGGTTGATAGTCATTATTTGGTTGGTAGTGTTTGGTTGGCCAATCGCGAAAATTCTGAGGCGAATGGGCTTTTCAGGCTGGTGGACCGTCATCGCATTTGTTCCGCTGGGCAATATCATTGGCTTGTGGGTCGTTTCTGTCGCCCGTTGGCCCGTCATAGACAGGCAATAAGCGGAAAAATTGAAGACTGATCCCCGGACATTCATCCTTCAAAACACGGATATCGCCGCGCCGCCGCATGTGCCGGAAATCCGGCTGCACCTGGCGAGCGAGGCGCATGACCTCTGGCTGAAGACGGAAGAAGAC
>PVBG01000052.1:2500-6452 GCA_002968845.1 Neorhizobium tomejilense | reverse complement strand
TTGGTTGCGGGGGCAGGATTTGAACCTGCGGCCTTCAGGTTATGAGCCTGACGAGCTACCGGGCTGCTCCACCCCGCGTTATAAGGTTTTTGCCTGCGGCAAAAGACCGCGCGTAAATCCCTGCGGGATTTATCGCGGTGCGTAAACTGCTTGGCAGTTTACGCTTCTGCCGGAGCAAATTGCCGAAGGCGATTTGTCTCCTGTAAGGGACGCACTGCAAGTTTCCCTTCGAACGACGAAAGGCCGCTTGTGGGCGGCCCTTTGGTCGGCTTAAGGGCCGTTAGTTTTCGTGAATGAGAAGATATGTTGCGTTTTGCAGACCTGGCAGCGACCTACTCTCCCGCGTCTTGAGACGGAGTACCATTGGCGCAGGGGCGTTTCACGGCCGTGTTCGGAATGGGAACGGGTGCGGCCGCCCCGCAATGACCACCAGGTCAGCGAAGCGCAACATTGTGAGAAGCTGGTGAGGTCTTTCGACCTCTTTTTTAGTCTTTTGAACACGTCTTTGAACCTTTCCAGATCTGACGAGTGCTTTTGGCACCCATACAGGCCAGCGGCCGTCGCGCCTTTTGGCGCGGGCCGTCCGCAGCGCAGCATCCGAAGGATGCGACAGCGTCAGGACAAAGGTCTTTGGCATCATCAAGCAAAGCTTGATGAGCATGAACAATGAGAACGATCAAGCCAATCGGGCGATTAGTACCGGTAAGCTTCATGCATTGCTGCACGTCCACACCCGGCCTATCAACGTGGTCGTCTTCCACGGCCCTGATAGGGAATACTCGTTTTCAGGTTGGTTTCCCGCTTAGATGCCTTCAGCGGTTATCCATTCCATATATAGCTACCCTGCTATGCCCTTGGCAGGACAACAGGTCCACCAGAGATATGTCCATCCCGGTCCTCTCGTACTAGGGACAGATCCTGTCAATATTCCTACACCCACGGCAGATAGGGACCGAACTGTCTCACGACGTTCTGAACCCAGCTCACGTACCGCTTTAATTGGCGAACAGCCAAACCCTTGGGACCTGCTCCAGCCCCAGGATGCGATGAGCCGACATCGAGGTGCCAAACAACCCCGTCGATATGGACTCTTGGGGGTCATCAGCCTGTTATCCCCGGCGTACCTTTTATCCGTTGAGCGATGGCCCTTCCACGCGGGACCACCGGATCACTATGACCGACTTTCGTCTCTGCTCGACTTGTCAGTCTCGCAGTCAGGCGGGCTTATGCCATTGCACTCGACGACCGATTTCCGACCGGTCTGAGCCCACCATCGCGCGCCTCCGTTACTCTTTCGGAGGCGACCGCCCCAGTCAAACTACCCACCATACACTGTCCCGGATCCGGATAACGGACCGCGGTTAGACATCCATGACGATAAGGGTGGTATTTCAAGGATGGCTCCACGAAGACTGGCGTCCCCGCTTCAAAGCCTACCACCTATCCTACACATGCCGACACGAATGCCAGTGTAAAGCTATAGTAAAGGTGCACGGGGTCTTTCCGTCTGACCGCAGGAACCCCGCATCTTCACGGGGAATTCAATTTCACTGAGTCTATGTTGGAGACAGCGGGGAAGTCGTTACGCCATTCGTGCAGGTCGGAACTTACCCGACAAGGAATTTCGCTACCTTAGGACCGTTATAGTTACGGCCGCCGTTTACTGGGGCTTCGATTCAAAGCTTGCACCTCTCCTCTTAACCTTCCAGCACCGGGCAGGCGTCAGACCCTATACGTCGTCTTTAGACTTCGCAGAGCCCTGTGTTTTTGATAAACAGTCGCTACCCCCTGGTCTGTGCCACCCCATTATGGTTGCCCAAAATGGGGTCACGCTTCTTCCGAAGTTACGCGTGCAATTTGCCGAGTTCCTTCAACATAGTTCTCTCAAGCGCCTTGGTATACTCTACCTGACCACCTGTGTCGGTTTCGGGTACGGTCTATACGGTGGAGCTATTTCCTGGAACCGCCCCACTGCCCAACCAATCCAATAAGGTTGAACAATTTTTGCGATCCGTCACTACCACCAGGCCCACGAATATTAACGTGGTTCCCATCACCTACGCATTTCTGCCTCGGCTTAGGGGCCGGCTAACCCTGCTCAGATTAACTTTAAGCAGGAACCCTTGGTCTTTCGGCGAGAGGGTCTCTCACCCTCTTTATCGTTACTCATGTCAACATTCGCACTTCCGATACCTCCAGAGGCCCTCACGGGTCCTCCTTCACAGGCTTACGGAACGCTCCGCTACCACACGTGACAAGTCACGTATCCTCAGCTTCGGTGCATGGCTTTAGCCCCGTTACATTTTCGGCGCAAAGACCCTTAATTAGACCAGTGAGCTGTTACGCTTTCTTTAAATGATGGCTGCTTCTAAGCCAACATCCTGGTTGTTTTGGGATCCTCACATCCTTTCCCACTTAGCCATGACTTGGGGACCTTAGCTGGAGGTCAGGGTTGTTTCCCTTTTCACGACGGACGTTAGCACCCGCCGTGTGTCTGCCGATTAGTACTCCCGGGTATTCGGAGTTTGGTTAGGATCAGTAAGACGGTGAGTCCCCATAGCCCATCCAGTGCTCTACCCCCCGGGGTATTCGATCGACGCACTACCTAAATAGTTTTCGCGGAGAACCAGCTATTTCCGAGTTTGATTGGCCTTTCACCCCTAGCCACAAGTCATCCCAATCTATTGCAACAGATGCGGGTTCGGTCCTCCAGTTGGTGTTACCCAACCTTCAACCTGCTCATGGCTAGATCACTCGGTTTCGGGTCTAATGCAACTAACTGAACGCCCTGTTCAGACTCGCTTTCGCTGCGCCTACACCTACCGGCTTAAGCTTGCTAGTTACACTAAGTCGTTGACCCATTATACAAAAGGTACGCCGTCAGGCTTGCGCCCTCCGACTGTTTGTAGGCATCCGGTTTCAGGTTCTATTTCACTCCCCTTGTCGGGGTGCTTTTCACCTTTCCCTCACGGTACTTGTTCGCTATCGGTCATGCACGAGTACTTAGGCTTGGAGAGTGGTCTCCCCATGTTCAGACAGGATTTCACGTGTCCCGCCCTACTCTAGGACAATCAGTGTTCTACGCCTACGGGGCTATCACCCGCTACGGCCGCCTTTTCCAAAGCGTTCGGCTTTATTCCTGATTGCCACTGGCCTGGTCCGTGTTCGCTCGCCACTACTTACGGAGTCTCGGTTGATGTCCTTTCCTTCGGGTACTTAGATGTTTCAGTTCCCCGAGTTCGCTTCTTACCCCTATTTTATTCGAAGGTAAGATACCTTTTAACAATACCTAGAAACCTAAACCGTCCCGAAAGACGGCTTAAACTTTCTAGGTATCTAAGGTGGGTTGCCCCATTCGGAGATCCATGGATCAAAGCTCATTCGCAGCTCCCCACGGCTTATCGCAGCGTATCACGTCCTTCTTCGCCTGTGCATGCCAAGGCATCCACCAAATGCCCTTACGACACTTAATCGTTCTCATTGCCAATGCTCATCAATATAGCCACCCATCGGCCCAAACCCCTAAAGGTTCAACCCAATGCGTGGCGGACCGGTTACCTTTTACAACCAGCCCTTCTCATGATGCCATCGACGTGTTCGACAAGCTTGCTTGATTGGGGTCACGCCGAGCGACCCGCTTGCAAACTTGTCTTTAAGACCAGCTTCTCGAGATGTGATCCAGGACCGCGCGGTCAGGCAACGGCCATCAGTAAGTCATCAGAGCCATTCTTCAGGACAAGTCCCTCAAAATGACAACAACGACCGACCAGAGTGACAAGCTTCCTACCTACTCCGATCCCTCTTTCGTATCCGGCCGGCTAGGCCATCAACGACATCATTGGAACCGGCATCGGACATGGGCCTAAACCCATACCTGGAAGCCTCCAGATCAATCTTCTCTTCACGATTTTTGCAGAACAGGCAGCACTTCATCGAAGTGATGCAAACTTTA
>PVBG01000051.1 GCA_002968845.1 Neorhizobium tomejilense | reverse complement strand
GGGCCGATCGTGACGAGCTCGCTGCTCGGCCGCGGCCACGATCCCAAAAAGGTGATCGGCTCCACGAACCTGACCGAATTTTCCGTCACCACGGTGATTTCCGCGACTTTCATCGTGTCGCTCGGCTGGTCGGAACTCTCCTCCGCCCTCGGCCTCATCCTTGGCGGCATCCTGGCGGCGCCGATCGGCGCCTTCATCGTCCGCTACCTGCCAGTCAAACCCCTGATGATCGCCGTCTCGATGATCATCATCGGCACGGCTGCGGTCCGGCTTGTGTGAGGGAGCATGGCGGGACAGCAGACGCGGGATTGCCTGCAGCACCGTGCTTCCAACGGCAATAAAGCCGGCAGTGAAATAGCGCCCCTTGCCCGATTGTGATAGGCTTGCCCGCGAACAGGAACCGACCGATGCGCCCGAACCGATCGATTACCATCTCCCTGCCGGAGGACATGGCCGAACTCGTCCAGAAGAAGGTCGCGTCCGGCGAATTTGCCGACGAGAGCGAGGTGGTCGCCGAAGGATTGCGGTATCTGGCCGATCATGATGCCGGAATAGAGACCTGGCTGCGGGACGAGGTCGTGCCGACCGTCACGACGCATGATCCTTCCAAGGCAATTCCGATCAACGAAGTCCGGCGGCGCATCAACGCGCATATGGATGCGCGCGACAAAGACACCCGTCTTCCCGAATGAGATACCGGGTTGTTTTCGATCCGGCGGCGGATGCCGACCTTGCCGAACTCTATGACTATATTGCTCCGAAAGCCGGCCGCGCCATTGCCCGGCGATATGTCAACGAACTCCTCGGTCACTGCGCGGCCTTCGAAACCTTTCCCGCGCGCGGCACGAGGCATGACGAATTCGGCCCTGGCATCCGCGTCGTCGGCTTCAAACGGAAGGCCAGCATCGTCTTTCGCATCGATGCCGACCTCGTGACGATCATGCGCATTCTACATCGGGGCAAAAGCCTCCGCGGTGCGGACGACGTCGAGGACGACGAATTCTAACTTGTCCCCTGCCTCGCACGCCGCCGCCTGGAGGTTTCAGGCCTCGTCGCCGGGGGAGCGGGCCCAGTCCATGTAGAGTTCCAGCGCCTTGCGGGCGACCGGGCCTTCCTGGAGCTGGCGTTCCTCGAAGCGGTTGACCGGGACGATCTTGGAATAGTTGCCGGAGGTGAAGATCTCGTCGGCATCCATGAAATCCGCGACCGTCAACGTCGTCTCGCGCACGTCGAAACCGCCGCGGCGCAGGAGGTTGATGACACGCGCGCGGGTGATGCCGGCAAGGAAGGTGCCGTTGGCGATCGGGGTCATGATCACCCCGTCCTTGACCATGAAGATGTTCGAGGAGGCGGTCTCGGCGACATTGCCGTTCATGTCGCGGGCGAGCGCATTGTCGAAGCCGCGACCGCGGGCTTCCATGATCATGCGGCCGCTATTGGGATAAAGGCTGCCGGTCTTGGCGCCGGTCATCGCCACTTCCGGGTTGGGGCGGCGATAGGGCGAGACGGTGAGCGACGAGGGTTTGGCGGTCTGCATCGGCGCCTCGAACAGGCAGAGCGCGAAACGGGTCGATTCCGGATCGGCGGTGACGACGCTGTACGGCATGCCGTGTTCCGACCAGTACATCGGCTTGATGTAGATCGCCGTCTTGCCATCGAATTTCTTGATGCCTTCCCAGGCGAGCGCCTCGATCTCCTCGGGCTGCATCACCGGCTTCATGCCCATGTTCGTGGCCGACCGGTTGACGCGCTGGCAATGCAGGTCGATGTCCGGCGCAATGCCATCGAACCAGCGGGCGCCGTCGAACACGGTGGAACCGAGCCACATGGCATGCGAGGTGGGGCCGATCAGCTTCGGATTGCCCTCCAGCCACTCCCCATCCACGAACGTCCAGGTGGTGGTGCGGGGGGCGGTGTTGACGGACATGGCAATCTCCTCGGTCATTCTCGGGGTCATTCTGGCGCTTCAAAATTGCGGGTGAGTGAAGTCCGGCGCCGCCGCCGAGGTCAAGCGATAATATGAAATGGATCATCACAAAAATTGATATTTTTGCCCATGGAGACCGAGGCGTCGGAGTGCCATGTTCCATCGAAACGAACACTTGAGGAAGACGCTCATGGCATGGTCGGCGGAGCAATATGTGAAATTCGAGGACGAGCGGACGCGGCCGGCGCGAGATCTTCTGGCGCAGGTACCGCTCGGCTCGGTTGCCCGTGCCTATGACCTCGGCTGCGGCCCGGGCAATTCGACGGAGCTGATCGCGGAGCGTTTCGGGACAGCCAATGTCGCCGGCCTCGACAGCGACGACAACATGCTGGCGGCGGCCCGCAATCGCCTGCCCGGCACGAAATTCACCAAGGCCGATCTGAATACCTGGGTCCCGGAAGAGCCGGCCGACCTGCTTTACGCCAATGCGGTCTTCCAGTGGGTGCCGGACCATATTTCGGTGCTCGCCCGGCTGATGGATCACCTGAGACCCGGCGGCGTGCTCGCGGTGCAGATGCCGGACAACCTCTCCGAACCCAGCCATGTGCTAATGGAGGAAACCGGTGCGGCCGGCCCGTGGAAGGCGGCCTTCGAAGGCGGCAGGGTGCGCCGCGCGGTGCTGCCGCCGCCTGGGGCGTATTTCGACCGGCTGATGCCGAAATCCGCCCGGATCGACGTCTGGCACACGGTCTATTACCACCCGCTCGCCAATGCGCCCGCGATCGTCGAATGGGTCAGGGCGACCGGGCTGCGGCCCTATCTCGACGCCGCCGGCCCTGCCCATGCGGAAGCCTTTGCGGCCGACTACACCGCCCGCATCGCCAGGGCCTATCCGCCGATGGCCGACGGGCGGGTGCTGTTGCGCTTCCCGCGGTTCTTCATCATCGCTGTCAAGGCCTGAAGGGCAGCCTCAAGGGGTGCACGGCGGCTTCAAGGGGTCCCTGGCGGCTTCAAGGGGTGCCCGGAGGCGGGGCCAGCGGGTTCTGCTGCTGGGGCGGCGTCGCTTCTATCCGGCCATTACCGGGGTCATTCATCCAACCGATACTCAATACACAGCCGATGAGGATCAACAGCACCGCGATAAAAAGCCAACGCATCAAATTCCTCCGCCGGCCATCAACCGGAGTGCACCCGACCGAGGAAATCGCGGATCAGCGATGCGACTTCGTCGAGATTGGTTTCCAGCAGCCAATGACCACCATCGAGAAGATGAAGTTCCGCCCCGGGCAGGTCGCGCAGGAAGGCGCGGGCGGATTTTTCCGGCATGTAGCCGTCCTGCGGCCCCCAGACGATCAGGGTCGGCGGCTGGCGGTCGCGCAGATATTGCTGATAACGCGGAAACCAGGTGACATTCTCGCGCAGCCCGGCGATGACATCGACGGCGATCTGCCGCCGCCGTTCGTCCATCAGGGCCCAATGCAGCCTCCACAGGTCCGGCGAGATGCGCTCGGCGAGCTCCGGCCGGACTTCGTTGAGGAACTCTTCCCTGAAACCTTCTTCGCTGACAGCGCCCGCGATCGTGCGGCGGCCTTCCTCGGTCGGGTTGCGCCAGAACTCCTGCAGGCCGGCGTATTTGGGGCCGAGCGCATCCTCGTAGATATCGCCGTTCTGGACGATCAGCGCGGCGATCTTCTCGGGCCGCCGGATCGCCAGGCGAAGACCGATCTGCGAACCGAAATCGTGGAGGTAGAGCGCGAACCGGTCGAGCCCGAGCGTCTGCGTGAGCGTATCGAGGAAATCGGCAAAACCGTCGAAATCGTAGGCAAAGCCGGATGGCGTGTCGGTGTAGCCCGAGCCCGGAAAATCCGGCGCGACCAGATGCCAGCGATCGGCAAGCCGCGGCATCAACTCGCGGAATTCATAAGACGAGCACGGATAGCCGTGCGGCAGCAGAAGCACGGGCGCCCCGGCCCTGCCCGCCTCCCGGTAAAACACCTTCATGCCTTTGATATCGAGCCACTTATGTTTCACCCGCACGCGATCTGTCGGGGCTTCGGTGGTCATGTCCATGATCATCGCTCCTTGAACTGTCAGCTCTTCAAGAATGGTTCATGCTGGAAATGTTCCGTGACCATTTCGTGGCACCCGGCCGACTTTCGTCCCGCGGGTGGTGTCGGAGGGTCTCCTGCGTTCGTGGCCCGGGCCTCGGCCGCAGCGCAGCAAGACGGTTGACTCAGGCCGGATCGGCTTGCACTCTCGGACCTTGCCGTTTTGTCGTCCTGCCCGAAAAGCCGTTCGAAGCCATGCCGAAACAATCCACATTGTCGCTGACGCAGGATCTGGTCGATCTCTGTTTCCGCGAGGAAGCAGACCCTGGCCCACCCGCCACCTGGGAGCCGCTGACCGACGACGACTACATTCAGATCGCCGATCGCCTGGCGGCGGAAATCGGCGAGGACCCGCTCTGGGTCTTCGCCTATGGCTCGCTGATCTGGAAGCCGGGCTTCGACAGCATCGCCTGCCAGCGGGCCGCCGCGTTCGGTTGGCATCGCTCCTTTTCGCTCCGGATCGAGCGCGGCCGGGGCTCGCCGGCACAGCCGGGGCTGATGATGATGCTGTCGCGCGGCGGCCGCTGCGACGGGGTGATCTACCGGGTGGCCGACGACGACAAGCGCGTCCAGATCGAAAAGGCCCTGCGCCGCGAGGTCAGCCATCGCGACAGCCTCACCTCGTTTCGCTGGCTGCCGGTCCGCACCCAAGCCGGCGAGACCGTGCGGGCGCTGACCTTCTGGGTCGGCGGCACCAGCAAGCGCATCATCCGGCCGCTGCTGCCGCTCGACGAGGTCGCAAAGGTCCTGGCGCGCGCCTGCGGGCATCGGGGATCGTGTGCCGAATATCTCTACAATACCGTCGTGCATCTCGCCGAATTCGGCATCAACGACCGCAATCTCTGGCGGCTGCAGGAGATGGTGGCGAAGGAAATTCGCGGGATGCATGTGCGGGAGAAGGTGGAAGCGGTCGGGGCGTGAGGCGGGAAACGGGAGAGGTCGTGCCGTGTCAGCCCCCCTCTGCCCTGCCGGGCATCTCCCCCACAGGTGGGGAGATTGGCTGGGAGCGCCGGCGTCTCCCAAGAAAGAGACGCTACTATTCCGCGCAGGGTCAATATTGGGCGAAGGTCGAGCCGCATGTGATCTCCCCACCCGTGGGGGAGATGGCCGGCAGGCCAGAGGGGGGCGATCTTGCTCGGCAGGAAATCATGCCAACATAAACCGATTGCAAAAGGCAATCGGCTGAGTTATCCATAAACCAGTTTCACTTCGCAATCGGTTATGGGAGGCCGTCATGCGTCCGGTTCTGTATTCGCATCCATTTTCGTCCTACTGCCAGAAGGTGCTGACCGCGCTCTATGAGAACGGCACCGAGTTCGACACCCGCATGCTCGGGCCCGAGGATCCTTCGGCCTACGAAGACCTCTGCAGCATGTGGCCGGTGAAGCGCTTCCCGGTCCTGCTCGACGGGGAGAAACGGGTCTTCGAATCGTCGACCGTCATCGAATATCTGGGCCTTCATTATCCCGGCCCGGTGAAGCTGATCCCCGACGATGCGGATGCGGCGCTCGATGTGCGGATGATGGACCGCTTCTTCGACAACTACATTTCCACCCCGCAGCAGAAGGTGGTCTTCAACGCCATCCGGCCGGAAGAGCACCGCGATCCATACGGCGTGCAGGAAGCGCGCGGCATGCTGGATGCCGCCTATGGCTGGCTGGACGAACGGATGGCGGGTCGGGAATGGGCGGCGGCCGATGCGTTCAGCCTCGCCGATTGCGCCGCGGCGCCTGCCCTCTTCTACGCGGACTGGACGCACCGGATCGGCGAGCAGTTTGCCCATGTGCGGGCCTATCGCAGCCGGCTGCTCGCCCGGCCGTCTTTTGCGCGTGCGGTGGAGGAGGCCCGGCCCTACCGCTCGTTCTTCCCGCTCGGCGCGCCGGACAGGGACTAGGACGGGTCGGCTATCCGGGTACCGACCCGGCCCAGCATGCCCCGCAACGGTCAGAACGTGCTGTCGGTCGCCAGGACGTGGCCGTTCATGGCAGCCCAGATCATCCGTACCTCGCGGCGAAGCACGGCGCTGGGACGAACGCCGCCGTTGCCATAGTTCTTATATTTATCGCGGTAAGCTGCAATAAAGACTTCGACGGCTTCTACGACTTCCGCGTGCTGTTCCACGCGGCGGCGCAGCGCTTCCTTCTCCGCATGAAGGATTTCGAAGCTCTGGACGATGAGCCGCAGGTCTTCCAGCGGCACGTTCACGTGTGGGTACTCCGACGAATCGGCGATTACCTCCGCCCGCAAACGGGCGATGATGTCGTTCAGTTGGTCACTCATGCCGGGATTCTCCTGAACCCGGGATTTGGGTACGGAAATCGGCTAAAGCAAGGCAAAACTGTGGCCCGAAAGACACGTTTGCCGATCAACACGACCGGAACGATCTCTTAAAGTCGTGCCGCGAGGAAGTCGATATAGGTGCGGATGCGCAGGGCGAGGTGCTCGTGGCCGGCATAAACGGCATGGATTTCCTCGATGTCCTCCGGGTTGAAATCCTCCAGAACCGGCACGAGACGGCCGGCCTCGATATCCGGCTCCACATGGAAACGCCCGACGCGGCCGATGCCGAGGTGATCCAGACAGAACTGCCGGATGATCGAGCCGTTGCTCGCCTTCAGGTTTCCGGAAACCGGCAACAGCTCCCGGCTGCCGGTTTTCGGGTCACGAAAAGGCCAGCCTTCGACCGCCCGCCGGAAATTGAAATTGATACAGTTGTGATGGATGAGCTCGGCCGGCATCTTCGGGACACCGTGGCGCTCCAGATAGCCCGGCGATGCGATCACCACCTGGCGGCTCTCCCCGAGCTTTCGCGCCATCAGCGACGAGTTGCGCATCGGCCCGTGGCGGATGGCGATATCGACGCGCTCGCGGATCAAATCGACGATGTCGTCGGTCAGCGTGATATCGAGCTGCACATCCGGGAAAAGCTGCTGGAATTCGCAGGTGAGCGGCAGGACATACCGTTCTCCGAAGCCGACCGAAGCGTTGATCGACAGCGGCCCGCGCGGCAGCGTGCGGCCACCGCCGGAGACCATCTCTTCCGTATCGGCGATCTCGGCCAGGATGCGCTGCGCCCGCGCCAGATAGGTCTCCCCCTCCGGCGTCAGCTGCAGCATGCGGGTGGAACGGACCACGAGGCGGGTGCCGAGCCGATCCTCCAGCCGGGTGACCAGCTTGCTGACCGCGGAGGGGGAGAGTTTCAGTTTGCGGCCGGCGGCGGAAAAGCTCTTCAGCTCGGCTGCCAGCGCAAAGACTTCCATTTCACCGGCGCGGTTATCCATTTGGGCTCGCTTTCAGATTTCGATCATTTCGGTTGTCCCGCGGCGCCCCCCTCTGCCCTGCCGGGCATCTCCCCCACGGGTGGGGAGATTGGCTGGGCGCCGGCTTCGCGTGGAGCCCCTCCCC
>PVBG01000050.1 GCA_002968845.1 Neorhizobium tomejilense | reverse complement strand
ATCCTGCTGAGTAAGGGAGGGGCCGCTTTTGCGGCCCTTCAACCTCCCGGCCGCAAGCGCTCGAAATAGTAGCGCTCCATCTCTGAGACATAACGCACCACACGAAAACCCGTCTTTTCCAGCAATCGCCGCGAAGCCGTATTGTCCGGCCGGGCAAAGGCGCTGACTTTCGGCAGTTTCAGCACCTCGTCGGCTTCATGCATCGCAGCCGCCGTCAGTTCGCTGCCAAATCCCTTGCCCCAGGTATCCGGGTGAAAATAGTAGCCCAACTCGACACCCCAACCCGGATCGAACGGATCGTCGTAAAGTCCGCCCCAGCCGATGATCCGCCCACTCTCCTTCAGCTGCACCGTCCAGGGCGCACAACCGTCGCGGCGGCGCCGCCATTCATGCGCCGCTACCCGCCGCCGGCATTCCTTCGGCGAACGGTCGATATGGGTGAACTGCATGGCATCGGGGTCACCGAGAAATTCGAACAGAGCAGGGACATCGGCGAGCTTTGGCCGCCTGAGGAGGAGCCGTTCGGTGACGATCATCGACGGGTACCGCTCAGGCCCGCCGCTTGATCGCCCAGGCCTCCGCCCGCTCGGCAACCACCGTCGCAATATCGCCAACCTTGATATGGCCGGTGCCGCGCGGCACGGCGTTCCAGCCGAACAGCGGGCCGGGCACGCGCCGGTCGGCGGACATGCGGATGCGGCCCATGGCGGGGATCGGGTCCGGCACGTCGCGCGAACCGGTCTGCTGGTCCTGGGTGGTCATGATGCAGCGGGCGCAGGGCTTGACGAAATCGAAGCGGATGCCGGCGATTTCGATGCCGGTCCAGCCGTCCTCCGCCCAAGGTTCGTCGTGGTCGAGCACGATGTTCGGCCGGAACCGTTCCATGCCGACCGCGCCTTCGCCTCTCGCCGCCATGTCCGCATTGAGCGCGGCAAGCGACCCGGTCGTGGTCACCAGCACCTGGTAGCCGTCGGCAAACGTCACCGGCGAATTGTCGCCCGCCCATTCGGGGCTTGCAACGCGCTTTGCCGCATCATCGAAGAACACCAGCCGGATATCACGGCCGAGCCATTCCGACAGCACCGCATTGGCCGCATCGTCGGCAAGCGCCGCGTTGACGCTGGATTTCCACACCACGGTTTCCATGCGCCGCTCAGTCGGCGGCCGGGCGACGCTGATCTCGCCCTGACCTTCCATCGCGAAGCGCACGGCATCGGTTCCGGGGTAGACCTGAAGCCTGGCGAGAGACTGCAGTTCCCGCTGGGTGATGAACATGCCTGTCGGATCGACGACCATCATCTCCCGGTCGCCAGGAATGCCCGCGGCCGTGATCTCCGCTTCGCCAAGCCCAATGCCGCGGCCGCTTTTCAGGGGATAGAAGTTGAGTTCGCTGATCCGCATGGTTTCTCCTTCAGATCTCGTCGATGAAGAGGTCGAGCACCTGGCGCAGGCGCTCATGCCGTTCGGTGGCAAGCGCGCGGCCCGTCGCCGTCTGGAAGCCGTCGGCGAGCTTGAACAGTTTCACCTCGAAATGGTCGATCGCAAACGCCTTGTCGTCGAGCGGGCGATGTCTGGCGAGCGGATCGGCCGGGTCGTAGAGGCCGGACCCCATCCGCCCGGCGATATAGAAACAGCGCGCCGCCCCCACCATGCCGATCGCATCCAGCCGGTCCGCATCCTGCAATATCCTGGCCTCCAGCGTCTCGGGCAAGATGTTGGCGGAAAAGCTGTGCGCCGTCACCGCATGCGCGACGGCCGCGATATCCGTCTTGTCCCAGCCGAGATCGGCAAGGATGGTTGCGGCCTTTTCCGCCGCCAGCCGCGAGGCCTGCGCCCGCAGCGGCGAGTTCTTTTCCACCGAAACGCAATCATGCAGCAGCACGGCAGCGGCGAGCACCCGCCCGTCGCCGCCTTCCTTGGCATGGATGCGCATCGCGTTACGGAAGACGCGCAGGATATGGGCGATGTCGTGCGAGCCGTCGTCGCCTTCGGTCGCATGCGGGATCAGGGTCTCGGCAAGCGCCTCGAAGGGTGAAAAGGCGGCGATAAGCGAAACGGTCACGAAGCGGGTTCCTGGGAATCGATAGCTGCGGGTTCACCGCTCTTGTTCACCAGAATGCGCTGGTAGAAAAGCCCGATCCCGATCAGCACCGCACCGAGCCCGATGAAGGACAGCGCCCGGAGGATCCCTTCGAGGTTCGACATGTCGACCAGGAACACCTTTACCACCGCGACCAGCACGAGAGCGGCGGAGGCGAGCCGCAGGCTCTTGGCGTCGAGCTTGGAGCCGATCGCCAGCAGCGCCACGCCGATCAGCAGCCAGACCACGGAATAGGTGTAGGTCTCGGCGGCGATGAACCCCTTCCAGTCGGCGATGTTTTCACCCTGCCAGAAGCGCCGCACGGAAAGCGTCGCCCAGAGGAAACCGAGCACCGCGCCGGCGAGCGCCAGCATGACCACGTAGGGCGTCGGCCGCCGCCCGCGTGCGTAATAGGCAACGAGCGCATAGGCAAGGCCGGGCAGGAGGTAGCCGAGCAGCAGCAGGTTGAGGAAAGGCCAGGCGCCGGTGTTTTCGCCGCTGAAATAGGGGTTGAGCGCAAACACGTGCAGCGACAGAACGTTGATGGTCGCAAGCACGCCGGCGATCATCGAGCCCCAGCGGAACACCGGGCTCGGCGACTTGAGGTCGAGCGTCATCAATATGCCCGAGAAGCCGACCGTCAGCAGCGTGTAAATCGACTGCTCGCCAAGCGTCGGTACCCGATCATCGAGCACGCCGCCGTTCATCGCGTGGCGCACCAGAACGGCAACCGTCATGAGAGCGGCCAGCGAGGCAAGCGCCTGCATGAGGTTGCGGATGCGGAAATCGGAAGAGCCCTTCAGGAGATAGGCCGTCACGATCGCCAGCAGCGTCGGAATGCCGTAGCCCGGCAGAAGCGCGTTGAAGAACGGCGTGGTGCCGAGACTGTTCTGGCCGATCAGCGTCGGCTCCCAGGCGATCCGGCCGAACACCATCAGGATCGCCGCCGCCATCATCCAGGGAAGCGCCGGCCATGGCCGCGCCCGCATGCCCAGTACATAGGCAAAGCCCAGCACGGACAGGAGAATGGTGGTGACGATGCCGTTGGTCAGCGCGTGCAGCGCGAACGTGAAGCCGGCAAACGAGCCGGCGATGAAGAAATTGGCCGCCCAGTCGATGCGTCCATCGCTCGTCTCGTCACGCTCGCGGAACAGCCATTCGGCACCGGCCAGCAGCACGAGGCCGAGGCCGACCCCGTAAAGCCCATGCGTCCAGTCGCGTCCGAGATTGCCGAAATTGAGGAAGCTGATGGTCGCCAGCGCCACCGGCACGCCGGACATCAGCACGCTCCAGACCATCGAAAATTCCGGCTCCGCCCTGCGGAAGCGTTTCAGGAACGCAAAGCCGAGCAGCGTGAACACCGCCCCGAGCAGCAGGCTGATGGCGATTTCCGTCGCATAGGTCACGACCGGCAGCGGTTCGTTGCCGACCGGTTGCGGCACATAGGTATCGAGCAGCATCAGCGCCACGACGGCAAGGACCAGCACCGACCCGCAGGCGGCGATCATCGCCGGCCAAACCGTATAAGCGCGGCTGGCGCCGAGTGCGGCAAGGGCCGCGATCACGGCAGCGGAGGCGAAGTACGGATCGATGCCGGTGACCGTGTCCGCGACCAGCATGGCGAGCGCCGGCAGCACCGACATGATCGCAACCGAGAGCGTGATGGCCAGCGGCTGGCGCCCGAGCAACCCGCTCCAGCCGGTCTTGGCTACACGGTCTGTGCTATAGGCGGCACCGGGCCAGAAGAAGCCGGTGCCGGCGATCATCACGATCAGCGTCAGCGTCGACGGCATCGGGTCGAACTCGGCGGCGCCGAACGTGTAGGCGATCGCCCAAAGCCCGATGCCGATATTGGCGAGCATCGGCACGATCGTCCAGCGGCGGAAGCGCGAGGCGGCATTGACGGCCACCCAGGTGAGGCAGAGGAAGGCGAACAGCGCATTGGGGTTCGGTTGTTCGCTGGCGACCAGGGCCGGCGTCAGCAGCGAAGCGAGCAGGCCGAGCCCGGCCAGCGCCTGCCCGTGCAGCAGCGACAGTGCGATGGTTGCGAAGGATATGAGCGCGAGCAGGACGAAGGCCGGCGTCGCGCCGATAAATCCGTAGACGCCGTAGGCCGCATAGATCGCGCCCAGCAGCGTCACTGCACCCGCCGCGGTCAGCGCGCCGGGGATCATCGCATTGCTGAACCGGTCGGATACCTGCGGCATCGCCCGGCGCCGCACGATCTCGCCGCCGGCCATCAGGACGAGGCCGAACAGGCAGGCGAGCACGAGGCGTGCGCCCGGTCCGAGCAGCCCGGCCTCGATCGAGGCGCGCACCAGGAAGATGCCGCCGAAGGCAAGCGCCACGCCGCCGACCCAGACCGGCCAGCGTGCACCGAGATAGCTTTCGAGATTTTCGCGGTTTTTGGGTTTGGCGGGCGTCGGTGCCCTCGCTACCGCCGGGGCCGGAGCCTCTTCTATGGCCGGAGCCTCCTCGGCCGTCGTGCTCGCCGCGATCGTCTCCTCCGGCAGGGCCGCGGGCGCAGCCGGAACAGCCTCGGGCACCGGCTCTGCCTGAGCAGGCGGTTCCTCGACGGCCGTCTCGGTGGTGACAGCCGCTGCTGCAGCCGGAACGGCCGCCGGCCCTGCCATGGGCGTGGCAGCGGAAACCGGTTGCCGAGCCAGGAGATCGGCCTTGACCGCCTCGAGCTCCTTTTCAAGCAACGTCACCCGGGCCGATGTCTTGCGGTGGAGACCCGTCATCAGGATCACCAGCAGCAGAAGGAGGATTTCGATCATCGGCACGCTCGCGAGTGAAGAGTTCGGTCGTGCGTTTATACAATTGCCGGACGAGGGAAGGGAAGAGCCGTTCCACAGCCAATTTCCGATCGGAAGCCTTGGAAACTATTGTCGTTTCGGAGTTCCGTTTGCCGCATCCGGTAGCCGGCAGGTCCTTTGCAACGTGGTCCAGACGGTCCCAGGTGGCGCGGCGGCTCCTGCTGAAAAGATAGGCGGCGTCATGTGCATCAAAGTTGCATATGCATATTGAGTGTGCGATATGAAAATATGATTGTTTTATGTGCAGTTTCGACTTGCGCGGCCCCTGAATAAGCGCTTGGATGCAGGCCATCCGCACAAAAAACTCCAGGGGGACGACCTTTCATGATCTCGCGCAGACTGCTCTCAAAACTTTCGGCCGTCGCGGCACTGGCGCTTGCTGCCGGCTTTTCTATGCCGGCCGGCCAGGCTGTGGCGCAAACCGCGGTCAAGTTCACGCTCGACTGGAAATTCGAAGGCCCGGCTGCCGGCTTCCTGCTCGCCCAGGACAAGGGTTACTTCAAGGCCGAGGGCCTCGACGTCACCATCGATACCGGCAACGGCTCGGTCGAAGCGATCCCGCGTGTTGCGACCGGTGCCTACCAGATGGGTTTCGGCGACATCAACTCGCTGATCAAGTTCCTGGACGAGGATTCCTCCCAGAAGATCAAGGCCGCGATGATGGTCTACGAGCGCCCGACCTTTGCGGTCGTGGGCCGCAAGTCGCTCGGCATCACCACCGATCCGAAGTCGCTGGAAGGCAAGAAGCTCGGCGCGCCTCCTCCGGATGGTGCCTTCGCGCAGTGGAAGGCCTTCAAGCAGGTCGCCAAGATCGACGATTCGAAGATCACGCTGGAATCGATCGGCTTCCCGGTCCGCGAGCCGATGCTCGCCCAGGGTAAGGTCGATGCGGTCTTCGGTTTCGCCTTCTCGGTCATCCTCAACCTGAAGGCCCAGGGCATCAAGGATGACGACATCGCCACGATCCTGATGGCCGAGCACGGCCTCAACCTCTATGGCAACGCGGTGCTGATCAACACCGATTTCGCGGCCAAGAACCCGGCCGCCGTCAAGGGCTTCCTGAAGGCACTCGCCAAGGGTTTTGCCGATGCCGTCGCCAAGCCGGAAGAGGGCGTTGCCGCCGTCCTCAAGCGCAACGAGACGCTCAACAAGGATATCGAGCTCGAGCGCCTCAAGATGGCGAATGCGATGAACATCAAGACGCCTTACGTGGTCGCCAACGGCTTCGGCGGCATCGACCCGACCCGCCTTGCCGCCTCGATCGACACGCTGAAGGTCTCCATGGGCCTCAAGGGCAACGTCAAGGCTGAGCAGGTTTTCGACGCCAGCTTCCTGCCTGCCAAGGCGGAGCGTATGCTGCCGTAGCATCCCCTCACTTGCGATTTCTAACACTTAGCCGTTGGCTAAGATGTTGAAATCGCTTTCTCTCCCGCAAGGGGAGAGATAAGTGTGCCGCAGCGCCGCAGCTCTACCTCCCCCTTGGCGGGGGAGGAAGAAAAATCAGCATCTTAGCCAAAGGCTAAGTGCTAGATTTTTCAGGTGAGGGGGTATTTGCCCCAATTGTCCGAAGAAAGAAGATCGATGTCTCACCTCGTTACCATCGACAATGTCGACATGCGCTATGGCGGCGCGGCCGGCACGCTTGCCGTCTCCGGCCTCACTATGAAGGTCGGCAAGGGCGAGTTCGCGGCCGTCGTCGGCCCCTCCGGCTGCGGCAAGTCGACATTGATGAAACTGGTCACCGGCCTGCACATCCCGCAGAGCGGCGTGGTGATCGTTGCGGACAAACAGGTGACCAAGCCGGTCTCGATCGTCGGCATGGCCTTCCAGAACCCGACCATGCTGCCCTGGCGCACCACGCTCGACAACATCCTGCTGCCGCTCGAAATCGTCGAGAGACATCGCCACCGCCTGCGCGCCAACAAGAAGGAGTATGTCGAGAAGGCCGAGCACCTGCTCGAAACGGTCGGCCTGAAGGGTTTCGGCTCGAAATTTCCCTGGCAGCTTTCCGGCGGCATGCAGCAGCGCGCCAATCTCTGCCGCGCACTTATCCACGAACCCGAACTGCTGATGCTCGACGAACCCTTTGGCGCGCTCGACGCCTTTACCCGTGAAGAACTGTGGTGCGTCATCCGCGACCTGCACGCGGCCCAAGGCGTCACCATCGTCCTCGTCACCCACGATCTGCGCGAGGCGACCTTCCTCGCCGACCGCATCTTCGTAATGAGCGCCCGTCCCGGCAAGGTGCTGAAGGAACATACAGTGCCTTTCGCGCGGCCCCGCGATCTGGAAGTCATGTACGAAAAGGCCTTCAACGATATGGTGCATGAACTGCATGGCGAAATCGCCAGCGCGAGGGTGGTCGCATGAGTGTCGTGACCGGAAATACCGCCGCCTCCGCCACGCCGGCGAAGTCGCTTGCCCAGCGCATCAACTGGGTGAAGCTCGCCCCCTGGCTCTACACGATCGGGCTCTTCGTCCTCTGGGAACTGCTGGTCATCGTGCTGCAGACGCCGCCCACCATCCTTCCGGCGCCCTCCCGCGTCTTTCAGGCGATCGTCCAATACTGGTCGCCGATCTGGAAGAACTCGCTGCAGACGCTTTATACGACCACGGTCGGTTTCGCGATCGCCGTCGTCGCGGGTCTTGCGATCGGCCTCTTCATCGGCTGGTCGAAGGCGATCTATGCCGGGCTCTATCCGCTGATGATCGGCTTCAACGCCATCCCCAAGGTGGCGCTCGTGCCGATCCTGGTCATCTGGTTCGGCATCGGCGCCGTACCGGCCATATTAACCGCCTTCCTGATCTCCTTCTTCCCGATCGTCGTCAACGTCGCGACCGGCCTTGCCACGATCGAGCCGGAGACCGAGGACGTGCTGCGCGCGCTGGGCGCAAAGAAGCTCGATATCATGCTGAAGGTCGGCATTCCGCGTTCCATGCCCTATTTCTTCGGCTCGCTGAAGGTGGCGATCACGCTCGCCTTCGTCGGCTCCGTCGTCTCGGAAACCGTCGCCTCGAACTACGGCCTCGGCAACATGATGAGTTCGGCCCAAAGCCAGTTCAACGTGCCGCTGGTCTTCGCCGGCCTCTTGATGCTCGCTGTCGAAGGCATCGCCATGTATGCGCTGATGGCCTGGATCGAGCGGCGCATGACGGGCTGGGCCCACCGCTCGACCATGTCGCAGTAAGGAGCCCCTAGAGCGTTTCACGTTTTGACGGAAGCATAGCCTGCATTTGTGAAGTAGTTGGCGCATTCGTCAGGCTTTATGGTGCCGGCGAGGTCTCCGAGATGACGCCAGGTGTCGTCGACGGTTCGCTTTT
>PVBG01000004.1 GCA_002968845.1 Neorhizobium tomejilense | reverse complement strand
GGCCCCTTCCTCCAGCCCCGCTCCCCCTCGTTCATATGCTGTACAGGTCAACTGCAGACAATGGCGGCCCCAGATCCGATTACTTTCAGTCGTGAGAATGGAGGCGCAACCTGTTGGATGCTCGCTGCAAAGAGATTATCACCGCCTACATTGACCGTGAATACGGCGACTCGCCATTGGCTATTGAGGAAGCGCTTTCCCTGGCCTTCGAGCAAGGCACTCAGGCGGCGAAGCACCGAGGAGATGCTAGCTCCTGTCCCTACAGCGCAGTTTCTGACCCAGAGCCTTTTCTGGCTTGGGTGGAAGGTTTCGAGTGCTGTTCTATTCGATGAGCCTGCTGCCGGGCGCGCGGTATCGGGATGGCTACAAATACGTCGGCCGTGTCGGGACCGGCTTTCAGCGCGACGCCGCCCCATCGCTGAAGAAGCAGTTCGACAAGCTCAAGACGAAGCTGCCGCCGGTGAAGGCGCCGGGAAGAAGCTGGCGTTGACTGCTCCGGCGCTTGCCGCCGAGATCGAGTATCGCGCGTGGACGAATGACGAAAAGCTGCGGCACCCGTCATTCAAGGGGCTGCGCGATCCCGATGATACTTCCGACGTTCACCGGCTGCGGGATCAGGTTGTGGCACGATTTCCGGCCACTCGGACTGGAACAAGTTTTTGCGTTTGGCAGATTGATTTCTCGTCAGGATAGAATATCGCTTAGGAAAATCTCAGCCGGGGGTAGATGATGAGAAATATGATTGCCGCTTTCACGCTTGCCGTGTTTTCCATCGGGGCAAGCGGACTGGCGGAGGCTTCCGACAGTTTCAAAAAGCAGTCCCTCTCCAGAACCGTCATGAGCGGTGTCCGGACAAAGCTGGGCCAGCACTGGCATATTAACAACGATTGCAGTTTGGCTGACGTACCGGTTGTCCGCATCGTCGAACCGCCCAAACACGGACGCGTCGAAATCGTCCGTCAATCGGTCTTCCCGACCTCGTCAGGAAAACTTGAGCGGTGCCGCACCGTTAAAGTCATGGGCCTGGTTGCCTATTATACCGCCAAAGCGGGCTATGTCGGAGAGGACAGTTTCGTGCTGAGATCGCCCTACGGGGATGGGAAAATCGCAGACACTACGATGAACGTGACGGTGCTGAAGTAGTGAGGTGACCATCCGCCTCCGCGACGTCGGCATGCGCGTAGCGCTGCGCGAAGTCGAGAGTCCTGATCAGGGCGTCCCGACTTTAACAACGGCAAAATTGAGAGAACGAAAACTTTTCAAAATTAATGAGGCAATTATGAAAACTTTTCAGACTTAGAGCGCTGCACCATTTGTACAGGGACGGTGCAGAATTCCGATTTTTAAAAATGGGCTGTGCGGAGACGCAAATTTCGGCATCGATGTTCACGGCTGGAATCTAGGCATTTGCTACATAAGTCCGCAAGATCCTCCAGCAGCGCTGCCTTCTAGACGTCCGAGCTGGCGCCATGCAAGCGCTCCATCAGCGCCGCACGCTTTGCGACGGTACTGCTTTCACCTGTCCGGGCGGGAAGTGCGCACGCCAGCCTTTTCGTTTTCGGGCCGCTCAAGGCCACAGTGGTTCCTTCTGCCGAAGTTGCCAGTTTCCGCCCATGTAGCCAATTGGCGGCAGAAAGCATGGCAAGCTTGGGTGCAAAATGCACACCTGAATTGGATGCCGGAGCGGTTCGAACGCTGCAAGTGCCGTAAGATCCGGGGTACTGACCCCGGGGCTTCACGATGACATGTTGCGCGCCACAGCCGGCGATCTTCCATGGAACGAGCGTTGGCCGGCCGTCAGACCCTCTTGCCGGCCGCATCGAACAGATGGAAGCGGGCGGCGTCCGCCGTCAGGGCCATGGTCTCGCCGATCTGGATGGCTGAGCGGCCTGGGACGCGGAAGACGACGGGACTGCCGTCGGCGGTCAGGGCATGGACGTAGCTTTCGGCGCCAACCAGTTCGACCGCCGCCACCTGGACTTCGGCCCGGACGGGTCCGTGAGCATTGCCGTTGGCGATCACGATGTCCTCCGGGCGGATGCCGATCGTGGCGGCACTGTTGGGCAGTCGCGCCTCGGGCGACATCTTCCAGCCGGCGCCGTTGCCGAGTTTCATGAGGTTCATGGACGGCGAGCCGATGAAGGTGGCGACGAAAGTGGTCTCGGGCTTTTCATAGAGTTCGATCGGCGTGCCGACCTGCTCGATCCGGCCGGCATTCAAAACGACCAGCCGGTCCGCCAGCGTCATCGCCTCCATCTGGTCGTGGGTGACGTAGATCGAGGTCGTGGCGAGCGAACGCTGCAGGCGGCGGATCTCGACCCGCATCTGGACGCGCAGCTTGGCGTCGAGGTTGGAGAGCGGTTCGTCGAACAGGAAGGCTGACGGCTTGCGCACGATGGCGCGGCCCATGGCGACACGCTGGCGCTGGCCGCCGGACAACTGGCGCGGCTTGCGTGCGAGGAACGGCTCGATCTCCAGCGCACGCGCCGCCTCGGTGATGCGACGGTCGATCTCGTCTTTCGGCGTGTTGCGGTTCTTGAGGCCGTAGGCGAGGTTCTGTCGCACGGTCATATGCGGATAAAGCGCGTAGTTCTGGAAAACCATGGCGATGTCCCGCTCTGCCGGTTCCAGTTCGTTGACGCGCTTGTCGGCAATCGTCACCTCGCCCGAGGAAATGCCTTCGAGACCCGCCACCATGCGCAGAAGGGTGGATTTTCCGCAGCCCGACGGGCCGACCAGCACGATCATCTCGCCGTCTTCGATATCGAGCGATACGCCCTTGATCGCCTCGATATTGCCACCATAGACCTTGCGGACGTCCTTCAGTTCAATTCTTGCCATTACTTCTCGGTCTCCACCAAACCTTTGACGAACCAGCGCTGCATCAGCACCACGACGATGACGGGAGGAATGATCGCCAGGATCGCGGTGACCATGACGTAGTTCCAGGGGGTTGAGGCATCCGCGAAATCGACCATGCGGCGCAGGCCGATGATGATCGTGTTCATCTTCGCGTCATTGGTGACCAGCAGCGGCCACAGGTATTGCGTCCAGCCGTAGATGAACAGGATGACGAAGAGTGCCGCGATATTGGTCGTCGACAGCGGTAAAAGGATGTCGCGCATGAAGCGGAACGGCCCGGCATTGTCGATGCGGGCAGCCTCGACCATCTCGCCCGGGATCGTCAGGAAGAACTGCCGGAAAAGAAAAGTGGCGGTGGCAGAGGCCATCAGCGGCAGCGTCAGCCCCGCATAGGTGTCGATCAGGCCGAGATCGACGATGACCTTGTAGGTCGGCAGGATGCGCACTTCGACCGGCAGCATCAGGGTGATGAAGATCATCCAGAAGAAGCCCATGCGGAAGGGAAAACGGAAGAAGACGATCGCAAAAGCCGACAGGAAGGAGATGAGGATCTTGCCGATGGCAATCGCGATCGCCACCACGAAGCTGTTGAACAACAGCCGCTCGAGGCTCACCCCGACCACGCGCTCGACGCCGCCGGAGATGGATTCGGTGTAGTTCTCCATCATGTGGCCGCCGGGCAGCAGCGACAGCGGCGGACGGATGATGGCGCTCGACGTCGCCGTCGAAGCGATGAAGGTATAATAGATCGGAAAGGCAACAATGACGATGCCGAGGATCAGCATCAGGTGCCCCATCAGGGTGGCGAGCGGGCGGTTCTCAATCATCGGATCACCTCAACCATAATGCACGCGCCGCTCGACGAAGCGGAACTGGAAAGCCGTGAGCGCGATGACGATGACCATCAGCACCACCGACTGGGCGGCGGAGGAGCCGAGGTTGAGGTTCACGAAACCGTCGTTGTAGACCTTGTAGACCAGCGTCTCGGTCGCCTTGGCGGGCCCGCCGCCGGTCACCGAATGGATGATGCCGAACGTGTCGAAGAATGCGTAGACGGTGTTGACGACAAGCAGGAAGAAGGTCGTCGGCGCCAGAAGCGGAAAGACGATGGTCCAGAAACGGCGGCTGCCGCGGGCGCCGTCGATTGCGGCGGCCTCCAGCAGCGATTTCGGGATGGCCTGCAGGCCTGCGACGAAGAACAGGAAATTGTAGCTGATCTGCTTCCAGGCGGCCGCCACCACGACCAGCACCATCGCCTGATCGCCGTTGAGCAACGGGTCCCAGGCGATGCCATTGCGCCTGAGAAGATAGGCGAGCGTCCCCATGGCCGGATTGAACATGAACAGCCACAG
Organism: Neorhizobium tomejilense; assembly: GCA_002968845.1. Classification (GTDB taxonomy): domain Bacteria; phylum Pseudomonadota; class Alphaproteobacteria; order Rhizobiales; family Rhizobiaceae; genus Neorhizobium; species Neorhizobium tomejilense. The sequence goes on along the minus strand of PVBG01000004.1, from coordinate 429,325 downwards.
CATGCCGGCCACCGCCGGCGCCACGGCATAGGGAATGATCATCATGGTGCGGTAGAAGCCCTTGCCGCGCACCACCAGATCCGCCGCGGTCGCCAGCAGCAGCGCCAGGCCCATCGAGAGCAGGGCGGTCGCGACGCTGAAGACGATCGTCACCTGCAGCGCATGCAGGTAGTTCTCGTCCGACAGGATCAACCGGAAATTTGCCAATCCGACGAAATTGCTCTGCAGGCCGAACGGGTCTTCCCGCATCGCCGATTGATAGAGCGCCTGGCTTGCAGGCCAGAAGAAGAAGATGACCGTCAGGACGATCTGCGGCGCGACCAGGAAATAGGGCAGGATCTTGTTCGGAAAGACGACGCTTTGCACGGGCGGGCTCCCTTGGAATGCGAATGAGGCCGTCCGCGTCGGCTGACGCGGACGGCCCTTGTTGCTTACTTGCCGATTGCCTGCTGGATCGCAGCATTGCCGCGTTCGACAACCTTGTTGAGCGCCGTCTTGGCGTCCTGTTTTCCGGCCAGCATCGACTCGAACTCCTCGTTCATGATGTCGCGGACCTGCGGCAGGTTGACGAGGCGCACACCCTTGGAGTTTTCGGTCGGCGCCTTGCCCATCATCTGCAGCAGCGGCGCCTGGCGGCCGGGGTTCTTGTCGTAGAAGCCGGATTTCTTGGTGTCCTCATAAGCCGCCATCGTCACCGGCATATAGCCGGAAACCTGGTGCAGGCGGGCCTGGATCTTGGTCTGCGACAGGAAGTTGAAGAACTCCGCAGTGCCCTTGTATTCCGCATCGCTCTTGCCGGCGAAGACCCAGAGGCTGGCGCCGCCGGGAATGGTGTTCTGCGGCCGGCCGGCGCCCTCGTAATAGGGAAGCTGGCCGATGCCGTAGTTCATGCCGGTCTTGATGATGTCGCCGAGACCGCCGGAGGATTCCGTCATGATACCGCATTCGCCCGACGTGAAGAGCTGCTTGGCTTCCGACGTGCGGCCGCCATAGCGGAAGGTGCCGTCCTTGCCGAGATCGGCGATCGACTGGAAATGCTTGACGAAGAAGTCGGAGTTGACGGCGAGTTTCACGTCTACCCCGGCCAGGCCGTTTTCGTTGCTGCCATAGGAGACGTTGTTCCAGGCGGCGAGATTTTCGGTCTGGATCCAGGTGAGCCAGGTCGAGGTCATGCCGCAGGGGGCAGCGCCGCTGGTCTTGATCTTCTTGGCTGCCTCGAACACCTGCGGCCAGGTCTTCGGCGGGTTGGCGGCATCGAGACCGGCCTTCTGGAAGATATCCTTGTTGTAATAGAGGATCGGCGACGAGGAATTATAAGGGAAGGACAGCATGGTGCCGTCCGGCTTGGAATAATAGGCGACGATGCCGGGCAGGTATTGCGACTTGTCGAACTTGTAGCCGCCCTTGGTCAGCACGTCGGCGACCGGCACAATGGCGCCCTGGGCGCCCATCATCACGCCGCTACCCGCGTCGAACACCTGGATGATCGCCGGCGGCTGCTTGGCACGGAAGGCGGCAATGCCGGCATTCAGGGTTTCCGGATAGCTGCCCTTGAAGACCGGAACGATCTTGTAGTCCTTCTGGCCTTCGTTGAATTCCTTGGAAAGCTGCTCGACGACCTCGTTGTTGGCGCCGGTCATGGCGTGCCACCATTGGATTTCGGTGACGGCCATCGCGCTCGACGCCATGAGCAGCGATGTGGTTGCGGCAATTGCTGAAGCAAGAACGATTTTCATGGATGTTTTCCTCCCTTGACCATGAACCGAAGATAAGGTCCGACGAGGACCCTTTTCTGCGCGCCGCCGGACCTTATGGCTCGGACGACGCGTGAATGAAGCGGTTACGCAGCCGCCGAATCCCCTGCGCCGACACCGGCGATGCGTTTGAGATCGCTGACGGCGCCCGGGCCGGCGGCAAGCACCGGCGCACCCTTGGTCAGCCGCCCGCCTTCGGTGGGGAAGGGCAGGAACCAGCCGCCCGCCTCCTCGACGATGCAATAGCCGCCGAGGCAGTCCCAGGCGTGCATATAGGGCTCATAATAGCCGACCAGCCGGCCGGCGGCGACATAGGCGAGCATCAGCGCACCCGATCCCAGCCGGACGAAATTGCCGCCGCCTTCGAGGAGATCGTTGACGATCTTGCCGACCGCGGCCGGCGTGACATGGTGGTTGGCGCCGATGCCAGTCAGCCCGTTGCGGATCGTCTTGCGGCCATCAAGCGAAAGCCGCTTGCCGTTCAACGTGGCGCCCTGTCCGGCCGCTGCGGAATAGATTTCTTCGTAACAGGGCACAAAAATCACGCCGACGACCGGCTTCTTGTCATGGAGAACGGCGATCGAGACGCACCAGTTCGGCATGCCGCTGACAAAGGGGCTAGTGCCGTCGATCGGATCGACGACCCAGGTATAGCCGGAACTGCCTTCGGCAAGCCCGTATTCCTCGCCCAGGAAGCCGTCGTCCGCGAATGTGTCGGACACCCGGTCGCGGATGAGGTTTTCCACCTCCCGGTCGGCGATCGAGACGACATCCTGCGGATCGCCCTTGGTTTCGATGACCAATGTTTCGCGCCGGCTGAAATAGTCGAACGCGACCTTTCCCGCTTCCCGCGCGATCTTTTCGGCAAGCGCGTGGCGATCCTTGATGTGCTGCTCGTTATTATTCATGAAGAAACATGCCCCTGTTCAAAGACTCTCATTCCGCGATGATGGCGATGCCGCGGCTCTTGAGGCCGATGGCAACCTGTGTGCCGGGAGGAAGAGGGCGGTCGACCGACGGGTCGACGATGAACAACGTCCCGCCGCTCGTTTCCGCCTCGTATTCGATATGGTCGCCGAGATAGGCCGTGTGGCTGATCCGCCCGGAAAAGGCGGCGCTTTCGGCGGGTTCGACGGTGATGGCGCTCGGTCTCACCGCAAGCTTGCCGCGGCCGGGCCTTGCCCCGCGCGCCGGCACGACGTGGCGCAGTCCCTCGATGCTGACGGTCGCCTGCGCGCCCGAGATGTCGATGATCTCGCAATCCACGACATTCGCCTCGCCGATGAAGTCGGCGATGAAGGATGAGGCTGGTGCCTCGTAAAGCTCGCGCGGGCTGCCCTCCTGGGCGATGCCGCCATCTTTCATGACGATGATCTTGTCGGAGACCGCCAGCGCCTCGTCCTGGTCGTGGGTGACGTAGACGGCGGTGAACTGCAGGCGCTGCTGAAGCTCGCGGATTTCGGTGCGGACACGACGGCGCAGACGGGCATCGAGGTTGGACAACGGCTCGTCGAGCAGCAGGACCTGGGGTTCGAGGACCAGCGCGCGGGCAACTGCGACGCGCTGCTGCTGGCCGCCGGACAGTTCGGCGGGAAGACGACGTCCCATGCCTGCAAGGCCAACGAGTTCGAGCCCGTGCTCGGCCTTTTCACGCGCTTGCCTCCGGCTCAGCCCCGACGACTCCAGCCCGTAGGCGATATTGTCGAGCGACGTCATGTGCGGGAAAAGGGCGTAGGACTGGAAGACCATCGAGACGTCCCGCTCATTGGCCGGCAGCATGGTGACATCCTTGCCGCCGATCAGAATGCGGCCGGAGGCCGGGTGTTCGAGGCCGGCGAGCATGCGCAGCGTCGTGGTCTTGCCGCAGCCGGAGGGGCCGAGCAATGTCACCAGCGTGCCGGGCTCGACGGTCAGCGACAGGTCGTGAATGGCCGTGAAGGCGCCGAAAGTCTTGCGGACGTTCTGGAAAACGACCGATCCGGCATGGGCGGGTCTCATGCGATTTTCTCCTGCGGGAGGGAAGTCGGGACACGGGCGAGCTCGGCCGAGATGCGGTTTTCGCGCCTTAGCCGCCGTTCGCCGACGATCAGCTGAAAACCGGTGATGACGGCGATCATCACCACGATCAGCATGGAGGAATAGGCGATCGCCACGCCGTATTCGCCGTTCTCGACCAGGCCGACGATATAGGAGGTCGCCATGTTGTACTGGGCGCTGACCAGGAAGACGACGGCGCTGATCGAAGTGATGGCACGCACGAAGGAATAGACGAGTGCGGCGGTGATGGCCGGCCTCAGGAGCGGCAGGATGACTTTGCGGATGGTGCGGAAGCTGGTTGCGCCGAGCGTCATTGAGGCCTCGTCGAGGCTCTTGTCGAGCTGGCTCATGGCGGCGATGCCGCCGCGCACCCCGACCGGCATGTTGCGGAAGACGAAGCAGGCGACGAGGACGAGCGCCGTGCCGGTCATTTCGAGCGGCGGCAGATTGAAGGCCATGATATAGCTGATGCCGATGACCGTGCCGGGAATGGCAAAACTCATCATCAGCGCAAATTCGAAGAGCTCGCGGCCGGCAAATTTCTGCCGCACGATCACATAGGCCGTGGCCAGTCCGACGGCAGCCGTCAGCGGCGCCGAGATCAGCGCGATCTCCATCGTCGTCCAGAAGGAATTCCAGGCAACCCCGGTCCAGACCAGCGAACCGTCGCGGACGGTGACGGAGAAAGCCTTGGCGTAATGGGCAAGCGTCAGCGTGTTGTCGAGACCCCAGGTCTTCACGAAGCCACCGAAGATGATCATGCCGTAGACGACGAGCGTGAAGATCATCCAGGGGATCACGATCGCATGGACGGCAATCGATAGCGGGCGGGGCAGCGCGATATGGGCGCCGCTGTCGCCCTTGCCGGTGACGGTCGCGAAATTCTTGCCCGAAAGCCAGAGCCGCTGCGCGAGGAAGGCAGACAGGGTGAAGCAGAGCAGGATCATGGCGAGCACCGCGGCGCGGGCAGGATCGTTCTGCGAGCCGACGACGGCAAAGAAGATTTCCGTCGAAAGCACGCCGTGACTGCCGCCGAGGACCAGCGGGTTGCCGAAATCCGCCATGCTTTCGATAAACCCGATCAGGAAGGCGTTCGCCAGCCCCGGCTTCATCAGCGGCAGGGAGACGCGCCAGAATGTGCGCCAGCGGTTTGCGCGCAATGTCTGGGAGGCCTCCTCCATCGAGGGGCTGACCCCCTCGACGACGCCGATTAGGACGAGAAAGGAGATTGGCGTAAACGAGAGAACCTGGGCGATCCAGATGCCGGTGAGGCCATAGAGCCAGCGGCTGGGCTCTATGCCGAAGACGGACGAAAGGCCCTCGGTGACGACGCCGGCACGACCGAACAGGAGCGTCAGCGCCAGGCCGATGACGAAGGGCGGTGTGATGATCGGCAGCACGGTCAAAAGCCGCAGGCCCTTCTTGAAGGGAAAATGCGTGCGGGTTGCGACCAGTGCGAAGGCGAGACCGAGCAGCGTCGAGCCCGCTGCCGTCATGATCGCCAGGAAAAGTGTGCGCCAGGCAATCCCGCAGCGTGTGCCGCCGGCAAGACAATCGAGGCTCCAGATCGAGGATTCGGCGATGTTGCGGCTGAACCCGTCGAAATTCACCGAACCGTCGACGTCCTGGAAGGCACCGATAAACATGCTGCCGATCGGATAAAAGACGAAGACCGCGACGAGGAAGACCAGCACCGAGATGGTCGAGACGACGAAGGCGTCGCCGCGCATCACGCCCCTCTCGGCAAGGCCGAAGGAAAATATCAGGACGAAGACCAGGGACATCAGGACGGCGCCGGCACCCATCGACGGCTGGCCGCCGGTAAGTTCACCGAAGAGCGTCTGGGCGATCGCCCAGTTCCAGCCGGTATTGCCGATTGCAAGCCCCTGGAGCGCGAGAAACACGATACCGAAGCCGCCCGCCCAGGCGAGAAGCGCGCCGCGCCGCATCGGGTCGGTCACGAACCGCGCCGCGGCCGCGCCGAGAAGTGCCAGCAAGGCGATGAACAACCAAAGCCGGCCGTGCACGAAGATCTGCAGCATCCCGGGAGCAGCCGAAGCCGCCCCCGGGAAGTCCCCCAGCCAGGTGAATGACAGAAACCCCTTCTCGATCCGGTACCATGGCAAAACGACCATGGCCGCGGCGCCGAAGGCAAGGACAAGGTCCAGTCTGCGATTGCGATGGTCCATGGTCGGCCGCGACCTCATCGAGAGCATGGAAAGTCCGGTCGCGCCACAGGTGAAGCCGCAGCGCGGCGATGGCGATCGGGATCAGTTGGCGCTCGCGCCGATTTCCTTGTCCCAGCGCTCGAGCAGCTTTTTGCGGGTGTTTGGGTCGCCGTATTTGGTGAAGTCGTAGTCGATCAGCTTGATGTCGGCGAACTTCGGCGCTTCCTTCGGCACGTCCGCCTTCGCGTTTGACGGAAGCTGGAAGGACTTCGCCTCCTTCATGTGCGACTGCACGTCGGCCTTCAGCGCCCAGTCATACCACTTCTTGGCGCTCTCCAGGTTGCGCGCGCCCTTGACGATCGACATCGAGCCGATTTCGTAGCCGGTGCCCTCGCAGGGCGCGATCGACTTGACCGGGAAACCCTCGACCGTCTGGGCGACCGCATCATGCATGAAGACGATGCCGATCGCCGTCTCGCCGCGAGCGGCGGCCTTGACCGGCGCCGAGCCGGACTTGGTATATTGCGAAATGTTGGCGTTGAGCTTCTTCAGATAGTCATAGGCCTTGTCCTCGCCCATGATCTGCACGAGCGTCGCCAGCGCCGTATAGGCGGTACCGGAGGAATTCGGGTTGGCCATCTGGATCTCGCCCTTGAACGAGGCATCCAAAAGGTCGGCCCAGCACTTGGGCTCCTTGTAGTTCTTCTGCTTGAAGAGTTCGGTATTGTAGCCCCAGCCGAGCGCGCCGGCATAAACGCCGACCGTGCGGAAACCGGAGCTTTCCGCCTGCTTCTTCGCCCAGTCGTTGAGCTCCCCGAGAAGCGGCGACTTGTACTCCTGCGTCAGCCCCTCGGATGCCGCCTGCAGATGCGGATCGCCGGTCCCGGCCCACCAGATATCGGTTTTCGGATTGCGCGCCTCGGCGCGGATCTTGGCATAGGTTTCTCCGGAAGACAGGCGAACCATGTTCACCTGAATGCCGGTATCCTTCTGGAACATCTGCTGCATCATTTCGCAGATGACCACGTCGGCAGAGCAGATCAGGTTGAGTTCTTCCGCGGCACGAGATGCCGATACGTTCATAGTCAAGCCGGCCGCCAGAGCGGCAGCGGCTGTGAGAGCCAAGCGCATGATTATCCTCCCAGATTATGGTGACGCCTCCACATCACCCGCCTTTGCAAGCGTGTGCAATGGTTCCATGGAGTTGGGGGCCTTGTCAATAACAAATTGCTAAACAATATGACCTCCAGCCGCATTTCTTGTCATCTGCTTGTTGCACTCGCTTGCAAAAATGGGCATTGATTGAGACAAGGGAGAGGGCGATGAGCCGCAGGATTTTTGTCAGCGCCAAGGAAGTCGCTGACCGGGCTGGTGTGTCCAGGTCGGCCGTTTCGCGCACGTTCACGCCGGGCGCAAGCGTTTCGGAGGAGACGAGGCGACGGGTGATCGAGGCGGCCGAGGCGCTGGGTTATCATGTCAACCACCTCGCTCGCGGGCTGATGCGCAACGAAAGCGGCATTGTCTGCCTGATCGTGTCCGAGCTCGATACGCCCTACCGCGCCAGCCTGATCCGGGCGCTCACCGGCCAGCTCCAGAGTGCCTCGAAGATCGCCATGCTGATCAATACCGACCGCTCCGACGACAGCGTCGATCAGGCGCTCCGGCAGGCGATCAGTTACCGCGCCGATGCCTCGATCATCCTCTCCGGCATGCCCGACAGGTCGATCACCGATCTCTGCCTGAAGAGCGGACAAAGGCTTGTGCTGATCAACCGCGACGAGGATCGCGACGGCGCCCTGATGATCAACCTCAACGATCGCGACGCGGCCCGGCGTAGCTTCATCGCCTTGCTGCGCGCCGGCTGTCGCAATTTCGCCTTTGCCAATTCGGAAGCGATGACGCCGAGCCTGATGGCCCGCGAGGAGGGTTTTCGCGCCGCCGGTCGCGAACATGGCTTGGAGGTGACCGTCGAGCGTTTCGGCTCCACCACCTATCAGAGCGGCGCGGTGCTGGCGCAGCGGCTGCTCACCCGCGAGACGCGGCCGGACGCGATCTTCTGCGTCAACGACCTGCTTGCCTGCGGCCTGATGGATGCCGCTCGGTTTCAGTTCAACCTTGCCGTCCCGTCCGAACTCTGTGTCGTCGGCTTCGACGACATCGAGCAGGCCTCCTGGACCTCCTACAATCTGACCACCTTTGCCCAACCCGTCGACCGGATTGCAGCCGAAGCCGTGGCCTGGCTCGATCAGGTCACGCCGGCTCAGACGAACTCGCGAAGACTTGAGGCGGACCTCGTCTGGCGCGGATCGGTGAGGGGCGGATGAAGCGGCAAGCAAGTATAGGACAGGCCGTTGTGGCCTGCCTCATTTGGCGCCGCCGAGGTTGAAGGCGGGGATCACCTGTCCTTCCGCACGGAACAGCCGCTCCAGTTCCGCCACATCCGGGCAGGCCGGGACAGACTGCAGAAAGGCCGGGTCCATCTCGGCATTGGGGAGCGCGATGACCGCCGCGGCAAGCAGCGTCGTCCCTGCCTCGACCTGTCCACGCAGCTGCGGAAGAAGCGTCTTTGCGTGAACGAGATTGGTATTGGCGATCGGGCTCATGGCGTGGCCCTCCCGCCTGAAGGCAGGTGAGAGGTCGATGATTGCGCTGGTGTCGGTCTGACCATACCACACGGCCAGACCTTCGCCGCGGCTGGCGATATCGGCCTGGAAATCCGCCTGTTCGATGGCAAAGCCGCCCTCCGTCGTTTGCAGCGCGCGCGGCGTGACGATGCGGTGGATGCGGATGTGCCAGGGGTTGGCCGGCACCAGCCAGGTCTCCACCGCAACGTCGCTCCAGGGCTTCCAGCGAGAATAAAGCCTGTCGCCGGCGATCAGGGCCTGCTCGAGCGTCTCGCGCATGCGGAAATGCACGCCGTCATCGGAAAGCCCCAGCATGCCGTCAAAACTTGCTGCCGCGAAATGCCGGTCATTGGCCTCGATGTTGAAGGCATAGCGGGTGGAATAGACGAATTTCGAGTATTTCTCGTGGGCGCCGCGCATCTTGTCGTGCTGCTGGCCGGAGGCGAGGACGACCACGTTGCCGGGCGTATGCATGGCGACCATGCCGGGTTCCTTGAGTGGTACAGGATCCGCAAAGGAGGGTGCTGGCGCTTCCTGCGCCAGCCAGAACGGATGGTCGGCGGGCAGAGCCAAGGGTAAAAAGAATTTCAGCGCCCAATAGGGCGAGCAGGCAGAGTTGTAGCTCTCGCTCATCAGGAGATTGGGATAGCCGTAGCCGATCGACAGAACCCCATCGCGGTCGGCGATCGGCAGCTTCGACCACCAGCGGATATGGCGCATGTAGTAGCCCTTGATCTCGGCCCAAGGCAGGGCCTCGACGCCCGCAAACGCCAACGCGCCCCAGAAGCCGCCGGCGGCAAACCGGTATGTCTGGCTGCGCCCGAAGGCAAGCGCCGCGCCATCCGGACCGAACCAGTGGCGGATATCCTGCGCAAAGACACGGGCACGTTCGCGATAGGCATCGCCGCGCGTGGTGTCGGCCTTCGCGAGCCCCGAGTAGATCAGCGCATAAAAATGCAGGGCGAAGGGGATATAGTGGTCGACGCGCTTGACCGGCCCGTCGCGATACCAGCCTTCGCCAAGCCGAAAGGCCTCCGTCTCATCGAGATATTTCTCAGTCATGGATCGGTCGAAGTTTATGCCGACGCGCGTCAGGCCGAGATCGATGAGAACCCGGAAGAATTTCCAGTTGTTGTCGATGAATTCCTTGTCGCGGGCCGACAAGAGATAGGCTGCGACGGTTTTCTTCTCTCCTTCGCCAAGCGGATCCCAGATGTGTTCGGGAACCATGGCAAGCGCAAAACCCACTGCCGCCAGTTCTACCTGACGCTGGTCGCGATCGGAGATATCGCCCCAATACTCCGGATGAGAGGGATCGGTGCCGTTTGCAAGGCCGCGGCGGTAGAGGTCCCAATGCGGGAAGTCATGGCCTCCGGCTGCAAGCGGCACGATGCCCCAGAGCGGTCGGGCAAAACCTTCAAGATCGGCCGCAGCACGATCGAAATGCGCGCCGGTCGCGCTCAGGCGAACCCGCGCGCCGCCTTCGGAAAAATAGGGAAGAAGCGGTTTGAACAGATCCAGGACCGCTCTGCCAAGATCGGCTCGAGAAAGAAGAGGGTTCCCGTAAAGGGGATTGGCTTGGACTGGGTCGTAGATCACGGGCAAACCATTTTTCATCGAAAAAAGTGACCCGCGGAGGACGTGTCCTCCGCGGGTCGGGTTGTTACTTGATGGCCTTCACGCCGTCGGTCATTTCCTTCAGGCCATCGCCGATGGAGATGTTGTCGGTCATGATCGAGTCATGCGCACGGTTGAGAACAACCTCGATCTTCGCGGCATTCGGATTGACGGCCATTTCCAGGAACGACTTGCCGGATTGCAGCGCGTCCTTGCTCGCCTGATCCTGGGGGAAGCCGGGCAGCGATGCGATCTTGGCGGTGACTTCCGGGGTGCGGACGGTCGGGATCGTGCCGGTGCCGGCGATGATGGCCGCGCCTTCCGGACCGGTGACGAACTTGATGAAGTCGAGCACTTCGGCCTTGTGCGTGGAGTTGGCATTGACGGCGAGACCGGAAATCTGCGCTGCGGTCGTGCCTGCTGCAACGCCATCCGGATGCGGGAACTTCACGATCCCCCAGTTCTTGCTCTTCGATTCGCCGGAGGCGACCTTGGCGATCTGGGTGCCGACGAACCAGGTACCCATCGGCAGCATGCCGATCGTGCTGTTGAAGAACAGCGCCGAGTAGTGGGTATTGGAGGTCTTCAGCGACGCATAGGACGGAACGACGCCGGCCTTCTGCAGGGCAAGCGCCCGCTCATACCACGGCTTCAGGAAAGCGTAGTCCGGACCCGCGAGCGTCTGTTTGCCGTCGAGGATGCCCGGAAGCTGGACCGTGGAGCGCCATGTGTGGAAGAGCGCCCCGTAGGTCTTGTTCGCGCCCATGCCGCCGGCGAGCTTTGTGGCGATCTGGTCGAACTGCGCCCAGGTCATGTCGTTGGTCGGGTAGGTGACCCCGGCTTTGTCGAAAATGTCCTTGTTGTAATAGACGACCCAGAAATCCGAGCGGAACGGCAGGGCATAGATCTTGCCGTCGATCTTGAGTTCGTCGACGAGGCCGCCGAACGATGCGGGGTCGATCTTCTGTTCCGTCATGAAGCCGGAGAGGTCCGAGATCGAGCCGGCGCGGACGAGGTTCGTGTAGTTCGGAACGTCCTTGACGGTGACGATGTCGATGTCCTTGGAGCCGCCCGCGAGCTGCGTGGCGATCATCTGCTGGTAGTCCTGCGAACCGAGGTCCACGGACTCGAACTTAACGTTCGGATTCTTGGCCTGGTATGCCGCTATCAGCGGCTTGTAATAAGCCGTCTTGTCCCAATCCCACAGCGCCCATTTGAGCGTCACGGCATTGCCCGACTGTGCGTATGCCGATCCTGCGATCGACGTCGCCATGGCGAGACCCGCCATCGCGAACCTCACCGATCTCCCGAATTTCCCCAAATACATTTCCGTTCTCCTTCCCTGAAGTGTCTCTGGACTAGATATGTTTAGCGTCACCAGCCTGTGGTTCGCGATGCGCCTGTATTGCCATTGGCAGGGCTAGAACCATGACCGCTGCCCGATGGACGCCGAATGTGACGGCGAACATTCCGAGTGAAAAGTTGAGGGTGGCCGGCATGAACACGGACACCGGATAAAAGACGATATGCGCGAGCCAGAGCGCGGCCACGAATGCAAGCGCGCCGAGCGCCGGCAGCGGACGGACGACCGATGCAATGGCTGCCAGACGCAGCAGCGTTGGGGCCGAAAGATCACGCATCACCATCAGCACGACCAGGTGGCAGGCCACCACGACGATGAAAACCGTGGCGATCAGCGCAATCGTCAGCGGCAGGGCGAGCACGAGATTGTCTTTCGCGGTCGCGGCATAGGTGACGATCGCGTAGACGCCGAGACCGATCGCAAGGGTAAAGGCCAGGCCCCACGCGGTCGCACGCCAGAAATATCGGAAAAACGCTTCGGCGAAATCCCGCAGGAGATAGGTGTTGCGGTCTTCGACGAAGGCGACCGAAATGCGGGCGGTCGCAGCGATTGCAGCGGGGATGGTGACGACGAACAGCGCGGCCAGAATGAACAGGATGTTCAATTTGACCATCTCCCACCACTCGCGCGCGAACGTATCGGCGAAAAGGGCAAGACCGGTCTTCTTCGGCGCATTCTTCGGAATGCCCGGTCCTTCCTTCGTCCACATGTCGCGCAGCCATTGCATGGCCGTTTCCTCCCGCTCGCCTAATAAAGGATCGAGCGCTCCGTTTGCCTGTCGAACAACTGCATATTGGTGGTGTCGACGACCAGCTTGACCTCGTCGCCGATCGCGCCCTTGAACCGGGGCGAGACGCGCGCGATCAAACTGCGCCCGCCGGCGATGATGTTGAGGTGGATTTCCGAGCCCATCGGTTCGGCGAGTTCCATGACGGCGCCGAAGGGCGCCAGGTTTTCCGGTGCGATATCGGCCGGCGGCAATTCGTGAAAATTCTCGGGCCGGATGCCGATGACCAGTTCGCGGCCTTCGTAGGGTGCGATGCGGCTTTTGTCGAAATGCGCCGGTAATGGCAGTTCCCGCCCGTCGAACGAGGCGAAATACCGCTCGCCGCGCCGTTCGATCACCGATGGCATCATGTTCATCTGCGGCGCGCCGATGAAGCCGGCGACGAACATGTTGACTGGCCAATCATAGAGGTTCTGCGGCGTGTCGACCTGTTGGATATGCCCGTCCTTCATGACCACGATGCGATCCGCCATGGTCATCGCCTCGATCTGGTCGTGGGTGACGTAGATGAAGGTGGCATGCAGACGCTTGTGCAGCTTGGTGATCTCGGCGCGCATGGTGCCGCGAAGCTTGGCGTCGAGATTGGAGAGCGGTTCGTCCAGCAGGAAGACGGCCGGATTGCGCACCATGGCACGCCCGAGTGCGACGCGCTGGCGCTGGCCGCCGGACAGAGCCTTCGGCTTGCGATTGAGAAGGTGGGTGATGTCGAGGATCTTTGCAGCGTCCTGAACCTGGCTGTCGATGAAATCCCGGGACACTTTGCGAAGCTGCAGGCCGAAAGCCATGTTCTTATAGACGGTCATATGCGGATAGAGCGCATAGTTCTGGAAGACCATGGCGATGTCGCGGTCCTTCGACGGCACATCGTTCATCAGGTCGCCGCCGATCTGAAGCTCGCCGCCGGAGATCTCCTCCAGCCCGGCGATCATCCGCAGCGTCGTCGACTTGCCGCAACCCGAAGGGCCGACGAGAATGATGAATTCCTTGTCGGCGATCTCCAGGTCGATGTCATGGACGACCGTGAGTGCGCCGTAGGACTTGTTCAGTTTTTTCAGTGAAATGCTGGCCATCGGATTCTCTCACCAATAGGAAGACCAGGCGCGCGACAGGCGCGTCAGGGCTTCCATGTAATAATAGTCGCCCCAGGAGACGCACTCGTCGACGCCTTCGCCGCGGCAGGAGTTGTAGGGCGATTTTTTCGAATAGGTTCCGTTGAGGACAAGGCCGTTGGACATGGTTGGATCCTTGACCGCATAGTGCTCGGAAAGGCTCTTCATCATGCGCCGCGCGAGCTCGCGGTAACGTGTGGCGACATCGGCCTCGACAAGCTCGGCCATTTCGAGCAGTCCGCAGGCGACGATCGAGGCCGACGACGTATCGCGCGGCTCGCCATCTGCGTCGGAGAATACCAGGTCCCAATAGGGCACCATGTCGGCCGGCAGCTTCTTCAGATAGAAATCGAGAAGCCGGTCGAACGCGTCGCGATATTCTTCAATCGGCTCGTAGCGATAGGAAAGTGCCATGCCGGCAACGCCCCAGGCCTGCCCGCGCGCCCAAAAACTGTCGTCCTTGTAGCCCTGTTTCGTCGCACCACGCACGGGCGCGCCGGTAACCGGATCCATGTAGAACGTATGATAGGTGGAATTGTCCGGCCTGACCGAATTTGCCAGCGTGGTGCGGGCATGGATGAGCGCGACGTCGCGATATTTGTCATCACCGGTCTCGCGGCTTGCCCAATAGAGCAAAGGCAGGTTCAGCAGGCAGTCGATGATATAGCGGTATTCCTCCGCGACACCCTTGCGGCCCCAGGCCTGGATGAACTGGCCGATCGGCTGGAAGCGCTCGACAAGCTGGTCCGCGGCCAGGATGGCGGCCTTGCGCCCGTCCTCGTCGCCAACCAGCTTCCATGCGGCGATGCACGACGGCGAATAGAGAAAGCCCATGTCGTGGTGGTCGGTCTCGATGCGGTTCTCGATCCTATGCAGGAAGCTTTGCACCTGGATCTGCGCTGCATGCTGGAAAATCTTGTCGCCCGTATGCTCGAACGCCAGCCAGATTTCTCCCGGCCAGAAACCTGCGGTCCACTGGGTATTGTCGACGGCGGGATAAAAATTGCCGACGCTGGAATGGTTCTGGGAAGCGTAGGTGAAGGCCGGCAGATTGCGCTGGATCTGGGCGACGGCGAGATCGAGCGCTGCCTTGACCTCGGCATCGGTGATCGGTTGGGGAGCGATCTGCAGAACGGCATTCATGACGTTAACCCTTGAGGCCCGACGAAGCGACGCCTTCGACGAAAAAACGCTGCAGCGATAGGAAGACGATCAGCACGGGAATGAGGGCGACGACCGATGCTGCCATGATCAGCCCGTACTCGGCGGAATATTGCGAGATGAACATGCGCAGGCCGATCTGGATCGTCTTCAGCTCCGTCTTGGTCAGATAGATCATCGGACCGAGGAAGTCGTTCCAGGTGGTGACGAAGGTGAAGATGGTCAGCGTCGAAAGCGCCGGCTTCGACAGCGGCAGCATGATGCGCGCCCAGATCTGATATTCGTTCATGCCGTCGATGCGCGCCGCTTCGCAAAGCTCCGTCGGGATCGACATGTAGAACTGCCGCATGAGGAAGACGCCGAAGGCGGTGAAGGCCTGCAGGCAGATCAGCGCCAGATGGGTGTTGTTCAGGCCGAACTCGCGCATCAGCAGGAACTGCGGCACCATATAGACCTGCCAGGGCATCGCGATGGTGGCGATATAACCGAGGAAAAGGGTGTTCTTGTAGGGGAAATCGAGCTTGGCAAAGGCATAGGCCGCGAAGCTCGAGGTCAGCAGCTGGAGCAGGGTGACGATGATCGTCAGCTTCGATGTGTTGTAGATGAACAGGCCAAGCGGGATCTTCGTCCAGATGTCCACGTAGTTCTGCCACTGCGGCTGCGACGGAATCCACTCGATCGGGAAAACGAAGACGTCCCGGCTGAGTTTCAGCGAAGCGGACAGCATCCAGGCGAAAGGCATCAGCATCACGGCGGTGATGACGATGACAGTCGCATAGACTGCAATGCTCTTGGCGGTGACCTTGCGTCCGGCAATCTTCACGGATCAATCCTCCTTCTGTCGGCGGAACTGGACGACCGTGACCGCCAGTACGAGAAAGAAGAGAACGAGCGCAATCATGCTGGAATAACCGAGGTCCCACGAAATGAAGGCTTCGTTGTAGATGTGATAAACGAGGACCAGCGTCGAGGTGCCGGGGCCGCCCTGGGTGATCATGTAGATCTGATCGAAGACCTTGAACGACTGGATGGTCAGCATGACCGTGACGAAGAAGGTCGTCGGCCCGAGCTGCGGCACCGTGACATAGACAAATTTCTGCCACGCATTGGCGCCGTCGAGATCGGCGGCCTCGTAGAGCTCGGAATTGATGCCCTGCAGCCCTGCGAGATAGATGACCATGTAATAACCCATGCTCTTCCAGACGCCGAAGAGGATGACCGTCACCATCGCCCAGTGCCGGTCGGCTGCCCAGCCCGGCATGTCCTTGGGGTCAAGGCCGAGCGTATAGAGGATCATGTTCACCGGCCCCATTTCGGGGTTGAAGATCATGTTCCAGACCACGGCGACGGCCACCAGCGAAGCGACGTAGGGGAAGAACATCGCCGTGCGGAAGAAGTCGCGCCCGAAGATCTTCTGGTTCAGCAGGATCGCCAGGCCGAGCGCGCAGGCGAGCGTCGCGGGGACCGAGACGACCGTATAGATGATCGTGTTCCAGAATGCGGCAATGAAGACCTTGTCTTCGAACAGCCGCCAGAAATTGTCGAGGCCGGCGAAGGTGATCGCATTGGAGCCGTCCCAATGCATGAATGCCAGAACGAAGGCGAACAGGATCGGGCCGAGCGTGAAGACGGCAAAACCGAGGAAATTCGGGGCGATGAAGGAATAGGCGACCAGCGCGCTCTGTATCTTGCGCCGGCGGCGCGACAACACCTTGCTCGACCGCCGGGACGCTACCGGCGCATCACCTGCGGCAATGGTCGAATTCGACATGGACACTTTATCCCTCCTCGAACCAGGACGCTCCGATCGATGCCCAAGGGTCATCCGCGACCGCTCATTGTCTTATGAGCGCGCCGCCTCCCTATCGAGGGGATAGCACATCTCTCACATTGGTCAAACAAATTTATGGATAAATCATATGAATTCTGTAGTCATCTTAAAATACGTATGATAGGTGGCGAATGAGGTCGTTTATCGGTCGCATGGAGGAAGGTTGATGTTCAGCGAGATCGCCGGGTCGTTGCCGCCGGTTTTGGCGGACTTCATGCCCGGCGCGCCGATCGGCGACCGGGCCGCCTGGGATGCCGTATCGGATGATATGCGCTTCGCGGTCATCCGGGATGCGGAGGGCGCGCTTGGCCGGCCGTGGCCGGTCATCAAAGCTTCCGATTATCGCGAATATTCGCTGAACGGCAACCGCTCGCGCTTTGAAGCGCTGTATTTTTCGCGGCGGCGGATGTTGAACGATCTGGTTCTTGCCGAGCTGCTCGAGGCCAGGGGGCGTTTCATCGATGCGATCGTCGACGGTGTCTTCCTGATCTGTGAGGAAAGCGGCTGGCAGCTTCCGGCTCACAACGCCTCTGAGCGGGGCGGGCGGCGGTTTGCCTTGCCCGATCCGGCGCAGCCGGTCGTCGATCTGTTTGCGGCGGAGACCGGGGCTCTTTTGGCGACCGTGGCTGCTCTGATGAAAGATCGGCTTGACCAGGTCAGCCCGCAGGTCGTCGCCCGCATCGAGCGGGAGATCCGGGTGCGCATATTGTCGCCCTATCTCGACCGGCATTTCTGGTGGATGGGCAACGGCACTGAACGAATGAACAACTGGACGGCGTGGATAACGCAGAACGTCCTGCTTTCGGCCTTTGCCCTGAAGACGGAACAGGACCTGCGGCGGCGGGTCGTCGAGAAAGCCCTTTCCAGCCTCGACGCCTTCATCAAGGATTATGCGCAGGACGGGGCCTGCGAGGAGGGCGTGGTCTACTATCGCCATGCGGCGCTCTGCATGGCCGGGGCGATGGCCATCCTCGACACGGTGGCGCCGGCTTCGATGACGCCGCTTTGGAAGGCTCCAAAAATCCGCAGCATGGCGGAATACATCGTCAACATGCATGTGGCCGGCCGCCGGTATTTCAATTTTGCCGATTCCGCCGCGGTCATGGAACCCTGCACCGTGCGCGAATATCTGTTCGGCAAGGCCGTCGGGTCCGATGTCTTGGCGGCATTTGCCGCACGCGACCGCCTGTCGTCCGAGCACAAGCATCTGCCCGAGGAGCGGAACCTCTGGTACCGCGTGCAGGAACTGCTGGTAACGCCGGCGGCCGGCGGGGAAGCGAAGCCGGCAGGCGACGCGTTTTATCGCGGAATTGGCCTGTTCGTTGCCCGCGACGACCGCTTCGCGCTCGCCGTCAAAGGCGGCAATAACGGCGAAAGCCACAACCACAACGACGTCGGCAGCCTGACGGTCTACAAGGACGGCAAGCCGTTCCTGATCGATATTGGCGTCGAAACCTACACGGCAAAAACCTTTTCCTCCGAGCGGTACGATATCTGGGCCATGCAGTCGGGCTTCCACAACCTGCCGACTTTCGGTGGTGTGGGCCAGGCTGCCGGCGCGGATTTTTCGGCGCGGAATGTCCAGGCCGAGTTCGCTGAAAATCAGGCGCAGATATCGCTGGACATAACGCCCGCCTATCCGGCCGAGGCACGCGTGCAATCCTATCGGCGAATCGTCACGCTTCGGCGCGGGCAGGAGATCGAGGTCGTGGATATCCATCAGGGCGAACTGCCGGCGGTGCTTTCGCTGATGACTTGCGTCGAACCGACTATCGACCGCGCCATTCATTTCGGTGGTCTCGGCCGCATCGACCTTGATGGAGCCGGGGAGATTGAGGTCGATGCAATCGACATCGACGATGCCCGGCTGCGCATCTCCTGGCCCCCGAGAATTTATCGACTGCGCATCCCCTTTGCCGGGACCTGCCTGAAACTGCGGATCGTCTGAGGAGGACGAGCATGGAACTGACACTGAAAGTCGTAGACGTGGCGGGCGAGGTTCGCGCCAGGGCAACGGGCACGGACGAGGCATATCTCGTTTTTCGCGACAGCTACAACGAAGGCGATCAGGTCGTCGTCGAAGCGTCCGAGCCAGGCTATCTCATGCTCGCCCTTGACGACGCGATGACGCCCGCGATCGTCTATATGAAGGGGCAGAGCTATGCGCTCGGGGTCCCTTTTGGTCCCAAGCGCATTCCTTATTCTCCGCGGGCCTTCGAAGGCAGGATTCACAGACTATGCGTCCGCAAGGCGCGGCCGGAGGAAATCGCGGCACGCCGGAACCTGGCGTTCAATCCATGGGACGACCACGCCAATGCCTCCATATTTCCGCACGCCAGGGCGAATGTGGAGACACGCGGGGAGGCGGTCTTTGCCGCCCGCAACGCCATCGACGGCGAAAAGGCGAACGACGATCATGGCTTCTGGCCCTACACGAGCTGGGGGATCAATCGCGATCCCGATGCGACGCTGACGCTCGATTTCGGCCGGCCGGTGAAAATCGACGAGATCGTTCTCTACCTGCGAGCGGACTTTCCGCACGACGCCTGGTGGGAAAAAGCCAGCGCCACCTTTTCCAACGCCGAGACCGCATGTTTCTCGCTGGTCAAGACAGGCGCGGCTCAGTGTTTCCCGGTAAGGGAGCAGACCGTGGAATGGATCAGACTGCACAGCCTGATCAAGGCCGACGACCCGTCGCCCTTTCCGGCACTGACCCAGATCGAGGTCTGGGGGCGCGAGGCGGATTAAGTGAATCAGCGCCGAAGGTTGCCCCCTATGATCGGTCCCGTAAAGCCTTGATCTACTGAGATGAAATGCAGATCGGGTGGGTCGCGATCGGCGCCGATGATGGCCCCGCCCTCGTTGCGAGTTTGCAAGTAAAGTCAGGCGATTACCGCCTTTTTAAGCGGGGTCAACCTTCGGTACTGTTTCACATCCTTGTTGCTATTTGCGATCGTGGAGAGGATCCTCGCCGCGTTGAAAGTGCTGCCCGGCGTACAGGAGGCGCAAAATGACCACCTCGTTGTCCTCGACAACAAACGCCACACTGACACGGCGCTCAAAACCGATAAGCCGCATTCCATTGCGCGCGTCGCGGATCGTGCCTCGTTCGGGAAATGTCTCAAATTCCGTCAGGAATGCCCGAACCCGCGCGATATAGTTGCGGGCTACGAGTGCGGACGATGACATCCTGCGCACTGACCGGTAAATCCAGGCGACATCTGCTTCGGCTTCCTCGGTGAGGCGAACGCGATAGCGCTTCACGCGCCCTCTTCCCGGTCAATGGCATCCATCTGCGCTTCGATACTCTCCCACGCCTCATCCAGCGGCCGGGCTTTACCGGGATTGGCTTTATGCGCGTCATACGCAGCTGCAGCTTCGTTGCGCAGCCATCGTTCGACAGCGTTTTCGCGTTCTTGCAAAGCCCGCAATCCCTCGCGGATAACTTCGCTTTCGGAAGCGTAATCTCCGCTGGATACGCGGCTTTTAACCAACGTCGCCATTTCGATCGGCAACGTGATACTCATCTGTTGAGTTGAACGCATGGGTTGCTCTCCTGTATTTCTACATCCTTATAGCATCAAATAGGATAGAATCCTACTCTTATCCTGACAGTCTTGGAAACCCTTGTAAGATTGTGATCAACAAATCGGCTTCGGTTAACCGCGCCCCGGCGGGTGTGCATCAGCGCCGAAGGTTGACCCCTATGATCGGGCCCGAAAAGCCTTGATCTACTGAGATGAAATGCAGATCAGGTGGGTCGCGACCGGCGCCGATGATGGCCCGGCCCTTGTTGCGAGTTCGCAAGTAAAGTCAGACGGTCACCGCCTTTTTAAACGGGGTCAACCTTCGGTGCTGTTTCACAGTCCCCCAAGTCTCGAGCGTCAGGTCAAGGTTTCACCATTCTAATTGGTTCTCGCCCTTTGGTAGACCGCCGGAACTTTGCGGTCCAACCAACGGTGCAATTGTTCTCAGTCCGGAAAGTCGGCTTTGGGATAGGCCATCCGGGCAGCAGCGATTAAGGGGTCGGTTCCGGCTGGGGGCGAAATGACACCCTAAGCTTCGGTCAGCGCTGATTTCCGGGATGATCGCCAGATCAATAAACGGAACGTATCGCTTCCACCGTTACAAGCTTGGCAATCTTCTCGGATAGTACTGGGTCCGATACAGCCCGAGCAAGCGTGACGCCGCCGGTAAGCAGGGTGAGCAATAGAATTGCCTGATCTTCTCGCGAGGTTCCTGCCGAACGCGACGAAGGGCCTTCTGGCAGGCCGGCAGCGATTTCCGCGATAAGATGCTCCAGTTCTTCTGTGTAGACGCGTCTGGTTTCGTTATCAGTGCGCATTACATCTGCGGACAGGGTCGGAAGTGCACAGCTTTCGCCGAGATCGCATGTTCGCTTATAGCCTAGATAGTAGCCTACGAACGTTTCCAGCCAGCCCTGCGGTTGTTCGGTCCTAAGCGTCGCGATTCCCTGCCGCAATTCTTCCAGTCCGGCAACGACGGCTGTGCGGAATGCTTCGCTCTTCGATCTAAAGTGTCCATAAAATGCGCCGTTTGTTACGCCCGCTGCTTTTGTCAGCGCGTCAATGCCTGCGCCACCGTAGCCTTCCTTGCGGAACACTTGTCCGGCTGCTGCGACGACCTTCGACCGCGTCTGGTTCTTATGTTCGGCGCTGTAGCGCATATCGGCTCCTTTGAAAGTGATCACTCTTTATCATTGCATAGAGAGTGATCAGTGTGTATCGATAGAGAGTACTCGGTATATATCACGTCTGGACACATGTTAAACAAGGAGAGAACCATGCCTATCACACTGACCATACCGGAAGGTCTATTATCGCCTGCCGCGCAGGCCGAGGCCTTCGCAGGGCTGACTGAAGCCGTCCTTGAAATCGCCGGCCTCAGCGGAAACGCGTTCATGACCGCCAATGTCGTCGGTTCGATCAACGTGCTTCCCAAAGAACATGTTCTTGCTGCGGGGAAGCCCGTTAAGGCGGCTTTCGTTGAGCTAAAACTCCCCGAGATCGCGCTGGCGACACCGGAGGCAAAGAGGGCGTTTATCGAGAAGGCAACAGATGTGGTCGAGCGCGCCGCAGGAGGTCAGCTCAGGCGTGAATATATCTGGTCCAACATCGTCTACGCGCCCGAGGGAGCCTGGGGGATCGCAGGACGCAGCTACGATAATGCCGATCTCGTAGAAGCCATCACCGCCTCCGCCGCCTAACCCCATTTGACAAATTTCAAAGAATGCCGGGCTAGTCGGCCCGGTATTCGACAGGAGCTTATGAAATGCAGCTAGCCAACTATCTTTTCTTCACCACGCAGTGCGAGGCTGCGCTTACACTCTATACGGAATGTGGCCTTGGTCAGGTGACAACGCTTATGCGCCAGGGAGATCACGGCATTCCAATCGCCAGCGAAGCGATGAAGGGCAAGGTCATGCATGCTCGCTTCGAGGGGCCGGGCGTTCTGTTCTTTGCCTCGGACAATCACGATGCTGAGCCGATGCGAGGTTCCTCCCACATTCTCATCATTGGCAATCGCGACAGCGCCGACGGATTATTTACGAAACTCGCTGTCGGCGGAAAGGTAACGACGCCCCTCGCGATGCAGCCTTGGGGGAGCTACTATGGAAAGCTCACCGATCGGTACGGGGTTCAATGGATGCTTGACTGCAAAGTCTAGATTCTTCAGTCCGTTGTAGCTGCACGATGTTGGTGACGGTATTCTTGCTGATTGTGAATCAGCGCCGAAGCTTGACCCTATGATCGGGCCCGTAGAGCCTTGATCTACTGAGATGAAATGCAGATCGGGTGGGTCACGATCGGCGCCGATGATGCCCCCACCCAGCCATCGCTATCTTCAGCATGGTCGGCGCCATTCCGGACCTGTTGTCATAGACCACCGCATCGATGATTGCGAAGACCGATCTTTCCAGCAATTGGTTCAAAACCGGCTTATTGGATGGAAGTGGATGGATTAATGGATGCCGTTGTGCCATATCCTTTGTGGATGGAAATGGATGGACTCATGGATGCCGGCCCTCGACCTATCCAAACTGCGCATCACGCCTGAAATCCTGTCGCTGATCGCCGAGATTGACGAGTTCAAAGGCGCCTGGCGAGCGTTGGGACGGATCGCGCCCGACCGACTGTCCAGTCTGCGCCGGGTTGCAACGATCGAGAGCATCGGATCGTCAACCCGTATCGAGGGAGCAAAACTGAGCGACCGCGAGGTCGAGAGGCTACTCTCGAACCTGCGCATCGGCTCTTTCACCAGCCGTGACGAACAGGAAGTCGCAGGCTATGCCGGGGTGATGGAAACTATCTTTTCCGCTTTCGAAGAGATCCCCCTGAACGAAAACCATATCCGCCAACTCCATCGGGACCTGCTCATTCACTCGACCAAGGACGAGCGGCATCGGGGAAGTTGGAAGACGCTCTCCAACAACGTCGAAGCGTTCGACGAAGATGGCCGTAGCCTTGGCATCGTCTTTGCGACGGCATCGCCTTTCGATACGCCGGGCCGGATGGCCGACCTGGTGGCCTGGCAACAAGCTCAGGAGAAGGATCGCACGTTTCATCCGTTGCTCATCGTGGCGGTTTTTGTCGTCGTTTTTCTGGAGATCCATCCATTTCAGGACGGCAATGGCCGGCTCTCGCGCGCCTTGACCACCTTGCTCCTGCTTCGGGCCGGTTATTCCTATGTGCCCTATAGCTCCCTCGAAAGCGTCATCGAGCAAAACAAGGAAGCATATTATCTTGCACTGCGACGGACACAGGGCACGATCCGAACCGATGAGCAGGATTGGAATCCGTGGGTCGAGTTCTTCCTGCGAAGCCTGCAGCGGCAGAAACAGCGGCTGGAGCGCAAGATCGAGCGCGAGCGCATCCTTCTTGGTGATCTGCCGGAGCTGTCCATCGCAATTCTCGAATTGGCCCGCGAGCGTGGAAGAGTGACCGTGATGGACGCGGCCAAGGCCACAGGCGCAAGCAGAAATACCGTCAAGGATCATCTGCGCGCATTAAACGAGCAGGGACATCTAACCCTTCATGGAGCAGGCCGCGGTACCTGGTACGGCCTGAGCTGACCAAGGAAAATAACCGGCGGACCGCCAACGTGTGTATCAGCGTCGAAGGTTGATCTCTATGATCGGTCCCGTAAAGCCTTGATCTACTGAGGAAATGCAGACGGGGTGGGGTCACGATCAGCGCAGATGATGCCCCGTCCTCGTCGCGAATTTGCAAGTAAAGTCAGGCTCTTACCGTCTTTTCAAACGGGGTCAACCTTCGGTGCTGTTTCGCAGCGGATTAGGCCCCAAGAGCCAGGTCGGCCATGCGGCTGATTTACTGCGGCATCAGCTTGAAAACGCCTTGAAATCCCTCAGTACATCCCGGTAGCGGATCTGGCTCCCTCTCAGGTGGTCGCGCATGGCATTGCGCGCCGCTTCCTCGTTGCGATCCGAGATCGCAACGACGATCGCTTCATGTTCCGTGTGGATCATGCGGCGGTAGGCGGTCTGTTCACCGGACCGTTCGCCGGGCGTCGCCCTCGATTGCGGAATGGCCGCAGTGCCGTGAAATTCCAGATGCTGCCGGAACAGCGGATTGTTCGTGGCGTCGGCGATGGCGAAATGCAGCGCAAGATCCGCCTCACGGATCGATTCGTTCTGCTCGATGCATTGCAGAATATGCCGATGACAATCGAAGATAGCCTCTTCCTGCGCCGGCGATCGGCGCATCGCCGCCAGACCGGCAGCTTCTATCTCAAGCGGAGCCCGCACCTCGAGCACCTCCAGATCGGACGATACGCGCGCCCGGTCGATTTTCCGGCCGGAAGGAGCTGAAGTCTCCTGGCTGAGCACATAAATTCCCGCGCCCTGCCGCACTTCGACAAGCCCGTCCGATCTGAGCGCCGCGACCGCTTCCCGGACCACCGTACGGCTTACGCCGTGGGTTTCCGTCAGTTCGACTTCGCTTGGGAGTTTGTCGCCGGGCGAGTATTGGCCGCTGGCGATTGCCGTCCGAAGACTTTCCCCGACCCGTGACACCAGCGATCCCGGTCCCTTGTTCCGCTCCTTGGTCTGGGTTGTCACGCTCAATCCCCGCTGCAACGACGCGACGCGTCCGCGCCGTATTCATCACACGTGTATGACAAATTCAGGCCCATATCAATGCGGGAGTGAATTCCATTTGCCCTGAGAGGCATTGATCAGTGCCGGCGGAGGCCGAAAACAAAAGCTGGACGGTTAAATTCGTCTGCTGTATCTCGTCAATTTGCCGAATATCAAAAATTGGTATGATGACATCGACCCCCCGAATTCCGATCCCCGGCCCGGCATTTTTCCCGAGCATGGAAGCCGGCGCGCAAGACGAGTGACGAGATGCGGACAGATCCAGACGTTTCCGAATCCGAGTTGGATCGGGAAGCCAGGCTGCAATTCCTCACCTGGGAGCGCAGGCCTGCGGATATTCAAAGCGATCCCCAAAGGAGGCTGAAGGAAAAACTGGCGCGGTCCGCCGGGGCACAAATCGCAGACAGCGCTTATATCGCAAGCGACGCCCGCATTTTCACCTCATCCCTGATCCTCGGCGAGCGTTCCTGGATTGCCGGGCACGCGCTCGTGCGGGGAGATGTGGAAATCGGCGCCAATTGTTCGGTCAACCCCTACGCATGCATCTCCGGAAAGGTCCGGTGCGGAAGCGGAGTGCGTATTGCTTCACTGGTGTCGATCGTCGGTTTCAATCATGGCTTCGACGATCCGCACATACCGATCAACGATCAGCCTCACGAGACGCTCGGCATTACGATCGGCGATGATGTCTGGATCGGTGCCAATGCGGTCATTCTGGATGGCGTGACGATCGGGAGGGGTGCGGTTATCGCGGCCGGGGCTGTTGTCACCAAGGACATTCCGGATCTGGCGATCGCGGCGGGCGTGCCGGCCAAAGTCGTGCGCCGTCGCGGGGAAACGGCAACTGCGGGAAAATCGCGCCGGGCCGAGGTCGAGCAGGCGTTGCTGCGGATCAGCAAAGTGGCGGAAGCCGAGTGGCGGGATGTGCGGGAACGGCATCTGACGCCCGACGGCTATCTGTCGGCGGATGCCGATGGCATGGCGCGCATGAGCGTCAGGCATGAATGCGATGCGATCGAGATCGCCGCCGGTTTTGGAGAGCAGCCTTCCGGGAATGAGGCAAAGGCGATCGTCGATCGTCTGCAGGCGCTTCAGGACCCCGCGAGCGGCTTTTTTCCCGATCCGTTTCGGTCACCTGATTCCGCAAAGAACATCCGCGACGATTCGCTGGCTCTCTATAACGTGCTGGCGGTCGGTTATGCGCTTGAGATACTCGGCGCGCATCCGTCTCACCCGATCTCGGGCGTCGAGATGGACGCCGTTGGGCTTTGTGATTGGCTGGAGGCGTTGCCCTGGAGCACCCGTGCATGGTGGTGCGGCGACCGGGTGGACGCTATCGCCACCGCGCTTTATTTCAACGCCCGATATTTCAGGAGCGGCAGGGGGAAGGAAATCCTCTTTGGCTGGCTCTCGACCCATATCGATCGTTCGACCGGACTGTGGGGGAAGCCGACCGCGGAACAAGGGTTGCTGCAACCGGTAAACGGCTTTTATCGCCTCACACGCGGAGCCCATGCCCAGTTCGGCATCCCGGTTCCTTTCCCTGAAGCTGCGATCAATTCCGTCATGTCGCACTATCGAAACAACCGCGGTTTTTCCGGCCCAACCTACACGGCCTGCAATCTGCTCGATACGATTCATCCGCTTTGGTTGTGCCTCAAGCAGACGGATTTCATGCGCGGCCAGGCGGAAGCAGTGGCTGAGGACATTATTCTGCGTTCGCCGGACCGGTGGCAGGCAAAAAGGGGCTTTGCCTTCGCCGAAGGTCAGACAGGGAGTCTGCAGGGCACGGAAATGTGGCTTTCGACCCTGCATCTTGCCGCGGACCTATTGGGCCTGGCTGAAAATTTCGCCTTCGTTCCCAAAGGCGTGCATCGGACACGACCGGCGGGAATGGGGCTGTAGCGCTTGCCGGCGTTGATTGTCGCCTAGCGGAACCGCGGCGGTCGTGGCGGAGAGTTCGAGTGGATTTCGTGCACCGGCGCGTGTTTTCCCAGCAGCCTTAACATCTTCTTTTCGTCTTCCAGCCGCATTCCGTTTTTACGGCAGTGTTCGGCGACGTCGTGCTCGCGTGGCCCAGGAATTCTGACCTGCCGATTGGTATCCTTCTTCATGACGCTTCCTCCTAACAATAGAACGCTCCCAGCTGGAAAATGTTCGTTAGAAGTGGCTAAAATTCAACCCCTGCCGTCAGAATCCGGCATCGAGAAAGCCCCTCTGCAGAGCAGAAGGGCTTTCCTGTATCAACGCCAATCCCGGTGATCGCGCCAGTCGCGATGACCTCGCCATTCCCAGCGAGGCGGTCCTCGGTGGTCCCATCGATCCCGACGATCCCACCGATGGCTGTAGCGGGGCGGCGGCGGCCGCCAGCGGTTGGGGCGGCAATCGCCCCACCGGTTCAGGTGGTAACCGCGACCGCAAGCCCAATCGACCTTTTCGGCGGTTGGTTTTGCCGGGACGGCAATGGTTCCGATCGGCATGGCATTTGCCGCGCCTCCAAAAAGACAAGCTGCGATCAAACTGGCCGCTAAGACTATCCTGCGCATCGGTTTCCTCCAGAGTGCACACGCTGACAGATTGCGGCGCGATCCTTGAACCGTTGCTGAAGTCCGCATTCATCTGCGCTTCAGCTTATGTACATTTGACGGAGGGTTTCCTTCGGGTCTCAACCGGCCGGCCTCAGCGATAACGTGAGCGGTCCCGGCCGTCGTCGCGAGAGTCGGAATCGTCCGAAGACGTTCCTCGCTCCAGCCGGTCGAGCACCTGCAGAAGAAGATCCGCGCAATCCTTTGTGGGTTCGCCGTCGGCGCAGCGCAGGTCGATCGTGGTCCGCCCGTTCTCGATACGGAAACGCGCGCCGCGCTCCCGTGGCGGTCGACGGTCCGCCATCGGCGGCATCCGCCACTCGTCTCCGTCACGGTCCGCGGCCGGTTCCTGAGGACCGGGCGGCGATGTGTTCGGGGCGCGATCCCGCTCAGCCTGTGGCGGGGTGCTGGGAGGCGCGTTAGGCGTTTCCTGTGCGAGTGTCAGGGTGGCCGACAGCGAAAGAACGGCCGCTGCCGTGATGAGAAGAGGTTTCATGTCGGGCCCTCCGGTTCCGGGTGACCAAGGAACAATGACAAGGGTTTGTTTGTTCCAGCCGGTGTTCGCGCAACGGCCTCCGGCTCTCATGGTCCGGACGGTACAGTCGAAACTCCGTCGTCGTCGGAGTTATCAGACGAGGTAGTGGATATGGGGTCGTGAATGGTGCGGCGAGGCTTCTACCCGTGCTTCGACGGAAAATACGTCCCTTAGCAGAGCTTCGGTCAGCACCTCTTCCGGTGCCCCGCCGGCGACGATCCTGCCATCCTGCAGGACGATCAGCTCATCGCAGAACATCGCTGCATGATTGAGATCGTGAAGCGCAATGATGCTCGTCATCGGCAGGCCGGAAACCAGCCGCATCAGGCCGATCTGATGCTGGATATCCAGATGGTTGGTCGGTTCGTCGAGGATGAGTTCCTTCGGCGATTGCGCCAGCGCCCTGGCGATATGGGTCCGCTGCTTTTCGCCGCCGGAAAGGGACTGCCAGCGGTCGTTGCGCTTGTGGGCCATGCCGGCGCGTAGAAGAGCGGTCTCGACCGCTTCGTCGTCGGTGAGCGACCAGCCGGAAAATATCGACCGGTGCGGAAACCGCCCGAGCTTCACCACGTCGACGACCCTCAGATTGGCATTGGTCGTGGCGTGCTGTTCAACGAAGGCGACCCGCTTTGCGATCGAACGCCGCCCGATCGTCTTGAGATCCTTGCCTTCAAGCATGATGGAGCCTGAATGCGGCAGTTTCAAACCCGCGAGTAGGCGCAGGAGCGAGGTCTTACCCGAACCGTTCGGTCCCAGCAGGCCGAGCGTCTTACCCGGCTGTGCCGCGAACGAAACGCCATCGAGCACCGTCTTCCGGCCAATTTTCCAGGTGAGGTTCTCGGTCTTGATGCTCATGACGCGCGTTGAAACCGGTAGAGGATAATCGAAAAGAACGGCACGCCGACCAGCGCGGTGACGACGCCGATCGGCAGGACCTGCTGCGGGATGAGGGTGCGTGACGCGATGTCCGCTACCACCATGAAAACGGCGCCGATGACGGCGCAGGCCGGAAGCAAGCGGACATGCAGTGGCCCGACGGCAAACCGCGCCACATGCGGTACGACGAGGCCGACGAAGCCGATCGAGCCGACCATGCTGACGATCGTCGCGGTCATCATCGCCGTCAGGGCGAAAAGCACGATGCGTGCTCGCGCGACATTGACACCGAGCGACGCCGCCGCTTCATCGCCGAAGGCGAACGCATCGAGCACGCGGGCATAAAGCAGGCAGGCCACCAGCGCGATGCCGACGATGATTGAGACCAGCGTCAGTTCCGGCCAGCGCACGCCGCCGAAGCTGCCAAGCAGCCAGAACATCACGTCGCGCGCCTGCTGGGCATTGCCCGACGTCGTGACGATGTAGGAGGTCGAGGCATTGAAGAGCTGCGAAGCGGCGACACCGGCAAGAATGGTGCGGTCCGCACCGCCGCGCGTGCCGTTGGATAGCAGCGCCACGAAGAAGAAGGCCGCGAAGGCGCCGGCAAAAGCCCCGGCCGACAATGAGACCGCGCCTGCGCCAACACCGAGGATGACGATCGCGACGGCTCCGGTAGACGCGCCGGCCGAAATGCCGAGAACATAGGGCTCGGCCAGCGGGTTGCGCAGCAGCGACTGCATGATCGCTCCCGACAGGGCGAGGCCCGCACCGCAAAAGGCCGCGACCAGCGCCCGGCTGAGACGATAGTCCCAGATGACCGTCTCATGGATACGGTTGAGCCCCACCGTCGTCCATCCCAGCCGATTGGTGACCGCAGAAAAGGTCGTCGCGAGCGGGATCGGCAGATCGCCGATCCCGACGCTTATGCCGACGACGAGACCGATGGCTGCAAGCGAAGCCACCAGCACGGCTGCGAAGGCGAAAAGCTGGTGAAGGGAGCGGCGCTTTTCCGTCACTTCAGAAGACCGAGGGCCTTCAACTGTTCGGCCACTTGTTCGGCGCCATAGATCGTCCGCACGGTCGGGTTCATGGCCTGACCGTCCATCACCACCATTGCCTTGTTCTTCACGGCGGTGATCTGGCTGACGGCCGGATCGGTGGTCAGGAACCTGATCTTTGCTTCCGGCTTGTCGAGTTCCCAGCGGTTACGGTCCAGATTGGCGACGACGATCACGTCCGGATTGGCAGCGATGATGCTTTCCCAGCCGAGCGTCGGCCATTCGGCTTCGGCGGTGACGGCATTGCGGCCGCCCAGGACATCGGCGATGAAGCCGGACGCTGCGTTCTTGCCGCCGAGATAAGCATCAGCCGACGGGCTGGGGCTGGAGAACCAGAAGACGTAGGAGAGGCTTTTGCCGTCCTTCGAAACGCTGGAGCGGAGTTTGGCTTCGCGCGCCTTGAAATCGGCGATCAATGCCTGGCCGCGATCGCCAACATCGAAGATCTGCGACAGTTCGTCGATTTCCTTGTAGAGCAGATCCATGCTCCAGAGTTGCGCGCGGCTGCCGTACTGGTCCTTGACCTCCTTGGTGCTGAGGCAGGTGCTGGGCGAGAGATAGGTCGGGACGCCGACCTTGTCGAAGTCCTCCCGTTTGGCGACCTTGCTGCTCGGGCCGACCAGGCTTGGCAAAGCGGCGGCCACGAAATCCGGGTTCTCCGCCAGGATCGATTCGAAGGTCGGGAATTCGACGCTCAGAAGCTTGACCTTGGCATTGGCTTCGGCAAGCTGCGGCAAAACCTTGCTCGGCCAGAAGGCGGTGCCGGCCATCTTGTCCTGGAGGCCGAGCAGCAGCAGGATTTCCGCGCTGTTCTGGCCAAGCCCGATTGCCCGCTCGGGCGCCTTCTGGAAACTGACCTGGGCGCCGCAGTTTTCGATGGTCAGGGGATATTTCGTCGATGCGAATGCCGAGGAAACAGTGAAGCTGGATGCAGTCGCGATCAACAGCGCGGTCAAGGTGGATTTCAGCGTGAGCATGGCAGGTCCTGGTTCAAGTCTGCCATGGCGAATAACCGTTCCTGCTGGTTTTAACAAGATAACGCCAGTCACCTTTGATGTCGCAAGCTGACATCCTGCCAAAGGCACATCGTCGCCCGCGTCGCAGATTAGGGCAGCGGCCGAGCTGAAACAGGCTCCGTCAGATCAGGTTGCGCCGTTTTGCCTTTATCAGAGCTGCGAGCTCGTCACCGCTGATGATCGGCTCGGGGATTTGGCCGCAATGAACGAAGAGTTCGATTGCCGGAAGCTCGCGGATATTCTTTCTGCAATAGGCCAAGGCCTTTTCCAGCGAGACGAAGGTCCGGCTGGGAACGTCGTCTGACCAGCAATGCACTGTGGCGGGCACGCGTGCATATCCCGGAATCCGGTCGGGCATTTTTCGGGTTTCCTCGGCGTATCGTTCTGATGCGAATTTTGGTCACAATTATCATATGGTAAGAATGCGCGTGGGCTTAGCTGGCGGAGTGGTTACCGATCTGAAACCCGCAGCGCGGCAATTTGAACGGCCTGCGCCTTATCTTCCCCGCGTCAGGGAGGAAGGCGTAGCGTCAGGTGCCGGCATAGATCCCATACAGCGCGATGAATGCGTAAAGGCAGAAGGCTGCGACCGCGACGCCGGCGATAAACACCACCAAGCCGCGGCCGGCGATGACTTTCCGCTTCTTCTGGGGTTCGGGATCCGCCGATGGCGATAATCCCGTCGGTGTTTCGCTTCTTGGCGTTTCGCTTGGCTTCATCGTCGATCACTTCGTCTGGTCGATGGCGTGCGGGGACGGCGGTGTTTGAGGGCCGGTGGGCTCGCCGGGGGTCAGGAAAAAGAAGTAGACTGCACCGATGACAAGTGCGGCCGCGAGAATGGCGGTGACAAATTTCATCATGTTGTTGCCGGCTTTTCTGGACGTGTCGTTCATGGAGGCTCCAACAGGCTGACTGGGGAATAGTTCCTCGCCCGATTCCGGCCCGATGCTGGGAGGTCGTCACGGCTCTCCAAGAGCGGTCGCGGATCAAGCTGGTCTTCAGGCCGCTGCCGCGAGCAAGACGCTGGCGACGATCAGGAAGCCGAGCGCCGCGTTCAGTCCGATGTAAAATGCCAGTTCATGTTGGTGGTCGGGTTTGCGGTGCATCTCGGTCTCCTCCTGAAAGCTCAACCTGCCGTCGCGTTGGAAAGTTCCGGCCGGCATTGTCATGGCCCTGAAAAGGGATTGCACGAACGGGAAACGCGCCGCCTAGTCTCCCGCCGCCCCAAGCCCAAGCGGCCCATTGATCCTGTTCAGGGCTTCCCCGAGGGATTTGACCGCTTCCATCGTCACGGCCTGTGCCGACATCAGCATTGCGAGGTCAGCGTCCTTCCCCTGGTGGGACAGCGCGAGAGCGCGCTTGTGCAGCTGTTGGCTCATGGTGCCGAGTTGCTCAAAAGTATTTTCGTCCATCTTCATCCTCCGAAGTCTGCGCGGCATTAAAGCCCCAAGCCGGCATTCAGTTCCAATCAGCGAACTGAACGGCAGAATTCGTAAGCGCCGGCGGACTAAAACACCTGGGGATCATCCGCTTGCTGTCGAAGGCTCCGGCTCCCGCTCTTTTGTGGGAGCCGGTTCGTCGGTTTCCGGTCACTGCGGCGGCAGAACCACGTTGCTGTCGGTGGTGCTTTTGACCGGCTTCTGCCCCGGGACGTGGGACATGCTGCGCGTCTTGCTTTGCAGCTCATCATCCTTGACCCGCGTTTTCGTCTGCGATTTGCTGAATGTGCCCTGGTCCATGGCCTGCGCCTTCGACTGCGCCTTCAGCTGGTTCGGGTTCTCGTTGACCTTGGTCTGGCTCCGGGCTTTGCCACCGGCCGTCGCCGCGCTGCCTCCAGAGCCGATCGAGGCCGTCGTGCCGTCGTCGGTCTGACAGGCTCCCGCGGTGCCGAGCGTACTTGCCGATGTGCCGCCTGCGGCGGCGCTGCCGGCGGAGCCAACCGTGCCGGCCGAGTTGCAGTCCTGTGCAAGCACGGGGGTGGTGGCGACCGAGGCCATAAGCGCCAGGCACGCCAATGATATTTTCTTCGACATGTCTATCTCCTTCATTTCTGAGGCTTGGTGACGTCGCAAGTGCCGTCCGACCGGCGTGTGATCACTGTTCCATCAGGCTTGGTGACGCTTGCCGTCGAAAATGCCTGATTGCCGGCCGTGCCGGTTGTGACGGAGGAGCCGGCGCTCGACGAAGCCGAGCCACCGCCCGAATGCATCGTCGTTGTCTTGCCGTCGATTGTCGTTGAGGACGACACGCTGCCGCCGCCTGCGGTCACCGATGTCGACGTTCCGTTGCCGGTTGAGCCCGTGCTTTCGATGACGGTGCAGGTGGTGCCGTCGTCAAGCTTGATGGTTTCGGTGGCAAAGGCAGAGATCGCGGTAATGGTCGCCAGGATCAGCGGCAGTGCGAATGTGCCCTTGTATGCGAATGATGCCGAGGTCATTTCGGCTCTCCTATTGATAGGACGAAGGCGGAGCTATCCGCCCCCGTCCGATGGATGGGACTAGCAGGAAGCGCCGTCTTTCTTGGCCTGGCCCGGAGGACATGCCTTCTTGCCCTGTCCGTTTTCAAGGCCAGCCGCGCCAGCCGAGCTGCCGCCGGTTCCGACCGAGCTGGTCGACATCCCGTCCTTGGCCGAGGTGCCGCCGGTGCCGAGCGTCGAAGCGGAGCCCGAGCCACTGCCGGAACCTGCCGCGGAACCGCCGGTGCCAACGGAGCTGCTGGACTGGCCATCACCTGCCGAGGTGCCACCGGTGCCGAGTGTCGATGCCGAGCCGGAGCCGCTGCCCGAGCCTGCCGCCGAACCGCCGGTGCCAACCGAACTGCTCGACTGGCCGCCGCCGGCAGAAGAACCGCCAGTGCCCAGGGTCGAGGCGGAACCGGTGCCGCAGTTGGTGGTGCCGGGCGCGCAATTGGTTCCGGCAGAACTGCCGCCCGTCCCGACCGTGCTGCTGGACGTGCCGCCGCCGGCACTGGTTCCTCCGGTGCCGACCGTGCTGCTGGTCTGGGCGAAGGCTGACAGTGTAGTGCCCGCGAGAAGCGCCGCGGCAAAGGCCGCGCGTGTAACGATGTTCATGTCTTATCTCCTTGAGTTTCCACATGCTTCCGACCGCGAACAGCGTTTCCGAAGCTGTGGAGAAAACTCGCTTTCGACGGCGCGTGTTCCCGGCCTCAGGCTTCAGTCCCATCCAGGCTGGGACCTTGGGCCATGGGCGACACCGACCAAGGTCCCGAGCGAGGGGGAAGAGGTCGCGAACGCGGAACTTGGACCGCAATTGCGGGTTCAAGGCGTCTCGAAAAAGGAGGTTCAGATGGAAGAGAGCGTGTATCAGGCGCGTTGGCTGCTGATCATCATCGCCTTGCTGGTTGTCGCAATGACCACCGTCGGCGCCGCAGCCGGGTGAGCGGGCCTGAGGGCGGCTGGTGGGAGGGAGCGCCTTCTTTGGCGGGTCCCTGCGAGAGGGCAGCGGTAAAACGGAAACCACTTGCCGAGCCGACAAAGACTTTTCCGTTGGGTATGGTGCTTCGTGCTTGCCCGCAGATATCCCGAGATGCTCTGTTTCGAGCTCGTTTCAGGCTCGAATCTGCCCCTGAATTCGCCTGCATCGCTTCTGAATATTATGGGTGATGCGCTCCAGCAATCTCGTCGGATCGCCAGCGGTGTCGACGATCTGCTTCGCGACATCTTCGCAGAAGCCATCAATTACCGCCGCAAGCTCCTGGACACGCCTGATAGTCGATGCACCGCTCAACCCGACCTCCTCAGCGAATGCCTGCCAATCTGCTCGCCTCAAGTCAGGCCCGATGAAACGCCCGGCGATGCCTTGAGGCAGGCTCTGATCAACCTGCCGGTAGACCGCCGCACACATCAAATCGTAGAGCGGCGCCAGCTTCGCAGATCCGCCGGCACCGATCAGGATGGAGTAGTTCTTTGCATGGGAATCCGAATTGCAGATCAGTACGTTGAAAATCACTGCGTCGAGAAGCGTCAGGCGCTCGCCGGGGGAAACAAGATCGCTGACGGCGTCGAACATCATCTTCAATGTCACGCCGCGGCCCGTCTGGGATCGCTCGTATTTCTGCGATGGAAAATGACCCGTTAGCTGGCAAAGGTCTTCCTGGTGAAGCCTGCGGATCTCACCTTGTGGATCCGTAAAACGGTCATAGCGCTTCACCAGCAAATAGCGTCGTTTGCCGGCTATGCCGATCGTAGCTTCGGCCGCTTGCAGTCCGCAGGCCCGTGCAAGGGCCAGGCAGAAGGCTTCGTTCTCGACGCTTCCAGCCAGACGGTTGGTGTCTGGCTTGATGATATGGGTCGATGGCGTGCCATCGACCGGGATCGAGATAGCGCCATTCTCATCAACGAAGACGGGTAGCTTTTCCTGCACGCCTGCCAGCGACATGGAAACCCCTCGCTCACCGACCAGGAAGGGTTTGGCGGGAAGTTCGTTGAGAATGCGCTCCAGTTTTGCCTCGTCCGGAATGGGCTGGAGGTTGACGCCTGCCTTTCGTGGTTCGCCGATCGAGAGCGCTCCCGCCGTGTCTCGGCCGATGTGGCCGAGCAGGCCCACGATGTCCTGAGGTGAGACTTTCAGCCGCTGGCCTATCTCGGCGAGATGGGTTTCCGGAAGCAGGTTGGCGAGCCATGGCAGCAGCCTGTCTGCATCGACCGTTCCTGATCGCAGCGGCATTGTCAGCGAGATTGGGAAGGCCGAGCGGCGCGCTTCCCAGGATGGATCGTAGTCGAGACGCCATTCGCCTTCGAAAGTCATCTCGCCAACGCGGAAGGTTTCGTAGAAGATGGTTGTCATCGGCCATCACCGAAAGTCGGCAGGAAGCCGAGGTCATCTTCCATGGCGGTCAACGAGGGTTGGGCTGTCTTCAAGTCGCCGATCTCGATACCGACCGTGCGTGCGACGATCAGCGCCTTTTCGAGCTGGCAGCTAGGCTTGCCGGATTCGAGCTCGACGATGAAACGTTCGCCTGTACCGGAACGGGTGGCAAGCTCGGTCTGGGTCCAGCCGAGACCTTTGCGTTTTTCCCTGACGGCAGCGCCGAAATCGCGTGCGGATCTGAACATCGAGCATCTCCTGTATCGGCTTACCGTACAGGAAGATTTCCTGAGTTTCAATGCCATCCTTACCGATCGGGAAGTGTTGCCCTTGGAAATGTAGATTCACCCCGATCGGGAAGTTTTTATATTCGAAGGAGAACGCGAATTCAGGGTCCATGAGCTCAGGGTGTCGCGTGTGGTACACCTCCGGGTATCGTAATTTCCGCAACGCAGGCAGGCATTTGACGGCGGCTATCTGGCGGAAAGTCCCACCGATTCCGCCGAAAGGCGGACGAACGCACCTTCTGTTGTGAGACAACGATACCACCAGGTCTGACGGCGAGAACGGCTTGCGCCAGTCGAGATCATCGAGAGTCGATTTGCGTTCCCAGCGCTCCAGATCAATTTCGATATGGGCAAATGCTTCGCGGGCTGCCTGAAGCGGCCGCATCCATCATCACCCTCGTCAGACGGATCGCACGCCGCTCGTGAATTCTCGGGCGGACTCTAAGGCCTTCGATCTCAATGGCACGCAATGCGGCCTCGTCGCCAAGGCGGCGGGCCAGTGACGTCGCTTGCTCTACTGCTGAGGCCAGTTCGGCGAGCTCATCGGCGACCTCCTGCAGTTCATCGTTCGAAGGCGTTGCGATTTTGCGTAGGTCGTCTTCGCTCCCGACCCAGGGCACCAGCTGCTACATGGCCAATGCAGCTTCGCGTTTTGCTCGCGACGCAGCATCCGCAGCGTTCGAACGGCGCTGGTCGATATCGCGCGTGCCGCGTCAACAGCCGTTCGCAGGTCAGTACTGTCGTTCGTTTCCAACGAGTGAGCCCGCAGACGAATATGGACATTGATGCCCGGGCGGGCCTCTAGTCGTTCAGTCTGAAAGAGGCAGCCGAGCCCCCTGAGCCAGATGCGCTTTTTAGCCTAGGTCTCGGTATGGCATGCCGGGTTGCGTCGCCACCCGGCATGCCGGATCGTCACTTGACCGCCAGCGCCTCGTTGATCTTGCCGGCGTCAGCCTCGAGGTTCTTGTAGGTTTCCTCCAGGCTCAATTCGCCAACGATGAGCTGGCTCATGCGCTGGACGATCTGCTGGTAGATCGCCGTCCCGCCCTTCATGCGTTCGAAATCGCGCGCCGCCTGCGGAACGTTCTTCTTGTTGTCCAGAAAGACCGCCATGGATGCCTTGGCGTCGTCGCTGGAGATCTTGTATTGCGGGTTCTTGATGTCCGCTCCCGTCAGGATGACATAGGTCTCGGCGATTTCGCGCTGCACCTTCTCGGAGCCGAGAAACTCGATGAACTGCGCTACCGCTTCGGGATGTTCGGTGCGCTTGAAGCCGACGATCGCGGTCGCACCCGGCATCGCATAGCAACCGGCATCGCCGCAGGGTGCGTTGATGGCCGTCCACTGGAAGGCGTTGCCGATCTTCTTCTGGAAGGGGTTCACCATCCAGTTGCCGGCGAGGTAGGTGACGACATTGCCGTTGACGAATTCATCGCCCATGTTCTTGTACTGCGAGCCGCCGGCTGCCCCCCACATTTCCTTGGGAAAGCTGCCGTTCTGGGTCCAGGAATAGAGGTCGGCGATATATTTGCGCGCACCTGCATCCGGGAAATTGAACTTGCCGTCCTTCACATAGACCGAGCCGTAGGAATAGGCGCCGCCTGAAAAACGGTGGCCCGACCGGTCCATGGTGAAGGGGATCTGCGCGCCCGTCGCCTTCGCGACGCGGGCGGAAGCTTCGACGATCTCCTTGAGCGTGGCCTTGGGGCCGGGCAGTGGCTCGCCGGCCTGCTCGAACAAGGTCTTGTTGACGAACGGCAGGTTCAGCGTCTGGGACGCGACGTAGCCGTTGATCGACTTCGGGTCGTTGATATTCGGCAGGCGGAGCTGGTTGAGGCTGTCCCCGTGGAGCTTGGCGAAGGCGTCCGGGTCCTTCATGTGGGACCGCATGTCGAGATAATAGGGCGCGAGCTGCCAATCGGTGATCTTGGCGAGATCCGGACCCTTGCCTGCCGCCAGCTGGACCGGCAGCTGCTTGACCACCGCGTCATAGCCGGACGATACGAAATTGATCTTGACGTCGGGATGTGACGCCTCGAATTCCTTGCTCAAGGCGGCCATGCGCTCGACATAACCCTGGTCGTCGTCGGTGAACAGGAAAGTAATGGTCTTGGCGTCCGCCATGGCCGCGCCCGAAAGAGCGAAGGCCGAGAATACGAACGCACTTATCCCTGATAGAAGTCTCTGCATTTTTCATCCTCCCAATGAAAATATTTTCACAATTCGGAAGGTTTCCTCTCGGGTTTTCCTTCGAATTTCTCCTTTTTGAAGCTTGACAATCCAAACGTCAAGCTGTCTTGTCGCCCTAAAATTCGAAACTGCTCACAAAGCTGACGTTCGAGTTTAAATTTATGAAAATATTTTCATGATCTGAGGGAGGCAGTCATGGAGCACTCACCTGCAGCCGCAGGCCGTTCCGGCGGTGCCAGCTATCATGTCGCCCCGGGCGAAACCTTCACCGCGTGGGTCGTCTCGGATTTGCGCCAGACGTATTTCCCAGGTGAACCGGCGCCGGCGGAAGATCGCGTCAATTACCGCTTCATCAACGGCTTCGTGGATGTCGGCGACTTGCCTTGCAGGAAGGCCTTCCAGGCACAGATGATCGGACGGGAAATCCGTGCCGAGCGCGACTGGAAGCCGGCCTCCCTGAACCTGCCGGGGCCGAACCGCCGCGTCGAGTTCACCGGCTTCTGGCACGTGCCCACCCATGTCGGCCGCTGGCTGCGCGGCAGTTTCCGCGCCGAGGCTGCCCGCCACGTCCCGATGCGGCTGAGAACCTGCGGCGGCGTGCGGATCTGGGTCAACGGCGAGGAACAGGTGCGGTTCGAGCCCTTCCGTCGCAATGTCGAGAGCGAAACGGGGATCGTCCTGGCGCTGAAGGCCGGCGACAACGACGTCCTTGTGCTGACCGAAGACCTGGCGGAGCGCGACACGATCTGGTTCTTCGAGCTGGAACTGGCCGATACCCAACCGCTGGACATCGCCCTGCCGACCGCACTGGACCGGCAGGAGGTTCGGCGGCTCGAGCTCCTCGCGCGTGCCATCCGGCCCGCCGTCGACGTTTTCGTCGATCGCCCGCTGGAAATCCTCTTCGACACCCCGCCGGGGGCCGATCTGCCCGTCGGCATCGAGGTCTACAGCCATGGTCATGACCGGGCCGTGCTGGCGACGGCGGACCTGATGCTGAGTGCCGGCGAGACACGGCTTGTCGCTCCCGCAATCAAAGGCCTGCCGGACGGATATCATGGCATCAGGCTGAAGATCGGTTCGGGCGCTGCGGCCGTCGCCCGCCATATCGACGCCGCCTTCATGAGCGGCCTCGTTCTGCCGCAAGCCGCCGCCACCCTTGCTGAGCGCAAGCGTGAGGCGCTGATCTTCAGCGCCCGTTTCGGCGCCGAGCGGATCGGCCGCGTGCTTGCCATGGCTGCAACCGGCGAGATCGACCGCGAGGCGACGGACAGGATCATCGCCGCCACGCTCGAGATCATCGACCGGCGGGAGGATTGCTCGGATTTCGTGATGGTGCCGCTCCTCTGGCTTCTCGGCGAATATGAGCATGTCCTGTCACGGGAGACGGCGGAGAGCATCCGCGCCTCCGTCGCCCGCTACCGCTACTGGGTGGACGAGCCCGGCAACGACGTCATGTGGTTCTGGAGCGAGAACCATGTCCTGTGCTTCCACACGAGCCAGCTGATCGCCGGCAGGTTGATGCCGGATACGGTGTTCTCCGCTTCCGGCAGGACGGGCCGCGAGCAGGCGCGGCTGGCGGAAGGCCGGCTTCGCCGCTGGTTCGACAGCGTCGAGGCGCACGGCCTCGCCGAATGGAATTCCGCAGCCTATTATCCGGTGGATTTCATCGGTCTGCTCGCCCTCGAACGCTGGGGCGGAGACGATATCGCCCCGCGCGCTCGCCATCAGCTGGATCTGATCTTCGCGATGATCGCGCTGCACACTCTGGCGGGCGTTCCCGCCGGCTCGCAGGGACGCGCCTACGACAAGGAGTTGCGGGCCGGGCCTCTGACGGAACTGGCGCCATTCGCCCGCGTGGCGTTCGGCAGCGGCTGGCTGAACGGCGGCGTCGCGTCCCTGCCGATGTTCTGCGCCGGTTCCTATGCGCCGCCGGCCGACCTGCCGGAGTTTGCCCAGTTGGCAGCCGGACGCTCGATAGAAGCGCGTTACGCGCAGGGGCTCGAAAGCGGCAGGCTCGTGCTCTTCAAGACGGAAGCCTCGCAGCTCTCGACCGTGGTCGATCACAAGACGGGCCGGCGGGGCCACCAGCAGCACGTGCTCGACATTCGGCTTGCCGGCCACCCGATGGCGAGGCTCTGGGTCAACCATCCCGGCGAAGACGATCCCTGGGGCACGCAGCGCCCGTCCTATTGGGCCGGCAACGGCGTTCTGCCGCGGGTCATGCAATATCGCGACGTCGCCCTGCTGATCGCCGACACCGAAGGAACGCGCCATGCCTGGACCCACGCCTATCTCGGTCGCGACGGCCTCGATGAGGTCGTTTTGGACGGAAACTGGCTCCTCACCCGCTCGGGCCGGGGCTTTGCGGCACTTTACGCCACGAACGGACTTGAACTCGTGACCGACGGAGCGACCGCCGGACGCGAGGTGCGCTCCGAGGGTGCCCTCACCGGTTGGGCGGCGGTGGTGGGCGCGGGCGACGAAGCCGCTTTCCGTCATTTCGTCGAACGTATCCGCGCCACCTCCGTCTTGTTCGACACCGACAGCAAGGCGCTGAGCCTTACGCCGCCGGATCGCGAAACACTGGTGCTCGCTTATGCCGGCGAATTCACCGTCGGCGGAGAGCCTCGACCCTTCATCCACGACCAGCCCGTGCCGATCCTGATCTATGACAGCGCGACCGCCGGCAACGGTACCCATCCATTCTATGCATAAAGGACATTCCGACCGATGGATTCGATGACCCTCAACAAACCGGCCCTGCAGGAGACGATCGATCAGGTCGCGGTTGCGTTCAGCCGCCTCAAGGGCATCAAGGAAGGCCTTGCCGGTGCCGAGGCGGACGGCGGTATCCAGTTCGACGAATGGGACTGGGAAGTCGGCGTCGGCCTCTACGGCTTCCTGCGCCGTGCGCTTGCGGCCGGCGACCGGAACGCCATCGACGATCTCGTCGCCTGGTACGGCCGGCAAATCGGCCGGGGCCTGCCGCCGCGGCAGATCAACAGCACGGCACCCATGCTGCCGCTCGCCATCCTTATCGAACATGTCGACCGGCCGGATTTCCGCGCGCTTGTGGAGGATTGGGCGGACTGGCTTGTCCACCGGCTTCCGAAGACCGAGGACGGCGGTTTTCAGCACGTCGTCAAGGAACGGCTGAACGACGGCGAGCTCTGGGACGATACGCTGTTCATGGCCGGCCTGTTTCTGGCACGCGCGGGCGTCGCCTGCGGGCGTCGCGACTGGATCGACGAGGCCGTCTACCAGTTCATGGTGCATGCCCGCTATCTGTCCGATCCGGTCACCGGCCTCTGGTATCATGGCTGGACCTTCAACGGCCGGCACAATTTCGCCAAGGCCTTCTGGGCGCGCGGCAACGCCTGGATCACGGTTGCCATTCCCGAACTGTTCGAGCTCGTTCCCGACCTCGAGGAAAAGGACAAGCGTTTCCTGTCGAACGTGCTTGCAAGCCAGGTGCGCTCGCTGAAGCGACTGCAGCGCCCCGACGGCATGTTCCATACGCTGCTTGACGACCCGACATCTCCCCTTGAAACATCGGCGACGGCCGGGATCGCCTATGGTATCCTGCGCGGCATCGATGCGGGCATCCTCGATGCGTCCAACCGGGTGCATGCGGAGCGCGCGCTTTCGGCCGTGCTCTCACAGGTCGACGACGAGGGCGTCGTCCAGGGCGTTTCGGATGGCACGCCGATGGGGCACGATCTGGATTTCTATCGTCGGATCCCCAACCTGCCGACCCCTTACGGGCAGGCGCTGACGATGCTGCTTCTGACGGAAGTCCTGCTCGAGGGCGAGGAGGGCGTATGAACAGGTTCCCGTCCCTTCTCATCGAGCCCGTGCAGGAGGATGAGACGGCGCGCATTCAGGCGGCGATCGACCAGGTGGCAGCGCGCGGCGGTGGCTGCGTCGAACTTGCCGAAGGCATCCACAATACGCGCGGCCTGAGGCTGCGATCCGGCGTCGAGCTTCATCTGGCGATGGGCGCGATCCTGCGCCCGGCGCCCGACTACGGGGCTTACGAGCAGACATCGGTTTCGGTTGTCGCCGAGAAGTCGAACCGTGCCATGATCGTCGCCAGAAACGCGACGGACATAGCCGTGACCGGCCCTGGACGGATCGAGGCGGGAGGCGAACATTTCATCGCCGGCAATGACGAGGCGATGGGCACCTTTGTCCCGGCGGAATTCCGCCCGCGGGTGGTGGTCTTCGAATCCTGCCGCGGCGTTCGGATCGAGCGGCTGGAAATCGTCGATTCGCCGATGTGGACGCTGCACCTGGTCAATTGCGACGACGTCTATGTCGGCGGTGTGAAGGTATCGAACAATCGGCGCATGCCGAATACCGAC
Source organism: Neorhizobium tomejilense (assembly GCA_002968845.1). Lineage (GTDB taxonomy): Bacteria > Pseudomonadota > Alphaproteobacteria > Rhizobiales > Rhizobiaceae > Neorhizobium > Neorhizobium tomejilense. The sequence goes on along the minus strand of PVBG01000004.1, from coordinate 387,000 downwards.
GGCCTCGTGCTCGACGCCTGCCGGCATGCGGTGGTGGAGGACTGCATCATATCGACGGCCGATGACGGCATCTGCCTGAAGACCAGCACTGGGGCGGACGGTCAGGCGATCGGAGAATGCGAAAACGTGCTCGTGCGCCGCTGCCTGGTCGAAAGCAACAGCTGCGCGCTCAAGATCGGCACGGAATCCTACGGCGATTTCACCGACGTCGTCTTCGAGGACTGCCGCATCCAGGATTCAAACCGGGGACTGGGGCTGTTTTCGCGCGACGGCGGACACATGACCAATATCCGCTTCTCCCGGATAGAGGTCGATTGCCACGAGACGCTCGACGGCTTCTGGGGATCGGGCGAAGCGCTGACGGTGACAGTGGTGGATCGCATCCCCACCCGCCGGGCCGGTGTCGTTCGAAACCTCGTCGTCGAGGACCTCCACGGCCAGATGGACGGGGCGATCGCGCTCGTTTCGACGTCCGCCGCAGGAATCGACGGCGTCAGGCTTTCGCGGCTGCGACTGCGGCAGCGGAAGGGTCCGCTCGGCACCGGACTTCGTTATGATCTGAGGCCGACCAACGCGGATATCGCACCGAGTGCGGACGCTGCCGGCCGAGCGAATGCATGGACGAAGGGCGCGGACGGACGGGTGGTCGGCCTTGTCGACTACCCGGGTGGCATGCCGGCGCTTTTCACCGCCGGCATAGAGGGGATTACGATCGAGGAGACGGATTTCGAGAGGCCGCAACCGATACCGGAAGGCTGGAACGTCGAAAGCGTCATCCATAAAGTGACTGAACCTGACGGGAGCAGGGAATGGGAAATCTGAAACTTACGAATGTCACCAAGGCGTTCGGCGCGCTGACCGTTCTGCACGGCATCGACCTGACGATCGACAACGGCAAGTTCGTCGTTTTCGTCGGTCCGTCCGGCTGCGGCAAGTCGACCCTTCTGAGGATCATCGCGGGGCTGGAGGACATCAGCGCCGGCGGCATCGAGATCGGCGGGCGCGACGTCGTCCAGCTTTCGCCGGCGGAACGGAAGATCGCCATGGTCTTCCAGTCCTATGCGCTCTATCCCCATATGAGCGTGCGCAAGAACCTCGCCTTCGGGCTCGAGAACCTGAAATTCAAGCGCAGCGAGATCGAGACCCGGATCGGGGAGGCGGCCCGCATGCTGGCCATCGAACCCTATCTGGATCGCAAGCCACGGCAGCTTTCCGGCGGCCAGCGCCAACGTGTCGCGATCGGACGTGCCATCGTGCGCAATCCCGATATCTTCCTCTTCGACGAGCCGCTCTCGAACCTCGACGCGGCGCTGCGCGTGCAGACAAGGGCGGAAATCACCCGGCTGCATCGCCAGCTGAGAACGACGATGATCTACGTCACCCACGACCAGGTGGAGGCGATGACCATGGCCGACGAGATCGTCGTGCTCAATGCCGGCCGGATCGAACAGGTCGGAACGCCGCTCGAACTCTTCGACAACCCGAGGAACCTCTTCGTGGCGGGCTTCCTGGGCTCGCCGCGGATGAACATGCTGAAGGGCGAGGTGACGGCGGTCGGCGAAGCCGGGGTGACGATCGACGCCGGCTACGGCGCGCCGCTCTCCGCGTCGATCGATCCCGCCGCAGCGAAAGTAGGTCAGGCCGTGCTTGTCGGCATACGGCCCGCGCATTTCGCGGTCGGTGACGAAGGACTGCCGTTCGTCGTCCAGTATCACGAGAGCCTTGGGACCGAGACCTATGTCTACGGGACGCTCGAGGGGCGGGACGAACAGATCATCGTCCACCAGACCGGCCATTTCGCGCCGCGGCCCGGCGACCTTCTGCGGATCATGCCGCTATCCGGCCGGGTGCACGTCTTCGATCCCGATAGCGGCTTGGCTCTGCCGCAATCCGTTAGCCAACGGAGTGATGTCCATGAGCACGCCTAAGGCGACAGATCTCGGCGGCCGTGCCCTCGACTTCGTCATGGGCGTCGTCGAGGCGCCCATCAACGGGTTCGAGCGGCTGATGGGCAGGAAGCGGATGCCCTATCTATTCCTCGCGCCGAACCTCATCCTTTTCGGCATCTTCACCTTCCTGCCCATCGCGATTGCGGTTGGTTACGCCTTTACCGGCGGCACCGGCCTTTTCGTGTCGGAGCGGCCTTTCGTCGGCTTCGATAATTTCCGCCAGCTCCTGCAGTGCGAGGACTACCTTCGTCCGGGTAGCTGCCGCGAATCCCTGTTCTGGACGGCGGTCTGGAACACGCTCTGGTTCGTCGGCTTCAACGTTGCCGCGACGCTGCTCGTGGCATTGGTGACGGCTCTCATCCTCAACCGGGCGATGGCCGCTCGCGGTTTCTTCCGGGCCATGTTCTTTTATCCCGTCCTGCTGTCGCCGGTCGTCATCGGCCTGATCTGGAAGTGGTTCCTGGACCGCAACGGCCTGCTCAACGCCTTCCTGCAAATGCTCGGCGTACCGCCGGAAATCTTCCTGCTGGACGTCGGCTGGTCGCGCTTCTTCGTGGTGGTCGTTTCGGTCTGGTTCCACATGGGCTTTTATACGCTGATCCTTCTGGCGGGCCTGCAGGCCATTCCGAAGGATCTCTACGAGGCTGCCGCGATCGACGCGGCCTCGCCCCGGCGCACGCTTTTCCGGATCACGCTTCCGCTTCTCGGGCCGAACCTGCTCGTCGTGCTGATCCTCTTGATGATCCGCTCGGTCCAGATCTTCGACGAAGCCTGGGTGCTGACCAATGGCGGCGGACCCGGCACCGCGAACAGCTTCATCGTGCAGTACATCTACCAGATGGCTTTCGGCAGCGACCTGCGCCTTTTCGGCCTCGCCTCGGCGGCTTCGGTGCTGATGGGTCTCGTGCTGCTGGCCCTGACGCTCATACAGCTGCGGCTTGGCCGCAAGATGGAGTCCTGACCATGTCGCAAGGCCTTTCACCCATCGCCTTCCTGACACGCACCCGCCGGCCGGGCCGGATCGGGCTCACCGACATTCTCTCCTGGGCCTGGCTGGTCCTGGGCACGCTTGCCGTGCTCATTCCTGTGGTCTGGGCGGGGCTTTCCTCGTTCAAGCCGGCCGCCGAGATCACCCGCTTTCCGCCGACGCTGCTGCCGCGTGCGGCGGTCCAGCAGACCGTACCGGGCTTCGACGCCCCGCTCAGCCTCTGGACCGTCGACGTCGACGGCAAGTCGCGCGAGATGGCGATGGTCCGGCGCATCGGGCTGAAAGCCCAGATGGTCGATCCGAGCAATCCCGGACCGCCGGTCAGCGTCGACGTCAAAAGCATGTCGCCAGTCCAGCGGCTCACCATCGCGACGGAGAACTATACCGATCCGCTCACCAGGTTCGACTTCCTCACGTTTCTGAAGAATTCGGTCTTCGTCACCTTCGTCGCGACGCTGCTGACGCTCGCCGTCAACGCGCTTGCAGCTTTCGCGCTGTCGAAATACCGGTTCCGGGGCGAGAAGGCGATCTTCGTGCTGATCATCTCGACGCTGATGATCCCTCTCACGGTGGTCATGGTCCCGGCCTATCTGGTCGTCGTCGGCGTCGGCCTGGTAGACAGTCTCTGGGGCATCATCATCCCGACGATCGCCTCGCCGACGGGTGTCTTCCTGCTGCGCCAGTACATGCTCACCATTCCCGACGAACTCATCGAGGCGGCGCGTGTCGACGCGGCAAGCGAGTTCCGGATCTTCTGGCGCATCGTTCTGCCGCTGACGGCGCCGGCGCTCGCGGTGCTGGCGATCTTTTCCGTCCTTTGGCGGTGGAACGACTTCCTCTGGCCGCTGATCGTCTTGAGCAGCCGCGAAAATTTCACCCTGCAGGTCGGGCTCAACGCCTTCCAGGGGGAGTTCTCCGTGCAGTGGAACTACATCCTCGCCATGACCTTCCTGAGCCTGGCGCCGGTGACCGTCGTCTTCCTGTTCCTGCAGAAATACATCACCACCGGCATTGCCGGCACCGGAATGAAGTGAGGTTCACCTGCGGGGCGGCGCGACGCTGCCCCGCAGCACCAGCTTGCAGCCGAGCTCCAGCCGGTAGGCCGGCCGCAGCGGATCGTTGGCGACGAGCCGCTGTTCCAGAAGGCTGATTGCGGCCGCCCCCAGCCGGTCGGTCGGCAACTGGACCGTCGAGAGCGGCGGCGTGCTGAATTCCCCGGGCACGATATCGTCGAAGCCGAGCACGGACATTTCTTCCGGCACACGCATGCCGAATGCCGCCAGCGCCCTCAGGCAGCCGAGCGCCAGGTTGTCGGCGGCGCAGAAGATTGCCGTCGCGCCGCGCAGGTTGCCATCTTCGGAAAGCAAATGGCGGATCGCCTGCTCGCCCTGGTGGGGCTCGTATCCTTCCGCCTCGACGATCATCTCCGGCGATACGGCAAGGCCGGCCGCAAGATGCGCATCGGCGTAGCCGTCATAGCGGCGGCGGATGGTGGTCCTGCCCTTCCAGGTCAGATGCAGGATGCGGCGATGGCCGAGCGAAAGCAGGTGCTCGGTTCCCTGGCGAGCGCCGAAACGGTTTTCACCGGTGACCGTATCGACCAGCATCGAAGGGTCCTCGCCGTTCAGGATGACGAGCGGTGCCCGCCCCGCGGCAAGGGCGCGGATCAGTTCCGGCCGGTCGTCATTGAGGATGACGATGCCGTCGACGTTTTCGGCCTGCGCCATGCGGCGCACCTCGTTCGCGTCGATCCGGCTGCCGGCGCTGACGAAAGGCACAATTCGGATGCTGAGCCGTTCGCATTCCTGGCGCAGGCTGTTGAGCATCGTCCAGCTGACGAGATTGACGTCGCTGTGAGGCGCCGCATCGCTGGTGATCGCCAGGAGGATGGTGCGAAGCGTGGCGATCGTCGCCCGGCTCCTGCGCCTTTCCAGATATCCCAGCCTTTGTGCGGAATTGAGCACCCGCTCCCGAACCTCTATGGATATCGGCGCGGTTCCGTTGAGAACATGAGACGCGGTACTGAGCGAAACACCGGCATCCAGAGCCACATCTTTCAAGCCGAGCTTGGCTTTCAACGGAATTTCTTTCGATTTAAGCTGGGTTTTTGAAGCGCCGATGCGAGCAAACAATGTCTCGCATTGTTCGTGCAGGTCATTTGGATATCTCCGCGCACGACCCGTTGCCGGAGCGGTGCTTCATCCCCCGATGCGATGAACTTCGTCCATCATGCATGCTCACGGGGCTTCAACGCAAGACAATCTTGACGCGGCCTTTCATCGAAAAGCCGCGCCGCCGTTATTGTGGAAGCGCTCCCGTCTTCCCACCCCAAGCATCCGTGTCCGACACCAGATGCCTTGGACTTTATTCGTCGATGACGATCGATTTGCCTTCCTTGACGGCCCGCACGGCTGCGTCGGCCAGCATCAGCGCGATCACACCGTCTTCGGCGGAAGGCGAGGGGGCCGAGCCGCTTTCGAGGCTGTCGATGAAGGCGGAAATTTCCGCCGCGTAAGCCTCGGTATAACGGGTCATGAAGAAGTCGTGCAGCGGCGGGCGGGTATAGCCGTCCTTGTTGGCGATCTCGATCGAGACCGGCCGCTGGTTTTCGGCAGCGACTGAGCCGAGCGATCCGTGCACCTCGATGCGCTGATCATAACCGTAGCTCGCCCGGCGGGAGTTGGAGATGATGGCCTGCCTGCCGCTTTTCGTCGTCAGGATGAGGCTTGCGCTATCATAGTCGCCAAGCTCGCCGATTTTTGGATCGACCAGCACGGCGCCGGACGCCATGACGCTGTGGATTTCCTCGCCGAGCAGGAAACGCGCCATGTCGAAGTCGTGGATCGTCATATCGCGGAAAATGCCGCCGGACACCTTGATATATTCCGCCGGCGGCGGGCCGGGATCGCGGCTGGTAATCGTCACCATTTCCACCTTGCCGATCCTGCCGTCGTCAATCGCCTGTCGCACGGCCCGGAAATGCGGATCGAAGCGGCGGTTGAAGCCGAGCATCACCTTGGCGCCGGTCCTGCGGACCGTCTCGACGCAGGCCTTGGCGCGGTCCACGTCGAGGTCGATCGGCTTTTCACAGAAGATCGCCTTGCCGGCCTTGGCGAAGCGTTCGATCAGGTCCGCATGGGTGTTGGTCGGCGTGCAGATAATGACGGCATCGATATCGCCATCGGCCTCGACCGCATCGATCGTGCTGACCTTGCAGCCGGTGCTGTCGGCAATTGCTTGCGCCGCGTCGGTCATGGCATCCACCACGGCGACGAGCTTGGCCCGCTTGTCCTCCGCGATGGCACGCGCATGTACCTTGCCGATCCGGCCTGCGCCGAGAAGCGCCAGTTTCGTGACCATGATGTCCTCCCGTGACATTGTCAGCTGTTTCAGCCAGACCCGCTTGCGCGGGCGACGCAGCCGTTTTCCCTGCTGCGTTTCAGACTGTCCAAATCGAAATTTGGAATATATGTTCTATTTTGCTAGTTTGTGATTTCATCCATGTCAAGGAGAACGGAAGGACCGAATGGAGGACAGGGCGCCCGCCAGCATCAAGCAATTCGAAGAACGGCTGATCGACGTTTCGGAGAGCCTGCCGAAACGGCTGCGGCAATGCGCCGAGTATGTCGCGGCCAACAAGGACCGGATCGCGGTGTCTACGGTGGCCGAGATGGCGGAAGGGGCCGGCGTGCAGCCTTCGGCCTTCATGCGTTTCTGCCGGATCCTCGGCTTTTCCGGATTCTCCGAAATGCAGCGGCTGTTTCGCGAGTCCTATGCCGGCGGCTGGCCGGACTATTCGACACGGCTGAAAAATCTGCGGGAAAAGGCCGAGGGCAGCGCTTCCGCGCTGCTGGGCGAGTTCGTCGATGCGGGCCGCGCGTCGCTCGAAAACCTCCTGAAGACGATCGACGCGAAGACCCTGGACGACGCCGCCGAGGCGCTGGCGAAGGCCCAGATGATCCACATCATCGGCCTCAGGCGCTCCTTTCCGGTCGCAAGCTACATCTCCTATGCGTTCGAGAAGATGAACGTCCCGGCCATGCTGCATTCCGGCGTCGGCGGGCTCGACAACCACAATGCCATCCGGACCGGCGACGTGCTGCTGGCGGTCACCTTTTCTCCCTATTCGGCAGAGACGGTGGATATGGTTGAGGCAGTGAGCGCGCGGGGCATCCCGGTCGTGGCCCTGACCGATACGATCGTCAGCCCCTTGCGGAAGTTCGAAGCGATCACACTTTCCGTCTCGGAGGTTGATTTCGGCGCTTTCCGCTCGCTGTCGGCGACGCTCTGTCTGGCCATCGTGCTGTCGGTGGCGGTGGGCACGAAACGATCGGAGTGAATGTTTATGTTGAAAAATAGAAAAATAGAATTTATAGTCCATTTCTGATTGGAGACGGCCGGGGAGGATCGGCCGGTTCCGGGCGGTATCGATGGGGCATAAAGCCCAGCCGCGAGGGAGGAAATCTTGGCGTCACTGGATCTCATCACGATCGGCCGTTCGTCCGTTGATCTTTACGGCGTGCAGGTCGGCGGACGTCTGGAGGATATGGCCTCCTTCAACAAATATATCGGCGGTTCGCCGACGAACATCGCCGCCGGTGCGGCAAGGCTCGGGCTGAAATCGGCGCTGATCACCCGCGTCGGCGCCGAGCATATGGGCAGGTTCATTCGCGAGCAGCTGATCCGCGAGAAAGTCGACGTGCGCGGCGTCAAGACCGATCCGGAGCGCCTGACGGCGCTCGTTTTGCTCGGCATCCGCGACCAGCACCAGTTTCCGCTGATCTTCTATCGCGAGAACTGCGCCGACATGGCGCTTTGTGAAGACGATATCGATCCGGCCTTCATTGCAGAGGCGGGCTGCGTCTGCGCCACGGGTACCCATCTTTCCCACCCGAACACCGAAGCTGCCGTCCTGAAGGCGTTGCGGCTCGCCCGCGAGAATGGCGCCCGCACGGCCCTCGACATCGACTATCGCCCGAACCTGTGGGGCCTGGCGGGCCATGAGGCCGGCGAAAGCCGCTTTATCGAGTCCGGAAAGGTGACCGCCAAGCTGCAGTCGAGCCTGCATCTGTTCGACCTGCTGGTCGGGACGGAAGAGGAATTTCATATCGCCGGCGGTTCGACCGACACGCTCGAGGCGCTGAGAGCGGTTCGCGCCGTTTCCAAGGCGACGCTGGTCTGCAAGCGCGGCCCGATGGGCGCCGTCGTCTTCGAAGGCGATATTCCCGACAGTCTCGACAAGGGCCAGACTGGGCAGGGGTTTCCGATCGAGGTCTTCAACGTGCTCGGCGCCGGCGACGGCTTCATGGCAGGCCTGCTGAAGGGCTGGCTCACCGGCGAGGACTGGCCGACTGCGCTGAAATACGCCAACGCCTGCGGCGCCTTCGCCGTCTCGCGGCACGGCTGCACGCCGGCCTATCCGAGCTGGGAAGAGCTGCAGTATTTCTTCCGCACCGGCATCCGGGACAAGGCGCTGCGCAAGGACGGTGCGCTGGAGCAGGTGCACTGGTCAACCAACCGGACCGGCGAGTGGCCGCAATTGCGGGTCTTCGCCTTCGATCACCGCATGCAGCTCGAAGTGATTGCCGATGAGGCGGGCCAGAGTTCGGAACGGATCGACGATTTCAAGGCGCTTTGCCTGAAGGCCGCGCTCGACGTCTCGGACGGCAGGCATGGCTACGGTATTCTCTGCGACGGGCGGCTCGGCCGCGAGACGCTTTACAAGGCAACCGGCACGGGGTTGTGGATCGGCCGGCCGGTGGAATGGCCGGGCTCGCGCCCGCTGACCCTGGAGCCTGAGCTTGGTCCCGATTTCGGCGGCATCACCGAATGGCCGGTCGAGAATGTCGCCAAGGTTCTGTGCTTCTACCATCCCGATGATCCTGCCGAGATGCGGGAAAAACAGGAAGAGGTGATCCAGCGCCTGTTTGCCGCCACCCGCCGCAACCGGCTGGAAATGCTGCTGGAGGTGATCCCCTCCAAGGTCGGGTCGGTCGACGATCGAACCGTTGCCGATATCATCGAACGTTTCTACGAGATCGGCGTCTATCCCGATTGGTGGAAGCTCGAGCCGATGAAGAGCGAGGCCGCCTGGGCGAATGCCTGCGCCGCCATCGAGAAGCACGACCCCTATGTGCGCGGCATCGTCGTGCTCGGGCTCGATGCGCCGATGGCGGAGCTGGAGGAAAGCTTTGCCACCGCGGCACGCTTTGATCTTGTGAAGGGATTTGCCGTCGGCCGGACGATTTTTGGCGATGCGGCGCGGCGCTGGTTTGCCGGCGCGATCGGCGACGACGAGGCGGTGGCCGACATGGTGCGTAAATACCGCGAACTCTGCACGGCCTGGGACACGGCACGCGCAAGAGCCGGCAGCGGAGGAGGAAACGGGCGATGAAAACGGTGAGACTGACCGCCGCGCAGGCGATGGTGCGCTATCTTGCAAACCAGATGACGGAGGAGGGCGTGCCCTTCATCGCCGGTGTCTGGGCGATCTTCGGGCACGGCAACGTCGCCGGCATGGGCGAGGCGCTGGCTGGTATCCGGTCGGACCTGCCGACCTATCGCGGCCAGAACGAGCAGTCGATGGCGCATGCGGCGATCGCCTATTCCAAACAGCTGCGTCGCAGCCGAGCGATGGCGGTGACCTCCTCGATCGGTCCGGGTGCACTCAACATGGTGACGGCGGCGGCACTGGCGCATGTGAACCGCCTGCCGGTGCTTTTCATTCCGGGCGACGTCTTTGCCAATCGCGGCCCGGATCCGGTCCTGCAGCAGATCGAGGATTTCGGCGACGGTCTTGCAAGCGTCAACGACTGCTTCCGGCCGGTCAGCCGTTATTTCGATCGCATCAGCCGGCCGGAACATCTTCTGACCGCGCTGCCGCGTGCCATGCGGACCCTGACCGATCCGGCCGATTGCGGACCGGTGACATTGGCCTTCTGCCAGGATACCCAGGCGGAAGCCTATGATTATCCCGAGAGCTTCTTCGAGCCGAAGACCTGGCATTGGCGTCGGCCGCGGCCGGATGAGAACGAGCTTGGGCGTGCGGTCGAGGCGATCAGGGCCGCAAAGAACCCGGTCATCGTTGCCGGCGGCGGCGTGCATTTTTCCGGCGCGACCGGGACGCTGGCGGCGTTTGCGAGCCGGCACAATATCCCGGTCGTCGAGACGCAGGCCGGCAAGTCGGCATTGCCCTGGGACCATGCATCCAATTTCGGCCCGGTCGGCGTGACCGGCGCTTCGAGCGCCAATGCCGTTTGCGAAAATGCCGATCTGGTGATTGGGGTCGGCACCCGGTTCCAGGATTTTACCACCGGCTCCTGGGCGCTCTTCAGGAATCCCGCGCGCCGTATCCTGTCGCTCAATGTCCAGCCCTATGACAGCGCCAAGCACGAAGCGATCCCGCTCGTCTCGGACGCGAAGGTCGGGCTGGAACTGATGAGTGCGGCGCTCGGCGATCACCGTTTCCGGGGAGTGGATGCCGGCCTCAAGGAGGACTGGTTCGCCAAGGCGGATGCAGTCACCGCCGCTCCCAAGGACGGCAATCTTCTGCCGACCGACATGCAGGTGATCGGCGCCGTGCAGCGCGCCTCGCGCGACAATACGGTCGTCATGTGCGCCGCCGGCACCATGCCGGGTGAGTTGCACCAGCTCTGGAAGGCGGGCAGGCCGCTCTCCTATCACATGGAATATGGCTTCTCCTGCATGGGCTACGAGATCGCCGGCGGGCTCGGCATCAAGATGGCGGAACCGGATCGTGACCTGATCGTCATGGTTGGCGACGGGTCCTACATGATGATGAACTCGGAGCTTGCGACAGCCGTCGCCATGGGCGTCAAGATCACCGTCGTGATCACCGACAACCGCGGCTATGGCTGCATCAACCGGCTGCAGATGGCGACCGGCGGCGAGCAGTTCAACAATCTCTATGCGCACACCAACCAGGCGAACCCGATGCAGATCGATTTCGTAGCCCACGCCGCCGCGATGGGCGCCGATGCCCGCAAGGTCTCCTCGATCGCCGACCTTGAAGCCGCGCTCAACGGCGCTCGGGAAGCCGAGGTCGCGACCGTGATCCTCATCGACACCGATCCTTACCCGACGCCCGAAGGCGGGGGATACTGGTGGGACGTCGCGGTGCCGGAGGTCTCGACCCGCGCTGAAGTCACGCAAGCTCGCGCCGCCTACGAGGCGGCACTCAAGGAAAGACGCTGACATGATCCTCTACGGTACCAACCCCATCGCCTGGTCGAACGATGACGACCGCTCGCTCGGCGCCCATATCAGCCTCGACCAGTGCCTGGACGAGACCGCGAAGATCGGTTTCGACGGCATCGAGAAGGGACACAAGTTCCCGCAGGAACCGGGGGCATTGAAGGCCGTGCTGGAGCCGCGCAGGCTGCGCTATGTTTCGGGCTGGCATTCGCTGAACCTGCTCGTCAATTCCGTCGAGGACGAGAAACAAGCGATGCAGCCGGCGCTCGACCTCCTCAAGGCGATGGGTTCGAAAGTCATCATCGTCTGCGAGACCTCGAACGCCATCCACGGCGACGACGGCAGGGCGGTCAACGACCGCCCGAAACTCCCCGACAGCGCGTGGAAATCCTTCGGCGCCGGCGTCGAGGCGCTGGCGGAGTTTGCGGCCGGGCAGGGCGTCACGCTTGTCTACCACCACCACATGGGCACGATTGTCGAAAGCGAAGACGAGATCGACAGGCTGATGGCAAATACTGGCCCGCACGCGAAACTTCTGCTCGATACCGGCCATTGCCTGTTCGGTGGCGGCAATCCCGAGCGCGCTGCAAAAAACCACATGGCCCGCGTCGGGCATATCCATGCCAAGAACGTCCGCCCCGACATCGCCGCGCAGGTGCGGAGCGAAGGGCTTTCTTTTCTCGAAGGCGTTCGCCGTGGCGTCTTCACCGTCCCGGGCGACAAGGAAGGCGGGGTCAGTTTCCCACCGGTGCTGAAGATTGCCGCCGAGCACGGCTATGAGGGCTGGCTGGTGATCGAGGCCGAACAGGATCCGGACGTGCGCAATCCCTTCGAATACCAGAGCATGGGTCTTTCCTCGCTGAAGGCGATGGCGCAGGCCGCCGGCCTCGACAAGGGGAGGGGCAACCCATGACCAACCTGCTGCGCAAGCCGAAGGGCGCATCCGGCAAGGTGCATGACGTCACGCCGAAGGATGCCGGCTGGGGTTATGTCGGCTTTGGCCTCTACCGCCTCAAACCGGGCGAAAGTGCTGCCGAAAAGACCGGCGAGACGGAAGTCATCCTCGTGCTGGTCGAGGGCAGGGCGGATATCTCCGGAGGCGGCAAGGCTTTCGGCGAACTCGGCGACCGGATGAACGTCTTCGAGCGCAAGCCGCCGCACTGCGTCTATGTGCCCGCTGGTTCGGACTGGAGCGCCAAGGCGACCACCGAATGCACGCTCGCTGTCTGCACCGCGCCGGCCAAGCCCGGGCGCGAAGCGGCGGTGATCGGGCCGGAAGGGCTTTCCCTCAATACCCGCGGCAAGGACGCCAATACCCGCTACATCTTCCCGATCGCCATGGAAGAGCGGGATGTCGCCGACAGCCTTCTGGTTACCGAGGTGTTCACGCCGGCCGGCAACTGGTCCTCCTATCCGCCGCACCGGCACGACGAGGATAAATTCCCCGACATGACCTATCTGGAAGAGACCTATTACCACCGGCTGAACCCGGCACAGGGGTTCGGCTTTCAGCGGGTCTTCACCGAAGACGGCTCGCTTGACGAGACCATGGCCGTCTCGGACCACGATCTCGTGCTGGTGCCGAAGGGCCATCACCCCTGCGGCGCGCCCTATGGCTACGAGATGTATTATCTCAACGTCATGGCCGGCCCGATCCGCAAATGGCGGTTCAAGAACCACCCGGACCACGACTGGATCTTCAGAAGGGACAATCCCTAAACCGGTTGCCTAAATCAGTTCCCTGGGATGCTCGGCGATGTCGCCGATCTCGGCCATATGGGTGTCGAGCTTGTCGAGCATCTCGCGGAAAACGCCCGCATAGGCCGGATTGTCGGCGACGTTCCGCAACTCGTGCGGATCTTCGACGCAGTCGAACAATTCCCATTCCGGCGGTGCGCCGTTCGGTCGAGCGCCTGGCTGTCCCAGATCGTCATTATACCAGTAGATGAGCTTGTAGCGGGCGTCGCGCACCCCGTAATGCGCCCAGGCGCCGTGGATGGCATCGTTATGCATCCAATAGCGATGGTACACCAGTTGCCGCCAGTCGTCCGGGGTCTGTCCCTCCAGCACCGGCCGCATCGACCGCCCCTGCATGAAGGAAGGCGTCCGCACACCGGCATAGTCCAGGAAGGTGGGTGCAAAATCGACGTTGCAGGCGAGGTCGCGACTGGTCGTGCCGGCCGGGATCGCCGCCGGGTAACGCGCCAAAAACGGCATCTGCAGACTTTCCTCATACATGAAACGCTTGTCGAACCAGCCGTGTTCACCCAGGAAGAAGCCCTGGTCGGAGGTGTAGATCACCAGCGTGTTCTCGCTCAGGCCTTTTTCATCGAGGTAGTCGAGCAGGCGGCCGACATTATCGTCGATCGATTGAACCGTCCGGAGGTAGCGCTTCATGTAGCGCTGGTATTTGAATTCCGCGAAAGCCTGTGGATCGGTGAAGGTGTAGTTCCGGCCGGTCGAGGCGCATACCACGGTGATGCTTTCGCCACTTTTAAGGTCCGGCACGCGGCGAACCGGGATCTGATCCAGCATCAGCTCGCCCGCGACAGTGGCCGACCCTTCCGGTTGCACCAGCCCGAGGTCCTCCCAGTTGAGGTCGGACCGGACACGCATGCGTGCGGCGGCGGCCGCCGCTGCCCGGCCGGAATAATCGTCGTTGAACGTCGACGGCAGCGGAAGATCCTCCTCCGCCCAGAGATGATTGTGTTTGTGGTCGGGCACGAAATTACGGTGAGGCGCCTTGTGGTGGCACATCAGAAAGAATGGGCGGCCGTCGCCCTGTTCGATGAAATCGATCGATTTGTCGGTGATGATATCGGTGACATAGCCCGGAATTCGCCGCCGGCCATCGCGATCTATGAAGGCTGGGTCCCAATAATCGCCCTGCCCGGGAACGACGGCCCAGTCATCGAACCCCTTCGGCTCGTGGAGAGGACCTTCGCCGAGATGCCATTTGCCGAAGATGCCGGTGCGATAGCCTGCCGCTTTCAAAAGCTTGGCTACGTTGGGAAGACGATTGTTCATGTGGGTCACGAGCGTCGTGACGCCGTTGACGTGGTTGTGCGTGCCGGTCAGGATCGCGGCCCTCGACGGCGTGCAGATCGAATTGGTCACATAGGTCGCGTCATGTCTCACACCCTCCTTTGCGAGGCGGTCGATATTGGGGGTGTGGTTGAGACCAGCGCCATAGGCCGAGATTGCCCGCGCGGCATGGTCATCCGACATGATGAAAAGGATATTCGGTCGCAAGTCTTTCCTCCCTCGCATGCGGCAGGAATACCTATGGTCGCAACCATCGAACCCGCCGCCTTGATCAAGGATACAGCGTCAGGCCATGCGCCAATAATGCAATTTCAGAAGCAAGCGATGCTGAAAACTGATCACTGCCGATCGCCTTGCCCGGCCTCCGGTGGATTATCGAGATGAAAGAGCTCCCTGCAGAGTGCGATCAGCTGGCGCACCGGAGCCCAGTCGCCGAGTTCTTCGCGATAGATCACCCCCGTCCGCGTGTGCCTGTAACTGAGATTGACCGGCACCGGGACGATGCGCGGGCAGGACGTCGCAAGTACGGCCGCATCGGGCAGCAGGCAGAGGCAATCGCTCCGCTGAAGGATGGACAATGTCGAATGCAGGCTCTCGCAGCTCAACCGGATATCGGGCTCCCGTCCCAGCCGCTCGAAAAGACCGTGCTGGGTGGTGGCCTGATAGATCGGTAGCTCGGAATGCACGAGCCAGGGATAATCGAGCAGGCGCTCCGGCGGAACCGCGCCCGCCGCATCGCGTGCGGCGAAGATCGGGTGATCCTCGCGGGCCATGACATTGTTGATCACTTTCGTCAGCGGAAGCGCAACAAGGCGGAAGTCTTGCGGATCATCGACCGTCATTCCCGTGAACAGCATGTCGAGGCGCCCCTCCAGGAGATCGGTGATCGAGGTCGCATAACGGCTGTTCCTGAGCTCGAACACGATCTTGGGGAACCGCCGCTGCATGTCGACGAGCAGCTCCGGCAGGATTGCCGGACGCCACATCGGTCCGGCGCCGATCCGCAGATAGGCCTTGCCTATTGCCCTGTCGGACATGAGTTCCTGCTCGGCCACTTCCCAGTGGCGCATCATCCGCAGCGATTCTGATAAAACCCTCTCGCCGAACAGCGTCGGACGGACACCGCGTGCGTGCCGCTCCAGAAGCGGCCGCCCGAAATGGGCCTCCAACTGGGCGAGAGATCGAGACAAAGCGGGTTGCGTGAGGTTCAGCCGCTCGGCGGCCCGGCGGAGGCTGCCTTCCTCCACGATCGCCTGCAGACGGAAGAGGTGGGTGATCTGATCCAGCATGGCAGTGATAAGCTTCGTTTATCGGTCACGCCGTTAATTGCATTTTTCGTGCATTGCCTCAACTGGTATGGCTTCGGAACGCCAAGAATATGTATCTGGCAGGATCTTATTCGCTACATGCAGCCTGTCTGGCCGGGGAGCGGGCAAGTCAGGCTCTCGGGGAGGAGAGCATGCGAAACCGATTGATTTTGTCCGCCTTGACGGCGGCTTTTTTATCCGTGCCGCCAGTCGCCCAAGCAGAGGTCGGGAACAATCCCGAGACGCTTGCGCTTGCCGGCATTCTGGATAACGACACCTTCGACCGTGCCGGCCTTTCCATCGGCCATCGCGCCCAATACTGGATGCCGGTCTTCGACACGCTGCTCTATACGGCCCCCGACGGCAAGACGATGCCGAACCTGGCCACCGAATGGCGCTTCAACGGCGAGGGCACGGAGCTGACGCTCAAGCTGCGCGAAGGCGTCAAGTTCACCGACGGAACACCCTTTAACGCGGAGGCGGTGAAGGCAAACCTCGAATATCTGCGCGATGGCGTCGGGCAGAACACCTGGATGGCTGGCGCCATCAAGAATGTCGAGATCGTCGGCCCCGCCGAGGTAAAGCTGCATCTCAAGGAACCGGATCCGGGCATGCTCTTCAATCTGGCGACCGTCGGCGGCGCTATGGCGAGCCCCGCGACGCTCGGCAAGGCTGATTCCAAAATGCTCCCGATCGGCTCCGGGCCTTACATCTACGACACGGCGCGCTCGGTGACCGGGCGGCAATACGTCTACAAGCGCAATCCGGATTATTGGAACGCCGGCGCCTTCCCGTTCGAAACCATGACGATGACGCCGATCAACGATCTCAGCGCGCGGATGAATGCGTTGAAATCCGGCCAGGTGGATGCCGCCGCGGGCGAAGGGCAGGTCGTCACCGAGGCCGAGGCGAGCAAGCTGACGGTTTCCAGACTGCCCGTGGACTGGCTGGGTCTGTTTCTCTCCGACCGCGACGGCAAAATGGTGAAGGCGCTGTCCGACGTCCGGGTCCGGCGCGCGCTCAATATGGCATTCGATGAAAAAGCGATCCTGAAGTTCGTCGCCAGGGGTTATGGGGAGGTTACGGATCAGCCTTTCGTCCCGCCGAGCGAGGCGTTTGATCCATCGCTCGACGGGACCTATCAATATGACCCGAAGGCGGCCCGTGCCCTGCTTGCCGAAGCAGGTTATGCAAGCGGTTTCAGCGTCACGATGCCGGATATCGGCACGCTTGCTCCCTACACGCCGATCATCACCCAGCAGCTCAAGGATATCGGCGTCACCGTCAGCTGGGTGAAAGTCCCGCCGAACGTCACGATCGCCGAGTTGCTGTCGGGCAAATACCCGATGTTCCTCTTCCGTCTGGGCAGCCAGTCGCCCTGGGCCGACTTCAACAAATTCGCCTTCGCAAACTCCCCCTGGAATACCTCCAAGGCAAAGGACGAAAAGCTGGAGGCTCTCCTGAAGACCGCCCAGTACACGCCTCCGGGCAAGGATCAGAATGCCGCGATGCAGGCCGCCAATCGATATATGGTCGAGAATGCCTTCTTTGCGCCCTGGTTCCGGATCGACAGCATCTACGTTTCCAACGCGCAGGTGAAGGTCCAGATGCAGGCGCAGAACATCGTGCCTTGGCCGCGCAATTATGCGCCCGCAAAGTGAGCTCGGACGCCGATGATACGGTATCTTCTGAAACGGGTCGCTTCCGGCATCGCGCTGCTTTGCCTGGTCTCGACCGTAACCTTCATGATGGTTTTCGGCGCCACGGGCAACGTCGCCCGCAACATCCTCGGTGAGAACGCGACGGCCGACCAGGTGACGGCGCTGAACAGCCGGCTGGGGCTCGACCGACCCCTGATGGTCCAATTCGGCGACTGGGTGAGCCATGCCGTCCGCGGCGACCTCGGCCCGTCATGGACGATGAGCGAGAGCGTGGCGTCGGCACTTGCGAGCCGGCTGCCCGTCACCCTGTCGATGGTGACGATCGCCGTGGCGCTGATGGCGCTCCTTTCGGCGATGCTCGGTATCGCCGCGGCTGTCCGCGGCGGCTGGGCGGACCGCGCCATCCAGATCGTCAGCGTCGCAGGTTTTGCGATGCCGAACTTCTGGCTTGGCCTGCTGCTGGTCCTCACCTTCTCGGTCGAGCTCGGCCTGTTGCCTGCAACCGGTTATGTTTCGTTCAGCGCTTCACCGTCCGCATGGGCGGCTTCCCTGGTGCTTCCCGTAACGTCGCTGGTGCTTTCGGGGATAGCCTCGGCCTCCCAGCAGATCCGGGGCGCGGTTATCGATGCGCTCAAGCAGGATTATGTGCGCACACTCCGCGCCCGCGGCGTCAGCCCCCGTTCGGTGCTCTATCGCCATGCGCTGCGCAACGCGATGCCGGCGGCGCTGACCGTTCTTTCCGTACAGTTCATCGCGCTTCTCGGCGGCGCCGCCGTCATCGAGCGCGTGTTCGCCATTCCCGGCATGGGATCGTTGACGGTCTCGGCTGCGCTGATCGGCGATGTTCCCGTGCTCATGGGAGTGGTCGTGACCCTGATCATCGTGGTCGTTCTGGTGAATATATTGATAGACTTCCTCAACGCATGGGCAAATCCGAAGGTGAGGATGTCATGAGCGATATCAACACCGCCCAGCCGCCAATCCCCGCCGCTTCGCAACGCCGTCATTTCGTCCGCTCGGTTCTCACCAATCCGACAGGCCTTGTCGCGGCGCTGGCGCTGCTGATCGTCATCGCATCGGCGATCTTCGCGCCTCTGCTTGCCCCCAACGATCCGTCCGCCGTCCAGATATTCAAGGTCAATGCCGTCGCCGGCGACGGTTATCTCCTCGGCGGCGACGGTTCGGGCCGCGACATATGGAGCCGTCTCGTCCATGGCGGCCGCAACACATTCCTCGGCGCGCTGATCACGGTCGTCATCGCGGCATCCATCGGGGTGACGGCGGGGCTCTTCGCCGGCTTTTACGGCAGGAAGCTCGATCTGGTGGCCCGCTGGATCTCCGACGGCATCATGGCACTGCCGGCGCTGATCGTATTGCTCGCCTTCTACCAGGCGCTCGGGGCCTCGATCTACCTGTCGATGGCGGTCTTCGGGGTGATGCTGTCGCCGGGCTTTTTCCGGCTGACGCGCAATCTCGTCAACGGCGTCAAACACGAGCTCTATATCGATGCGGCGCGGGTCTCTGGCCTCAGCGACCTCAGGATCATCACCAGGCATATCCTGCTTTCGGTGCGGGCGCCGGTGGTCATCCAGACCTCCATCGTTGCCGGGATCGCCATCGTCGTCCAGTCCGGTCTCGAGTTCCTCGGGCTGGGCGACCCCAGCACGCCGACCTGGGGCGGCATGCTGCAGGATGCCTTCTCCAACATCTATGTCTCGCCGCAGGCGATCCTCTGGCCAGGGCTGGCAATCACGGCAACCGTGGCGTCGCTGGTGCTGCTTGCCAATGCCATCCGCGACCGCATGCAGCAGGGCGGTGTTCAGGTCAGGGCGCCGAAGGTCCTTCCCCTGGCGGTGAGCGAACCGCTGCCGCAAACCGCATCCGACGTGCTCCTCGACGTGCGGAATCTGGTTGTTGCCTATCCTGCGAACGAGGGCTGGCGGGAAGTCGTCAAGGGCGTGAGCCTCAGCCTCAGGCGTGGCGAAGTTCTGGGGCTCGTCGGTGAAAGCGGATCGGGCAAGAGCCAGACGGCCTTTGCCATCCTCGGACTTTTATCGCCCGGAGGCCGGGTTCTTTCCGGCTCCATCCGGTTCGACGGTATCGATCTCGGGAAATCTTCCGGAGATGAGGTCCGGGCTCTTCGGGGCAGGCGCATCGCCTATGTTCCGCAGGAGCCGATGGCCAATCTCGATCCGGCGTTCCGGATCGGCTTCCAGCTCGTCGAGCCGATGATGACGGTGCTCGGGATCTCGCGTGCCGAAGCGACGCGGCGGGCGCTGAAACTGCTCGCCCGCGTGAAGCTGCCGGACCCGGAACGGGTGTTTCGCGCCTATCCGCACGAGATCTCCGGCGGCATGGCCCAGCGCGTCCTCATTGCCGGTGCGGTCGCCTGCAGCCCCGACCTTCTGATCGCCGACGAACCGACCACCGCGCTCGACGTCACCGTGCAGGCCGAAGTGCTCGACCTTCTGCGCGACCTGCAAAAGGAGTTCAACATGGCGGTCATGCTGGTGACCCACAATTTCGGTGTCGTGGCGGACAGCTGCGACCGGGTGGCCGTCATGAAGGACGGCAGGATCGTGGAAATCAACACCGTGGCTGACCTCTTCGCCGCTCCGGCGCACGACTACACCCGCATGCTTCTCGGATCCGTTCTCGAAGATGGCATGACGCGGACATATCGACCACCGATGACGGAAGGGATGCGCGCATGAACGATCAGATCCTCGTCGATTGCCGCAACGTGAACGTCCATTTCGGCGCCCACCATGTCCTGAAACACGTCAATCTCACCATCCGCCCCGGTGAAACCGTCGGGCTGGTGGGCGAGAGCGGGTCGGGCAAGACGACGCTCGGGCGCGCCATTCTCGGCATCGGTCCGGTCAGCTCCGGCGAGATATGGTTCGACGGCGAGAATATCGCCGGGGTACTGCCCCGCGCCCGCAAAGTCCAGGCGGCCATCCAGGCGGTCTTCCAGGATCCCTACAGCTCGCTTAACCCGTCGATGACGATCGAGGACATCCTGACGGAACCGATAGTCGCGCGCCGGCTCGCCTCGCGTGCCGATGCCTCCCGGCAGGTCCGCAGGCTGCTCGATCAGGTCGCGCTGCCAAGCGACGCGGCGGAACGGTTCGCCCGCGAATTTTCCGGCGGCCAGCGTCAACGCATCGCCATTGCCCGGGCGCTGGCGCTCTCTCCGCGCCTCATCGTCTGCGATGAACCGGTCTCCGCACTCGATCTTTCCACCCAGTCGCGGGTCATGGATCTGTTCATCGAGATCCAGGAGCGGACGGGCGTCGCCTATCTTTTCGTTTCACACGATCTGGCGGCGGTGCGCCACATTTCGCATCGTGTTGCGGTCATGCGTTTCGGCGAGATCGTCGAATTCGGAGAATGCGATCAGGTGACGGCGCGCCCCGCTCACGACTATACGAAGCGCCTGCTTCTCGCCGCGCCCGTCGCCGATCCCGCAAGGCAGGCGGAACGGCGCGCGGCGTTCCGCGCCCTTGCAATGACGGCTTAAACCATGCGCGCCATCGTCCTGATGTTCGACAGCCTCAACCGCCGCCTTCTGCCGCCCTATGGCGACAGGACGGCCCATGCCCCGAATTTCGAGCGGCTTGCGGAAAAGACGGCCACGTTCGACCGCTGTTATGCCGGGTCCATGCCCTGCATGCCGGCGCGGCGCGAAATGCATACCGGCAGGTACAACTTTCTCCATCGGTCCTGGTCACCGATCGAGCCGTTCGACGACAGCGTGCCGGAATTGCTGAGAAACGCCGGTATCTACACCCACCTCGTCACCGATCATCAGCATTATTGGGAAGACGGGGGTGCGACCTATCACACGCGCTTTTCTTCGCACGAGTTCTTTCGCGGCCAGGAAGGCGACCTCTGGAAAGGCATCGTCGAAGGTGTGGATCGAACCCGTCTCGTCGACTTCCTCTACCAGATGAGGCGGCAGGATCCCATCAACCGGGCCTATCTCAGGGACGAGCGAGACCACCCGCAGACGCGGACATTCGATGCCGGCCTGCAATTCATCGAAACCAATGCCGGCCAGGACGACTGGATGCTGCAGATCGAGACCTTCGATCCGCATGAGCCATTTTTCAGCTATGCCGAATATCACGCGCTCTATCCCGATACCGGCGAGGATTTCGACTGGCCGCCCTACGACCGTGTGACCGAGCCGGAAGAACGGGTCCTCCAGGCGCGGCATCGTTATCTGGCGCTGCTTTCGATGTGCGACCGCAATCTCGGCCGGCTGCTCGACATGATGGACGAGAAGAACATGTGGGACGATACGATGCTGATCGTCTGCACGGACCATGGTTATATGCTCGGCGAAAAGGGCTGGTGGGGTAAATCCGTCATGCCGTGGTACGACGAGACGATCCACACGCCCTTCTTCATCTGGGATCCGCGGGCCAGGGTTGCCGGCGAACGGCGTTCCGCGCTCGTTCAGACCATAGACATAGCGCCGACGCTCCTCGACCTCTTCGGCCTCCGGCCAACGCCCGATATCCAGGGAAAACCGCTTCTCGAGACGGTCAGGAACGATGTTCCGGTCCGCACGGCGGGGCTGTTCGGGAATTTCGGGGGGCACGTGTGTGTCACCGACGGCCGTTACGTCTACATGCGATGCTGCGCCACCGAGGACAATTCGCCGCTCCATGAATATACGCTGATGCCGACCCACATGCGTGCCCGCTTCTCTCCGGACGAACTGTCCAAGGCGGAGCTTGCGCAGCCTTTCTCCTTCACCAAAGGGGCTCCTGTCCTGCGGGTCCCAGGATGGACGATCCGGGGGCCCTGGGTGTTCGGGACGCTGCTCTACGACCTTGAGACAGATCCCGAGCAGAAAAATCCGCTCAGAGACGATAGGATCGAATTGCGGATGGCCGAGCTGCTTGTCGATCTGATGCGGGCCTCCGATGCACCCTCCGACCAGTTCGAGCGGCTCGGCCTTCCGGAGACGGGGCCGGTGCGCGACGAACATCTGCTCATTGAAAGACAATGGGCGCAGGTCGTTTCCGGCCAGCGCAGCGTGGCGCGGGCAAGCGATTTCCCACAAGGGGCTCGGGTGGCGAATATCCCGATCGCGAAACTCATGGCCGACGAAACGACGCGCCGCATCCTGATCGCGGAGGTTCCTCGTCTTGCGGACAGGCCGCTGCCCGCCCCGCTCGCCGCAAAGACGCTCGTGCAGGCCGCAACGGCCTGGCCGGAGCTGGACCGGGAAAAGCTCGAGGCGATCGAGCGGGCGCTCACAGAGCAGGTATGAACGGAGAGAACGATGCCATCGACACTGGATCATCTGACGAAATCACCCTTCAATCTCGATCGCGAAGCCCTCGACTGGGTGACGCAGACCTTCCAGGCCCTGGACGATACCGCCCGCGCCGCCCAGCTTTTTAATCTCAATTCCCGCGGGGACGACCGCGAGGCGGAGATCGCCCGCCTCGGCGAGCTGCAGCCGGGTGGCATCACCCGTTATTTCGGCGCAGACGGCACGGGGGAACGCGCGCATATGGCAGCGATCCAGGCCCAGGCCGGGGTCCCTCTGCTGGTTTCCGCCGATCTCGAAGGCTCACGCATGAGCCTCCCCTTCGGCACGGCCATTCCCAATCCATTGGCGCTGGCCGCCGTCGACGATGTCGAACTGACGGAGGCGATCTCCGACCTGATGGCACGCGAAGCCCGTTCCGTCGGGATCAACTGGTCCTTCACGCCGGTACTGGATATCAACGCGGCCTTTCGCAGCCCGATCGTCGCAACCCGCGGATATGGCTCGGATCCGGCGCTGATCGCACGTCACGCACTGGCGCAGATGCGCGTCTTCCAGCGCCTCGGCCTTGCCGCGACCGTGAAACACTGGCCGGGCGAAGGCTATGACGAACGCGACCAGCACCTGGTCACCACCATCAATCCCCTATCGATGGAAGAATGGCGAGCCACCTTCGGCGTGCTCTACAAGGCCGCCATCGATCAGGGGGTGAAGTCGGTCATGTCGGCGCATATCGCGCTGCCGGCCTATGTCCTGGAACGCGATCCCAATGCAGGCGAAGAAGCCTATCTGCCGGCCTCGGTCTCTGCGCCGCTCAATACCGCACTCCTGCGGGGCGAACTCGGCTTCAATGGCTTGATCGTCTCCGACGCCAGCGAGATGGCGGGCCTTTCGGGCGTGATGCCGGCGCATGACGCGAAGATCGAGATTATCGCGAGTGGCTGCGACATGGTTCTTTTCTCCTCCAGACCGGAGGCGGAAATCGCGGCTGTGCGTGACGCCGCCCATTCCGGGCGCATTCCGGCGGAGCGTTTCCACGATGCCGTCACACGCGTCCTCGCCCTCAAGGCGTCGGTCGGCCTGCATCGCAGCGTCGAAATGCCCGCCCATGTGAGGGAACCGGCTGCCCAGGAAGTGGCCAGCGAGGCTTTTGCGCGCGCGCCCACACTGGTGAAGGACAGGAACGGTACGCTGCCGCTCGACCCTGAAAAGCATCGCCGCATCCTCGTCGTTTCCGGCGGGATCGTCGAACCGATGCAGAATGCGAGGCTGGATTTCAAGCTGCCGGACATGCTGGCTGCGGAGGGCTTCGAAATGACCCTCCATCCCTATGGCACGCCGCTCGATACGGATGGGCAGGATCTCGTCCTCTATCTGTTCGGCGAAGAGACGCTTCTGACGCGCGGGCGCATTTTTCTGGATTGGCGGGCACTTCACGGGGATTTCAGGGCCGCCATGAGACGGCCGTGGACGAGACTGCCGACCGTGATGATTTCCTTCGGTTTTCCCTATTGTCTCTACGACGCCCCCCGGGTGCCGACCTATATAAACGCCTATTCCACCCACGAGGCGATGCAGGCCGCCGTGGTGGAGGCGCTGATGGGGCGGAGGCCGTGGAATCGCAACAGTCCCGTTGATCCCTTCGCCGGAGCGCCTGACGCCCGGTACTGATCGCCTCCGGCATGCACGCCGGATGAAGGGCATGTGGGGCTCACCGATCGACCAGACCGCGACGCCACCTGCGATCAAGGGCCATTGTCCTTTCCGGCTACGATGTCATAGGCGATCCGGAAGCCCGTATTGCTCGAGGCGCTGTCGGGGGAAAGGCCCATTCGCGCCGCGATCCGGTACCGATAGCAGTAACTTTTGTGGCAGAGGAACGAGCCGCCCTTCAGCACCTTGTCGGAAAAGCGCTTGGCATGCTCGTTCCGCGTCTTCGCCTGTTTCGACAGCGAGCGGACCTTGAAAGGGTCGGCGGTCCATTCCCAGACATTGCCGGCGAGATTGTAGAAACCGGCCTCATTCGGGGCGAAGCTGCGCGCCGGCGCGGTGCCGAAATATCCGTCCTGCAGCGTGTTGGTCTCGGGAAAGCGGCCCTGCCAGATATTGCAGAAGATCGCTTCGTCGGTCGGCTCTTCCTCGCCCCAGGGATACCGGCGGCGGCGGTTGCCGCCGCGTGCGGCGTGTTCCCATTCCGCTTCCGTCGGCAGGCGGCCGCCGACCCATTGCGCGAACGCGAGCGCATCGTTCCAGGAGACGTGGGTGACCGGATGGTCAAGCCGATCGTCGATCGAACTGCCGCGGCCTTCCGGCTGCCGCCATGTGGCATTGTCGACGCGCGTCCACCACGGGGTGCCGACGACACCACCCGTTGCAAGGCTGATGTCACCGAGCAGCGGCGCGAACACGGCGGAAGAGCCGAAGCGTTCCGATTCCGTCACATACCCGGTCGCTTCGACGAATTCGGCAAACCGACGAACCGTGACCGTCTCGGCTTCGAGGTGATAATCCTGCAGCGAGACCTTGCGCTCCGGCCCCTCGCCATCGGCGGAAATCACCGGAGCATGGGTTCCGACGAACGTCTCGCCACCCTTGACGGCAATCGTTTCCCCCCGGATGCCGCGAGAGATCGTGTTTGCAGGTGTGTCGAATGTTCCCTGCTCCGTTTCCCGTCTCGATCCTGAACAGCATCCACTCATCGCTTCTTCCTGATATGCGTTTATTCTTTTACGGACTTTCCGGCCGTCAGCCTCCTGATCGTCCGCATCGACGGCTTCGCCTTGGCAAAGGTATAAACGCCCGATCGCGGGAATGCCAAAAGCAATCGGACGATCAATGCCGGAAACACGCCCATCTTGCGGCGTTGTGCACCTGCTCTTTCGCACTTGCGAAGGGCACCACAAAACCAACATCATTTCCGGCCAACTAGACCGTCGGCGGTCTGCAGCCCCGGCCAGGGCTGCCGGATCACGCCGTCGGACGAGACGATCGACTCGTCCGGTCACTGAGAATGCGCTTAAGCCACCAGGGGAAAATTGCATGGAGAGATCGATGACCGAAGTGTCCAGCAGATAGCCCGCCCATTTTCATGCGGCAAGAAGATCTCACGCATCATGGGCGCGGAACCAGCGGCTTGAAAAGGAGCCGAAACTCCGCGAAAAGGGGTAGCTACGGAATGATGTCGCTCACGTACGATCGGTATTTGTCGCGAAGAGGTCGGTCATGAGTATCGCTGACCGCCTGGTAACCGGAAGTCTCTGGGTCTCCCTCTCGAGGGTCATCGTCAATGGGTTGTCGACCCTCAGTACCATCATCCTGGCCTGGTATCTCCTGCCGTCGGATTTTGGCCTCGTAGCGCTTGCGACGACCATGCTCGCCATCGTGACGACGATCACCGAGCTTTCGTTGAACGAAGCGCTTATCCGTCACGAAGCCCCGGAAGAATCCCATTTCAGCGCCGCATGGACACTGGCTGCGACCCGCGGCCTGATATTATGCGCCTTATTCGCCGCGTTCGCCTATCCGGCTGCCCTCATCTACGACGACCCGCGCCTTTTCGGCGTGCTGCTTGTCCTGAGCCTCAGCCTCCTCATCAACGGGTTTGCCAATCCGCGAAGGATCATGCTCCAGCGGGAGCTGATCTTCCGGCAGGAGTTCGTGCTGAACGTGGCCCAGAAGATTGCCGGATTTGTGGCGACCGTCGCCATCGCCGTCATCTATCAGACCTATTGGGCGCTGGTGGTCGGCACATTGGTGATGCAGATCACCAATGTCGTGGCGTCCTATTTCATCCTGCCGTTCCGCCCCCGGATCACCTTCTCCCATATGCGGGAATTCTTTTCGTTTTCGATCTGGATTACCGCCGGGCAGATCGTCAACACGCTCAATTGGCGTTTCGACTATCTGCTGATCGGCAAGCTGCTGACCGGCTCCGCTCTGGGATATTATTCGCTGGGCGGGCAGCTCGCGATGACGCCGACGCGCGAAGCGACCGCGCCGCTGACCGCCACCATCTATCCCGCTTTTGCCAATGTCCGCCACGATCCCGCGCGTCTGGCCGCAGCCTATCAGCGAACCCAGGCATTGCTGACGGCGGTGGCGTTGCCTGCCGGGATCGGGATGGCGGTCATCGCAGATCCCCTGGTCAGGCTCGTGCTCGGTGAAAAGTGGCTTCCGGTGATCTTCATCATCCAGGCGCTGGCGTCCGTTTATGCGCTGCAGACATTGGGATCTCTCAATCAGCCTCTCGGCATGGCGCTGGGGCAAACCCGGACCCTGTTCATCCGCGACGCGCAGATGCTTCTCGTCCGGATCCCGGTGATTACGATCGGCCTGGTGTTCTGGGGGCTTCCGGGGTTGATCTTCAGTCGGGTGCTCACCGGCCTCTTCAGCGCTTTCGTGAACATGATCATCGTCAAGCGCTTCATAAGCGTTTCGGTCTCCGCACAGCTATGGGCAAATTTCAGAGCGCTTGCCAGTTCGGCCGTCATGGCTGCCGGGGTCTCGCTTGCCGATCGCTACATGGGAGTCGAAACCACGCATACCGGGCTGGTCCTACAACTGGCCGCCCTTATCTGCCTTGGAGGCGTTCTTTATTGCGGCTCCAGCATCTTTCTCTGGCTGGTCATGGATCGTCCGAACGGTCCGGAGACTGAAGTCAGAAAGATCGCCGCCAAGGTCTTGTCCAAAGTCAGTCACGCCTGATCGCGGGGCTTGTTCTTCTAAACGTTTGAAAGAGAGGCATAATGTCAGGTGCTCAGCAATCCGAACTTATCACCAGGCTTCAGGACAGGACCCACGATTGCCTTAAAGAGTTCATCCGGCCTGATGAACCGATCGCGATACTGGACTTTCCCGACATCAGGAATTGCGGGGATTCCGCCATCTGGCTGGGAGAGATGGCCTATTTGAAGCAGCGGTATGCAAAGCGGCCTTCCTACGTTTGCACGACCGACGATTTTTCACCGGATGAGCTCAAGAACTCTGCCCCGAACGGCCCGATCTTCATCCATGGGGGTGGCAATTTCGGCGATATATGGGTGTTTCATCAGGATTTCCGGGAGCGCGTGATGGAGCTGTTTCCCGACCGGCAGATCGTCCAGTTTCCGCAATCGATTCACTACAAGTCCGCAGAACGGCTGGAGCAGAGCAAACGCGCGATCGGCAAGCACAAGAACTTCGTGCTCCTGGTGCGCGACGAGGAGTCGTTTCAGTTCGCCAAGGAAAATTTCGATTGCCAGGCCTATCTGTGCCCGGACATGGCCTTCTGCATCGGCAAGATAGAGCCCGCCGCGCCGCAATTCCCGGTCCTCGCAATGCTCCGCCAGGACAAGGAGCAGGTCGGAACGGTTGATTTTTCCGCCTATCCGGACATCCCGAAGGAGGATTGGATTACCGAGAGCCGATCAAAGGTGCGCGTTGCAAAAGCGCTCGGGGCGGCCTCGGCACTGCTACATCTCACCCCCTCCGAAATGCGGCTGCGCAAACTGGATGCCGCGGCCAACAACCGCTTCCAGCGTGGCATAAGCCAGATTTCCCGCGGCAAGGCCATCGTGACGGACCGCCTGCATGTGCATATCTGCTCGCTTCTCATCGGACGCAGCCATGCTGTGCTCGACAATAATTACGGAAAAATCCGCCGATTTATGAACGCCTTTTCGGGCGGCACCGATCTCTCCTACAAGGCGACTTCGCTCGACGACGGCATCAGATGGGCAAAAGAACAGGCAGGTGTCGCGGCATGACGCTGCCTGAGATCAACGACCGGAGGCTGTCATGAGTGTTGTGACCTTCATTATCCCTGTACGACATCAGGACAACGCGCGCGACTGGAGCATCCTGAAGCGAAACCTGACGCAGACCGTGGCATCCATCGCGAACCAGACCAATCCTGACTGGCGGGGCGTGATCGTCGCCAACAGGGGTGCCGATCTTCCTGTCCTGCCGGAGAAGTTCTCGGTGGCATGGGTGGACTTTCCGCCGAACGACATCCACGAGCGGGGCGATGCGACGGAAGAGGATTTTCTCGATTCATTCCGCGCCGACAAGGGCCGCCGCGTTCTTGCGGGCATGCTGACGGCCCGCGATTGTCGCTTCTTCATGATCGTCGACGATGACGATTTTGTCAGCGCCCGAATTACCGAATATGCTGCCCGGCACCAGGACGAGAACGGCTGGACGATCGACAAGGGTTATATCTGGGACGATGGCGGCAGCATTCTGTTGTGCCGCGACCAGTTCAACCACTATTGCGGAACGTCGCTGATCATTCGTTCGGACCTCTACGGACTGCCGTCAAAGGCGGAAGACGTTTCCCTCCCATGGATCAAGGACATGCTTGGCAGCCATGTCCGCATAGAATCCATTCTGGCCGAACGCGGTACGCCCTTGAACGCGCTGCCGTTCAGGGGTGCGGTCTATCGTGTCGCCCACAAGGGATCGCACAGCAAGGCGCCCAGCCTGATCCATATGTATTTCCTGAACAGGAATGTTCTGAAGCGGCCTGTCCGGATTCTCAAGAATTTGACGAAGCTCCGACCGCTGTCGGCGGCGTACAGGAAAGAGTTTTTCGGACTTTCCACCGGAAAGACGGAGTAGATATCGCGGCGTCCCGGTCGACAGGCACCGATCACACTACCATTTCGCGCTGAGGAGTTGTCACATTATCGAGCGGCGAACGAACGACCGCGCTGCTGCCTGAGATCAGGCAATGGCACCCGTCACTATTTTCCAATGCGCCATGGCGCGGGCACGATGAATGTGAGTGGCAGGAGCAGAGCGGCTGCGATGCGGTGCGACGGCATCGTCAACTTAACGCAGTGACCGTGACCCGCTGTGCCGCCCACCGTTCCCCTGCCGAGATCATAGGTCAGGCTGTGTGTCGCGAACTGCGTTCGGAGGCAATGAACCTCTGGGCAAAAATCGCTCGCGCCTGAACCGCCATGGTGCAAGCGGCCTACGATTGCCTCGTGAACGTTAAGTTTACAATGCCCTCTCATGTTTAACTGCGAAACGACCTCACCGCACCTTGAATATCAGCATAGATGGCCTCGATGCGTGCCGCCTCTGCGTCGGTGAGCGCCGAAAACTCCCTTTCACGAGCCCGCTTCGACAGTCGCCCGTCGTTCTGGCGCAGGAAGCGGAACAGGAGGTCCAGCAGGCGATCGGGCATATCGATCATCTGCTGGACCTCGATCTTAAACGCGTCATAAATGCGTAGGAATGCTGTCTCGGCTGGCAGGTCCACATCAATGGTTCGGGCTACACACTCGAACAGGAATTCGGCCTGAGGCGTCGCATCGAAGTAGCGGTAGAAGTCGGCTGTGTCGTTCAGCACCGTGACGTTACCACGATCCGTCGACTGCCAATGAACAACCGGCAACAGGCGGCGTGAATAGCTTTCCAGTACGGTTCGATAGGCATCGATGCGGTCCAGGATGACCGACGAGACCGGAAAGACGAGTCCGGGAGGATTGAACCCGTGCTCGGCGAGAACATGATGGACTAGATAGCGGTGCAGTCGGCCATTTCCATCCTCGAAAGGGTGGATATAGACGAAGCCGAAGGCGAGAGCCGCGGCGGCGAGAACAGGATCGAGCTGCTGTGCCGCGCCTCGGTCGAAAGAAGTCAGGCCGTCGATCAGAGAGGGCAGATCTTCATGTCGGGCGCTGACATGATTGGGGATTGGCGCGCCCGTCAGGCGATCACGCTCGCCGATGAAGCCACCCTCAACGCGTAAGCCAAGATGAACGAAGCGCGCGTCGCCGATGACGATGCGCTGCAGCCGCTCCAATTCGGCGCGGTCTATCGGTCGACGCCCGGCTTCACCGATAACCTGGGCCCAGCGCTGGATGCGATCTGGCGGCGGATCTTCTCCCTCGATCTGAAAGCTCGAGCGCGAATCCTTGAGCAGCAGGAATGCAGCGGTGCGTGCAAGCAGGTCCGCCGGCACCTCGTCGATCAACTGGCGCGCTTCGTTGCCAAGTCCACGTGCAACGAATGCTTCGAGTGCGGGCGTGCGGAAGATCATCGGGCAGAAAGCTGGTGTGCCGGGCAAGTTATTCTTCACGCGATGTCTTGTTGAACTCGTTCCACCCACCGAGAATTGCCGGTCTGGATCGACGACAACGGCATAGGTGCCCTGTGCCGCGTTGGGCAGATCAAGCCGTGTATTCAGCAGCCATTCGTAGAGAAACCACAGCCGTCGAGCATAGGCGCCAGTGGGCGCCGCGCGCACCATGTTGGTGATCGGCTCAGGACCTGTTGCCCGGAACAGGGCTTTCAGAACAGCAAGATCCAGTCCTTCATAGCGTAGGGCAAAGGTTAGGTGTCCGGTAAGATTGTCGTCCGGTTGGTGGCGCGGCGTGAAAACGTTCCATCCTTCGGCCTGATAGACTTTGTGGCGAGGACCGATCGCTGAGAGGATGATTGGCACAGGTACGGGTAATTCAAAGGCATCGATCAGGGCTGCATAGCCGACCGGGAGGGCGGCTTCCGGCATCGAGCGGTCGTGAAATATACTGACAGCTTCTGAAAATGGCTTTCTCTGGCCCTGTTCCATGAATCCGGATACTCGTCTCTGAAAAATGGTTCCAGATCGAAGCTCTCATGAAATTCGATGATAAGCAATGAATTTCAATGACAGGGAGGCAGCCTTCACGAATATTGATTCCGACGTGACATTGGTGGAGTGTCGTTTGGCAGTTAATCGGGGTCTTCCTCACTGGGCTTTCCGCCGGAAAGACGGAGTAGATATCGCGGCGCCCGCTCTAGCTCGGCGCCGCTGACGGGTATCGCAAGGCTACGGCCCGGCGATGCAAATTGCCGGGGAAGCGTGGCGCTTCGATGGTCACGGCGAAAGCGGCCGGACCTGACGGCCGGCCGCTCCGGATTTGATCGCGGTGATTAAACGGCGCCGCGGGTTTCCACGTAGATCGCGTAGACCGAGTGGCTGCTCGCCATATAGAGGCGGTTCTTTTTTGGGCCGCCGAAGACGAGGTTCGGGCAGCGCTCCGGAAGCTTGATGAAGCCGATCGCCTTGCCGGACGGGTTGAATATCTTGACGCCGTTCAGATCCTCGGGCCTGGCGCCTGCAGCGCCGTTCGATCCCCAGCCGCACCAGAGATTGCCATCGATATCGATCTTGAGGCCATCGAGAGCGCCGTTGTCGTCGGCCGTCACCAATGCCGTCTTGTTCGACAGCTTCACGCCATCTGCGCCGAGGTCGTAGCTCCAGATGATACGGAATGGCGATGCGCGGCCTTCGACGATGTAGAGCTTCTTTTCATCCGGCGAAAATGCGAGCCCGTTCGGGCCCTTCAGCTCGTCGGTGACGAGGCCAAGCTTGCCGTCCGGCGATATGCGATAGACGGAGTGCGGCAGCTCCGCCGTGCCCTTCTCGCCCTCCCACTCGCCGGCGATGCCGAAGGGCGGGTCGGTGAACCAGATGGAGCCGTCCGATTTGCAGACGATATCGTTCGGGGAGTTAAGCTTCTTGCCGTTGTAGTTGTCTGCGAGCACGGTGATCGACCCGTCATATTCGGTGCGGGTGACCCGGCGTGTCAGATGTTCGCAGGAAAGCAAGCGGCCCTGGCGGTCGCGGGCGTGGCCGTTGGCATAGTTGGAGCTGGGGTTGTAGACGCTCCAGCTCTCGTTGGCTTCGTCATAGCGCATGACCCGATTGTTCGGAATGTCGCTGACGAGCAAATAACGCCCGTCGCCGAACCAGACCGGACCTTCCAGCCAGCGAGCGCCGGTTGCGACCTGTTCGAGCGAGCTGCTGGCGATGCGATATTTCGCAAAGCTCGGATCGAGGATCTGGATGGCCGGGTCGGGATAGATCGGGCTCGGCGTAAAGCCGATCGCCTGCGCGGATGCCATTTTCGGGAAGGTGGTTGCCAGGGCGGCCGCTGAAAGCGTCATGATGTTGCGGCGTGAGAAATTCACGTTGAAGTCCTTTGATTATGGATAGTTGATTTCATATCAATTTGCCGGTTTGACCGGGAACCGAGACGATGGTCCCGCGACCCAATTAATGGCAGTCCATTGTGCGTCGCAACAAACAAGATTGCCTTCTGCCGCCTTTGGTTAAGCAGTGGTGAAAGCCACCTTTGAGGTCCGGACGTGTCGTTGATGCGCTGCGGCAAGAGTAAGATTTTATTATGAAAAAGCGCTTATGAAAAACGGAGGATCAAGTTCGATCACCCTGCGCATGATGTGCACCGTCCGGCACGGCTCCGGCATTTTTCACTTTTCGATGCACTGTCGCTCTTTCAGCGTTTTTCGAGGTATCTGATGCTCAAGAATTTAAAGATTAAAACAAAATTCCTCATGGCGATTGCCATCCTCGCGGTCATTTCCCTCGCAGGGCTGATGTACGTCACCAGCAGGTTCAGCGCCGCCAACGAGGCTTATTCCGGCTTCCTGCAGAAGGAAAGCAACGCTGCGACCTTCGGACCCCGCGGCGCTGCCGGCATGTGGACCGCGACGACATGGCTGAGCCGCGCGCTGGCCCAGGAGCCGGCAAGCGCGGCGTTCCAGGATCTTTCCGGCCGGTTTTCCAAGGAATTTGCCGGCGCCCGTGACCGGTTGAGCCAGATCCCGGCGCTGGTGCCGAGCCGCAAGGCCGCGATCGACGAACTGCTTGCCGGCGCCGACGCGCTGAAGGCAGTCGGCGACGATCTTCTCAAGGCCCATACCGCAGGCGACAAGGAAAAAGTCCGTACGCTTTCCGCCAAGCTCGATCAGGCAATCGTCGATCTCTCTCCGAAATTCGGCGCCAATAACGGCGCCATGGCCGAAATCCTCAACAACGGCGCCAAAACGCTGAGCCAGTCGGTCTCCAGCACGATCACCTATGCGATCTGCGGCATGCTTTTCGGCATCGCGATCGCCGCCGTCCTGTCCATGACCATCGCCCATAAGGGCATCACCGCGCCGATGGCCCGCCTGCGTGAGCGTATGGCTTCGCTGGCCGCCAGTCAGACGGAAGCTGCCGTCGACGGCCTCGACCGCAAGGACGAAATCGGCGAGATGGCCAAGGCCGTCGCGATCTTCCGCGACAACGCGCTGGAGCGTGCCCGCCTGGAACGGGAAGCCGAAGACAATCGCGGCCTGTCCGAGCGCGAGCGCATAGAGCGCGAAACCCAGAAGACGCGCGAAGCCGCCGAGATCAAGTTCGCCGTCGACAATCTGGCGGAGGGCCTGAGCCATCTGTCTGACGGCAATGTGTCCTATCGCATCGAAAAGCAGTTCACCGCGACGCTGGACGGTGTCCGCAACGATTTCAACGCCTCGGCGACCAAGCTGCAGACGGCCCTGGAGCAGGTGGCGGAGAATGCCCGCAGCATCCAGGCCGGTTCGGCGGAGATCAAGGCGGCCGCCGACGATCTGGCCAAACGCACCGAGCAGCAGGCCGCTTCCGTCGAGGAAACCGCCGCAGCTCTCGAGGAAATCACCACCACCGTCAAGGACGCCACGAAGCGCGCTCAGGAGGCCGGCGCGCTGGTTGCCCGCACCCGCAGCGGTGCTGAAAATTCCGGCGAGGTCGTCCAGCGCGCCGTCAAGGCGATGGAACAGATCGAGAGGTCATCGGGCGAGATTTCCAACATCATTGGCGTCATCGACGATATCGCCTTCCAGACCAATCTTCTGGCATTGAACGCCGGCGTCGAAGCGGCCCGTGCAGGCGATGCCGGCAAGGGTTTTGCCGTCGTCGCCCAGGAAGTGCGCGAACTCGCCCAGCGTTCCGCCAAGGCCGCCAAGGAGATCAAGGCGCTGATCACGACGTCGAACGAGCAGGTCAACGCCGGGGTGCAGCTGGTGGGCCAGACCGGACAGGCGCTGGTAACGATCGTTTCGGAAGTGCAGGAAATCAACCGGCACGTCAACGCGATCGTCGAGTCGGCCCAGGAACAGTCTTCGGGCCTTCAGCAGATCAACACGGCCGTCAACCAGATGGACCAGGATACCCAGAAGAATGCCGCGATGGTCGAGGAGTCGACCGCCGCAAGCCATGGTCTCGCCAGGGATGCGGCATCGCTCAACGAGCTGCTGTCCCAGTTCAAGCTGCCCGGCCAGCGCCACGTTCCGCGTCCGGCCGATCGCCGCGACACGCCGGCTGCCTCGCCGGCCCGCAATCTGGCCCGCAGGGTTGCCACTGCCTTCTCCGGCGGCTCCTCGGCCGCTGCGGTCAGCAACGATTGGCAGGAGTTTTAGGCGCGTCTTTGACCGGCTATCTGCGTCCGGGCGCTATTTGTAGCCGCGCCTGAGCGCCTGCGGGGGCTGTCCCAGGCTTCTGAGGAACGCCCGCCGCATTCGCCCGGCGTCGCCGAAACCGGCGGCCTCGGCAATATGTTCGAGCGGCGCGTGGCTGGTTTCGACCGCCATCCGCGCCGTTTCGAGCCGCAGGCGTTCCACGGCCTTGGCGGGTGTCGTGCCGGTTTCGGCTGCAAACGCCCTGGCAAAGTTGCGCGGGCTCATCGCCGCCTGATCGGCGAGGCGCTCGACGGTCAGCCGCTCGGCCAGATGCTCGCGCATCCAGCCGATCAAAGCCGAGAACCTGCCCGTGTGGCCTCCAAGGTCGACGAGCGCTGAAAACTGCGACTGGCCACCGGGCCGGCGCTGATGAACGACGAGTTGCTGTGCCGCCCTGCGTGCAATGTCCGGCCCCAGGTCATCTTCTATGAGAGCAAGCGCCAGGTCGATACCGGCGGAAATGCCGGCAGAAGTCCAGACGTGACCGTCCTGGACATAGATGCGTTCGGCGTGCATCTCTATCTTGGGGTAGCGGCGGGAAAAGTCGTGCGAACTGTTCCAATGGGTAGTGGCGCGGCGCCCGTCGAGCAGCCCGGCTTCGGCGAGTAGATAGGCCCCGGAACAAACGCTTGTCACGCGCCTTGCATCCGTACGTTTCAGCCATTCGAGAATGTCGTGCACGGCCTCCATGGAGCGGATGATCTCGCCGCCCGAGATCATCACCGTGTCGAACGGCCCGTCCTGGAGCGGGGCTGCCGACAGTATGAGGCCTGACGAGCTCTCGATTTCGCCGCCGCCCGGCGCCATCAGCACCAGGTCGTAGCTGCCCGGCCGGAATCGCTCCGCCATCTCGAAGGCCGACGTCGGCCCGGCCGCATCGAGAAGCTGGAAACCCGGATGCACCACAAGAGCGATTGTGCGAGCCATGGCAGTTTTTGCCCGATTAATGTCATTTCAGTCAGACGATAGCAGCGGTAACTTTGCCTGCAAACAGAGGCAACCGATCGATCGGCGAAACTATCATGAAGTGGCGCTTTGTTCTTGCGGGCGGGTCGGGGCTTGCGGCGGTCTTCCTGGTGGTCGCCGGGGGCTGGATAGTCTCTCTGCCGTCTGCTTCTTCAGCCGGGGTCCTCAAACCTATTCCCGGCGAGGAGACACGCGTCACGGTCGAGGCCCTGAAGCCGCCAAAACGCGACCGTCCCGTGATCGCCATCGTCGGCATCAACGACGGGACGGAGATCACCGATTATCTGATGCCCTACGGCATCCTGCGCCGCGCCGATGTGGCCGACGTGGTGGCATTGGCGACGCAGCCCGGGCCGATGGTTCTCTATCCGGCATTGAAGGTCGAGCCGCAGGCGACGATCTCGGAATTCGACAGGCAGCATCCGGAAGGCGCCGACTACGTCATCGTCCCGGCCATGGTGCGCGAGGATGATCCGGCAGCGTTGGGCTGGATCAGGAGCCAGGCTGACAAAGGTGCGATGATCATCGGCGTCTGCGTCGGTGCCAAGGTGGTTGCGGCTACCGGCCTTCTCGACGGCCGGAAAGCGACGACCCACTGGTATTCGCTGGAGGCCATGCTGAAGGAACATCCGAGCATCCGCCATGTCGCCGACCGCCGCTTCCTCGTCGACGGTCGCGTTGCGACGACGACCGGCATCAGCGCCTCCATGCCGATGTCGCTGACATTGATCGAGGCGATCGCCGGGCGTCAGAAAGCTCAGGCTGTCGCGGCCGATCTGGGCGTCGCGGATTGGGATGCGCGACACGATAGTGGCGCCTTCGCCTTCACGCGGCCCTTCGCATTAACGGCAATCGGCAACTCGCTCGCCTTCTGGAGCCGGGAAACGCTCGGCATCGAACTGTCTCAAGGCGTGGACGAAGTTTCGCTCGCTCTCGTCGCGGATGCTTGGTCGCGCACTTATCGCTCGCGCGTGATGACCTTCGCAGCCGGTGCGGATGCGGTGGAGAGCCGCAGCGGTATCCGCATCATTCCCGACGAGGTGAATACAAGCGCGTCGGCGGTGCGCGTACCCGGAGCGCCGCTTGGCCGCAAACCGGCGGATGCGCTGGATGAGACGCTGAAGGCCATCGCCGAGCGCTATCGGGAAAATACGGCCGATTTCGTCGCCATGCAGCTCGAGTACAGGAGACGAGTGACGCCGCAGTAGACGGTCGCGATCGGCGTTTTGCGCGTCTTGAAACGGGAGGAAGGAACCAGTCATGAAGGCACTCATTGCAGGCGCCGGCATCGGCGGATTAACGACCGCGCTTCACCTTCACGAGGCCGGGATGGAGGTCGAGATCTTCGAACGAGCAGACGAGGTTCGCGAACTCGGAGTCGGCATCAACATGCTGCCGCATGCCGTGGCCGTACTGGCCGATCTCGGGCTGCTACCTAGCCTAGACGCTGCGGGGATAAGGACGCGGGAGCTGATTTACACCAACCGTTTCGGCCAGGTCGTGTGGCAGGAATTGCGCGGTCTTGACGCCGGCCACGAGGCACCGCAGGTCAGCATCCATCGCGGCAAGCTGCTCGGCGTGATCCAAAGGGCGGTGATCGCGCGTCTCGGAGCTGATGTGATTAGAACCGGTTGCCGGGTGGACGGTTTCGAACAGACGGAAGACGGGGTCGTGGTTCGTGTCGGCGGACAGGACGGATGGCGCGGCACGGCCCGTGGGGATCTGCTGATCGGCGCCGACGGCATCCATTCCATGGTCCGGGCGCAGCTTTATCCCGATGAAGGGGCGCCGATCTGGAGCGGGATCATGCTATGGCGCGGCGCCACGCCCTGGCCGATCTGGCGCGACGGCCGGACGATGGCGATATCAGGCGGCAATTTCGCGAAATTCGTCTATTATCCGATCGCAGCCGATCCCACGGAGCCTGGCATGCGGCTGACGAACTGGGCCGTGATGGCCAAGGTGGGCGAGGCCGGCACGTCGCCGCAGCGCCGCGAGGATTGGAGCCGGTCCGGCATTCCGGACGAGGTGCTACCCTTCGTGCGTGACCGTTTTCGCCTCGATTTCGTCGACCCCACCTCCATCATCCAGGCGACCGAAAATTTCTACGAATATCCGAATTGCGACCGGGAGCCTTTGCCCCGCTGGTCGTTCGGGCGGGTCACCCTGCTCGGGGATGCGGCCCATCCCATGTATCCGGTCGGCTCCAACGGCGCGAGCCAGTCGATCCTCGATGCCCGATGCCTTGCCGGACATCTGCGGACGCAGGATGAAATCGAGGCCGCCCTTTCCCGCTACGACGCGGAGCGCCGGCCTGCAACGTCGGAAATCGTCCTGGCGAACCGACGGGGCGGACCCGAGGGTGTCATCGACATGGTTGAGGCCCGTGCGCCTGACGGTTTCGACGATATCGACATGGTGGCCTCGTTCGAAGAACGCAAGGCAGTCGTCCACGGCTACGCTTCGCTCGCTCGTGGTCGGAACCGGTGAGCATGGTGGAGAGCGCCCGCTTCGGCATGACGCGCGGCAACGGCGGTCCGGCGGTTCCGTTGCCGGCTGATTGCGGACTGCTTAGAACAGATCCGGTCTGATTCCGGCGGCATCGAGCAGGAAGTCGCGGCTTGCTTCCAGTTCCGACCTCAGCCTGGCGATGTCATGGCCAAGCAGCGTGCCCTGCCATTTGCGGATTTTGCCGGCGCAAAGCACCGTTGAGACGTTCGACCGCTCCATCAGCGTCACGACGGCGCCGGGGACGTGGTTCAGCGGGGCGACGTTGATGGCATTCGCATCGAGCAGGATGATGTCGGCTTCCTTGCCCGGTGTCAGCGTGCCGGTCTTGTGATCGAGCTTGAGGCCGCGTGCGCCTTCGATCGTCGCGAAGCGGATGACGTCGATCGCCGACAACAGCTTCGGGTATTCCTCGCCGCGCAACGCCTTGTCGTTCGCCAGCATTCGCTGCAGAGTGATCGCCGAGCGCATCTGGGTGAACATGTCGGCGGTCATGGTGCATTCCACGTCCGTCGACAGGGACGGCTGAAGGCCGAGATCGAGTGCCTGTTGCAGCGGCGGGTTGCCGTGCCGCATCTGCATCTCGACCGGTACCGAGAGCGATATATGCGAGCCCGCGTCCGCGACACGCTTCCAGGCCATGTCGCTCATGCCGGTCATGTGGATGAAGATATTGTCCGGTCCGAAACGGCCGGCCTCCGCCAGCTGGTCGAAGACCGCCTGCATGCCGAAAGTGCCGACCACATGCAGCGCGACCGGGATGCCGAGTTCGCGTCCAAGCCCCCAGGCCTCCTCATGGAACGGCAGGTAGATTTCGCCGCCCATGACCATGGTCAGCAACTGGTCGTCGCTCGCAAAATGCTCGGCCTTGATGCGTCGGGCATCGCCCGGATATTTCGCGGCGTCGCCCCAGCCTTCGAAATAACCGAAGACGCCGCGCCGCCCGGCATCGCGAAGTGCGGTGATCGCCGCATCGGAATGTTCCGGCGAGTGGTGGATCTGGCTGACGTCCATGACAGTCGTCACGCCGGCGTCGATCTGGGACAGGCCGCCGAACAATTCCGATATGTAGACGTCCTGCGGCCGGTAGAGGACCGAGAACTTCTGGAGCATCCATTCGTAATAGTTGGCCGCACTTTCCGGCCGCCCGTCATTGATCAGGATCGCGTCGGCAAGCAGGCTTCGAAGCGCGGTCTCGAACTGGTGGTGATGCGTGTCGACGAAGCCGGGCATCACGATCATGCCGGAAGCGTCGATAACTGCGGCCTCCGGCGCGGTGATCGACGCAGCAACCTCGACGATCCGCGATCCGCGGATCAGCACGTCGCCTTTGGAAAAATTGCCGACGCCGCTGTCCATCGAGAGCACGGCGCCGCCGCGGATCAGGGTCAGGCGATCGGGATCGCCAACGCCGGCAGGCATGCTGGCCGGCGCGGCAATGATCTTGCCGGAGCCGCTACCGAGTTCCGCCGGCGCATGCATCCGGTTATTGCAGAATCTGCACATGGTCTTCCCCTCCCGGCCTGACCTGATGATGCCCTCCGTCGCCGATGCGGCATCGGAGGACTCTGCTACGACGCGTCTCTCAGCGAGCGGCTGCCTGCCACAGCGCTATCGACGGGTAATCCTTGCCGTTCCAGTGCTTGAGCTTCTCCGCGAATTCGCGCTGGAAGGAGAGGGGACCGAGCTTGGCCATGTAATCCTCGTCATAGATCGCGATGAAGATCGTCAGCGACAGGAAGAAATGTGCGCCCATCTCGAACAGCGCCACATAATCGTGGTTGACGAGCGCCTCGCGTTCCGCGTCCGTGAGGGAGTTGACGGTCGAGATTTCCGCATCGTTCAGCCGCGGGCCGATCGACTGTTCCCAGCTGGCGACGAGCGAGCGCGGGTCTTCCTTGTAGCGGCGAAGCAGTTCCGGGTCGCGGTCGACGGTGAAGAGGAACTTGTTCACATAATACTTGCTCATGCCGCTGCTCCTTCCGGATACCACGTGAAGTATGCTTCCATCGTGTGGAAGAGGTCCAGATTGTCATGATAGGCGGTCGGGATAGGCCCGGCGATGCCCATCATCAGGATCAGATCCATGAAACCATGGGTTGCGTTGCCGCTTTTCGCCATGCTTTCATGGGTCACGTTGGCGAGGATTTCCTCGATATTGCCGGTCGACAGCCATTCGATCGCCTTGCGGTCGAATTCCGGATCCGGGCCGGTTTCCTTGAACTGGCGCGGTCCGCCGAGTTCGAGCGACAGATGTCCGCTGCCGACGGCGGCGATGCGCTTGTCGGACGGGAACTCGTCGATGATCTCGCGGATGGCGCGGCCGAGATCCCAGAAGCGCTTCGGCGAAGGCAGCGGCGGCGCGAAGATATTGGTGTAGATCGGCACGACCGGCAGGTCGGCATCGGGGCGCGTGGTGATGATCGGGCAGATGATCGAATGGTCGAGCTTCAGTTCATGGCTGAAGGCGAAGTCGAAACCGCGGTCCATCAGGCCCTGATGCATGAAGTTCGACAGTTCCTCATGGCCTTCCAGCACATATTTCGGAATGCCGAACTCGCGCTCTTCATTATAGAAGGTCGCGTCGTAGCGCGGCGCCTTGCCGATCAGGAAGGTCGGATAGTTGTCGAGGAAGAACTGGTGGAAATGGTCGGCGCCGACCATGACCAGGATATCCGGCTTGGCGCGGGTCAGGGTCTCGCGATAGGCCTCGACCTTGCGTTTCCATTCCGCCGCCTGCGGCATCTGCTGTTCCGGCGGCATGGTTGTCGCCTTCAGGTAAAAAGGGTGGTGGGTGGTCGCAAGGACCGCTGCCAGGGTTGCCATCTTCTCCTCCGAACTTGTCCTGTCTATTAGACCGAATTCCTAACCCGCCACAGCCGCCGTCTCCGTTTCCAGCGCCGGCCAGGCCGTCGGATTGCCTTGCAGCGCCGAGCGGATCTCGTCCCCGTGCTGGTTGACGACCGGCGCGGCCCGCAC
Source organism: Neorhizobium tomejilense (assembly GCA_002968845.1). Taxonomy (GTDB): domain Bacteria; phylum Pseudomonadota; class Alphaproteobacteria; order Rhizobiales; family Rhizobiaceae; genus Neorhizobium; species Neorhizobium tomejilense. Next base: position 345,838 of record PVBG01000004.1, on the reverse strand, counting down.
CGTCTTTGCGTGTTCTCCATCGAACGAATAGGCGGGCCGAACCGTCTGCTCGGCACCTTCGATCCGGCCGGCGACCGGCACGAACATTTCCAGATGCTGCGCCTGCGGATCGTTCACCACATCCGGGATGGAGTTGATCGGCGCGAAGGGCACGTCGAACTTCGAGAAGCGCTCCACCCATTCCGCCCGGGTCCTGGTGGCGAAGATCGCGTTGAGCTCGGCGTTCAGCGCATCGTAGTTGTCGATGCGCTTCAGCCGCTGCGAGAACCGTTCGTCCCTGGCCAGCGCCTCACCCTCGATCGCCTCGACCAGCGCATCCCAGAACTTGTCGAGCGAGGACAGGTGGAAGGCGAACAGCTTGTCGTCCTTGCAGCGGACGATGAAGGCCTGCGCGAGGCGCGGACGATCGACACCGCTCGGTTCTTCGCCAAGGGCGAAATAGCCCATGAAGGGTTCGACCGCGAAATGCATCATGGCCTCGACCATGGAAATGTCGATGCGCTTGCCCTTGCCGGTGCGGCCGCGTTCGATCAGCGCTGCGGAAATGCCGAGCGAGGCATAGATGCCGGTGATCGCATCGGCGAGCGCCGGGCCGATGAAGCGCGGTTGTTCGGGGTCGATCGAGACGCTGAGAAACCCGCTGACGGCCTGCGCGACGGAATCGTAGACCGGCCGCTGCGCATAGGGACCGTCCGGGCCAAACCCGCTGATCGAGCAGTAGATCAGCCTGGGATTGATCTTCGACAGCGTCTCGTAGTCGGCGCCGATGCGGCCTGCCGCGCCGGGGCGGAAATTCTGGATGTAAATATCGGCCTGGGCGATCAGCTGGTAGAAGACCTCGCGGTCCTGTTCGCTTTTCAGATCCAGCCCGATCGCCCGCTTGTTGCGGTTATAGGCCTGGAAATGGGCGCTGTAGAAACCTGTCTTGAAGCTGCGATAGGGATCGCCATTGCCGGCCGACTCGATCTTGATGACATCGGCGCCGAGATCGGCGAGCATCATGCCGGCGCAGGGGCCGGTAATGAACGTGCCCTGTTCGACGATGCGGATTTGGTCCAGAGCTTTCAGCATGTCCGGGTCCTAGTTCTCGTTTGCCACGAAGCCGTCAGGCGCGGGGCCGTCGTATTCGATGGCGCTGCCGGCGGCGGCGGACATGACGAAGCCGATCGGTCTTGTCTGTTCCTCGAGCAGGTGACCGATAAGCCCGGCGGTGCGGGCAAGAAGCGGCACACCCTTCAGGGCGAGCAGCGGGTAACCGGCATCGAGCAGCACGCAGGGAATGGCGCTCGACACGTTCATGACCAGCGGCCTGCCGATGATCTCGGGGATGAGCCGTTCGACCGTCTTGGCGATCTCGCAATGAATGCCGGCGACGTCGAGTTCGCGGGCGATCGCAAGCAGGCGCTCGGCGCGCGGATCATGCCCCTTGTGAAGGGGATGACCGTAGCCGGGCACCGGTTTCTTCTGTTCCCTGTAGCCGCGCAACAGCTTTTCGGCGGCGGCTTCCACCGATCGGCCGCTCGTCTGCGCCTCTTCGCGGATATCGCGGAAGAAGGCCCCCGAGGTTTCGGACGCGCCGAGGATGACCGAACCGCAGCCGAGAAGGCCGGCGGCGACGGCGCCCTGGACCGCTTCCGGAGAGGCGGCGAGCGTCATGCGGGCAACCTGCACGCTCGGCACCAGGCCATGTTCGGCGATCGCCACCAGCGTCGCGTCGAGCATGCGGCGCTGTTTTTCGTCCGGCAGAGAGCCGGCGACCAGCAGCCAGGTATATTCCGTAAACGAGATCGAACCGATCAGGGTGTCGACGAGGTCGTGGCCCCGCACGATGATCGTCTCCGGATTAGAGGTGCAGATCGCCTGGTAGGGCGCGGATTGCTTGCCGATTTTCATGCTGATGTCCTTGGGAAATGATTAGGCTGCAACGCTCGCCTTGCCCGCGAAGCGGCTGGCCCATCGGTCGAACTGATCCATGAACTGCTGCAGGAAGAGGCGGGTTTCCTCATTGGTCACATCGCCTTCGGGGGTGATGAGGCCGGGCGGCAGATGGATGAACGCTTCTGGCAGCCCCATCACGGCAACGTCGAGGCAGCCGAGAATGGCACGCAGGTGCTGCTGCGCCGCCGCGGTGCCGATCCGGCCGTAGGAAGCACCGGTGATCGCCGCCGGCTTGCCGGCCCAGGCGCTGGTATCCCTGGGCCGCGAAGCCCAGTCGATGGCATTCTTCAGCATCGCCGAGATCGAGCGGTTGTGCTCCGGCGTGACGAAAAGCAGCGCATCGGCTCGCCTGATCTCGGCCTTCAGCCGCTCGACCTGCGGGGGTGTGCCGGCATCCAGCACTTCCTGGTCGAAGATCGGCAGGTCACGGATCGTCACCCATTCGAACTCGACGTCGGGCTTCGCAAGCCGCGTCAGGGCAAGGGCGAGCAGCCTGTTGAGCGACGCCTGCCGTGCACTTCCGACGATGACGGCGATTTGCAATCGCGCCATGAATCCCTCCCATGCCATTCCTAAAAATATTCGCTTGGCGAATTTATATTCGTATAATGAATTTCGATGGCGCGGGGTGTCAAGCCCTGTCGCAAGAGCTTCGAAAAATTTCAGAGGAGGAGTTGGCTGTGAGGGATCAGTGGGTGGCCGGGTTGGCCGGCGCCAGTGAATGCACGAGCGCCGGAAAACGGCTGAACAGCTGAGAGAGCCGGTTGGCCGCCAGCCGCAGTTCCGGCAGGCGCTGTTCGACCAGTTCCTCCGGGGTCAGCCGGGGCGTGTAGCCGGAACTGTTGATCGCGCAGACGACCCGTCCGGTATTGTCCTTGACCGGCACGGCAAGCGCGGTGATGCCGTAATCGAGCTGGTCGACAGTGATCGAATAGCCCTTTGCGCGGGTCTCGACCAGGATCTCCCGGAGTTCCGCCTCGTTGGTCACCGTGTAGTCCGTCAGCCTTACCGGCGTATAGGCTTCAAAAAACCGGTCCATCTCCTCTTCCGCAAGAGCTGCCATCAGCACCCGGCCCATCGAGGTGGCGTAGGCGGGATAGGTGACGCCGAGGCTGGCATTGCGCCGCACGCCGCGGCTTTCGGAAAGATGGGCAATGTAGAGCACGTTCGTCCCGTCGAGCACCGCCATGTTGGCGGCATCGCCGAAAAGCGCGGTGATCCGGTGCAGTTCAGGAGTGACCGCTTCTTCGACATTGAAGGCGTTCAAATAGGCGGAGCCGAGGGTGAGGATGCGGGGAGCCAGGAGAAAATGCTTGTTGTGCCGGCGAATGAACCCGAGCGCTTCGAGCGTGAGGACATTCCGCCGGACGGTGGCGATCGACATGCCGACCTTGCGGGAAAGCTCGGCCAGCGTCATTTCCGGATCCTTGGCGTCGAAAGCCTCCAGGACCGACAATCCCCGTGCCAACGCCTCGACGAACTCGGGCGAATTGCTGTCAATCATCGGAATTTCTCCTGCTGCACGGCATTTCGTTCGCACACGGGATTGACAAGCGCAAGACCTGCTGCCTATCGTTATGCGAATATTTATTCGTCTAGCGAATTTTCTTGGGAGGGAAAAGCTATGAAGACAAGGCGTCAGTTTCACAAGCTCATGGCGGCGACGGCTGCGGGTCTTGCCGCGCCGGCAATCCTGGGGAGCAAGGTATTTGCGCAGGACAAGCCGATCCGGGTCGGCGCCAGCGTGTCGCTGACCGGTCCGCTGGCGAGCACCAAGAATGGCCAGATCGGGTACGAGCTCTGGCGAGAGGACGTCAACGCGGCAGGCGGGCTTCTCGGCCGCAAGGTCGAACTGGTCATCTACGACGACCAGAGCAGTGCCGCCAACGTGCCGGCGATCTATTCGAAGCTCGTCGACGTGGACGCCTGCGACGTGTTGTTTTCGCCTTACGGTGCCAACCTTTCTGCGCCGGTCATGCCCTTCATCAAGCAGCGCGACCTGTTCATGATCGGCATGTTCGGCCTTGCCGGCAACGATGTCGCCAAGCACGACAAGTTCTTCCACAGCGGCCCGTGGGGGCCGAACTCCGGCCGGGATTGGGCCCGCGGCTTCTTCGACCTTGCCAAGGCGCAAGGGGTCAAGAAGATCGCCATCATCAATGCCGACCTGGAATTCTCAAAAAATGCCGCCAAGGGCGGCGCGGAAGTCGCCAAGGAATACGGCATGGAGGTGGTGTTCAATCAGAGCTACCCGCCGAACACCTCCGACTTCTCTTCGATGATCCGCAACATCAATGCCGGGGACCCGGAGGCGATCTTCATCGCCTCCTATCCGGCCGACAGCACGGCGATCATCCGCGGCGTCAAGGAAATCGGCATTTCCGACAAGGTGAAACTCTTCGGCGGCGCCATGATCGGTCCGCAATACGGGGCGCTGCTCGGTTCGCTCGGTCCCGAACTCAACGGGCTCGTGAACTCGCATACCTTCGTTCCGGAGCCCACCATGCAGACACCGGCGATCAAGAGCTTTTTCGACCGGTATACGCCCATCGCCGTCAAGCAGGGCGTCGATCCGCTCGGGTTTTACATTCCGCCCTTCTATTATGTCGCCGGCCAGCTGGCGGCGGCTGCGATCAAGGGTTCGAATTCCGTCGATCCGGCCAAGATGGCAGCCTTCCTGCATGCCAACGCCGTCGATACCATCGCCGGCAAGATCGCCTTTACCGAGATCGGCGACTGGAAGGAACGCCGCGTCCTGATGGTGCAGTTGCGCGGCATCAAGGGCAACGATCTCGAACAGTTCCGCAATCCGGGCCACCAGGTCATTCTCGACCCGCCATCCCTGAAGACGGGCGATCTCGCCGCGCCTTATAACAAGGCGCGCGCCAGCTAATCCTTCAACCGATCCAGAGAGCCGGCGCAAGGCCGGCTCAAGGGCCCCTATCAATGCTATCGATCGACATTCTGCTGAACGCCATCGTGACGGGCATTCTGCTGGGGAGCGTTTATGCATCGCTCGCCCTGGGGCTCGGGATCACCTTCGGCATTCTCCACATCCCCAATATCGCCCATCCGACGCTCGTCGTCGCCGGTGCGTTTTTCGTCTACACGCTGACCCAATGGGGGATCGATCCGATCGTCGCGGCGGTGATCGGCCTTGTGCCCTTCTATCTTCTCGGAGTCGTGCTCTACGCTTTCTATTCGGCGGTTTTCGAACGCAAGGGCGGTGCCAATGTGCTGCAGAGCCTGACGCTGTTCTTCGGCCTTTCGCTGGTGATCGAGATTCTGTTGTCGCTGGGCTTCGGTTCCGAGCTCAAGTCCGTCAGCGTTTCCTATATCGGCTTGAGCCTCAAGCTCGGCGTCCTCACCGTTCCCTATCGGCTGCTGATCCCCGCGCTTCTCGCCCCCGTGACCATCGCTGCCGTGTGGCTTTATCTCAGCCGCACCAATTCCGGCACGGCAATCCGCGCCGTCGCCCATGAGGAGCGGGCGCTTTCGATCGCCGGCCTCAACCCGGCCTCCGTCAAGCGGCACGCGTTCGGCATTGCCACCGCGACCGCCGTCATCGCCGGAGCCGCCCTGATCATGGTCGGCCCGATCGAACCCTTTGCCGGGCGCTACCAGATCGGCCGCGTCTTCGCGATCGTGGTGCTCGCCGGCATGGGGTCCATTCCCGGCAGCCTGGTGATCGCCATCATCATCGGCATCGCCGAAGCGCTGGTCTCCAGCTACCTCAACCCTTCCTGGTCCCCCGGCGTCGCCTTTGCGATCCTGCTGCTGGGCCTCGCCCTCCGCCCGCAGGGCCTGTTCGGAGCTGCGCGATGAAAAAGAATTCCCTCCTGTTCCTCGCGGGCGCCATCATCGTGCTTACGTTAGGCTTCCTGATGCCGTGGCTGCTCAGGAACCCGTTCTATTTCTTTGCCGGCTACGTGGTCCTTCAATATGTGACGATCGCCACAGGCTGGAACATTCTCGGCGGTTATGCCGGCTACATCAATTTCGGCGCGGCCGGTTTCTTCGGCGCCGGCGTCTATCTGTCGGCATTCCTGTTCACCACATTCGGCCTGCCGCTGCCGCTCTGCATCCTGGCCGCGGCGATTGTCGGCGCCGTTCTCGGCGTGCTGATGGGCTACCTGACATTGCGTATCCAGGGAGTCTATTTCGCTATCGCCACGCTCGGCCTCGTCGTCGTCCTCGAAACCATCGTCCACAATATCTCCGGTCTCGGCGGGGCAAGCGGCATGGCCGTCTATGGCCCGCGGCCGCCTGCCTGGAGCCTCGGGCCATCGCAATACAATTTCACCGTCATGGTGGTGATCGCCGTCGCCAGCGTCGCGCTCGCCCGCTGGGTGGAGATCTCCTGGATCGGTCGTGGCTTGAGGGCCGTGCGGGCAAGCGAGGACGCCGCGGAATGCTCCGGCGTGCCGACGCTTCGCCTCAAGTTGGTCGCCTGCGCCCTGAGCGGCGCGGTGCTTGCCGCGGCCGGTGCGCCATATCCGTTCTACACCTCCTTCGTCGAACCGGTCACCGCCTTCAGCCTGATCATCGGTTTGAACGCCATCGCCATGCCGCTGATCGGCGGTACCCGAACCTGGGTCGGCCCGGTGATCGGTGCTCTTCTGCTCGCTTCGGTGCAGCAGATCGCCACGGTCACCATATCCTCCGAACTCAACATTCTCTTCGTCGGCGCGGTCCTGATCGCCTTCGTGGCCTTTGCTCCGGGCGGTATTTCGGATCTCTTCGGCCGCAATAAAGGCAGGGCAAGACCATGACGGAGCCGGTTCTCTCCCTCAAGGGCGTCGAAAAACGGTTCGGATCGTTCCGCGCGCTCGGTCCCGTCGATCTCGATGTCGGGGCCGGCGAGCGGCTCGGCATCATCGGCCCCAACGGTTCCGGCAAGACGACGCTCATCAACTGCATCACTGGCGTCCACCGTCCCGACAGCGGATCGGTGTTTTTCGAGAGCCGGGACATCTCGCATCTCCAGGCCCATAAGCGAGCCCGGATGGGCATCGCCCGCAGCTTTCAGATCCCGCGGCCATTCACCGGCATGACCGTGTTTGAAAACCTGCTCGTTCCGCTCGATTACTGCCATGTCGAGGGCAGCAAGCATGACCGGGCAAGGTCGGTGCTTGCGAGCGTCGGGCTGTCGGGCCGCATCTCGGATCCGTCCGAAAAGCTGACCCAGCTCGAATTGCGCAAGCTGGAACTGGCCCGCGCGCTTGTCGGCAATCCGAAGGTCCTGATCGCCGACGAGGCAATGGCGGGCTTGTCCGAAGAGGAGATCGACGAAGTGCTGGAGATCCTTTTCGCGCTCAACCGGTCAGGCGTCGCGGTGATCATGATCGAACACATCATGCATGCGGTCATGCGCTTTTCGCAGCGGGTCGTCTGCTTCGAGACCGGCCGCCTGATCGCGGCGGGAACCTCGTCCGAGATCGCCGAAAACCCGCTCGTTCAGAAGGTGTATTTCGGTGAATAGGCTGATTATTGAAAACCTGTCGGCCGGTTACGGCGCCGTCTCGGTTCTGCGAAAGGTCTCGCTGGAACTGAACGAGAGCGAGATGGTCGCGCTGCTCGGCATGAACGGCAACGGCAAGAGCACGCTGTTCAACTGCATCCTCGGTTTCGTGCGGGCAAGCGCGGGTCGGATCGTGCTCGAATGGAACGGCAAGAACACGGACCTCACGAAACTTCAACCGCACGAGATCGTCCGCCTCGGCCTGTCGATCGTCCCGGAAGGTCGCCGCCTCGTGCCGAACATCTCGGTCGAGGACAATCTCAAGCTCGCGGGCAGCAACCCCGGGGTCCGCGACCGGATGAAGCAGAACCTCGCCTATTGTTTCGAAACCTTTCCGCTGCTTCTGGAGCGCCGCAGGCAGATCGCCTCGACCATGAGCGGCGGGCAGCAGCAATTGCTGGCGATCGCCCGTTCGCTGATGACGGCGCCGAAGATCATCATCATCGATGAACCCTCGGTGGGCCTGGCGCCGATCGTCGTGCGTGACGTGCTGAATGCCATCACCCAGCTGCGCGAGAAGAGCAATATGACGATCCTGATGGCGGAGCAGAGCTTCTTCCAGGCGATCGACGTGTCGTCGCGCGCCTATGTGCTTTCCCATGGCAGCATTCAACGGGAGTTCAAGCGTTCTGACGGCGAGATCGCCCATGACGAGATCCGCCGCGCCATGCTGGGCGCCCATTAGGGGAGGCACGGCGGAACCGCCGAGATCCTGGGGACGGTGGCATTCAGGCGGACGCGCGCTAGGGTTTCCGTTGAACGATTGCCTTTGCGATTGCGGGGCCACCCAGCATGAAGCTTCTGACGCCGTCGCGGACGATCTCGTCCAGAGATTCCGGGGTGGGCGTCGCATAGACGAACCGACGGATCGCCAGATAGAAGATGCGGCCGTGGAGACCCCAGAACAATTCGGTCTCCCGCTCGGAAAGCGGCGCCTCGTCCGGGCCTGGCAGGCCCAGTTCGTGGCGGAGTTCCAGGCAGGCAGGCTCGATGATCTGCCGGCGCACGATGTCGAGATAGCGCGTCGTGATGTCGAAGGTTTTGAGGCCGGAAAAGACGAAGATCCTGACCCAGTCGTAGTGGAAGACGCGTTCCACATATCGCAGATAAAATTCCGTCAGCCGGCTTTCCAATGACCGGCTGCGGTCGATGATGAGGCCGGCCCAGCTATCGTCCCAGCGGCTGAGATAGACATGTTCGTAGACCCGCTCGATCAAGGCTTCCTTGCTGGGAAAATGCCGATAGATCGCCGAATGGGTGATGCCGATGCGCTTGGCGAGTTCGCGGGTCTGGCCCTCGAAGCCATGCTCGGCGAAGAAGCGGACCGCCTCGTCCAAGATGAACTGTTCGCGCTCGTTCGCCCGCATGTATTGCTTGGGACGCCGCGGTTTTTCTCCGCCACCTTCGCGTTCAAGGCTCTTCTGCTGATCCGTCATGCCTGCCCTGATCTGCCATGCCCGTCACCGAGTCACCGGCAACCCATTTCCCATAGCGATACCGCGGCGGGCGTTTGAGACCAAGTGGTAATTTTATTTGAGACCAGTTGGTTATTTTTCTTGACCAGCGGATCGACGTGCGAAATATTGTAACCAAGTGGTCACAAATCCGGAAGGCCACGTGGGAGGAGCCGGTGAAGGCGAGAGCTTTCGATTACATGCGCCCGAAATGCGTGCAGGAAGCATTGGAAGCTTTCGTCAGCGCGGATGGTGATGCGAGCTATATTGCGGGAGGGCAGAGTCTCGTTCCGGCGCTGGCACTTCGGCTGCAGGCCCCCGGCCTTCTCATCGATATCGCTCGCCTGGACGAACTGCGCGGTCTTTCCCTCGCCGGCGGTCATCTGCGCATCGGCGCGACCACCCGCCACTGCGAAATTCTCGGCTCGAACCTCGTGCGGGAACATGCGCCGTTGCTTGCGAAGGCGGCTCCTTTCGTGGCGCACCCGGCGATCCGCAACAAGGGCACATTCGGCGGCAGCCTGGCGCTTGCCGATCCCGCCTCGGAATTTCCCGCCATGGCGCTGGCGCTCGATGCGATCATTGAAATTGCCTCCGTTGAAGGCAGCCGCCGCGTCGGTGCTGGGGATTTCTTCATCGATCTCTATGAAACGGCGCTTCAGCCGGGCGAGATCGTCACCGCGGTATACGTACCCTTGGCAACCGCGAAAACCCGGACGGCCTTTGACGAACTGGCCCGTCGGCGCGGCGATTATGCAATCGTCGGGGCGGGCATCGATGCGCAGATGCAGGGCGGTTTTGTCGAACGCATGCGGATCGCTTTCCTTTCGGTGGGCTCGACGCCGGTCAGGGTGCGTGCCGTCGAAGCCGCGCTGACCGGGCGGCAGTTGACGCCGGAGGCGATCCGGCAGGCACAGGACGTACTCGGCACGGAGCTTGATCCGGTCGGCGACGAGCATACGCCTCCAGAGATGCGCCGGCATCTTGCAAGGGTGCTGCTCGGAAGGCTGCTCGGCCGGCTGGAGGCAAGCCGATGAGCGGCAAGGTGGCGATTTCGCTGGCCGTGAACGGCGAGACAATCGAGGCGCTGGTTGCGCCGCGCACCACGCTTGCCGATTTCCTGCGGCAGGACATCCAGCTCACCGGCACCCATACGGGTTGCGAAATGGGCGTCTGCGGCGCCTGCCTGGTACTGCTGGACGACCGACCGGTGCATGCCTGCCTGATGTTTGCGGTGCAGGCCGATGGCTGCGCCGTCGAGACGATCGAGGGCCTGACCCATCGCAGAGCGATCGACGACCTCCAGAAGGAGTTTCATGAGCGCAATGCCTTGCAATGCGGCTTCTGCACTCCGGGCATGCTGGTGAGCGCCTACGGGATTCTGGCGTCCGGCGACGAGCCCGATCGCGACGGCATCCGTGACGCGCTCTCCGGAAACTACTGTCGCTGTACCGGTTACGAATCGATCGTCGATGCGATCGAAACGACGGCGAGACAGCGCCGGCAGCATATGGAGGAGGAGAAGGCATGAACGCGTTCGCCGGCTCCATCGACAGGCCTAACTCCTATATCGGCCGTTCGGTATCGCGACCGAATGCCAAACGCCTGCTCGAAGGTCGGGGGCGGTACGTGACCGATCTCGTGCTGCCGCGCATGCTGCATGCGGCTTTCGTCCGCAGTCCTTATGCGCATGGAAAAATTGTTTCGATCGATATCGAGGAGGCAAAGGCCCTCTCCGGCGTTCGTGCCGTCTTCACGGGCGAGGACCTGGCATCGATCTGTGCCCCCTGGACCGGAACACTCGAGCATTTCAGCAATATGAAGTCTCCGCCGCAAGTGCCGCTACCTCTTGGAAAGGTGACGTGGTCAGGGCAGCCGGTCGTTCTCATCGTTGCCGACAGCAGGGCAATCGCCGAAGACGCCGCCGAGCTGGTGATCGTCGATATCGAGGAGCTCCCGGCACTGGCGGACCCGGTCGAGGCCATGTCTGCCGCGGCGATGTCGCAAGAGCTCGCCGACAATATCTGCTTTGCCACGAAACTCGACAGCGGCGGCGTCGAGGAGGCATTCGATGCAGCGGACACGACGGTCGAGCAGAGCTTCGTTTTCGGCCGGCACACGGCGGTGACGCTCGAACCGCGCGCCATCGTTGCCGATTACGATCCGAGCGAGAACCGGCTGACTGCCCACCACGCGACCCAGACACCCTATCAGTTCCAGGATGTCTATTCCCGCCACTACGGCATTCCGGAAGCCAATGTCCGCGTCATCGCGCCGGATATCGGCGGTTCGTTCGGAATGAAACTGCATGTCTATCACGAGGAGATGGCGGTCGTCGGCGCCTCGATCCGGCTCGGTCGCCCCATCAAATACGTCGCCGACCGGATGGAATCCTTCGTCTCGGATATTCATGCCCGCGATCACCGGATAACCGGGCGTCTTGCCCTCGACAGGGACGGTCGCATCACCGCTATGGATGTAGACGACCTAACCGCGATCGGTGCCTTTTCGAGCTACCCGCGCACCAGCGCGGTCGAGGGAAACCAGGTCATCCGCCTGATGGGTGCCCCTTATGACTTCTCTTCTTATCGCGCCAATCTTTCGGTCGTGTTCCAGAACAAGGTGCAGACCAGCCAGTACCGCGCCGTCGGGCATCCGATTGCCTGCGCGGTGACGGAATGCCTGGTCGATGCCGCGGCGCGCGAACTCGGCCTCGATCCGTTTGAAATCCGCGAGCGCAATCTCATTCCCGACAGCAGCTATCCCCGCACATCGCCGACCGGGTACCAGTTCGAAAAGCTCTCCCACCAGGTCTGTCTCGCGCGGCTGAAGTCGATCATGAACTATGACGCTCTTCGTGCGGAGCAGGCCGATCAGCGGCAGAAAGGCATCCTGCGCGGCATCGGTATCGCCCTTTTCGTGGAGATCACCAACCCGAGCCCGGCTTTTTATGGGGTCGGTGGCGCGCGGATTTCCGCGCAGGACGGCGCCATCCTCAAGCTGACGCCTTCCGGCGAGGTGCATTGTTCGATTTCCGTGACCGAACAGGGGCAGGGGACGGAGACCATCATCGGTCAGATCGTCGCGGACCAGCTCGGCATCGATCGGGAAAAAGTCCGGGTGATGACCGGCGACACCGATACGACACCCCATGGGGGTGCCACCTGGGCCTGTCGTGGAGCGGGCATCGGCGGCGAAACGGCGCTGCAGGCGGCGCGCAAGCTGAAGGCAAATCTGCTCGCCGTTGCGGGTCTCATCCTGCAGGCGCAACCGGGCGAGCTTGATATCCGCGCCGACTGGATCGTCGAGGCGGTCACGGGCCAGCAGCGCGTTAGGCTCTCGGAAGTCGCGCGCATCGCCTTCTTCCGGTCGGACACGCTGCCGCCCGAAACCCAGGCGCAGCTTTCCGTTGTGCATCACTATGCGCCGCAGGGTTATCCGTTCGCATTCACGAACGGAGCCCAGGGCTGCCTGGTCGAAGTGGATGCGGAGACCGGCTTCGTGAAGATTCTCAAGCATTGGGTGGTCGAGGACTGCGGCCGCATCATCAATCCGCTGCTGGTGGACGAACAGGTGCGGGGCGGCGTGGTGCAGGGACTGGGCGCGGCCTTTTTCGAGGAATGCCTCTACAACGAGGAAGGTCAGCTCACCAACGGCTCGCTTGCCGATTACCTCGTGCCGATGGCCTGCGAGATGCCGGATATCGAGATTTCCCACGTCGAAACGCCGACCCGGGACACCGAACTCGGTGCAAAGGGCTGCGGCGAAGCAGGGACGGCGGCGGCATCCGCCGCTGCGATGAATGCCGTCAACGATGCGCTTGTGGGTCACGGCGCGGTGCTGACGCAGATACCGATGACGCCGACGCGCATATTGAGGGCGCTCGGCACGATCTGAATGCAACAACGATCCGATGTCAGGAGGAGGACAGGATGACAAACGGAATTGAGAAGCTGGCTTTGAGGCCGATCGGCCGCCGTGCAGCCCTTATCGGGTTGGCCGGCGTGGCTGGAACACTTTCGATGCCATGGATAGCCCGGGCGCAGGCGGAAACCATCCGCATCGGGTTTCCGACGCCTTTGACCGGCCCGTTCGCCGCCGAGGCCAACGACCAGGTCCGCAGCGCCCAGCTGGCGGTAAAGCTCGCCAACGACAAGGGTGGAATTGCCGGCCGCAAGGTCGAGCTCCTGGTGCGCGACGACAAGCTGAATGCCGGCGAAGCCGCCACCCGCACGCTCGAACTGATCGAAAAGGACAAGGTCCATGCGGTGGTCGGCGCACTTTCGAGCGCCGTACAGCTTGCGGTCAACGAGGTGACCCGTGCCCGCAACATGCTGTACATCTCGATCAGCCAGTCGGACACCATCAACGAGACCAAGGATTTCAGCCCCTATACGTTCCATGAGGCGCTCAATCCGACGATGACGACCGCGGTTGTCGCCAAGCACAGTTTCAAGAAGGGTTCGAAGGTCGCCTATCTTGTTGCCGACTATGCCTACGGCCACGAGATGCTGCGCGGTTTCAGGCGGGCAGCCAAGGAAATCGGTGCGCAGACGGTCAGCGAAATCCTGCACCCGTTCGGCGCGGCGGACTATTCGACCTTCATCCCGACCATCCTGGCATCAGGCGCAGACATCCTCTGCATCTGCAATTTCGGCCGCGACCAGGCCAATTCCATCAAGCAGGCCGTGGATTTCGGCGTGAAGGACCAGATGAAGATCGTCGTGCCGGTGCTGCTGCACAACCAGCGGCTTGCGGTCGATCCCGAAGTCTTCGAAGGTGTCACCGGCGGCGCGAACTATTACTGGGGCCTGGAAGAAACGGTGCCTTCCGCAAAGGCGTTCAACGACGCCTTCAGGGCCATGTATAAGGGCACGATCCCGACCGACTACGGAGCCTACGGTTATACCGGCGTCGCTTCGCTGTTGATGGCCATCGAAAAGGCAGGCGGGACGGAGCCACAGAAGGTCATCGCGGCTCTGGAAGCGCTGAAATATGATATCGCCAAGGGAGAGCAGTCCTACCGCAAGTGCGACCACCAGTCGATGCAATCGGTACTCGTCCTGGAATCCAAAGCGAAAAGCGCGATGAAATCGGATGCCGATCTTTTCAAGATCGTCGCCGCGGAACCTGCATCGGAGAGCGTTTTGCGAACCTGCTCCGAACTCGGCTTCAAGAGCTGATACCCTGGGACGGATGAGGTCATGACTGTCCAATTGATTGCAATGCAGCTGTTTTCGGGCCTCGCGCTGGGCGCGGTCCTGATCATGGTTGCGCTCGGCCTGTCGATCATCTTCGGCATGCTCGGCATCGTGAATTTCGCGCATGGTGCGCTGTTCATGGTGGGAGCCTATGCGGGGCTCTACGTGGCCGGCCTGACGGGGAGCTTCTGGTGGGCTCTTCTGATCGCGCCGGTCATGATCGGCCTGTTCGGCATGCTGATCGAGCGTTTCCTCATCCGTCCTCTCTATGGCCGCTCGCCGGACGATCCGCTGCTTCTCACCTTCGGTCTTGGTTACGTGCTGGTCGAGGCGGTGCGCATATTTTTCGGCACCGACGGCATTCCGTTCTCGACGCCGGCAGCGCTTCGCGGCGTGGTGAACCTCGGCATCGGCTTTTTCCCGCTCTACCGGCTTTTCGTCATCGGCGTGGTTGTCGCCGTCCTGTTGCTGCTGTGGATCGGCCTCGAAAAGACGAAATTCGGCCTGATCGTCAGGGCGGGTTCCGCCGATCCGCTGATCATGCGGGTGCTGGGCGTCGATATCAGCAGATTGTGGTTGATCGTGTTCGGTATCGGGGTCGGCATCACCGCACTCGGCGGTGTGCTTGCTGCACCGATGCGCAATGTCAGCCCGGAAATGGGCACGCTTGTGTTGGCCGAAGCCTTCGTGGTGACGGTGATCGGCGGCATGGGCTCGCTTCCTGGCGCCGTCATTGCCGGCCTCATCGTCGGCGTCTCGGTCAGCATGACATCGCTCTTCGCCCCGGAAATGGCGACGATCGTCATGTTCGCGCTGATGGCGCTCATTCTGCTGGTGCGCCCGAACGGCCTTTATGGCCGCGCCGCACCTGGACTCTAGGGAGACCGCCATGTCCGTCATCAAAAATGCGGAACTTGTCCCGGCGCCCGCCCGACGCAGCTTCGCGACCCTGTTTTCCAACGTCAGCCGCTGGCGGGTGCCGCTTTCAATCCTGGCGCTCTGCATCCTGCCCTGGGTGCTGCCCTCGCAGGCGCTGGCCGTCAACGTGTTGATCTACGGCCTTGTCGCGGTCGGTTACAACCTGCTCTTCGGTTATACCGGCCTGCTTTCCTTCGGTCATGCGGCCTTCTTCGGAGCCGGAGCCTATGCAACGGGTATCGCGATCGGTGCTTTCGGGATCCACTGGTTCATCGCGATGCTGATCGGCGTGCTGGTTTCGGGCCTGCTTGCGACGGTCATGGGGGTGCTCGCCATCCGCACGCGTGGCATCTACTTCTCGATGGTGACGCTCGCGCTGGCACAGCTTGTCTACTATGCGGCGCTGCAAGCCTCCTCCTGGACCGGTGGCGAAAACGGTCTGCGCGGCTTTACGGTCAGCACGCTGCACCTTCCTGGCTTCTCGGTAAATTTCCTCGATCCCCTCGTGAAATATTACGCGATCATGATCGTGGTCGCGGCGGCGCTCTGGTTCGTGTCGAGGGTCCTGAATTCGCCTTTCGGCGCGGTGATCGAGGCGATCCGCGAAAACGAGACACGGGCGCGCGCCTGCGGCTATGATGTCGAGCGAACCAAGCTGTTGTCCTTCATCCTTTCAGGCATTCTCTGCGGGCTCGCGGGCACGCTGTCGGCAATGCATATTTCGATCGTGCCCCTGGATTCGCTCCACTACCATACGTCCGGTCTGATCGTGATGATGACGCTGCTCGGCGGCGCCGGCAGCTTCTTCGGTCCCTTCATCGGCGCGCTGGCGTTTCTTTCGATGGAGGACATCTTCTCGCTCTGGACATCCAACTGGCAGCTGATTGTCGGCGTGATCTTCATCCTCTTTGTCCTCTATCTGCCCAAGGGCATCTGGGGCACCTTGATATCCTGGGGTAAAAGCCGATGAGCGCACCCATCATGAGCGTCACCAATATCGGCAAGCAGTTCGGCGGACTGGTCGCCTTGAAGGATGTGACGGCCGATTTCCAGGAAGGCCAGATCACCGCCATCATCGGGCCGAACGGTGCCGGCAAGAGCACCTTCTTCAACATCCTGTCCGGCGCCCTGAAACCATCGAGCGGAACGCTCAGGTTTCGGGGTGCGGATATGGCGGGCGTGCCACAGCACGACTATGTGCACCGCGGCATCGCCCGTTCCTACCAGATCACCAACATCTTCCCCAACCTTTCCGTCCTCGAGAACGTCCGCGTCGCGGCACAGGCTTTCCGGTCCCGGATGAACATCTGGGCAGACCGCAGTGCCGATAGGGATAGCGAGGACAGAGCCTCGGCAATGCTCGCATCGGTCGGGTTGTCGGCACGGGCGGCGACGCCGGCGAAATTCCTGGCGCATGGACAGCAGCGTGCGCTGGAGATCGCTATCGCCCTGGTCGCCGATCCGGCGCTTCTTCTGCTCGACGAGCCGACCGCCGGGATGGGGCCGGAAGAGACGCGCGAGATGGTCGCGCTGATAGAGAAGCTGGCGGCCCAACGCACCATCCTGCTGGTCGAGCACAAGATGAAGATGATCCTCGGCCTCAGCGACCGCGTGCTCGTCCTTCACCATGGCCAGTTGCTGGCCGACGGGACACCGACCGAAATCCAGGCGAACTCCGAGGTTCGTCGCGTCTACCTGGGACAAAATGATGGCTATGCTTGAAATCGAAGGCCTGAACGGCTGGTATGGCGCGAGCCATGTGCTTCACGGGGTGTCGTTCGCGGTGGAACCGGGCGAGATCGTCGCGCTTGTCGGCCGCAACGGCGCCGGCAAGACGAGCATCATCCGTTCGATCATGGGGCTCATACCGCGCACCACCGGCGCCATACGGTTCGACGGCGAAGACATATCCCGGCTAAAGGCTCATGACCGCTATGTCCGCGGCCTCGCCTATGTTCCGGAAGAACGCCGTATCGTGCGGGGGCTGACGGTGCTGGAAAACCTGCAGCTGGGGCTTGTCGCCGACCGCAAGCGGATCGACGAGGCGGCTGCGATCGACGAGATTGCCCGCAGTTTCCCGCGCTTGAAGGAGCGGTTGCACCAGGAAGGTGTAACCATGTCGGGCGGCGAGCAGCAGATGTTGGCGATAGCCCGCGCCATGATCGCCCGGCCGAAGATGATCCTGCTCGACGAGCCGTCGGAAGGCATCATGCCCGTGCTGGTCGAGGAGATGGGCGCGCTGTTCAGGCGGCTGCGGGAGGAGGGAACGACGCTGCTCCTCGTCGAGCAGAACGTCGAATGGGCGCTGAACCTTGCGGACCGGGCGGTTATCGTCGACCAGGGCGAGATCGTCTATCGCAGCGATGCGGCAACACTTCTGGCGGACAAGGACATTCAGGAGCGATACTGCGCGGTCTGAGCCCGCAATCCACCGACCCGATCATCATCGAACACAGGGCTTCGTCGCTTGCGCGGCGAAGAGCGATATTTTTATGGAAATCACTGGAGAGTACCGGCTGGAAGAGCCACGCGACGACGTGTGGGTGAGGCTCTTCGATCCCGATGTCCTGCGCCGTTGCATTCCTGGGTGCAAGGAACTGACGCAGACGGCCGAGAACAGTTTCGACGCGAAGGTCGTGCTCAAGATAGGTCCGGTTTCCGCAACCTTTGCAGCCACCGTCGAGATCATCGATATCGAGGCGCCGGAGAGCTGCCGCATCATCGGCAAGGGAAACGGCGGCATCGCCGGTTTCGCCAAGGGAGACTGCGTTGTCAGGCTTGCGCAGGATGGCAATGCCACCTTCCTGACCTACAGCGCCAATGTGGATATCGGTGGAAAGATTGCAGCATTGGGCGGCAGACTGGTGCAGGCGACATCGAAAAAGCTCGCCGGCCAGTTCTTTGTCTCATTCTCATCGCGCGAGGGATAACGCGGGCTTACGTCGCTTGAAACGGAGATGCACCTTACTTGAAGTGGGGGTTATCCTCTCGCTCCAGCACCGCCCTTACGGCCGCCCGCTCGCGCATCTGGTTGTGATGCCGCGTGAAGCTCTTCAAGGTGTCCATTGGCAGCCCGTTGCTCCTTCCCCAGCCATAGAAGACGAGGGCGTAGGGATCCACGACCGTATACTGGTCGCCCATGATCCACTCGTTGCCGGCAATCAGCCCATCTATCTCCTGCATGCTCTCCCAGTAGGAGGTGACCGCCTTGGTGCGGACGTCGTCATAAATTTCTTTTCTCTCGACGAATCTATAAGGCCTGAACTTGGCTCTTTGGAAGATATGCGGCGTGTTCGAAAACCAGGCCATCTGGGAGATGCACAGCGTCTGGTCGAGAATGTCGGCCGGAAACAGGCCGGCGTCCGGACTGGTCAAGGCGATATACGTCAATATCGCGGTGTTCTCGGTGATCACCCTGCCATCCGGCGCGATGAGTGCCGGCACTTTGGCGCGGGGATTGATTGCCAGGTATTCCGGGGTCAGATGCTGGTTTTCCGAAAGCAGCGTCCTCATCGGTCTGAACGGCCTGCCGGTCTCCTCCAGGGCGATATGCGATGCCAGCGAACAGGCTCCGGGACTGTAAAACAGGATCAATTCGCCCGTCGGGTTCGATATCCTGCCAGATGCTGCAGATAGATCCGCCATTTTCCATTACCCTTCTTGTTTGATGCGATCAGAAGCGTTCCCCGGACGCGCGATCCAAAGGTCGGTGAAGTGAGATCCCAATCCGAACACGATGGATCCGCTGTCGCGCATCCCACCGTCGTCGCCGGCTGTCCCGTCATGCCATGAGGGCCGCCATGATCCGGTCGCGGGTCATCGGCATATGATGGATGCGTGTGCCCAGGGCATGCGCGACCGCATTGCCGATGGCGGCTGCCGATGGACCACCTGCGCATTCACCGACGCCGAGCGGCGGGTATTCGCTGGCCTCGACAAGTTCGACGCGAATCTCGGGTATTTGCGAAAAGCGGATGACCGGATAACTTTCCCAGTCGAGCGTCGCGATACCCTGCGGGCCGAAGCGGACCTCCTCGATCAGCGTCCAGCTGATGGCCTGGACGATATTGCCTTCGATCTGGTTGAGGATTCCGTCGGGATTGATGGCGAGCCCGGCATCGACGGCGCACCAGATATCCGTGACTCGCACTGCCTCATCCACGTCGACGGCGGCGACGACCGCCGCATAGGCCGAAGAATTCTTGTAGCGGGCGAGGCCGATACCCAGACCGCTTCCGGCGCCTCCGGCATCGCGGGATGACCAGTTCGCCATCGCGGCCGCTTTCTCGAGGACGCGACGGGCGCGCGGGTCGGAAAGAATGGCCAGCCGGTATGCAACCGGATCTTCGCCTGCGCGCCCGGCCAGATCATCGAGCAGGCCTTCGATGGCGAAGACGTTCAGCGTCGCGCCGAGGCCACGCAGCGACGAGGTCCGTAACGGCACGTCGTGGATCAGATGCAATTCGATCCGCTTCGGGCCGATATCGTAAAGAGGAATGCCGTTGCGGGCAGCTCCACCGCCGCGTTCAAGCGGAATGTCGAAGGGCTTGCGGTCAGGTGGCGGCGTCTTCATGGCGTGGGCGGCAAGCAGGCTGGCGCCGCCGACACCGGGCCGCTGGCCATGGGTGGCACTCCAGATTTCCGTGGTCCAGTCGACGGGCCGGCCGGCCGCGTCCAGTTCTGCATGGACGGCGACGGTCATGGCTGAGGAGAGCGGCTCGTAGCCGAATTCCTCTTCGCGCCGCCACATGAGGCGGATCGGTTGGTCGGGCAATGCGAGTGCCACGAGGGCAGCGTCCAGGGCGGCGTCGTCGGCACCGTTATGGCCATAACAGCCGGCACCCTGGACATGATGGCAGGCAACCGCGTCGAGAGAAAATCCGACTGTCCTTGCGATATTCTCCCGCAGCGGGTGCATGCCCTGTGCATGGGACCAGACGGTAAGGATGCCGTCCCGGTAGAGCGCGATCGCGCAGGAGGGTGCGATGGAGCCGTGCGAAAGGAACGGGCGAGTGAAGCGCGCGGAGACACGGTCCGTCGCCTTTTCCGGCGAAGGAGCGCCCATGAGACGGTCGTCCGAGGGCTGGGAGGCGACCCAGTCCGGCGTCGCCTGTTCGGGTGAGAGACTGAGGGCATTGTCCCAGACGGCGCATTCGGTTGCAGCCACGGCGGCAGCGCGGACCGCGGTCTCGTCGGTGCCGACGAATGCCACGAAATTGTCGAGGCGAACGATGCGAACGTCGCCTCCCGCTCTGCGCCGGATGATCGTCTCATCCAGTTGCAGAAGCACCGCGCCCGGCCCGGGCTGGCGCAGTGTCCGCGCGTGCAGCATTCCCGCAAGCATCATGTCCTGAATGAAGCCGGACCCGGTGAGTTTTGCCGGCAGGTCCAGCCGCGGGACAGATCTGCCGACGAGGCGGTGAGCGCCTTGGGGTTTTGGCGCAACCGCGCCGGTGGCTTCGGCGGAAAGGTCGAGTTCTCCGGCAATGCTCCAGTAGTCGATGCCGCTCGGTGCACCGTTCTTCAGGAAGGCGCCGTCCGCGACGGTCAGCTCGTCGGGTGCCGCGTTCAGGCGCAGCGCCGCCCGCGCCAGGGCAAGTGCACGGACTTCCGCTGCGACAAGCCTGATCGCAGCACCGGAATGCTCGATGGACCAGCTCGAGGCGGTATAACCTTCACCCGGACCCTCGACGCTGTTGCCGGACATCATCCGCACCTGGTCGATGCGGAGATCCAGTTCCTCGGCCGCAATCTGCGCAAGCGCCGTCAGCACGCCCTGGCCGAGTTCCACCTTGCCGGTGCCGATCCGCACCGTATGGTCGTCCTGAAAGCGAAGCCAGCGGTCAAGCCGGGGGTTGTCCTTAAGGCTGAAGCTAAGCGCGGTCATCAGGCTACCTTCTCACGCATGTCGGCTGCCGCCTTGAGGACGGCGCGCAAAATGCGGGGGTGCGAACCGCAGCGGCAGAGATTTGCGTCGAGCGCGGCGGCGATTTCGGCCCGCGTCGGGTCGGGATTGCGATCGAGGAAAGCCTTCGCCGCGATGAGAATGCCCGATAGGCAATAACCGCATTGTCCCGCCTGCTCGTCGAGGAATGCCTGCTGCAGCGGGTGCAATGCATCCGCCGAGCCCAGGCCTTCGACCGTCGTGATCGTGCGGCCGGAAAGCGTGCCGATCTCCCGGCTGCAGGAATAGGCGGCAACGCCGTCGATCAGAACCATGCAGGCGCCGCATTGCTCCAACCCGCAGCCATACCGGCTGCCTTTCAGCCCCAGGTGATTGCGCAGCACGTCCAGAAGCGGTGCCGTCGAAGGCACGTCCAGTTCATGCACCTGCCCATTTACATTGAGAGTGAGGCATTCGTTCATCCAGTTCAATTCCATCCCTGAGCCAGCAACTCCAAGTCCCGCCGAGAGGCGTCGCGGCCGAGTGATTGCGGCCGCGACACCGATAAGGCCCTACTGCGCCCGCGACGAGCGGCTTAGGTCGGCTCGACAAGCCCGGCCTTGACCAGCGGCTCGATCGACCGGATCTCGCGTTCGATCGAGCCGGCCATTTCGCCAGGCGTATTGACGACGGGGGTCAGTCCGAGCGACGCAAACTTCTTCTGCGCTGCCGGCGTGTCGCTCCACTCCTTGATGGCGGTATGGATCTTGCTCACGATCTCCTTGGGCATCCCCTTTGGGCCGACCGCGCCGAACCAGAGGGTCTGCTCGTAGCCGTTGAGACCCTGTTCTGCGACGGTCTGCACCTCGGGCAGTTCCGGAATTCGCTTGGCCGAGGTGACCGCAAGCCCGCGGATTTTCGCGTCGCGGATATGGGGGAGATAGTTGGACGGCGCGTCGAGCGCGAAGTGGATGTGTCCGCCCAGCAGATCGGCCAGCAACGGCGGCGACCCCTTGTAGGGAATATGGTTGATCTGCACGCCGGCCATCTGGCCGATGATGGCAGCGGCTATGTGCCCCTTGGTCCCCGCGCCCGGATTTCCGATATTCAGCTTTCCAGGGTTTGCCCTTGCATAGGCGATAAGTTCCTGGACCGACTTCGCCGGAGCCGAAGCGCTTGCACTGAGCAGCGCCGGGCTTTCTGCGACAATTGAGATCGGCGTGAAGTCCACCTGCGGATCGTATGCGAGGTTCTTTTGCACCACCTTGTTGGCCGCGATCGGCGCGCTGCCGCTGATCATGATCGTGTAGCCGTCGGGCGCGGCGCGCGCGAGCCTGCCGCCGGCCAGGGCCCCGGCTGCGCCAGCATGGTTCTCGATGACGAATTGCTGGCCGTATTTGGCCGTCAAGGCATCCGCGACCAGCCGGGCTATAATGTCACTGGTGCCACCCGGGGGATAGGCCGAGATCACCACCACCGGTTTGCTCGGCCAACTGTCAGCCAGCGCAATTCCTCTGGACGCAAGCACGGCAGCTGTGCCGCCCAATACGATAAATTCCCGCCTGTTCATTACACGTTTCCTCCCACCCGTTGAATCGAGTTCTATAGGCGCAACACTATCGTGCCGGATTGCCACCGCGAACCTCTGACTGAGACCATTCCGCTGCTTGGAATGATCCGCTCGACCGCAAGCCTCGATGGCCGTCAGTCCGTGCCAGCAAGCCAGCGTTCCTCGCCCTCATGAAAAGCGCTGAGTTGGTCCGGCCGATCGTCGCCCAGCAGATCGGGTTTTACCGTTACGCCGCGCGTGTGCTGGATATATGCCAGGAACTTGTAGGAGGGACGCATGGTCGACAGGACGGACCAGTCGATGGGAAGTGTCTCCGCCGGGTTGACGGGCTTGGCTATATCCCTTTCGAACAGGACCTCGAAGGTGAGGAGCTTCCAGGTGCCAGCCTCCCGCACGGCGCGGGAGAAGAACCGGCAGAAGACATGAAGGTCGATCTCGACGCCTTCAGGCCTCGCGCGGTTGAAGATCATCGCCGGGCTTTCCACCGTTGCCCGGTCCCCGGTCACTTGCGCAAAGGCGGGAAACACCCAGTGTTTGCTGTTGCCGGTCGCCTTCATCCACTCGCGCGTCGCGTCCACATAGGCCTGGCCACCGCGTCCCTCGTACCAGCTTGTCCGGATATAGGCGTCGCGGTGGAAGCATGCGCTCATCACGTCAAAACGGCGCTGGTCACGGGCAAAGCGTTCGCGGCGCACGAGATCGAAGAGCTCCTCCCTGTCTAGGAGGGCCTTTAGGCGCGTGCCGTCGTCCTGTTGCATAGGGAACTCCTGGAAGTTGGTGCGTATGTCGGTCGTGGGTGCCGATCAGTCGGCTTCCTGCAGCCCTTCCTCGCGCACTTTGCGAAAGCGCGGCGACACGATCGACAGGAGTAGCAAGGCGGCGACGACCAATGTTCCGAGACTGAGGGGGCTCGTGAAGAAGACGCTTGCATCCCCGTGGGAGATCAAAAGCGTCCGGCGCAGATATTCTTCCGCCATGGGACCAAGGATCATGGCGAGGATGAGCGGCGCGGGCTCTGCACCCATCCTCTTGAAGAAATATCCGAGCACGCCGAACAGCGCCATCATGTACACGTCGAAAACGCTGTTGTTGATGCTGTAGACGCCGATGGCCATGAAGACGCAGATCGTCGGGAACAGAAAATGGTATGGCACCGAAATCAGCTTTGCCCACATGCCCACGAGCGGAAGGTTCAGGAAAAGCAACATCAGGTTGCCAAGCCACATCGACACGACCAGGCCCCAGAACAGGGCAGGCTGCTGAGACAGGATTTCCGGCCCGGGCTGAACGCCCTGAACGACCAGCGCTCCGATCATTAGAGCCATGGTCGCGGTTCCCGGAAGGCCGAGCGTCAGCATCGGTATGAAACAGGTTTGCGCTGCGGCGTTGTTCGCGGCCTCTGGTGCGGCTACCCCCTCGATCGCACCCTTGCCGAATTGCTCGGGATGTTTCGAGATCTTTTTCTCAAGAGCATATGCCGAGAAGGACGCGAGCAGGACGCCCGCGCCGGGCAATACTCCGAGCAGAACCCCGATACCGGTGCCGCGCAGGATCGGCGCGGACATCCGGCGCCAGTCCTCCGCCGTCGGGAACAGGCTGCTGACGGGCGCGACCCCGACCACCCGTGAACGCTCGTTTTCCAGGTTCATGAGGACGTCGCCCAGACCGAATATGCCCGTGGCGACGACGACGAAATCCAGCCCGTCGAGCAGGTAGGGCGAGCCGAACGTATACCGCGCGGCCCCTGTATTGATGTCGGTTCCGATCATTCCGAGGACGATGCCGAACAGCGCCATGCCGAAGGCTGTCAGCAGCGATCCGCTGGTCAGCACCATCGAGGTGATGAGGCCGAGCATGATAAGTGAGAAATATTCCGCAGGCCCGAAGGTGAGGGCAAGGCTCGCTAGCAGTGGCGCTGCTATCACGATGAAAAGCGTTCCCACCGTGCCGGCAAAGAAGCTGCCGATTGCGGCCGCCGCCAAGGCGCGCCCGGCTTTGCCCTGTTTTGCCATCTGATGCCCGTCGAGCGTGGTGACGACGGATGAGGCCTCTCCTGGAAGATTCATCAGGATCGCAGTCGTCGAGCCTCCATATTGCGATCCGTAGAAGATGCCCGCCAGCATGATCAGCGCTGTGTCGACCGGCAGACCGAACGTGAACGGCAGGAGCATGGAAATGGTCGCGATCGGCCCGAGGCCGGGCAGGACACCCACCGCGGTGCCAAGAAGCACTCCCGCAAAACAATAGGCGAAATTGGACAGCGTCGTTGCCGTCGAAAACCCCAGGAGAAGTCCATTGAAAATGTCCATGTCAATCCTGCAAAGCGGTTAGAAACCGAGAACCCGTAGCCAGCTTCCCACGATGGGGATGGGTAGGCCGAGGAGTTCGATGAAGACGACGGAGCAGAGCGCGGCAAAGGCGAGAGACCCTGCGACGGCCTTCCATCCGATCTGAAACTTGATGCTCGTCGCCGCGGTCAGGATCGTCAGCAGGAGAACGGCCAGCGGCAACCCGAGGGTCTCGACCGCCAGCCCGAAAATCACGACCGCGCCGGGGATCAAAAAGAGCGGCTTCCACCGAATGGCCGGCAGCATTTCCGGCTGGACGAATTGTGAACGAAAGAGGACGAGGAGGCCCGTCAACACCAGCAAACTCGAAATGATGACAGGAAAATAACCCGGCCCCATCCGACCTGATGTGCCGAATGGGTAACTCATCGCAACGGAAACGGACACGACGCCAAAAACAACGAAAAAGAGTCCCAGTAAAACGTCTTGGCTCAGCTTCATCCGAGGTTCCCATCCAGAAGTTGTTCATGCGACTTGCAACTATGCGCGCTCATTTGTCTATCCAACAAGCAGACCAATACCCCTCGCCACGTCGCAGGTGTTCACAATACAAAGCCGGCTCAAGCTGGCAATGTCGCAGGCAACCTGTTTCGCCAGACGATTGACCAATGATGCGGAAACAGCGGGAAGGCAGCGCCCGAAAGCGCCGCCGCCTGTGAAAATATCTGCGGCTTCAGCGGCTAGAGATGGCGGCCTTCGTCGACCGGTATGACGATTCCCGTCGAACTGGTGAGGTTGACGATGCAGGCGGTCGCCGCCCGCGCGACGTCGTCGGGAGCGGTGATCCTGGCCAGAGGAAGGCGTTCCGCGACTTTTTGCAGCTGCTCCCGGGTCCGGTGAGGAACAAAATCCGTATCCACGCCAGCGGGCGAAACGGAGAAAACGCGAACTCTGGGTGCCAGCACCTTGGCCAGCGCAATTGTCAGCGCATCCAACCCGCCCTTCGCCGCAATATAGGCGAGGCTGCTTCCCACACCGGTCCGGGCCGCGATGGAGGAGATGTTGACGACGGCGGCGTTATCGCCTTGCTCCAGCATCGGGCGGAACGCCCGAACCATCGCGAAGGGGCCTCGGAGGTTTATCGCTACCGCGCGATCGAATATGTCGTCGGTGAGCGCGTCGAGGTCATTGGCCGCGACCGGGGTTGTCGCACCCCCGCAGTTGATCAGGGCATCGAGGCTACCGAATTTTTCGCCGACGGCGACGGCTGCCTCGGCGACGGATGCCGGATCGTCGATCGCGATGCGCAGGGCGCTGTGGCCACTGCCATGAAGGCTTTGGACAACGTCAGCGGCCATCTCCGGGCGGCTGTTGTAGCCGACGACGATGGTGGTGCCCATCTGGGCGAGCCGCGCGGCGATCGCGCGCCCGATCCCGCTGTTTCCACCGGTCACGAGCGCAACTCTTGGAACTGCCAGTTCCGGAACTTCGATCAATGGCATTTTTCCTCCCGAAAAGACCTGCCGACAATGAATTCAAGCCGAGTATTCCTTGAGAGCGGTGGCGGCGGCCGATCGGATGAAGCCATGGTCGCTCGATACCAACATCGCACTCGCGCCGAGCTCGGCCGCAAAATTGAAGTCGGCCTTGCTGGTCGGCAGCATCATGAGCGGAATATCGGCCTCTCGTGCCGCCGCCGCGACCTGCCTGCTGATTTCCGCCACCTTGGTACCGGCCTGCGGATCACCTCGATGTGCTGCCGTCAGATCTCCCCGGCCGATGAACAAAGCGTCTATGCCGTCTACCCTGGCGATATCCGTCGTCCGGTCAACGGCTTCGAAGTCTTCGATCATGGCGATGCAGGCGACCCGGCTGTCCTGCAGCGCCATATGATGCACCGCGTCGATACTTCCCCAGTTGCTGGCGCGCGTCAGCCCGGCAAAACCTCGGCTGCCTCCCGTATATCGGCAGCTGCGTGCAATTGCCCGAGCCTTTTCGACCGTGCTGACATGCGGAACCATGATCCCCATCGCGCCCGAATCGAGCGCCGACAGGATGTTTGCTTCGCTGAATTCGGCGATGCGCACCACGGGCGCGATATTCGATGCACGAGCGGCAAAGATCATCAGGTCGGTTATGTCGCGCCCGAGCGCGGCATGCTCCTGGTCGATAACCACGAAATCATAGCCGATCGCCCCCAATATCTCGACCACCTGCGTCGTGGGAAGCTTGAGGAATGTGCCGAGCATCCGTTGGCGCGTCAGCAGTCGCTCACGGAATGCGGTAAAATCGGGACGCTGTTCTGTCATCGGTCCACCTTTCGATACCGATCCCTAGCCATTCCCTTGTCAGGAACGAAGGCAATTGCGGTCCCGTTTCTCCCTGCGAAACATTCCCACTCGGCTGGCGTTTCTTCTCGCGAAACGGCCGACGATAACGATTGTGATCCGCAGCTTCGGGTGCGAGCCAATGTCTTTAGGACAGTGCGACTTCATTCGCGCGTGACGCTCAACGAGGAAACCAAAAGCCTTGGCCAATCCGACCATTATAAGCTGCGCCGTCACAGGAAATATCACGACAGTCGATCAGACCCCCTATCTGCCGGTCACTCCGGAGCAGATCGCCGCTGCCTGCATCGATGCTGCGCGGGCGGGCGCTGCGATCGTTCATATCCATGTGAGGCATCCGGATGGCAGGCCCAGCATGGAGTTGCAGCACTATCGCGAGGTTGTCGAGCGCCTGCGGGCAGCGGACGAGGACGTGATCATCAACCTGACGACCGGCCCTGGCGGGCGGTTCATCCCCGGCGAAGACGAACCGCGCATTGCGGCACCGGGGACCACACTGATGCGACCGGAGTATCGGGTCGAACATATCGCTTCCCTGCGGCCGGAGATCTGCAGCCTCGATTTCAACACGATGTATTCCGGTTCTTCCGTCGTCATCAATACGCCCCGCAATCTCGCGGTCATGGCGGACATCATTCGCAATGCGGGCGTACTGCCGGAGATCGAGGTATTCGATACGGGAGACATCCAGCTCGCCAATCAGTTCCTTCAGGAGCGGAGGCTGGCGGAGCCCGCGCTATTCCAGATCGTGCTCGGAGTGCGTTACGGGGCAATCGCCACGCCGGAAACGCTGATGTACATGAAGTCGCTTCTGCCGGCGGGCGCGCATTGGGCGGCTTTTGGCGTGGGGCGCTGGGAATTTCCGATGCTGGCGCAGGCCTGGCTTCTGGGCGGCCACGTTCGGGTCGGCCTGGAGGATAACATCTATCTGGAAAAAGGCGTCCTCGCAGCGAGCAACACCGTGCTCGTGGAGAAAGCCGTGCGCATTTTAAGAGAGCTGGGAGGCACCATCGCGACCGCCGGCGAGGCGCGAGAAATTCTGGGGCTGAAGAAGCAGCTGCCGAAGCCACGCTAGATCCTGGCGGCGGTGCATGTCGCTCGGCCGGCTCCCCCGGAACGCGGGCCGTAGCCCGGCCTCAATGCCATCCGGTCCCCTGGCACGGGGCCAGACGATTTCGATCACGGCCAGCGATTTCTGGCACAAAAGCGGAGATGCCAATGTACGTTCAGAGTGACCCACGATCCAATCTGTCCAATGCTGCGAAACCAAGCGGCACGAAGGTGCACAACAGCTATTTCGGCTCGCAGCTTGCCCTGTTCTACGAAACCGCGCCCCAGATCGCCGATGCCAACGGCGACACATGGATCAGCCGTGGACAGAACTTCGTCGTCGCATACAGCAACGCGAAAGAGGGTGGCATCTTCTCACGCCGGTCGCAGCCCGATGAATATGCCTTGATCATTCCCGACAAGGAGACTTCGGTCGAAATCACCACCGCGGAGGGAACCACCGTCGTTCCGGGCTATTCCGTCGCCTTCGTGCCGCCGGGCGACAGCTCCATCCGGGTGTCGACGGGCGGCAGCATCGTTCGCCTTTTTACACCGAAGTCGGAGGACTTGGCTCGCGCCGCTTCGAACGCGGATGCCTTCCTCGGCGCGCATCCCAATGTCCCTCTTTTCGAAGCCTGGCCGGAGCCGCCCGGCGGGCTGAAGTTGAAGTGGTATACGCTGGAGGTTCCGGACGATCCGTCCCGGTTCGGGCGCATCTACCGCTGCACGACGTTCATGATCAACTATCTGTCGCCGCGCATCGGTCCTCGCGAGCGGGACAAGGTGTCCCCGCACCATCACGACGATTTCGAGCAGTGCTCGCTGGCGGTAAGCGGTTCCTTTACGCACCATCTGCGCTGGCCCTGGACTACGAACATGAACATCTGGCGGGAGGACGAGCACCTCTACTGCGAATCGCCGTCGATCTGCGTTATCCCGCCGCCCGCGATCCACACGACAACCGCTGAATCTACCGGCGTCAATCAACTGGTGGACATCTTCGCGCCGCCGCGGATGGATTTTTCGCAAAAGCCGGGCTGGGTCCTCAACGCGGACGACTACCCGATGCCGCAGGTCTGACGACCTATCGGCTCGCCGTCGGCTCCGGGTCTCAGATGTCGGCGGCGGCTATGGAACGGTGTGAGCAAGCGCCGGATCGACGGCAAGGACAACTTTGCCGATCTGGCGGTTTTCGTCGAGGATGCGATGAGCCTCCCGCACTTGCCCGAACGGGACGACCTGATGAATGCGGGTGACAATGCGGCCGTCCTCAAGCAGCGGCCAGACGTGGTCGACCAGGTCTTTCGCAAGCCGTTCCTTGTAGGAGGGTGGCCTTGGTCTCAGCGTCGATCCGGTGATCGTCAGCCGTCGGCGAACCAGCGTGCGGATGTTCACCTGCGCCATGCTGCCTTGATGGCTGGCGATGAAGACGAGCCGGCCGTCGTCCTTCAAGAGGTCCAGCTGGCGCTGCGTCTCGGTTCCGGCTTGCCCGTCCAGGATGACATCGACCCCTTCGCCGCCGGTCAGGTCGCGGATCTGTTCATCCCAGGCATCGCGATAGTCGACCGCGGCTTGCGCGCCAACGGCCTTGCAGACCACTCGCTTCTCGTCGGTGCCGGCGGTCGCAAAAACGGTTGCGCCTCGAAGCTGCGTGGCGATCTGGATGCCAGCCATTCCAACCCCGCTGGTGCCGCCCTGGATCAGCAGGGTCTCCCCATATTCCAGTCGCGCCAGCCAGATCAGATTGTTCCAGGCCGTGAAGAAGACTTCCGGAAGCGAAGCAGCCTCGATGAAGCTCAGTCCCTTCGGGATCCGCATGCATTGCAAGGCCGGCGCCAGGCAGAACTCCGCATAACCGCCGCCGTTGACGAGTGCGCAGACCAGGTCTCCCGCCCGAAGCCCGTCTACGCCTTCACCGACGTCGTCGATGACCCCGGCAACGTCGAGACCGGGAATTTCGGAGGCGCCTGGTGGCGGCGGATAAAGACCGCGCCGCTGCTGGACATCCGGCCGGTTGACCCCGGCCGCGACGACACGGATCAGCACCTCTCCGGCCTGCGGCCGCGGCCGCGGTCGTTCAATGATCCGAAGAACTTCAGGCCCGCCCGGGCGTTCGATCTCGATGACTTGCATGTGGCTGGGTCAGCGGAATGGAATGGTCACGTCGGCAATCCGACCAGCTTGGCCGGATTGTCTGCAACCATGGTCCGCACCTCCGTTTCGCTGAAACCCAATGCCAGGCAGAGCTTGATCGCCTGGCGCATGCCTTCCACCGGCGTGGGGTTGTCGATCTGCCCGAGATCCGAGCCGATCGAGGAATGTTCGACGCCTGCAGCTAGGATGTGCTCCCTGAATTCCTCAGGCGTATAGGTGTTGAAGCGGGAATCGACATAGAGGCCGGCGGACTGTTCGATGAGGGCGCCCAGTAGAGCCAGTTCGCGAACGTCGTCGGGGGTGAAGTGGAGCCCGTACATCGGATGATTGACGAGCAGTCGCTTGACGCCGCGGGCCCGCGCTTCATCGAAGAGCTTCCAGATTTCCCAGACATGCAGATGTCCGGAGGACAGAATAGCGTCGAACTCCGCAATCATGTCGAGGATCTGCTTCACCTCGTCCAAAATATTCCCATAGGCATCGAGAGGCGTCAGCGCCGGCGAATGTCTAAGCTGGACATTCGAAGCAAGCCGCGTCTTGCGATGCGCGCTGCGGATGTGATTGGCTGCCTGTGCAGTTGGCATCCAGATCAGCTTCGCGCCCATTTTCAGTTGGGCATCGACGACGAACGGGTTCAATCCCCCCGTCGAATTATTGAGCACGAGGCCGCTGAACATCGACAGGCCACGGTCTCCAAGCAGCCGCTCCATCATCGGGATCACCGGCGCGACCGAATAATGATGGTCCTTGAACAGAAGCCCGCGCATACCCGCCGCCGCTGCCTCTTCGGCGGCCTCCATGTGGTCGAGTTTTCTGGGCATCGTCGAGGGGCCGGAGTGAACGTGAAGATCGACTGCGCCACGCAGCAAGCGGCTGGCCAATTCATCGTCAACACCGGCGATAAGCTTTCTGACTTCCTGTCTATTGCGGTTCACATCGTCTGCCGAAGCCATGGCAATCTCCTACTTACATCCTGGACCTCCCTAAAGCTTGACTCCAGACCGCGACAACCTATCATCCCCGGCATTTCGCTAGTCGAAATAGCCATCTAGATTCTACGGGAGGAGGATCCATGGGCATTCGAGCAATCGAACGCGCGATGAATGTTCTGCAAGAGCTGAACCTTCACCCAATCAATACAATTGCCCAACTGCATGCCCGGACAAAGCTTCCGAAACCTACTCTCGTTCGTATCCTGCGGACGCTCGAGGAAGCCGGATATGTGGAAAATGATACGAGACAGGGCGGCTATCAGGTCAGCGGGCTGGTGACGTCCTTGAGCTCCGGCTTTCACAAGGGACCGCTGGTGGTGGAAGCAGGGCGTGCTTGGGCGATCGCAATGACCCGCAAACACAAATGGCCGATAGCGATAGCCCTGCCGGACTATGACGGGATGGTGGTGCGCTTCAGCACGGTGCCGGACAGCTTTATTTCGCCGTTTCACAGTACGGTCAACAAGCGTCTCTGTCTGCTTACGCGCGGACTGGGCCTCGCTTACCTTGCCTTCCTCGACAAGGATGAATTCGACCTGATCATCGACGTGCTGAAAAGGTCGGACGATCCGGAGAACGCGCTCAGTCATCATCCGGCCGAACTGAAGCGGGTCGTCAGCAAGGTCCATCGAGACGGCTATGCCACCCGGTCGTCTCTCGTGGAGCCAAAGAACTCCAATACCATCGGCGTTCCAATCCTCGGCCAGGGTGGGCGGGTCCTGGCGAGCATAGGACTGACCTACTTCAAGTCGGCCTTCGGCTCGGAACGGGAAGCTTGCGAACGCTACGCTCCGATCCTGCAGTCGGCCGCAGCTGCAATCTCGGAAGATCTGGACCGCCTCTCCAACAGTTTTGCCACCTGATCCGCTGGGGTCGTCTGCCCGGACCGCGACCGAAAGGACATGCTGGACCGTCTCGGCAAGACCTGTTGTCAATTGGCGGTCATATCAGCGGATACGGCCGCTTTTCAGGACATGTTCGGTGCCGTTGCGGACATGCCGCGTCAGTATATCCCGAGCGCCGCCGACATCCCGTTTCATGGCAAGCTCGAAAAGCCGCCGGTGGTCGTCCACCACCGGTTTGCCGCGAAAACTTTCGGCCAGCAGATGGTACCGCAGGAAGCGGTCGAAGACGGATGAGAGCGTCGCCATCAGCGTCTCGGAATTGCAGGCCGAGACGAGAGCCTGATGAAATTCCCAATCGTAACGTACCCAATCGACGGTGCGTGAGGCGTCGCCTTCGAGAAGCTGCCGCTCGATCGCCGAAAGCTTGTGATGCGCCGCGACGATCCGCGCTTCCCAGTCCAGATCTCCCGTTGCGAAGGAGAGGCCGATCGCATGGCTTTCAAGCAGGATGCGAAGGTCGGCCAGTTCCAGGAGTTCCCGCCGCGACGCAGGGCTCACTTCGAACCCACGCTGCCCTTCGGCGATAACGAGGTTCTCTGTGGTGAGCCGGCTCAATATTTCCCTGAGCGTCGAGACGCTGACGGAATAACGCTCCTTGGTCTGCTCCAGCCTGATTTTGGAACCAGGGGGCAGGGCGCCGGAAATGATATCCTGGCGTATCCGCCGAAACACGGTCTCGCCGATCGTCTCGGCTGCCTCTTTTCCTGATTTTAGCATGTTTCCCCCTTTGAGCAGATCGTATATAGCTGATGAAAAAGAAAATACAGGGTAGAATGCTCTTAATCTGATGATTTGCGATTTCAGCCTGAAAGCCCGGGAAGTCAGGCAAAGAGAGAATTGACTTATACGAACTATTTCGTACAATACGAAGGTGCGGCGTTCTCGGGAGGAATGGCTTGCACAAGGGAGGCTTCGTCGCAGGTAAGCGGCGCGCCGTGAGGAGGAGGAACCAGCCCATGACATTCGATCTGACCCGCCGACACTTTCTCGGCGCCACATTGGCAACCGCCGCCCTGTCCGTGCCGGCGCTGGCACAGGACAAGCCGGTCCTGAAGTTTTCCGCGGTATTTTCCGAACAGGATATTCGCGCCCAGATGACCAAGATGTTCGCCGAGGCGATCGCCGGCTCGTACAAGCTGGAGCCTTATTACGGCGGCAACCTCTTCAAGCAGGGAACCGAGCTCGTCGCCATCCAGCGCGGCAATCTGCAGATGGGCAATATCGCCCCGCAGGATATTTCCAACCAGATTCCGGAATGGTCGGTGCTCACCTCGGCCTATCTGTTCCGCGACGCGCAGCATGTGACCAAGTTCTTCCAGAGCGAGGCCGGCGCGGAATTCAAGAAGATGGCCGACGAAAAACTCGGCGTTCATATTCTCGGCCCGACCTATTTCGGCGCCCGGCAGATCGGTTTGAAGCCGAACAAGAAGATCACCACGCCCGCGGACATGGCGGGCATCAAGCTGCGCATGCCGGGTGGCGATGCATGGCAGTTCCTTGGCGCCGCGCTCGGGGCCAACCCCACGCCGATGGCTTATGCCGAAGTCTATACCGGTCTGCAGACCGGCGCGATCGACGGCCAGGACAATCCGCTGCCGAACGTCAAGAACATGAAGTTCTATGAAGTCATGTCGCAGATCGTCATGACCTCGCACCTCATCGGCTACGATCTGCTCACCATTTCCAGCAAGATCTGGAAGGGCATGAGCGCCGATCAGCAGAAGTCCTTCCAGGCAGCCGCCGACAAGGCGATGAAGTGGAGCGAGGACCAGCACCTTGCGCAGGAGAAGACGCTGGTCGACGAATTCAAGAAGGCCGGCCTCAATATTTACGAGCCGGACATCGCCGCGTTCCGCAAATTTGCCCAGGAGAAATACCTGGCCTCCGACCTTGCCAAGTCCTGGCCGAAAGGCGTCCTCGAAAAGGTTGCGGCAATCTGAAAATAGCCCGCCCATGGGCGGGCTCCTCACAAATGCGGCGGCAGGCCGGAGCGGTCAAACGCCCGGCCTGGTGGCCGAACCTCCGGGGGAGGGGGTAAATGAATTCGAAACTTATCGCTGCCGGCGGCTGGCTGCGGCGCCGCGCCGAAAATCTCCTGGCACTGATGCTGCTCGGGATGTTTGCCGCCTTCGTTCTGCAGATCGTCTTCCGCTACATCCTGAACCTGTCGGTTGGCTGGACCAACGAGATCAGCGTCGTGTTGTGGATCTGGATCGTGCTGTTTGGCGCTGCCTTCGTGGTGCGGGAAGTGGAGGAGATCCGCTTCGACTTCTTCTGGGCTGGCGCCGGCGACAGGGCGCGGCGGGTGATGCAGATCATCTGCGCCATCGCGCTCGTCGTCCTGTTCGGCATATCCCTGCCGGCGGTGATCGATTACGTGACCTTCATGAAGGTGGAGAGCACCGCCTATTTGAAGATCCGCTTCGATTACCTCTATTCCATCTACATCGTCTTCGCCGTCGCGATGATCGTGCGTTACATCTGGCTCGGGGTGCTCGCGGTTCGCGGCAGGGCGCCCGAAGCCTTTGATCCCACCAAGGCGGGCTCGGGCGTATGAACCTCACAAGCCCCTTTTCGATCGCGCTCGTCGTCATCACGGCGCTCGCCTTCCTTGGCCTGCCGATCGGCCTTTCGATGATGTGCGGCTCGATCCTCTACCTGCTTCTTGCCGGGGCGGACATGGGCACGGTGGCCGAGCAGTTCCTGAACGGCATGTATTCGAACTACCTCATCCTTTCGGTCCCGCTCTTCGTGCTGGCCGCGGAGTTCATGAATATCGGTTCGATGACCGAACGGCTGCTGGCATTCTGCAACGTGCTGGTCGGCCGCTTCCGTGGTGGACTGGCGCAGGTCAATGTGGTGCAGAGCATCATCTTCGCCGGCATGTCCGGCTCGGCGATCGCCGACGCCGCCGGCAGCGGCCGGATGATGCAGAACATGATGACGCGGGACGGGCGTTATACGCCAAGCTACGCCGCGGCGCTGACGGCCGTCACCTCCGTCATCGGCCCGATCATTCCGCCGTCGATCCCGATGGTCATCTATGCGCTCGTGTCGGATGCCTCGATCGGCTACCTCTTCCTCGCGGGGATGGTGCCTGGCCTGCTGATGGCCGGCCTGCAGATGATGCAGGTGGCGATCACCGCGCGGCGCAAAAATTTCCCCGTCGAAGATCCGGTGCCGCTGCGGGATATTCCCCGCATCACCTGGCGGGCCTTCCCGGCCTTGATGATGCCGGTCGTGCTGCTCGGCTGCATCTATTCAGGTATTACGACCCCGACCGAAGCCGCCGCGCTCGCCGCCGCCTATGCGCTGGTCATCTCGCTGGTCATCTATCGGAGCATCAGCTTCGGAGCTTTCTACGATTCGCTGTTGCTCAGCGCCAAGTCAACGGCGTCGATCGGCATGTTGATCGCCGGTTCCCTGGTCTTCAACTATGTCGTGACGATCGAAAATATCCCGGACACGCTGCGGGTGCTGTTGACCAGCTGGGACCTGACGCCCACCGGCTTTCTCATCCTCGTCAACATCCTGCTGCTTCTGCTCGGCTGCGTGCTGGAAGGCACGGCAATCCTCCTGATCATCGTGCCCGTCTTCATTCCGACCGCCCAGGCGCTCGGTATCGACATGGTGCATTTCGGGGTCGTAGTGGTCGTCAATATCATGCTCGGTCTTGTGACGCCGCCTTACGGGCTGCTGCTCTTCATCATGACGAACATTTCCGGCGTGCCGGTGAAGGACATCATCAAGGACGCGGCACCCTTCATTTTCTGGATGGTGGTCAGCCTGATCATCATCACTTTCGTGCCGGACGTCGTCCTCTGGCTTCCGCGCCTAATGGGTTATCAGGGGTAAACCGATGAAACCGATCTATATTCTCAACGGTCCGAACCTCAATCGGCTCGGGAAACGCGAGCCGGAAATCTACGGCACCACGACGCTTGGCGAAGTGGAGGCGTGGTGCCGGGAGGCGGCGGGCGAACGCCCGGTCGAATTCCGCCAGACCAACAGCGAGGAAAAGCTGATCGACTGGGTGCATGAGGCGATCGACGAGGGTGCCGGTATCATCATCAACCCTGCCGCGTTCACCTTCACGTCGCTGGCGCTCCTCGATGCGTTGAAGATGTTCACCGGGCCGATCATCGAGTTTCACATCAGCAACATCCATCGCCGTGAACAGATCTATCACAACTCCTACGTCTCCATGACGGCGACGACGGTGATGGCCGGCCTCGGGGCTACAGGTTATCCGCTGGCGGTAAAGGCCCTGGAACAGCTGATCGAAGAAAAGAGACGATAGCCGGTCGAGCGGCTCGCGTTCGGGTAAATAACGCTCTCGGCCCAAAGGCTAATATTGACAGGCAATGTATACAGACTTATTGCTGGTATAACGGCGTGGAGGGGGAGCGGCAGGCCGGCGGTTTTCTTGGCAGTGCAGGGCATGCCTTTTTTATCCCGGTTTTTCTTGCGGTTTGGATGTCTGGCTCGAAGTTGTTCGTTTGCGGGAGCGGTTTTTGGCAAAACGCGACGTAAGAGGCGGGTTTGTATACACGGATTTGTGAAATCCGGGCCCCAGCTCTCGGGAAACATCTAGCCATGTTCAGCCGGCTAACGAACGCGGAAAATAGTCGGGCGCCAAACTGTCGCGCCCGTTGACTGTTGATCGCGATGTCCCCGATATATCCGACAGGCTGTGACGGGCCGGACGCCGCAAGGAGGATGCGGTCTGTCACCGGGAGCCTTGAGAACAGTTCGTCTTTGAGGAGGAAAGAGAATGATTACCAGAAGAACATTGATGGCTGCGGCCGGTCTCGCCATGGGCGGCCTCGTTGCAATTCCGGCATCCGCGCAGGAAACGGTCAAGATCGGCCTTATCCTGCCGATGACCGGTCCGTTCGCGTCCACCGGCCGTCAGGTCGAGGCGGGTGTGAAGGCCTATATGGCGCTGAACGGCGATACCGTCGCCGGCAAGAAGATCGAAGTCGTGCTGCGCGACGACGGCGGTGTCGCCGACCAGACCCGCCGCATCGCCCAGGAGCTCGTCGTCAATGATGGCGCCAAGATGCTGATGGGCTTCGGCTTGACGCCGCTTGCCATGTCGGTTGCGCCGGTTCTCAACCAGGCGAAGATCCCGGCGATCATCACCTCGGCAACGACCTCGGCGATCATGCCGCAGTCGCAGTATTACGTCCGCACCTCGATGGGCGGCCCGCAGTCCGCCGTTCCGGTGGCCACCTGGGCAGTGCAGAACAACCTGAAGAAGGTCGTGACGCTGGTCTCCGATTACGGTCCGGGGATCGATATTGAGCAGGGTTTCACCAACCAGTTCAAGAAAGACGGCGGCACGATCGTCGAGGCGATCCGCGTTCCGCTGGCGAACCCGGATTTCGCCCCCTTCCTGCAGCGCGTCCGTGACGCCAAGCCCGACGCGGTCTTCGTTTTCGTGCCGGCCGGCATCGGTGCGCAGTTCATGAAGCAGTATGTCGACCGCGGCCTTGCCGAC
Source organism: Neorhizobium tomejilense (assembly GCA_002968845.1). Taxonomy (GTDB): domain Bacteria; phylum Pseudomonadota; class Alphaproteobacteria; order Rhizobiales; family Rhizobiaceae; genus Neorhizobium; species Neorhizobium tomejilense. Next base: position 308,112 of record PVBG01000004.1, on the reverse strand, counting down.
GCCGGCATCAAGCTGATTGCCACCGGCGACGTCACCGACGACGACCTGCTGAACGGCATGGGTGCGGTCGCCAAGGGCGTCATCACCGGCCATTTCTACTCGGCCCTGCACGACAGCCCGGAAAACAAGGCTTTTGTCGCCCAGGTGAAGAAGGCCGCCAAGAACATGCGCCCGAACTTCATGGGCGTCGGGGGTTATGATGCCATGACGCTCGCCTATCTGGCGCTCAAGAAGACCAATGGCGATACCGACGGCACCAAGCTCATCGAAGCCATGAAGGGTGCCACCTGGGTAAGCCCGCGCGGCCCGATCACCATCGATCCGGCCACCCGTGATATCGTCCAGGACATCTACATGCGCGAAGTCAAGGAAGTGAACGGCGAACTCTACAACGTCGAATTTGCGACCTTCCCGAAGATCAAGGACCCGAACGCCAAGTAAGGCGGAATGGAACTTTCGACATGTGAATGGCGGACCGAGGTCCGCCATTTTTGGTATCGAGTCTGCTAACGGCCCGATACTGGACTGTCGTGGCGTTGCCCGGCTTGTTCATGCTAGCCATGCTTGGTTTTCAGCATCGCGCACCGGAAGGGAAATAGCCGTAATGAAGTGCTTGCGGATCTATGCCACCCCCGATGGTGAATCCCATTTCGACGAAATTGAACTGCCGACAACCAAGAGGTCGGTGCACCCCGATGCCGTGCCTTTCGACGTGACGGCCAGTTATCCGGCGTCCCGGGTCCGCCTCACCCATATCCCGGCAGGCATGCGAGAGGTTGCCTGGCATACGGTCCCAGAGCCTGTGCTTACGGTCAGGCTGGATGGTTCGGTCGAATACGAGACGAGCGACGGAGAGGTGCGTCACGTTCAGGCGGGTAGTTTCGTGTTGGTGGAAGACACATACGGCAAGGGCCATCTGTCACGCCATTCTCCAGAGGCGCAAACTGTCATCTGGATTTCACTCCCGAACGGCCTTGAATTGCCGTCCGTATAATCTGTGCGGCTTACAAGGTCATCCAGCCACCGTAGGAACAAGAAAACATCGTAGAAGATGGATCGGTACCGATGGATCGAGATTGGCGGTTCTTCCGTTGTTGTCGTATGCATGGGTCCAACAAATAGGCGGGCCAGACGCTCCATGCGCTGCGAGGGCGCCGTACCAGACGGAGTTTGAGATTGAGTGTTGCCTTCACCAAGGAAGAGAGTTCCGAAACCGCTTCGGAAACCCTGCTGCCGGATCGTCCGATTTCGCCACATCCAAACCTCGTGACGGAAGCGGGGCTGAAGGCCTTGGAACTGCAGCTCGCGCAGGCGCGCGAGGCCTATGGCGCGGCGAGCGCGATCGAGGACGTCAATGAACGGCGGCGGCAGCAGGCAAATCCGTTGCGCGATGTGCGGTATTTTGCGGCGAGAGCTCACACGGCCCAGCTTGTTCCAGATCCGACGTCGTTCGAGAATGTCGCCTTTGGCAGTGCGGTGACCTTCAGCCGCGACGATGGGCGCGTCCAGACCTATCGGATCGTCGGAGAGGATGAAGCGGACCCCAAGGTCGGATCGATTTCCTTCGTTTCGCCGGTCGCAAGGCTGCTTGTGGGCAGGGCTGTCGGAGATGTCGTCAGCGTTGGTGATCAGAAGCTGGAGATCCTCGCAATCTCCTGAAATGCTCATATAGCCGCTGTATACGTGTTCAAACGGATGAATGACGGGTTGAGTAGCCGTCCGGCAATGGTTATCAGGTGCTGACTGCAAACCGACCTTCAGCGAACCACAAGGCGCATCCCGGCATGACCCCAGATTTTCTCGTCACCCATTCGGGTGGCTTCCATGCCGACGAACTGCTGTCGAGCGTCGTCCTGACCCGGCTTTTCCCAAAGGCTCGGATCGTTCGCAGCCGGGCGCCCGAATGGATCACGCCCGGTGCCGACCGCATCATCTATGATGTCGGCGGCGCCTATGACGCTGCGGCGCAGGTCTTCGATCACCACCAGCGCGGCGCGCCGCTGCGCGACGATGGCCAGCCTTACAGCTCGTTCGGATTGGTCTGGAAGCACTATGGCTGTGACTACCTTGCCGATCTGGGCCTTCCCGGGGCTCATATCGAGACTTTGCATGCCTCTTTCGACGGGAGCTTCGTGCTTCCAATCGATCTGATGGACAATGGTGCGCTCAGCCCCTCGATTGCGGGGCCGCTGGCTGGGCTCACCCTGCCATCTCTCCTGGAAACCCTGAAACCCGTGTTCGACGAAAAAGACCCGGAAGCGGAAAACCGAGGTTTCCACGCGGCACTTGCCATTGCCCGCAGTTTCGTCGAGGCACGGATCGCCCAGAGCGCCGCCAAACTGCGGGCCGAGGCGCTCGTGCACCAGGCGATCGTGGATACGGGCGAAGGGCGCATTCTGGAATTGCCGGTGGGAATGCCGTTCCGCCCGGCGATCATCAAGGCGGGCGCCGATCATCTGTTGTTCGTCGTTCACCCGCGCGACAAGGATTGGTGCCTCACCACCATCCGCCGAGCGGATGAAGGTTTCGAGGTGCGCGCCGATCTGCCGGCGGCCTGGGCCGGCCTGACCGACGGTGATCTCGAGGCAGTCTGCGGCGTCGAAGGCGCCAGCTTCTGTCATAATGGCCGGTTCATCGCCGCCGCCAGGACCCGCGAAGCGGCGCTCGTGATGGCGGAGCTCGCGGTTAGGGAAGCTGTCGCCAACGGGGTCAAGTAAAGGCGAGAAAGAACGGCGGCAGCCGAGGCGGTCTGTTGGGGGCCGGGCTTCCGCTTCCGGTGCCAAACAGATGTGCTAGAAGAACCCATCATGAGTTCCTCGCGGCCCGTTTCCTCATCCACCATCCTGCATCACAGCCTCAGGCATCTGAGGGCGTTCCTCGCGGTCGTCGATACCGGCTCGGTGACCAAGGCGGCGGAGCTCTGCTTCGTTTCCCAGCCGGCAGTTACCCAGGCGCTGTCGAAGATCGAAAAGACCGCCGGCCTGCCGCTGTTTTCCCGCACGCCGCAGCGGATCTTTGCCAATGGCGCCGGCGAGATCCTGGCGCTGCGCATCAAGCGCGCCTTCGGATATCTTGATCCCGCCTTGTCGGAGCTGTCGCCGCGACTGCGGGTGACGACGACGACCGCACAGCTGAAATCGCTGATCGCGGTCCGCGAAACCGAGAATTTTACGCTGGCGGCGAGCCGCCTGGGTCTCAGCCAGCCGGCGGTCTATCGCTCCGTCAGTCAGCTCGAGGAGGAGGCGGCGCGTCCGCTGTTCGAACGGACGTCCTACGGCATCGTCGCCACGCGTGCGGCCCATGCGCTCGCTCAGGCGGCAAGGCTCGCCTTCGTCGAGCTCGAACAGGCGGATGCGGATCTTGCGGAACTGACGGCGGCCGAGATCGGCCAGATCGTCATCGGCGCGACGCCGCTTGCCAAATCCTATGTGCTGCCGAAGGCGATCGCCGGGTTCCGCAAGATCCGGCCGAACCTGCCGATCCAGATCCAGGAGGGTCCCTACCCGGACCTGCTGGGTGCCCTCCGGCGCGGTGAGGTGGATTTCATGCTCGGCGCGCTTCGGGTACCGGCGCCGATCGGCGATGTGGACCAGAAGGTGCTGTTCCACGACACGGTGGTCATGGTTTCAGGGCAGGCGCATCCGCTGGTCGGCCGCGCGGAGCTGACGGTCGAGGAGCTTGCCGCCTTTCCCTGGGTCGTCAACCAGAGCGGCACGCCGATGCGCCGGTATTTCGACAGCGTCTTTACCGGCTCGCCAAGCGGACCGCCGAAGAGCATCGTCGAGACCGGCTCGCTGATCCTGATGCGCGAGCTCCTCGATTCCAGCGATCATCTCGGCTGCACATCCCGTCTCCAGGCGGAAGCGGAGATCGCCCGCGGGCTGATGCGGGCGCTGCCTTTCGACCTCAGCCACACATTGCGGCCGATTGGAGTGACGACGAGAAGGGACTGGCTGCCGACGGCCGCGCAGCAGGCGTTCCTGGAGCTTCTGCCCACCTGGTCCGATCGGCCGCTATAACCATAACTTATGAGTCCGGCAGATGAACTGATTGAGCGTGGCGACGTGGCCGGGCTAAGGTGCAAATGTGCCAGGCAGGTGGAGAGACTGGTGTTGGCACGGGGATCGTCGTGTCGAGGCCCATGGAGGTTGACGAAAAGTTGAAAATGGTGGGACGTCGAAGTATCTCGACCCGTTGACTGACGTATCGGCAGTCAACGATATAGGCTACCGGTTTCGGCGGGCCTGGGCTGACGTCCGGCAAGGTCTCCATAAGAAAATTCTGCACTCGGAGGAGGAAATACATGCTGAACAGAAGAATGCTCATGGCAGCGGCGGGCGTAGCGCTCAGCTGCCTTGCTGCCATTCCGGCAGCCGCCCAGGAAACCATCAAGATCGGCCTCATCCTGCCGATGACCGGTCCGTTTGCATCGACCGGCCGTCAGGTTTCGGCCGGCGTCAAGACCTTCATGGCGATGAAGGGCGACACTGTCGCCGGCAAGAAGATCGAACTCGTCATTCGCGACGACGCCGGCACGGCCGACCAGACCCGCCGCATCGCCCAGGAACTGGTGGTCAACGACGGCGCCAAGGTTCTGGCCGGCTTCGGCCTGACGCCGCTCGCCATGGCGGTCGCGCCGGTCGCGACCCAGGCGAAGATCCCGTCGGTGGTCATGGCTGCCGGCACGGCTTCGATCACCAAGGCGTCGGAATACATCACCCGCACCTCGGGCACCCTGCCGCAGTATTCGCTGCCGGTCGGCACCTGGGCCGCCGCCAACAAGATCAAGAAAGTCGTGACGCTGGTTTCCGACTACGGTCCCGGCATCGATGCCGAAAAATGGTTCACCAAGGAATTCAAGGCCAAGGGGGGCGAGATCGTCGAAGCCGTTCGCGTTCCGCTCGCCAACCCTGACTTTGCGCCCTTCCTGCAGCGCGTCCGTGACGCCAAGCCCGATGCCGTGTTCGTCTTCCTGCCGTCGGGTGCCGGTTCGCTGTTCATGAAACAGTTCGCCGACCGTGGCCTTGCCGATGCCGGCATCAAGCTGATCGCGACCGGCGACGTCACCGACGACGATATCCTCAACTCGATGGGCAAGCCGGCAATCGGCACCATCACCGGCCATTTTTACGCGACCGCGCATGACAGCCCGGAAAACAAAGCCTATGTCGCTGCCTTCAAGAAGGCCAATGCCGACATGCGCCCGAACTTCATGTCGGTCGGCGGTTACGACGGCATGGCGCTGATCTATGCAGCGCTTGAAAAGACCAAGGGCGATGCCACCGGCCCGGCCTTCATGGCAGCCGTCAAGGGCCTCTCCTGGACGAGCCCGCGTGGTCCCGTCTCGATCGATCCGGAAACCCGCGACATCATCCAGAACATCTACATGCGCGAGGTCAAGGACGTTAACGGCGAGCTGCAGAACGTCGAGTTCCAGACGTTCAAGGATCTCAAGGATCCGGAAAAGGCCGACGCCAAGTAAGGGCACGCTTGCAAACGGGCGGCGGGAGACTGCTTCCGCCGCATCCGGTGCGAAATATCCTGACATCCTTGTTCTTGACCGCGGTCTCCCGAGTGGGAATGTTAGGATCTGTTGATCGGTAAACGGGCGCGCGGCCGCGGGTGGAAAAACGCCGGCGGTCGCTCTCAAAGAAGAGCCAAATGCTTACAATCCTGTTCGACGGCATCGCCTACGGCATGCTGCTTTTCATTCTGGCCTGCGGGCTGACGGTGACGCTCGGTCTGATGAACTTCATCAACCTGGCGCATGGCGCGTTTGCCATGGCCGGCGGCTACGTGACCGTGGTGATGATGAACCGCTACGGCATCTCCTTCTATTGGTGTCTGCCGGCGGCCTTCGTCGTTTCGGCGCTGATTGGCCTCGTGCTGGAGCGGACGCTCTACCAGTGGCTCTACCAGGCGCCGCATCTGGACCAGGTGCTCTTCTCGATCGGCATCGTTTTCATGGCGATTGCAGCGACCGACTATTTCATGGGCGGCCAGCAGCAGCTGATCAACCTGCCGCCGGAACTCTCCGGCCGCATGGACGTGTTCGGCGTCGGCGTTGGCCGCTACCGGCTCTTCACCATCATCGTCTGCGCGGCACTTGCGCTCGCTTTGCAGCTCATCCTCTCGAAGACCCGCTTCGGCAGCCGGCTGCGCGCCGCGGTCGACGACCGGCGTGTCGCCATGGGCCTCGGCATCAACGTGCCGCTGGTTTTTGCGCTGACCTTCGCCTTCGGTTCGGGCCTTGCCGGTCTCGGTGGGGCGATGGGCGCGGAAATCCTCGGGCTTGATCCAAACTTCCCGCTGAAATTCATGATCTATTTCCTCATCGTCGTCTCGGTCGGCGGCACCTCCACCGTCTCCGGCCCGTTCCTTGCCGCCCTGCTGCTCGGCATTGCCGACGTGGCCGGCAAATATTACGTGCCGGCGATCGGTCCCTTCGTCATCTACGCGCTGATGATCGTCATGCTGATCGTGCGGCCGAACGGCCTGTTCTCAAGGGGCGGCCGATGAGCGTTCTTCCGCAGGAAACCACCGTGTCCGCAAATTCCTCCACTGCTGCAGCCGAGGCCCGCGCTGCCAAGCTGATGAAGCGCAGAAGCCGCATCCGCTTCTACGAGATCATCGTCTGGATCGCCGCGATCGCCGCTTACTTCTTGCTGCCGTCGAAGATGCTGATCCTCACCGAGATCGCCATCCTGGCCCTGTTTGCCGTGTCGCTCGACCTGGTGCTCGGTTTCGCCGGCATCGTCTCGCTCGGCCACACCGCCTTCTTCGGCCTCGGCGCCTATGTGGCGGGCCTGATGGCGCAGCATTATTTCGCCGAACCGGTGACCGGGCTGATCGTCGCGGGCGTCGCCTCCGGCGTGCTTGGCCTTCTCACCAGCTTCCTCATCCTGCGCGGCTCCGACCTCACCCGTCTGATGACCACGCTCGGCATCGGCCTGATGATGGCGGAAGTCGCCAACCAGATGGCCTGGTTGACCGGTGGCGCCGACGGGCTTTCCGGTTTTTCGCCCGGCCCGATCCTCGGCATGTTCGAGTTCGACCTGTTCGGCAAGGTCGGTTATCTCTATTGCGTCGGCGTCCTCTTCATCGGCACGATGATCATGCGCCGCATCGCCTTCTCGCCTTTCGGCCTGTCGCTGAAGGCGATCAAGGGCAATTCGATGCGCTCTGCCATGGTCGCCGTGCCTGGCCGCAAGCGCATCGTTACCGCCTATACGATCGCGGCGGTGTTTGCCGGCATGGCGGGGGCGCTGCTCACCCAGACCACGGCCTTCGTTTCGCCTGACGTGCTCGCCTTCCACCGCTCGGCCGATGTTCTGCTGGTGCTCGTCATCGGCGGTACCGGCTATCTCTATGGGGGCATCTTCGGCGCAATCCTGTTCACGCTGGTGAAGGACTGGCTGTCGGTGATCACGCCGCAATACTGGATGTTCTATATTGGCCTGCTGCTCGTCATCCTGGTGCTGATCGGCCGTGACCGGCTGTCGCGCTGGGTCGAATACCTGCCCGAGCGCCTCTCGAAGAAGGAGGACCGCTGATGAACGAGATCGTTCTCGAAACCAGGCACCTGGTGCGCCGCTTCGGCGCCTTCCTTGCCACCAACGATGTGAGCTTGAAGGTGGAACGCGGTGCTCGCCACGCGCTGATTGGCCCGAACGGCGCCGGCAAGACGACGCTGATCAACCTTCTGACCGGCGTGCTGCCGCCGTCGGAAGGCCAGGTTTTCCTCGAAGGCGAGGACATCACCTCGATGGCCTCGTTCCGGCGGGTCAAGCGCGGGCTCACCCGCACCTTCCAGATCAACCAGCTGTTCAACGAGTTCACACCGCTCGAAACGGTGGCGCTGGCGATCGCCGAACGCGAAGGCGTCGGCCACAATCTGTGGCGGTCGATCGCCGGTTACGGCAAGGTCGTCGACGAGGCGGCGGACCTGCTGGCGCGCTTCGGTCTTGCTTCTGTGATGGGCGAGCGCACCGTCATCCTGCCCTACGGCAAGCAGCGCCTGCTCGAGATCGCGCTCGCCTTCGCCTCCAAACCGCGCGTGCTGCTGCTCGACGAACCGGCCGCCGGCGTGCCCGAAGACGAGCGGCACGAAGTGCTGCAGATCGTCTCGGACCTTCCCGCCGACGTCACCGTGCTGCTGATCGAGCACGACATGGATCTGGTCTTCTCGTTCGCCAACCGGATTTCGGTTCTGGTGGCGGGCGCGGTCTTTGTCGAAGGAACGGTTGCGGAAATCTCCAATGATCCGCGCGTCAAGGCCGTCTATCTCGGAGAAAACGCATGAGTGCCCCGGTTCTGGTCACCGAAAAGCTGGTCGCGGGTTATGGTGAGGCGAGCGTTCTCGCCGGCATCAGCCTGACGATCGAAGAGGGCAAAACGCTGGCGCTGCTCGGCCGCAACGGCACCGGCAAGACGACCTTCGTCAACACGCTCGCTGGCGTCACCACGCATCACTCCGGCTCGATCCACCTGATGGGGCGCGACGTGACGAAACTGCGGGCCGACCGGCGTGCCGCGGCAGGCATCGGCTGGGTGCCGCAGGAGCGCAATATCTTCAAGTCGCTGACCGTCGAGGAAAACATGACCGCGATCGCACGCCCCGGCGTCTGGACGCTGGAACGGGTCTATACGATGTTCCCGCGTCTCAAAGAGCGCCGCAAGAACCTCGGCAACCAGCTCTCCGGCGGCGAACAGCAGATGCTGGCGGTCGGGCGGGCGCTGATGGTCAATCCGAAACTGCTTCTCCTCGACGAGCCGACCGAAGGCCTGGCGCCGATCATCGTCGATGAACTGCTTTCGGCGATCCAGCGCATTACCCAGGGCGAGGGCATGTCGGCCATCATCATCGAGCAGAAGGCCCGCAAGGTGCTGCCGCTCTCCGACGACGCCGTCATTCTCGATCGCGGCGCGATCGTCTACCAGGGTACCAGCGCCGACCTGCTCGCCAACGAGGATATCCTCGGAAAGCATCTGACCGTGGAAAAGGGTGCACCGCACTAGGCGGGAAACGGGGAAGACGAGGGCGTCTTCCCTTTCGCTGATTAGTGTGCCGTCCCATCGACGATCACGTGGTCGTGGTCCATCGAGCATTTCTCGATGCGGGCGTGGACCTTGTAGACGTCGCGCAGCATGTCGACGGTGACGACTTCGCGCGCGTTGCCGCAGGCGCGCATGCGGCCGTTGGCGATCACCAGGACCTTGTCGGCAAAACGCAGGGCCTGGTTGAGGTCATGGATGGCGATCATCACGATCATGCCTTTCGAGCGCGCCCGACGCCGCATGAAATCCAGCACCTCGACCTGGCGGTGAAGGTCGAGCGCGCTGGTCGGTTCGTCCATCAGCATGATTTCCGGTTCGCGCACGAGCGCCTGGGCGATCGACACCAGCTGGCGCTGGCCGCCGGAGAGCGCGCCGAGATCGCGAAACGCGATGGAGGTGATGTTGAGCGCCCTCATGATTTCGTCGATGAACGAGAGGTCGCTGTCGCTGACGGTCCAGGATTGGCCCTGCTTGTGGGCGAGAAGAATGGATTCGTAGACGGTCAGCACCGCATTGGCCGAAGTGTCCTGCGGCATGTAGGTGATGGTGTTCCTGCTCCTGGCGCCATCGATGACGATTTTGCCAGGGCCCTTCAGAAGGCCGGTGATGCGCTTGAACAGCGTCGACTTGCCGGCGGCGTTCGGGCCTATGACGGCGATCAGCTCTCCCGCCTTCATGACCGGCGTCGTCACGTCTTCCACGAACAGCTTGCGGCCGTGATAGGCGCCGACCGATTGCAGTTGCAGCGCTACCATGACCGGCTCCGGTTCGAGAGGATGAGCGAGAAGAAGAACGGCACGCCGACCAGCGCCGTGATGATGCCGATCGGGAAGACCACGCCCGGGATGATCGACTTCGAGACGATAGAGGTGACCGACAGAAGCAGCGCTCCCGACAGGATCGAGCCCGGCAGGAAGAAACGCTGGTCTTCGCCGAGGATCATGCGGGCGATATGTGGGCCGACCAGGCCGACGAAACCGATCGTGCCGACGAAGCTGACCGGGACGGCGGCGAGCAGCGAGATGATCAGCATGGTTTCGAGCCGGATGCGCCGGACATTGACGCCGAAGCTCGCGGCCTTGTCCTCGCCGAGCCGGATCGCGGTCAGCGCCCAGGCGTGGCGCGCAAACAGCGGCAGCGCGATCAACAGGACGGCAAGGGTGATGCCGATCTTCGGCCAGGTCGCCTTGGTGAGGCTGCCCATGGTCCAGAAGACGACCGCCGACAGCGCCTGCTCGGAAGCGAGATATTGCAGGAAGGCGAGCAGCGCGTTGAAGGTGAAGACCAGCGCGATGCCGAGCAGGACGACCGTCTGCACCGAAACGCCGCGCATCTGCGAGATGAAATGGATGAACAGCGTGGCGATCAGCGCCATGATGAAGGCGTTGACCGGCACCAGCAGGGTGGCCGCGACCGGCAGGATGGAGACGCTGGTGACGATCGCCAGCGCCGCCCCGAAACTGGCAGCCGCCGAGATGCCGAGCGTGAACGGGCTTGCGAGCGGGTTGGCCAGGATCGTCTGCATCTGCGCACCGGCGACCGACAGCGCGGCCCCGACCACGATTGCCATCACGGCGACCGGCATGCGGATATCCCAGACGACCGCCCGTATCTGGGCCGAGACGGAGGAGGGGTTTATCAACGCAGCGACGACTTCGCCGAGGCTGTAGCGAGCTGGCCCCCAGGCGAGATCGACGGCAAATGACAGACACAGAGCGGCTGTCATGGCGGCGAGGATCAGAAGCTTGCGACGGGCGAGGGCGCGGTAGCGCTCCCGCCCCGCTTCAGCTTCGATCGGCAATGGCAATGCGGCGATCTCGGCCATATCGGTTTACTTCGCTGCCTTGGCGTCCAGCCAGTAACCCGGCTGATAAGGGACCGGCAGGAATTTCTCGTGGAATTCCTTGAAGGTCGCGTCCGGATCGAGATCGGCGAACAGGTCGGGATGGAACCATTTCGCCATCTGCTGGACGGCGGCAAACTGGTAGGGGCTCGTATAGAACTGGTGCCAGATCGCATGCACACTGCCGCCCGCGACCGCCTTGGAACCAGTAAAGGCGGCGTTCTGCATCAGGGCGTCCAGCGACTTGCCGCTGTTCTCGGCCGTTGCGGCGGCCGTCGGACCGACATTCACGAAGTCCTTGGCGTTCTTGGTCTGGCTCCAGTTGGAACCGGTGACGACGATGACATCCGGATTGGAGGCGACGACCTGCTCGGCATTGATCGAGCCCGTATAACCGGGCAGGAAGTCCGAACCGAGGTTATGGCCGCCGGCCCAATCCACCATCAAACCGAAATTGTCCGGACCGAACGTGCCGCAGCACTCAACCAGGCCGGCCGCACGATACATGAAGACATTGGGTTTCTTCGGGTTGGCGGTCTTGAGCTTGTCCGTCACCCGCGCCATCTGCTGCTTCCAATAGGCGGCGACGGCTTCGGCGCGGTCCTCGTGGCCGAAAAGTTTGCCGAGCACCTTGAGGCTCGGTTCGGTATTGGCAAGAATCTGCTCGCGGAAGTCGATATAGACGATCTTCACGCCGATCTTGTTCAGCATCTCCTCGAGCTTAACCTCGTCGGCAGCCTTCTTGTTGCCGATCGGCAGCAGCATGACATCCGGGTTCAGCTTGACGACGGTCTCGGTCTGAAGCGTGCCGTCGGTCAGATTGCCGAGGAAAGGCAGTTCCTTGCCCTTCGGGAATTTCGCGAGATAGGTGTCGTAACCGTCCTTGTCGGTGGTCAACAGGTCGTTGCGCCAGCCGACGATCTTGGCGAAGGGATCTTCCTTTTCGATCGGAGCAACCGAATAAAGCATCCGGCCTTCCCCCAGAATGACGCGCTCAACCGGCTTGTCGAACGTCACTTCGCGGCCGGCCACGTCCTTGACGGTGAACGACTGCGCCAGCACGGAAAAGGGCAGAAGGCTCGCCAGCACAACCGTCGATGTTGCAAGCATTTTCGCGAAATTCACCTGGAAACTCCCCCGATGTCTGATAATGTCCGCATGCATATGAAATATGACTTTTGGAATCAAGTTCTATGTTTTAGAGCTTTTCCAAAGTAGTCTGACTGTCGGGGCGCCTATAATGAATTCGATGAACTCTAACTATTCCATCCGTGATGAAATCCGCGACTTCTGGTCGGAGAGGGCGGCGACGTTTGACGAGAGCGTCGGCCATGAAATCTTCTCGGAGGAAGAACGCAAGGGCTGGCAGCGGCTGATCCGCAAGCATCTGGGCGATGGCACCGGCCGTGCCGCTTTGGACCTCGCCTGCGGCACCGCCGTCATTTCGCATCTGATGAACGACGTGGGTTTCAAGGTCACCGGGCTCGACTGGTCGGATGCGATGCTGGGCCAAGCGCGCGCGAAGGCCGAGAAGCGGGGCACCGATATCCGCTTCGTGTCCGGCGATGCTGAAAACACCATGGAGCCGAAGAACAGCTACGACGTCATCACCAACCGGCATCTGGTGTGGACGCTGGTCGATCCGTCGGCCGCCTTTGCGGAATGGCTCTCCGTCCTGAAGCCGGGCGGCAAGGTGCTGATCCTCGATGGCAACATGGGCAAGGAGACCTGGGTCAAGGGCCTGCAGAAGTTCTGGTCGAGAATCACCGGCAAGCCTGCGCCGAGCCACATGAGCCCTGCCATGGCGGCCCGTCACCAGAACATCCGCTCGCGCGTCTATTTCTCCGACGCGATGCCGGCTGAAGCAGTGGTCGATCTGCTGACCAAGGCGGGTTTCGTCAACATCGTCGTCGACCGCAAGCTGTCCGACATCCATTGGGCCCAGGCCCGAAAGATGCCCTTCCTGCGCGGTCTCGAACGTATGGTGCAGGAACGCTTCGCGATCTGCGCGACGAAGCCGGAATAATCTCCCGATATGAGGTGGCCCCTGGCGGCCACCTTTCGACCCACGGCAAATGTGCACAGCATTTATGGCCGCCTGACATGATTGTGACCGGGCTGTGACCGTGGGGCATTAACCTTTGACCGCTTCCCCCGAAACCCGGGGGAAGCGCAAAGTAACGCGGATCACGATCTGGCCTCATCCGGGCCCTGCGAGTGCCTCGTTTCGGGATCTGCGCCCGATGCAATTAACCTTGTGATAACCGATCGATTTTTGAATGGGCTATCTTCTGCGCGCGGTCATCGCCGCCGCGGCTCCCTCGCCATTTCCGACCATGGAGACAAGATTGTCCATCAAGCTTTTCGCCCTTTCCGCGCTTGCTCTTTCCACAATCGCAGCACCCGTCCTTGCCCAGCCCACCCCGAGCATGGTGAGAAAATTCGATGCCTGGGGTCTCTATTCCTACAAGGGCGACGGCGGTACGACCTGTTACGTGCTGACCACGCCGACCCAGATGCAGCCCGCCAATGTCGATCACGGCGACAACTTTTTCCTGGTTGCACCAAAGCCTTCCGGGTCCGGCTTCTACCCGCAGGCGATCATGGGTTACGACCTCAAGGGCGGATCGCAGATGACGGTCACCGTCGACGGCCGGACCTTCGCCCTGGAGCCGAAGGGCAATTCCGGCTGGACGAAGCAGGAGAGCATCGATGCCGCACTCATCGCGGCGATGAAATCGGGAAGCAGCATGACGCTCGAGGCGGTCTCCCAGCGCGGCACGCAGACCAGCTACACCTTCTCGCTTTCCGGCGTGAGTGCGGCGTTGACCCAGGCAGGGCGTTGCAGCTGACAGGGTTTCGCTCGCTTTGTCATGACGGATGTGGTATCTGTCATGACAAAGACCGGAGCGACTGCCATGAACCTGCAGATACGTGATCCCCGTGCCCGCGAACTCGCGGAACGGCTTGCAAAAAAACGTAACGTCAGCATGACCGAGGCGGTAATCGAGGCGCTTGAGGAGAAGCTTTCAAAAGAGGAGCAGGCGGAAGCGCCCCTGCAGGAACGTGTGATGAAAATCGTCGATCGCCTTCACGCCATCAAGGGTGGCGAGGGACGGGACATGACCAAAGAAGAAATCGACGAAATGTGGGGCCATTAGTGTTCGTCGATACTTCCGTCATCGTCGCAATCTTTTCCAAGGAGGAGGATGCCCCACAGTGGATAAGCAAGATCGAAGTGGCGGAAAACCTCTGCACCAGCGCCTTGGTCGTACTTGAGACTGCCATGAGGCTGTCGACGAAGCTCGATGAGGATCCCATCGTCATTGAGCAAGGTCTATCCTCTTTCTTCAAAGAGGCGAAAATCCAGATCGTCCCAATCGAGCAAGCGGATGGCGAGCTGGCGATCCGGGCTTTCCGGGATTACGGCAAGGACAGGGGACACCCGGCGCAGCTCAATCTGGCCGACTGTCTCTCTTATGCCTGTGCTAAAAACCGCGGCCTGTCGCTGCTCTACAAGGGCGACGACTTCGCCCGTACGGACCTCGCCTAAGGTCCTTCGGACTGCGGCGAAAATAGCCGTCGGCGCCCATGGCTTTTTCGTGGCAATGCCCTAGTTGACGATTGTCAAAAAGGCTGTCTCAGGTGATCGTTGTCATGTAAGACGGCATAGCCGATCGCCGCCGAAAGCCCGATGATGAATCATTCGACTGCCGAGACAGCCTTTCTTTCCCATAGCGGCGAAATGGCCCGTCTTATTGCGGCTTTCGATTGGGCAGGCACCTCGCTTGGGCCGATCGCCACCTGGCCGCAGAGCCTTAAGACCACGATTTCCCTCATGCTCCGTTCGCCGGTCCCGATCGTCACGCTGTGGAACGAGGACGGCGTGATGATCTATAACGAAGCCTATTCCGATTTTGCCGGACGGCGCCATCCCGGCATCCTCGGCTCCAAGGTGCGCGAGGGCTGGCCTGAAGTCGCCGACTTCAACGACAACGTCATGAAGGTCTGTTTTGCCGGCGGCACGCTTGCCTATTCCGACCAGGAGATGGTGCTCGACCGCTCCGGCGTGCCGGCCTCCGCCTTCATGAACCTCTATTATTCCCCGGTCTACGACGAGGCCGGAAAGCCATTCGGCGTGGTGGCGATCGTCGTGGAGAACACTGCCAAGGTGCGGGCGGAGCGACGGCTGCAGGGCGAGGGCGAACGTCTGAGGCTGATGTTCGACCAGGCGCCGGGCTTCATGGCCATGGTGAGCGGCCCGGACCATGTTTTCGAAATGGCGAACGGCGCCTATATGCGCCTCGTCGGCGGCCGCGAGCTGCTCGGTCGACCTATCCGCGAAGCCCTGCCGGAAGTGGCAGAGCAGGGTTTTTCCGACCTGCTCGATGAGGTCCGCAGAAGCGGCCGTCCCCATCTCGGCCAAGGGGTGAGCGTAATGTTGGCGCGCCGTCCCGGACAGCCGCCGGAAGAGCGTTTTGTGGATTTCGTCTATCAGCCGATCGTCGACGACGCCGGCCAGCCGACCGGCATCTTCATCCAGGGCAGCGACGTCACCGACCAGAAGAAGGCGGAGATCGCGCTTCTTAAGGAAACCCGGCATCTCGAGGTGCTGAACCGGCTCGGCGCCGAACTTTCCGCCGAACTCGACCTTGAAAAGGTGGTGCAGATGACCACCGACGCCGGCGTCGAACTGACCGGTGCGCAGTTCGGTGCTTTCTTCTACAACGTCGTCAATGACCGCGGCGAAAGCTACATGCTCTATGCGCTGTCCGGCGTTCCCCGGTCGGCTTTCGAGAATTTTCCGATGCCGCGCAACACGGCTGTTTTCGCGCCGACATTCAGCGGCGAGGGCGTCATCCGCTCCGACGATATCATGGCGGACCCACGCTACGGCCGGAATGATCCGTATTTCGGCATGCCGAAGGGTCATCTGCCGGTGCGCAGCTATCTTACGGTTCCGGTGATCTCCCGCTCCGGCGAGGTGCTCGGCGGCCTGTTCTTCGGCCATGCCGAGCCGGCTCAGTTCCGTGAGGAGCATGAGCGGCTGGTGGTGGGGGCTGCCGGCCAGGTGGCGATCGCCATCGACAATGCGCGGCTTTTCCGCGCCGCCGAACGCGACCTGGCAGAACGCCAGCGCGCCGAAGAGGCGCTGCAGGTGCTGAACGCCGGCCTCGAACAGAAGATCGCCTCCGAAATCTCGGAGCGCATGAAGATGGAAGAGGCGCTGCGCCAGAGCCAGAAGATGGAGGCGCTCGGCCAGCTGACAGGTGGCGTCGCGCACGACTTCAACAACCTGCTGCAGGTGATTTCCGGCAATCTTCAGCTTCTTGCCAAGGACGTTGCCGGCAACGAGCGCGCCGGGCGCCGGGTGGAGAATGCGCTTGCCGGGGTGCAGCGTGGTTCCAAGCTCGCAAGTCAGCTACTCGCCTTCGGCCGCCGCCAGCCGTTGGAGCCGAAGGTCGTCAATATCGGCCGGTTCCTCACCGGCATGGAAGAGCTGCTGCGCCGAACGCTTGGCGAAGATATCGAGGTCGAGACGGTCCGCTCCGGCGGCCTCTGGAATGTGCTGGTCGACCCGACCCAGATCGAGAATGCGCTGCTCAACCTCGCGATCAACGCCCGCGACGCGATGGAAGGCGGCGGCAAGTTGACGATCGAGGCGGGCAACGCTTTCCTTGACGACAATTATGTGCGCCAGCATGCGGACGTGCCGGCCGGCCAATATGTCATGCTGGCGGTGACCGACACGGGCACCGGCATGACGCCGGAGGTGATGGAACAGGTGTTCGAACCGTTCTTCTCGACGAAGCCCATCGGCAAGGGCACCGGCCTCGGCCTCTCTATGGTCTACGGTTTCGTCAAGCAATCCGGCGGCCATATCAAGATCTACAGCGAGCTTGGACAGGGCACGACCGTCAAGATCTACTTCCCGCGCATCCAGCGCAGTGAGGATCTGGTGACCGACGCCGATTTCGGCCCGGTGACCGGTGGCACGGAAACCATTCTGGTGGCGGAGGATGACGAGCAGGTGCGCGCCACCGTCGTCGAGCTGCTCGGCGATCTCGGTTACGCGGTGCTGAAGGCGAAGGACGCTGCGGGTGCGCTGAGTATCATCGAAAGCGGCGTGCCGGTCGATCTTCTGTTCACCGATGTGGTGATGCCCGGGCCGCTGAAGAGCACCGAGCTTGCCAGGCACGCGCGCGAGCGGATGCCGGATATCGCCGTGCTGTTCACCTCGGGTTATACGGAAAACTCGATCGTGCACGGCGGCCGGCTCGATCCCGGCGTCGAATTGCTCTCGAAACCCTATACCCGCGAGGCCTTGGCGCGAAAGATCCGTCACGTGCTGAACGGCCAGCAGCATCGCAACCGGGTGAGGGCGTCTTTTGCAGCCAAGCCGCCCGCCGCGCCGATCGGGCCGCGGCCGGTTCTGCCGCGCTATTCCGTGCTGCTGGTCGAGGACGATTTCCTGATCCGCATGAGCACGGCCGATCTGCTGGCCGAACTGGGGCACCAGGTTTCCGAAGCCTCGACCGCGGAGGAGGCGATTACCATGATCGAGGCGCGCAGCTTTGACGTTGTGGTCACCGATCTCGGCCTGCCGGGTCTTTCCGGCGGCGAGTTCGCACAACAGGCGCGCAAGCTATCTCCCGATGTCGGTATTGTATTCGCGACCGGCAACGACCGCATTCCGGACGAAGCGGCAGTAGAGGGCGCAGTACTTCTGAAGAAGCCCTACGGCAGCCAGGAGATCGCAATAGCCTTCGAGAAGATCGCAGTGCAGAAGGGCTGAAGGCCGGCAGTCGGGCGCTAGTTGTGTCGTGCAATGTTCCCTTGAGCAGGTAAGGATTTTTCCTTACAGTGGACCGAAAAGGAGATTGTCATGGCCAATGTATTCAAGGAAGTCAGCACGATCACCGCCAAGGGGCAGACGACGGTCCCCAAAACCGTCCGGCAGGCGCTTGGTCTGGATTACGGAGACCGGATTGCCTTCTATGTCGACGACGAACGCGGCGTTTCGGTGTTACGGGAGGCAGCAGATGCATCTGATCCCGTGATCGATAGCTTTCTTACCTTTCTCGCCAAGGACATGGAAGTCCGGCCTCAAATGCTTGCAACGCTGCCGTCGGCTTTGGTTGATCGCGTGGCTGCTTTGACCAAGAGCATGAAGGTGGACCTCGACGCGCCGATCGACGGCGAAGTCGATCTCTAGCCTATGCTGGTCGTCAACGGCTGGACCATTCTGGCGCATCCGCTCTTCCTTGATCAGCTGGAAATGCTGACGCGGGCCGTTGAGCGGTCAAGGGACAAAGATCCGGAATATTATCAGACTACGGCCTATGCTAAGCTGCTCGCTGCATTGTCGGAACTGGTTTTCAGGACCATTCCGGCCGATCCAACACAAGCGATCTATCGCCAGGGCGGTACTCTCGTGGAAGGCCGGAGACACTGGTTTCGGGCAAAATTCGGTGGCCAGCGTTTCCGTCTGTTCTTCCGCTACAGCAGCGAAGCGGGGATCATCATCTTCGCCTGGGTGAATGACGAAAACACGTTGCGGACCTATGGTGCAAAAACCGACACCTATGCGATGTTCCGGAAAATGCTGTCCGGAGGCAACCCACCCGACGACTGGGCCGCTCTGCTGAAGGCGGCCTCCGCAAAGGATGCGAAGGCGCGTTTCACCGCGGCGGAGAAGACCGCCGAATAGCCTGCCGCCTCACCACCACGCGTAAAAGTGCGAGACCGGTCCGTGGCCGGTGCCGACGGTGAGGGTATCGGCGGCGGCGATTGCGCCGGCGAGATAGGTCTTGGCGACGGCGACCGCCTGCGCGGGCGAGGCGCCCTTTGCGAGCTCGGCTGCGATTGCGCTGGACAGCGTGCAGCCGGTGCCGTGGGTGTTTCTGGTCGCGGTGCGCTTGCCCTCGAACCAGTGGATGCCGGTAGCGTCCGCCAATACGTCCGGGCTGTCCTCGCCTTCCAGATGACCGCCCTTCACCAGGACGGCCTTGGGACCGATCTTCAGCAGCCGCTCAGCCTGGGCTGCCATCTCTTCGCGGGTCGTGGCGATCGTCTCGCCGAGCAGCGCTGCGGCTTCCGGCAGGTTGGGGGTGACGACGGTGGCGAGCGGCACCAGCTTGTAGGTGACGGCGTCCACCGCATCGAGCGCCAGCAACGGCGAACCGCCCTTGGCGATCATGACAGGATCGAGCACGATCGGCACGCTATCGCGATAAGGGCGCAGCACGTCGGCAACCGCCTCGGCGATCTCGGCATTGGCGATCATGCCGATCTTCACCGCGTCGACCCGCACGTCGAGAAAGATGGTTCGGACCTGGTTTGCGACGAAGGCGGCGGGCACTGCATGCACGCCGGTGACCCCTTGGGTATTCTGGGCGGTCAGCGCGGTCAGCGCCGCCATGCCATAGGTGCCGCGGGCCGCGAAGGTTTTCAGGTCCGCCTGGATGCCGGCGCCGCCGGAAGGGTCCGAGCCGGCGATCGACAGGACATTCTTGATGCTCATGCGCGCGCCCTTTCGATTTCCGCGGCAATTCTGCGGGCTGCGGCTTCAGGATCGGGCTGGCCGCAGATAGCGGAGACGACCGCGATGCCCTTTGCGCCGGCGGTGAGTGCAGGTCCGGCATGTTCCGCCTTGACGCCGCCGATCGCGACTGCCGGAACCGGCGCCATGGCGGCGATGCGCGCAAGCCCGTCGAAACCGATCGGCTGTTTATGGTCGGGTTTGGTGCCGGTCGCAAAGACGGGACCGATGCCGACATAGTCGACGATGGAAGGATCCACCCGCCGCGCCAGGTCCTCGGTCTCCACCGAGAGGCCAAGGATCATGCCATGGCCGGCGCGCTGCCGCGCCATCACTGCCACCATGTCGCTCTGGCCGACATGCAAGCCTTCGGCGCCGATCGCGATCGCCGCCTCCACGTCGTCGTTGATGATCAGGGGAACCCCGGTACCGGCCAGTACCGCCTTCAGCGCCCGGCCGGTTTCGATCATTTTTGCCGTGTCCGCCTGCTTGTCGCGGAGCTGGACGATGGTGACGCCGCCGGCGACGGCCAGCCTTGTCGTCTCGATCATGCCGATCTCGCGGCAGAGATCGGGATCAAGGACGAGGTAGACGGAAAGGTCGAAGGTCTTTTTCATGCTGCGGCGATCCTTGCCTTTGCATCGAGCGTCTCGCTGGTTAGCGCCGCGAGGCGGTCGAGGAAGATCGGCGAGAAGAAGCCGGGACCCGAGGCGGTGAAGGCCGCTTCCTCGCCCGCGACCGCGAACATCGCGAGCGCGGCGACCGTCGCCTCGAAGGGATCGTCCGCGGTGGCGGCAAAGGCGCCGACCAGGCAGGTGAGCGAGCAGCCGAGCGCTGTGACCCGCGGCATCAGGGCAGAACCGCCGAGGATGTGGACCGAACGCCGGCCGTCGGTGACGAAATCCACCTCGCCGGTAACAGCCACCACGCAGGCCTGCTGCCGGGCGATGGCGATGGCGGAGCTTTCGGCCGCCGCGACGCTGTCGCCGCTGTCGACGCCATGGCCGCTCGACTGGCTGCCGGCCAGCGCGATGATTTCCGACGCATTGCCACGGATGATCGTCGGCCTCAGTTCCATGAGTTCAGCGAGCGCTACGCGGCGATAGGTGGTGGCGTAATGGGCGACGGGATCGAGCACCCATGGCTTGCCAGCTTCCGTGGCGGAGGCGGCCGCGGCCTTCATGCCGGCCAGGAAATCCGGCGACAGGGTGCCGATATTGATCGTCAGAGCCGAAGCGATGCGGGCGAATTCGCCGGCCTCTTCCTTCGTATGCACCATGGCGGGCGAGGCGCCGGCAGCAAGCATCACGTTGGCTGCGATGTTCATCGCTACAAAATTGGTGATGTTCTGGACGAGCGGATTTTTCGCGCGCATCGCCGTCAACAGCTGGCCGGGGGTTTCCGCAAGGAGCGTTGTCGTCTGCATGTCTGCCTCGTTCGGCGGGGCAGGCGCGGGGCGCAATGTTGAACGCCCGGACGACTCCCTCCGCCAGCATGATCTGGTTCAGGTTCTAAGGGTGCTTCTCAGCCCGGCTCTGCCGGACGCCCCTGTCTTCACCATGGCTTACAGCAAAGAGAATGCGCTTCGCCAGTGATTTTTTCTGATTTTAGGCCTTGCAGCTCTAGTCGCTAGAGGTTGTAGAGACGGGGCTCGGTCCAAACGGGAAAGAGACGATGAGCGCCACGACACAGGCACGATACAAGGTTCGCGGCATGGATTGCGCCAGCTGCGCGACGAAGATCGACACCGCGGTTCGCCGCATGCCGGGCGTCGCGGACGTGTCCGTTTCGGTTGCGTCCGGCACGATGACGGTAAAGCACGACGGGACAGGCGATCTTGGCGCCATCGAGAAGAAAGTTGTCGGGCTGGGGTATACGCTGAGGGCGCTGGGGCAGAAGGCCGGTGAGGATGCGCGGCGGCGCGGCACGCTCCCACTAATCTCCCCCCTTGAGGGGGAGATGTCACCGAAGGTGACAGAGGGGGGTAGCGACGGTGCGGCAGGAACAGTTGCTCGTAAGTTCGCCGAGGGATTACCCCCCTCTGCCCTGCCGGGCATCTCCCCCTCAAGGGGGGAGATCGGCAAGACGCACGACCACCATCACGCCCATGACGGCGGGCACGATCATTCCCACCACGACCGTGCCACAACAGAAATCGAAGACCTGCATGGCCACGATCACGGGCCGATGGACGGGCCGTGGTGGAAATCGGAGAAGGGCCGCCTGACCATCCTGGTCGGGTTCGTGTTGACGGCGGCTTACGGGCTCGGCCACCTCGTTCCCGCCTATGGCACCTATATCTTCACTGCCGCGATGTTGGTCGGCCTCGTGCCGATCGCCCGGCGCGCGATCATGGCAGCACTTGCCGGCACGCCGTTTTCGATCGAGATGCTGATGACGATCGCCGCCGTCGGCGCTGTGATCATCGACGCGTCGGAAGAGGCGGCCGCCGTGGTTTTCCTTTTCCTCGTCGGGGAACTGCTGGAGGGGGTTGCGGCCGGCAAGGCGCGCCAGAGCATCCAGAGCCTGACGGCGCTCGTGCCGAAGAACGCGCTGCTCGAAGAAAACGGCCAGACCCGCGAAGTGCCGGCCGAGAGCCTTACGGTCGGCGCGACCATCCTCGTGCGTCCCGGCGACCGCATTTCGGCGGACGGTGTCATCATCGCCGGCGAAAGCGCGATCGACGAAGCGCCGGTGACTGGCGAAAGCACGCCGGTTGCCAAGGGCATGGACGACACGGTCTTTGCCGGCACGATCAACGGCGATGCCGCCTTGCGGGTTCGCGTGACGGCAGCTGCCGAGGACAATACGATTGCCCGCGTGGTGCGGTTGGTCGAGGAGGCGCAGGAGAGCAAGGCCCCGACCGAACGCTTCATCGACCGGTTCTCGCGGTATTACACGCCGGGTGTCGTCGCAGTGGCGGCACTGGTCGCCATCCTGCCGCCGCTTGTCGCCGGCGCGTCCTGGAGCGAGTGGGTCTACAAGGGCCTGGCGATCCTCTTGATCGGCTGCCCCTGTGCGCTGGTCATCTCGACGCCGGCTGCAATCGCCGCCTCGCTGTCGTCGGGTGCCCGCCGCGGCCTCTTGATGAAGGGCGGCGCGGTGCTGGAAACGCTCGGCAAGATCACCGCCGTCGCGCTCGACAAGACCGGCACGCTGACGGCCGGCAAACCCCAGGTGACCGATGTCATCGCCTTCGGCCGCAATGCGGAAGACGTGTTGCGCTTGGCCGCCGCGCTGGAAACCGGCTCCAGCCATCCGCTCGCCGTCGCCATCCTTGCCAAGGCTGCCGATGACGAGGTGGAGATCCCGGCTGCGACGGATGCCCGGGCGCTCGGCGGCAAGGGCGTCACGGCAATTGTCGAAGGCCAGGAGGTATTCTTCGGTTCGCCGAAGGCCGCAGTCGAACGCGTTTCGCTGCCGATGGCGCACGGCCGGCGGATCACCGGCCTCAACGACGAAGGCAGGACCGTCTCGGTGCTGATCGTCGGCGGCGTCCTTGCCGGTGCCATCGCCATGCGCGACGAACCGCGTCCCGACGCCAGGGAAGGCCTGAAGGCGCTGACCGATGCCGGCATCAGGATCGTGATGCTGACCGGCGACAATGCCCGCACCGCGGCCGCAATCGGCAAGGAGCTCGGTATCGAGGTGCGTGCCGAGCTGATGCCGGAAGACAAGAGCCGCATCGTCGGCGAGCTGAAAAGCCGGGGTTTCGTCGTCGGTAAGGTCGGCGACGGCATCAACGACGCGCCCGCACTTGCCGCCGCCGATGTCGGCATCGCGATGGGCGGCGGCACCGACGTGGCGCTCGAAACCGCTGACGCCGCAACGTTGCACGGTCGGGTCGGCGACATCGCCGCCATGATCGAACTGTCGAAGCGGACGATGCGCAATATCTACCAGAACATTACCATCGCACTCGGCCTGAAGGCCGTCTTCCTGGTCACGACCATTTTGGGCATCACCGGCCTGTGGCCGGCGATCCTCGCGGACACCGGCGCGACGGTGCTGGTGACGATCAATGCGTTGCGGCTGCTGCGGGTGAGGAACTAGCGCCAGCCCACGGGAGGTTGCGCAAGACACTGTCGTGTTGCAAGATAGGACAGCGTAAAAGGATCGGCAGACATGCGCACCAACAAATCCATCACTCTGACACTCGGTAAACAGCAGCAAGTTCTTGATGCCATGGTGGAATCGGGGGACTATGACTCCGCCAGCGAGGCGGTGCGCGCTGCTCTGCGCGCACTTGAACGGGAACGGGACGCCTTGGACGAAATCATGCGCCTGAAGGTCCAGGA
This sequence comes from Neorhizobium tomejilense, assembly GCA_002968845.1. GTDB lineage: Bacteria > Pseudomonadota > Alphaproteobacteria > Rhizobiales > Rhizobiaceae > Neorhizobium > Neorhizobium tomejilense. The sequence goes on along the minus strand of PVBG01000004.1, from coordinate 284,372 downwards.
AGCTATGGACGATCCGCGCCCCAGTATTCCCGCAGCCAAAGTATTCGCGGAACTTCGCGAATTCCATGCCAGCCAGGCGAAAGCCGACAAGCGTGGTTCATAAGGTCGAGTTTTGACCGGCAGCCGTCACTGACCTCCGGCGGATTTACCTGAGAATTGCCCAAGAGGCCGGGCACGAGCGCGCTGGAAACTATATCGATCGAATTGAAGCGGCCTGCATGGGCCTCGCGGCATTTCCCCAACGCGGCACGGTCCGGAACCATATCCATCCGGGCCTGCGCATCATAGGGTTTGAGCGTAGCGCCGCCATAGCGTTCGTCGTCGAGCAGGACAGAGTTAATATCCTGCGTATTCTACCGCGGGGCATGGATTTTCCCTCTGACTGGTCCACGGATGATTGACGCGCCTTCTCAACGCGTCCGCGCCAAAACCGCGAAAGCCTCGTATGGCTTCAGCGCTAGGTTTTCACCCAGCCGGTCGACCGGTTCGTAGTTCGAGATCACGCACTCGCCGGGCATCCTCAATTCGTCCGGCAGTTCGACGGGCACCTCGCGGGCCCTGAAATTGGCGACCACCACCAAACGTTCCCCGTCGAGCGTTCGCGAGTAGACGAAGACGTCCGGATGGCTGTCGAGCCAGCTCTGATAAATCCCATAGACGATCACCGGGTGGCGTTTCCTGAGCGCGATCAGCTTGCGATAGTGGTTCCAGATTGACTTCTCGTCGGTCATCTCCCGTTCGGCATTGATCGTCGGGTAATTGGGATTGATCTCGATCCACGGCATGCCGGTGGAAAAGCCGCCATAGGGCGCGGCACTCCATTGCATCGGGGTGCGGGCATTGTCGCGGGCATTTTCGTTGGCGCCCTTGATGAATTCCTCGGGCGACAGGCCGGCCTCGATATGCAGCCGGTGCATGTTGAGTGTCTCGATGTCGCGATACTGCTCGATCGTCGTGAACGGCACATTGGTCATGCCGATCTCCTCGCCCTGGTAGATGAAGGGCGTGCCTTTCATCAGGTGCAGCACGGTCGCCAGCATCTTGGCCGATTCTGCCGGATGACCGGTCGCATCCCCATATTTGGAGACGGCGCGCGGCAGGTCGTGATTGCCCCAGAAGAGCGAATTCCAGCCGTCGTCCGACAGCGCGTATTGCCACTTGCCGAGCACCGATTTCAGTTTCACCAGGTCGAACGGTTTCGAGCGCCATTTGCCGAATATCTCATCCCATTGCTGGGTCACATGCTCGAACTGGAAGACCATCGATAGTTCGTGGCGGTTGCGGCCGGAATAGAGGAGAGCCGAACCGGGTGTCGCGCTCCAGGTCTCGCCGACGGTCAGGATATCGCGATTGCCGAATGTTCTGCGGTTCATTTCCTGCAGGTAGTCGTGCAGGTGCGGACCGTCGTGGACGATTTCCTGGTCTACCTGCTTGCCGATATAATCGATGACATCCATGCGGAAACCGGCAATGCCGCGCTCCAGCCACCAGTTCATCATCTTGTAGATCTCGGCCCGGACGGCCGGGTTTTCCCAGTTGAGATCCGGTTGGCGGGTCGAGAACAGATGCAGGTAATATTCGCCGCTCAGGGGATCGAGCGTCCAGGCCGGCCCGCCGAAGGAGGATTTGAGACTGTTCGGCGGCCCGCCGTCTGCGGCCGGCTTGCGCCAGACGTAGAAATCGCGGAACGGGTTGCCCGGCCCCTTGCGGCTCTCGAGAAACCACGGATGTTCGTCCGACGTGTGGTTGACGACGAGATCGAGGACGATGCCTATGCCCCGGTTGCGGGCCTCCGATACCAGCCTGTCGAAATCGGCAAGCGTGCCGAATTCCGGGGCGATGTCCTGGTAATCGGAAATGTCATAGCCGTTGTCGTCCATCGGCGACTTGTAGATCGGCGACAGCCAGATCACGTCGATACCCAGGGATTTCAGATAGTCGAGCTTGGAGGTGATGCCGGGGATATCGCCGACGCCGTCACCGTTTAGATCGCAGAAACTGCGCGGATAGACCTGATAGACGGTGGCGGTGTGCCACCATTTGCGTTCTATCGGCAATTCAGCCTGCTTGATCGCTGCGGCAAGCTGATCCTGAAAGTCGTTCATCGAAGTCCTCCCTGCCTCTTTAACCCGTTCGAACGCGAGAGTGCGGCGGGGGGTTCCTCACCCCGGCGGCAACAACACGTCTGATGGAACATCGTGACTCACTGCGGGTTAGACCAGTGGGAAACCGCAAGAAAAGGAGACCCTTCATGAGCAGCAAACTTCCCCCGACGCCCCCGGAAAACCTGAGCCACAAGGGCTCCGGCGAGCAGACCCATGCGTCCGATATCAAACCCGGCAAGCTCCAGGCGGCGAATGATCCCGGCAAGCAGGGCCAGCAAGGCAATACCAAGGTCAACACCACCCACCAGGGTTATCAGCAGGACCGATAGGGAGTTCATGATGTCGACATCGCACAAGACACGCGCGAGCATCCGCCAGGGCGGACCGGGCGCGTCCCATGAAAACGCCCCCGATGCAAAAAAGGGTGTGCCGCTCGACGTGAAGAAGCCACCGGCCGACGACGACCTGCGCTCCAAGAGCCGGGTCTCGGGCGGCGGCGGCGAACGCGACAGCCACCACACCCACGATGCGAAGAAGAAGGGGGGACAGGTGAACACGGCGCACTGATCCGTCGCTTCGGACCGGATGAAGAAACGCCCTCCCGGAGTGCCGGCAGGGCGTTTTAGTTTGACCGACCGCCGGCTGCGGCCGAGACATACTGGCGCCGTGACGGGTTTAACCTCCCGTTAACCATGGGTGGCTAAAAATGCCGGTGCGCGAATGACTGCGCGCCTAACCTCTGTGGGATCAACATGTACGTTGTATCGGTGCTCGACAATGGCGACCAACGGACCTTCGTGTCCGAAAGCCTGAAAATTTTAGACCGGATCGTCTACGCCACCATCTGTGGTTCTCCAAAGCAGTTCCTGCTTTCGGAGGTCGTCGATATCGTCCCGGTCGACGCAAAACCTACCAAAGCTCCAACGACACGCAACGTCGCCTCGCTGATCCAATAGTCCCCTCAGACTGGACTGGACCGAGAGCGAAAACCCTTTCATCGCCGTGAGCGGCCCACAGGCGCGTCCTTGACCATAGGTCATGGACGGACCCGCGATGGCCTGTTCGCGCGCGCCTGCTCACGTTGGCTGCAACCGATCACACACGGGGTCGCAGCCACGGAGGGCTCGCCGGCCAATGTCGGCGAGCTTCAATTCGCCACGCCCCAGAAGAGCTGGATCGTTACTCTGCAGCATCGGCCTGCTCGGCCGCTATAGCTTCCCCCTTCGCTTCCTTCTTGCGGCCCGCGAGCACGTCGCCGGCCGTCCCGGACAGGCGGAAGAATGAGAAACATGAGGATGCGGAAATGATTGCGATGATGATGAAGGACATCGCGAAGGCGAAGTTGGTCAGCGTCTCGGAGCTGCCGGAAAAATAGTGCAGGAGCATGGCCGACATCGCGACGCCGGTACTCTGGGCGATGCGCTGCGCCATCTGCGACAGCGACGTCGCGTGGCTCATCTCCGAGTCTTCGGTTTCCGCGAATGTCAGTGTGTTCAGCGATGTGAACTGCAAGGCCCGGAAGAAGCCGCCGAGCAGAATGATGGCCACCATGACCATCGGCGCTGTGCCGGGCGTGAAAGTGGCGAGCAGCGCCATCGAGGCGCTGGCGATCAATGCGTTCCAGAAGAGCACGCTGCGGAAGCCGAAACGACGCAGGATTCGCCTCGTCATGGTTCGCATGCCGAAGGCGCCGATCGTCGAGACGAAGGTGATGGCGCCCGATTGCAGCGGCGTATAGCGGAAAACCTCCTGCATCAGCAGCGGCAGCATGAAAGGCAGGGCGCCCATGCTGATCCGGAACAGCGAACCGCCGGTGACGCTCGATCGGAACGTGGGATATCGAAAGAGTTTGAGGTCGAGGATGGCATTTTGCGTTTTGCGTGCATGGCGGATGTAGAGGCCAAGCAGGGCAACGCCGCCCACAACCAGGACCAATGCGCTGGAATTCATGCCGCGGGCGAAGGAATCGAACCCGAAGATGACCGCGCCGATCCCGGCACCGGTGAGGATGAAGCCGGGGAAATCGAAGGAGGTGCGCTCCGTCGGCGGGATTTTTTCGATGAGCGCAAGCGTCAGGATGATCGCCACGATGCCGACCGGCAGGTTGATCCAGAAGATCCAGTGCCAAGAGCTGACGCCGGTGATGAAGCCGCCGAGCAGCGGGCCGATCGCGGGGCCGATCACGGCCGGCATGCTCATCAGCACCATGGCGGACACCAGTTCCTCGCGCGGCACCGAGCGCACCAGGATCAGCCGTGCCGTCGGCAGCATCAGCGCGCCGCCGAAACCCTGCAGCGCGCGTGCTGCGATCAGCATGGTGAGGGTGGTCGAGGCGGCGCAGAGCAGCGAGGCGAGGGTGAACAGCGCGATTGCCAGGCAGAACACCCGCCGGGCGCCGAAACGGTCGGCGAGCCAGCCGCTCAAGGGCAGGAAGACACCCAGCGAGAGTACGTAGACGGTGATCGTCGAATGCAGCGCCAGCGGCGGCTCGCCGAGTGCGTCGGCAATCGTCGGCAGGGCCGTGGCGATCGCAGTCGAATCGATCTGCTGCATGATGAGCGCCGATGCGACGATCAACGGCACGGTCTTGCGGGTGTCCAATTCGGTCGCTTTCGGTTCAAGTCGTTGTTCGGTAAGCCCGGTTCCTGGCAGGCCACCAAACCGCGCGGCCACCGATGGTGTTTCCGCTTGCTTCAGTCGTCGTCATGTGTTCTTCTATATGGAACGTCGGTCCATAAACAGAATATTCCCTTGGATATCGGGCTGTCAACGGCGCTTTTGTCACTGCCGCGTTGACGGCGTCCGGATGCACGCCGGCCGATTGCGTGGGAGCGACAACTGAAATGAAGACGGTGGGGACATGAAGATCACGGGAGCGCAGGACGAGGACCAGCGGAAGGGCCGCCTCTCTTCGGTCTCGATGGCGATCCGCATCCTCAAAGCCTTCGAGGGTGACGATGCGGAGATCGGCATCACCGAGCTCGCCCGCCGTCTCGGCATTGCCAAGAGCACCGTGCATCGCCTGGTGGTGACGCTGATGGCGGAGGATTTCCTCGAGCAGAATCGCGACACCGGTCGCTACCGGCTGGGGCTCGAACTTTTCGGGCTCGGTTCGCTGGTGCGCAATCGCATGGACCTTTCCACCGAGGCGCGCACGCTGCTGATGGATCTCAGGCAGGAGACGGACGAGACGGTGCTGCTCGGCGTGCCGGCCGGGCCGGAGATCATGTATGTCCGCGTCCAGCCGTCCCGGCAGGCGGTGCGCATCAGCGCGGAAATCGGCATGCGCGCGCCCTATCATTCGACGGCTGCCGGCCGCGCAATTCTCGCCTTCCAGCCGGAAAACCGCATCGCTGCCCTTGTCGGGGCTACCCTGCCGCTCAGGACCCCAAAAACCGTCACCGATCCCGACAAGCTGCAGAAACTGCTCGGCAATGTCCGCCGCCTCGGTTTCGCAGTGGAAGACGAGGAGAACGAACTCGGCATGCGCGCCATCGCCGCACCCATCCGCGACGCCCAGTCGGACGTGGTCGGCGCCGTCGCCATCGCCGGTCCCGTCCAGCGCCTGTCGCTGAAGAATCTCAACGCTTTTGCCGAACCGCTGCTCGTCGCGGCACGGGCGGTCTCTGCCCGTCTCGGGCATCGCGGCGCGCTCGGAGGCGGCGACGCCTGACGGACAGCGGCGGTGACGATTTAATGTTCCAGAAGGGTTGCCTCGGGTCGGACCTGCTCTAGGTCACTCATTGAACCGTTCGGTTCGATCACATCGGCGCACGTCGTTTCGGCGCGTCACCGACCTTTTCTCTCCGGGGAGGTCTCTTATGGAAACCCACTGTCTTAAGCGCCCCACGCGGCGCCAATTCCTTTCTTCCGTCGCTTTTACCGTTCTCGCCAGCAGCGCCGCACCGGTGATGGCGCGCAGCATTTCCGGAAGCCTTCCCTGGGAGGCGCGTTCCGCCGATCCGCCGGTACAGGTCAAGCCCGGGGGCTGGCTGTTCTTCACGCTCGAGGAGGCGCAGACGATGGAAGCGGTCGCCGATCGGCTGGTGCCGGCGGACGATCTGTCGCTCGGCGGCAAGGATGCCGGCTGTGTGCTTTATCTCGACCGGCAGCTGGTGGGATCCTACGGCACGTCGAGCCGGCTCTACACAAAGGGCCCGTTCATGCCCGGCCTGCCGACGCAAGGGTACCAGGCGCCTGACACGCCGGCCCAGCGCTACCGATCCGGGATTGCCGCGCTCAACGCGTTCACCCGCGAAACCAAGGGTGGCCGGCGCTTTGCCGAGCTCGCCCCTGATGAGCAGGACGCCGTGCTGAAGGATCTCGAAGCCGGCAAGATCACCCTGCCGAACAAGGTGGATGCCAAGTCCTTCTTCAACCTGATGCTCGCCAACGTGATGGAAGGCTTCTTCGCCGACCCGATCTATGGCGGCAACAAGGACATGGCCTCGTGGAAGATGCTGGGCTTTCCCGGCGCGCGATACGATTACCGCGACCACGTTTCCAAACACAACCAACCCTATCCCCTGCCTCCGGTTTCGATCGCAGGCTCGACGGAATGGATGACCAGGTAGGGACTGAAAAATATGACTACTATTCTACCTCGCAAGGACGCCGTGATTGTCGGCCTTGGCTGGACAGGCGCGATCCTCGCTCATGAACTGACCGAGGACGGGCTCGACGTCGTGGCGATCGAACGCGGTCCGTGGCGCGATACGGCCACCGATTTCAACATCGGTTATGCCCAGGACGAACTTCGCTACGGCATCCGCCGTGACCTCTTCCTGCAGCCGGCCGTCGAAGCGATGACGATGCGCAACAACACTTCGCAGACGGCGCTGCCGATGCGCGACTACGGCTCCTTCCTGCCCGGCAACGGGGTGGGCGGCGCCGGTGTTCACTGGAACGGCCATACCTGGCGGTTCTGGGACAGCGACTTCCAGATCGCCGACCACCTGAGGGACCGCTACGGCGCAACCCGGATCCAGGACCTGCAATTGCAGAACTGGGGCGTGACCGGCGCCGAGATGGAAAAATCCTTCGACCGCTTCGAATATCTCGCCGGCATTTCCGGCAGGGCCGGCAATATCAACGGCCGGATCCAGGAGGGCGGCAATCCTTTCGAGGACCCGCGCTCGCGCGACTATCCGCTGCCGCCGCTGCAGATGACCTATGCGCCGACGCTGTTTGCCGAAGTGACCAGGTCTTTGAACCTGCACCCGTTTCCGACGCCGGCGGCCAACCTTTCCAAGGACTATATCAACCCGCTCGGCATCGCCATGGGCCAATGCACGATGTGCGGTTTCTGCGAACGCTTCGGCTGCGCCAACTATTCGAAATCCTCGGCCCAGACGACCATCCTGCCGGTGCTGATGAAAAAGAAGAATTTTGAGGTTCGCACCGACTCGGAGGTTCTGCATGTGGATCTCGACGTCTCGAAGAATCATGCCCGCGGCGTCACTTATGTGAACACCTCGGGCGAAGAGTTCTTCCAACCGGCCGATATCGTGCTGCTCTGCGCCTATGGTCTCCACAATGTCCGGCTGATGATGCTCTCCGGTATCGGCGAGATCTACGATCCGAATACCGGCGAGGGGACTGTCGGGCGGAACTACTGCTACCAGACCAATGCCGGCGCGCAGGTGTTCTTCGACGACAAGAACTTCAATCCGTTCGTCGCTGCCGGCGCGCTCGGCCAGACGGTGGACGACTTTAACGGCGATGCCTTCGACCATGGGCCGCTCGATTTCGTCGGCGGCGCGGGCATCAACTGCATTCCCTCGAACGGCCGGCCGATCCAGACCCGTCCGACCCCGCCCGGCACGCCGCGCTGGGGCAGCGACTGGAAGAAGGCGACTGTCAAATCCTACAAGTCGACGCTCGGCTTTTCCTCGCAAGGGTCGAGCTACCCGACCCGCGGCAATTATCTGGATCTCGATCCGACCTATACGGACCGGTTCGGGCGGCCGCTCTTGCGCTTCACTTTCGATTTCCCGGATAACGACATCCGCATGTCGAACTGGGTCTCGGACCGGATGGAGGAGATCGCCAAGGCCTTCGGCGGCAGGCAATACACCAATACCCGCCGCAAGAAGGGCTGGGATTCGGTGCCCTACCAGAGCACCCACAATACCGGCGGGGCGATCATGGGCACGGACCCCAAGACCAGCGCCGTCAACAAGTACCTGCAGAGCTGGGACGTCGCCAACGTCTTCGTCATCGGCGCTTCCGCCTTCGCCCACAATGCCGGCAAGAACCCGACCGGCACCGTGGGGGCGCTCGCCTATCACACGGCGGATGCGATCCGCCAGCAATATCTCCGCAACCCGGGCCAACCTCTGGTGTCGGCATGAGCAGGATCGTCTTTTCCCTCACCCTTGCCGCAACCGCCCTCTCGGCAGGCCTGGCGCTTGCCCAGGCTCCCGACCAGGCGGACCAGATCATCCGCGGTCGTTACCAGGCGATCCTCGGCGATTGCGCCGCCTGTCACACCGCGCCGGAGGCAAAACCGCTCTCCGGCGGGCTGCCGCTCGAAACGCCCTTCGGCCAGATCATTCCGCCGAACATCACCCCCGACAAGGCGACCGGCATCGGCAACTGGACGGAGGCGGATTTCCGCAGCGCCCTGAAGACCGGCATCGGCCATGACGGCAAGCGGCTCTACCCCGCCATGCCCTATCCGGCCTATACCAAGATGACCGACAGGGACATCGGCAATCTCTGGTCCTATCTCAGGACCGTCGATCCGGTCTTCAATCCGGTCGAAGCCAACCAGTTGCCGTTCCCGTTCAACATCCGGCTGTCGATGATGGGCTGGAACATGCTGAACTTCACGCTGGGCGAATTCCAGCCCGATCCGTCGAAATCGGCCGAATGGAACCGCGGCGCCTATATCGTCCAGGGGCCTGGCCATTGCGGCACCTGCCATTCGCCCAAAACCGCGCTCGGGGCGGACGAGACCAGCGAGCCGTTGCAGGGTGGTTCGCTACAGGGATGGTATGCGCCCAACATCACCGGCAACAGCTATGTCGGCATTGGCAGCTGGAGCGAGGAGGAGATCGTCCGGTACCTGAAGACCGGCACCAACGGGCATACGATCGCTTCGGGCCCGATGGCGGAGGCGATCCAGGCCTCGACCTCGCTGATGACCGACGCGGACGTGCACGCGATCGCCACCTACCTCAAGAGCACCGAGGGCGGTCCGACGCAGAAACCGCAGCCGATCCCGGCAAGCGATGCGCGGATGAAGGTGGGGGCGGCGATCTATCACGACACCTGTTCGGCCTGCCATGGCGGCGACGGCAAGGGGGCGAACCAGCTTTTCCCGGCACTCGCCGGCAGCTCGATCGTGCAGCAGCCGAGTGCGGAGACGTTGACGCGGCTGGTGTTGCAGGGCAGCCAGGCGGTGCATACGCCTGAGGCGAAAACGACACCCGCCATGCCTTCGCTCGGCTGGCGCCTGACCGACGCGCAGGTGGCCGCGGTGCTCACCTATGTCCGCAACAGCTGGGGCAATGCCGCGCCTTCGGTCGGGGCATCGGATATCGGGGCGCAGAGGTAAAAGCGTTCGTCCTCGGCTATATTTGACGTATACCCCTCACCCTTCCCTTCTCCCCGCGGGGAGAAGGGAAGGCAGTCGGATGAGGGGCAATTGCCGAGCCACAACCTTCATTTCCCCGCTTCACGCGCCTCTATCTGCCGGCTACAACTCCATTATTCCGTTCTGCAATTTTGGATTTGAGAACCATGGCCGATAGCGTTACCGATCGTTTCCTCCGTTATGTCGTCATCGACACCCAGTCGGATGCCAAGTCTCCCTCCCAGCCGTCGACCATGAAGCAGAAGGATCTCGGCCGGCTGCTGGTCGAGGAAATGCTGGCGATCGGCATTACCGATGCGTATCTCGACGAGCATGGCTATATCTACGGGACGATTCCGGCCACGACGTCGAAAAACAACGTGCCGGTGATCTGCTTCTGCGCTCATATGGATACGGCGCCCGATTTCACCGGCACCAACGTCAAGCCGCAGATCGTCAGGAACTATCAAGGCGGCGATATCCAGCTCACCGGCGACAAAAGCCAGGTGATCCGGGTGTCCGAACATCCGGTGCTGAAAGACCAGATCGGCAACGACATCATCACCTCTGACGGCACCACGCTGCTCGGCGCCGACGACAAGGCGGGCATTGCCGAGATCATGTCGGCGGCCGAATTCTTCATCAACAACCCGGACGTCAAGCACGGCGCGATCCGCATCCTTTTCACCACCGACGAGGAGATCGGCCGCGGCGTCGACAAGGTGGACCTCGCAAAGCTCGGTGCCGATTTCGGCTATACGCTGGATGGCGAGACGGCCGGCACGATCGAGGACGAGACGTTTTCGGCCGATGCGGTGGAGATCGCCATCAAGGGCGTCGCCATGCATCCGGGCTTCGCCTTCGGCAAGATGGAAAACGCCATCAAGATCGCCGGCGGCATCGTCGCCCGATTGCCGAAGGACATGACGCCCGAGACCACCAAGGGCCGCGACGGCTTCATCCATCCGACCGGCATGACCGGCGTGATGGAAAAGGCGAACCTCTCCTTCATCATCCGCGATTTCACCGAGGAGGGCCTGAAGACCAAGGAGACCCTGCTCGAGGAGATCACCAGGCAGGTGATCGCCGACTATCCGGGCTCGACCTACACCCTCACCGTCAAGGAACAGTACCGCAACATGAAGGTGGTGCTCGACCAGCATCCGGGCATCGTCGATTACGCGGTCGAGGCGATCAGCCGGGCCGGCATGACCCCGGTGCGCGGCAGCATCCGCGGCGGCACGGATGGCTCGCGCCTCTCCTTCATGGGCCTTCCCTGTGCCAACCTCTTCGCCGGCGGCCACGCCTTCCATTCCCCGCTGGAATTCGTCAGCAGCCAGGACATGGAACTGGCGGTGAAGACGGTGGTGGAGCTTGCGAAACTGTGGGAGGAGCGGGCGTAAGCGCACTTGAGCGTCTATCAAGACAATAGGAAGCCGGTGTATTCCTGAAGAGGGGGGCGATGCGGCTTCCTTATTCCGCTATCGCAAGTTACGTGCAAGCCATTCCCGCTAACCTCGGAAATTGCATCTCCGGCGCTGGTGATCTGTTGCGATCATTTTGATCACAACGTCGCTTGGTCCGGAAAACCTGGACACGGGGGTAAGATGACGACGATTGGCAGTTCGATGCTTGGCGTAACCAACACATACGCGCTCAAGCTTCTGCAGGGTGCGGAAACGCCTGCTACTGTGGGCACCAAACCCAGGGCTTCGGAGAACCCATCTTCGCCAGCAACCTTGCTCGACGGCGCAGGAAGCAGCGATGTCAGTGAGTTTATCTATGATGCTTTCGGGAAGTTCTCGACCGCTCCCGATCTCGACGATGTCATCGGGTTGCCGCCGCCGTCAGCGGAGCAAATTGCCGATCCAACGGCGAGCAATCACCCCAGCAAAGTAAAGTTCGAAATCAAGATCGGCGATGTTGTCCTGGCACGAATCTATGAAGGCGGCGTGGCGGAACTTGCCGACGGCTTCGACTATTCCTCCATCGGCTTCGACACCGAGGAGGCAGGTCTTGAAGGAATGGCCCTGGCCCAGGATAGGACCGCCCGCATCCTTAAATTCTTCGCCGAGTTGACATTCGACGTCACAGCTTTTGGCCCCGATGGTGCACCAGTCGTTCCCGCGCCCGAAGTGGAGAGTCCGATCAATGAAGGCGAGGCCGATGGCCCAGACATGTCCGCAAATAAGCTGCTGCTTTCGCTCATGCTGGAAGCTGATCGCTTTCAGAGCGCGGTAGAGGTCCGGAAAGATTCGCCATCTAAGGATCAGGTTGATCGAACCCATGTTCCCGAGAACATGACCGAAGAGGACGTTGCGGCGCTCAGCGACAGTGAGTATCTGTCGCTCCTAAAGGGAACTATCGCCGGGATGATCGATGACTGGTATGCCCACCTTCGCAGCATCTCCATGCAGGAACCCTACATCTATTCTCCAGTGGTGACGGCCGTATCTGAGTCAGCGGGCTGATGCATTCTCCGTTCATGACCCCTCGGATCGTGCCCGTTTTTGCCACCGCAAAGATATACCCAAAATGGTCAATGCCGAGCAAGGACAATACCCGGCGGGATGTGCTTTAAAGTTGGTGAGGCATCTCCTGTTGCCTCCGGTCAACAGACAAGGGATTCTCGCGCTATCCTGCGGGGGTCCTTGTCTGTCCTTGAACGCGCCGCATTTTCCGCTTAGAAAACCGCCATCTGCAGCACCAACAGGACGGTGGACCATGGACCTCAACCGAAACGCAACGCCGCTTTGCCTTGCCATTCGGGAATCCGTCCATGCCTTCCATTACGCTTGCAAACCTTTCATGGTCCACGCCTGACGGCCGGCCGCTTTTTTCCCATCTGAACCTCAGCTTCGGGCCTGAACGCGCCGGCCTTGTCGGGCGCAACGGCGTCGGCAAGACGATACTTTTGAAGCTGATCGCCGGCGAACTGACGCCCGCATCCGGCACGGTCTCCGTCGCTGGCAGCCTCGGCGTGCTGCGCCAGAGCGTGCAGGTCGCGCCCGGCGAAACGATCGCCGACCTCTTTGGCACGCGCGATGCGCTGGCCACCCTTGCTCGCGCGGAAGCGGGCGAGGCATCCGCCGAGGACCTCGCCAATGCCGACTGGATGCTGGAGGCGCGCATGGCGGAAGCGCTGGCGCGGGCAGGCCTCGACGCGGATGCGAACACGCCGCTCGAAACGCTGTCGGGCGGCCAGCGCACCCGCGCAGGGCTGGCGGCGCTGATCTTCGCCGAGCCGGATTTCCTGATCCTCGACGAACCCACCAACAATCTCGACCGAGACGGCCGCCGGGCGGTGATCGACCTGCTCGCCGGCTGGCGCGGCGGGGCGATCATCGTCAGCCATGATCGCGAGCTACTTGAAACCGTCGATGCGGTCGTCGAATTGACCTCGCTCGGTGCCACCCGTTATGGCGGCAACTGGAGCCGATACCGGGAGCGCAAGGTGCTGGAACTGGCCGCCGCCGAGCACGATCTCACTGATGCCGAAAAGCGGATGGCGGAGGTCAACCGTGTGGCGCAGGAAACCGCGGAGCGCAAGGCGCGCAAGGACAGAACCGGCAAGAAGAAGGCCGCCAAGGGCGACATGCCGCGCATCGTCGCCGGCGGCATGAAGCGGCGGGCGGAAAACACCAGCGGCGACAATGCCCGGCTTGCCGAGCGGCTGCGAACCCAGGCGGCTGATGACATCTCGGCTGCGCGTGAAAAGATCGAGATTCTGCAGCCGCTCTCCGTGACGCTGCCGCCGACCGGCCTGCCGGCGAGCCGGGTCGTGCTCCGGATCGACAATGTCACCGCCGGTTTCGAGGTTGAAACGCCGGTCCTGCGTGACCTCTCCTTCGAGATCACTGGGCCGGAACGCATCGCCGTCACCGGTCCGAACGGTTCGGGAAAGACGACGCTGCTGTCGCTGATTTCGGGCAGCCTGTTGCCGTTCTCGGGCACGGTGCGGGTGCCGGTCAGATCCGCCATGCTCGACCAGCGGGTGAGCCTGCTCGATCCGGCGCTGTCGATCCGCGACAATTTCCGGCGGCTCAATCCGCAGGCGGACGAAAATGCCGGCCGCGCGGCGCTCGCCCGTTTCATGTTCCGCGCCGATGCCGCGCTGCAGGTGGTCGGCACGCTGTCGGGCGGACAGATGCTGCGGGCGGGGCTCGCCTGCGTGCTTGGCGGACCGGAGCCGCCGTCGCTGCTGATCCTCGACGAGCCGACCAACCATCTGGATATCGATTCCATCGCCGCGGTCGAGGCCGGATTGCGCGCCTTTGACGGCGCGCTGCTGGTTGTCAGCCATGACGAGGTGTTTCTGGAGGCGATTGGCATCACCCGCCGGCTGGAGTTGGGCTAGAACCGGTCAGGCGGCTGGCGAGCCGGTCAGCGCCTCGGTCGTCACCAGATTGACGTCGGCCTCGGCGAACTGGGCATTGTAGCGGCGGATGATGGCGGCGGCGCTCTCCTGCGGCTGATCGAGCGTGCTGTGGGCGTCGGAAACCACCGTCACCTTCAGCCCGGCCGCGATCGCCCCCTGCACCGTGCCGGCGACGCAGAAATCCGTCTGGGCGCCGAGGATCACCACTTCCGGCGCGCCCTGGTTCTCGATCCAGGCGCCGAGTTCCGGATTGCTGAACGAGTCCCGGACGGTCTTCGAGAAGGTCGGCTCGTCGTCCCGCTGGCCGAGCGCCGGCCAGACGGGCCAGCCGGGCTCTCCCGGCGCCAGCGGATCGCCCTCCGGCCCGTCATGGCGCACGAAGGCGATCGCCCGGCCTTCGCGCCGCGCCCAGTCGATCACCTTTCGGGCGCGCTCGGTCAGCAGATCCGCCTCGTGCAGGGGCGGCTCGACAAGGCCGTCGAACATATTGGTCTGCAGGTCGATGATGATGACCGGCGCTTTTTCCGCGGATGTGCTGGACATGGGGTTGCCTCCATTGAAGACAGGGAAATTGCCGGATTCCCTCCGGATTTCAACCCATATCTTCGCGCTGAGGGCGCGATCGCTCGAGGATAAGGTCAACCGCCGGTCAGCCTGGAAGGGCAATCCGGGAACTTCGGCGCGGAAAACAATCCTACCTTAGCAGCCCTTGGCCGCCGTCCACATAGATCGGGGTGCCCGTCACATGCCGGGAGCGGTTGGAGGCGAGGAAGGCGATGACTTCGGCGACGTCCTCGCTTTTTCCCGGCCGGCCGTCGCTGATCGGGACCTGGCCCTCCGGCCATTCCACCGGGATTGCGGTTTCCTGCGCGTGGCGGAGCTTGGTGTTGTCGCCGATATTGGTTTCGATCTCGCCGGGGCAGACGGCGTTGACGCGGATGTGGTGCTTGCCGAGTTCCAGCGCCAACTGCTGCACCATCGCCACTTGCGCGGCTTTCGTGGCGGTATAGGCGGTGGCGCCGGGTGTCGTGAAGGTGCGGTTGCCGTTGATCGAGGAGACGACGATGATCGAGCCGGCACCCTGTGCCTTCAGATGCGGCACGGTGAGATGCAGCGTCAGATAGGTGCCGCGCAGGTTGACGGCGATCGTCCTGTCGAACTCTTCCGGCTTCAGGTCGTCGATCGGCGCCCAGACGCCGTTGATGCCGGCATTGGCGACGACGATGTCGAGCCGCCCGAATTTTCCGGCAAGCTGATCGATCGCTGCGCGCATCCGGCTCTCGTCGGAAACGTCGGCTTCGAGCACCAGCGCTTCTCCGCCGGCCTTCTCGATCTCTCGGGCAGTCTTTTCGATCTCGGTTCTCGTATGGCCGAGCAGGGCGACCTTTGCGCCTTCCGCAGCAAGTTTCATCGCCGCCGCCTTGCCGATGCCCGAACCTGCCCCGGTTACCAGAGCCACCTGATTCTTGAGTTCCATGAGCCCATCCTGTCGTCGGATCGCGGCTTCTGCCGCGCAAAAACGAACGGCAAGGGATGGCGCAAGGTTCCCGGGATCAGGATGGATATCGCTCGTCGAGGATGCGCAGGCCTTCCGCGAATTTCGAACCGTCGCCGCCCATCTGGCGCATCTGGGCAAGATTATCGGTGAGGTCGGCGCGCTTCACGGGCCGGGCAAGCGGGTTTTCGATCGAGCGGCGGACGAAGGCGAAATATTCCTCGCCGTCGCGTTTGCTCATCGCGTCCACGGCATCGACGACCGCTTTTGAAAAGCCTTCTTCGCGCAGCCGCTCGAACGTCCAGCCAGGGCCTTTCTCGACCACATCATGCAGCCAGGCGATCTGTTTTTCGTCCTCGCCGGCCACGTTTTCGGCGACGCGCCTGACATGGTCGATGAACGGGCCGCCGGTTTTCGACGACTGTCCTTGATGGGCCTGCGTCGCGATGACAATCGCCTTGTCGATCAGTTCCGACATTTGTCTGTCTCCCGTCCGCTGGGCGGCTCTACAGAGTCCGCGCCCGACGACAATGCGTCAATTGCGATCTTCTTCGAACTGAGGGACGGGAAGCGGGCTCAGCCAGTTCTCCCTTCGCTTCACCCATATTTCGTAGACCGGCTCGAGATCGGTCGGCGCCATGTCGAGCGATCCGACGCGGATCTCGATCTCGTCGCCGTCGCTCTCGTTGAAGACGCGCGAGCCGCATTCGGGGCAGAAGCCGCGGCCATGGAAATACTTGACCTCGCCTTTGCTTTCAAAGCCATGCCGCGGCCAGATGCCGAACGTGACGAAGCTCGAGCCACTTTCCTTGCGGCAATCGGCGCAATGGCAAAGCCCGATCCTGACCGGCGCATCCTTCACCGAATACCGCACGCTTCCGCAAAGGCAGCTTCCAGACCGGATGATCATACTCGCTCCTCCTTCTTCCTCGCCCGGAAATGCAGTTAGGGCAGGGGAGGATGAAGGGAAGAGATCAGGCGGGTTCCGGGGCAGGGTCGATGGCGCTGACGACACGCGAGACGATTTCGTTCATGGTCGCCTCGTCCAGCGTCTCGATATATTGCGCGGTTTTCTGCTGGATGCGGGCGGGAATGTCGAAGCTGCGGACCTGGTTGCAAACGGCGATGCCGGTCGTGTCATGGCCGGAAATCGCCACAGCAAGACCGACATCGCGGATAAAAGCCCCACCGGTGGTGATGGGCACCGTCATGCTGACGCCCAGCCTGTTGATCTCGATCGGCGTGATGACAACGAAACGATGCCGGTTCTTCATTTCCCGGCCGGCGACGGGGTTTGGGTCGATCCAGTAGACATCGCCGCGCCTCGGCACGTTGCTGCGGATCATCAGATCTCGTGCCCTATCGGATCGCCTTCCTGAGCATCGGCGACCGCGGCATTCAACGTCGCCATGGCCTCGCTCCCCTTCAGCAATTCGCTGAGGGTGTAGCGCTTGCGGCCGCTCTCGACAGGACGGGCGATCAACTCACCATTGGCGACGTCGAGCGTCAGTTGATCGCCGACTTCGGTATGCATCAGCTTCAACAGGGCCGGCGGGATGGTAATCACCGCAGCACCGCCTTGGCGTCGGATTTTGGTGGTGACCGGCATGGTTTGCTCCTGAAAGTGCTACATATGTAGCATGTTCTTGCGCGGCAGCAAGGTCGAAGTGGGTTTACGCGCGTCGCTGGGCCACTCGATGGCGGCTCGGGATGCCAGATGGAACAGAATGGCTCAGCCGGCGTTCGAAGCGAGCATTCAGATGGATCGTCGCCATGCGCTCATTTCTCGCCTCTGCCGCGTTTATCGCCTCCGCTTTTTCGCCAAGCTCGGCTCCGGCGGCCGAGGGGGATTTCCTGAAAACGCTTGCCGGCAACTGGAGCGGTAAGGGCACGGTTCTGACCCGCATCGGGGCAAGTCCCATCAATGTCACCTGCAGCTTCACCTCGACGGCCGGGGCGACTACCCTTTCGATGCAGGGAACCTGCCGCGGCCTGCTGGTCATCCGGCGCAGCATATCGGCCGACCTGCAGGCTTCGGAAGACGGTTATAGCGGCACCTATCTCGGACCGTCCGGCCAGCCTTCGGTGCTTTCCGGCAACCGCCGCGGCAATGCGATCAATCTCGGCGTCCGCTGGGCGAGGGTGATCAACGGGGATCGGGTTGCCAACATGACGATCGAGAAGATCGGCGACGACCGCCTCAGGCTTCAAACGATCGACAAGGATCTTTCGAGCGGCAAACCGGTGGTGACCAGTCGCATCGACCTCAGCCGGTGATCATCCGACGTCGGCGGTTTCGTTTATTCCACCTGGCCAAGCTTGCCGGGGTTCATGATGCCCTTCGGATCGATCGCCGCCTTGATGGCGTTCATCATGTCGACGGCGTCGCCGTGTTCGCGGCGGAGATATTTCAGCTTGGAAATGCCGATCCCGTGCTCGCCGCTGAACGTGCCGCCCATGTCCATGGCGCGCTGGTAGAGCCGTTCGGCGAGGCGTTCCGCTTCGGCCAGTTCTTCGGGGATTTCCGGCTTGATCAGGTAGCCGACATGGAAATTGCCGTCGCCGACATGGCCGATGATCTTGCCCATGACGAAGGAATTATCGATATCCTCGCGGGCGGCAAGCACCGCTTCGGCAAGCCGCGAGATCGGCACGCAGACATCTGTCGTAAACGCCTTGCAGCCGGGACGCAGCGTCTGGTTGGAATAGATCGTCTCGTGGCGCGCCTTCCACAGCCGTTCGCGGTCCTCGGTGCGGGTCGACCATTCGAAGTCCGAGCCGCCGAACTCGTCGGCGATTTCGCGCACCGTGTTCGACTGTTCCTCCACCCAGCGCGGGCTGCCATGGAATTCCAGGAAGAGGGTCGGCGCCAGTTTCAGGGTCAGGCCCGCATGCCGGTTGGCGGCTTCGACCGCCACTTCGTCGAGGAATTCGATCCGGGCGACCGGGATGCCGCTCTGGATGGTCGCGACGACGGCTTCCACCGCGCCACGCATCGTCTCGAAGGCGCAGACCGCAGAGGCGATGGTTTCCGGGATCGGATGCAGCCTGACGGTCACCTCGGTGATGACGCCGAGCGTTCCTTCGGCACCGACATAGAGCTTGGTCAGGTCGTAGCCGGTGGAAGACTTCTTCGTCCGCCGGCCGGTGGTGATGATTTTTCCTTGCGGGGTGACGACGCGCAGCGCCAGCACGTTTTCGCGCATCGTGCCATAACGCACCGCCGTGGTGCCGGAGGCGCGTGTCGAGGCCATGCCGCCGAGCGAGGCATCTGCGCCGGGGTCGATGGGGAAGAACAGGCCGGTATCGCGGATATGGGCGTTGAGCTGCTTGCGGGTGACGCCGGCCTCCACCTGCACGTCGAAGTCCTCGTGGTTGACCGCGACGATCCTGTTCATGCGGGTGAGGTCGAGCGAGATGCCAGCCTTCAGCGGGATCGTATGCCCCTCCATCGACGAGCCTGCCGCGAACGGCGTCACCGGTATGCCCGCCTCGAAACAGGCCGAGACGACGCGCGCCACCTCGTCCTCGTTTTCGGCATAGACCACCGCATCCGGCAGCCTTGTCGGCTGCCGGGACATGTCGTGGCCGTGATGCTCGCGCACCGCTTCGGTGGTCGAAAGCCGGTCGCCGAAATGGAGCTTCAGGGTGTCGAGGGTGGATTGCAGAGAGGTCATTTTTTCTCACCCGTCAGCATGCGGTGGTAGCGCGAACGGGCGATTTCCTGCGTGGTGATGAATTCGAGGAGGACCGGCACGCCCTTTTGTGTCTGCTCGATGCCGCGCTTGATCGCCGGAATGATCTGATCCGGCTCGGTGACGCGTTCGCCGTAACCGCCGAGCGCGCGGGCAAAGGCGGCGTAGTCGCCGGAAATGTCGGTCGAGCGGTATTTCTCGGTCGAGACCTTCATGATCGGCAGTTCCATCGCCATCGAGAAATTGTTGAGCAGGATGGACAGGATCGGCAGGCGCTCGCGCACCGCGGTTTCGAAATCCATGCCGGTAAAACCGATCGCCGCATCGCCCCAGACATTGATGCAGAGCTTGTCCGGATGCATCAGCTTGGCGCCCATGGCGAGGCCCAGGCCATAACCGAGCTGGGTTGTCTTGCCCCAGCCGATATAGGTGAGCGGCTTTACCGACTTCCAGAACGGCGAAAGCTGGTCGCGCGGGCTGCCGGCGTCATGGGTGATGATGGTGTTTTCGATATCGACCGTGTGCTGCAGGTCCCAGAGCACGCGATAGGGCGACAGCGGCTTGCTGTCGGAGGTGAGCTTCGGCATCCATTCGGAAAGCCATTCCTCCTGCACCTTGGCGATCTCGGCGGCGATTTCCGCATGGTCGCGCGGAGAAACCTTGCGGGCTTCCAGTTCGGCAAGCACCGCGTCGAGCGTCAGCGCCGCGTCGCCGACCAGCGCCACCTTGGCTTCGATGTCCTTGTTGACGTGGTCGGGATCGAGCGTCGCGTGGATGACCGTCTTGTCGAGCGGCATCTGCACGCCGAAGGCGGTCTCGGTGAACGAGCAGCCGATGCCGAAGATCAGGTCGGAACTGTCGAGGAAGTGGCGCAGCGTCTTGGAGATCGCCGCCCCGCCGGCGCCGACCGACAGCGGATGGGTTTCCGGAAACGCGCTCTTGCCTTCGAGGCTGGTGGAAACCGGGATCGCCAGCAGTTCGGCCAGCTGTTTCAGCTGCGGCCAGGCCTGCGCGTAATGGACGCCCTGGCCGGCATAGAGGATCGGCCGCTTGGCGGCGAGCAGCAGGTCGACCGCGTCGCGCACGGCGATCGGGTCCGGCCCGTAGCGGGTGGAAAGAACCGGGCGATAGTTCAGCGGTTCCGGCACCTCGTCCTGCCACATGTCGTTCGGGATTTCGACCAGAACCGGACCGCCGCGGCCATTCCGCAATTTGGAGAAAGCGCGTCGAAAAATGTTCGGGATTTCGGCGGCCGAGGTGATCGGCTCGGCGGACTTGGTGATGTCGCGCATCGAGCGGGTCGCGTTGTAGTTCGGGTCGACATGCGCGACGCGGCGCTCGTAGCCCATCGGCAGCACCAGCAGCGGCACGGATTCGGAATAGGCCTGGGCGATGCCGCCATAGGCGTTTTCCGTGCCCGGTCCGAGCTGCATGGCAAAGACGCCGATCGTCTTGCCGGACGAGAGGCGCGACATGGCGTCGGCCATATGCAGGCCGTGGCGCTCCTGGCGCACGATGATCGGGCGGATATCGCCCATGGCCGCGTGTTCGAGAACGTGGTTCACGGGGTAACCGCAAATGACCTCGATCCCCTCGCGTTTCAGAATTTCCACGATGGCGTCGGCAACTTTCATGGGTTTCTCCTCCCCGGAGACATGGTCGATTAGAGGTGCGGTTGGAAGTCCTGTGCGGTCCAGGCACCGGGATGGCGCACGGGCGCGCGACGGGCCTGGTCGGTATTCAGAAGCCCGCTCTGGCCGAGCGTGATGCGGTATTCCTCGATGAAGGCCTGCGCCATATGGGCGGCGCCATGGTCTCCGAGTGCGGCAAGCCCGAGCATGAAGGCGCGGCCTGCAAACGACGAATGGGCACCGCAGGCAATTGCGCGCACCATGTCGACGCCGGAGACGACGCCGCTGTCGAACAGGACCGTACCACGGGTGCCCACGGTGCGGGCAATTTCCGGCAGAACGTCGATCGTCGCGGGCGCCGCATCGAACTGGCGGCCGCCATGGTTGGAGACGACCACGCCGTCGAGGCCGAGTTCCAACGCCTTTTCCGCATCCGCCGGATGCATGACGCCTTTGACCATCATCGGCCCCGGCCATCCGTCGCGCAACCGGGCGATCTGCTCCCAGGGAAAGCCGCCGCCGATATGTTTCTGCACGAAGGCGGAGGTGGTGACGCGGTCCGGCGCGCCGGCGAAACCGGCCATGTTGGCGAAAGTCGGCATGCCCTTGCGGCGGATCGCATCCAGCCAGAAGGGAGCCATCGCCGCCGCGAGCATCGTCTTCGGCGTCAGCTTGAAGGGCATCGTAAGGCCGTTGCGAAGATCGCGCGGGCGCTTGGCGCGCACCGGCACGTCGAGCGTCGCGACCAGAACCTTGGCGCCGGCGATGCGGGCGCGCTCGGCCATTTCGAGACTGTATCGATGATTGTTCGGCGCCATCGGGTAGAGCTGGAACCAGGTGACGTCAGGCGCCCATTCCACGACTTTTTCGATCGTCGCGCAGGCGAGCGTGCCGACCAGGTAAGGGATGTTGTGGGCTTGGGCGGCCTTCGCGAACTGTTCGGTGGCGCCCGGCCACATCATGCCGTCGAAGCCGATCGGCGAGATGCCGATCGGGGCGGCATAACGATGGCCGAAGAGCTCGACCGAGGTGTCGACGGTGGACACGTCCAGGCCGTAGCGTGGCACGACCTCGACCGCCTGCAGGGCGGTCCGGTTGCGGTTGAGGCCGGTCTCGTCGCCTGCGCCGCCCTGGAGGAATTCGTAGGCGAACCGCGGAATGCGCCATTTCGCCCGTTTTTCGAGATCGCCGACCATCGGATAACGCCGGCGGAGTTCCTCCAGCGTTTCTGTCGTCCTTGCGTCGTTCCCGGCTCCCCCCATGACCTACGCCTCCTAGTATGAAACCATGACTTCGATCATGGCCTGCTGGCCACTCCTGGTCGCGGCCAGTGCCCGCTGCAGCGCCGCCGGAAGGTCGGCGCCGGTCTCGACGCGTTCGGCATGGGCGCCGTGGGCGCGGGCGACGGCCGCGTAATCCGGGGCCGGATCGAGCGCGGTGATCGGCATGGTGTTGGCGGTCGCAGCACTTCCGTCCGGATACATGTAGAGCGTCGAGCGGCGCACGGCGTTCCAGATGCCGTTGTTGAAGACGACCGTCAGCAGCGGCAGTTTCAGCGCAGTCGCCGTCTGGTGGCAGGCGACGGGATTGGCGAACATGTAGGACCCGTCGCCGATCGTGGCGATCACCTGCCGGCTGCGGTCTCCAAGCTGGGCGCCGAGCGCTGCGGTGAGGCCGAAGCCGAGACCGCCGGACAGCGGGGTCGAGAAGTAGGATTTCGGATATTTGAAGCTCATCACCGACGGGTCGATGCCGAGTTCGTTCACGACGGTCGTCCTGTCGTCCAGGATATCGGAGATGCAGCGGCTGACATAGGCCGGTGTCATCGGCGAACCGTTGCCCATGGCGGCGCGCTTGTCGGCCGCCTCGGCCTGGGCCGCCTTGATCTTCGCCCACTTTTCGCGGCGCTCGGAGAAGGTTTCCGATGCAGGCACGCGCTCGGCCATCGCAGCGGCAAGAGCGGCGATTGTCTTGTTGACGCCGCCGGCAAGCGCGATGTCGATCGGAAAACTGCGGATCGGTACGCGGCTATGCTGCGGGTCGGGGCCGATGGCGATGACCTTGGCGCCTTCGGCTATGTCCGTATGGTCTGAAATCCATGGCACGGCGGCATTGATCACGACCACGACGTCGGCTTCCTTCAGGACCTGGGTCGAGTCGCGGCCGATCATCATCGGATGGTCGCTCGGCAGCGCCAGGCGGGTTGCCCACATCTCGATTGTCGGCAGCGCGAACTTCTCGACGAAGCCGGCGAGCGGCTCGAAATCGGGAGCGAGCTCCGGGCTCTGGGTGATGATCAGCGGGTTTTTTGCCTTGGCGAGCAGGTCGGCAGCCTGGGCGACCAATTCCGGGTCGGCCGGACCGTAGGTGGTCGGGGTGACCGTCGAGCGGTGGCTGATCTCGACTTCCGCACCTTCGGCCAGCGCCTCGCGCGGCAGACTCAGATAGACGGGGCCGCGCGGCTCGCTCATGGCGATGCTCATGGCGCGGTCGATGACGATGCCCGCCTGTTCCGGATACCGCAGTTCATAGTCCCATTTGACCACTTCGCGGACCATGCCGCCCTGGTCGAACATTTCCTGGCCCCAGTGGATCGGCGAGGAACGCGAGCCGAAACGGCCATGTTCGGTGATCGGCGTGCGGCCGGAGAACATCATCACTGGCACGTTTTCCGATCGGGCGTTGATCAGGCCCATGACCGAGTTGGCAAGCCCGACATTGACGTGAACGATGACGCCGGCCGGTTTTGACGTCATCAGATAATAGCCGTGCGCCATGCCGACCGCGACACCCTCATGCGGAATGACCAGGGCTTCCGGCATTTTCAGGCCGGTTTCGGACTGGCGGGCAAAGGCCTCGATGATCGACGGAAAGTCGGTGCCGCCATTGGCGAACAGAACATCGATGCCGGCGGCCTTCATGTGGGTCAGCACAGCTTCGGCGGCGAAGGTGCCGGTCGGTTTTTCGTGTTTCATGCTGCAATCCTTGTGGAAATTCTTGAAAACCCGCCGGGAACTCGTCCTCAGGTGATGCTGATCGTTTTGGTAACCATGTAGGCATCGACGCCCTCGATCCCGACTTCGGAACCGTGGCCGCTCGCTTTCACCCCGCCGAACGGCGTTTCCGGCATGGAAATGTTGAAGGAATTGATGCCGACCATGCCCGCTTCCAGCGCGTCGGAAAGTTTTGCGATGGTCTTGTGCGAATTGGAGAAGGCATAGGCCGCAAGGCCGTAGGGCAGTTCGTTCGCCTTGGTGACCCCATCGTCGAAATCCGAGAAGCGGTTGAGCACGGCGACCGGGCCGAACGGCTCCTCGCTCATGATCCGCGCATCGCCCGGCACGTCGGCGAGAACGGTCGGGGCATAGAAAAAGCCTTCGTTGTTGATGCGATGGCCGCCAGCGAGCAGCTTTGCGCCTTTGGAAGTGGCGTCCTGCACCAGCGCCTCGATTGCGTCGCGGCGGCGGCCGTGGACCAGCGGTCCCATGCCGGTCTCCGGATCGAGGCCGTCGCCGACCGTGATCTTCGCGGCACGCTCGGCAAAGCCGGCGCAGAAGGCGTCATAGGACTTGTCCTGCACGTAGAAGCGGGTCGGCGAAACGCAGACCTGGCCGCCGTTGCGATATTTGCGCTGTACCGACATGTCGAGCGCCGCGGTCTGGTCGGCATCGTCGAAAACAAGCACCGGCGCATGGCCGCCAAGTTCCATCGTGGTGCGCTTCAGGCTTTCCGAGGCAAGCCGGATGAGGTGCTGGCCGACCGGGACCGAGCCGGTAAACGAGATCTTGCGGATGATCGGCGAGGCGAGCAGGTGGCGCGAGATGAAGTCGGGCACGCCGTAGACGACCGCGATGACGCCGGCTGGAACGCCCGCATCGATAAGGCACTGGGCGACGGCGGCGGCAGACGCCGGGGCCTCTTCGCCGGGCTTGTAGATCATCGTGCAGCCGGCAGCGAGCGCCGAGCCCATCTTGCGGGCGGCATTGCCGACCGGGAAATTCCACGCCGAAAAACCAGCGGTCGGGCCGACCGGTTCCTTGACCACCTGAAAGCGGGTTTCGCCGATGCGGCCGGGAATGACGCGGCCATAGGTGCGGCGGCCTTCCTCGGCGAACCACTCCATTTCTTCCGTGGCGAAATGGGTTTCCAGCCGCGCTTCGGCGATCGGCTTGCCCATTTCGAGCGTCGCGAGTGTGGCGATCTCCTCCTGCCGGTCGTGCATCAACTGGGCTGCGCGCTTCAGGATGCGGCCGCGTTCGCGCGGGCTGGTCGCACGCCATAGCGGAAAGGCTCGGCTTGCGGCTTCGAGCGCCCGGTCGAGATCCTGGGCCGTCGCATGCGGTACCACGCCGATGGCCTTTTCGGTGGCCGGGTTGATCAGCGGCTGCGTCTTGCGGTCGCCATTCTCCAGCCAGACGCCGTCGATCAGGAGACGCGCGGATTGGTAGCCGTCGGACGAACGGGCTGGATTGGTCGCGATGTTCATGGTCGTCTCCTCCGATTTCATTAGACGAGTGCGTTTGGCATTCGTCAATTTCGGGTTTTTCTCAAACCCGGCTTCCTCGTCCACTTCAAGGGGATAAAGCAGGGAGCCTGATATTGTCAATTCCGACGTTCACGTCGACTCAAATAGCCACTGTACCGCCGTCGATCGGGATTACCGCTCCGGTCATGAAACTCGATGCCTTCGATGCCAAAAGCAGGGCGAGGCCCATGATCTCGTCCGTCTCGGCGATGCGGCCGAGCGGCACGGTGTCGGCGAAGGCCTTTTCCACCTCCGGCTCGCGGATGCGGCCGCCGGCGATATTGGTGCGGAACGGGCCGGGCGCAATGCCGTTGACGAGCACGTTATAGGGTGCCAGTTCCCAGGAAGCCTGCTTGACGAGGTTGACGACGGCGCCCTTGCTGGATGCATAGGCGTAACCGGTCATCGGATCGCCGCGCATGCCGGCGATCGAGGCGATCGCGACGATGCGGCCTTGTCTCTGTTTCTTCATGTGCCTGGCGGCGGACTGGATGGCGACGAAGGTGGCGGTGAGGTTCACGTCCACCACCCGGTTCCACAGCTCGTCGCTGACATTTTCGATCGCTCCCGCCTCGGTGCGGGAATTCGGGCCGCCGCTGATGCCGGCATTGGCAACGAGGATATCGAGGTGTCCCTGCTTTTGCGCAATGCCGTCGATCGTGTTGCGCAGGCTTGCGCTGTCGGAGACGTCGACCTGATGGCTCTCGGCGGAAAAGCCCTGGCTGTTCAGCCATTGATAGGCGGCGGCGAGCGCCTCGGCGTCGAGATCGAGCAACGCCACATGGGCACCGTTGGCGGCCAGCGTCTTGGTGATGGCGAGCCCCAGGCCGCTTGCAGCGCCCGTCACGATCGCTACCTGGCCTTTGAGATCAAACAGTTTTTCGGCCTGCATTTTTGTCCTCCCTAAGTCTCCTCGCTCTTGCCCGGAGCGCCCTCACCCCGCCTCCGCTGCGCTCGGCGACCCTCTCCCCGCACGCGGGGCGAGGGGGAGCGGCGACGGTGCGGCATATCTCTTCTCCCCAGCGGGGAGAAGGTGTCGGCAGGCGGATGTGGGGGGCTTCGAGCAACCCTCCCGCGGCTCAACCCACCCCGCCAACCTTGTATGCAATTTCCAAAGATGCAAGTCAGAAATTTGCTATTATCAATCAAAATTTGACAGAATCATATTGACGCTCCCCGAAAGGTTATACAGATTGCCGCCATTCGCGGGTGCCGAGGAGCGCCTGCCTTAACGGTTGTCAGGTCCCGGGGAGGGTGAAACACCGATGAGCTTTACCGAAAGCTTTGAAACCGTCACCGGCACGAAGATCCGGCTCATGCGGAAAGGTACCGGTTCGCCGCTGCTCTTCCTGCATGGTGCGAGCGGCGCCTCGCGCTGGCTGCCCTTCATGGAGAAGCTCTCCGAAACCCACGAGGTGATCGTGCCGGAACATCCGGGTTTCGGCGCCTCCGACAGTCCCGAATGGCTGGACAACATTTCCGACCTCGCCTTTTTTTATCTGGATGTCCTCGACCATCTCGGCCTTGAGAAGGTCAACCTCGTCGGCACGTCGATCGGTGGCTGGCTGGCGGCCGAGATCGCCATCCGCAATGCGACGAAACTCGGCTCCCTGACCGTCGTGGCGCCGGCCGGCATTCGGGTGAAGGGCGTGCGCAAGGGCGACGTCTTCATGTGGAACCCGGAGGAGACCGCCCGCAACCTCTTCCACGACCAGGCGTTTGCCGAAGCAATGCTGGCGGCCCCACCGCCGTCGAAGGAAGGGATGGAAATCCTTCTCAGGAACAAGCTGACCACGGCCAAGCTCGCCTGGGAGCCGCGGTTCCTCAACCCGGACCTCCACAAGTGGCTGCATCGCGTGTCGGTGCCGACGCTGATCGTCTGGGGCGATAACGACAAGGCAATGCCGGTCGGTTACGCACCGGCCTGGCGCGACCTCATTCCCAATTCGCGGCTCGAGATCATCGAGAACTGCGGGCATCTGCCGCAGATCGAAAAGGCCGACCGTTTCGTCGAACTGGTCAATGGCTTCATCGGGGAGGTTACGCGATGAAATTCTACTTCATGCACCTGATGCCCTATGCGGATCTCGATCTGTCCTATGACGAGAAGCACAATTCCGCCTGGGTCACCCTGCCGAACACCTACTACGACCCGAAAAAGGGCCACCAGCTCTACAACCGTTATCTGGACGAACTCGAATATGCCGATCAGCTCGGTTTCGACGGCATCTGCGTCAACGAGCACCATTCGAACGCCTATGGCCTGATGCCGATCCCCGGCGTCATGGCCGGCGCGCTCGCCCGCCGCACCAAGAACGTCAAGATTGCCATTCTCGGCCGGGCGCTGCCGCTCCTCAACAACCCGCTGACCGTGGCGGAAGAATTCGCGATGGTCGACAACATTACCGGCGGCCGCCTGATCGCCGGCATGGTGCGCGGCATCGGTGCCGAATACCACTCCTGGGGCGTCAACCCGGCCTTCAGCCACGAGCGGTTCCAGGAGGCGCATGACCTGATCCTGCAGGCCTGGACGCAACCGGGTCCGAGCGTCTTCGAAGGCAAACACTACAATTTCGAATACGTGAACGTCTGGCCGCGGGTCTACCAGGACAATCCGCATCCGCCGATCTGGATCCCGAGCCAGGGTTCCAGCGAAACGATCGAATGGGCCGCCCATCCGGACCGCAAATACACGTATCTCCAGACCTTCGCCTCGGTCTCGACCGTCGCCCGCTACATGAAGATGTATAAGGACGTTGCGGCCGGCTACGGCTACGAGGCGGCGGAAGACCAGCTCGGCTGGTCGCTGCCGCTTTACGTCGCCGAGACCGACGAGATCGCTCGGCGAGAAGCCAAGGACCATATCGAGGCCTTCCTGCAGAAATTCCTGCGCATGCCGATGGAGATGCTGCTGCCGCCGGGCTATACCTCGGTGAAGTCCATGGTCGGGGCGATGTCGGCCAAGGCCGGCCATTCGATGAAGCAGACGATCGACAGCGTCATCGAAGAGGGCAAGTTCATCTGCGGCAGCCCGGCGACGGTGCGCGAGAAGCTGGAAGAATATCAGGCCCAGATCGGCTTCGGCCATCTGCTGACGCTTCTCCAGTTCGGTACGCTGCCGGCCGAGCTAACCCGCAAGAACATGGAGATCTACTCCAAGGAGGTCATGCCGTATCTGCGCAATGTGACCGCCAGGCGGGTGGCCTGAGGAGGGGATGCCAATTTGATGATTTTGATAAGCCTATGAAGCCTTTGGGCGTAGTCATATCACCCAAGGTTCATCTTGATGTGTGGTCGCGATTGTCGTCATTTGAGGCGCAGGACCGCACAATTGTCACCCCCCAGTCGCTGCGGTCTTAGCGGCCGGCGCCCCAAAAGCCGGCCGCTCCCCTCGGGGCTATACCCCTTGTGCTAGGTCTTTTGGACGAATTGAGGACTTTTCAGTCCGGAGTACAATAGCATTCTCCTAAGTCGAGCGTAGAAGAGGTTACGTCTTAGGAGAGGCCCGCGCAGGGGGAAAGGCGCGGGCCTTTTTATTTTTGCAGCACAGCATCAAAAAGGTGATGCTATTTACAAAATTTCATGCATGGTCGCCGCGGGCTGGGGCGAGACATGAATCCAAAAAACAACGACGGGTGCTCGGATAATCTTCCGATCGGAGACGATTATTCAGAGTTTACCGATGGCGAACTCGAAGAGCTCGCTTTTGTGCTGATCCAGGCACTGACGATTCCGCCGCTATCGGTCTGTTGCAGGTCGGTTGTTGCGGAGCCTGCCCCACAACTGCCATCGGAGCGAATTCACCATCGTCAGCACGGCCTCGGTGACCCGATTCTTCCGCCGACCACCGATAGGTCGGTGTTTTCCCCGCAACGTCTGTGTTAGGAGGCGTCCCACACGAGACGATGAGATAGGCGATGCTTCCCTGGATCCAGCTTGACCGCGCAACCATTCCCGGTGAGGGCGGCGAACTGCGCCTGAAGCAGCGCGGGGCCGAATTTTCGATCATGCTCGGCTCGACCGAGCTGATGAACAGCCGGCTGAGCGGTTCGGAAGAGGCGCTGGCGACGCTCTCCTGCGAGCGGATTGCCGGCCGGAAAAATACCCACATGCTGATCGGCGGCCTCGGCATGGGGTTTACCCTGCGGGCGGCCCTGGGAGCCCTGCCGGACGATACCAGGGTGACCGTCGCGGAACTGGTTCCGGCCGTGGTCGACTGGGCGCGCGGGCCGATGGCGGAATTTCACAAGGGCACGCTCGACGATCCGCGTGTCAATATTCATGTCGGTGATGTCGGAGCGCTGATCCGGTCGCGCAACGCCGCTTACGATGCCATCCTGCTCGATGTCGACAACGGCCCCGAAGGCCTGACGCGGGCTTCCAACGACAGCCTCTATAACCACGCCGGGCTTCGGGCCGCCAAGGCTGCGCTGCGCGCCAACGGCGTCCTGGCTGTCTGGTCGTCGGCGCCGGACGCAGGTTTTACCCACCGATTGCGGGATGTCGGATTTGCCACCGAGGAGGTTTACGTGCGCGCCAACGGCAAGCGCGGCGGCCGGCACGTCCTGTGGATGGCCACCAACCGGTAGCAGATCGGCAACGGCCGGTCCGCGGGAGCCTCAACGAAAGCGGGGCTCGCGTCTCATTTCGCCCCGTCTTCATGCTCCAGCGAGCCCGAAGCGGTCGGCAAAAGCGAGAAGAGATGGGCGTTCATCGCCGCCTGCGCCCATTCCGGGTTGCGGGCCTTCAGTGCCGCGAGGATTTCCCTGTGCTGGGCGTGGGTGCGGCGCGTGCGCACCTCGACCGGCTCCGAATATCGGTTGAATATCGAGGCCGGCAGTTCCAGCGAGGAGGCGAGGATCTTTTCAAGCCGCGGGCTTTCGGCGGCAGCGGCGATCACCGCGTGGAATTCCCCATTGAGCTTGTCGAACCCTTCAAGATGTTCGTTCCAGCCGAGTTCCTCGAACTGGGTCTCCATCAACCGTTCCAGCTCCTGCAGCCGCTGCAGGTCGGCTTCCGAAATGCGGGTGGCGGCGCGGCTGGTCGCATGACCTTCGAGAATGGCACGCAGCCGAAAGATTTCGACCGCGTCGTCAAGCGAAAAATCCGCGACGATCCCCCGCCGGTAGCGTTCCAGCACCACCAGGCCCTCGGCGTTCAGCCGGTTCAAAGCCTCTCGGATCGGCGTGCGGGAAACGCCGATCGCGACGGCAAGCTGGTTTTCGAGCAGCTTGTCGCCGGAGCGCATCTCGCCGGTGAGGATCAGGTGCCGGATGCGGTGATAGGCGGTTTCGACGGCGCTCTGCGTCGCCCCGTCCTTGGCTCCGTCTCTGGTTGTCTCGTTCGTCAAGCCGCCACCTGTTCCTTCTTCATGATGGAGGAGACTACGACAAACCATCCGCCGAGGCCAATCGACAAAAAGTGTATACCAGTTGAGGGGCCATGGCTTAATGAAGGCATAAAATCCTTGACTTTCACTTTAAAGGTATACAAATTCTCCTTGAGGCGCCTGATAAGGCAATCGGCTTCGGCCGAAGGAGGAGACCCCATGACGCAGACCCGCAAACCCTTTATCGTCGGTATCGGCGGGACCCAGCGCCCCGGCTCGAGCTCCGAGCTCGCGCTACGCTACTGTCTCCTGGCTGCCGAAAAGGCGGGCGCGGAAATCGACCTCATCTGCGGCGCAGAACTCGAGCTGCCGCTCTTCGATCCTGGCGTGACGCACCGCACTCCGGCCGCCCTTCGCCTGCTCCAGTCGCTTCGCCGCGCCGACGGCATCATCATAGCAACGCCGAGCTATCACGGCGGCATGTCCGGCACGATCAAGAACGCCATCGACTACACGGAAGACATGCGGGGAGACGTGCGCTCCTATTTCGACGGCCGGGCCGTCGGCTGCATCGTCTGTGCCGCCGGCGACCAGGCGCTCGGCGCAACGCTGATCGGCCTGCGTTCGGTCGTGCATGCGCTGCGCGGCTGGCCGACCCCTTACGCGGCGACCATCAAATCCAACGAGAAACCTTTCGTCGACGGCAAGCCGGCTCGCCGCGAGGTTGCCCAGCCGCTCGAGATCGTTGCTTCGCAGGTCGTCAGCTTTGCCGAAATGGTGATGGCCAGCCGCGTCGACGACGTCGCGCCGCGCCTCGTCGCCAGCAACTGATCCAACTTTCAATCACCATCGTCGGATCCGTTTTGCCTTCATCCGGCGACGGTCCCAGCGGAGCTTTCCATGAAGTTCAACTTCTTCCACCTGATGCCTTATCCCGATTACGACAAGCTGCCGCATGAATGGCCGGTCAGCACGCACGGGATCGACAGCACCCGCATCCAGGCGCTCTACAACGAATATATCGACGAGATGGTCGATGCGGAGAACTACGGTTTCGACTGGGTGGGCTGCAACGAGCACCATTTCAGCCCTTACGGCCTGATGTCGAACCCAAACCTGATCGCCGGCGCACTTGCCCGCCAGACATCCAAGGCGAAGATCGCGATCGTCGGCAATCTCCTGCCGCTTTTGAACCCGGTCCGCGTCGCCGAAGAATATGCGATGATCGACGTGATGTCGGGTGGCCGCCTGATTGCCGGCTTCCTGCGCGGCATCCCGCACGAATACATTGCCTACAACATCCCGCCGAGCGAATCCCGCAGCCGGCTGCGCGAAGCGACCGAGCTGATCATCAAGTGCTGGACCGAGGACGAGCCCTTCGGCTGGGAAGGCGAGCATTATCAGTTTCCGGCCATCTCGATCTGGCCGAAGCCGATCCAGAAGCCGCATCCGCGCATCCTGATGTCCGCCAGCAACGCGGAATCGGCCGAGTTCGTGGCCAAGATGCGCGCCATCATGGGCATCACGTTGATCCAGGACCTGTCGATCGCCAAGGCCGCCGTCGATAATTTCAAGAAGACCGCCCGCTCCTACGGCTGGGAGCCGACGCCGGACGATATCCTGGTCGGCCAGCAGATCTGCATCGCCGACACCGACGAGGAGGCGAGGCACCACATGGCGGCCGCTCAGACCTATTTCCATCAGACGCTGATGCGGCCGCAGCGCTCCGCCCAGCAGCTGGTGCTCGGACAGAGCCGCTACTACACCGAGGCCGATGCCGGCGAAAACTTCCAGAAGCGGCTCGCAACGCTGCGCGGCCGTACGGTGGAAGAACAGATCGAAGCCGGTTCGATCATCTGCGGCAGCCCTCAATCGGTCATCAAGCAGATCAAGCGCCTGCGCCAGGAACTGGATTGCGGCCTGCTGAACCTGACGATCAAGGTCGGCAACATGCCGGGCAGCGTCGTTCGCCGCGGCATGGAACTGTTCCGCGACCGCGTCGCCCCCGAAGTGGCTGGCCTGTAAGAGGAGTTTGACCCATGAGCTTTGAATTGAAGACGATCGAGCTTTCCCGCGGCAGGCTCTCCTATCATGTCGGCGGCACGGGGCAGCCGGTTGTCTACCTGCATGCCGCCGGCGGCGTGATGCTGACCGAGCCGCTGAAGGCTCTGACCGCAAACCACACGGTCTATGCGCCGATCTGCCCGGGCTTCGACGGCACCGAGGGCAACGAAAGCCTGAAGACGGTGCGGGACTGGATGGCCATGGTCGCCGAGTTCGCCGAAAAGCTGGTCGGCCCGCGGTTCGACGTGATCGGCTCGTCCTTCGGCAGCTGGTCGGCCTTGTGGCTTGCCGCCGAACATCCGAAAATGGTCGACCACCTGATCCTCGGCGTGCCGGCCGGCTTCCGCTTCGAGGGCAAGGGCGGTTTGCCTGCCGATCCGGACGCGCGGTTCAAGGCGCTCTATGCCCATCCGCAGAAGATCAAGTCCACGCCGAAATCGCCTGAAGTAATGGCCAACAACGGCCGCACCTACGAGCGCCTCGCCAATAATGTTCAGGTCGACGAGGCGCTCAGCAGGCGCCTGCCGTCGATCGAGGCAGTCACGCTGATCCTGCTCGGTACCGAAGACAAGGTCGTACCGGCGGAGGCCGGCGCGTACCTGAAACGCAATATCCCGACCTCGCAGCGTGCCTTCATCTTCGACGCCGCCCATTCGATCGAGGTCGACCAGCCGGAACGTACATTGCGGCTGTGGACCGACTTCCTGAAGCGCGGCCCCGGCTACGTGCTCAACCAGGGGCCGGAAGCCGCCTGACGTGAATCCCTTCCCAGGGAAGCTTGG
Organism: Neorhizobium tomejilense; assembly: GCA_002968845.1. Lineage (GTDB taxonomy): Bacteria > Pseudomonadota > Alphaproteobacteria > Rhizobiales > Rhizobiaceae > Neorhizobium > Neorhizobium tomejilense. The sequence goes on along the minus strand of PVBG01000004.1, from coordinate 250,789 downwards.
CCCAGACCTCGGTCTGGGCCTTTTTTCTTGCGAGACTTTTGCACTTTCCCTCGTTTCCATCGGCGCTCGGCCACCGTCGAAAGGAAAAGCATTTCTGAAGGCCATAATTTTCAACATTGACGGATATAATATGTCTATTATGAATTGATTTGCGTTTCGCTTCAGGAAGGCCCAAGAGCCGCATGCGGAATGCCGTCGTCCGGGATATGTGGGACGATGTGAATGGGAGGAATGGCATGATCGGTGAAGACGTCAGGCGCAAGGAAGACAACCGGTTGATCACCGGCAAAGGCCAGTATGCCGACGACCTCAAATTCGAAAACACGGCCTATGCCGCCTTCGTGCGCTCGCCGCATGCGCATGCGATCATCCGCAGCATCGACACGTCCGCCGCCCGCGACATGCCGGGTGTGCTCGCCGTCCTGACCGGCGAGGATATCGTTGCCGCCGGCATCGCGCCGATCCCGCATGCGATCGGCAGTTCGCAATTCGGCTCCGACATCCGCATCAAGAACTATGACGGCACAGAGCGCGCCCGCACCCATCACCAGGCGCTGCCGACCGACAGGGCCCGTTTCGTCGGCGAGGCGGTCGCCATGGTGATCGCCGAGAGCACCAATCTCGCCAAGGATGCGGCTGAGGCAATCGAGATCGACTGGGAGGAGCTGCCCGCGGTCGTGCGCGGCGTCGACGCGCTGGAAGAAGGTGCGCCGCAGCTCTGGGACCACGTGCCGGGCAACAAGGCGATGGATGGCGAAGTCGGCGACAGGGCCGGCACTGAGGAGGCTTTCGCCAAGGCCGTTCACGTCCTCGAATTCACCAGCTGGGCGCAACGCGTCACCGGTGTGCACATGGAGCCGCGTTCCTCCGCCGCCGAATACGATCCGGAGACCGGCAAGTTCACCATCCACGCGTCCGGTGGCCATGGCGTCGTGATGATGCGCGAGCAGATCGCGGCGTCTCTCGGCGTCGACATGGCCTTCGTGCGGGTCGTCGCGCCCCGCGATGTCGGCGGCAATTTCGGCACCCGCAACGCCACCTATCCGGAATTCGTGCTGCTGCCCTACGCCGCCAAGCTGACCGGCCGGCCCGTCAAGCATCAGGCGGAACGCATCGAGGCCTTCCTGTCGGACTTCCAGGGCCGCGACCTGCATGTGAAGGCCAGGCTTGCGCTCGACGAAAACGGCAAGTTCCTCGCCTTTCACTCCGTCAATACCAGCAATATCGGCGCCCATACGGTGTCCTACACGCCCCTCAACAAGGGCATCCAGCTGATGACCAGCCTCTACCGGGTGCCGGTCGCGCATGTGGAATTCCGCGCGGCGATGTCGAATACCGTACCGACCATCCCCTATCGCAGCGCCGGCCGCCCCGAAGCGATGTACATCATCGAGCGGATGATCGACCTTGCCGCCCGCAAGTTCGGTTTCGACCGGGTGGAGCTGCGGCGCATCAACATGATCCCGGAAGAGGCTTCCCCCTATTCCAACCCGATGGGCGTCATCTATGACAATGGCGACTATATCGGCTGCATGGACAAGGTGCTCGAGATGGCCGACTGGAAGGGCTTCGAGGCGCGCCGCGCAGAAGCCCGCCAACGCGGCATGTATCGCGGCATCGGCCTTTCCAACTATATCGAGGGTACCAGCGGCGTGCCGCGCGAACGCGCCGAGATCACGGTCGATCCGACCGCCGGCATCGTCGACGTCGTCATCGGCACCCAGAATACAGGGCAGGGGCACGAAACCGCATTCGCCCAGCTGGTTGGCTCCTTCCTCGGCGTTTCCCACGAGATCGTGCAGATCCGCGCCAGCGATACGGATTTCGTCTCGGCCGGCGGCGGTTCGCATTCCGGACGCTCGCTGCGCTTCGCGAGCATCGTCATGCACAAGGCAACCGCCGAGATCATCGAGCGCGGCCGCAGGATTGCGGCCTTCATGCTGAACGTCGCGCCGGAAGAAATCGATTTCGTCCACGGCCATTTTCGCGCCCGCGGATCGAACGGCGTCGTCAGCCTGTTCGAGGCGGCGCAGGCTGCGGAAAACGATCTCGGCCTGCCGGACGAGCTGCGGGGCACGCTTGCGGCGGTTTCCGACGAGACCACCCACGGGCTTGCCTACCCCTATGGCGCCGCGGTCTGCGAGATCGAGATCGATCCGGAAACCGGCTTCTTCCATATCCCGCGTTATTCGACGGTCGATGACGTCGGCAAGGCGCTGAACCCGATGATCGTCGATGGCCAGACCCATGGCGGGATCGTCCAGGGTGCCGGCCAGGCGCTGTTCGAATGGTCGCATTACGACCGCGAGACCGGCCAGAACCTGTCGGCTACCTTCATGGACTATCAGGTGGCCCGTGCTTCCGATTTTCCGAGTTTCGACACCCATATCAGCGAAGTGCCTGCGAAAAGCCATCCGCTCGGTTTCCGTCCGGGCGGCGAGGGTGGTACGACACCGTCGCTCGGCGTGACGATCAACTCCATCACCGATGCGCTCGCCGATCTCGGCGTCACCCATATCGAAATGCCGGCAACGCCCTCCCGGATCTGGGAAGCGATCCGGGCGGCAAAAGCCAAACAAGAAGCCTGAGGAGAAAGCATTGTCCGACGTCCTGATCAATACCCGGGGGAACGTCCTCGAGATCACCCTCAACCGTCCCGACAAGGGCAATGCGCTGACGCCCGAGATGGTGCAGGCCATTGCCGCCGCATTGAAGTCGCTGTCGTCGGAAACCCGCGTCGTGCTGATGAATGCCAAGGGCGGCGATTTCTGCACCGGGCGCAGCGCCGCCATGCCTGCCGCCGGTTCTCGCGCCACCGCGCTCGACCTGCGCACCGCGATCTCCGATCCGGTCCTCGGTTTCTATGAAGTGCTGCGCGAAATCCCAGTTCCGTTCATCACCGCCATCCGCGGCAGGGCAGCCGGCGTCGGCTGCGCCATCGCGGCTCTCGCGGACGTGGCGATCGCCGCCGAAAGCGCCACCTTCCAGGTGCCGGAAATGAACCACGACATCGCTCCGACGCTGGTGCTCAATGCGCTCGCCGACCGGGTTTCCCGCGCCACGCTCGCCCGCATGGTCTTCACCCGCGATGTGATCCCCGCGACGGAGGCAAAAATGCTTGGCATCGTCGGCATCACCGTCGCCGATGCCGGTATCGACGCGGAAGTGGAACGCGTGGTCGGCCAGCTCGAAAAGAACTCGGTCCCGACCGTGCGCGGCATCAAGGCGTTCCTGTCGATGAGCCCGGAAACCTCCTTCGCCTCCCGCAAGGAACTGGCGGCGCTGATCAACTGCGTGGCGACTGCGGAGAAGTTCCGCTGAGAGAGATCCGCAGCCAGGATCCCCCTTCATCCACATGCCGCCATGCCTCGGGGAGTTAAGCCTTCTGATCGGCCGTCTAGTCCGAATGCTTCATTGACGGGGTGCGGCCTCGGCGTAGGATCGCTTTGGGGTAAAACACATTGGGCTGGGGCTGGCGTATCTTTGGAGGGTGCCATGCAGGAACCTGATATGCAGAAACTCGATGCACTTGTCGGTCGGCTGGTGGGCGATCTTGGCGCTGGCGTGTCCGGCGTTCTCGTCGTGCTCGGCGACCATCTCGGCCTGTTCCGGGCAATGATGGACGGCCGGCTGCGATCCTCGATGGAGATCGCGGAAACGACGGGGCTCACCGAACGCAATGTGCGTGAATGGCTCGCCGCCATGGCTGCGGCCGACTACATCACGTTTGATGAAAACTCCAACAAGTTCGCTATGACGCCCGAGCAGGCGATGGTTTTTTCCAATGAGGACAGCCCGGCCTTTTTCGGAGGCGCCTTCGAAATCGTCCAGTCGATGTGGATGGACGAGCCGAAGGTGGAGGAAGCCTTTCGTACCGGCCGCGGGCTCGGCTGGCACGAACACAGCACCTGTCTCTTCCGGGGCACGGAGCGCTTCTTCCGGCCCGGCTACAACAGCCATCTGGTGGACGAATGGATCCCGGCACTTAAGGGCGTCAGGGAAAAGCTGGAACGCGGGGCGGAGGTCGCCGACGTCGGCTGTGGCCATGGCGCTTCGACGATCCTCATGGCCAAGGCCTTTCCGAAATCGCATTTTCACGGGTTTGACTACCATGCCCCTTCCATTGAGCGGGCGAAGCGCGCAGCGCAGGAGGCTGGCGTCGGCGACCGGGTGACGTTCAGTCAGGCTTCGGCGAAGGAGTTTCCAGGGGGCAACTACGACCTCGTCGCCATGTTCGACTGCCTGCACGATATGGGCGATCCGGTCGGAGCGGGCCGTCATATCCGCGAGACGATGGCGAAGGGTGGCACCTGGATGATCGTCGAACCTTTCGCGCATGACGGCCTGAAGGACAACCTCAACCCGGTCGGGCGCGTTTATTACGGCGCCTCGACGATGATCTGCACCCCCGCCTCCATGGCACAGGAGGTAGGTCTTGGCCTCGGAGCCCAGGCTGGGGAGATGAAGCTTCGCAAGGTGGCGCTCGACGCCGGCTATTCGCACTTCCGACGGGCGAGCGAAACTCCATTCAACATGATCTTCGAGGTGCGGGCCTGACCTGCTTTGGGTCTACGCGGTTCCCAAAAGCCGCCGGCTAAAGCGCTAGTCCTTCGGTCACCAGCGGAGCTAGCGCCTCCGTGGCCGCCGGCGAGATCTGCACGATCGCCCGTGCATCGAGATCGAACACGATAGCGACCGATTGCATCGTGCCGAATACCCGGCCGCTGAAGGGATCGACCATCCAGAAGATCAGCGACATGACGCGCTGGTCGGTCTTCTGCAACCCGCCCCAGATCTCGAAACAGTCGCCGAGACGCGGGGTTTCGCCATAGAGGATGCGGAATTCCAGCACCGCGCCGCCGACCTTGCCGGGCGGCGTTTCGGCATGTTTGCTGACGACTTCGCGGATCGGGCCGGTGAGCTGCTTCACCCCGCCGCCGACCGCGCCGATGAATTTCTGCGGGCCGAGGCGGTGGAAGGCGTCGCAGGCCTCCGGTTCGATCAGGCTCATGGCGGTGCGCTTCAGGCCGAGTGCGACCGCCCGCTCCCGCGAGGCGCTGATCGTCACCGGCTCATTGCCGGTGCCGCGGGCAAGCGCTTCCCTGGGGGCCTCGACCAGCGAGGCGGAAGCCTTTTCGCGGAAGGCCGTTGGCCAGGGCCGAGGCGTCTTGAGGTCGGCCGCATTCACATGGGTCAGCCGCACCCTGAAGCTCGCGGCAAGCTGGCCGGAATGGCTGTTGTAAAGCATCAGCACCGCAAACGCCGTCGTCTCGCCGATTTCGAGGAAACCGCCTGTCATGTGCAGCGACGTGCCGGCATGCGCTTCGCGATGGAAACGGATGTGATGCTCGTTATAAGCGAGCGTCATAGCCGACGTTGGCGAGAAGAGGCCGGGCAGGCCATTGAAGCCGAAGAGCACTGCAAGGCCCTCGTTGGCGCGGGCGACGTAATACTGGGTGTTCCAGTGGGCGTTTTCGTCCACCTCCCATTGGCGCACGCTGCCGCGCCAGACCTCGATCATTGCGGTTTCGATCATGTCGCCTTGCTGTGCACTCACGCCGGCTCCTCCTCCAGAACGATACGCCCCCTGACGGCGCCCTTGGACAACCGGCTCATCGCGTCGTTGATCGATGATTTCGGCAGAGCCTCATAAGGAATGGCATCGAGTTTTCCGCTTTTGGCGAGTTCCACCAGGTCGCGCAATTCCTGCAGCGAGCCGGTGATGCTGCCGATCAGGCTCAGGCCCCCTTGCGCCATGCGCATGGTCGGTATGGTGAGCTGCCCGCCGAACATGCCGACCATGATGATGCGGCCGCCGCGCGCCAGCGCCGGGAAGCAAAAGGCGGCCGTCTGGCTGTTGTTGACGAAGTCGATGATGGTTCGCACCGGCCGGCCGACCGCATCGACGATCCTCTTCGTCACGTCGTCGCCGGTCGAAAGTACGGTTTTGTGGGCGCCGGCATCGGTTGCGATCTTCAGCTTCTCTTCGGAAACATCCACCACGACGATGTTCTCGTGCCCGAGCGCCTTCAGGATGACGATGCCGCTGAGGCCGAGCCCGCCCGCGCCGACCACGACGATCGCCTCGTCGGGACGCACCGGCATCGCCTTGCGGATGGCGGAATAGGCGGTGAGGCCGGAACAGGCATAGGTGGCGGCAAGTGCGGGGTCGAGATCTCCGGTATCGATCAGGTAACGGCTATGCGGCACCACTACATGGCTGCCGAAACCGCCGGGCCTGCGCATGCCGAGCGGCCGGCCCTGCATGCAGAGGTTCTCCTGGCCGGTACGGCAGGTTTCGCACTCGCCGCAACCGAGCCACGGATAAACAAGCCTTATATCGCCGACCTTCACATCCGTCGCATCGGGGCCAATGGCGATGACGGTGCCGAGGATTTCGTGACCGAGGGTGAGCGGGTATTTCATGCCGATGCTGTCGATCGACACTTGTCTGTCACCCATGTCGAAAATGCCCTTCCACAGGGTCAGGTCCGAATGGCAAAGCCCGCAATGAGATACCGAAACGACGACCTCCGAGCCCACCGGCTGCGGGTTCGCCTCCTCGACCTCCCGGAGCACTTCCGACGCTTCGAATACCTGCCATGACCGCATGATCTAGCTCCTCCCAGATATATGGAACGTATCAGGCTGCCTGTTATGTGGCAATTGGGAAATAGGTGGGTGGATGACGGAGGGGGCGGGAGACTGCTACTCCACCTTCTCCTGCCCCTCGATCGCCGTCTCAGCGCCCGCAATCGCCTTGTCGAGCAGTTCCAGAAACGCTTGCCGTTCCTCGACGGATAAAAACCGCAGCAGGTCGGCCTCGTGCTGCGGCAGCGAGGTTTCCACCAGTGTGGCGGCTTCGAGCCCTACTTGAGTGAGCCGCAGTTCATAGACACGGCCGTCATCGGCGGCGCGGTCGCGTTCGACGAGTTTGTGTTTGATGAGGGGACTAAGCGTCTGGACCAGCGTCGGCGGTTCGATGCGCAACCGTCTCGCGAGCGCGATCTGGCTGATGCCGGGATAACGGCGGATCAGGAGCAGCACGCCGCCCTGGACTGGGGTTACCGCAAGCGAACGGGCGCGGAACCAGTTCTGCCAATGGCTGCCGAACAGCGATTGCAGGCGGCGGATGCGGATGCCGACGACGCCGTCGAGAAGGACGGCGTGGCCGCCCCTCTCTGCCGATGGGTTCGGCTCCGAACTCATGTCTTGTCCCAGCTGCCGTAGACCTTCACGTCCATCGAGCCGATGCCCTCGAACGTGCCGTGCAGCACGTCGCCGGCAGCGATCGGCGCGACGCCTTCCGGCGTGCCGGTCATGATGATGTCGCCCGGATAAAGCGTGTAGGCCTTGCTGGCGAATTCGATCAGCTTCTGGACATTGAAGATCAGCATGCTGGTGTTCGATTTCTGCCGGCTCTCGCCGCCGATCGTCAGTTCGAAATCGAGATTGTTCGGGTTGGGGATCTCGTCTGCGGTGACCAGATAAGGGCCGAGCACGCTGAACGTGTCGAGCGACTTGCGGTAGCTGCGCTCTTCGGGGCCGCGAATGGTGATGTCGTAACAGATCGCGTAGCCGGCGACATAATCCAGCGCGTCGGCTTCCGACACGCGAAATCCTTCTTTGCCGATGATGACGGCGAGCTCGATCTCGTGGTCGGTGCGCCGGTCCGCCCAGTCGACCACGATGCCTTCCGACGGGCCGACCAGCGAGCTCACCGCCTTCAGGAACACACCGGCCTCGGCGATCGGCTTGATCTTCATGCCGTGATGCAGCTGGTCGCTGTCCAGCACTTCGTCGAGATGGAGCCGGTAGTTGACCGGCGCGCCGACGATCTTGCCGGGATTGGCGATCGGGCTGAGAAGCGCGACGTCGGACAGCGGCTTCGACGGCGCGGTCTTTGCCATTTCTTCCATGACCGGCCGCAGCTCGCCAAAATGGGCCATGAACTGGTCGCCATGGGGGAAGGGATAACGGTAGTTCGGCAGGCGATCGAGGACGCTGGTGACGTCCTTTACCTGATCGCCGACGACCACGCCGAGACGATTATCGTCGTAACGACAAAAACGCATGATTTCTCTCCCTGATCTCGTTCGCTCAGACGCGGGTGCGGTCTTCGCGGAAATAGCCGAGCTTCTCCTGGGCCACGCGGTCGGAGAAGCAGAATACGACGACGTCCTCGCTGGCCTTGAACGAGCGCCATGACCAGCCGGGCACGACGATCACGTCCTTGGGGCCGAAATCGAAGGTTTTGGCCCCAATCGTGATCGAGCCGGTGCCTTCGGCGATGCACATGACGATATGGTCCGTGGAGCGGATTTTCGCCGTTTCCATGCCCTTCGGGACATGGCTGAGCCATGCGGACATGGTCGGCATCGTCCAGCCGCCGTCGATCGGGTTGGCATAGCGCAGCGTCGTGCCGATATGGGCGTCGATTTCTTCGCCACGCGAGGCGCGGTAGAGGGCTTCGCGGCTGCGCTCATAGGGATAGTTGAAGATCGGCGTCGTCTGGCCATAGGGGCTGGTGCCGCCGATCGGCATCATGCCGGAGCCGAAACGGGCGAGCGAGTCGCCTTCCGGCCGAAGCAGTTCCTGTTCGGTGTCGTCGGAATCCTCGCGGAACACCGCTTCGAAAAAAGCGATCATCGGCACGTCGAGACCGTCGAGCCAGGCGGCCGGGTCCGAACCGTCATTGCCGTGGTCGTGCCAGGCCCAGACGGGCGTGATGACGAAATCGCCGAATGCCATGCGGGTGCGCTCGCCGCCGACGGTCGTATAGGCGCCCGAACCTTCCAGCATGAAGCGCAGCGCCGACGGCGTATGGCGGTGAGCCGGCGCCACTTCGCCCGGCATGATGATCTGGATGCCGGCATAAAGCGTCGAGGTGGCGCGCGACTGGGCCGGGAAGGCGGGGTTTTCGAGGATCAGCACCCGGCGCTCCGCTTCTTCGGCGGTCAGCAGGCTGCCGGATTCGAGGATCAGCGGGCGGATGTCGTCGTAACGCCAGCGATGCGCCTGCGCCTTGGAAGCCGGCTCCGGCGGCAGCATGCCCTTCATCACTTCCCAAAGGGGCGCCATGTTGTGCGGCTTCAGCCGTGCGTAAAATTCTTCCCGTTTCGCGACGGTGGCGGCATCGATCTCGTGCATGAAATCCTCCTCCTCGGCTCCTCCAGCCGAAGATCGTAAGGTACACTAATTAATTTGGCGAGGTCAATTGTATTTGGAGGAAGATGCCGCCGGCTGTACCTGATCTCCCCCTGGTGGGGTTGATTAGCCTAGCGCGCCGCCGTGCTCTTCGCCCGCGTCGGTTTCGGCGGCGCGGGCGGCTTGACGTTGTCCTCGCCCTTTGCCCCGCGGCCGGGCGCGCCGAGCCGTTCGGAAAGCCGGTGGGCGGCGGCCATCAGGGCGTCGATCGTCGGTTTCTTGCGGGGGCCGGCAAGCTGTTTGTCGGAGCCGAGCACGGTCATGGTCGCGACGATCCGGCCGCTATAGTCGAAGACCGGCGCGGCGATCGCGGCGAAGCTCGAATTGATGCTGTTGACCGTCATCGCATAACCCTGGTGGCGCACGGTCTCGATGATCTTCTGGATTTCCTTGGTCGTGGTGACGCGCGGCGAGAGCGAGGCGGTGTCATCCGGCGCACCACGTTTGGCTGCAGCGATCTCGTCCTGCCGCACCGCCATGGTCTCGCTTTCGTTGAGATAGGTGAGGAAGACCTGGCCGGTTGCCGAAGTGAGGAGCGGCAGCACGTAGCCGAGGCGCACGGCAAGCGATCCCTGCCGCTCGCCGTCGACCTTGGAAACGATACCCGGTCCACGATCTCCCCAGAGCGAAAGATAGGTGGCGAAACCGGCGGTGCGCTGCAGCGCCGCCAGTTCCTCACGGGCGAATTCCACCACGTCGAGCTGGCGGATGGCCGACAGGCCGAGCTGGATTGCGAAGCGGCCGAGCCCGTAATGCCCGGTGACCGGATCCTGGAAGGCGACGCCTTCCTTGACGAAGCTGACGAGATAGAGATGAGCCTTGCTGGGCGGCATGCCGGCGGCGGCGGCGATATCGCGCAGCGGCAGCGGTCCGTTCGCCGCCTCCATGGCGCGGATGACCTGGAACCCGACCTCGATCGATTGAATGCGGCGCTGGGTCCATTCCTCCGGCGCCTTGGTCTTATCTGACGGCATCCTAAATCCCCTGTGTTCCCAGTTGATTATATTTATATCTGCAGCAGGTCGAGCCCGCTTTAAGCGTAGTTTTCCACAGCGCGGAAGGCTGCGACCAGATCATCGGCATCGAGCATCCGCTCCTGGTTGACCAGGAACGGGCTTTTTGCGCAGGCCGCGGCAAGATTTTCGATCGCCGCATTACCGACATCCGGCAGGCCAAGCGCCGAAAGCCGGCGCGGCATGCCGATCTCGTCGTAGAAGCCGAACAGCGCCGTCAGCTCTTCTTCGGCGCGGCCCTCTGCAACGGCCTGCACCAGCGTGCCATAGGCGGCATGTTCGCCATGCAGCGAGTGTTTTCGCACAGGCTCGATCGCCCCGAGCTCGGTCGCCACCGCATGGGCGATGGAAAGACCGGTATTTTCGAAGGCGACGGCGCTGAGCCAGAGGATCGCCTCGATGACGGCTTCGAGATCCGGCGTCACCTCGCCTGTTCCGGCCACCCGCATGGCACCCGGACCGTGTTGGAGCAGCATCCGGTAACAGATATCGCCGAGCATCACGCCCGTTTTCAAGGGCCGCGTGCCCTGCTTGGAAAGGCCGGTGCCCTTCCAGGCGCCTTCTGTCTCGAATTTTGCCGTCAGCGCATCGCCGATGCCGCCGCGCAGCAGCCGGGCAGGGGCCTTGGCGATGATGGCGGTGTCGACGATCACGAAGGCCGGGTTCTGGTCCATCTGCTCGACGGCGATCATCCTGTGATGGTCGTCATAGATGACGATGCCACGGGTCGAGGGCGCGTCGGTGGAAGCGACCGTCGGCACGCTGACGAAGGGCAGGCCGGTGCGGCGCGAGACGCCCTTGGCCACGTCGAGCGTGCGGCCGCCGCCGATGCCGACCACCACTTCGCCGCCCTTTGCCCGCACCAGCTCGGCCAGACGGTCCATTTCCCGATATGTAACATCCGCATCGAAGGGGATGATGGTGGGTGAAATGTCCTGGCGGGTGAGCGTCTCGCTCAGATCCGCCTCGATATGCGGAAGCACCACGGCGTCGCAGATCGCCACGACCGAACGGCCGAGCGTCGCCGCCTTTTCACCGAGCAGGTTCAAGGACCCCGAACCCTGGATATAAAAGGCCGGCGCCCGGAATATACGTGTCATGCCTCCCCCCGGAATGCTGTAACGCCGAATGCTATACAACATTATCAAAGGAAATGGGAGCTTCGCATTACTCCGGAAGCCCGGGACTCAAACCAGATCGGCGAGATAGGTGTTTTCCGCCCGCGACTGCGCATAGGCCGCCGGATCGACCTCGGCGATGATCAGGGCCTCGCCCTTGGCGGGTGCCTCGGCGATCAGCTTGCCGTCCGGTGCCGCAATCCGCGAAAGGCCGGCATAGGCGAACAGATCGTCGGAGCCGCAGTGGTTGATATAAGCGACGAAAACCTGATTCTCGAAGGCGCGGACCTGGATCATGTGTCCGGCGATGAATTCCCCGGACCAGCCGGTCGGCAGCGCCGTCGGCACGACGACGAGATCAGCGCCGCCCTTCGCCAGTTGCCGGACGTTTTCCGGGAACTCGACATCGTAGCAGATCAGGAAACCGAGCCTGACGCCTTCGAGCGTCACCAGAACCTGGCGGCGGTCCTCCTGTCGGAACCATTTGCGTTCATAGGGGCCATAGAGGTTGCATTTGCGGTAAACGGCCGTCTGGCCCATGCCGTCGGTGAAGAAGGCGCTGTTGAAGGTGTTTTCGAAGGTCTTTTCGGCAAAGCCCGCGACGATCGCCAGACCATGTTTCGCGGCGATCTGCGACAGCCGGCCGGTCACCGGACCATGCGCGGGCGTGGCGAGATCGGGAAATTTCTCCGCCGCGCCATAACCGGTCAGGGCCAGTTCCGGAGTGATCAGCAGTGCGACGCCCTGGGCGGCGGCCTCTTCGGCAGCGGTCTCGATCTTGGTGAGGTTTGCCTCGATATCACCGACGACGGGCTGCATCTGGAAACCGGCGATCTTCATGGGCTTGTTCCTTTAGCGTTCGTGCGACATGGCGCCGAGCAGTTTGGGCAGGTCGCCGAAGCGGGCGACCAGACCGAAGACGACTGCCGCGATGACCAGGAACAGCACCGTCACGGCAGCCATGGTCGGCGTATAGCCGTAGCGCAGCGCGTTGAAGATCTTGATCGGCAGGGTTTCCATGGTGAAACCGACGGTCATGTAGGCAACGATATATTCGTTGAGCGACAGAACGAAGGCGAAGGCGTAGCCGGAGACGAGATAGGGCAGGATCAGCGGCAGCACGACGGTGCGGAAAATCTTGCGGTCGTCGGCGCCCATGGTGGCGGCCGCTTCCACCAGCGAACGGTCGATGGCCGAAAAGGCGAGCGACAGGGTGACCAGCGGCAGGGTGACGAAGAAGATGCCGTGGCTGATCACCGCCGTCCAGGACTGGCCGTAGAAACCGGTGGTCGCCCAGAAGGTGAGCAGCCCAAGTGCGGTGATGACCGGCGGCAGGGTGAAGGGCGCCACGCCCAGGAGCTGGAAGATGTTGGCCCAGGGGGCAATCCGCCGCCACAGGAACCAGGCAAGCGGCAGGGCGATCAGCAGGGCCAGAAGCGCGGACGAGGCGGCCAAGGTCAGCGAGGCGACCAGCGCATTGCGCCATTCGGGATTGGTGAAGATCTGGCCGTACCAGGAGAGCGAAAAACCCTGCGGCGGAAAGGCGAGCGTCTGGCGGGCATTGATCGAGACGCCGGCGACGACGATCAGCGGCAGCGCCAGGAACAGGCCGACGATGAAGAAGAACAGGCGGCGGAGAGCTGTCATTTCGCTTGCCTCTGCTGTCCAGCATAAAGCGCCAGGCCAACCAGCCCCAGCGACACGAGCACGAGGAAAACGGCCATGGCGGCGGCAAACGGCATGTTCGACTGGTAGATCGCCTGGTCGGTGATCAGCACCGACAGCGTCCAGTGCTGCGGCCTTCCGAGAAGCTGCGGCAGCAGATAGGAGCCGAGCGCGAAGATGAAGACCATGATCAGCGTCGCCAGAATGGTGTTGCGCAGCGCCGGCACCACGACGGTGAAGAAGGCCTTGACCGGCGAGGCGCCGAGCGTGCGCGCCGCTTCGGTGAGCGTCGGGTCGAGGCGCACCAGCGCCGGATAGAGGACCAGGACGGTATAGGGGAAGGCCTGGTAGGTCATGGCAGTCATGACCGCGCCGAAACTCGGGGTCAGTGCCTGGGCCTGGGCCATCAGCCCCAGCCAGACGAGCAGGTTGGTGATGCCGGCGGTGCGCGAAAACAGCGTCGACCAGGCAAAGCCGATCATCACTTCCGAAAGCGACAGGATGGAGAGCAGCGCCACCAGCCAGACGATCTGGATTCGTCGAGGCGAGCGGGAGAGGAGATAGGTGAAGGGAATGCCGATCACCACGCAGGCCGCCGCGACGGCGATCGCCAGGAACAGCGAAAAGCCGAGGACCTTGCCGAAGAACAGGCTGAGAAAGCGGGCGTAGTTGTCGAATACGAAGGCGGGCGTATAGAAACCGCCCTGTTCACGCTGAAAGACGGACACCGCGATCATCGTGGCGAACGGCACCACGAAGAACACGATCAGCATGCCCGCCGGGAAAAAGAGCGGCCCGTAATCGGCAAGACGCTGCGGCGGTTCGCGTCTCATCGGGCGAGCACCACGCTGGTGGCCGGATCGAGCCTTATGCCGACGCTCTGGCCGACCGAGACGTCCGGCCGGTTGCGCGGCGAAGACACCGCGATCACCTGGGTGCCGCTCGCCTCCACGAAGGTTTCGATGGCGCCGCCGAGATCGCGGATGAAGGTGACGGTGCCGGCAATCGCGCCATGGCCGGCCGCGGTGAGCTGCACGTCCTCCGGCCGCACCGACAGCAAGCCTTTTGCCGCACCAGTGGGGAGCGAAATGCCCTCGATCATCTCGCCGAGTACGCTGGCGCGGCCGGCGCTGTCGGCTACGACGGGCAGGAGGTTGGTCTGGCCGATGAAGTCGGCAACGAAACTGTCGGCCGGGCGGCGGTAGATATCGACCGGTGCGGCCGCCTGGCGGATCTCGCCGCTGTTCATGACGACGACCGTATCGGCCATGGTCATCGCCTCGCGCTGGTCATGGGTGACGACGATGGTGGTGATGCCGAGACGCTGCTGCAGCTGGCGCAGTTCCACCTGCATCGCCTCGCGCAGCTTCGCATCGAGCGCCGACAGCGGCTCGTCCAGCAGGAAAAGCTTTGGCGAGATGGCGAGCGCCCTGGCGATCGCCACGCGCTGCCTTTGGCCGCCGGAGAGTTTTGCCACCGAACGATCGGCAAAGCCCGGCAGATGGATCATCGCCAGCAGTTCGTCGACGCGTTTCTTCTGCACGTCCTTGGGCGTACCGCGGATGCGCAGCGAATAGGCGATGTTCTCGCCGACCGTCAGGTGCGGAAACAGCGCCAGCGACTGGAAGACCATGCCGAGGTCGCGCTTGTGGGTGGGTACCGCGGTGATATCGGCGCCGCCGAGCTCGATCGAACCTTTAGTCGGCAGATCGAGGCCGGCGATCATCCGCATCAGCGTGGTCTTGCCGCAGCCGGATGGTCCGAGCAGGCAGACGAACGTGCCGTCCGGAACCGAGAGGCTCACGTCGTTGACGGCCGTGAAGTTGCCGAACTGCTTCGTCACATGGTTGAGGTTCAATCCGGACATTCGGTCTCCGCGGTTTAAGACTCTCCCAATTGACGAAGAGTAAGGACCCCCTCATCCGCCTGCCGACACCTTCTCCCCAAGGGGAGAAGAGATATGCCGTGCCGTCGCTCTTCCTTCCTCTCCCCATGGGGGTCCGAAGGACGGGACGAGACAAGTGGCTCATCCCGGTCGGTGGCCGAGCGAAGCGGAGGCCGGGTGAGGGGGCTTCCGGCTCCGACCTTATACGGATTTAAATCACCCTGCGATCATCTCCGTCCACTTCTGGTTCAGGAAGTCGGACTTGGTCTGGTAGAGATCGTAGCGCGGGATGATCGGCTCGATATCGGAGGAGACCGAGGCGAATTCGGCGGCGGTGAGGTCGAGCAGGTCGCGCTTGACGGTCGGCGAGGTGCCGACTTTCCGCGACAGCGTCGCTTGGATGGCCGGCTGACACATGTAATTGATGAACGTATGCGCTTCCTCGGTCTTCTTCGAGGCACGCGACAGCGCCCAGCAGCCGCTGTCCTGGATGCCGCCTTCCTTCGGGAAGGTCGAGCGGACGGGGCTTCCTTGAGAGGCGGCAAGGCCGGTGACGTCGTGGTAATACTGGCCCATCGGAATTTCGCCCGACTTCAGCGCCTGTTCGAACTGCGCCTCGTCGCGATACCAGAGGCGGACATTCGGCTTCACTTCCGCGAGCTTTTCGAGCGCCTTGAGGATGCCCTCCTCGGTATCCAGCGCCTTGGTGCCGCCCATGAAGGTCTTTGCCGTCACTTCGAGCAGGAAGGAGTTGGAGACGAGTGCCAATAGGCCGAGCTTGTCGGCATTCGCCTTGTCCCACAGGGCTGCCCAGGAGGTCGGGGCTTCCTTGTAGGCCTGCGTATTGGTCACCAGCGTGATGTACCAGGAAACGGCGCCGATGCCGGCGATCTTGCCGTCCGGATATTTGTTGACGAAGTTGTCGATGAGGTTCTTGGAATTCGGCAGTTTAGCGGCGTCGAGCGGCGCCCAGAGCTTGGTCGTCTGGCCCTTCAGCATGGCGACCTGCGACATCATCGAGACGTCGGCCGGGGCGGCACCCGCCTTGGCGGCCTGTTCGAGCTGAACCAGCCAGGCTTCGCCGGTCGGCTCGGCGACGGATTCGATGGCGATGCCGGTCGCCTTGGTGAAGTCCGGAAAGATGTTCTTGTCGAACGAATCCTTGAAGAAGCCGCCATAGACGCCGACCTTCAGCGACTTGTCCTGGGCGCGCAGCACCGAGGGCATGGCCAGCATGGAGGCGCCGGCGAGGCCGGCACCGAGCACGCTACGACGGCCCAGTTTGGCATTCAGAATGTCATGCATGATGTTCTCCTTTGTTTTTTAGGCCTGCCGGTGCTTCGCCGGCCGGCGAGTTCCCTTGTTGAATGCAGTTTATGTCAGGCGCGGTCCTTCACGGAAGGGCTGAAGACCATCAGGCTCAGGATTTCGAACAATATCTGGGCGCCCGCATGGGCGGTGTTGTTGGTCGCGTCATATTGCGGCGCCACCTCGACCACGTCGCCGCCGACGATGTTGATGCCCTTGAGCCCGCGGACCAGTTCCAGCACTTCGCGGGTGGTGAGCCCGCCGATCTCGGGCGTGCCGGTGCCAGGTGCAAAACTCGGGTCGAGGCTGTCGATATCGAAGGAAACATAGGTCGGGCCGTCGCCGACGATCTTTTTCGCCTTCTCGATGATCGCCGGAAGCCCCATGCCGGTCACTTCCTCGGCGTGGATGACGGTCATGCCGGACTCGTAGGAGAACTCCCAGAGATATTCGGCAGCGCCGCGGATGCCGATCTGGATCGTCCGGGTCGGGTCGAGCACGCCGTCGAGCACCGCGTTGCGGAAGGGACCGCCGTGGTGGAACTTGGTCTCGTCGAAAAAGCCGCTCGTATCGCAATGGGCGTCGATATGGATCATGCCGACCGGCGCCTTTTTGCCGACCGCCTTCAGGATCGGATGGGTGATCGAATGGTCGCCGCCGACCGAGAGCGGCAGCACGCCCGCATCAACGATCTGGCCGACGCGCTTTTCGATGTCGTCATGGCTCATTTCCAGCCGATAGCGGCTGCGGAAGGCCACGTCACCGATATCCGCGACATTCAGTTCGTAGATCGGCGCGCATTCCATCACGTGGTTATAGGGGCCGACACGCTCGATCGTGCGCAGCGCCCTCGGTCCGAAGCGCGAGCCCGGCCGGTTGGTGACACCGAGATCCATCGGCATGCCGACCATCGCCACCTGCAGGTCGCCGAAATCCGGGTTCTCCGCATCGAGCGGCCTGTAGGGCGCATCGAGAAGCGTGGGAATGCCCGCATAGGGCGCGACGCGGGTGCCGGCCTTGTCGAAGATTTTCTCGCCGACCTTTTTGAATTTCGGGTCAAAAATCTCGCCGCCCCGGCTGTCGAGGTATTTTGCGCGCAATTCGTCGAGCTTCTTCGCGTCGAATGTCATGATCGCCTCGCCTGTCTGCCAGCCGCTTGTGTGCAGCCTAATTTTTGTTCCACTGGGCTTGGCGCCCTTGTTTTCATCATTATCCGTCAGGTGCGGGTGGAAAAGCAATTGAGATTGTTCTAGCAGTGGCTGTGAGAAAAACTAACACTTAAGATCAATTCGAGGATCAGTCCGGGACCAAGATGAGCAACCGCCTGCCGCCCCTCAATCCGCTGCGCGCCTTCGAGGCCACGGCCCGCCGCGGCTCGGTTTCTGCAGCGGCCCGGGAGCTCAACGTCACCCACGGCGCGGTCAGCCACCAGATCAAGGCGCTGGAAAGCTCGCTGCAGGTCTCGCTGTTCGAACGCGGCGCCAAGCGGCTGAAGCTCACCTCGGAGGGCGCGCTGTTATTGCCGGCGGTCAGCCAGGCCTTCGGCGAGATCGCCGCCGCGACGGCGCTGATGAAGCGGCCGGCGACATCAGGCGAATTGTCGATCACCTGCGTGCCGGCGCTGCTGTCCTTCTGGATCGTCCCGCGCCTCAATTCCTTCACCGAACAGTTTCCCGGGGTCAGGCTGAAGCTTGCCGCCTCCAACGATCCGGCCGTGCTGCATTCCTCGGATGTCGACGTCGCCGTCCTTTATGGTGACGGAAACTGGCCGGATGCCTGGACGCGGCTCTGGAGCAACCTGCAACTCTTTCCGGTCGCCAGCCCGACCCTGCTCAACAGCCGGCCGCTGCGTTCGATGCGCGATCTCGAAGACCATGTCCTGTTGCATGGCGACGCGGACGGGCGTGAGTGGAACACCTGGCTTTCCGCCGCCGACGCCGTCGATCTGCCGCGCCGGCAGCAATATTTCATGGGCGACGCGCGGTTTTCGACGGAAGCCGCGCTGCACGGCCAGGGGATCGCGCTCGGCGACACGATCACCGCCAGCAAGCTGATTGCCCGCGGCGAACTGGTCGTGCCTTTCGACCTGAGCGTTCCGGCCAACGATGCGTTCTACGTCGCCTGCCGGCCGGCCATGCGTTCGGCACCGATCGTGCGGGTCTTCATCGACTGGCTGTTTTCCTCGCTGGAGGCAGATCAGCTCGCCGAACCGCATACCTCGGCCCGCATCCTGTTGCGCGGCCGCCGCGCCTGATATCTATCCTGTATCCATTGTCCGGGCGATCAGGAGAGCGGAGGTTTACCTCGCCGGCGAACCCGGCTAAGCGGGGTTCAAAAACTTGCCACTGTTGCTCATCTATTGATTTCATAGAGTGTCCGATGCTTCGTCGCTTCTTTGCCTATTACCGGCCATACCGCGGTCTTTTCATCCTGGATTTCGGCTGCGCGATCATTTCGGGCGTGCTGGAACTCGGCTTTCCGATGGCGGTGAAGCTGTTCGTCGACCGGCTTCTCCTCAGCCACGAATGGCTGCTGATCCTGGTCGCATCGGCGGCGCTGCTGGTGATCTATGCAATCAATACCGGCCTGATGGCGATCGTTACCTATTGGGGCCATATGCTCGGCATCAATATCGAGACGGACATGCGCCGGGCCGCCTTTAACCATCTCCAGAAGCTCTCGTTCAGCTATTTCGACAATCAGAAGACCGGCCATATCGTCGGGCGCCTCACCAAGGACCTGGAGGAGATCGGCGAGGTCGCCCATCACGGACCGGAAGACCTGTTCATCGCGATCATGACGTTTGCCGGGGCTCTCGCGCTGATGTTCTCGGTCAACCCGCAACTGGCGATGATCACCGCCGTCGTGGTGCCGCTGACCGCCTGGGTGACGAGCCATTTCGGCGGGCGAATGACCGATAATTTCCGCCGTCTCTTCGGTCGCGTTGGTGATTTCAATGCCCGCATCGAGGAAAATGTCGGCGGCATCCGTGTGGTCCAGGCTTTCGCCAACGAGCAACACGAGCGCGCTCTTTTCGAAAAGGACAACCAGAACTACCGGCGCGTCAAGCTCGATGCCTACAAGCTCATGGCTGCGAGCAGCTCGCTCAGCTACATGAGCATGCGGCTGACCCAGATGGTGGTGATGATTGCCGGTGCCTATTTCGTGCTGTCGGGCGAGCTGACCGCCGGCGGTTTCATCGGTTTCCTGCTGCTGGTCGGGGTATTCTTCCGCCCGGTCGAGAAGATCAATTCGGTGATCGAGACCTATCCGAAGGGCATTGCCGGCTTCCGCCGCTTCACCGAACTGATCGATACCGAGCCGGATGTCGCCGATGCTCCCAATGCGGTCGACGTCGACCACCTCAAGGGCGAGATCGCCTATCAGAACGTCTCCTTCGGTTATAGCCCGGACAAACCGGTGCTTGAAAACGTCAACCTCTCGATCCGCGCCGGCGAAACAATCGCCTTCGTCGGCCCCTCGGGCGCCGGCAAGACGACGATCTGCTCGCTGCTACCGCGCTTCTACGAGATCGGGGCCGGAAACATCACCATCGACGGCATCGACATCCGCGCCATGACCAAGGTGTCGCTGCGCCAGCAGATCGGCATCGTCCAGCAGGACGTCTTCCTGTTCGGCGGGACGATCCGCGAGAACATCGCCTATGGCCGCCTCGGCGCCAGCGAGGTGGATATTGTCGAGGCGGCGCGCCAGGCACGGCTGGAAGAAATGCTCGCGGGCCTGCCGCAGGGGCTCGACACGGTGATCGGCGAGCGCGGCGTGAAACTCTCCGGCGGCCAGAAACAGCGCGTCGCGATCGCCCGCATGTTCCTGAAAAACCCACCGATCTTGATCCTCGACGAGGCAACCTCGGCGCTCGACACCGAGACGGAACGCGCCATCCAGCGTTCGCTTGCCGAGCTCTCACAAGGCCGCACGACACTGATCATCGCCCACCGCCTCGCCACCATCCAAGGCGCCGACCGCATCGTCGTCATCGACGGCAACGGCATTCTCGAACAGGGCACCCACCAGGACCTGATCGCCAAGCGCGGTGCCTATACCAGACTTCACGCGGCGCAGGTTGGGACGATGTAGGCGGAGGACGCAGGGCCGGTGTCGATCCATTGCAAGAATATCTATTTTATCTATAATAGATAGAAGGGAGTCTTGAAATGAAAATTACGTCCACCGAATTTCAGCAAAATGTCGGTCGCTATCAGGATGCGGCCCAGCGCTCGCCCGTCGCTATAACCAAGAACGGCCGGACCCATACGGTCCTGGTATCAGCCGAATTCTTCGATCTGGCGATCAAGGGCCGCATCGCTCGCAACGTGGAAGATCTGGACGAAGACACGCTGAAGGCCATCGCAAACAGCAGCGTGTCCGCCGATCATGCTGACCTTGATGATCTGCTGAAAGACTGGAAAGCGTGAGCCTTCCTGTCCCGCGACCAGGCCTCGTCATTTGTTACTCTTATCTTTGGGCAGTTGAAAGTCGACGCGGAATTGAGGAGGGCGCCAAGAACCGGCCCTGCGCCATAGTCGCGGCACGACAAGTCATCGAAGGCCGGCAGGTGGTGACGGTAGTACCGGTCACCCACGCTCCTCCGCACGATCCGGCCGATGCAGTCGAAATCCCGGCGGCACTCAAAGCGCACCTGGGGTTGGACGATATCCCATCTTGGATCGTGGTGACGGAAGCGAACGATTTTATCTGGCCAGGTCCGGATTTGAGGCCGGTGCCGGGTTCCAAACCCGCTCGCTACGAATTCGGAATTTTGCCGCCGCGGTTCTTTGCCCATCTCCGCGACAAGATTCTGGAAGCTCACCGGCGCCGTCGTTTCGGCCAGGTTGAGCGCACTGAGTAGTGCTATCATGAACTGACTGATTCACCGCCGCCGGATCGCATGGAAACTTCGCTTTATCTCCCCGTCAAAACCTTTCTCGAAAGCTTCGGATACGAGGTGAAGGGGGAGGTGGGCGGCTGCGATCTGGTGGGGTTGAGCGAGACGGATCCGCCGGTCGTGGTGATCTGCGAGTTGAAGCTCACCTTCAATCTCGAACTGATCCTGCAGGCGGTCGACCGGGCCGGGGTTTCGGACGAGGTGTGGATTGCTGCGCGGGTTTCCGCCAAGGGCAGGGGTCGGGAGGCGGACAAGCGCTATCGCGATCTCTGCCGCCGGCTCGGGATCGGCATGCTCGGCGTCTCGGATCAGGGTGAGGTCAGCGTGCTGGTCAGTTCGGTCTCGCCGATGCCGCGCACCAACCCGAAACGGCGCACGCGGCTGGTCAAGGAACATCGCAAGCGCAAAGGCGATCCGGCTGTCGGCGGCAGCACCAAGGTCCCGGTCATGACCGCCTATCGCCAGCAGGCGCTCGCTTGTGCTTCGGCGCTTAGCGGCGGCCCGCTTCGACCGCGCGACATGAAGCAGACGGCGCCTACCGCCGGCACGATCCTGCGCGCCAATTATTACGGCTGGTTCGAGCGCATCGATAAGGGCGTCTATGGGCTCACCGAGGTCGGGCGGCAGGCTCTACAGCGCTGGCCGCAGCCGGCGCCGGGCGAGATCGAGCTTTGATTGCACCAACAGAAAAGCCGCCCGCTTCGAAAGCGGGCGGCTTTGTTGATCTCTCGAGCGCGAGGCTTACGGCTGCGTGCCGGTGCCGCCAGTCGCGCCGCCAGCCGGCGGAGTTGCCGGAGTGGCATTGTTAGCCGGCGGAGCTGCCGGGGTCATCGGAGCCGGTGCAGGGGACGACGTGGTGTTGTCGGTTACCGGCGGGTTGGTCGAAGATGTAGTCTGCGGATCGGTCGAGGAACCGCCCATCTGCGACCATACGAAAGCGCCGACCAGAATGACGGCGATCACGGCTACCCACGGTACCCACGAAGAGGTGCTGCTCCGGACTTCAGTGGCCCGGAGGTCCGGATCACGGGTCTCGAACTTTCTGTCATTGGGATCAAAAGTCATGCTTGCTTCCTCCTTCTGCAGCCGGATAATGCCTCGGTACGCGTTTGGTTCCCGAATTCGTGAACGCCGCAAGCAGGTCGTGCCGAATTAACGGGCAAATCTCTTGGCGCCTGCCACGCAGGCAACCACCGCAAGCGTCGCGGCGAACATGCCCAGACTGACCTTTTCGCCGAGAAGTGCGGCGGCCAGAACCAGGCCGAAAAAGGGCTGAAGAAGCTGCAGTTGGCTTACCCCGGCAATGCCGCCGAGCGCCAGGCCGCGATACCAGAAGATGAATCCGATCAGCATGCTGAACAGCGAGACATAGCCAAGACCAAACCAGGACGTGCTGTCGAGATCGGGCAGGGAGACCGGCATCACGGCGATCGACACGGTCAGCATCACAGGCAGGGAAAGTGCCAGCGCCCAGGAGATGACCTGCCATCCGCCGAGTTTGCGCGACAGGCTGGCGCCTTCCGCATAACCGAGCCCGCAGGCGATGATCGCCCCCAGCATCAGGAGATCGCCGATCGAGGAGACGGCCTCTTCCTGAAACAGCGCGAAGCCGGCGACGATGGCGCTGCCGAGGCAGGAGAACAGCCAGAAGACGGCCTTCGGGCGTTCGCCGCCCCTCAGCACCCCGAAGATCGCCGTCGACAGCGGCAGCAGGCCGACGAACACGATGGAGTGAGCCGAGGTGATATGTTTCAGCGCCAGCGCCGTCAGCAGCGGAAAACCGATGACGACGCCGAGCGAAACGATGGCGAGCGGCAGGAGATCGGAGCGTGCCGGGCGTCTTTCGCGAAAGGCCAGCAGCAGGCATATGGCGAGCAGCCCGGCGATCGTGGCCCGCGCCACGGTCAGGAACAGCGGATCGAAATCCGCAACGGCAATGCGGGTAGCGGGAAGCGACCCGCTGAAGATCAAAACGCCAACGAAACCACTGATCCAGCCGCTTGTCGTGTTGTTCATCGAAGTCTCCTGATTTCCAAGCCTTGCCCTTGAGCGCCTCCCTTGGACGTTCATCGCAGGCATTCCTTGGGTATTTTCCCGCTATCGGCCGGAAGCCATGGCGGCACCAGAGACAATGCGATACAATTTCCAGAAACTGTTATGGTTTGTGGAGCAGTACGGTGGATGCAAGGGCGGAACAGAAGGGTGGCGGCCAGCGTATCGGCGCCGTCATGGCGGAAATCCGCAGCCGCATCGCCGGACGCGGACTGGTGCCCGGCGCACGGCTTCCTTCGGTGCGTGCGTTCGCCAAGGCGATGCATGTCTCCGTCTCGACCGTCGTGGAGGCCTATGAGCGGCTGGCCGCGGAAGGGTTGATCCGCTCCCGACCGGGGTCGGGTTTCTACGTCTCGAGTCCGCTGGCACCGCTGTCGCTCTCCGAGATCGGCCCGAAGCTCGACCGGGCAATCGATCCGTTCTGGGTATCGCGCCAGGCGCTGGAGGATGGCGACCTGTTGAAGCCCGGCTGCGGCTGGCTGCCGTCCTCCTGGATGCCGGAGGTGGCGATCCGAAGGGCTTTGCGCAGCCTGTCGCGCAGCGAGGACCGGGTCTTGTCGGACTACGGCACGCCGCTCGGCTCGCCGCAGCTGCGGCAACTTCTCTCCCGCCGGATGAGCGAGCACGGCATACCGGCGGCTCCGGACCAGATCATCCTCACCGAATCCGGCACCCATGCCATCGACCTTCTCTGCCGTTTTCTGATCGAGCCGGGCGATGCGGTTCTGGTCGACGATCCATGCTATTTCAATTTCCACGCCCTGCTGCGTGCGCATCGCGCAAAAGTCGTCGGCGTGCCGATGACACCGGCCGGGCCGGATATCGAGGCATTCGGAAAGGCGATCGAGGAGCACAAGCCGCGGCTCTACATCACCAATTCGGCGATCCACAATCCGACCGGCGCGACGCTTTCGCCGGTTGTAGCGCATCGGCTCCTGAAACTCGCCGACCGGGCCGGGCTGACGGTCATAGAGGACGATATCTTCGCCGATCTGGAGCATGAGCCGGCGCCGCGTCTGGCCGCCTTCGACGGGCTCGACCGGGTGGTGCATATCGGCAGCTTTTCGAAGACGCTGTCGGCTTCGGTACGCTGCGGCTTCATCGCCGCCAAGCGGGAATGGATCGAGGGTCTGGTCGACCTGAAGATCGCCACGAGCTTCGCGGCGGGCCGGCTGTCCTCCGAGCTCGTATTGCTGCTGTTGACCGATGGCAGCTACCGGAAACATCTGGAAGAACTGCGCGTCAGGCTGTCGCGGGCAATGGAGGCGACGACGGGGCGTCTTGCAACGCTTGGCATCACGCCCTGGCTGCAGCCGCGCGCCGGCCTGTTTCTCTGGTGCAGGCTTCCGAACGGGATAGAGGCGGCGGATGTGGCGCGCGCCTGCCTTGCCGACAATATCGTGCTGGCGCCCGGCAACGCATTCAGCCTCTCCCAGAACGCCGGCAGCTTCCTGCGCTTCAACGTGGCGCAGTCGGAGGATGCGAGGATATTCCGGAGCCTCGGACGGGCGCTCGACGCCCTGGGTCAATGATGGGGTGAGAGCTGCCGGCCGGGGCTTCGGTCGTCAGGTATTCTTGTCCGAGCGCGCAAAATCCGGGATTTGGAAACGCCGCCGGTAGGCGCCGGGTGCCAGGCCCGTGACACGCTTGAACAGACGGCGGAAGAAGGCGGGCTCTTCATAACCGACCTGCCAGCTGATCTCGTCGACCGAAGCTTCCGTCCCCTCCAGCCGGCGCTTGGCCTCCTCGATCCTCAGGCGCTGTACGTAGGCGATCGGGCTGACACCTGCTGCAGCCGTGAACCGACGCTTGAACGTGCGTCCGGTAAGACCGGCCCGCAGGATCATCTCCTCGAGCGGGTTTGCCACGGAAAAGTGGGTTGCGACCCAATCCTGTGCCGTCTGGATCGCCGTGTCGCCATGGTCCTTGCGGCCTTCGAAGACGATATAGGGGGCGAGCCCGTCCTGATGCCATTGCAGCGCGAAGAAGCGCGCGATCGATCGGGCGGCGGCGGCGCCCATATGGCGCGCGATGAGGTAGAGAACGAGATCGTGCCAGGTCATCGATGCACCCGAGCTGATCAGCTCCTCGCGCCGTCCGGAAACCACCAGCACCCGTTCGGGATGGATCGGCACCTGCGGAAAGGCGGCCGCGAAGGCATCGGCATAACCGAAATGCACGGTCGCATCGGCGCCGTCGAAGAGGCCGGTCTCGGCCAGCAGGAAAATGCCCGAACAGGCCGAACATATCAGCGCGCCGCCCGCATGCATCCGGTTTACCCAGTCGATCAGCTCCGGATAACGGCCTTTCCGCCAGCCGTCTGGCCTCAGCAGGATCGACGGAACGATGACGATATCGGTCGCCTCGAGCGTGGCGATGCTGCGCTGGACCGTGACCGGCACCAGGCTCGCGAGGGTCAGCGGCCCGGCCTCTATGCCCACGATCTGCACTTCGAACGGGCGGGTTATCGCAACGTCCGGCGGCGGCAGGACGGAAAAGGCGTTCATCACGTCGAAGACGCCGCTCAGCGTCGAGACCACGGCGTCGGGAATGGCCACCAGGCTCACATGCAGCGGCTTCAAACTTGTCCCGGTCGTCTTGCGCGGCATTAACGATCCCTCCAATGATCAAATCCGTACACCGAGCCTGAGAATGGCGCAAACGGCCCGATTGTGGATTTTCCCGCTCTGCCCGAACCGGTTCGGACCTGCGATCCTTTGCCATCGTCAACTTCCGATGAAGGAACAGGAGATAGCAATATGGACTACGTCAAGACAAACGAGATCGATCCGGCCAAGCTGGACGCGATCGTTTCCCGCGCCATCGGCGATCTGTCGGCGGGGTACGGAGGGGTCATGGTCAGTATCGGCCACCGTCTCGGCCTCTATAAGGCGATGGCCGGGGCCGGACCGCTCAGTGCCCACGAGCTGGCAAGCCGCACCGGCTGCGCCGAGCGTTACATCCGCGAGTGGCTGAATTCGCAGGTTGCCGGGGGTTATGTTCTGTTTCATGCCGTCAGCGACAGCTTCGAACTTACCCCGGAACAGGCGCTGGTGCTTGCCAACGAGGATAGCCCGGTCTTCCTCGCCGCCGCCTGGGGCGTGCCGGCTTCCATGTGGTCGGACGAGGAAAAGGCGCTGGAGGCCTTTCGCAAGGGTTCCGGCATTCCCTGGGGCGACCATGACGGCCGGCTTTATTGCGGCGTCGCCTCGCTCTATCGCAATGCCTACAAGGCAAGCCTGGTCCCGGAATGGCTGCCGGCCCTCGATGGCGTGGTCGACAAGCTGAAGGCCGGCGCCTCGGTGGCGGATGTCGGCTGCGGCCATGGTCACTCCACGGTGCTGATGGCGCAGGCTTTCCCGGCTTCGCGTTTCCGTGGCTTCGATACGCATCGGGTATCCCTCGACGAAGGCCGCAGGATCGCCGCAGACGCGGGCGTCAGCGGACGGGTCGCGTTCGAGACGGCGCGCGCCGAAAACTACCCCGGCAAGGGTTATGACCTGATCTGCTTCTTCGACTGCCTGCACGACATGGGCGACCCGTTGGCGGCAGCCCGGCATGCGGCGAGAACGCTTGCGCCGGATGGTACGGTGATGCTCGTCGAGCCCTTCGCCAACGACCGCGTCGACGACAACATCTCGCCCGTCGCCCGCATGTATTACGCCGCATCGACGACGATCTGCTGCGCCCATGCGATTTCCGACGGCGGCCACATGGTGCTCGGCGCGCAAGCCGGCGAAGCAAGGCTGCGGGAGATTTTCTACAAGGCCGGTTTCACCCGCTTTCGGCGGGCGATGGCAACGCCGTTCAACCTCGTCCTCGAGGCACGGCTGTAATCCGGCCGCATTGATGTAACCTCCAGGGAGCGCGCGGGGCCGGTTTCACAGGCCCTGCGCGCTTGTTCTTTCGCCGGCCTCGTTGTCGGCTTTTAATTCTGTGCGATCGTCATGCGCGGCGAGGCCCAGTTGTGCCACTGCTCTTCCGAGCCGTGGAAGACATTGAGGTCGATCTTGCCGTCGACGCCGTGCGACAGGCCGGAGCCGGAATATTGCCAGAACAGCCACCTGCGGCCCGGATAGACCTTGGAAGGATGTTGGGCAACGGCGCGCAGCCAGAACGGATAGTTGAGCAGCTCGCCCGAGAGGTTGTCCTCGTAGAAGTCCGGCGCCGTGTAGATGATCGGCCGCTGGCCGTAATAGCGCTCCAGCTTGTCCATGAAGACCTGCATCTTTTCGAGCACCCGGGCGCGGGAGAGTTTCGCCTTGCAACTCGACTCGCCGTTCCATTCGACGTCGATCACCGGCGGCAGCGCGTCCGGATCGCGGGGCACATTGCGGATGAACCAGTCGGCCTGTTCGCCGGCAGTGCGGCACCAGTAGAAGAAATGGTAGGCGCCGCGCCTGATGCCCGCCTCCTTGGCTCTTCTCCAATTGGTCCTGAACATCGGATCGAGATGGTCGCCGCCATCGGTGGCCTTGATATAGGCGAAGTTGGCGCCCTGGGTGCGAAGCTTTGCCCAGTCGATGTCGCCCTGCCAGCGCGACACGTCGACGCCGTGCACCGGATAGCTTCTCGGCGAAACCCTACCGAAATTGATCGGCTTGGCATCGCGGAACTGGCGGCTGTAGATCTGCAGGCGCCCCCGGCGGGGTACGGTTTCCAGCGCCGGCTGGTCGGGCACCAGCATGGCGACCGGCCGCTCGGCGGGAAGCGGCATACCGACCGTCGTTTCCCGCACGAAGGCCTGCGGCGCCGGCATCGCGCCGTTCCAGGCGATCTCCTGCTGCTGCGGTAAGGTCTGCTGCTGGGGCGCTTGCGGCGCGCCGATCCGCGCGGTCTTGCCGACACCGACCGCCGGGACGGGGGCGGCGGGCAGATCGACCGAGCCTGTCTTCTCTTGGGTGGCGACGCCGGCGACCAGCTCGTCCGGACCGGATGCCGAGGCGCAGCCCGCCAAGGCGAGGCAGGTGACGAGGAGTGCTGGCACAGCCGATAAACGCATTTTGAAACCCGTACGCAAGACAACAAAGACGGCCGCCCCCGCCGTCAATAAACCCCGACAGGAATTGCTAACGGAAAATTACCAAAAAATGCTGAATCCAATCTTTACGCGCGGAGATGTTTCGAAATCAGCCGCGCGGCGTGATCGACCTCGCCGGATTTCCCACGACCGTGGCGCCCGGCGGCACGTCCCGCGTGACGACGGAGCCCGCCCCGACGATCGCTCCGTCGCCGATCGTGATGCCGCCTAAAACGATCGCGCCGCCACCAATCCAGACGTCGGCGCCAATGCTGATCGGGCGGCCGATCTCAAGACCTTCGGCGCGCAGGGCGGGGTCGCGGTGGTGATCGGCGCAATAGAGCTGGACGCCCGGCCCCAGCATCGAACGGGCACCGATCGTGACCGGTGCGGTGTCGAGGATCGTGCAGCCGGCATTCAGATAGACGCCTTGCCCAAGAAAGACGTTGAAGCCGTAGGCGCAGTGGAAGGGCGCTTCCAGAAACGCGTCGGGCGCCGCGCCGAACAGCATGCGCAGGAGAGGTGCCATAGCACCCCGCTCGGCGGGCGACATGGTGTTATGCGCATGCACGGCCATCCGCGCCTTGTCCCTCAGCGCATCGAGTTCCGGATCGAGGCAGCAATACCATTCGCCGGCCGCCATCTTTTCGCGTTCGCTCGCCATGTCGTCTCCTCCGGCTGCCTTCTCGTGTTTCAGCGTTCCGCCCCGGCCTTGATCCGGGCGGTCTCACGCCGCGCGACGCTTTCTGCCGGCCACATCGCCTTGGAGCTGTAATAGTTCTCAAAGACATTGGCGCCTTCCGGCAGGCCCACCCAGGCGACTTTCGAGCGGGTGAATATATGCACGTCCGGGGAGAATTCGGAGCGCCTTTCGAGCGTCTGGACCCGGACGAACAGCATCCATTGGCGCCGGCCGTAGTCGCTCCAGACCGCTGTCTGGCATTGCGGGCAGCGGTAGATATCGTGGGGCAGGCCGCTATCGGTCTTCATGGCCACTGCGACCGGCTGGCTCTCCGTGATCTCCACCCGGTCGGCTTCGATCAGCGCATTGATCGCAAAGGCGCCGCCCGTCTGCTGCTGGCAGTCGGTGCAATGGCAGCAATGGATGAACATCGGCCGCCCATGCATGCGATAACGCACTTTGCCGCAGAAGCAGCCGCCCTCGAATATTTCGCTCATCTTCCGTCCGGGCTCCCTCAGATTACGCATGTCGAATATGAAATATTCCTTGAGCCTCCCGCAATGCAAAATGAAGAAGACGAGGCCGGCATGTTCTGCTTTAACTCCGGCAGCAACGATATGAGCAGGATCAACGCATGACAAAAGAGCGGGTTGGTATCGTCGGCCTCGGCCGGATGGGCAGCGCCATGGCCAAGCGCCTTGCAACGCAGGGCTTTGCGGTGGCGGGATGGACACGCAGCGGCCTTGCGCCCGAGACGGCGACGGCCCTTGGAATCTCTGCCTCAGTCGACCTGGCTGCACTTCTCGATGCTTCGGATATCGTCATCCTGGCACTGCTCGACGATGCAGCGGTGCACGCGATGCTCGGTGAACTCACCGCCGCCGATCTCACCGGCAAGCTGATCGTCGATACCAGCACGGTGAGCCCCGAGACGCTGCGCGCCCATCACGATGCCATGGGCAGGGCGGGTGCGGCGCTTCTCGACGCACCGATCTCCGGCGGGCCGGAAATGCTGCTGGCGGGCACGGTCGGCCTTTATATCGGCGGCGCGGAGAAGGATTTTCGGCGTTTCCTGCCGGTCGCGGAAAGTCTCTCAAACAGGATTCACCATGTCGGGACGCTGGGCGACGGCGCGTCCGCCAAGCTCGTCAACAACATGATGCTGATGGGGCTGTGGCAGATCATGAAGGAAGCCGTCGAGCTTGGCGGCAAGGCGGGGCTCGGGCGCGACAAGATGATCGAGATCCTGTCCGGCAGCCCGGCGGCGAGCCCGGCCATGCGGTCCCGGCTTCCGGTCATACTCGGAGAGACCGAGGCAGTCGGCTTTCCGGTCTCCGGCGTGCTGAAGGACATGGGGGTTGTTCTCGATCTTGCCCGCGGCCTTGGCGTCGCAACGCCGGCCATCGAGGCGGCACGCGCCAGCTTCGAGAATGCGGCGGCGCTTGGGTTTGCCGAGGCCGATCTCGGCACAGTCGTACGGCTGGTGCTCGAAGGAAAAGGCTGAACCCCGAAAGAGGCTCAGCCCTGATAGCGAGATTAGAACGTCCGGCCGAGGCGGGCGTCGACCGACTGGCTATTGCCGCCGCGCAGGGCGAAGAACAGGAAGATCGCCGCCCAGAGAATGGATTTTTCAGCGCCGGCGAGACCCTGGTTCTGTGCGATGCCGTGGAAATAAACGGTGACCAGAAGCACGATCATCGCCGCGAAGGAAGCCGGGCGGGTGAAGAGGCCGATGGCAACGAGGATGCCGCCAAAAAATTCCGTCGCGGCGAGCAGCGGCGACCAGAAGACGCCCGGATAGAAGCCGAGGCTTTCCACCATGCCCGCTGCGCCGAACGGGTTGGTGATCTTGCCGAAACCGTGGGTGACCAGCAGCACGCCGGCCGTCACGCGCAGGATCGTCTCGACGATCTCATGGGCGGAGGTATAAACGGGGGCAAGCGCCGGAATGATCAGGCGGGAGCGGGTGGTGGATTGAAGAGCCATGGGACCTCATTTTATGAAAACGACGCGACTATCGTTGCTGCAGCCCCAAATTGACGTTCGCGCTCCTTCTGTCGAGGTGCCTGCGTTCAAAAACTTGACCATTCCAGTTGACATTATTGTGAGACCGAATTGACTAGGGTAGAAGGCGAAACATGATGGAAAAGCCGCGCATTACGATTCTCTATTGCACCCAGTGCAATTGGCTGCTCAGGGCCGGCTGGATGGCACAGGAGTTGTTGCAGACCTTCGGCGACGCGCTCGGCGAAGTGGCGCTGATCCCCGGCACCGGCGGCAATTTCGAGATCCAGGTGAATGGCGAGCTCATTTGGGAACGCAAGCGGGACGGCGGGTTTCCCGGGCCCAAGGAGTTGAAGCAGCGGGTGCGCGACATGATCGACCCGGACCGCGACCTCGGCCACCTGGACCGCAAGGCGAAGGAAGACGGCGAGAGCTGAGGCCGCCCGTGACAGATCCGTGAAGGTTTTTTGGCGACGGGCGCGGAAACTTCAAAAAGCCAGTTGACAGGGGAAGGTCACACCCGTACATGGCTCTCCGTCGCCCAGATGGCGGAATTGGTAGACGCGCCAGCTTCAGGTGCTGGTACCCGAAAGGGTGTGGAGGTTCGAGTCCTCTTCTGGGCACCATTCCATTTAGAGAAATTCAATTTTCTCAATTATTTCAGGACCTAGCGGGTCCCTTCGGTACACATTCCGGTCCACCGGAGGTCCACAATAGGGCTTGTATTGAAGTACGCTCGGCAGACCAAAGCCGAAACTTGGCAGTATCGTAGGCGGATACCAACGGCAGTCTGCAATCTCCCAGATCAAGGTGAATTTAAGCGTTTCCTCGGGGCTACTCGCGCCGAAGCGATGAAGGCTTATCCACGAATTGACGCAGAGTTCGATAGGCTCGGGGTGGAAGCTGCACGGCTTGCCGTAGAACCGTCGAAACCGGATAGTCCGCTGGAGGAGCGGATTAAACGGAGGCCGCAAGTGAACCGGAAGGGGTACGGGGGAAGCGCTTCCACTACTATCGAGTTCGACCCCTCGCATTTTTTTGGCCATTTTTCAATAAGTCAACGGAAGCTGATGGCAGAGCTAGCATACCTTGATAGGCTTTCTTGGCCGGTCACAAGGAACCGATAGAAGTCGCCGCAAGGAGCCCCAATGATCCCGCAACTACCGACTGACAACCTCTACAAATTCGCCACTCTAGGCGGGATCGTGTTGCTGGTATTTTGCGTATGGTCGCTGCGCGACAACTCAGTTCAGATGGACAGAGGGATGACCAGCTATAACCAAGTCGCTAATGAACTCGATGCTCTGCTGGATGACCTTGACAACGATCAGGCAAAACTGGGCGTGGAAATTGCAAGGGTAAACGATCTGATCACGGAAGCCAAAAAGCCCGAAAACGTGAATAATGCCTCAAAAGCGCAAACCGCTATCGAAGCCTATCAAGAGCTAGCTGCGGCGAATGAGGTGGCCCATAAGAAACGTTTCGAGGCGCGCAGGGCCAAGGCAAACGCTGACACACAAAGCTCTGACCTCAAGATGCTGCTGGAGCGAATATCTCGTGAGTTGGACCAGATATTCTGGCTTTGGGTAACAGGCGCAGCAATCACCGCTTCAGGTATCTCGTCTTGGTATTTTAAACACCAACGCTATCAGGATGCACTCCTGCGCGTTCAATTGGATAATGCTCGTCGGTTGGCTTTTACATCTTCCTTGACTACTCCAGCAGAACCCCAGAACGAGGGATGAGAGCGGAGGCTACTGATCGGTGACAACTCCAACAGAAATAAAGTGCCTTGCCCACAATCTAAGACCGCGAATACGCTTATGAGGCGGTCCACAATCCGGGAAATGCCCGGAGGATGACGACCGCGCTAAGCGACTGAAATTGAGGATGAATTGCCGATTTCTTCGGCGGTTCGATTTGGTGCCGGAACACCTCCTCTTTCTGCCTACCTCGCGACCAACGGATGGTTTGCGATAACGCTCGACCGCACGTTCACGGATGGCCAGTTCGCGGCCCGGCTGACGAATGACCTTAAGCAGAACAGGGCCGTACCCGACGATTCCGTCGCGACATACGGGAACGCTTTCGTTCGAAAAGTCTGCTGTTCGCGATAGTCTACGAAGTTTTCTTGGGCCGGACTACCCTGAGGGTTGCCGTTCAGAAAGAGCTTCAGGCCGCAGAGACCGCCTTCATCACGGCGATGACCTTCTGATCGAGCCTGTCGTTGACGGGAAGCGCTTCGGATGCCAGACGCACGATGACTGTTTTCGACGTGCGGTCGATCCAGACCTGCTGACCGTGAATGCCCATGCCGGTAAGGGCGCCAGTGCCGGTCTCGTACCAGAAATATCGATAGCTGCCGCCCGGATAAAGCAGGCGCTGCTCGCCCGACGCCCAGACGTCGCGATTGCCGCCCTCCCAGAGTTCATCGACCAGCCGCCTCGGCAAGATGCCGTTACCGCCGGTTCGGACCAGTTCGCCAAGGCGTGCGAGATCGCGGGCGGTCATCGAAAGGCCGCCCGACGATCGCGCATTGCCGGCACGGTCTATCGTCAGGAACGCGTCGGAATATGCGCCCATCGGCTTCCAGATTGCGGCTTCCAGCAGCTCGGCATACCGCTGCCCACTGGCGGCCTCGATAACGAGTGCGGCCATGTCGGCATTCGGGGAGCGATAGGCATGGTGCGTTCCGTGCTCGTGCGCGGCGCGCGGCAGCGAGCACAGAAGCTCGCGCAGGGTCGGCGTAGGCTCGTCCGGACGTTCGGGGTTCCAGAGCATGGCGCGCCGATAGCGGTCGTAGTCGCCACTCTTGTCGAGGTAGGCTTCGCTGAAGTCGACGGCGACGGTCATGGTCAGGAGGTCTCTGATCTTGAGGTCGCCATAGGCCGAGCCCAGAGCATCCGGAACATAGGTGGAAACCGGTTCGTCGGGGCAAAGGGATCCGCGGTCGATGAGGATTCCGGCAAGTAAGCCGGTGACCGATTTGGAGATTGAAAAGATGATATGCGGTCTGTCGGGATCAAAATGATCGGCCTGCCATTCGGCAATGATATCGCCGTCCCGCATGATGACCAGGGCGTCGCTTTCGCTCTCTTGGAGAAAATCCTCAAGCCCTACGGTCTCGTCGGTCAGGTTGCTCACCTCGAGGTTGGCGAAGTGGCCAAGATCAAGCGCCGGCCGTTCCTGCTTGCGCGCGCTGCGGATCACGGCCGAAGGGACGAATTCCGATACGCTCTGAAACGACCAGGTCGAATAGGGGCGCGCACGCCAGTTCGATAGATTGATGTCTGCGCGTGTGAAGGTATGGCTGGTCATTTGGGTTCCTCCCAAAGGCTTCGTTCGATCGAGGAGATCGGGCCGGTTCGTTATGCCTTTGCCGGGCAGGAAAGGTGTTATCCAGGCGGCGGTCAGGCCGCGCCCTTTGCACCGTCGAACTTGCGGTCGAGCAGCATAGCCGCGTCGAGCAGCCGCCGAGTGTATTCGTGCTTCGGCCGGTCGAAGATGTCATCGCGCTCGCCGATTTCGACGATACGGCCGTTCTGCATGACGGCGACGCGATCGGCGACCTGTTCCACCGCCCCGAGATCATGCGAGACGAAGAGGCATGCAAAGCCGTAGCGCTCCTGCAGGTCGCGGACGAGTTTCAAGATCTGCTTCTGCACCGTCATATCGAGTGCCGAAACCGGTTCATCGGCCACGACGAAGGCCGGCCGGCGGACGATCGCCCGGGCGATCGCGACACGTTGGCGCTGGCCTCCTGAAAGTTGGTGCGGCAACCGGCGCAGGAACGCGGTATCGAGCCCGACCTCGGAAAACACCTCCAGCACCCGCTCGCGGCGTGCCGCAGCTGACATGTCCTTTTCGAGCTTCAGCGGCTCCCCGACAATGTCTCCGACCCTCTGGCGGGGGTCGAGCGAGGAATAGGGGTCCTGGAAGATGATCTGGATATCGCGGCGCTGTTTTCGCGCTAGGCCGCTGTTGCCGGTTTCGATCTTTTCGCCGCCGAAGGATATCGTCCCGTCGGTTATGCCAACCAGGCCTACGATCGCCCGGCCGAGCGTGGTCTTTCCCGAGCCCGAACCGCCGACAAGCGCGAGGGTCTCCCCGCGTCCGATCGACAGATCGACGCCATCGACGGCCCGCTTCGGTTCAGTCGGCTTCAGGAAATTGCGCCGGCCGGGATAATCGATGGTCAGGTCGCGGATCTCGACCAGCGGCTGCTGCTGCTGGGTGACATTTCTTGTGCCGCCTGCGGCTCGTCGCGGAAGTGCATCGACGAGCCTGCGGGTATATTCATGCCTGGGTGCGGAAAGTACGTCGAAGCTGCGGCCCTGTTCGACCGCCTTGCCCTTGTGCATAACCACGACATCGCGCACGTAATGGGACACCATGCCGAGGTCATGGCTGATCAGCAGGACCGCCGTGCCGTTCTCCCGGGTCAGCTCCGCCATCAGGTCGAGGACGTCGCGCTGCACCAGCGTGTCGAGCGCGGTTGTCGGCTCGTCGGCGATGAGCAGTTCCGGCTTCAGAAGCATGACTGATGCCAGCATGATGCGCTGGCGCATGCCACCGGAAAACTCGTGCGGATAGGCGGACAGGCAGCGTGTCGGATTCTGGATCTGGATGCGCTCCAGCATGACAAGGCAGCGGTCGCGGATCTCGGCCTTGCCTAGTTTTCGATGCAGGGCGAGGCCCTCGGCCATCTGGTCGCCGATCGTCATCGACGGATTGAGCGACACCATCGGCTCCTGGAAGACCATGCCGATCCGGGCGCCGCGAATATCCCGCATCGATTTCGATGCGGCTCCGACAAGTTCCCTGCCATGAAAGCGGATGCTGCTTTCCGGCGTGACGGCCAAAGGTGACGGCAGCAGGCCAAGGATGGACCGCGCCGCCATCGTCTTGCCGGAGCCGGACTCGCCGACCAATGCCAGCATGCCCCCAGGCTCGATCGCAAAATCAAGCCCGTCGACGACCCGGGCCAGACCCCTGACACTGACGGAGAGGTTTTTCGCGGCGATGACGGCTGTTTTTTGGTTATCTTCGGTCATTTTTCTCAGCCCTGCATCTTGGGGTCGAGCCAGTCGCGCACCGCATCGCCCAGCATGTTGATGCCGAGCAGCGTCAGCGCGATGCAAAGGCCGGGAAGCACGATGAGAT
Organism: Neorhizobium tomejilense; assembly: GCA_002968845.1. Classification (GTDB taxonomy): domain Bacteria; phylum Pseudomonadota; class Alphaproteobacteria; order Rhizobiales; family Rhizobiaceae; genus Neorhizobium; species Neorhizobium tomejilense. Next base: position 214,766 of record PVBG01000004.1, on the reverse strand, counting down.
AGGGTGCCTGGGTGATGAAGGGCCTGGCGCTCGCCAGCATGTTGCCCCAGCTCGGCGCCGGCGGCGGCACGCCGAGACCCAGGAAGGAGAGGGCGCTTTCCGACAGGATCACCCAACCGACCATGGTGGTCGCGAGCACGGTGACGGGTGCGACGCAATTGGGCAGTACGTGGCGGATCATCGTCACGATCTCGCTGTTGCCCATCACATGCGACGCCTCGATATATTCGCGCTCGCGGATCGACATCACACTCGCCCGGACGACGCGCACGACGGCTGGCATATAGGCAAGCCCGAGCGCCACGACGATCGCTTCGCGGCTGGCTCCGGTCACGGCCATGATCCCGAGCGCCAGGAGCAGGCCCGGAAAGGCGAGAAGGGCGTCGTTGAACATCATGATCACCCGGTCGCTGGCGCCGCGGTAAAAGCCGGCAAGCACGCCAAAGACGAGGCCGAAGGCGATCGCGAAGGTTACGGTCGCAAACGCGATCCAGGCGCTGGTGCGCGCGCCATACATCAGTCGGCTCAGAATGTCGCGCCCGAACTCGTCGGTGCCGAGCAGGTGGCCGGTTGTTCCCGGCGCTTTCATGCGCGCGAGAAGGTCGAGCTTCAGCGGATCGTAAGGTGAGATCAGCGGCCCGCCGACCGCCAGCAGCACCAGCAGCACCACGATCGTTCCGCCGATGGCGGCACTCACGCCGCGGCGAGGGAGGCGAAGGGACATGGCGGTCATTGCGTAACTCTCGGATCGAAGATCGGATAAAGCAGGTCAACCATGAGATTGACGAGAATGTAGATCGTGCTGATGAACAGGATGCATCCCTGCACAACGGGATAGTCGCGAGCATAGATGGCATCGATCAGCAGCCGACCGAGGCCGGGAATGGTAAATACCGTCTCTGTGACGGCAATGCCCCCGAGCAGCCCGCCAAGAATCAGCCCGATCAGGGTCCAGGTCGGCGCAAAAGCGTTCTTGAACGCATGCCGCCACATGACGGCGCTCTCGCTGAGCCCTTTGGCGCGTGCATGGGTGATATATTCCAGCCGGGCGACCTCGATGGTCGCGGCGCGCGCCATGCGGACGATGGCACCGAGTTCGACCAGGACCAGGGTCAGCACCGGCATGAAAATATACATGAGCGCGGTGCCGAAATCTTCGCTGAACGACACGTAGCCGATGATCGGGAACCATCTCAGCCAAAGGCCGAAAAAGAGGAGGATCATCAGCCCCAGCCAGAAGCTTGGTATGGACAGGAGAAGTGTGGACGTCGCGACGACGCCGATATCCGCAAGACTGTGCTGCCGCCAGGCGGCGATCATGCCCGCCGGCACCGCGATCAGCGAGGCGAAAAAGACGGCGACGACGACGATCGTTGCAGATACGCCGAACCGCTCCAGTATCATCGGCAGAACCGGGTCGCCGGTGCCGATCGACGTGCCGAAATCGCCGGTGAGGATGTTGCCCAGCCAGATCAGGTACTGGAAGACGATCGAGCTATCGAAGCCCATCTTGCTGCGGAGCGCGGCGAGTTGCTCGGCCGTTGCCAGATCGCCGAGCATCATCGATGCCGGATCGCCGGGGATCATCCGCATCATGACGAAAACAGCGGTAGAGGCGATGAAGAGGGTGGGAATTGCCGAAGCGAGGCGGCCAGCCAGGAAGCGGATCATCGTCTTACGCCTCCCAGGCCCGCCGCGACATAGTTCGCTCCTGCATCAGGGCAATCGCCGGGCCGCGCGAGCGGCCTGACGAAATCATCGATTTCGCAGACAGATTCCATGTTCTCTGTTCCCATGTCTGACATTCGCAGATCGTTGTTGGCTTTAATATATTGCGATCTTCGATCGCGCAATACGCATGCGAAAACGAGAAGGAGATGCAGTTTAAATTACTGAAGATAAATGATAATATTTTTTGTCAAAGTGGGTATCTGCCAAGTTTTCTCAAAAAGAAGTCAGCAGTTTTAGCCCGCGGCAAACTCTGCATGCTTCAGCAGATAGGCAGCCCCTTCGCTGATATCGCGCACGATGGCCCCACGGGCTTTTGGTCCGTCACCCTTCTCCAGCGCTTCGAGTGCATCCTCATGATAGTCGATTTCCAGGATGCCCGAGAGGGCCCCGTCGAAGCTGCCGGAATAACGGCGGAGAAAAGGGCCGATCTGCATCCACAATGTCTCGATGAGGAAGAGCAGCGGCGCGTTGCCACAGTGGCGGTAAATGGTGAATTTGAAATCGTAGTTGGCGGCAAGGTAACGGTCGATATCGCCGGCTCGCGCCGCATTGGTTAGCTCTTCGCTGAGCTTGCGGATCGTGCGCAGATTGTTGCCGTTGATGATCGAAGCGGCGCGCTCGGTCGCGGCACCTTCCACAACGGTGCGGGCATCCATCAGCTGGGCAAATTCGGAAGCGGTGATCTGTGGCACTTCGAGACTACCGTTCGGCAGGGGGCGCAGCGCCTGCTGGGCCTGCAGGCGCATTAGCGCGGCCCGAACCGGCATGTCGCTTGTGCCCAGTTCCTGTGCAAGCTTGCGGGACGTCAGCTTCTGGCCCGGCTCGAACCGTCCAGACACGAGGGCACGGACGATTTCCGCATAGACTTTCTCGTGAAGGGGTTCGACTTCGACCGCCGAAAGACCGAACTGCTGCTTTTTAGCCATCTTACTTCCCGTGTTGTTGTTGCCGCGCCCGCCTGATGGGCTGCGACCTTAAACCTCGTCTTTTATTGTTTTTCTAAACTGTTAGCCGGCTGATGTCACCGGGACAACCATGTCATCCCGGCAAAATTGTGCGATCTGCGATCGTGATTGTTCGCAAGGCGGGGATGATATCTCAGGCCGTCTCGAGATAGGTGCGATATTCGAACTGGGTGATCTGGGTGGCGAAGGCTTCGAGCTCCTGTCGCTTGCAGGCCACCAGTCCAGACCGCAGGACAGGAGAAAATATCTCCGCGGCATGCTGTCCCACCTCGAAGGCATTGATGGCCGAATGCCAGTCGAGAGGCAGTTTTTCGAGATCCTTGCCGTATGCGTCGCCGCTACGCGGCTCCCCCGGAGAAAGCTGCTTGCGGATGCCGATCAATGCCGCTCCGAGAACCGCCGCCATCACCAGATAGGGGTTGGCGTCGGCGCCTGCGACCCGATGTTCGATGCGACGCGCCTTGTGGCTTCCCCCGGGGATGCGAATTGCGACCATGCGGTTTTCGTAACCCCAGGCGACCGCGGTCGGGGCGTAGGAGTTCGGCCGCAGCCGGCGATAGGAATTGTAGTGCGGGGCAAAGATCAGGGTGCTTTCAGCCATCGCCGCCAGCATGCCGCCGATCGCATGCCGCATCATCTCGGTTCCTTCGTCTCCGCCATTGTCGAAGACGTTATTGCCCTCTCGGTCGAGCAGGCTGAAATGGATATGGAACCCGCTGCCTGAATGATGGCCGTAGGGTTTCGCCATGAAGCAGGCCGCCAGCCCATGCTTGCGCGCGATACCTTTGACGGTACGTTTGAAGAACAGGGCGTCGTCCGCTGCCTGAAGAGCATCGGATGTGTGGTTGAGATTGATCTCGAACTGACCGATGCCGTTTTCGGCGATCGTCGTATCGGCCGGGATGCCCTGCTCATGGCAGGCGACGTAGACATCGTCGATAAAGGCTTCGAACTGATCGACCTCGTCCATATCCATGGCTGCAGCACTGTCGAGGCGCCGGCCGGTGGCAGGGGAAAGGGGCCCAAGCGGCAGATCCGCGTTGGGATCGACCAGGTAGAACTCGAGTTCCGTCGCCGTCACCGGCGTCAGGCCCAGTTCGGCATAACCGGCCAGCACGGTGGCCAGTGCGCGGCGCGGATCGCCGAGAAAAGGAACGCCATGCTCGTCGGCAAGCCAGACCGGCAGCATGGCTGTCGGCCGGGCGAGCCAGTTCATCGGCATCACGGCGCGGCCCGTCCAGTCACAGCAGCCATCGGCATCGCCCGTCTCGAACACCATGGGATTGCCCGCTATGTCCTTGCCCCAGATATCGAGGCCCGGGACCGAGAGCGGCATTCTCAAGCCGCCTGCCAATGCCTTTTCGGCCTGGTCGCGCGGAAGACGCTTGCCACGCATGATGCCGTTCAGGTCACAGACCGCCGCCCGTACGCTTTCGATTTCGGGATGCGCCTCAAGCCATTTCAATGCACCGGCAATGTCCATTCTCTTCCTACTTTCTCCCATGAAACCCTGTCCGCCTTGCACGTTAGCACCGATAACGGATCCAGGTGGTCTTCAAAGCGGTGTATTTCTCGATGGCGTGGCGCGACAGGTCGCGACCCGAGCCGGACTGCTTGAACCCGCCGAAGGGAACCGCCGGGCTGACCGGATCGACCACGTTGACCGCCACGACTCCGGCTGTCAGTCGCGCGGAGACCCGATGGGCACGCGACAGGTCGTCGGTGAAGACTGATGCTGCGAGGCCATAGATGCTGTCGTTGGCGATGTGGATCGCCTCGTCCTCTTCCGAGAAGCGTATGACCGACAGAACCGGCCCGAAAATCTCGTCCCGGGCGATGGTCGAATCCGGCTTTACGTCGGCAAAGATGGTCGGCTCGATGAAGCTGCCCTTGCCGCCGATGGTGACAGCCTTGCCTCCCGCCACCAACGTGGCCTCCCGCCGCCCCTCGTCGATGAACCGCATTACATTGGAGGCATGCTTGGCCTCGACCATGGCGCCAAGGCCGGACTTCGGATCAAGAGGGTCTCCCGGCTGGTAGGCCGGCAGGCGTTTCAGCAGAAGATCGATAAACGTCTTTTCGATCGATTGATGGACGAGGAGACGCGAGGAGGCGGAGCAGACCTGACCCTGGTTATAGAAGATACCGCTTGATACCTGATCAGCTGCGGCTTCCAGGTCACCGCAGTCCGGGAAAACGATGACGGGCGATTTGCCGCCGCATTCGAGCCAGACCTGCTTCATGTTGGATTCGCCGGCATATTTCAGGAAGAGTTTGCCGACTGCAGTCGATCCCGTAAAGGCGAGGCAGTCCACATCCATATGACGGCCCAGCGCCTGGCCGGCCGTTTCGCCGAAACCGGGCACGACATTGAGAACCCCTTCGGGCAGGCCGGCATCGAGTGCCAACTGGGCGAGCCGGAGCGCCGTGAACGGAGATTGCTCCGCTGGCTTGAGGACGACGCTGTTGCCGGCGGCAAGCGCCGGCGCGCATTTCCAGATCGCCATGTTGAGCGGGAAATTCCAAGGCACGACCGCGCCCACGACACCCAGTGGTACGCGGCGGATAAGGGCCGCGTTGCCTTCCGGCAAGGGCGCCATTTCATCATAGACCTTGTCCGCCTCTTCCGCATGCCACTGAAGGATATTGATGGCAGCCGGGATGTCGTTGCCGGCGGCATCGCGAACGAGCTTGCCCATGTCCACGCTCTCCATGGCGGCGAGTTCGGTCAATTCGGCGCGCATGAGTTCGGCGAGGCGCAGCAGGACCTTCTTGCGTTCCACGGGTGCGCGCCGGCTCCAGGCGCCGCTTTCGAAGGAATTCCGGGCGGATGCTACCGCTGCGTCGATATCCTCGGCATCGCCCGCGGCGACCTCGGCGAGCGTCTCTCCCGTGGCTGGATTGACGGATGCAAAACCTTGCCCTGACCGCGCCTCGACCTGTCGACCGCCGATCACCGCGCGGTTGCCAAGGCTGAGGGAGCGGGCAGTCCTGTGCCAATCGGTGAGGTTCATTCAGAAGTCCTTCTTGCGAGTTTTATCTTTGCCAGGCGATCGATGTCATAAAATTTATGATGCATTTACATGTGTTTATGAAGCTTAATTCCTCTTTATCTTATGGGATGTTGCGTGATCTGTGATCGCACTATATGGATGGTTTCTCGAAAAGCCAAGCGGCATCGTGAAATGCCGTGGTTCAATTTCCAGCGGGAGTGACAAGCGATGAGATCGCACAACGAGGCGAAGCCCAACATCATCGGCGGCGAATGGATCTCCTCGGTTCAGGCAGTGGAAAATATCAATCCCTCCGACCTATCTGATGTCATCGGTCTCTACTCAACCGGCGACGCTGCAGCCGTGGATGCAGCGGTCGCCGCGGCCCGCAGCGCCCTTCCCGGCTGGGCGCTCGCCACCCCGCAACAACGCTTCAACGTCCTCGACAAGGCAGCAGCCGAAATTCTGGCGCGCGAGGAGGAACTGGGACGACTGCTCAGCCGGGAAGAGGGCAAGACGCTGCCCGAGGGGCGGGGCGAAGTGGCCCGCGCTGGGATGGTGTTCAAATACATGGCGGGCGAGGCGCTCAGAAATCCGGGCGACGTGTTGCCTTCGGTGCGCCTGGGCATCAAGGTAGAGGTGACGCGCGAGCCGGTCGGCGTCATCGGCATCATCACGCCCTGGAATTTTCCGATCGCCATCCCTGCCTGGAAGATCGCGCCGGCACTTGCCTACGGCAATACCGTGGTCTTCAAGCCTGCGGAACTGGTGCCCGGCTGCGCCTGGGAACTGGTTGATATTCTGCATCGCGCGGGGCTGCCCGCCGGCGTCCTCAACCTGGTGATGGGGGCCGGGCGCATCGTTGGGCAGGCAATCCTCGATCACCGGGATATCGACGCGGTGTCCTTTACCGGTTCGGCCGGAGTCGGTCGCGCAGTGGTGGCGGCCGTCGCGGCGCGCGGTGCCAAGGTGCAGGCGGAAATGGGCGGCAAGAACCCCTTCGTCGTGCTGGACGATGCAGATCTCGATGTCGCGGTCGAGGCGGTCGCCAACGGATCGTTCTTTTCGACCGGCCAGCGCTGCACGGCGTCCAGCCGCATCATCGTGACGGACGGCATTCACGACCGTTTTCTGGCCGCGCTGAAAACACGGATCTCAAGGCTGAACGTCGGGCATGCACTCCGCCCCGAAACGGAGATCGGGCCCGTCGTCGACAAGCGTCAGTTCGAGCAGGACCTGAACTATATCGAGATTGCGCGGAACGAGGGCGGCATTCTCGAGACCGGCGGCGAGTTGTTGAAGCGCGATACGCAGGGCTTTTTCCTTCAGCCCGCCCTTTTCTCCGCAACGACGAACGATATGCGCATCAATCGGGAAGAAGTTTTTGGGCCGGTCGCGGCGGTCATTCGCGTCAAGCACTACGACGAGGCGCTGCAGGTCGCCAGCGACACGGAATTCGGCCTTTCCGCGGGCATTGCGACGACGTCGATCAAACATGCCGAGCACTTCAAACGGCATGCGCGCAGCGGCATGGTGATGGTCAACGTGCCGACTGCCGGCGTCGACTACCATGTACCATTCGGTGGTATTCGAGGGTCGAGCTATGGCCCGCGGGAGCAGGGCGCCTATGCGAAGGAATTCTATACGAATGTGAAGACCGCCTATTCGATGTGAGGCGGCCATGCCTGCGCCAACGATCCGGATCGAAAGCCTGCATCTCTATCCGCTGAAATCCGGTTCAGCGATCGACGCCTTTTCCGCATGGGTCGAGCCGGAGGGCCTGGCCGATGATCGGACCATGATGGTGACCGATCTTTCGGGGGAGTGCCTGACTTCCCGAGAATTTCCCGCCTTGCTGACGCTGCGCTGCCTGATCGACGGTGACGAGATCATCCTGATGGGCCCGGAAGCCAGGCCATACGTCTTTTCCCGCATGGCGCTTCGCCAGACTGGCAATTGGGCGGCGCGCGTATGGGGCGACGAGATTGCCGTCCTCGATGCCGGCGACCCTGCGGCCGACTGGCTCTCGCGCTTTCTCGGCCACTCCTGCCGGCTCGTGCTGAAGGGGCCGCAAACGTACCGGCCTCTCGCCTTGAAGCCCGGCCATGCCGTCAGCTTTGCCGATACCGCACCGCTTCTGCTGATCGGCAAATCCTCTGTCGACGACTTGAACGAGTATCTGGAGACGCCGGCCGAGATGGCCTGTTTCCGGCCCAATGTCGTTGTTTCGGGAACGCTACCGTTCGACGAGGATGGTTGGGGATCGATCCGTATCGGCGGGGTCGAATTCGATGTCGCCGGCGGCTGCGATCGCTGCGTGGTAACGACGCTCGACCCGCAAAGCGGGGAGGCGCGCACCGATCGGGAGCCCTTGGCGACGCTCGCGAAACGGCGCCGGGGGGAGGACGGAAAACCCTATTTTGGGCAGTTTCTCGTCCCGCGCCGAGCGGGACGCATTTTCGGGGAAGACGCCGTCGAAATCCTCTCCCGCAAGGAGCCCGTCAGGCTTCGCCCGCCACCGGACATGGACCGAATCCGGAGGTCCGTGAAGCAGGAAGCGGCGCGGAGATCGGGGCCGATCCCGCTGATCTGCACCGGCATCGTGGCTGAAACGGCAGACATGCGGAGCTTTCGGTTCAAGGCGGAGGATGGTGCCGTGATCGACCATCTGCCTGGCCAGTTCATCACGCTTCAGCTGGAGATCGGCGGCGTTCCGGTACGCCGCAGCTATACGATTTCGTCCTCGCCGTCCCGGCCGCATCATATTGCCGTCAGCGTGAAACGGGTCCGTGGAGGTCGCGTTTCCAACTGGCTGCATGACAATCTGAAGGTCGGTGACCGGCTGCTCGGTCTTGGACCGCATGGACGGTTTCATCTCGCTGCGGCGGGCGAGAAACGCTCGCTGCTGATGGTGTCGGCCGGCAGCGGCATCACGCCGATGATCGCCATGCTGCGGTATGTTGTCGACCTCGATCTGCCTCATGATGTCGTCTTCCATCACAGTGCTCGCAGCACCGAAGATCTGCCCTTTACAGAGGAACTGCTTCTCCTGAAGCGGCAGATGGGAGACAGGTTGAAGCTCTCCTGGAATTTGACTTCCCCCGGCGTGACCTCGATCGATGGTCCTTCGTCCCCATCTTACAAGGGACGCCTCAATGAGATTATGCTTGCGGACATTTGCCCTGATATCCGCGATCGCGTGACCTTTTGCTGCGGGCCTGACGGCTTTCGGCAGGCGGCAAGAGCGATGCATCGGGAACTTGCACCCGATGCTACCTATCTTGAGGAAAGCTTCGGTTCCGACCTGACGGCAACCGTGGAAGAGGAGGTTTTGCCATATCGGGTAAATTTCCGGAAAAGCGGCATTGTTGCCGAAGGCAAAAGCCCAGAAACACTCCTCGATATTGCGCGAGCCATGAACATTCCGGTGCATGCCGATTGCGAGGCAGGTATCTGCGGGACCTGCCGCTGCCGTGTCGTTTCGGGCGACTGGATACTTGCGGCGAACTGCGCCGATCCCGAGCGTACAGCGCTCAGCGGCGAGGAAAAGCAGGAGGGATATGTGCTTGCCTGCAGCACCCGGCCGATTGGAAACCTCGTCGTCGATCTTTAGGTGCCGACCGGCAGTTTTCGCAGGCTCCAAACGTATTTTCGGCGATCTACGGAAATCAATGCCGCGGAAATGTATATCCATATCAAAGAAGTATGCCGGCTGTCGCGGCAGCGCAACGAATTCTCCATCTTACATATTGTGCGATCTGCGATCGCGATATATCGTCGACGTAGATGAGTTTCGGCGGTTCATCTGGCCGTCGTCAAACAGGATTGGGGTTGAAGCATATGGATACGGCGGGCACGAATGCCGTCTCGAACGGAAACATGAGCCTGGCGGACCGGGATCGGGAGGGGTTTTTCCATCCATTCACCTCCATCAGGGACCAGAAGGTCAACGGCGCCCTGGTCATGTCCTCGGCGAACGGATGCCGGATCCGTGATACTGACGGGGTCGAATACCTCGATGGCGCCGCCGGGTTGTGGTGCGTCAATGTCGGGTATGGTCGCAAAGAAATTTCGGATGCGATCCACGCCCAGTCGTTGTCGCTTCCCTATTTCCACACCTTCAACACGATCGCCAACGAACCGGTCATCCGCCTTTCCGAGCGGCTGCTTGCCCTTGCGCCGGCGAACATGCGCCGGGTCTTCTATGGATCGTCGGGATCGGACGCGAACGACACGGCGGTAAAGATGCTGTGGTCCTACAATATCTGCCGGGGCAAGCCCGAGAAGCGGAAAATCATTTCGCGGGCCTATGCGTATCATGGAGTTTCGGTCGCCTCAGGCAGCCTCTCCGGAGTGCCGATGGTGCACCAGTATTTCGGCCTGCCGATCGATTTCGCCCGCCATGTCTCGCGGCCCGATCTCTATCGCGATGCGCCGGCCCGCGGCTTTGCGACCGAAGAGGCCTATTCCGCCTATCTGGCGAAGGAGATCGAAGAGATGATCCTTGCCGAGGGGCCGGATACGGTTGCCGGCTTTATCGCGGAGCCAGTCATGGGTACTGGTGGTGTCCTTCCGCCGCCGAAGGGTTATTTCCAGGAAATCCGCAAGGTTCTCGACAGATACGACGTGCGGATGGTCGCCGACGAGGTGATCACGGGCTTCGGCCGCCTGGGCCGCTGGTTTGCCTCCCACCTGTACGAGATCAAGCCGGACCTGATCCTGGCCGCCAAGGGCCTGACCAGCGGATATCTGCCGCTTTCGGCGGTCCTGGTCGGGGAAAAGATCTGGGACGTGTTCGAAACCGTCGCCGATGACGGCCGGGCTTTCGCGCATGGCTTCACCTATTCCGGTCATCCGACCTGTGCCGCCGCCGCCATGGCGAACCTTGATATCCTCGAACGCGAGAACCTCGTAGAGCGTGTCGCCGAAATGGCGCCGGTGTTCCGCAAGACCTTCGACGACCGGCTGCTCGATCTCGACATTGTCGGCGATATCAGAAGTACCGGTTTCATGATGGGTATCGAACTGGTGGTGGATAAGACGCAGAAGCGCTCCTTCGAGGCTTCCGCCAAGATCGCCGGGCGGGTTTCGCTTGCCGCCCGCCGTCATCGGCTGCTGCTGCGGGCCTTGCCGAATTCTGACGTGCTGGCGCTCTCGCCGCCGTTTATCACCACGACCGAAGACATGGCCACGATTGCCGATCTTGTGCGTGCCGCTATTGTCGACGTGACGGATGAACTCAAGGCGGAAGGATTGTTATGAGCGCAGGTGTTGGCCGCTTCCGATCCGAGAACATCGAAACGGTCGCGATTGTCGGCGCCGGCCTGATCGGCGGCGCCTGGGCGGCATTTTTCCTCAGCCGCGGCCTGGAAGTACGGGTCTACGACACTGATCCCGAAGGCGCTGTCCGGCTGGAAAAGGTTGTCGGAAACGCACTTGAGGATCTACGTCAGGTCGGATCAGTCGCGCCGGTAGCGACGGATGCTCTGTTTTTCTCCGGCAACCTCGAAGAGGTCCTGGCCGGCTGCGACTATGTCCAGGAGAATGCGCCGGAAAAATTGCCCCTCAAGCAGGCGCTCCTGAAACGGATCACCGATCTTACGCCTTCCGACGTGGTGATCGGTTCGAGCACGTCCTCTTTTCAGCCAAGCGAACTGCAGGCAGGAGGTGCGGAGGCGGAGCGGATTGTCGTCGCGCATCCCTTCAACCCGCCGCATCTCCTGCCGCTGGTGGAGATCGTGGCAGGGCCGAAAAGCAGCCCGGAGGCGCAGGCAGCCGTCTACCGGTTCTTCGAACGGCTCGGCAAAGCTCCCATCCGCATCACCCGGGAGGCCGCAGGCCATGTCGCGAACCGTATGACGGCGGCGCTCTGGCGCGAGGCGGTCCATATCGTCGCCGAGGGGATCGCCAGCGTCGAGGACGTGGACCGGGCCATCCGCTTCGGGCCGGGTCTGCGCTGGGCGATCGACGGTCCGCATATGCTATATCATCTTGGCGGCGGCGAGGGCGGCATCGCCCATTATCTCAAACATCTCGGTCCGGCACAGGAAGCGCGCTGGCGCTCGCTCGGCAATCCATCGCTGACGGAAGACGTTCAGTCCCTGCTGATCGATGGGGTCATGCAGGAAGCGGCCGGCCGCAGCATAGAAGAACTCGGTGCGCGGCGAGATCGACTGCTTATTGCCCTTCTGAAGGCGCTCGATGACACTCCCCTGTCCGGCAAGAGCGAGGTTGCGGAGTGATCCATTCACAGGAATTGCCGCGCATCATGGTGGCGCCGACCGGCGCTCGTCGGACAAAGGCCGACCATCCGTCGCTGCCGATGACTGCCGACGAAATCGTCGGGACCGCCGCTGCATGTTTCGCGGCAGGCGCCGATGCCATTCATGCACATGTGCGCGATGCTGAGGGAGGCCACAGCCTCGACATCGGTCTTTATGCCGATCTCGTCTCGCGTCTGCGCGAACGCGTGCCCGACATGCTCGTCCAGATCTCGACGGAAGCGGTAGGTATCTACACGCCCGAGGAACAGATCGCACTAGTCCGCGCACTGAAACCGGCCTTCGTTTCGGTTGCGCTTCGGGAGATCTTCCCGGAAGGTGGTGACGAGGCGAGGGCGGTCGATTTCTATAGCGGGTGCAAGAGCGAGGGCATCTCCGTCCAGCATATCCTCTACGACGCTGTTGACGTACTGCGCCTTGCTGAATTTCAGGCGCGTCACCTGACTTCGACCTCGCGGCTTTCGGTCATCTATGTGCTTGGACGTTATGCGGTCGATCAGGAAAGCAGCCCCCAGGATCTGGAGCCGTTTCTCGATGCTGCCCTGCAGTTTTCGCAGCCGCCCGACTGGATGGTCTGCGCCTTCGGCCGCGGCGAAACGGACTGCCTCGCAGCGGCTCTTGCGGCCGGAGGCAAGGTGAGGGTCGGTTTCGAAAACAGCTTCTGGCACCGCGACGGTCGGATCGCGTCTTCCAATGCGGAACGGGTTGCCACTATCCGCGAAATCGCCGACCGCATGCAGGAAGGGCGGCGCGCATGACCATGACGATCACGACGCCCTACCGGATTTTCGATGTCTCGCTGGCGCGACGCGAGATCCTGTCTCCCAACATGGTGCGGCTGACCTTCGCCGGTCCGCAGGTCAGGCACATGGCGACGCTTGCGCCGGACCAGCGCATCAAGATCTTCTTTCCGAAACAGGATGGCTTGCCTCCGGCCATCCCGCATCGCCCGGACTGGTACGAACTCTACAAGGTCCTGCCGCCTGGCGAACGCGTGCCGATGCGCACCTACACGATCCGGTATCTGCGTGCCGATGCCTGCGAAGTCGATATCGATTTCGTTCTGCACGGAGACAACGGACCCGCATCCCGCTGGGCCGCACATGCCGATCTCGGAGATCCCGTCCAGATCTCGGCCCCGAACCGGGACCATCTCGCAGGCAACCAGGGTTACGAGTGGAAACCTCCGGCAGGCGTGCGCATCGTCCTGCTGATCGCGGACCTGACGGCCGTCCCTGCGGCGATCGGTATTCTGGAGGAGCTTTCCGAGCTTCCCGATCCACCGATGACACAGGCTTTCTTCGAGGTGCCGGATGCGGGAGACCGACTGCCGCTTCCGCGGTGGCCCAGTCTCGATGTCCATTGGATGGTCCAGTCCGAAGCGGCGGCAGAACTCGCTCCCTATGGAGCTCTGATGATCGACGCTGCGGCAAAAGTCCGGCTGCCGCAGGGTGCGATCGGATCGATCGCTGTCCCGGAACTCGCCGAGATTGATGTCGACAGGGATTCGCTTTGGGAGCGCGCCGATACCAGCGACGGCAGCTTCTATGGCTGGGTGGCGGGCGAGGCCGATGCCGTGCGGATCATCCGCAATCTGCTGATCAAGGATCGGGGCGTCGATCGCACGCTCGTCAATCTCATGGGCTACTGGCGGCACGGCCGCATTCGGGACTGACCAATGCCGAGGTACGTTATTCTCAGGGACGATTTCGTTTCCACGCCATCGGCGCGGACGCTTTATGCCGACCTGCTGCGTCTCTGCGCACGTATCGGATATTCTCCACCTTCGCCTTTCTGAGCCTGATGGACATCAAACTCGGATAAAGGACAATAGTGATGAATATCCAGAAATACTCGCTGGCGGAGCTTCAGCGGATCGATTCGACCCATTTCCTCCATCCCTTCACCGATCACAAGGATTTGCGTGCCAAGGGCGCGCGGATGATCGTGCGGGGCGAGGGGCCTTTCATCTATGATGCGGAAGGAAACGAGATTCTTGACGGGATGGCAGGCCTCTGGTGCCTCAATGTCGGCTACGGCCGCGAGGAGCTGGCCGACGCTGCCTCCGCGCAGATGCGGGAACTACCGTTCTACAACTCGTTCTTCAAGTGCACGACGCCTGCGCCGGTGCAGCTTTCCGCCAAACTGGCGGAGCTCGCACCGCCGAACATGAACCAGGTCTTCTACGGCTCATCGGGCTCGGAAGCCAACGACACGGCGCTGCGCCTCGTTCGCCATTACTGGGCGCTGGAAGGCAAGCCGGAGAAGAATATCGTCATCTCCCGCAACTACGGCTATCACGGTTCGACGATCGCCGGCGCGTCGCTCGGCGGCATGCCCGACATGCACAAGCAGCTCGGCGGCGCCGTGCCGAACATTGTCCACGTCATGGCGCCCTACGCCTTCGATCTGGCCCTGCCGGGCGAAAGCGATCATGATTTCGGCCTGCGGGCGGCGCGTGCGGTGGAGGATGCGATCCTTGCCGCCGGTGCCGACAAGGTTGCAGCCTTCATCGGCGAACCGGTCATGGGGGCGGGCGGCGTGAAGATCCCGCCGGCGAGCTATTGGCCGGAGGTCCAGCGTATCTGCGAGAAATACGACATCCTGCTGATGCTCGACGAGGTGATCACCGGTTACGGCCGCACCGGCGAGTGGTTCGCCGCCACGACCTTCGGCATCAAGGCCGACACGATCACCACCGCCAAGGCTCTGACGTCAGGTTATCAGCCGCTTTCGGCGCTGTTTGTTGGCGACCGGATCGCCGAGACGCTGGTGGAAAAGGGCGGCGAATTCTATCACGGCTACACCTATGCCGGCCATCCGGTATGCTGCGCCGTAGCACTCAAGAACCTCGAAATCATCGAGAGCGAGGGGTTGGTGGAGCGCGTCCGGTCCGAGACCGGTCCTTATCTCAGCGAGCAGCTTGGCAAGCGGCTCGGCGGCCATCCGCTCGTCGGCGAGACCCGTTCGGTCGGATTGATGGCGGCGATCGAGATCGTCAAGGACAAGAAGACCCGCGCACGGTTCCAGCCGGGCGGTTCGGCCGCAACGCTGGTGCGTGACCATGCGATTGCGGGCGGGCTGATGGTGCGGGTGGTGGACGACACAATCATCATGGCGCCACCCTTGATCTGGACGCGGGAAACGATTGATCTCGCCTGCGATCGTCTTGTCGCCGCGCTCGATCTTGCCGAAGCGACGCTCGCCTCGAAGCGATAAACGAAAGGCAGCCCGGCGCACAGGTTGTGCCGGGCTGCTGATTGAAATCGACGACTTGAAATCAGGTGACGCTACGATCCGTTGATGCCGCCCGCTGACCTTTATCCATCTTGAGCTCATACTGGATGAAACGGCTGTTGGTCGCCGGCAACGGGGCCACTTCCATCAAACCCTTGTCCGGCTGGCAGACGATCATCGCGACCGTGGCGGAGAGGTTGCCGACCTCGTTCTTGATCGCCGGCCGGCAGACCGCATAAGGCGCGCCGAATGTATCGAACAGGGCTGTCTTGACGTCTTCCGCGGTGATGTCGCCAGTCTTTTCCGCCAGGATTTCACGCACCCGGAGATCGCGGTAGAGGCTGTCGGGAACGTTGTTCAGGCCGGCTTCGCGCAGCTTGGAAAGTGCCACGGGGCTTTGCCAGTGGTTGGCATGAACGATCAGCCCGTTTTCGGGATAGAGCGGAAATACTTCGTCGGGTGCGCATTCGAAGTCGATGGCGACGCCTTCTTTGGCGCTGAGAATGACGTTGTTGGAGCCGGATTTCGGGGTTGTCGCGATGGTGCGGATCGCCTGGGCGAAATGCTGCGATGCCAGCGCCTTGCGTCGGATGAAGGGCAGGGGAACGCCAAGCGTTTTGTAGTCCCGATCCGATTCCAGATAATTGGCGGTGATTGTCATTCCGTTCGAATTGAAGCCGCTGCGCATCAGGCCGCCGGCCTCCGTGAACATCAGGATATCCGGTCCATCCGCTTGAAGCACCCTGACCACGACGGCGGTCTCTGCGCATTCCGCCCGCCAGTCCCAGTTCTGGGCGTGGATGAGCGCGCCGTCGCGCGCCGCTTTCGGCATCACCACGACGCCGGTGCATCCGTCCTTTTCGCTATCCTTGAAGCTCAGGCCGCGGCGGGCGACCTGCAGCAGTTCGGTGCGGGCGTTGATGAGGAAGACCGACGTGAAATCCAGCCCGGCGCCTTGCGCAATGCCATGCATCTCGTCCACCAGTTCCGGCGCCCAATCGCGGATGGCGGGCGGGAAATTCTCGACGAGCTCGACGACTTTTTCCCGGCTGAAGCCGAGCCTCCCGAGCTGCTCGCGGTAGAGTTCGCTCGATAGCCGGACGCGCTCGCGGGCCTGTTCGCCGTACATTCTCCCGCGCTCGACGGGGGATCCGCTGATTTCGATAAAGGGAAAGGGTCTGATCTGCTCCACGGACTTCTCCATCGCATTGCGTTATTCGGCGGCTGCAACCGCCATCAGCATGCGGATGACCGCATGGTCGAGATCGTCGTCGACTGGCCCGGGTTCGGAAGAGAGCCGTACGATCACGGTCTCCGTCTTCGGATCGATCCACAGCCATTGGCCGTGAATGCCGATGGCGGCGAGCGCACCGGTGCCGGTCGAATACCAGTAGGAGCGATAGCTTCCTTCCGAGAAGAGCCAGGCCTGGTTGCCGGCGGCCCAGGTCTGCCGGCTCCCGCCTTGCCAGATCGATTTTATCCATTGTTCCGGGATGATGCCATTGCCCATGAGCCGCACCATTTCTCCGATGCGGGCGAGATCGCGCGCGGTCATCGAGAGACCAGCGGAGGCCCGTGCATTGCCAATCCTGTCGAGTGTCAGATGGGCGTCGCTATGGGCGACCAGGGGTTGCCAGAGATAGGTCTCGACCAGATCGGCAAACCGCTTTCCAGAGGCAATCTCCAGCAGAATGCCTGCGACATCCGTGTTCGGCGAATGATAGGCGTGGATGCTGCCATGGGGATGCGGCCCCCTGGGGATGGTGCAGAGGAAGGACTTGAGGTCCGGCGCCGGATCCGACGGCTTTTCCGGGTTCCACAACATGGCGCGGCGATAGCGATCGAAGGCGCCGGTCAGGTCGAGGTAATCCTCCGCAAAATCCAGGCTGACGCTCATGTTGAGCAACTGCTCGACCGTAGCGTCGCCGTAAGCCGATCCGCGCGCGCCCGGCAGGATATCTGCTATGCCATCGGAGAGCTTCATCAGCCCCTGTTCGATCAGCACGCCGGCAATCAGAGCCGTGATCGACTTGGAGATCGAGAAGATCATATGCGGCCGGACCGGATCGCAATGTGGAGCATACCATTCGGCAGTGATCTCGCCCTTGCGCATGACGACCAGGGCATCGCTATGGGTGTCCGTCAAGAACGTCTCGAGCGATATCGCCCGCCGGCCGAGCCCGGCAATCGGCAGATCCGCCAACGACCCCAGAGGCAGTTCTCTATCTTCCCGGATGCGCCGGCTTGTGATGATCGCCGAGGGAACGATCTCGGATGCATTCTGAAATGACCAGGAGGAATAGGGTCGCGTACGCCAGTTCGCGAGCGTTATATCTGCGCGGTTGAATGGATCCATAAACAGCGTCTTTCCGAGGATCGAATGGGGAATGTCGCCCAGTAGTACAGCGCGATTTGCGATCGCACAATCAATTCTCGCGAAAACTCCCGTGATTTTCTTTTGGTTGCCCGCAGTTTAAGATGGAAACGAGAGGGAGAGTCTGCATTAAGATATTAAAAATAAACGGTTAAATTCTTAAATCGCAAATTTCGTATTCTCCGTAAAAATTCCCATTGTGCGATCGCAGATCGCGATATAGGCTCGCCTTAATCAAGAAATAAAGGGGTATATGAATGCGGAAGATTTTCGGCAACGGAAAGAAGCTAACCTTTTATGACTTCGGGGCGACGATCGCGTATGCCTCCCGGTTCGATCAGCGATTCCCCTATTGCGCCTATGTGCCGGAAGACTACGACGAGGATTCCGACAAGACCTATCCGTTGCTGGTCGTGGTGCACGGTACCGAGCGGCACATGGAAGGATACAGGAATGCGTTTGCCGACTTTGCGGAGGCAAACGGCGTCATCATCCTGAGCCCGCTGTTTCCCGCAAGCATTGCCCGCCCGGGCGATATCAACAGCTACAAGATGATCCGCTACGGCGACCTGCATTATGACGCGGTGATGATCGACATGATCGCCGAGATGAAGGAGCGCTATCGCATCGCCGGCGACAAGGTGATGATGTACGGCTTCTCCGGCGGCGGGCAGTTCACCCACCGCTTCCTCTATCTGCATCCGGAGCAGATCCTTGCCGCCTCCATCGGCGGACCCGGCACCGTTACGCGCATCGATCCAGATCGGGATTTCTGGGTCGGAACCCGCAATTTCGAGAGCGTCTTCGGCAAGCCTCTCGATCTCGATGCCCTGCGGCAGATACCCGTTCACATGATCATCGGCGGCGACGATCACAACACCTGGGAAATCACGGTGAAGCCGACCGATCGATGGTGGATGGAAGACGCCAACATCGCGGGCGTCGATCGCGTCGATCGTATCGTCTCCCTGAAGAACAGCTTCGAAAAGGCGGGCGTGAACGTGACCTTCGATGTCGTGCCCGGTATTGCCCACGACGATGAAACGATGATGCCCCTGGTGAAGAATTTCTTTGCGAAAATCCTCGGCGACCTTCGCGGTCGCAGTCTTTGAAAACGGATTGCCTGAACATATCAACCCGGGAGTTCACGATGAGAACCTGTTTACGCATGGCAGCCGCTGCCGCACTTATACTATTGCCGGATATGACGTTTGCGCAGGCGCCACAGAAAGGCGGCACGTTGACGATCGCATTGAATTCCGACATCCGCAGCCTTGATGCCAGCCGCCGCGACGCCAATACCGACACCGTCCTTAACCATATCTACGAACAGCTGGTTGCCTATCGCGACGACCTGTCCGTCGGGCCGGCTCTCGCCGATTCCTGGGACATTTCTGCCGACAAGACGGTCTACACTTTCCATCTTCGCCCGGACATCCTCTACCACAACGGCGATGGCGTTCGCGCCGCAGACGTCAAATGGCTGTGGGACAGGCGTATGAACACCGCCAAGACCGACAATCCGTGGGTCTGCGTTCCGAATTTCGACGGATCGCAGGGCTTCAAGGTTGTGGCAGTCGAGGCTCCTGACGACAGGACGGTGGTCTTCAAACTGGACCAGCCAAGCGGCATGTTCCTGATCCGCATAGCGAGCATTGCCTGTAACGTGTGGGCGGCAAGTCCCAAGAATGTCGGGCCCGACGACAAGTGGATTGCCAATTCGGCCATCGGCAGCGGGCCATTTAAGCTGAAGGAATGGAAGAAGGAGCAGCAGATCGTTCTGGATCGCTTCGATCGCTACAAGCCGTCCAAGGCGCCGGGCAGCGGCTATAGCGGCGACCGCACGGTGAATGTCGATACAGCGCGGTTCGTGCTTATTTCCGACAAGTCGTCGGCGGAAGCGGCTCTGCTGGCTGGGCAGGTCGATGTCATGCAAACCGTGCCGGCCACACATATGGATGACCTGAAGGGCAAGGGCGCCCAGATCGTATACTCGCCTAGCCTGTCGTTTACGGCCCTGATGGTACAGACCAAGGATCCGCTGCTTTCCGACGTCCGAATGCGCCGCGCGATCGCTCAATCGATCGACCTGAAGCAGATCGCCGAAGTCAAGACAGCGGGCCTTGCGAATTACAACCCCTCCGCCGTTGCGCAGTCCAGCGCCTATTTTGACGATGCGTTCCTCAATTGGCCGTCATACGATCCCGAGGCCGCAAAGGCTTTGCTGAAGGAGGCGGGTTACAAGGGGCAGCCGATCAAGATCCAGACCAATACGCGCTATCCCGGCATGTATGACAATGCGGTCCTGATACAGGCCATGCTGACCAGCGTCGGCATGAATGCGCAACTGGACATCCTGGACTGGGCGGCGCAACTCGAGAACTTTCTCGCCGGCAAGTTCCAGCTGCAGTCGTTCGGCTTTTCGCCGCTTGCCGATCCGAGCCTGAGATATGCGGGTCTCATCGGCGACAAGGCGAAGGATCCCACTCTCCAGTGGGAGAGCAAGGAGGCCATGGCACTGAATATCGAGGCCATGAGGGAGACCGACACGGCAAAGCGGCTGGCACTGTTCAAACAGATCCATGCTTTGATGGTCAAGGACCTGCCGATCTTCGGTCTCTACTACACCCCGATCGTGGATGCGGCGGCGTCGGATGTCCGAGGCTACAAAGTGTGGGCCATGGACCGGGTCAGGGCCTGGCACGTCTGGAAGGCAAAATAGCATCTGCCTCAAATCCATCGGCAATGATGCAGCTGTGGCATTCCAATCAACCACTCGCCGAAATCGGTCGGCGGGTGGCTTTCTTTACGACCACCGCGGTGATCTGCCGCGATCAATCTCCAGGAAGTGGACGGCGAGATGAAAATATCGGAACTCGAAGGACGGCTTCAGGCTTTGTCGGAAGGCCGGGGTTTTGATGTTTACTGGCATCTCCGGTTGGCGGCCGGTGGAGAAGAGTTGACACGCAATGGTACGGCAGTCCTGCCATCGGCAAGCGTTCGCAAGATATCGGTGATGATGGCCGCACTGCACGCCGCTGCCGAGAACCGTCTGGATCTCGAGCAGCCCGTCATCATCGAAAAGGAGCTGCAGGAAGGAATTCTTTCCGGTGTATGTCAGTATATGACACCCGGCCTGACTTTCCCGATGAGGGATGCGATTCTGCAGATGATCATTACCAGCGACAACATCTGCACCTATGAGGTCATGAAGGGTTTCGAGATACCCGAATTCACCGATTATTGCCGCCGCATCGGAATGGACAATACAATCCATCGTACCCGCTTGCCGCCGGTCGGATTGAAGCGGGAACATGAACTCGATCAGGTGACGACCACCACGGCCAGCGATCAGGTGCTTCTGCTCAATCTGATCCTCGCCGGAGCAAACGGCGATCTGGCTGCTGTAGAGTGCCTTGGTGTGGATGCCGAAAATTGCGCAATGGCGCTGCGCTTCCTGACGTGGCAGCGCTATCGCAGCATGATCCCGGGACACCTCCCGACCTTGACGACTGTTGCCAACAAGACCGGCTGGGGAGAGCGTGGATGGATGGATGCCGGTATCGTCTTCAAGGACGGCGCTCCCCTCTACATCATGAGCGCGACGACCGACAATGTTCCTAAGACCATGCCTGACGGCATGCCTGGTCGCGTGGCGTCTGCAACGTTGATCGCTGAACTTTCCCGTGCGTGCTGGGATATGCTGGGCTGAGTGACGCGAGATCCGTCCGATCCTCCGCGAAACCTTGAGGATCCAAGCGACCCTCGGATGTGATCATGCTTGGCTATGATTTCGTCGATCCATCGACGATGCAGGATTTGTTGCCTCGGGCCCGAAGCCAATCTCGGCGTGGTGGCTACGGACGCAGTCCGCGGAGCCTTGGCCGCCAGGGCCGGATTGCCGACCTTGTGGCGCCAACGCGGGACTCACGACGCGGCGGCGTAGCGGCTGCGGCCGGTCTTTTTCGCCTCATAAAGAGCCAAATCGGCTCGGCGCATCAAAGCGTCTGCCGACTTCGCGTCGTGAGGATACCTTGCCAGACCGATAGAAATTCCGACTTCCAGCGTTTGGCCGCCAACCACAATCGGATCAATCATTGCCTCCAGCAGGCTTTCAGCTGCGCTGGCGGGATCGCTTTGTCTTGATGCGTGCTTGAACAGAACGACAAACTCATCTCCACCAACACGCGCAAGCAAATGCCGTTCGTCCAGAACCGAACGGAAGCGTTGCGCCACCGCGTGGAGAAGAGCATCTCCGATCGCATGCCCATGCGTGTCATTAACTTCCTTGAAACGATCGAGATCGATCCACAGTAGCCCAAACTCCTGATTGGACAGCGCCTCTTTTTTGAGCTCAGCATGCAACAACCTTCGATTCGGAAGGCCCGTCAACTCGTCATGGTTCACGAGGTGGTCCAAGCGTTCACGAGCACGTTTATGGTCGCCAATATCGCGAACTTCGACGAGATGTCGCAACGTGCCTCCCGACAGGATCGGTGTCGTGTTGAGGGCTACGTCCACCCGCACCCCATTGGTCGCCTTTAGCTGTCCTTCAGTCTCGTAAAGGCGAGGTGCGTGACGATTGGCGCCTGCCGGGAGTTCAAAAAAGTCGGCAACGGCACGACCTTCGATACTCGACCCTTCACAGCCCACCAACCGCTCGAATGCCTTGTTTGCCGAGATGACCTCATCATCCTGACAAACAAGGATGCCGATCTGTGCGGCCTCGAGAATGCATCGCATCTGTTGGGCGTCAGCGGTCGCGTCATGAGCACGTCGATCAAACATAATCGTCACCAGACTGAAGATCACGATCAATGTTGTGACCACGGCAATGGAGAGCCCGAGGAGAAATTCCGACAGGCTCCCATCCGCAACTCGGAGAGACGGGTCTGCCCGAAGAAGGGCGGCACTCATTGCGGTGAAATGCAATATGCAGATAGCTGCACCGAATAAGGTTCCCGCGGCAAGGCGAGATCCGACCGAAGCACGTCGACGTCCAGCGAATGTCGCCGCGATCACCAGTGAGCTGCCCGCGCAGATCGAAAGCGCAACGAGAGGCAAATGCCACTCGAAAGTGCCGGCAAATAGCAAAGCCCTCATGCCGATGAAGTGCATGATGCCAATTGCGGCGCTAAGAAGAAGACCGCCCGCGAGAACGTTGACAAGACCAGGCGACAGCAACAGGGGCGTCGCAGTTGCGGCAAAGGCAATTGCAAAAAAGGCCGAAATCGCTGTGAGACCTACATCGTAGCTCACAAACGCAGCAGGTTGAAAACCCAGCATGGCGATGAAGTGCGTCGACCAAATTCCGCCACCCGCCGCGAAGGCAGCCACAAATACCCAAACGATCTTCATACGTCCAGATCGCGCTCTGGCATGGTCGAGGATGGTGAACAGTGCAAAGCCCGAAAAGAGCGCGACAACAATCGCCAGGATAACAAGCGTCGGATTATGATCGGTGCTGATGCAATCGAGTATGCGAATGAACATTTGGAGCTCCGCTACCGGCTAAAATCGACTTGCTGAGCGGGAGCCATGTCTCACTCGAGATAAAAGGCTCACGATCAGGGATTATGGCTGTGCAGCGCAAACACTGTCGATCCAACGATCGACGCGGCCCTTAATATTGATTTAAAATTATAGAGAGGTTTCTATCCATCTGGACGTAAGAGGCTGAAAAAATGGAACGCTCCTGCTACAAGCGGATCAGTATATTCTGTGGAGAAAGCCGGCCGCCTGCCGGTGTTGAGGTCCGTGTCGCGTGGCTCCTTTTCCGTTTGCGGCAATCCAGTTTCACGGCGTCCAGGGGCTCCCGCAGCCTGATTGATCGGCACTGCACGTTGTTGTTCTGCCGTGGGGGCAGGGGCCGTCGGACTGTGCATAGACAGGGCGGGAAAGCTGGAGTATGCGGTCTCAGGAGCCTTGTGAGCCGAGAGAAAAAGACCGTGACAGACTTCAATCAAGTCTTGCCTGACCGGAAAATACGGATTCGCAAGACGGGGGTATGGCCGGGTGTGTTTTCCTATCTCGGGGGGCTAGTGATCCTGGCGGTGGCGGGGTTCATCGGGGTGTGGCAGGCGCCGGGCGTGGTCAATGACTGGCTGGTGGCGAGCGATCCCGTGGCGGTGCCCGACGCGACGATCACCGATGGGGAATGCCGTGCGCGGCGGGTGGTGTTCGTCGAGTGCTCAGCCCATATTGCCTATGAAATCAAGGGCGAGACCCTGGAACACGATATCGAATTGATGTTCGTGGATTTCAACATCGGCGACTACGAAGTCGACGTGGTGCGTTCGGCAGCGCAGCCCAACCGAGCGGCGCTGTCGCTGGGGCTGGACATGCTGTGGAACCGCACGCTCGTGGACAGTGCACTCGTGCTGGGGATCGCGGCAGGAGGGATCGCCCTCCTCGCCGGGGGCGTCAAAAGCGATCGCAGTCGCCGGTTAGCGCGGCGGGAATCGAAGCTGGATCTTCGGGAAGTTAAAGTGGCCCAAATCAGCCCTGTCTTGGGCGGCAAGTATGTTCAGTTCCAATATGGCGTTGACCGCAAGGGCAAACCGCTGCTGGCGCTGTCGCGCTTTGGTGGGAAGGAAGAACCCTATTGGATCGACGGGCAGCGCGGGATGGCGCTGGCGGCTCTACCGGAAGGGGCGAGCGTGCCCGTACTGCTCGACGCGGAGCTCAAGCGGCTCGACGCCTCGCCGCCGGAGATTGAGACGATTGCGGTACGGTTGAAGCGAATGATGGCGGGGGCTTGAGGAGGCAGTTTTCTCCGTGCGCATCACGTCCGGTTCGAGATGTCGAGCCGATGCCCAAAGGTTACCCTCGGCCAGATCCGCTGGCACTACGGGTGAGATGCATCCTGATTCGCGACGCTCCGGCCCATCGAGACCGATGCGCGAAGAAGCTCGATGAATTCTTCCGCTTTGACACTCATAATTTTCGTCTTCCCATCCGTGTGATGAATCTCGATAATTTCCGACGCAATGCCCTTCTTTGAGTCGATGCTGTGGATCCGAGCAAAGGGTATGCTCCACTCCGCCGGTTTGCCGGTTTTGATCAGGCCTTTCCTCGCGAAATGAACGTCGCTTGATCGGATGGAGAATTCGCCGCCGACCCATTCACCACCATTCCGATGCAGCATCCACGCAGAAGCCGGCAGCAGGATCCACCTCCAGAATGGGATTTTGTAATCGGCCGGCAATGGGGTCAACCATGCCGCAGGGATCGTATATGTCTTTGGTCCGGTCAACGCATCGTCCTCATCCAGGCACTGAGGTTGGCGAATAGCCAATTTAGCCAGGCCGGCCAAGTGAAAAGCGAGGGGATCCGGAGGCTCCCGCTCTGGGCGCGAGTGCCCGCCAACCGGGAATGTCTTGGTGCCAGTGGTTACTCGGTGGCTGAGACAAGGCCCAGCGCCAAGGCATATAGCGGAACAATCCAGAGCAAGGTGGCAAAAAAACCGGAGAACCAGAACCGCCTTGGTATATCATCGTCCGCCAGTCGCCGCATCCGCCGTGGTGGCGTGCGGGCCTCCGACCTTCTCCACAACAGGCCGGTGAAAAACAACCAGCTTGCAATCCCGCCAATCAATGTCACGGCGCAGAACAACACTATACCTACACCGATCGCCAATGATGCGAGGAGCCCGCTGAATTCGTAGTTCAGGAAAGCGATGACGGCGACGGCGACCGCCAGGCCGATTGCCAAAAAGGCCCAGTGGCCCCGAACGTTGACAATGGCTTCTCTGGCTTCAGATGGCACGGCGCGTATCGCAGCCGAAATGTTGGCGTTCAACTCATCCTCCCGATGGCGTCACCGTCCGCCGTTTGCGCGGATCGCAACATTCCAATCTGGATGAGTGGCAAAAGGTTCCGGATGAAGGCCAGGTCTCCGTCGTGGGTCGTCTCAACGTCCCCTGTCAAGCGCATCTACGCAGCCGCAGCCCTGGGCGTCTTGAGACCGAGAATCCGCACCGCGTTATCATGGAAGATCTTCTGCTTGGTGGCGGCGCTCATCTCGATCTCATCGAGAAGTTTTAAGCAGACGGCCGGATCCCAGCAGGGATAGTCGGTGCCGTACATGACGTTGTCGGCGCCGAAATATTCGATCGCGAACTTCTGGCCGGCGGAATGCGGCGAAACCGTATCGGTGAACATCTGATGCAGATAATGGCTGACCGGCTTGGTCAGGCCCGCGGTCTTTGAATTCTTGTCCATGCGACCGGATTGGTATGGCAGTGCCCCGCCGGTATGCGACATGACGATCTTGAGGCCCGGATGACGCTCCATCGTGCCGGAAAGGATGAGCCGCGACGCGGCTGCGCTCACTTCCACCACGCGGCCGAGGCTCAGGTGCAGGGCATCATTATAGCCCTGCATGACATCGGCGAAAACCGCATCGGTCGGATGCAGGAACATCGGCAGGCCAAGCTCCGCAACTCGCTCGTAGAAAGGCTCCAGCCGGACATCGTCGATCATGCCTTCCTTGCCGACGCTGCCGGGTAGGTTGACGCCCATCAGGCCGAGCCGGTTGACCGCGTCGTCGAGCACTTCGATCGCAACCCGCGTATCGACCATGGGAATTGCGGCCGAGGCCCAGACACGGCCGGGATAACGCCGCTGCGCCCAGGCCATTTCCTCGTTCCAGGCGAGCGCCGCGTCGCGGCCTTCCTCGACCGGCAGTTCCGAGAAGTAGATCGACAGCGGGCCGATGGAGCAAACCACCGAAATGTCATGGCCGAGACTGTCCATATAGGCGAGCTGCTCGTCGAGATCGAACCACTCCTTCCAGCTCGCCACCGTGCCGCGGCGCCCATTGGCGCCGTGATAGGTGTAGCCGCCGCGCGCGTTCACGACAGCCTTCGGAAAGCCTTCGCGCTTCAGGAGCGGTTCGAAAATCGACCGCGGCCACCAGTGGAAATGGGAATCGATGATCTTCATCAGACTTGTCCTTGGATGTTCTTCAGCGGTTGCTATCGACGCGCCAGGAATCGGTCTTGCTTTCCAGGAATGACAGGATCTGGGTGAGCAGCACGCCGAGCACCACGACGATGACGATCGACACCATCATCTTGGTGGTCTGCATCAACTGGCCGTAATAGGTAATCGCGTAACCGAGACCGGCATTGGCGCCGAAGAGTTCGGCAACCACGACACCCGTCAGCGCTCGGCCGACGCCGAGGCGAAGGCCGGCCATCATCACCGGTACGGATCCCGGCAGAGCGACGCGCAGGAAGATATCGAGCGGCCTAGCCCCGAAGGAGCGCGCAGCGCGGGCCAGATCACGATCGGTATTCTTGATGCCCGACAGCGTGTTGGCATAAATCGGCGTCAGGGCGAAAAGGAAGGCGATCGCAATGATCGTCGGCGTGCCATAGCCGAGCCCGGCGACGAACAGCGGATAGAAGGCGACAGTCGGCGCCGAATATTTGAACCAGATGAACGGTTCCAGCGCCGATTCCACATCCGCAAACCAGCCGGCCAGCACGCCAAGGATAATACCGACCACGGCGGCAAGACCGAGCGACCAGACGAAGCAATAAAGCGTCGCCGCCACATTGGTGGCGACCGAACCGTCTTCGAACTGAACCATGAACTCCGCGGCGACCTGGCTCGGCGTCGAGATGAAGAACGGATTGATGAAGCCGGTGTCGACGGCGATCTGCCAGAAAACCACGATGCCGATCATAGACAGGGTGCCGAGCACGAGCGCCTGGCGGCGATAGAAAAGTTCGGCGATCATTTCGACCTCCAGTCGCGGATCTTGTTCTCAACTGATCGGACGATGACGGTCAGCGTGTAGCCGAAAGCGCTGACGATCAGAGCGTAAACAAGCAGGCGGTCGATGCGCATGGCGGAGCCATAAAGATTGAGCTGGTAGCCAATGCCTGCCTGTGAGACGAAGAGCTCGCCGACGATGACGCCGAGCACGGCGCGGCCGACGGCGAGCCTCAGGCCCGTGAGCAGCGCCGGCAGTGACCCGGGTACGAGGACGCGAGTAAAGATATCGAACCTGGTCGCACCGAACGAACGCGCCATGCGGAGAAACTTCGGGTCCGCCTCGCTCATGCCGGCCATGGTGTTGAGGACGATCGGGAAGACAGCGCCCAGAAAAACGACGGCGATCTTCGGGGCCATGTCGATGCCGAGCCAGATCACCATGATCGGCAGCAGCACCAGCGTCGGGGCGATATAGAGCGCCATCAGCGGCGGATCGATCAGGTAGCGGGCGATCTTCGACGTGCCGAGCAGCACGCCGAGCGGGATGGACACCACGATCGCCAGTGCGAAACCGGCCACGAATTCCGTCAGGCTGATGCGGGCGTGATAGAGGAAATTGTCATTCCCGAAGATATCGATTGCTGCGAGGAAAACCTCAGTCGGACGGCTGGTGAAACGGCCATTCACCCAGCCGATGCCGGGAGCGATCTGCCACAGGACCAAAAATGCAAGGACGGCAAGCGTCCCGATCACCGCCGAGCGGGACGGACGCAGGAAGGAAAGGGACAGCTGTCGGGTCTCCGCCGGTTCTGCGGTCATCTCTGCCGATCTCATGCGACCTCCTGCACCAGCTGCATGCTGGACATGTCTTCCGCCAGATGGGCGCGCAGCCGCTTGCGCAATTCGTGAAAAGCGTCGCTGTCGAGGATTGCCTCATTGCGCGGGCGCGGCAGATCGACCGTGATCACTTCCTTGATATGACCCGGATTGCGGCCCATGACGACGATCTTGTCGGCAAGGAATATCGCTTCGTCGATATCGTGCGTAACGAACAAAGCCGTCTTCTTGGAGCGCTCCCAGATGCGCAACAGTTCGGTACCCATGATCTCGCGGGTCTGAGCGTCGAGCGCCCCGAACGGCTCATCCATGAGCAGGACTTCGGGATCCACGGCAAGCGCGCGGGCGATATTGACGCGCTGGCGCATGCCGCCGGAAAGCTGGTGGGGATGATAGTCGGAGAAGCGGCCGAGACCGACGAGGCGGATCATCTGCATGGCCCGCTCGTTGAGGTCGCCGCCGCTCCAACGCTGCATTTCGAGCCCGAACTTGACGTTGCCACGCACCGAACGCCAGGGAAGCAGAGAGGCTTCCTGAAACACCACCGCGCGGTCGGGCCCGGGTCCGTCAACCCGCTTGCCATCGATCTCAATAGACCCACGCGTCAGGTCGACAAGCCCTGCGACCGCCATCAGCAGCGTGCTCTTGCCGCAACCGCTGGAGCCGACGATGGTGACGAACTCGCCCTTTTCGACCGACAGGTCGACACTGTCGACGGCAGAGAACACCTCGTTGCTCTTCGGTTTGCGATAGTCGATTCCGAGATCGCGGATTTCAATCTGCGCCACTGCTTTCTCCTCCTGGAGCGGGCCTCCGCCCGCTCTCGTTATATTGTCATGCAGATGGAAGGCTCACTTCGGCTTCCACTCGTTGTAGGTATCGTGGAACGTGCCGATCCAATACTTGTCGACCGGCATAGGCTGCTTATAGGTGCCGTTCATGATGCCGACGTCCCAGAAGGCCTTCATGCCCGCATCGCTCGCCAGACGGCCGTCTTCGAAGATCTCGTCGATGAAGTCATCATAACCGCGGTTGAGATAGGTCTCCTCGAGGCCGAGCTTGGCGGCCAGAAGCTTGACCGATTCTTCCTTGTGGGCCTTGGACCACCGGACAGCCTTGGCAAAGCCGCGCAGCACGGCCTTGATGGCATTCGGATCGTTCTTGATGAAATCCTCACGCGCATAGAAGCAGTGGAACGGGAAATCTGGCGCAATCGACTTCTGTTGCAGGATCAGGTTGAAGCCACGATCGGCCGCCATGAACTTTTCCGGCGTCGCGAAGATGTTGACTTCGAGCTGGCCGGCTTCCATCGCTGCGAGACGCGGCACGGAGCCGCCGCCCTGGACGATCTGCACTTCGCTCTTCGGATCGATGCCCTTGGTCTTCAGCGCATAACGCGTCAGGAAGTCGGTCGACGAACCGAAGGTCGAGACACCGAAACGCTTGCCCTTGGCTTCTTCGAGCGTCTTGATCGACGGTACCGAATACCAGTCGAAGACGGCCATGTTGAAGCCGCCGTAGAAGATCTTCACGC
Organism: Neorhizobium tomejilense; assembly: GCA_002968845.1. Classification (GTDB taxonomy): domain Bacteria; phylum Pseudomonadota; class Alphaproteobacteria; order Rhizobiales; family Rhizobiaceae; genus Neorhizobium; species Neorhizobium tomejilense. The sequence goes on along the minus strand of PVBG01000004.1, from coordinate 185,089 downwards.
CCTGGCCGGTTTCGACCCCGACAAGCGCTTCCGAGAACGCGCCAACGCCGATATCCACGGCGCCGGCGACCATGCCGCGCACCAGATCCGTGCCGCCCTTGAAGGCGACGATCTTCACGTTGATACCTTCCTCCTTGAAGAAGCCCTGTGCATCGGCAACATAGATCGGCAACAGGGTCGAGGTATTGAGCGGCAGGCCGATCGTTATGTCCTTCTTCTCGATCGACTGCGCACTCGCCGCCTGCCAGGACAGCGCGGCAAAAGCCGCCGCTGTCGCCATGGTTTTCAGAAATTTCAACATTCTCTCCTCCTTGTGATGCCGACACTCCCTGCGGCATCTGCTTTCGTGAATTTCAGTGCCCCTTCAGGCCGCCTCGCTCCTCCCGAAAGAGGCATCCGTAAACGTCAGCAGGAGGCTGCGGGCCTCCTGAACCGCAGCCGTGCCGGCTTCGGCAAGCGTGGTCTGCAGTCGCTGCAATCGCTGCGCTGCCATAGCGGGAAGGCTTCCGATCTTGCGGTCGAGCATTGCCTGCGCGTCCTCACCGGAAGTCTGCGGCCAAACGGCCTCGCGTGTCTGTCCCTTTGCCGATACGACAACCCGCGCTGGCCAACCTTCGCCGGCGAGCGTGTCATCGGCCGTGATCGTTACTCTCTTGGCAAAGGCCATGACATCCGCACTGAAGGGACGGGTGCGGTCGGCATCCATCAGCCGAGCCGGTTCGAAGGCGGCGATGCCGAGCTGAAGGCCGAGATGGGCGATGGTCGATAAACGATCTTCGGCAACAAGCGGCCGGCTGACGACGGGGGCCGCGACCGGTGGCAGAAAAACTTCGATGCTGTCGACGGTATTGGGGTCGACACCCTTCTCCAGCAGATGACGGAAAGCCTGGATCGCATTGATGCCCTGGCGGGCGGAGACGAAGGGCTTCATGCCCACCCCTGTGATCGCCAGCGGATCGACATGGCTAGGCTCCAGGGCAACCGCCGCCGCCGCTTGTCCTTTCATCCAGCTTGGAGACAACAGTTCGAGATCGCCCTTGATGCCGGCCTTCGCGGCAAGCGCTGCACGAATGCCCTTCAGTGTGGCTTCGCCGATCACCAGCCAGCGGGCCGACGGCATGCCGGAAGGGCGACCGTTGCGTCCCGAACTGCCGGCCATGGACAGCACCAGCGCCTGGGCAATCTGCTCATCGGAAAGGCCAAGCGCGATCGCCGCGCTGACCGCCGCCACGGCAGGCGCCGCAAACAGACCCGGCCAGGTTTCCGGCAGGGCCGAAACGCCGCCGACAGCTTCCGACAGCGCCAAACCGATGGCATGACCAGCGGCGACCGCCCTGACATAGGCCTCATAGTCCTGCGCAAAAATCAGTGCCGCCGGCACGGCCATCGCACCGGGCGTCGCGCAGGAAGGCACGTGGATCGCGTCCCATTCTGTAAAACGGATAACCGCCGACGCGCCCGCAGCAGAGGAGACTGCGTCGCCGGCACCGGTCTCGTGATAGAAGGCGAGGAGTGAGGAGCCTTCGGACGCACCGGCACCGGCCGCCAGACATGCCAGCGCGTCGACGGTATAGAGGTTGACGAGATCGCGGAGTTTCCGTTCTCCGCCATCGATCATCTTGAGAATGGAAACGAGATCGCGTGCGTTCATTACTCAGCCGCCTCCCGCATTGAACCGCCATCAAGCCCCACCGGACGCGACGCGACGATCGTCTCGCCATCGAGCGTGAAGGCCGTCGTCAGGATGCCGTAGGGGACCGGCGCGGCAAGCAGCGTTTGCGCATCGGCCACGACCTTCAGCGGCCGGGTGCCGTGCGGCGCCTCGAGATGCCAGTCGATCAGCTCGGCGCCGTTAGGCAGACGGAAAGCCGAAATCGAGCCATTGGCCGGAAAGGCGGGAGATACCTTGTCCAGCTCCGTGGTCACCGAGGCAAGGCGCGCGGCGATTTCGGAAACGGCTGAGAAGGTTTCGATCCGGCGAACCCAGACGCCGTTGTAGGCGATCGACAGGCGCACCGCAAAAGTGCGGCCGAGTTCTTGCCTGCCGGTGCGGATGAAACGGCGATCCTTGGAAAGATCGGGAGCGACAGCAACGTAACATTCCTCGGCGCCGGCAAGCCGCGCCGCGCGTTCGACCGGACCCGTGAAATCGCCGGCAGATCTGCCGTTGATGTCACCCGCCGTGAACGCCTCGCGGGCAATCTTGTCGGTGTGGCGCACGAGATCGAGCTCGGCGCGATCCGCCTGGCCGCGAACCGCGGTGAAAAGCTCCGTCGCATCAGAAAGCTCGACCGGTAGGACGGACAAGATCTCGTCCATCACGCCACCGGGCATGCGGTCGAGTTCGACCACGCCGAGACGCCTGGCGCCGACCTTGGCGAGCCGCTCGCCGGCGAGCTTGCCGGAGAAGGGCGAATGGGCGACTTCGAAGGTCGGGGCCACGGATTTGACCCACTCGCCGACACGCTTCGACAGCGCCGTCAGGAAGATCGGAAGGCCTTCGCGCAGCACCAGGACAAGGCCATCCGACCAATAGGGCGTAAACCCGGAAATCCAGGTGACACCGGCCGAGCGCACATGGTTGGTATAGATCAGCATACCATCGAGACCGGCGGCGGCGATCGCTTGCTGCAGGCGCACCTGCCGGGCCTTTACGTCTGCGCGGGAGAGTTCATCCTCGCGCCACAGGATCAGACCGTGTCTCATGCCGCTACCCTCCGGGCGCCAACCGAGAAGAGCTCGCGCGGCATCTTCGTCAGGATTTCCGGCCCATCGGCGCGGACGATCAGCGAGTCGCCGTGCACGAAGTAACCGATCTCGGGATTATAGGTGTTCGGATGCACGATCAGCGACATGCCTTCTTCGATCACCGTGTTCACATCTTCGAGAATATGCGGCTTGGTATCGGGGAAGAGGCCAAGGCCATGGCCGCGCACACGGGTATATTCGCTGGTCACATACTCACCGAGGCCGTGCGCACGAAAAATGTCGTTCTCGGCACGGGCGATATCGGCTGCCGTGACGCCGGGCTTCACGACTGCGAGGCCGGCTTCCAAGGCGTCGTTATAGATGCCGAAAACCTTGCGCTGAGCTTCATTCGGCTCGCCGATGACGAGTGTGCGGCAGATCTGGACGTAATAGCCGTTGACGCAAGGGGTGAGCTCGGTCGTCACCAGATCGCCGGGCTTCAGGATCTTGCCGATCGGCGGCGCCATGCCGCGTACTTCCGGGCCGCCGACGCCGATGATCATGAAATTGTCGTCGACGCCTTCGTTGCGAAAGAAGGACTCGATCTCGGCAATCAGCTCATAGTCCTTCTTGCCGACGGCGGCGGCATTGCGGAACACGGCGTAGCCTTCATCCGCCAGCCGTGCAGCGCTGCGCACGGCATTCAGCTCATCAGCAGATTTCACCATCAGCAGGCGATCGACCAGAGCCGTCGCGTCTTCGAAGCGCAGGTCGCCGCGCTGGGCAGCAAGTCCATAGGGCAAGTGACGCTTTGGGCCGGCCGCGATGCGGCTGTTGCCGAGGCGGGCGATGACGCCGGACACCGTGCCGATCAGGTCTTCCGCAACAACGGTCTTCACCTCGGGGCATTCGACCACAGCGCGTTCGCCCTCCAACTCGTCATCGAGATAGAGGGTCACATTGCCATCGCGGGTGACGACCGCCAGGCCCTCGCCTTCGAGAATGCCGAAATCGGCGGCATAACGCAGGTAGTCGTTCTGCCAGGCATTGCCGTAAAGCACGAGGCCGTCGAGCCCCGCTTCCAGCATCGCCTCGATCAACCGTTTCTTGCGGATTTCGCCGATCATCGCCATGTCCTCAACCGTTCACTGCGAGGCGCCGCGGCATCTGCGGTTCGGCATAGCCGTAGTCGCGGACCGCCGCTTCTCTGGAGACCAGACCGTTGGCGATATCCTCGTCCAGATCGGTGCGTGAGCGCTTTCTGGGGTCGCCGTAACCGCCGCCGCCAGCGGTGAGGAAAGTAATCCGGTCGCCCGGTGTGAAGTGCACGTCGGTCGCCTTGTTGACCCGCAGCTGCGTGCCGTCGGCGCGATCGACGATCGCCACGCTGACTTCGCCGGTATGGCCGCCATGCAGGCCCCAGGGTGGGGTGACGGTGCGGTCGAAATTGATATTGCCGCGGCAGGCGCGCAGGCAGCGATAGGTGAGCTCGATGCCAAGGCCGCCACGATGTTCGCCGGCGCCACCGGAGTCCGGACGTAGCGCATGCCGTTCAACGATGAATGGATACTTGATCTCCTGCAGCTCGACCGGCGTATTGCGCACGTCGCCCTGGCAGACCGAGACGGCAGCGGATTCGCCGTCCTCGTGCGGACGACCACCCCAGCCGCCACCAAAGATGTTCATCAGCAGGAAGCGCGAGCCGTCGTCGTAGAACCCGAAGAAGGAACAGCCGCCCATGTCGCCCTTGTGGGCGGCTGGGATCAGTTCCGGCACCGCCGGCGCCAGCGCCTTGAGGATCGTGTCGATGACGGTCGGCAGCGCGATGCTCCACTGGCCGAGCGCGGCCGGCGGACGGGCCGAGAGGATCGTGCCGTCCGGCAGGTCGACGTTGAGAGCGCGGAAGCAGCCTTCGTTGACGTCGAGTTCCGGCGAGGTGAGCGCCTTGAAGGCGACGCGGGCCGCTGCGATGCCGCCCGAACGGCCGGAATTCAAGGGGCCGTTCACCTGAGGGTGCATGCCATGGAAATCGACGGTGATGGTCGAGCCCGACACGATCACCTTGACGGCGATCCTGAGCGGCGTCGCGAGATCGCGGCCATCATTGTCGAGGAAGCTTTCGGCCGAATAGGTGCCGTCCGGAATGCGTTCGATCACTTGGCGGGCGGCCTTGTCGGTCTGGTCCCAGATGGTCTCAACGCAGCTTTCCACGACGCCGCGGCCATAACGGGCGACGAGTTCGGCATAACGCTTGGCGCCGATCTGGCAGGACGCCACTTGGGCACGCAGATCGCCGAGGCTGGCATCCGGATAACGGATATTGTCCTGGATGATCTGGTAGAGCGTGTCGTTGAGCTCACCCGCCTTGTAGATCTTCAGGGACCGCATCTGCAGGCCTTCGGAGTAGATGTCGGTCGTCGCGTTGGAGCCGAAACCCTGGCGGCTGCCGCCGATATCCACCCAGTGAGCACGATTGGCCGCAAAGCCGATCAGCTCGCCGTCATGGAAGCACGGCGCGTAGACGACGACGTTGTTCAGATGCTGGCCGCAAATATGACCGTGGTTCATGACGAGGACGTCGCCCTCTTCGAAACCCTTCAGCCCGTATTTCTTGATGCCGTCCTCGACGGCGATGCCGAGGTCGGCGAGGAAGATCGGCAGGCCGCCGCGGTTTTGCGAGATCATCCGGCCGGTCGTGTCGATCAGGCCGCAGCAGTAGTCGCGGACTTCGTAGATCATCATGTTGTAGGCGGATTTGCAGAGCGCCTCGGCCATCTCGTCGGCATAGGCGACGATGGCATTGCGGACGACTTCAACGGTGATCGGATCGTTCTTGATCGGAGTCATGTTCTTATTCCTCGCTCTGCTTGGCGAGCGTCACCAGCAGATGGCCTGCCTCATGGACGACGACTTCGTCGCCTGGATGGACCAGGATGGTTGAATTCGGTTCTTCGATGACGGCAGGGCCGGTGAGCTTGAAGCCGGCCGGTAGCGCCGGTCGCCAGTAGATCGCCGTCTTCAGCGGCCTTGCCGGATCGTCGAACACCACATCACGGCTGCCGACCTCGGATTCCGCTTCCGGCTCCCACGGGCGGGACAGCCATTCCTCGGCGACATTGTCGGTGCGGGCGGCGGTCAGGACCAGGCGCAGGCTGACGATTTCCAGCGCCTCGGTCGGCGCCGACTGGCTGTAGCGGCGGTCGTGCTCGGCATCGAAGCGGCGGCGGACCTCGCTGGTGTCGCCGGAGAGCATGCCGGTATTCTCGATCGGGATCGAGATGGCGTGTTCCTGGCCGACATAACGCAGATCGGCGAAGAAGCGGTGATCCGCCTCGTTTTCGGCGATGCCGTCACGCTTCATCTGCTCGCGGCCGCTGGCAACGAGCTCCGCATAGACCTTCTCGACGCCTGCTTCCGAAAGTTCGCCGACGCGGCCGATGAAGGTCTGCACGAAATCCTGCCGCCAGGAGGCCATCAGCATGCCGAGCGCGGAGAAGGTGCCGGGAAGTTTCGGGATGATCACCAGCGGAATGTAGATTTCGCGGGCAATGGCGATCGCATGCAGAGGACCGGCGCCGCCGAAGGCGATCATTGCCGTGTCGCGCGGGTCGATACCCTTGTTGATCGAGACGGCACGCACCGACAGCGACATCGAGCTATCGGCGATCTTCGCCACGCCGAGCGCTGCCTCGACCGGATTGAGCTTCAGTGTTTTGCCGACCTTGCTCAGCATCGCCTGTTCGGAGGCCGCCTTGTCGAGCGGCATGCCGCCGTTGAGGAACCGTTGCGGATTGATGCGGCCAAGGATCAGGTCGGCGTCGGTGACGACGGGCAAGTCCGCTCCCTTGCCATAGCAGGCAGGGCCCGGATCGGCGCCGACGCTCTGGGGTCCCACATGCAGACCGCCCGCATTGTCGACCCAGGCGATCGAACCGCCGCCGGCACCGACTTCGACGATGTTGACGACCGGCAGCTGCATCGGCTGGCCATCGGCCTCTTCGCCGATCACGTAACCGGTTTCGATAGCCGGCGCTCCATCGGTGATCAGGCTCGACTTGGCGGTCGTGCCGCCCATGTCGAAACCGATGCAACGCTTGAGGCCGAGCAGCTTGGCGAGACGACCTGCGCCGATCATGCCGGCTACCGGGCCGGACTCCATCATCGAGACCGGCTGTTCCTGTGCCTGGCCGATCGACATGACGCCGCCGTTCGATCGCATGATATGGATCTTGCCGCCGAAGGCGCCGGAACGGAGATAAGTTTCGAGGCGCTTCAGGTAACCTTCGACGCGGGGGCCGACAAAGGCGTTGAGCGCAGTCGTCGAGGAACGCTCGTATTCGCGATATTCCCGCAGAATCTCGTGCGACAGCGTCACGAAGATATTCGGCAGCGTCTTGCGCAGCATCTCACCGACGCGGCGCTCATGAGCCGGATTGGCCCAGGAATGCAGCAGGCAGATGGCAACGGATTCGACGCTCGCGGCTTCGATCTCGGCGATGACCGCGGCGACGGTCTTTTCGTCGAGCGCTTCCAGCACTTCGCCGGAAGCAAGGATGCGTTCCGGAATTTCGAAGGTCAGACTGCGCGGCACCAGCGGCTGCGGACGCTTGAAGAACAGGTTGAAGGCCTGGATGCGGTTCGAACGACCGATCGCGTAGACGTCGCGGAAACCGCTCGTGGTGATCAGCGCGGTGCGGGCGCCCTTGCGCTCCAGCACTGTGTTGATGGCGATCGTCGAGCCGTGAAGAATCTCGTTCAGTTCGTTGGGGTCGCAGTTCGCAAGCTCGAGGCTGCGGGCGATGCCCTGGGTCGGATCGGCCGGCACGGTCGACGTCTTCGACGTCACGATCTTGCCGTCGACATAACCGACGAGATCGGTAAACGTGCCGCCAATATCAATTCCGACAATATTCATGCGTCCTCCTGTCCGCATGGAACCCATGCGGAATGCTTTAATCTTTGCGGATTGGGCCGAGACCTCGGCCAGCGGTGGCAGGAACACTCCGGCTGACGCTTAAAGGGTCAGGCTCCCAATGAGATTGTTCATGTCATTCCTCATCCTCGAACAGCATTTGATCCATTCGAACACTAACTAGCAACGGGTTTGGGGGCTTTAGGTTTGATAGCCTATAGGCTATAGGTTATCACCATGTTCAATATCACGCTCCGGCGCATGGAAGTCCTGGTTGCAGTGGTCGAGGAGGGAAGCTTCGCCGCCGCCGCCGACCGTTTCGGCATCGCCCAGCCATCGGTCAGCGCCCATATCATGGCGATCGAGAAGGAAATCGGCGGTCAGATTTTCGTGCGGCGCCGGGGTCGCAAGCCGCTGCTCACCGAGATCGGTCAAAGCGTGCTGCAACATGCGCGCGAGTTCCTGGCCGAGGCCGACGACATGCGCGCAGATGTCGTGAAAATCCGAGGTGAGACCGGTCAGCAGGTGGTTCTATCTTGCCAGCGAAGCCTCGCCAATTTTGTACTGCGAAAAGATCTGACGGACTTTGCGATAGCGCGGCCGGATATCCAACTCGTCCTGAGGATCGGCAAACAGGAGGATGTTTTTTCCGAGGTTCGCGATGGCGTGGCCGATGTCGGCTGCTTTCTGGGCAATGAAGACCTTCGAGGTGTGCGGGCTGAAACGATCGGCCGGGAGAAGCTGGTTCTCATTGCCTCGCCGAACCACCCCCTGGCCCACCGCAAGAGCATCAAGCCGCAGGACGTGGCACGTTATGACTTCGTTGGTCCGCCGCCCTCTTCGCTGTTTGGACGGGGTGTCTCGAAGCTTCTGGCGAATGCCGGTATCAACCACGTAAAGGTCGCGGCACAGGCGACCGAGTACCAGTTCCTGCGCGAGTTCGTTGCTGCTGGTGTGGGCATTGCCTGTTCGCTGGAACGAAGCGTGGCGGCTGATCTCCAGCGCGGCGAGCTGGTCAAGATCGATTTCGCCGGAGATGAATTGGGTTTCGATGTACGGCAGATAGCCTCAATTCGCCGCCCTTTGTCCAAGCCTGCCAGTGACCTGATGGATTTTCTCCGCTCCAGGCACCAGATCTCAGGTTAACCGGACAGGTTTTGTGAGATCTGCCGGATTGCCAGATTGACATCGCCTTGACGCATTTGCTCCGAGATTCCGCCTCGCGGAGGGCGGATACATAAGCTTGCTCGCCTTCCATGGAACGGCGATCCCGCAGGGCGTTCATGTCGTTCAAGAAGTTGGTGCGGCTGCCGCTTGCAAAAGATCGCGCGACCGTGGCGCTATATCGGTTTCACAATTCTAGTATAGCCCTGTTGTGCCGTTCTTGGAGGAGGCCATGCTTCTCAGGGCGAAGACTGAGGCGGCAGGCGGATTGGGACAGTTACCGCAAAAAGCATAGCGATTTCAGGGAAGGAAAATTGTCCCACAGATCGATAAACTATTGAGAAAGCCCACTCTCCAGTCACCTCCTCTGGGCACCATTCCGGTTTGAACCTACCAAGATCAAATACTTAACGCCTTTCCACACAAATGCGCGCGGCCCGCCGGCTCCCTCCGCGAGCCGTTTCGCTGGGACCTCAAGGCCGCATGGCATGCTGTCTGCGCATGGTGTCGGCCGAACCGCGCACCACCTCGGAAATCTGCAGGAGCTGGGTGACCAGGGGCGTCGAATTGCGCCAGATCATTCCAATAGTGCGTGAGGGCCGCGGCATCTGGAAGCGGGAGATCGAAACCTGCGCCGAGCGCGTTTCCACCGGCACAGCCATTTCCGGGATCAGCGTGATGCCGATACCGGCGCTGACCATCTGGACCAGCGTCGACAGGGAGCTGCCCTCCATGACTTCCCGCAGGCGCGTCGTGCCTACTTTGCAGAACGACAGGGCCTGATCGCGAAAACAGTGGCCTTCCTCCAGCAGAAGCAGGCGCATTTCGCGTAACGCCTCGCGTTCGGGCACCGGCTTGCCCTCGTCCTCCGGTCTCCGGACCAGCACGAACTCCTCATCGAACAATTTGAGCTCGGTCAGGAACGGCTCCGATACGGGCAGGGCGACGATTGCCAGATCCAGTTCGCCCTGTGCCAGCTCCTGGACCAGCTTTGCCGTCTGCGTCTCGCGCACCTGTATTTCAATGCCGTCGAAAGTTCTGTTCAGGTCGTTGATGATCGCCGGCAGGAGATAGGGCGCGATCGTCGGGATGATACCGATGCGTAAGCGCGCCAGGAACGGATCGCGCGACGCACGGGCGAGGTCCGCCAGTTCATCCACCGCTCGCAGGATGCCGCGAACCCGCAGCGCGAAGGTCTGGCCGAAGGCGGTCAGTTTCACCTCGCGCGCATTCCGCTCGAAGAGATCGCCGCCCACTTCCTGTTCGAGTTCCTTGATCTGCATCGACAAGGCTGGCTGGGAAATGGCGCAGGCATCAGCCGCGCGGCGGAAGCGGCCATCCCGTGCCAGGGCTTCGAAATAGCGGAGCTGTTTGAGCGTGAGGTTTTTCATAACCCTAGCTTATCGCCGCGATCAGTAAATCCAACTTAAATTTATGAGAGGCTTCCGGTAAGAAGGGAGACGAGGGAGGGCGCGCGCTTGGCTTGCCCCGGTTAAACAGGCGGAACGACAGTCGGAAATAGCGCGGCCGGACCCAGGCGGTTCGGGAAAAATTGCCCTCTTTTGCACGGCAGATAATTAGAGTAATCAAGGAGATAGTCATGGATGCGAAATCTAGCGAAAACGCCGGCAAATGTCCGGTCGCCCACACGCCTCGCGGCAGATCGAACCGCGAATGGTGGCCTAACCAGCTGAACGTCCAGATCCTTCATGGGCACTCGGTGCGCTCCGACCCGATGGGCGAGGCGTTCAACTATGCCGAAGAGTTCAAGACGCTCGATCTCGAGGGCCTGAAGAAAGACCTTCATGCCCTGATGACCGATAGCCAGGAGTGGTGGCCGGCCGACTTCGGTCACTACGGCGGCCTGTTCATCCGCATGGCCTGGCACAGCGCCGGCACCTACCGCATCACCGACGGCCGCGGCGGTGCAGGCCAGGGGCAGCAGCGTTTCGCGCCGCTCAACAGCTGGCCGGACAACGTCAACCTCGACAAGGCCCGCCGCCTGCTCTGGCCGATCAAGCAGAAATACGGCAACAAGATCTCCTGGGCGGATCTGATGATCCTCACCGGCAACGTCGCGCTCGAATCGATGGGCTTCAAGACCTTCGGTTTCGCCGGCGGTCGCGCCGACGTCTGGGAGCCGGAAGAGCTCTACTGGGGTCCGGAAGGAACCTGGCTCGGGGATGAGCGCTACAGCGGCGAACGCCAGCTCGCAGAACCGCTTGGCGCCGTGCAGATGGGTCTCATCTATGTCAACCCGGAAGGCCCGAACGGCACTCCGGACCCGCTGGCATCCGCCCGCGACATCCGCGAAACCTTCGCCCGCATGGCAATGAACGATGAAGAGACCGTGGCGCTGATCGCCGGCGGCCACACGTTCGGCAAGACCCATGGTGCTGGCGATCCGTCGTTTGTCGGTGTCGATCCGGAAGGCGGCGAACTCGAAGCTCAGGGCCTCGGCTGGTCGAGCAAGTTCCACACCGGTGTCGGTCGCGATGCCATCGGCAGCGGCCTGGAAGTGACCTGGACCCAGACGCCGACCCAGTGGAGCAACTACTTTTTCGAAAACCTGTTCGGCTTCGAATGGGAGCTGACCACCAGCCCCGCCGGCGCCAAGCAGTGGGTGGCGAAGAATGCCGATGCTTCCATTCCGGACGCCTTCGACCCATCGAAGAAGCAGCTGCCGACCATGCTGACCAGCGACCTGGCACTGCGTTTCGACCCGATCTACGAGAAGATCTCGCGCCGGTTCCTGGAAAACCCAGCCGAATTCGCCGATGCCTTTGCCCGCGCCTGGTTCAAGCTGACCCATCGCGACATGGGGCCGAAGGTCCGTTATCTCGGTCCGGAAGTTCCGGCCGAAGACCTGATCTGGCAGGACGTGATCCCGGCCGTCGACCACCCGCTCGTCGACGACAAGGACGTCGCCGAGCTGAAGGCGAAGGTTCTGGCGACCGGCCTCTCGGTGCAGGAACTGGTTTCCACCGCCTGGGCTTCCGCCTCGACCTTCCGCGGTTCCGACAAGCGCGGCGGTGCCAACGGCGCGCGGATCCGGCTTGCTCCGCAGAAGGATTGGGAAGCCAACCAGCCGGCGCAACTCGCCAAGGTCTTGGGCGTTCTCGAAGGCATCCAGAAGGACTTCAACGCTGCCCAGGCAGGGGCTAAGAAAATCTCGCTCGCAGACCTGATCGTGCTTGCCGGCGCAGCCGGCGTCGAAAAGGCTGCCAAGGCCGGCGGCCAGGACATCACCGTGCCCTTCACGCCGGGCCGCATGGATGCCTCCGAGGAACAGACTGACGCTGCTTCCTTTGCCGCGCTGGAACCCCGTGCCGATGCCTTCCGCAACTATGTCAACAGCGGCAAGACGCAGTTCATGAAGGCTGAAGAGGCCTTGCTGGACCGCGCCCAGCTTCTGACGCTGACGGCACCGGAAATGACCGTTCTTCTCGGCGGCCTGCGCGTGCTGAAGGCCGGCCAGCCTGAATACGGCGTCTTCACGTCCCAACCGGAAACGTTGACGAACGATTTCTTCGTCAACCTGCTCGACATGGGCACCGAATGGTCGCCCGTTGCCGGCAAGGATGGCGTTTACGAAGGTCATGACCGCAAGACCAAGGCGCCCAAGTGGACCGGCACCCGCGTCGACCTGATCTTCGGCTCGCATTCGCAGCTTCGCGCGATCGCGGAAGTCTATGCCCAGTCCGACGCCAAGGCGAAGTTCGTCAAGGACTTCGTTGCGGCCTGGACCAAGGTCATGAACGCCGACCGTTTCGATCTCGTCTGATCGACCAAAATCGCCCGGACGTGGCTCAGCTACGTCCGGGCACCTTTTTCAATGCTGACTAACGCCGGGCTTTTCAGGTCGGCACGTCAGGTCGGCACGAAGGCCGAGGCGATCGCCAGCACGAATCCGAGGATCGTGGCGCAGACCGACAGCGCTTCGCGGGTCTTTTCGGAGCTGACGCCCCATCCCTCGCTGGTGAGATACCGCGCGATCAGGCCCAGCGAAAGCAGGCCGACGCAGCCGAGGAAGGCGAAGAAATAAATTCCGTACTCCAGGTTGGAGATCTTCTTGGTCAGCACCTCTGTGATCCCCACCAATGTCGAGAGGGACAGAAGCAGGCTGCCGATGATCAGGTATTCGGCATGTGGCGATCGGGCTGTCGAATAGAGCGACAGGATCGTGAACAGGAACGCGACCAGGACGATGGCGATGTAATTGCCGCTGACATGCCCGGTCGCGGAAATCGACATGAAGATCGACGTCAGGATGAACAGCGCTGCCGCCAGGATGATCTTGTATTTCGAGTCGAAGAACTGGCGCATGATATGATCCGCTCTAAACTGGCCGCCTGCGGCGCTGGCAAATGCCGTTTCCCGGACTATGGGAAATTCGGCGCGCGATGAACAGGTTGCCGCCCCTGCTATTCGGTGGAAATCCACGCCCGAGTTCAGGCCAGCCGTTTTCGCTGGATGGCGTAGGCGCCGCCGGCGCTCATCACCGCGAGCAGATACCAGGTCACGGCATAGACGAGGTGGCTGTTGCGGAAGCGGATCACCGTCAGTCCTCCGACGGGAAGGCCGCCCGGGATCGGCGTCGCGTCGGCATCGATGAAATAGGGCGCTACCTTTTCGAGGCCTTTTGTCGCTGCGATCGCGGCCACGTCGCGCGAGTACCAGCGGCCGCCGGCGGCATCGTTGGAGCGTAGGAAGGCGCCGCCCGGCTCGCTGATGCGGATCAGGCCGGTGATCTTCACCGGACCCGCGAGCTGCCCATCCGGCCGCAAAGCCGGGTCGCGGCGGTTGGCGGGCACGAAGCCGCGATTGACGAGGACGGTGGTCCCGTCCTTCTGTTCCAGAGGCGTCAGAATCCAGAAGCCGGGGCCGAGATCGGTCACCGCCTGAACCAGTGTTTCCGCGTCATGGCGAAAGAACCCGGTGGCGGTGACGCGCCGATATTCGTCGTTTTCGGCGTTGATCGCAGGCCAGGCTGGCGATGAGGGGGCAGGCGCCGGGGTTGCCGTGACCCGGGCGTCGACGCGAGCGATCAGATCGAGTTTCCAGAAGAGCCGCTGCACTTGCCAGGTGCCGAGCCCGATAAAAATCAGCGTCAGGAAGAACATTGCGCCTGCGAAGACGAGCCGGGAGCGTGCCGGTTCCGCATCCGCCGTTTCTCCGGTCAAAGGATGATCGAGAGCCATGCGTCTATCCCTTCCCAGCTTGCCCCCGAAGGGTCACGGCATGTTCTTCATCATCTCCGGCGACATCGGCATCATGTTGGTGTTGAGATGGTGCATGACCCAGAGCGATCCGGCAAGCGTGATGCCGACCAGGACAAGCGTGAAGAGCAGCGCCATCATCGTCCACCCGCCTTCGGAGCGCGGGTTCATGTGCAGAAAATAGACCATGTGCACGACGATCTGGATCACACCCAGCCCCATGACGAGGAAAGCGGTGAACAGCTTGCTGTCGATGGCACCGCTCATCACCAGCCAGAACGGAATGGCCGTCAGGATCACCGACAGGCTGAAGCCGATCAGGTAGCTTCTCAGTGTGCCGTGGCCCGCCTGGTGGCCATTGCTATGGCCATGATGCGCCTGGGAGGCACTTTCGTGAGCAGGAGCGTGCGGGGTTTGGCCGTGCGAACTCATCCGAGGACTCCCATCAGATAAACGAAGGAGAAGACGCCGATCCAGACGACGTCGAGGAAGTGCCAGAACATCGAAAGGCACATCAGGCGGCGCTTGTTTGCCTCGATCAGCCCGTGTCTGCCAACCTGCACCATCAGCGTGATCAGCCAGATGATGCCGAAGGTGACGTGCAGGCCGTGGGTGCCGACCAGCGTGAAGAAGGAGGAAAGGAAGGCCGAACGGGTCGGGCCTGCGCCCTCGTGGATCAGGTGGTTGAACTCGTAAAGCTCGAGGCTGAGGAAGGCAGCGCCGAACACGCCGGTCACCCCGAGCCAGAACAGGGTCTCGATCTTTGCGCCCCTTTCCATCTGCAACATGGCAAAGCCGTAGGTGATCGACGAGAAGAGCAGCATTGCGGTGTTGAGCGCGACGAGCGGCAGGTCGAACAGGTCGGCGGGCGAGGGACCGGCCGCATAATTGCGGCCGAGTACGCCATGGGTGGCAAAGAGCACCGCGAAGATCAGGCAGTCGCTCATCAGGTAGAGCCAGAAGCCCAGCATCGTGCTGCCTTCCGGATGATGATCTTCCGTGAGGTAGAATTGCGGCTTACCGTTGTCCGCGCCGTGGGTTTGCGCTTGCGTCTGGCTCATGATCTCAGGTCCGTTCCGCGAGCAGCTTCGAGCGCGCGTCCTCTGTTGCGGTCACGGTTTCGGCGGGAATGTGGAAATCCCGGTTATAGTTGAAGGTATGGCCGATCGCCGTGGCGACCATCGCGATGAAGGAGATGGCCGCCAGCCACCAGATGTACCAGATCATCGCGAAGGCAAAGACGATGCTGATGCCAGCCAGGACAATCCCGGTGCCGGTGTTCTTCGGCATGTGGATCGGCTTGAAACCGCCGAGCGGGCGTTCGTAGCCGCGAAGTTTCATGTCGTACCAGCTGTCATGATCATGCACGACGGGCGTGAAGGCGAAGTTGTAGTCCGGCGGCGGCGAGGAAGTCGACCATTCCAGCGTGCGCCCGTCCCACGGATCGCCAGAGGTCTCGCGCAGCTGGTCGCGGCGCATGAATGAGACGACGAGCTGGATGATGAAGGCTCCGATGCCGCAGGCAATGATCCCGGCACCGATGGCGGCGATGACGAACCATATCTGCAGGGAAGGATCCTCGAACTGATTGACGCGGCGGGTGACGCCCATCAGGCCGAGCACGTAGAGCGGCATGAAGGCGACGAAGAAGCCGATCTGCCAGCACCAGAAGCTGATGAGGCCCCAGAACTTGTCGAGCTTGTAGCCGAAGGCCTTCGGCCACCAGTAGACGACGCCCGCCATGAGCCCGAACAGCACGCCGCCGATGATGACGTTGTGGAAGTGGGCGATCAGGAAGAGCGAGTTGTGCAGCACGAAGTCGGCCGGCGGGATGGCCAGCATGACGCCGGTCATGCCGCCGATGACGAAGGTCACCATGAAGCCGATCGTCCAGTACATCGGCAGTTCGTAGCGGATGCGGCCGCGATACATGGTGAAGAGCCAGTTGAACATCTTCGCGCCGGTGGGGATCGAGATGATCATCGTGGTGATGCCGAAGAAGGCGTTCACGCTCGCGCCCGCGCCCATCGTGAAGAAGTGGTGGAGCCACACGATGTAGGAGAGGATCATGATCACGCAAGTGGCATAGACCATCGAAGCATAACCGAACAGCCGCTTGCCGCTGAAGGTGGCGACGACTTCGGAAAAGATGCCGAAGGCCGGCAGCACGAGGATGTAGACTTCCGGATGGCCCCAGATCCAGATGAGGTTGATGTACATCATCGGATTGCCGCCGAGGTCGTTGGTGAAGAAGTTCGTTCCGACATAGCGGTCGAGCGACAGCAGCGCGAGCGTGGCGGTCAGGATTGGGAAAGTTGCAACGATCAGCACGTTGGTGCAGAGCGATGTCCAGGTGAAGATCGGCATCTTCATGAAGGTCATGCCCGGCGCGCGCATCTTCACGATCGTAGCGATCAGGTTGATGCCGGATAGCGTCGTGCCGATGCCGGCCACCTGCAGACCCCAGATGTAATAATCGACACCGACGCCCGGACTGTAGTCGGCACCCGAGAGCGGCGGATAGGCGAGCCAGCCGGTGCGGGCGAATTCGCCGACGAAGAGCGACATCATGATGATCACGGCGCCGGCCGTGGTCATCCAGAAGGAGAAGTTGTTGAGGAAGGGAAAGGAGACGTCGCGCGCGCCAATCTGCAGCGGCACCACGTAGTTCATGAAACCGGTCACGAAAGGCATTGCCACGAAGAAGATCATGATCACGCCATGGGCAGTGAAGATCTGGTCGTAGTGATGCGGGTTGAGGTAGCCCTCGCTTCCGTTGAAGGCGATCGCCTGCTGGATGCGCATCATGATCGCATCGGCAAAACCGCGCAGCAGCATGATGATGGCGAGCACGATATACATGATGCCGATCTTCTTGTGATCGACGCTCGTGAACCACTCGGTCCAGAGATAGCCCCAGAGCTTGTATTTGGTGATCAGCGCCAGCATGGCGATGCCGCCGATTGCGACCGCTATGAAGGTCACGATCAGGATCGGTTCGTGATAGGGAATGGCTTCCAGGGAAAGCCGTCCGAAGAGGAATTGGGTAAGCGTGGTGTTGCCGAACATGGGTTTCTACCGGATCTCGTTCAGGGCTTTGCCGGGGCGTCGTTGTTGAGCTGCGCCGGTGCCGCGCCGCCCTGCGGAGTTTCGGTGGTGCTTCCGGAAGCGCCGCCCTGCATGTCGTGCATGCCTGGTGCGTGGGTGCCTTGGTGCATCGACGGCCCTCCGGATTGTCCCTGGGGCTGCTGGCTGTTGACGCCTTCCGCCGGTTCCGGGCTGCGGGCCGGATTGCCGGTGGCGGGGAAAGTGGCGGCAGGGGCCGCCGTGCCGTGCGCCGCTTCGCCCGCATGGCGGTTGTCATGCTCCAGCCTGGCACGGTTTTCGTGGCTCTCGATTCCGCCGCCGCCGGCCATGTCGATATGCATCATCTCGTCCATGCACATCTTGCCGGGCGTCGCGCACATATTGAGCACGGCGCGATAGAGCCCGTCCTCGACGGATGCGTAATAACGCACCGGCTCCCTGGCGCTCGGCTTCTCGAGCTTCAGATAGGCGTCGCGGTTGAGCGCCGTGCCGTTCTGCTTGACGCGGGCCACCCACTGGTCGAAGCCTGCCTGGTCGACGCCGTGGAACTTGAAGCGCATGTGAGAAAAACCGTCGCCGCTGTAGTTCGAGGAGAGGCCTTCGTATTCGCCGGGCTTGTTGATGACGGCATGCAGCTTGGTCTCCATGCCAGGCATGGCATAGATCATTCCGGCCAGCGCCGGCACATAGAAGGAATTCATCACCGACGAGGCGGTGATCCTGAAGTTGATCGGCACGTCCACCGGGGCCGCCATCTCGTTAACGGTGGCGATGCCGTAGTCCGGATAGAAAAACAGCCATTTCCAGTCGAGCGCCACGACCTCGACCGTGATCGGCTTTGTCTCCGCCGGGACGGCACGCTGGGCGTCCAGCCGGTCGAGCGGCCGGTAAGGGTCGAGCTTATGGGTGCTGATCCAGGTGACGGCACCGAGCGCGATGATGATGGCGAGCGGTGCGGACCAGATGATGACTTCGAGCCCCGTCGAATGGTGCCATTCGGGATCGTAGGGCGCACTGGTGTTGGAGCCGCGATAGCGCCAGGCGAAAAACAGAGTGAGGAAGATCACCGGCACGATGATGATCAGCATCAGTACCGTGGCGACGATGATCAGGTTGGCCTGCTGCTTGGCGATATCGCCGGAAGGCGACATGACGACCAGATTGCATCCGGAAAGGCCTACAAGGACCAAGAGAGCGAACAACCGTGCTACGATTTTCAACTGAGGGGTCATCTCGGGCTCAAATTTGCGTTTTGTCTAGTTCGGAATAGGCTTGTTCCGGTACAGGCTGAAATGAGGTGGTTCGTCGCAGTGCAGCAATCTGTCGCAGTGCAGCAAAAGACCGCATGGCCTTTGGCACCGTTTTGCGGCACCACCGGCACACTCGGCATTTGCCTCCGCCAACCGGAAATCTAGGACAACCTACCGGGCTGACCAGAGGGTGTGATGAGAAGACGGTGCGGCTCGCCGCAATTGTCAGGTTTTTTTAGCCTTGTTCCTTGATCTCGGCAGCATGTTGATCAACATTTCGAGGGCGAGGCGAACTATCGCCAGGAGGAATTCATGACCACGGTCGTCAATCCCGCGTCAACAGGCCCGACATCGTCCGGCCTCGAAAGGGACGCCCGCCGCATTCATGACGACGGGCCGATCTCGCCGGGCAGCATCGCGCTCGGTGTGATCATCGGCCGCATGTCGGAATTCTTCGACTTCTTCGTTTATGGGCTGGGCTCCGTCCTTGTCTTTCCAAAGCTGATCTTTCCCTTTGCGCCGACCCCGGTCGCCGCGACGCTGATGTCATTCGCGATCTTCCCGCTCGCCTTCATGGCGCGACCCGTCGGGTCGTTCGTCTTCATGTGGATCGACCGCAATTATGGACGCGGCACCAAGCTGACGATCGCGCTGTTCCTGCTCGGCGGATCGACGGCTTCGATCGCCTTCCTGCCGGGTTACGATACGATCGGTTATTGGGCGGTGGCATTGCTGGCGCTGTTCCGCATGGGGCAGGGTTTTGCGCTCGGCGGCGCCTGGGACGGGCTTGCCTCACTCCTGAACCTCAATGCGCCGCCCAACCGGCGCGGCTGGTATGCGATGATCCCGCAGCTCGGCGCACCGATCGGTTTTGCGCTGGCGAGCATCCTGTTCGGTTATTTCGTCGCCAATCTCTCGGAAGCGGATTTCATTGCCTGGGGGTGGCGTTATCCGTTCTTCGTGGCGTTTGCGATCAACGTCGTGGCGCTATTCGCCCGCCTGCGCATCGTCGCCAGCAAGGAATTCGGCTCGGCGCTCGAAGCCAACGAGCTGCAGGCCCGGCCGATCTTCGAAATGCTGAGCAAGCACGCGCATGACGTCGTGCTCGGCGCCTTCGTGCCGCTTGCCAGTTTCGCCATGTTCCATCTGGTGACGATCTTCCCGTTGAGCTGGGTAACGCTCTATGGCGGGCAGTCTGCGGCGGAATTCCTGTTCGTGCAGGTGCTCGGCGCCGCCGTCGGCATCGTCGGCATCATTCTCTCGGGCCTGATCGCCGACCGTATCGGCCGCCGCAACCAGCTGATGATCGGCGCTGTGATCATCGCGATCTTCTCGTTCTCGGCGCCGTTCCTGCTCGATGCCGGCGGCAAGGGGCAGGACGCCTTCATCATCATCGGCTTCGGCATCCTCGGCCTCTCGTTCGGCCAGGCCTCCGGTGCCGTGTCCTCGCGCTTCGGACAATATTACCGCTATACGGGCGCGGCGCTCACCTCCGACCTCGCCTGGCTCGTCGGCGCCGGCTTCGCGCCGCTGGTGGCACTCGGTCTCGCCAGCAGTTTCGGCATCATCTTCATCGGCGGATATCTGATCTCCGGCGCGATCTGCACGATTGCGGCGCTCAGCCTCAGCCGGGTTCTGGACCAGAGCGGCGAGCCCGGGCAAGAGCGGTAATGGCTTCCGGTAGTTTCCTTCTCCCCGGCGGGGAGAAGGTGGTCCGAAGGATCGGACGAGGGGGTAGCCAGCCTCAAGCGGCCCTCTTGGCAAGCGTCGGCCGCGTCGCAGCGGCCTTTTCGACCATCGCGGTCACTTCAGCACGGCGCGCACCCGTCAGCGGCATGCGCGGCATGCGGACGCGCTCGGAGCCGCGGCCCATGATCTGCTCGGCGAGCTTGATCGACTGGACGAGGTCGTGCTCGGCATCGAGGTGCAGCAAAGGCATGAACCAGCGATAGATGGCGCGGGCTTCGACCCAGTCGCCGCGATCGGCTGCGGCCACCAGGGCGACGGATTCCTGCGGGAAGGCGCTGGTGAGGCCGGAGACCCAGCCCTTGGCGCCGAGCATCAGGCCTTCGAGCGCTACGTCGTCGAGGCCGGCGAAGATGTCGAAGCGGTCACCGAAGGCATTGATCAGGTCGGTGAAGCGGCGTGGATCCGGCGCGCTTTCCTTGACGGCCTTGATGTTCGGCACGTCCTCGAGCTGGCGCAGCACGTCGGCGCCGATGTTGACGCGATAGGCGGGGGGGTTGTTGTAGAGCATGATCGGCAGCGAGGTGGACGCGGCGACCGTCTTGAAATGGGCGACCAGCTCTTCCGGCTTCGGCACATAGACCATGGCCGGCAGCAGCATCAGGCCGTCGGCGCCGAGCTTTTCGGCATCGCGGGCATAGGCGACGGCGCGGCGGGTATCGAACTCGGACACGCCGGTCACGACCGGCACGCGGCCGTTCACCACTTCGACGGCGGCCTTGAGAATGGTGCGCTTTTCTTCCGGGTCGAGCGAGTTGTTCTCGCCGCAGGTGCCCATGACGATGAGGCCGTTGACGCCGTCGTTGACGAGCGCGTCCTGCACGCCCTGGGTGGCCTTGAGGTCGATCGAGAAGTCTTCGTTGAATTGTGTCGTTACTGCGGGGAAAACGCCGCTCCAGCCTGTGGTCATGAAATGCACTCCTCTGGTTGATGGGTCATATTATGCGCGGTCGCGCCGATATCTGTCACGCGAAGGGCTCAGCCGGGCCTTTGCTCGGCTCCGTGAACCATTGCGGCCCGGTTTCGGTCATGTGGATATGGTCTTCGAGGCGGATCCCGAAACGGTCCGGGAAAACAATCATCGGTTCGTTCGAGAAACACATGCCCGGTTCGAGCACGGTCGCATTGCCGCGCACGATATAGGGTTCTTCGTGGATTTCGAGGCCGAGCCCGTGGCCGGCGCGATGCGGCAGGCCAGGGAGGACGTAGTCCGGGCCGAGGCCGTGTTTCGCCAGCACTTTGCGGGCCGCATCGTCGAGGCTGCCGCAGGTGGCGCCGAGGCGGGCGGCTTCGAAAACGGCCTGTTCCGCTTCGCGCTCGATCGACCAGGCCTTGGCGAATTCGGGAGTCGGCTCTTCCATCACATAAGTGCGGGTGAGATCCGAATGATAACCGTCGAGCCGGCAGCCGGTATCGACCAGTACCACGTCGCCGGGCGCATAGACCTGATCGCCGTCGGCGCCGTGGGGAAGCGAGGTCGCGACCCCGAAGGAGACGATGCAGAAGCTCGAACCACCTGTTGCCCCGAGCGCGCGATGCTGTTCGTCGATATGGCGCACCACGTCCGAAGCAAGCACGCCCGGGTTTATGAAGGCATGCGCGCGGCGATGCACTTCCAGCGTCAGGTTCATCGCATGCTGGATAAGGTCGATCTCGGCCATCGACTTCCGGAGCCTGAGATCGCGGATCAGGCGGCCGCCATCGACAAGTCGCTCGGTGCCGAAGACGGTGGCGAGCTGGTGGTAGACGAACAGCGGCAGCGCGTCGTCGAGCGCAAGCTTCGCATTGGCAGGCAGAAGCGAGGCGACCAGTGCGGCGCTCGCCTCATCCTCCTGCCAGACGACGATGTCGCCCGCCAGATGGGGCAGGCTTTCAACGCGGCTCCGCTCGAACCCCGGCACGATGTAGGTGATCGACTTGGGTGTCACCAGCGCGCCGAGCAGGCGTTCGCTCTGGTGCCAGACGAGGCCGGTGAAATACCGCAGGCTTTCGCTGGCGCCGAGCAGGATGCCGCCCAGCCCCTTTTCGTTCAACGACGCCCGGAGCCGGACAAGGCGCTGCCGCCGCTCGTCGTCGGTGATCTTCGGGACGGGATGCGACCAAGCCATGTCCGGTTCCTTTCGATTTCGCTGACGTTATATCCTGCTGTAGTCAGTTTGTCGACAGAGATATTCGGCACGTGTAGCCGACCGGCGTTCCGCGTCGCCGAAGTCAGCGAAATCGGCTGATGCTGTAGGGTTCGATATCGAGGGCAGGCTTTCGGCGTGCGGCGATATCTGCGACCAGCCGGCCGGTCGCAGCTGACTGCGTGAGCCCGAGATGCCCGTGGCCGAAGGCGTAGATAATCGCCGGCGTCGCGGTCGAAGCACTGATCACCGGCAGGCAGTCCGGCATGGAGGGACGAAAACCCATCCACTGGCGGCCGCCCTCGGTCCTCAGCTCAGGCAGGAAGCTTTTTGCCTTTTTCAGCATCGCCTCCGAGCGTTTATAGTTCGGTGCCAGCTTCAGCCCGCCGAGCTCGACAGCGCCGCCGACGCGGATGCCGGAGGAAAGCGGCGTCACCACGAAGCCATGGTCGTTGAAATAAAGCTGGCGATGCAGCGGGAAGGCGCCCTGCGGCAGCGTCGTGTTGTAACCCCGCTCGGTTTCCAGTGGGGCATGGTCGCCGAGGCCGGTCACGATCTTCTTCGACCAGGCGCCGCCGGCCAGGACGACGGTCTTCGCGTCGAAGACGGCCCCATCCGCCAGAATGACCCTGGCGCCATCGTTTATCGGCTCGATGCGGACGGCCTCACCGATCCTGAGCGACGCGCCCCGGGACATGGCATTGCTGAAGAGGGCCTGGGTGAATTCCAGCGGATCGGAGACCTGCAGGCCGGAGGGCGTGAAGATGCCGTGCCGGAACTGCGGCGCAAGGCCCGGCTGCAGGGAGTCGATCTCGCCGCGGCCTACCCTCTGGAATTCGAAACCCGCGTCGCGTTTCGCCTGCCAGTCGGCAGATGCGGCATTGAGGCTTGCCTCGCTGTCGTAGAGGTCGAGCGTGCCGGTCTGCCTGATCATCGCCCGCAGGCCGGCGCGTTCG
This sequence comes from Neorhizobium tomejilense, assembly GCA_002968845.1. GTDB lineage: Bacteria > Pseudomonadota > Alphaproteobacteria > Rhizobiales > Rhizobiaceae > Neorhizobium > Neorhizobium tomejilense. The sequence continues at coordinate 161,941 of PVBG01000004.1, read as the reverse complement.
ACGGTTTGCAGCATTTCGCTGCGCGCCATCGGCATCATCCTGGCATGGACGCCGACAGTGCGCTCATAGGCCGGGCGGGCGCTGGCCCGCCAGAGTCGCCACAGCCACGGCACCATGTTGAGCGCATAGGACGGCGGCAGGCTGAGAGGGCCGAGCGGATCGAGCAGCCATTTCGGCGCTTTCCACATCATGCCGGGTGCGGCGATCGGGATGATTTCCGGAAAGGCGAGAATGCCGGCATTGCCGCTGCTTGCGCCCCGGGCAACCTCGCCGCGCTCGATTATCAGCACCGAACGTCCGTCGTCCAGCAGGTACTGCGCCGACATCGTGCCGATAATGCCCGAGCCGATGACGACGGCGTCGACCGAAGAGGAATTCATGTTTTCTGTCCTGTGAAGCGAATGCGGAAGGTGAGGTCAGGATGCGGCAAGATCGATCGGTTGGCCGAGATCGCGGGCGATATAATCCTGGATCTGCCGGACGATCTGTTCCGCATGCTTGATGGCGAGCCTGTCGGAACGCTCGACGTCGCGCGCTTCGATTGCGGCGATCATCTCCTCGTGTTCGTCGACATACTGGCGCGGCAGCCGATCATCGAAGGTACGATAATAAAGGCGCAGGATGCGGCGCCCCTCGTCGAGCAGCCGGGCGAAGAAGGTGGTGTAATAGGCATTGCCGGCGAGTTCGGCGATCGCCACGTGGAATTCCCGGTTCGCCTCGATCATCGCGAAGGCGTCGTGGGCGGCAACCGCTGCAGCGAACTCCGCCTGCCGCTTGCGGATCTCGCCCATCGCCTGCGGCGTCGCGCGCATGGCGGCACCGCGGGTGGTGACGCGGTACATCAGCGTCAGCGCATCGAAATAGGGAGGCAGCGAGGCGAAATCGATCGTCGCAACGATCGTATTGCGGTTCGGCAGCGTCGTGACGAGGCCATCGGCGGAAAGCCGCAGCAGCGCTTCGCGGATCGGCGTGCGCGACATGCCGAAACGTTCGGACAGCCGGACTTCGTCCAGCGGACTGCCGGGGGCCAGGGTCATGGCGAGGATTTCCCGGCGCAGGATCGTATAGACGCTCTGAGTCCCGGAGCCGCGGGTGCGGGGGATATCGGTTTCTGCAGGTTCGTTCTTCGCCATCGTTCCCCGTATCTGCCTTGCAAGCCAATGCCGCAGAACAATTGCACATATTGTCGACAGGAAACAGCCCGCGCGACATTCGGCCGGTTTTTAGGAGGTTTCGGCGGATATGCGGCTGTGGCCATAGATATTGACGACGATGATCCCGGCGACGATGCACACAAGCGCGATGATGTGATGCGCGTCGATCCGCTCTTTGAGCAGCAGGATGCCGGCAAGCGCCGCGAGCAGCGGGGTCAGGAAGGTGAAGACCGACAGTTTAGTCGCCGAATAGCGGGCGATCAGTGCGAACCAGGCGAGAAACGAGAGTGCTGCGACAACCACTGTCTGGTAAGCGAGCGAAGACCAGGCGAGGAGGGAGTGCGGAACAGGAAGCGCACCTTCGAAGACGATGGCGGCGGCCGTCAGCAGCACACCGGACACTGCGAGCTGGTAAAGCAGCGTCTGCGAGGCTGGTGCCTGAGCCAGGCCGCTGCGGCGGATCGCAAGCGTTGTCAGCCCCCACAGGATGCCGGCCGCCAGCGCGCAGGCGTCTCCGAGAAACTTGCTGCTGTCGACCGATACCGAAGCCTGCAGTACCAGGCCAGTGCCTGCGAAGGCTATGACGATGCCGATCCAGCCCGCGAGCGACAGCCGTTCGCCCGGCATCAGGAAATGCGCGCCGACCGCCACCACGAACGGCGCCGTATAGAGAAGCAGTGCCGCCCGCGCCGCATCGGTGTACCCGAGCGATAGATAAAGCAGTCCGAATTCCACCGAAAACAGCGCGCCGACCAGAAGGCCGGGCCAGAAAAGGCCGGGCGTCCACTTCAGCCCCGCATGCCGGAACCAGCCCGCGATCACGATCGTGGCGCCGATCGAACGTATCGCCGACTGCCAGAACGGCGGCACTTCCGGAATGATCGCCTTGATGGCGATCTGCTGCAGAGCCCAGAGGCTGCAGAGCACGACCATAGCCGTCACGGCGAACGTATCGAGGGACTGTTTTCTTGTCATCGGTGGATCATGTCGAGCGGTGCCGGCGAATGCCAACGAAAAAGCGTGAGCGATGGATGAGAAATGCTGATCGAAGCGTCAGCCGCCCTGCAATACGCCGATGACCCGCGCTGCCGCCAGCCTGCCTGCGACGATCGCGCCTTCGACATAACCCGGATAGGACGGGGAGAGCTCCGACGACGCGAAATGGACCGGCGAAACGCCTTCGTTGATGATCTCTTCGGCATAACGGGCGTCGAGATCGATGATCACGTCGCTATAGGCGCCGCCGCTCCAGGCATCGTCGACCCAGTCGCGGACATGGATGTCGCGCGGATTGCCGCCTCCGGAGCCGAAGGCTGCGGTTAGCTGTTCGCGGATGAAGGCGGCGAGCTCTTCGCGCGGCCGCCCATGCCATTGCTGCGCTTCCGGGCCGCCGACGAAGACGATGAGGCCCGCATAATCGTCGTGGCTGGCATCGCACGCATAGAGACCCTGAGGTTCGTGCCACATGACGGCGCCGGAAAGCCCTCGCTCGCGCCAGAACGGCTTGTCGTAACTGACCTGCAGTTTGATCGACAGGCCCGGCGCCCAGGCGGAAAGCGCCTTCCGCAGCCGGTCGGGAAGAGCCGGCGAAAACGGAAGCCGGCGGGTCATTACCGGCGGCAGCGCCAGGATGACGCGTTTCGCGAAGAATCGCTCGTCGCCGGCGATGACGGTGACGCTGGTGTCGGAATATTCGATCCCCGTCACCGGGGTGCCGAGGCGCAGCCGGTGCCCAAGCCTCGCCGCGAGCTGCTCGGCCAGCGCATGCAACGTGCTGGGCAGGAACATTTCCATTTCCGAATAGGTATTGGTGATGCGCCGGTCGTTCGAGGCGAGCCAGGTGAAGGCGACCTCCTCCGGCGCGCGGCACCAGAGCCCCTTGATCAGCCGCAGGAAACTTTTCCGCACGTCGGCCGGCACGTCGTCCTGTCGGTCCACCCAATCGGCCACCGTCAGTTTCGCCAGGTCCGGATCATCCGGATCGGTGGCGATCATCCGGTCGCGAAGCGCATCGACCCCCTGCCAGCGCGCGAAACCCTGTTGCGGCGAAACCGGCGGCCGGTAGATAGGCTCCCCGTCATAGTGGGTCATGACCGGCGTCTTGCCGTTTTCCGCGATGAGGGCCATCAGCTCGCCCATGTCGCGGCAGAAGAACTGCCCGCCGGTGTCGACCCGGGTACCGTCGGGCAGGATCTCCAACTCGACCTTGCCGCCGACCCTGTCGCGCGCCTCGAGCAGCAGCACATCGAGCCCTGCCTCGACAAGCTCCAGCGCGGCGCTCAGGCCCGTGAACCCCGCGCCGACGACGATGGCATCCCGCTCAGGCATTCTTTTCTCCGACTATCTTCCTGCCTTTGCCATTACCGCAAGCGCTTGGGCACGTCCATGAGGCTGGAAGGGAGCGGTCGGAATCATGCCGCCCTCGGGCATCGATGCCTGAAGGCGGCGGACCGGTGTCATTCGAGCCGCAGGATCAGGACGTCGCGGGCCGGCACCTCGATCTTGCCGCTGTCATGGGTGTCTCCGATCGGCCAGACCGCCTTTCCAGTAGCGAGCCGGCCATGGTCTTCGGCGAGCTTCACCTCGGTCACCTGCGCCGCGCGGGTCGGGTTGACGAGCCAGAGGAAACTGCCTTTGTCGCTCTTGTGGATACGTGCGAACAGCGCCTTGTTCGACAGGGTCGCATGCGGCGTGCAACCGCTCCAGCGCAGCAGTTCGGCGAAGAAGGTACCGTTCGCCTTGCCCTGCGACTTGTAATAGGCGACCGACGGATTGGTGCCGATCAGCAGCGTCCGGCCCTTGCCATAGGCGTTCTCGACCACGGCAAGTCGTCCGTCGTCGAAATCGCCGCGCGCGGTGCCGCCGGCCAGCACATAGGATTGCAGGAAACCGCCGCCATCCACCGCCGCCCAATCCAGCTTGAAATGGATGCGGTCGCCGATATCCGGCATAAACTCGACCTGGTCCTCGCGAGCGCCGAAAACCTTGTCGAGGCCCATGTTCGGCTGTACCTGGCCGACATGGCCGCGGTCGCCGAAATAACCGGGGCAGGCTTCTGCGATCAGCGTGCCGCCGTTTTCCACCCAGGCGGCGAGGCGTTTTGCCTGCTCGGCGGTGAACATGATCGGATAGGGGAAATAGAGGCGGTCATAGGCGTCGATATCGTCGATATGCACCCAGTCCGGCTGGACGCCGTTTTCGAGGAAGGCGCGATAGGCGCCCCACATGGCTTCCGGATAGGGTTTTTCCTTGCGGTCGTAGTTCAAGAGGTAATCCCATTCCTGCGCCTCGGGAACCACCAGGATGCCGATTTCGCCGCGCACCGGCTTCGCCTCCCAGAGAGCGCCCTGCGCCGGGTCGTTCGCCCATTTCGCCATGTCGCTCTGCAGTTTCGAGCGGGGCGTGCGGGCGCCGTCCATGCCGTATGCGCCGAACGCACCGAAGAGCGGCCCGTCGAGCAGCGGCCGCCAGCGCAGGTTCAGCACGCCGCGGGCGCCGCCCGCAAACGAGGTCATGCTCCACAGGCGGATATCCTCGGGCTCGGCGACGCGGCCATCATCCTTGTCACGGCCGATCACCTGCGGCTGCAGCCAGAGCGGTCCGCCCTGTCGTTCGGCATGCCAGAAGGGTTTTCCACGGGCCGCGGCGCGGTTGATATCGACGCCGTACCAGTTCTTCCAGGCTTCCGTACCCTTGCGCGCCTGGATCCAGGTGAACCCGTAGATCTCGACCTTGGAGGCGGCCAGCCAGTCGTCGCAGCCGTTCGCGGCCATGTTGGGGATGGCGCCCGAAATGCCGTGGGCGGCGATCGTGTTCTTCGGATCGACGGCGCGGATCGTGTCGATCCGCCATTGCATCTGATCGTAGAAATTGTCGCGCTTGAACTGCAGCCAGTCGATGCATTCCGGATAAGGCGCCATGTGGACCGGCGGCTCCACATCCTCCCATTCCGCGTAGCTGTAGCGATGCCAGGCCTTGCCGAGCACTTTCAGCGTGCCGTATTTCTTCTCCAGCCACTTCCTGAAAGCCGATTTGGCATAGCTGCTGTAGTCGACATCGGCGGAATAGTTGCACTCGTTCCAGACGTCGTAGCCGAAGATCGCCGGATGGTCCTTGTAGCGGGTGGCGAGTGCGGTCAGGAACCTGCCGGCCGCTTCCTTCACGTCCGGGCAGTTGAGCGTCAGGGCGCCGGCGCCGCCGCCATTGTTGGAAAAGCCGCCGGTCGCCGCCGAGACGCCCATATAAGAGCCGAGCCTGGTGCCGTCGGCGTTGACCTGCAGCGCATCGGCATATTTGCGCACCGCCCAGTCAGGCACGGCATGGATGAGCTCGGCAATCACCGTCTTGATGCCGTTCTGGGCGGCGAGGTCCATCTGCCGGTCGTATTCCTCCCAGTCGTAGACACCCGGCGCGGTTTCGATGGCGCTCCACATGAACCAGTGGCGGAAGATGTTGAGGCCGTCCTCGCCCGCCGTCGTATAGTCACGCTCCCAGTCTTCGCGGGGCGGATTGGACTTGCGGAAATAGACGGCGCCGTAGGGGAATTGAATATCGTTTCTGAGCATGGTCCTGTCCTTCTTCATCGACATGCGGACATGGCTCCGCCCTCCGGAGAAAAGCTCCGGTATGGAAGCGGCGGAGATGGCGTCCGATCAGTTGGGAAAAGCGTTGATCTTAACGGGGCCCTCCGGAAAGATGGGGCTTCATCCACCCAAGGCCCTCGCAGGTGCCGGCCTTCGGTCGGTATTCGCAGCCGACCCAGCCGTCGTAGCCGAGGCGGTCGAGTTCGGAGAGTATGAAATCGTAGTTGATCTCGCCGGTGCCCGGCTCGTTGCGGCCGGGATTGTCGGCGATCTGCACATGGGCGATCTTCTCCTTCAGGCGGGTGAAGGCCGGGATCAGGTCGCCCTGCATGATCTGCATGTGGTAGAAATCGTACTGGATGTAGAGATTGTCGGAGCCGACCCTGTCGAGGATGCGTTCCGCATGATCGGTCGTCGACAGGAAGAATCCGGGAATGTCGCGCAGGTTGATCGGCTCGATCAGCAGCTTGACGCCGGCATCGGCGCAACGCGGCGCGGCATATCTCAGGTTGCCGACCAGCACCTCTTCCAGAACATCGACATCCGCACCCTTCGCCACGAGGCCGGAGATGACGTTGACCTGTTTGCAATCAAGTGCCTTGGCATAGTCGAGCGCCAGAGCCACGCCGTCGCGGAATTCCTGGACGCGATCCGGCAGGCAGGCGATGCCGCGCTCGCCGCCGGCCCAGTCGCCCGAAGGCACGTTGAAAAGCGCCTGGACGAGGCCGCTTGCTTTCAATGCATCGACGACCTTCTCTTTCGGCTCGGCATAAGGGCCGAGATATTCGAGCCCGCCGAAACCGTCCTTCGCGGCAGCGGCGAAGCGATCGAGGAAGGGCAGGTCCTGGTAGAGGAAGGAGAGATTGGCGGAGAATTTCGGCACTGGCACTGTCCTCAGAGTACGGGTGCGACGAAGCGGTGCCGGTGCAGCATGCGCTTGTCGCGGGGGTCGGGATTGGGAACGGCGGAAATCAGGCTCTTGGTATAGGCCTCCCGTGGCGCGGTGCAGATCTGCTCGGCCTCGCCGAGCTCGACGATCTTGCCGCGATGCATGACCGCGACCCGGTCGCAGAAATAGCGCACCACCGAAATGTCGTGCGAGATGAAGATGAAGCTGAGGTTCAGCCGCTGGCGGATATCGAGCAGCAGGTCGAGGATCTGGCTGCGGATCGACACGTCGAGCGCTGATGTGGCCTCGTCGGCGATGATGATGCGCGGATCGAGCGCCAGCGCCCGGGCAATGCCGATGCGCTGCCGCTGGCCGCCGGAAAATGCGTGCGGATAACGTTCCATGCCCATCGGATCGAGCCCGACGAGGCGCATCAGTTCGGCGACACGTTCCTCGAGCGCCTTGCCCTTGGCGAGGCCATTGATGATCAGCGGGTCGCCGATCACTTCCTTGACCGTCATGCGCGGGTTGAGCGAGGCGAACGGGTCCTGGAAGACGAGGCGGACTTCCCGGTGGAAGCCGCGCAGCTCCTTCTTGCTCAGGCTGGTGACATCGACGTCGCCGCCATCCTTGTTGTGGTAGACGACGCTGCCTGTCGTCGGCTCGACCGTGCGCAGGATCAGCCGGCCGAGCGTCGTCTTGCCCGAGCCGCTTTCCCCGACGATGCCGAGGTTTTCACCGGGATAGAGATCGAAATTGGCGTCATCGACCGCCCGCAGCGAATTGGTTTTTCCGTGCCAGCCGAAGGTTTTGCCGAGATTGCGGACCGAAAGGATCGGCTGCCGCGGCTCCGACGACGCGGCCACCGCCGGCACCCTGCCTTCGACATGGCGGGTGAGCTTCACCGTCGAGGCGAGAAGCTGGCGCGTGTAGGGGTGCTGGGCGTCATGGTAGATCGCATCGACCGGGCCGCGCTCGACGATATGGCCGAAGCGCATGACGGCGACGTCGTCCGCCACTTCGGCGACGATGCCCATGTCGTGGGTGATGAGCAGCATGGCCATGCCGCGCTCCACCTGCAGGCGCTTGATCAGGTCGAGAATTTCGGCCTGGGTGGTCACGTCGAGCGCCGTGGTCGGTTCGTCGGCGATCAGGATGTCGGGATTGCCGGCAAGCGCCATGGCGATCATCGCCCGCTGACGCATGCCGCCGGAAAATTCGAACGTGTAGCGGTCGGCCATCTGGTCCGGATTGGGGATTTCGACCTGGCGCAGCAATTCGACCGTTTTCGCCCGCGCGGCGCGCTTGTCGAGATCGCTGTGCAGGCGCACGGCTTCGGTGATCTGCGAGCCGATGGTGTGGACCGGCGACAGCGAACTCATCGGTTCCTGGAAGATCAGGCCGATCCTGCGGCCGCGAATGGCGCGCATGGCTTGGCCATCCGGATCAAGCCTGGCGATATCCGTGATCTCGCCGGCGTTTCGCAAAAGGATGCGCCCGCCGACGATGCTGCCGGGCCTGTCGACGATCTGCAGCAGCGAGCGGGCGGTGACGCTCTTGCCCGAGCCGCTCTCGCCGACGAGGCAAAGCGTCTGGCCGCGCTTCAGCTCGAAACTGACATTCTCGACCGCATGCAGGATATGGGTCCGCAACCGGAAATCGATCGAGAGGTTTTCGATGGAGAGGACGGCGTCTTCGGCAGGACCGGTCATGGTTTCCTCCTCAATTGTCATAGGGGTCGGCGGCATCGCGAAGGCCGTCGCCGAAGAAATTGAAGGACAACACGGCGACGATCACCGCGAGCGAGGGCCAGATCAGCAGCCATGGTGCGGTTGCCACCGTGCGGATGTTCTGGGCGTCCTGCAGCAGCACGCCCCAGCTGACGACCGGCGGCTTCAGGCCGATACCGAGGAAGGAAAGCGAGGTTTCGGCAACGATCATCGTCGGCACGGCAAGCGTCACGACGGCGAGAATATGGCTCGTCAGGGACGGCAGGATATGGCGGAAGATCAGGCGCTTCTCGCTCGATCCGTCGAGGATTGCGGCGGTGACGAAGTCTTCGCTGCGAAGGGCGAGGAAACGGCCGCGCACCTCACGGGCGAGGCTGGTCCAGCCGAGCAGCGAGACGATAATGGTGATGACGAAATAGACGTTGACCGGCGACCATGTGAGCGGGATCGCCGCTGCGAGGCCCAGCCATAACGGGATGGTCGGCATGGCGCTGACAACCTCGATCATGCGCTGGATCACCGTATCGATCCAGCCGCCGTAAAAGCCCGATATCGAGCCGAGCACGACGCCGAGGACGAGCGACATGACGACGCCAACGAGACCGATCGACATGGAAATCCGGGTGCCATAGACCAGCCGCGAGAAGACGTCGCGCCCGAGGCGGTCGGCGCCGAGCAGATACATCGGATCGCTTGGATTGATCGGGCCGATCAGGTGGCGGTCCATCGGGATGAGGCCCCAGAGTTCGTAGCGCGGGCCTTTGACGAACAGGCCGACCGGCACGACCTTGGTGTCGTCGACGACGAAGGTGCGCCGCAGCGCCACCTTTTCGATCTCGACCTTGTAGCCTTTCACATGGAAATTGAACTCGGAACTGCCGTCCGGCTTTTTGACGAAGAAGCTCAGGCCCTGTGGCGGCGCATAGGTATATTGCGGCCGCGAAGTGGCGGGCAGGCTGGGTGCCAGGAATTCGGCGAACAGGCCGATCAGATAGAGGATCACGATGACCGCGCCGGCAAACATGGCCACCTTCTGGCGGAGAAGCTTTCCCGCAATCAGCCTCCAGGGGCCGACCGTTGCGGTCGAAACGGTCTTTCCGGCTTTGAGCGGACTGATCGAGGGGCCGTCGGCGACGGTGTGGGCGGGGCCGGAATAGGTTCCGAATGTATCGTGCGTGCTCATGCGGCCTCCCTCAATTGAACCGGATGCGCGGATCGAGCAGCGCCAGCAGCAGATCCGATAGCAGCATGCCGACAAGGGTGAGGGCACTTAGGAGCAGGATGAAACTGCCGGCGAGATACATGTCCTGCGATATCAGCGCTCGGAACAGCAGCGGCCCGGCGGTCGGCAGGTTGAGGACGATGGCGGTGATCGTCACGCCGGAGACCAGATGCGGCAGCACCCAGCCGATCGCCGAGACGAACGGATTGAGGGCGATCCGCACTGGATATTTGAGGATGACCTTGTATTCCGGCAGGCCTTTGGCACGCGCGGTGATCACGTAAGGCTTGTGAAGTTCGTCGGTCAGGTTGGCGCGCAGGACGCGGATCAGCGCCGCCGTCCCGGAAGCGCCGATGATGATGATCGGGATCCACAAATGCGCAAGGAAATCGCCGACCTTGGCAAGGCTCCAGGGGGCTTCGGCATATTCGGGCGAGTTGAGGCCGCCGACGCTCTGGCCGAGATAACGGTAGGCGACATACATCAGCACCAGCGCCAGGATGAAGTTCGGCACCGCAAGCCCGATGAAGCCGAAAAAGGTGAAGACGTGGTCGCTGATCGAATGGCGACGGACGGCGGAATAAATGCCGATCGGCAGCGCGACGATCCATACGAACAGGAGGCTTAAGAGCGAGATGACCAGGGTCGAACCCATCCGGCCCCAGATCAGGCCGGAAACGGGCTGGTTCCATTCGAACGAATGACCGAAGTCGCCACGACTGACGATGCCCCAGATCCACTTGAGATACTGGATGTAGAAGGGATCGTCGAAGCCGTAGATTTCCTTCAGCCGCTCGATCTGGGCCGGATCGACGGTCTGGCCGCTGTCGCTCATCGTGGCGATCATCGACGTCAGGTAGTCACCCGGCGGCAGCTGGATGATCAGGAACGATATCAGCGACATGCCGAACAGGGTCGGGATCATGTAGAGCACGCGCTTGAAGATGTAGCCAAGCATCGGAATAGTTCTCCTCCCGTTGAAAGCGCCGTTTAGGCGCCACCTTCGGATCTTCATCCGCCCTCGGCCCCTCCAGGCCGAAAGCGTTCCTCCATTTTAGTCTCCCACCTTATTTCCAGGTGAGATGCAGCACTTCCAGCCGCTCTATTCCCGGCACGTCCACCTCCGCGCGTCCGTCCTTGACGCTGAAGCTTGCCGCCCTGTCCGCAACGACCAGCCAGGCTTTCGCAACCGATTTGCCGCTCGGAACTTCCACCGAAACGGTCTGGGCCGCCAGAGGATAATTTTCGCGTATCGGCCCTTTCATCATCATCGGGTTGGTGAGGTTGAAGAGGCTGAGCGCGATACCCTCGGCGTTTTCCCTGAGGGCGAGGTCGATGACGCCCGGGCCTTTGACGGTGACGCGCGGAGTCTTGCCAAGCGCCCAATGGACGGCGTTGGACAGCAGCCGGGCGTGATCGACGGCAAACACTTCCCAGAAGATTTCGCCGATATTCCAGGGAATATAGACAGTGCGGCCACCCATGCCGGTTTGGCGGGCGATGACGGCCGCCCCTTCCGGGTCTTTACGCGGATAGACCTCCTCCATCGGAAGATCCGGGAAATCGGGAACGTAGAGGACCGGCGTTGCAGCGCCCGCAGCCGGCTCGACATGGATCAGCCTTGTGCCGCCCATGATCCGCTCGGCGCCGTCAAAACCCTTGTTGACCGGGTGGTCGCCGGACAGCGCGACATAGGTGTTCTTGACGATGCCGCGCGGGCCGGAGACGAATTTGGCGCCAAGCACGTCCGACAGCCCGAATTCGGAACGCGCCTTGCCGAATTCGTCGCGAAGCGAGGTCTCGTAGGAGGCGACGACGCTGCCGCCGCGCGCCACATAGGCCCGGATCGCCTCGTTCTGCGCATGCGAAAGGCAGGAGGCATTGGCAAGGACGATGACCTTGAAGCGGTCGAGATTGTCCCGGGTGAGCACCTGGTCGGACAGAAGCTCGAAGGGCAGGCGAGCCTCGACCAGGGCATGGTAGATGCCGAGGTCGTGTTTCTCCGCCGCGTGGCGGTCTTCCGGCGCCCAGTGACGCAAGGTGGTCGACGGGTCGATCACGGCGATCTCTGCCGTCGGCCTCATGCTTTCGAGGACCGGCTCGACGGCCGACTGCAGCACGAAAGCCTCGGCGACCGGATCCACCCAGCGCTTGTCGGGCACCACGCCGTTGAATTTCGTGAACCAGGCGAAAAGCCCGTGGGCTGTGCCGTTGTTGATCCACAGCTGCATTTCCTCGCCCGAGGTCACCGCATCCTTCCAGCGGTATTCCTCTTCCGGACCGATCGAGGTGATCAGCACCACCGGACGATCGGCAAAGGTGGCGCGGATGCGCTTGCCGTTGCGCCCCGCCGACCAGCCGAGCTCCAGCCCCTTGCGGCCCTGATGGTCGACGACGAGGAAGGGGCAATGTTTGGTGATGACCGAGAGGTCGAACTCCATCAGCGACGCACCGCTCATGTTGGGGATGAAGCTCGCATGCGGCCGGATGGCTTTGACTGCGTCGTCCCACTGGGCGATCATATCGGTCAGCACCCGGCGGCGCCATTGCAGCCAGGCCTGCCAGGCCGGGTCCTCGGCATCCGCCCTTCTGGGCAGCGCATGGCCGGTCATGTCCTTGAAACGGCGGGCGCTGTCTTCGCTGTAGTCGACGCCGTGGCCTTGCCAGCGATTGGCGAAGATCGCGTCGATATCGTATTCGCGGACGATCTCCTTCACGACCTCCGGCATGAATACCGAGTTGTAGTCGCCATAGGCATTGGTGACCCAGACATCCGGATAGGCCCAGTGGCGGCGCGGCGTGCCGTCGGCATTGATCATCACCCATTCCGGATGAGCCCTGGCCGCATCGTCATGGATGGCGTGCGGATCGACGCGGGCCATGACATGCATGTCGAGCTTGCGGGCGGCATCGACCAGCGCGCCGAAAATGTCCCTGTCACCCAGATACTGGCTGACGTAGTGATAGGGAACCTCGCTTGGATAGTAGGCGATGTAACCGCCGGCGCTGAGGCATAGGGCGTTGGATTTGGTGCGCTTGAAGACGTCGATCCAGAAGGCCGGGTCGTATTTTCCCGGATCATCCTCCACGAAGGTCAGCTGGGTCCAGCGCGTCGCGGTCCTGTACCAGTCGGGAGTCCGCAAGGTGTCGGTGTTCTGTCGTCTCGCCTCGAGCATGATAGCATCCAGTTATCGGAAAAAGGGGCCCCATGGCGCCGGCCGGCTTGCGCCGGCGCCCGGAAAAACATCGCAATTGGCGAGGCCTTCAGACCTTGTAGAACTGCTCCGGCATGGTCGGGGCAGGGGTCGGCCAGCCGAACGAGTTCGGCATGGTCTTGGTGATGTTCCTCATGTTGTTCTTGACGATGCCGTAGCCGTCCGGCGGCTGCGAAATCCCGAAGACATAGAAGTTGTCGGCGGCCCCCTGGAGGATCTGTTTCATGATCTCGCGCTGGCCGGCCTGGTCCGATGTCGCCTTCAGCTTGTCGTAGAGCGCGAGCAGCTTCTTGGTCTCTTCCGGCGGCTCCTCGGCATTGGCGTTCTTGGGATCGAGATACCAGAGCTGCCAGGCCGGGGCATACATCGCGTTGCTGTCGGTCGGCACGTAGTAGCGCGGATCGAGCATCGCCGCGACGCCGCCATTGGCGCCGAACTGATGCGCGGTCGCGTCGAAATCGCGGCCCTGGCGCACGCGGGTCTCCCAGAGGGAGCGGTCCATGGTGCGCATCTGCGCATCGATGCCGACCGCCTGGAACATCGGGATCGCCAGCTGGAAGAGATCGAGGAAGATCGGGCGGGCCTGGTCGATCTCGAAGATGATCGTCAGCCGCCGGCCCTTCTCGTCGAGACGGAAATTCTGGCTGTCGCGCTTCGGGACCAGCTCGTCGAGCATGGCATTCGCCTTGTCGACGCTGTACTCGGTGAACTGCTTGGCGAGCTGATCGCTATAGAGCGGATCGCCTTCCTTGATCGACGGCTGGGCGGCCGCGCCCTGGCCGACCAGCACCGCGTCGATCAGCGTCTGCCGATCGAGCGCCGTCGACAGGGCCGCGCGGAACTTCTTGTTGCGGAAGAGCTTTCGCTTCGTCTCGTCATTGTGGTTGAGGTTGAAGATGAAGTTCATGACGTTGGCCTCGGTCGAGGTCAGCGTGTAGAAATCATAGTCGCCCTGCTTGCGCGCGTCGTAGAGAACCGACTTGTTGTTCGGTGTGGCGATATACTGGTCCATCAGGTCGATTTCGCCCTGCATGCATTTCAAGAGCAGTACCTGCGGATCGGCAACCATCTGGTAGACGATGCGGTCCATATAGGGCAACTGATTGCCCGCGGTATCGACCTTCCAATAGTAGGGGTTGCGTTCGGCCACGACGCGCTCGGTGTTTTCGCCAGGCGCGATCGTGAAATACCAGGCGTTGAGGCAAGGCTTCTTCGACGAATTGAGGAAGAAGGCGTTGTCGTCCTGGAAGCCGGAGGCCGATTGGAATGCGGCGATCCAGCTCTGGAAACCGCGCTGCTTGGCCAGCTCGTCTGCTTTCGGATTGTAGTCGATATGGAATTGCTCGAGATAATGCTTGGGGCAGCGCGTGGTGTGATCCCAGTTGGACCAGGCGACCTGCAGCGGGAACATACCGTTAGGTTTTTCAAAGATGACCTTGAAGGTCTGTTCGTCGACCACTTCCAGCTTGGCGGGCTTGCCGGCGGTCTTCCAGTGGCCCTGGCTGGTGACGGCAACGCGTTTGTCGGTGAGCACCGTGTCATACCAGAACTTGACGTCGGCGGTGGTGTAGGGATGTCCATCAGACCACTTCATGCCCTTGCGCAGGCGAATGGTGTAGACGGTGGAATCTGCATTGCCTTCAAAGGCTTCCGCGACATTGAGCGTCACCCCCGACCAGTCGGGCGTGTAACGCAGGAGAGGTTCATAGGCCTGGTAGCGGAACAGCATCGAGAGCGAACCGCCGCCGACCAGCGCCAGCTTCCAATCGCCTCCGTATTTACCAACGCTTTCAAGGGGTTTGATGACAAGGGGGTTGGCGGGCAGCCGATCCTTGACGGGAGGAAGGGCGCCACCGGCGACCTTATCCTTCAAGAGGCTCGCTTCCTTGTAGTCGACGGCTAAAGCCGGCAGGGCCGGCAAAATCAAAACGGCCGAAGTTCCGGCCAGAAACGCGCGACGTTTCAGCTTGATCATGAGTGTCTCCTCCACACGCAGTCCCCGCCGTTACCTATTATTTCCCTTGGGCGTGGATAACGGAAAGTTTGCATTCGAATACTGTTAGGTAAAGTGTTATGTAGACTTGTTTGGGAAAAATGCGTTTTGCAGTGCAGCAGTGTCGCCAGGCGGCAGATGCAGAAGGGGCTGGAATGAAAAACAGGGGGCGGGTCACCTTGCAGACCATCGCGCGCGAGGTCGGCCTTTCGAAATATGCGGTGTCCAGATCGTTGTCGGGCAAGAGCGGCGTCAGCGAGGAAACCCGCGAGCGGATCCGCGAAACAGCCCTGCGTCTCGGCTATAGCAAGCCCGCCAGCCAGACCGCGCCGGGCGATATCGCGGTGGTGTTTCACGACCTCGATCCGGTCAACAGCGAGCTGCACATGCAGATCCAGAACGGGGTCCAGGCAGAGGCGCACAGGCTCGGCATGGCTCTCAGGATGTTATGGACCCACAGCCACGGGCAGCTTGAAGAACTGGCGCGCACCTGTGCCGGGCTGTTGCTGGTCGGACCGCACGACCGCGAGGCAATCCGCGCCGCGATGGCGACCGGCACTCCGATCATCCGGTTCGGCTGGGTCGATCCGCTCGAAGATGCCGACCAGGTCTCCGGCACCGACCATGAGGCGGGGCAGGCCGTGATCCAATACCTGGTAGACCTCGGTCACCGTTCCATCGCCTATGTCCATGGCACCCCCGGTTATCGCGGCCGCCGCGAGCGCTTTTATGGCGCGCGCGAAATCGCCGAGCGTCACCCGGATGTCACGTTGCATGTCCTGCAGTTCGAGGAGGAGAATGGTTTTGCCGAAACCTATCGCGCACTGAAGGAAAAAGGCGCTCGGCCGACCGCCTTCTTCTGCGCGCATGACGGCTTGGCGCTTACGGTCGTTTCCGAACTCCTGGGCCAGGGCTATCGCATTCCCGATGATGTCTCGGTGGTCGGTTTTGGCGATTTTTCGCCGGCAAAGCAGATCTCGCCAGCTTTGACGACGGTGCGGATGGAAGGCCAGGAATGCGGAGCTGTCGGCCTGCGGCTCCTGCTCGAGCGGATCGAGAACCCGCGCCAGCCGGGGACGCCCGCCCGCAGGGTCCAGGTCGCGTCGAGGATCATCGAGCGCCGCTCCACCGGGCCATGCAAGGGCGGCGTGCATCCCGACGATCGCATGGTACTTGGGCAGGAACCGCGTGTAGTGCCCGTCTGACGGTTCCCGCCGCCGCCCGTCCGAGCATCGCTGCTCCGGTGGCGAATGGACTTCGAGGCCTCTATTTGAGGCTCTTCATATCGACCATGTCCATGTCGGTGAAGGACTGGTTGTCACCGGCCATGCTCCAGATGAAGGCGTAAGCACCGGTGCCGGCGCCGCAATGGATCGACCAGGGCGGGGAGAGCACGGCCTGTTCATTGCGGATGATCAGATGGTTGGTCGCCGCCGGCCGGCCCATCAGGTGAACGACGAAGGCGTTTTCCGGGATCTCGAAATAGAGATAGGCTTCCATCCGCCGGTCATGCAGATGCGCCGGCATGGTGTTCCAGACGCTGCCGGTCTCCAGCCGGGTCAACCCCATCAGCAGCTGGCAGGTGGGAAGCACTTTCGGATGCAGATACTGGTAGAGCTTGCGCTTGTTCGACGTGGCACCGTCGCCGAGATTGTTCTCGATCGCTTCTGCGCTGCTGACGATCCGCGAGGGTAAGGTGGCGTGCGCCGGTGCACTGTTAATATAGAATTTCGCAGGCGCCGACGGGTCGTCGCTCTCGAAGAAGATTTCCTTCGTCCCCCTGCCGAGATAGAGCCCGTCCATCGGCTGGAGCTCATAAGCCTTGCCGTCGGCGATGACGCGGCCCGGTCCGCCGATATTGATGAGACCAAGCTCGCGGCGTTCCAAGAGGTAATCCGCGCCGACAAGTTTCTCCAGCTCGCTGCCGACGCCGAGGCCTTCCTGTGTGGGCGTGACGCCAGCCACCAGCATGCGGTCATAGTGGGTATAGACGGCCTGCAGCGTCCCCGCGACAAACAGATTCTCGATCACGAATTTCTCGCGCAAGTCCGCGCTCGTCATACGCTCCGACTGGCTGTAGTGAACGGCATGGCGCGTCCGGACATCGATCGTCATGGTCTGTTTTCTCCTGTTTGTCGGCGCGAGCGCGCTTTATAGTGTCTCAGTTTGAATTTCGGCTTTCGGCCCGAACCGGAAGTCCGGTCTACCCGGCCTGGTGTCCATCCGGACCTAAAGCTCTGTGCGTCACGCCCGGCTCGCCCGAACGCTCAGCCACCAATCATCGGGGCTTCCGACGCACCGGCGTATCTCGCTGACGATCCAGCCAGCGTCTGTGAGTGCGGATCGCAGGGCAGGCTCGCGCCAGTACGTTTCGACGTAGCGCCGAGGCGCTGCAGCGCTGCCGTGTGTGGACACATCCTCGCCATCACCCTCTCTAACCGAAGCGTGCAACCGGCCGCCGGACCGGGTCGCCTCGGCAAGCCGTCCAAGCACCACGCGCAAATCTTTGCGCGCAACGTGGATCAGGCAGGCACAGGCCCAGATCCCGTCATATGGAGTGCCGGGACGCTGCGGGTCGGCCAGGTCTTCGGTCAGCGGATCCAGCAGGTCGGCCTCGAAGCCACTCTCGCGAAGCAGTTCGACGAAACCCTTCGAAATGTCGGTGCGCCGGACGCTAACCCCCCGCTTCTCAAGCTCAAGTGCGTCCCGCCCGCCGCCACTTCCGATCTCCAGTACCCTCCCCGAGCCACCCAGCCCGGTCACGAACGCATCGATCTCTGTCGCGACCCATTCCGGCATCGACGCCGCTTCAGCAGCGTACTCCGCCGCGACCGTATCATAGGACCGCACAGTGTCCCTGTCGGTGCTCATCTTAGCGCTCCTCCGTCAAGACAAGGGCCCCCAACGAGTGAGAGGCCATCTCCCAACCATAGCAGAAGTTCGATCTGGGACACTACCGGGCGTTGCTATCGTTTGACGGCGGCGCTGAGCTCGACCTGGTCTCCCATCCGCCCAGACTGGGACATCATCGATTGTGTGTCCAGCAGCGTTTCCGCATAGGCCATCATCAGTGGCCCGACACCCTTGATGTCGTCGGGGCGGATTTCCTCGGAAAGATAGTAGCCGACGGTGCCGTCGCGATAGCGGCCGTTAAAGCCTCCGAGGCCTGCGACGCAACAGATGTTGTGAAGCCTCGGCCGTCCATCAGCATCCCGCCGCAGCTCCTGTCCCGTCAGCGATTGCAGGCTCGCTCGACCGGCCTCGGAAACGTCGGGGGGGCCGCCAAGCCGCGCGAGCTTCTGGAGGAAATAGGAGAACATCGCCGTGGCCGAGCTTTCGGGATAGTTCTGCGCTTCGTCCGGCCGGTCGATCACCTGCAGCCAGCGGTGATCCGCGGTGCGAAGGGCAATGATCCGGGACGCCAGCGCCGCGGCGCGGTCGGTCAGCTCCCGCCGCGCCACGCCGGCGGGCAGGTTTTCGATGATGTCGACGAAGGCCATTGCCAGCCAGCCGATCGATCTTGCCCAATGGGCCGGCGAAAGGCCGCTTTCCGCATCCGCCCAGGCCTGTTGCCGGGCCTCGTCGTAACCGTGGCGATAAAGATCCGCCTGCCGGTCATAGGTGAGGTCGAGCGCCGTCGTGAACTGCCGGAGCGCTTCGTCGACGGCCTGGGGTTTTGAGACCGCCTGGGCGTATTCCACCTTGAACGGCAGCGCCATGTAAAGCCCGTCCAGCCAGATCTGATGCGGGTAACGCAGCTTGTGCCAATAGACGTCGCTGCCGGTGCGCGGATGCGTTTCGAGCTGTCGCGCCAGCGGTGCGGCGGCATCAAGCCAGCGGTTTTCGCCCGTCAGCCGATGGAGAAAGACGAGCGCCCGGCCGGGCAGGATGTTGTCGATGTTGAACTCGTCGATCGCGTAGCCGACAAGCCGGCCTTGCGCATCGATCTGGCCGCTCACCAGACGGATGAGATGATCCAGCCACAGGCGCTCGCCGGTCGCTTCGTAAAGCGCGATCAGGCCGCGGTAGAGGCAACCGTCCTCGTAACACCAGGCGCCGCCTTTGTAATATTCATAATCGCGCGCGTAATTCTCGAAGTAGTCCTGAAGCATTGGATTTCAGTCTTGAGCTGGATGAATGGAAACCGGAGAAAGCCGCGCCAGGCGGCTGAAAACGGCGTTTTCCGCAACGATCCCGGCATGCCGGAGCGGCAGGAGTAGAGAGGCCATTTCCGGCACTTCGGCCTCGGCATCCGGCGCGAAGGAGACGGTGTAGTTTTCGAAGGCAATGTCGCGGATCGCCGCTTCCGGCAGGCCATAGAAGACGGCGGCCGCCGTTCGTGCGCCGGTAACGGTAACATTCTCGACGGAGATCGAGCTTATGCTCGGCGTCTCCAGGGAGACCGGCAGCGGCGACCGGGACTGGACGTAATCGGACCGGCCGTCGGCATCGCAGAAATAAAAGGAATTGACGGCGACCGGGGTTGCGACGTCCTCCATCAGGCTGTCGGCGAGCCGGATGTTGGCGACCGTGCCGCCGCGTCCCCGGCGCGTCTTGATACGCAGCCCCCGATCCGTTCCCTTGAAGTGGCAGTTTCGGATGGCGATGTCGCTGATGCCGGCGCTCATCTCGCTGCCGATGACCACTGCGCCATGGCCGCGCTCCATCAGGCAGTTCTCGATCCGCACATGCTCGGTCGGGCGGTCGGGCCCACCGAGAAGGCTGCGTTTGCCGGCCTTGAGGGCGATGCAATCGTCGCCGACCGAGATATGCAGGCCGACAAGGCGGATATCGGAGCTGCTTTCGGGGTTGAAACCGTCGGTATTCGGGGAGTCCGGATCGTTCTCAATCGTGAGATCCGCGGCGATGAGCCGTTTGCAGAAAACCGGGTGGACCGTCCAGGACGGCGAATTGCGGATGGTGAGGCCGGAAAGGGTGACGTCCTCGCAAGCCGACAGGAAGATGGTGCGGGGGCGCCTGGCGCCCTGGCGTGTTTCCTTCGGCCACGACCACCAGTCGCCGCGGTCACCGCCGCCGTCGATGATGCCGGTGCCGGCAAGATGAACATTGCGGCAGTCGATCGCGTTGACCAGGCTGGCGTAGCAGGCCTCCGCCACGCCTTCCCAGGTGCCGAGAATGCGGCCATCCGCATGGCGCGCCGGCAGGATGGGAAAGTCGTGCCTGTTGGCGATCGCCGCGAACTCGGCGCCGTCTTCGAGGAACAGGCTCATGTCGCTCTTGAGGAAGATCGGACCGCTCAGCCAGCGCCCGGCCGGTATTCTCAGCGTGCCTCCGGGAGCGAGCACCGCGATGGCCCGCTGGATCGCCGGCGCATTGTCCTGTGCGTCCGTCGAGGCGCCGAAATCGCGGATGTCGATCGCGGCGGTTTCCCGCCGTGTGGTAAATTCGAGCCGGGCATCCCCTGCATGGAAAAAGTAGGTCGTGCCCGGCTCAAGGGAGGCGACCGAGAAGACGACGGTCCGTGTCGTCCCCTCGGTGACCAACGCGCCGCCGATCTCCCGAACCTGCCAGGCAAGCGCGTCATCGCGTGTGTGAAGATGCCTTTCGGCATCGACGCGGAAGGTCGCGTTGCGAGGGCCGGTGATCAGGAGTTCGATGGCGACGTCCGTCACGTCCTCAGATCCCCGTCAGCGCTTGGTTGATGCCGGCGATGATCTCGGTTGCGGCATCCTTGGAGGATTGCTGGCCATAAGCGAAGGCTTCGAAATTGGTATCGAAGACTTCGGTGACGCGCGGGTGCTCGTTGAGCGGCGAGACGCCGGGGCTGGTCGGCTCCATCACCCGCTTGTAGGCTTCCAGCTGCACCGGCTTGATCTTGCCTTCCTTGGTCAGCGTGTCGAGCGCTATCTTGCTGGACGGAATGCCGCGCGTCGCCCCCATGATCTTGACCGCTTCCGGGTCGTTGAGCAGGCAGTTGAGCACCTGGGCCGCGGCCTTCGGGTCCTTGCTGTTCCTGGAGATCGAAAACAGCATGGAGGGCTTGCGGTAGACGCCGTCGGTCTTGGCGCCCTCGATCGTCAACAGCTTGACGGGCACGAGCTCCTGGCCCTTTTCCATCGGAGTCGCGATCTTGCCGTAGGTGCTGTCCCACTGGTAGGTGCCGGCGACCTGGCCCTTGGCCCATTTCTGGTTTTCATGCAGCGGCGTATTGCCGCCGGCGGCCACCTGTTTCCAGCTCTCGATGACGCCCTTGTCGACCAGCGTCTTGTAGAATTCCAGGCCTTCGGCGAGTTCGGCTTCGCTCCAGGCGACCTTGTTGGTGGCCGGGTCGATCAGGTCCTTGCCAGTCTTCTGGGTGGTGCGCAGGATCACCATCAGGCGGGCGTCGAGAGCCGCACCCTCGAACGGATAATACTCCTTGCCAAGCTTTTCCTTCATCTTCGGGGCTGCGGCGATCAGCTCTTCCCAGGTTTTTGGGATCGGGACACCGGCCCTGTCGTAGGTCGTCTTGTTGAACATGAAGACGCGACCGGTCGTGGAGACGGAAATGCCGTTCAACTTGCCCTTGACGGTGCCGCTGTCGAGGTCCGACTTCGACCACTGGCTGAGGTCGATGATGTCCTTGTACTGGTTCAGGTCAGCAAAGCCGTCGCCGTTCTTGGTGAACAGCGGCAGCCATGGCCAGTTCACCTGCATGATGTCGGCCTCGGTGCGGCCGGCGAGCTGGGTGGCGATCTTTTCCTGATGGCCCTGGAAGCCGGTGAATTCAGGCGCGATCGTGTGGCCGAATTTCGCGCCGCAGACCTTCAGGGCCTGCTGGGTCGCGACATGGCGGTCGTCGCTGCCCCACCAGGACATGCGCAGATCCGAAGCAAATGCGGTCGAAAGGCTGGTGGCGGCAAACAAAGCCGCCGTCATGAACATGGTTCTCATTTTGGCTCCTCCCAAGTTGGAACGATGAAGTTTCAAATCGCCAGGCTGATGTTCTCCCCGGACTGGCGGTCGAACAGATGCACTCCCTTCGGGTCCGGGCTTAGCCAGACCCAGTCGTCGCGAAGCGCGCCGCGGTCGTAGGACGCGGACGGCACCACGGCGATGAGGCGTTTCGGGCCGATGTCGACATAGAGGTAGACTTCGTGGCCCATGAACTCGATATGGGTAAGCTTGCCCTTGATGGTGCCGGGCGTTTCGGCCGCGACGATATGCAGGTGCTGTGGCCGGATGCCGAGCGTGACGTGCTCGCTGCGCCCGGAAATCCGCTTGGTGAATTCGTCGCCGAGCACGATCACCTGCTCCGCTGCCCGCACGCTGTTCTCTCCCTCGAACGTGCCGTCGAGGAAATTCATTTCCGGGCTGCCGATGAAGCCTGCAACGAATGTATTGGCCGGGCGGCTGTAGAGGGTCACCGGATCGGCGACCTGCATGATGTGGCCGTCCCTCATGACGCAGATGCGGTCGCCCATGGTCATGGCTTCGGTCTGGTCGTGGGTAACGTAGATGACGGTCGCCTGCTGGCCGTCCGCCTTCAGCCGCTTGTGCAGGTCGGTGATGCGCACGCGCATCGAGGCGCGCAGCTTGGCGTCGAGATTGGAGAGCGGCTCGTCGAACAGGAAGACCTGCGGTTTCTTGATCAGCGCCCGGCCGACGGCGACGCGCTGCGCCTGGCCGCCGGAGAGCTGTTTTGGGAGCCGGTCGAGCAAGGGGTCGATCTCGAGAAGACTGGAGACGTGGCTTGTGGCCTGCTCGATCTCGGCGGCCGGACGGCGCTTCAGCCGCATGCTGAAGGAGAGGTTCTTGTGGACCTTCATATGCGGATAGAGCGCATAGTTCTGGAAGACCATGGATATGCCGCGGTCGCCAGGTGTCTTGTCGTTGACCAGTTCGCCGCCGATGCGGATCTCGCCGCCGGTCACCCGCTCCAGCCCGGCGATCATCCGAAGCGTCGTGGACTTGGCGCAGCCGGACGGGCCGACCAGCACCATGAACTCGCCGTCTTCGACATCCAGATTGATGCCATGCACGGCGCGGAACGAACCGTAGTCCTTTTCGAGGTTTCTCAGTTGAAGACGCGCCATGTGACTATCCTTTGATCCCGCCGGAGGAGATCCCGTCGATGAAATATTTCTGGGCGAGGAAGAAGACCGCGAGTGCCGGTGCCAAGGACAGGACCGACATCGCCAGGACCCGGTTCCATTCGAAGGCTTCGGTCGTGTCGATCGACAGTTTCAGCGCCAGCGAGATCGGGTATTTGTCGACCGAAGAGATGTAGATCAGCGGCCCGAGGAAGTCGTTCATCGTCCACATGAACTGGAACAGGCAGACCGAGATCAGCGCCGGCATCAGCAGTGGCACGACGATGAAGATCAGCGTCTGCCAGGTGGTCGCTCCGTCGACGCGGGCTGCCTCCTCCATGTCGCGCGGTATGGCGCGCAGGAACTGCACCAGCATGAACACGAAGAAGGCATCGCCCGCCAGCGCCGAAGGCACCCAGAGCGGCAGGTAGCTGTCGAGCCAGCCGAGATCGCGGAAGATCAGGTATTGCGGAATGCGGGTGACGACGTTCGGCAGGAGCAGCGTCGCGATCAGCGCGGAAAACAGCACCTTCTTGAACGGGAAATCGAAGCGGGCAAAGCCATAAGCGACCGCCGTGCAGGAAATCGCCGTGCCGATCACCTTGGGGATGACGATCCACAGCGTGTTGATGAAGAACGTGCCGAAGGAATAGGGCGTCGAGGTTTTCCAGCCCCTGATATAGCCGTCGAGCGTCGGGTTCTCCGGCCAGAAGCCGGGATTGGAGAAGATCTCCGAATTGGTCTTGAACGACGCCCCGATCAGCCAGATCAGCGGATAAAGCATCAGCAGCCCGACCACCGTCAGCAGAGCGTAACGCAGCGCGGCATTGAAGCGGTGGCGGCGCGTTTCGCGGCTGCGGACGATGTCGATGTCGCGGGCGGCTGGGGAATTCTGGGAGAGGATGTGATCGGTCATGGTCAGCTCCTCTTGTCGCCGGCGTAATAGACCCAGTGGCGCGAAGACCAGAAGGCGATGAGGGTGAGGGCCATGATGATGAGGAACAGGACCCAGGCGATGGCCGAGGCATAACCCATGTCGAAGCGCTTGAAGGCCTCGTCATAGATGTAGATCGGCAGGAGATAGGTGGATTTCAAAGGCCCCCCTTGGGTGATGATGTAGGGTCCGTTGAACTCCTGGAAGGCCTGGACCATCTGCATGATCAGGTTGAAAAAGATGACAGGCGTGATCAGCGGCAGGGTGATGTAGACGAAGCTCGTCCATTTGCCGGCGCCGTCGATCGAGGCTGCCTCGTAGAGCGTCTTGTCGATGCTCTGGAGGGCGGCGAGGAAGATCACCATGGCCGAACCGAACTGCCAGAGGCGCAACAGCGTGATGGTGAACAGCGCATTGGTCGGGTCGCCGAACCAGTTGACCGGCTCGAAGCCTATGAGGGCGAGGCCCATGTTGACGAGGCCGACATCGGCGAAGATGTAGCGCCACAGAACCGCGATGGCGATCGAACCGCCGAGGATCGAGGGGACGTAATAGGCCGTCCTGAAGACGTTGATGAACTTCAGCTTGTAATTGAGGATCACCGCCATGAAGAGCGCGAAAGCGAGCTTCAACGGCACCGTCGTGAACACGTAGACCAGCGTCACCCAGAGCGATTTGCGGAACGTCCGGTCGTTGGTGAACAGCCGGATATAGTTCTGCAGACCGGTGAAGATCGGCTCGTTCATCAGGTTATAGTTGGTGAAGCTCAGATAGAGCGACGCGAGGAATGGCAGGGCGGTGAAAACCAGGAGCCCGATGATGAAGGGCGACAGATAGATAAGCCCAAGGAACTTGTTGTCGCCGCTCATGCCGCTCGCCCCAGTCTGGCCAGCGCTTCCGGCAGGCGGTGCATCCGACCGGCATGTGCGGTGACGGCTCGGTCACAGGCAAGGTCGCCGGTGAGGTTCGTCGCGCAGTTGAGCGAACCACCGCCGATAGAGGCGATGTTGAACGAAGAGACACTTGCTTTATTGTGCATCGCGACTTCTGGCCCTTCGATTTGCGCACACACCTGATCCGTCAGGCTCCCGCAATTGAAGCGCCATTTCCTCCCATTAATGTCTCAGGCGTGTTGAGTTCTTAGCTCCCGGGCTGATATTCTCACTTTACCAGTCAGATCAAATCGACGAATTCGGGGAAAAGGATGGAGAAAATCGAAGGTAGCGTTCTGTCTGCCATTCCGATGAACGCGATGGCGTTGACGCTGACCCGTTCAACCATAAGGATGCAGCACTCGCATACCTGGGGCGTCGACAAATCGAACAGCGTGCATGACCTGATCATCTGCCTGACGGGCTCGGCTCGTTATGAAGTCGGGGGCGAGACGATCGACATGGCGCCGGGCAGGGCGATGCTCCTGCCTGCGAATACGTGGTTTTCCGGTCATTCGACCTCGCGGGAGGCCTATACCGGCATCGCCCAGCATTTCACGCTCGACCTCTTCGGACGGCTCGACCTGATCGCTCAGATGAACCTGAAGCACGCTGTCACGCTCGCCCGCTGGGAGATGATGGAGCCGCTGACGCGTTATTACCACGACAATTCGCCGCCCTATTCGACGACGCTGCTTCAGCATCACCTCTTCATGTTCCTGTTGATCGAATTCATCGAGCAGGCTCATACCGGCTGGAGGGAGCAGTCGGTCGGCAACGTCAACAATCCGGATGCGCTGTCCTTTTCCGTCATGGTGGCGGCGAGCCAGATCGCGGCCGATCCGCTGGGCGAGGAGATCGTCGGAAGAACGATCGATTCGGTGCCGTACAATCCGGATTACTTCAAGCGGGAGTTCCGCAAGCGCGTTGGCTGGACGCCCGACAAGTTCCAGGAATTCAAGCGGATGGAGCGGGCCATGGGCCTGATGGCCGGCGGTTGTACGGTGAAGCGCGCCGCCGAGCTTTCCGGCTATACGGACGCCTACTATTTCTCCCGCATGTTCAAGCGCTATATCGGCATCAGCCCGCAGGGCTATCAGCAATCGGAAAAGCGCAGCCGCGAGGGCGCCTTCCCGAGAGGCGAGGAGGATGGCCAGCTCATCTATCCGCTGACCCGCTGAATAGGTCGAAGGCTCTGGGCCGGGTTTAAAGGCGGGCTTCGATGGGTTTCAGGCCGACCTTGCCGCAGATCGGCAGGCCCGGCGCCGGAATTTCTCCCGGCGCCGGGCGATTGTTCACGCGAGCTATTTGCCCGCCTGTCTGGCCGCACGCTCGATGACGTCGGCGACCTTCTCCGGCTGGGAGGCGAAGACGGCATGGCTTGCCTTGATCTCGGTGATGTCGCTGCCGGCGCGCCGGGCCATATCCCGTTCCAGTTCCGGATTGATGGAGCGATCCTCGGTGGCGACGATCGACCAGCTTTTCCTGGTATGCCAGGCGGGATTGCCGACCTTGGCGGAGAAAGCCTCCTTGGCGGCAAATACCTGCGACCGGGCGAGGAACCGGGCCTCGTCCTTCGGCAGGTCCGCCGCGAAATCGCCCGGGAATGCGGCGGGGTCGATATAGAGATATTTGCCGTCCCTCGTCTCGCGGATGTTCATGCCGCCCGCCGGTTTCGAGCTTGCGAGGCTGAGCAGGCTTTCGCCCTTGTCTGGCTGGAACGCCGCCACGTAGACGAGCCCGGCGACATGCGGGTTGTGTCCGGCTTCGGTAATCACCATGCCGCCATAGCTGTGTCCGACGAGCAGGGTCGGGCCGTCCTGGAGGTCCAGCACCCGGTTGGTGGCGGCGATATCGTCGGCAAGCGAGGTGATCGGCTGCTGAACGATCGTCACGTTGAAGCCGCGCCTTTCGAGGATTTCGGTTGCCTTTCGCCAGCTCGAGCCATCGGCCAATGCGCCGTGGACGATGACAATGTTCTTGACATCCGCGGCCTGCGCCGCAAACGCGATGACGCTGGTGGCAAAGGCAAGTGCGAAGGTGGAAATACGTCTTTTCATGAGTTTAACTCCTGTCAGTTGATGTGGGATGAGTTGGGATGGGGTCTAACCGAAGGTGAAGGCGTAGGCTTCGACACCCGGATCGAGGAAGCGGATCTCGAAATTGCGCGCCTCGACATCGCCGGCCTGACGAACGAGCTGGTAGAGCTTTGTCGCCGTCACCGTGCCGTTGCCGTCTGCGTCGATATCGGCGCCGTGATTCATTCCCGGCGCCTTGCCGTCGATTGTCACCTGGAAGCGGACCGGCTTGCCGGCGGCGCCGGGACCGAGGACGAGATGCAGATCGCGGGCGCTGAACCGGTAGGCGATGCCGCCGCCCGGCTGGCTGAGCGTCGCCTGTTCCGCGCCGACGGTCCAGGTGCCGGAGAGTCCCCATTCGTTGAGGCTCGGTTCCTCGATCGAATAGTCGCGGGCGGCGTCGGCGTGCAGGGTTTCCCGGGAGGCGAAATTGGTGGCGCGCTTGTAGCCGAGATAGGTTTCGCCGGAGCGAACGTTGCGCAGATCCGGGCTTGTCTCCGCGCCCTTGGCGTCGGGCACGACCGGCGCGCTGGCTGCCATCTCGCTTCCGGCCTCGCGCAGCAGATCCTGGATCGCCTGCTCGGACTGTTTGTAGTTGCCCTCGCCGAAGTGGTGATAGCGGATCTGGCCCTTGGCATCGATCAGGTACTGGGCGGGCCAATAGCTGTTCTCGAAGGCACGCCAGATCTTGTAGTCGTTGTCGATTGCGACCGGATAGCCGATCTTGAAGTCGCCGACGGCCTTTTTGACATTGTCGATCTTCTTCTCGAAGGCGAATTCCGGAGCGTGCACGCCGATCACCACGAGGCCCTGATCCTTGTACTTGTCGGCCCAGGCGCGGACGTAAGGCACGGCGCGGATGCAGTTGATGCAGGAATAGGTCCAGAAATCCACGAGCACGACCTTGCCGCGGAGCTGCTCCGAGGTCAGCGGCGGCGAATTCAGCCACGCGACCGCGCCGTCGAGCGAAGGTGCATGACCCTCGACCGGCAGGGTGCTGCGGAACGGCCGCGCGGTATCGGCTGCGGCGCTCGCCATGCCATTGCCGGCGGTTTCCGAAGGCGTGCCGGTTGCGGGCTTGGAATGCAGCCTGTCGAGCACCGCCTGTTCGAAGGAGGCGGTGCTGGCATAGGACAGACGGGCGAGCAGGCCGGTATCGAGGCCAAGCGCAATGACCGCGACGCCGGCAAGCACGGCGGCACCCAGGACCTGGCGGATCCGTTCACTGACACCGAGCGAACGCTTCATTCCGGCAAAGACCTTTCCGCCGACGGTGAGCGCAACGGCGAGGGAAGTTGCAGCACCTGCGGCATAGGCGACGAGCAGGAATGTCGTTTCGAGGTTTGCGCCTTGCAGTGCGGCCCCGGTGAGGACCAGGCCGAGAATGGGGCCGGCGCAGGGAGCCCAGAGCAGGCCGGTCGCGACGCCGAGGACCAGCGAGCTTGTCACCGTGGGTACCGTACCGGGTGTGCCCGAGGCATTCAGGAGCCGGTTGCCGAAGTCGACGACCGGACGGGTGACGAAGCTTGCGACACGCGGCGAAAGGAGGCTGACGCCGAAGACTGCAAGCAGCACGATGGCGGCGAGCCGGCCGTATTCGTTGGCATGGATCGCCCAGCTGCCGCCGACCGCCGCAAGCGTTGCGACCAGCGCAAAGGTGGCGGCCATGCCGATCAGCATCGGCAATGTGCTGCGGACGAACGGCTGTCCGGCGCGCGCAAAGACGAAGGGAAGAATGGGGAGAATACACGGGCTGAGGATCGTCAGCGCGCCTCCGAGATAGGCAATGATAAGAAGCGTCATCATCGTTTCCTTTGACACCGGATGTTCGGGCTCTGGGCGGCGGTGCGGCTCGACCAGCAACGGGCCAATCTGGTCGGCGCGACGTATCCCGGATGTGTCCGGGTTCGCGGGAAAATGTACCGAAGTGTAGGAAACCGCCCGATGCGCTACAGAGCGACACAAATCGCCAGGCGCGGCGGAAGGTGGCCAGATCGGCGGTGCCTGATTTGTATCAGAACGTATCCCGGCGGCCGGATGCTACATCCGCATTCAAAACCCGCGGCTCGGGACATATCGGGGATACATGGCTCCGGCTTCCTTCCGATCGTGATCAACACGAATTGGAGAGATCGATGTCCGACCCGATCAACCACCAGCGTCGCCGCTTCTTCGGCGTTGCCGCCATGACCGTTGCAGCGGTCGAATTCGGAATGACCGGCACTGCCGGTGCCCAGTCTCCGCCGCCTGCCGCGACGCCATTGACCGCCGTCAAGGCCGGCACCAACACGTCCTTCGAAACGCTGAAGCAGGTCAGGGCGGGCGTGCTCGATGTGGGTTATGCCGAGGCCGGTCCGGCAGACGGTCCCGTCGTCCTGCTGCTGCATGGCTGGCCCTACGACATCTACAGCTTCGTGGATGTCGCGCCGCTGCTCGCTTCTGCCGGTTACCGGGTCATCGTGCCCTATCTGAGGGGCTACGGCACGACACGCTTTCTGTCGAAGGATACGCCCCGCAACGGCCAGCAGTCGGCCATTGCGGCCGATATGATCGCGCTCCTCGATGCGCTCGGGATAGACAAGGCGATTATCGCCGCCTTCGACTGGGGCGCCAGGACCGCCAACATCATGGCGGCGCTGTGGCCGGAACGCTGCAAGGCGATGGTATCGGTGAGCGGCTACCTGATCGGCAGCCCCGAAATCAACAAAAAACCTCTGCCGCCGAAAGCCGAGCTTGCATGGTGGTACCAGTTCTACTTCGCCACCGAGCGCGGCCGGTTGGGCTACGAGCAGAACCGGCGCGATTTCAACAGGCTTATCTGGCAGACGGCGTCGCCCACCTGGAAATTCGACGACGCGACCTTTGAAAGATCGGCCGCCGCATTCGACAATCCCGACCACGTCGAGATCGTTGTCCATAACTACCGCTGGCGGCTGGGTCTCGTCGAGGGCGAGGCCCGGTTCGATGCCTTCGAACAGCAGTTCGCCATGGGGCCGATGATCTCGGTGCCGACGATCACCATGGAAGGCGATGCCAACGGCGCACCGCATGCCGATCCTTCTGCCTATGCGGGCAAGTTCTCCGGAAAATACGAGCATCGCACCATCACCGGCGGCATCGGCCACAACCTGCCGCAGGAGGCCCCGCAGGCCTTTGCGCAGGCTGTTCTGGACGTCGACCGGTTTTGAACCCGATGGCTGCCGCGGAGATAATTCTTGGCTTCGCGGCAGCCATCCTGCGGTTTAAAGAAGGAAGGGCGGTGCGATACCGTTCTCATCGGACAAGGATTTGAAGCCCGAAAATGGATCATATCGACCATATCCTGATCGTCGATGACGACCGCGAAATCCGTGAACTGCTGTCGAGCTACCTGAAGAAGAACGGCCTCCGGGCGACGGTGGCCGCGGATGGCCGCCAGATGCGCAGTTTTCTCGAGGCCAATACGGTCGACCTGATCGTGCTCGACGTGATGATGCCGGGCGATGACGGGCTCGTCCTGTGCCGCGAGCTCAGGGCCGGCAAGCACAAGGCGACGCCGATCCTGATGCTGACTGCCCGCAGCGACGAGATGGACCGGATCATCGGGCTCGAAATGGGTGCCGACGACTATCTGCCGAAACCGTTTGCCGCGCGCGAATTGCTGGCGCGCATCAAGGCCGTCCTGCGCCGGACGCGCATGCTGCCGCCCAACCTGCAGATCAGCGAGGCAGGCCAGCTGCTGAGCTTCGGCGACTGGCGGCTCGATACGGTCGGCCGCCATCTGCTCGACGGACAGGGCACGGAAATCGCGCTGAGCGGTGCAGAATACCGGCTGCTGCGCGTCTTCATCGACCATCCGCAGCGTGTGCTCAACCGCGACCAGATCCTCAACCTCACGCAAGGCCGTGATGCGGACCTGTTCGATCGGTCGATCGACCTTCTGGTGAGCCGGCTTCGCCAGCGGCTCGGCGACGATGCGCGCGAGCCGACCTATATCAAGACCGTGCGCAGCGAAGGTTACGTCTTCTCGGTTCCCGTCGAGATCTCGGAGCCGAAGCCGTGAGCGCCAGCGTCTCCCGTTTTTTAGGAAAATTATGGCCGAGCACGCTGCGTGCCCGGCTTTTCCTCATCCTGTTTACAGGCCTCGCCATCGCCTACGGGCTCTCCTTCAGCATCCTCTTTATCGAACGTTACATGTCGGCAAAGGCCGTCATGCTCGGCACGCTTGAAAATGATCTTGCGACATCGATCGCCATCCTCGACCGGCTGCCGGCCGGCGAGCGGGCCGATTGGCTGGATCGGTTGAGCCGCGGCAACTACCGCCTGGTGCTCGGGCCGGGAATTGCCGGCGTGCCGGAAATGTCGGGCCGCGGCGCCGAGATTACCGGCAAGATCCAGGAGGCGGTGGGGCATCGGTTCCCGCTGCGGGTGGAGTCCATCCCCGGTGACGTCAGGCGGCTGCAGGGTCACCTCACCCTTTCCGACGGCTCTCCACTCACCATCGACGTCACGCCGAGGGGTGTCATGCCGATCGCCGAGTGGCTTCCTTACGTGTTCGCTGTCCAGATGGCGCTGCTGGTGATCTGCACCTGGTTTGCGGTCCGGCAGGTGATCCGCCCGCTCGGAGACCTTGCGGCCGCAGCCGATGCGCTCGATCCCAACAGGAAAGGCCCGCCCTTGAGCGAGGTCGGCCCGAGCGAAGTCGCCCATGCGGCACGGGCCTTCAACGCCATGCGCGAGAGGATCGCCCATTATCTCGAGGAACGGGTGCAGATTCTCGCCGCCATCTCCCACGATCTCCAGACGCCGATCACCCGCATGCGGCTGCGCGCCGACATGGCGGACGATTCGCCCGAGAGGGACAAGCTGGTGCATGACCTCGGCGAGATCGAGCGGCTGGTGCAGGACGGCATAGCCTATGCGCGCAGCGCGCATGGCAATGGCGAGAAAGTTTCCCGCATCGATCTTGCCTCGTTCATCGACAGTATTGCCTATGATTATCAGGACACCGGCAAGGCGGTGACCGTCGCCGGCGTGGTACAGGGCACCGCGTCCACCAAACCGCACGCGCTGCGCCGCATCCTCTCGAACTTCATCGACAATGCGGTGAAATTTGCCGGCGCGGCCGAGATCAGCGTCGAGCGAAGGAGCGAGGGTGACATCGTCATCACCGTCCTCGATCGCGGGCCGGGGATTCCGGAAGAAATGCTGGAGGCGGCCATGCAGCCATTCTTCAGGCTGGAGCAATCCCGCAACCGCGAAACCGGCGGCTCGGGGCTTGGTCTTGCCATCGCCCAGCAGCTTGCCGCAGCACTCGGCGGTTCGGTGAGGCTCTACAATCGCGCAGGTGGCGGGCTGGCTGCCGAAGTCACCATCCGCTGATATCGGAGATCGGCCGATTTTCGAAGCGTTTTGTATGAAAGGATGTCCTGCGAGGTCCGCGCTACGGTTCGATACATTTCCGGCGATTCTGGAAACATGCCGGATACCTCCGCCCGTCAAACCACTCCCGTCAACCGATGTCGCAACCGGCGACACCAACAAAGGAGTGTTCCATGACCAGGATCGACAAGGTTCTCTATACCGGCAAGACCCGCACGACCGGCGGCCGCGACGGGTTCTCGCGCAGCGACGACGCCCAGCTCGACGTCAAGCTTTCACCTCCCGGCAGCGCGCATGCCGGCACCAATCCCGAGCAGCTCTTCGCAGCCGGATGGTCGGCATGTTTCATCGGCGCCATGGGTCTTGCCGCAGCTAAGCGGAAGATCAAGTTGCCCACCGAGACGGCGGTCGATGCCGAGGTCGACCTCGGGACGACCGAGGGCGCATACTTCCTGCAGGCCCGCCTCAACATCAGCCTGCCGGGCATCGATCCGCAACTTGCCAATGAGCTTGTCGAAGAAGCTCACCAGACCTGCCCCTATTCGAAGGCGACCCGCGGCAACATCAATGTCGAGCTGATCCTCGCCTGAGGAAACGCGGTTTGCGCGTCGAGCCGGATCGGCGCGACGACAGGCAGGAACCGATAACCGGACGAGGCGGGCGCCTCGTCCCTGGAGAACCCCATGAGATTGGTGATCATCTGCATCCTGGGAGCGGCCGTCTTCGCGGCGCCCTGCATATACGACGTAACCTCACTGGAGCCATCGGCCTTGGCCGGTCTGCTGGCTGCAGGTTCCTCGTTCTGAAATCCCGTCCGGGAAAAGCGGCGGCCGGAAGCGCGAACCCGGTCGCCGTCGTCACATGCTTCGCGATCCCGACCCGCACTCGACCACGCGACCGTAGTGGTCTACTCCTCGGAATGCGCGTGTCCGGCATGCCGGTGAAACGAATATCGTCATGCTGTGGCCCTGTCGTTTCAAGCAAACTGCAACGGACGCGCGTTAGGCAATGTGGGATATCGCGCTCGCAGGAATGCGGGCGGCTTTTGGAGGGAGCTTGGGCATGAGCCAGCCAATTCTGATCTGGGGCGCCGGTGCGATCGGCGGCACGCTGGGTGCGGCTTTCATCCGCGCCGGCGAGGATGTGATCTTCGTCGACAACGTCAAGGACCATGTCGATGCGATCAACGAGAAGGGACTGAAGATCGTCGGCCCGATCTTCGAAGGTACCGTCCAGGCCAGAGCGTATCTGCCGGAAGAGCTCGAAGGCCAGTATCAGCGGACTTTCCTCTGCGTCAAAGCCCATCACACGGAGGCGGCGGCAAGGTCTCTCGTCCAGCACCTCCCCGCAGACGGATATGTGGTCTCCGCCCAGAACGGGCTCAACGAACGCGTGATTGCCCGCATCGTCGGAGAACATCGCGTCATCGGCTGCTTCGTCAATTTCGGCGCGGACTACCTGGAACCGGGCGTCGTGCAGTATAGCGGCCATGGCGCCGCGGTGATCGGTGAACTCGACGGGCGTTTCACCGATCGCGCCGAGGATATCTATCAGCTGATGCGGCATGTCGAGCCGAAGGCCCTGATCACCAACAATATCTGGGGCTTCTTGTGGGGCAAGCTCATCTACGGTGCGCTGCTGTTCGGCACGGCTCTCACCAATGACAGCATCGCCGATGTACTCGATAATCCAATCGCCCGCCCGGTTCTGCGCCGGCTCGCGCTGGAAGTCGCGACGGTGGCGGCTATCAACAACATCCGGCCGGAAGCCTTCGACGGGTTCGATCCGGCTGCCTTCGGGCCGCTGGCCTCGCCGGAGCAGACCGACACGTCGTTCGACGACATGGTGGCGCATAATCGCAGGTCGGTGAAATCGCATTCCGGCATCTGGCGCGATCTCGCCGTGCGCAAGCGCAAGACCGAGGTGGACGCCCAGGTGATGCCGGTCGTCGAGATCGGCAGGGAATCACGCGTTCCGACGCCGCTTGCCGCCCGCCTGATCACCATGATCCACGAGATCGAGGACGGCAAACGCCCGCTCGACATGGCCAATCTCGAAGAGCTGGCGACGGTCACGGCATGAACATTTCGTTCGACGGCAAGGTGGTGATTGTCACGGGTGCTGCCCATGGTTTCGGTCGGGCGATCGCGCAAGCGTTCGCGAGCCGCGGCGCGGCGGTGCATGCCTGCGACATCGATGCGGCGGGGCTCGATGAAACGGTCAGGCTCTGCGGGCCGAAGGCCGAGGCGCACGTCCTGGACGTCGGCAATCGCAGCGCCGTGCAGATGGCCGTCCGGGCGATCGAGGCAACCTCCGGCGCGCCGGACGTCCTGGTCAACAATGCGGGCGGCGTGCGCGGGCAGGTGGGCCGGCCGATCGAGGAAATATCCGAAAGCGATTGGCAGACGATCTTCGACGTCAACCTGTCCGGCGCCTTCTTCATGGCCCAGGCGGTTGCGCCGGGCATGAAGCGGAAAAACGCAGGCCGCATCATCAATATCTCCAGCGGCGCCGGTCTTGGAATTTCGCTGACGGGCATCCAGGCCTATGCCAGCGCCAAGGCCGGCCAGATCGGGCTGACGCGCCAACTCGCCCATGAACTGGGGCCGTGGGGCATCACCGTCAACAATGTCGCGCCCGGCTTCGTGCGCTCCAACCCGGCGACCGAGCGCCAATGGGAAGCGATGGGCGAGGAAGGGCAGGCGCGGCTCCTGCAGAATATCGCCCTGAAACGCCTTGGTACGCCTGACGACATCGCGGCCATGGTGATGTTCTTCGCGTCCGACTTCGCCGGCTGGATTTCCGGGCAGATCATCAGCGTGGATGGCGGCAAATGAGCGTCGGGGGCCTATCTCGACGCGCATGATCAGGCCTGAAGAAGGGGCTCATTTCCGTTTCGCAATCTGCCAGAGAAAAAACGGACCACCGACGAGGGCGATCAGCAGGCCGACAGGCACCTGCCAGGGAAAGATGATCGTCCGGCTAAGCCAGTCGGCAACCGCCATTGTGACGCCGCCGAGGAACGCGCTGACGAAAAGCTGAGGCAGCGGCCGATGATAGCCGAGATAATCGGCGGCACGTGGCGCGATCAGCCCGACAAAACTCAGCGGGCCGACAAACACGGTTGCGGCAGCCGCGCAGAGCCCGGCCGCCAGGAGGATGGAGAGCCGCACGGTTTTCAACGGAACGCCGAGCGACAACGAGGTCGCCTGGCCGAGCGGCAGGATTTCCAGCCAGCGCGACATAAGCGGTGAACCGGCCAGGATGGCGAGCAAGATGCAGCCCGCCGTTGCCGCATCGCCGAGAGTCGCCCGGTAGGTCGAGCCGGAGAGCCAGGCGAGCAGGAAATCGATACGCGGATCGCCGCTTGCCAGGACGAGCGCGGCAAGCCCCGTGCCGATGGCTGACAGGGAAATTCCCGCAAGCAGGATATGGTCGGGCGAAAAGGACGCCCTTGCCGCCATCAGCACGATTGCCCCGAGCGTCAGCAATGCGCCGGCCGCCGCCGCCAGGATCATGCTCGTCCGGTCGAGTTGGATACCGATCAGAAACAGCAGGATGATGCCGATCGCGGCCCCGGACGATATGCCGAGCACCTCCGGCGAAGCCATGGGATTGCCTGTCAGGCGCTGTATCAGCGTACCGGAGACGGCAAGGATCGCCCCCGCCGACAGGGCCACCAATGCGCGCGGCAGGCGTAGCGGCAGGAAGGTCGCAAGTTCGGCTCCGGAAGCCCAGTGCCACCCATCGACACCGCGTGCGAGAAGCAGGCTGAGGGCGATCGTCACGGCAATCGTGGCTGTCGCCGCAAACGGCATCCACCAACCGATCACGTGGCGAGGCGACGCCATGCCGGACCCGCCGTGCGTCGGCATGATTGCCCGCATCCGCGGCAGAAGCAGGAGAAGCAGAGGAGCGCCGATGAGCGCCGTCGCCGTGCCTGTCGGCACTTCTTCCGACAGTGGCAGAACCTGCACGAGCTGGTCGGTGAACCAGAGGAGCAATGCGCCGCCTGCCGACGCTGCAACCATCCGCCCCGCAAAAGTGCGCGCGCCGAGCGCCCCTGCGATATGCGGCGCGGCAAGTCCGACGAAACCGATGACACCGACCGCGGCAACGACGGCCGCGCTTAGCCAGACGGCGACGGCCAGACCGGCCAGCCGGAGTACTGCAGGGGAAAATCCGAGGCTGCGGGTGCTTTCGTCATCAAGCTCGAGAATGCGCATCGGTCGGATCAAGCCTGTCGCCAGGGCAAATCCGATCAGCAGCTTGACCGAAAGGTTCGTCACCACGGCCATGCCATTCTGGATGAGAGACCCCGTCTGCCAGATAAAAAGCTCCGTCATGTAGTCGCGGTCGAGGACGACGAGGAGCGCACTTGCCGAACCGCAGACCAGGCTGACGACGAGGCCTGCGAGCACCAGCAAAACCGGCGAGAGATGTCGGCGCCAGGCGATGAGGATGACCGCCGCCGTCGCCAACGCGCCGCCGCCGATCGCCACCAGCTCGCGACCGGTCTCCAGCAGGAATGGCGCAAGGATGGCGGCTGTGCCGAGCGCCAGGTTGGCCCCGGCTGCCGTGCCGACGGTTGCAGGTTCTGCGAGCGGGTTGCGCAGGGTCTGCTGGAAGATCGCCCCCGCAAGGCCGAGCGCTGCGCCGGCGACGATGCTGACCGCCACACGGGGAAGGGCGGAGTGATGGAAAAGCAACTGCCCGACATGGGTCGTGTCAGGTGCGATCAGTGCGCTCCACCAGAGGTTCAACGGCAGCAGCTCGGTTAGCCGAAGCGAGGTCAGGAGAACGCAAAGACCAGTAAACGCCAGGAGCGCGGGGATGGCGAACGGTGTTGATCTCCGCTCCAGCGAAGCCTGCCAGCCTGTTGTCATGCCGAAACCAGATTGTCGGCGAGCAGCGACGCGAAGCGGGCCGCTACATCCAGCCCGCCGAACGGCCAGAGGGTCGGAATGGAGGTGATCGGGTGGGCGCGCACGGCGGGCAGGTTTTGCCACAATGAACTTCTGCGCATCATCCGCACCGCATGCGGCATGATCGGCTCCAGACAAACGAGCCGGGCCTCATCGATGGTTGCGAGCTGCTCCACGCCGACCGTCGAAATCCCCCATTCGCTTGTCTCGCGGTCCCATGCGTTCCGAAGGTCCAGCCGGTCCAGCACATCCTGAAGCAGGCTGCCGGCACCGTAGATGCGCAGGTGCCGGTTGTCGAAAAAGGTGAAGAGGCAGAGAGGGGCAGCCTTGCGGTCCGCGAGCCGCAGGCGCGATTGGTTGATCGTCCGTTCCGTCCCAAGAAGAAGAGCTTCGGCCTCGCGCTCCCGCCCCAGGCGCTCGCCAAGCCTTTTCGTCTCCAGCCTGGCCTGCGCATATGGCGAGGTTTTATCGGCATAGAGGGGGAGATCGTAGGTCGGCGCGAAGCGTTCAAAATCGCCAACCTCCAATGCGTATCCGTAGGTTGCGATAATCAAGTCCGGATCGAGCTCTTCCAGCAGCTCAAGGCTCGGCTCGCCCCGTGACCCAAGGTCGAGCGTCGTCCCCGGCAATGTCGGCTGATCGACCCACTGCCTGTACCCTTTGAGATCGCCGACGGCGATCGGCGCAAGTCCAAGGGACATCACCATCCCGGCCGCCGTCCACTCCAGACAGGCGACGCGCCGGGGAGGGGATGACGCGAAACCGCGGAACGGGAAGGCGGCAAAGGCGCCCGTCCCGCCCAGGAACGCGCGCCTTGTGGGATAGTGGAAGCCAGCGCTCAAGTTGCCTTCCTTACCAGGTAACCCGTACGGAGGCCGTGATCCGGCGCCCCTCGCCATAGAAGCAGCCGAAGCCGTCGGCAAAGCAGGAGGCAACGTAATCCTTGTCGAAAATGTTGCTGACGTTGAGCGAAAGTGTCGTGTTGTCCTTCTTGTAGCTGAGTGCCGCGTCGGCGAGCACATAGCTGGGAACCTTGAAGCTATTGGCATCATCGCCCCAGGTCTTGCCCACATATCGAACGCCGCCGCCGATGGTGAGGCCTTCCAGCGGGCCATTCTGCAACTCGTAGTCCGCCCAGAGCGAGACACGGTGCCGGGCGACGCCGAAGGGCGTCTTGCCGACGTCACTTGTTCCGGCGCCGGAATCCCCGTTGGTTTCCTTTGTCACTTCCGTGTCGAGATAGGTGTAGGCAAGCCGCACATCCAGACCGGAATCAAGGCTTGCCACACCCTCGAGTTCAATGCCGCGCGAGGTGATTTCCCCCGTCTGCGAAATTGTCGCTCCGCCCGGGCCACTATGGCTCACGACATTCTGGCGGGCGAGATCGAAGGCCGACACAGTCATGAAGGAGTTTGAACCCGGCGGTTGATACTTGATGCCGACCTCATATTGGCGGCCGGTCTCCGGTTCGAACCCCGCTTGGGTGATCGGGTTGAAGGATTCGGTATAGCTGACGTAAGGCGCCAGGCCGTTGTCGGTGAGATAGACGAGGCCGGCGCGTCCGGTGAACGCATCGTCTTTCATGTTCACGTTATTGTCGGATTCGACGGCATCGCGAGCCGTTCCCCATGCCCAGTCGTAACGTCCGCCCAATGTCAGCGTCCATCGATCGAGCTTGATCTGGTCCTGTCCATAGATGCCAAGCTGGCTCTGTACGGTTTCAGTGTTCCGGTAAGGCGCCATCGCGCCGATCGGGCTGCCGTAGACCGGATCGAAGATATCGAGCGTACCCACGTTACCGCTTGATGCGTAGTCGCGATAGTAGTGGCGCTTGAAGTCGATACCGGCGAGCAGGGTATGTGCCAACTCACCCGTATCGAATTCGCCGATGATCTGCGTGTCGATCGTTGCGCCCTGGAGATTGGTGCTGCCGCCGTCGGCATAACGATCATAGGTCCGGCCGTCTGCCTGCAATCCGCCGCCGAAAACGCCTTGCTCCTCATGGGTCAGCCAGACATAGCGCGCGTTCTGGCGGATCTGCCAGACATCGTTGAAATGGTGTTCGAATTCGTAACCGACGGAGCCGAGCGTGTTGTTATATTCGTCGAAAGCAGGCTCACCGACAAAACGGCTATTCGGGATCTTGCCAAAGCGATTGCCGGAAACAGTGCCCGATGCCGGAAGATACTGCATGGCCCAGCCGGAGCGATCACGCTGATACTGGCCGAGAACGGTGAGCTTTGTGTCTTCGTCCGGCTTGAACGTGATCGCCGGCGCCAGGAAAAGGCGGTCGTCGTCGACGAAATCGATCTGCGTCGAGCTCTCGCGCACAACGCCGGTCATGCGATAGAACAGCGTGTCGTCGTTGCCGACAGGTCCGCCGAAATCGAACCGGCCCTCATAATGCTCGAAACTTCCGCCGACGATCTCGACCTCGCGCAGCACTTCTTCGGTCGGCCGTTTGCTGACGTAGTTGACCAAGCCACCGGGTGTGGCCTGTCCGTAGAGAACGGAAGCCGGGCCGCGCAGGACCTCATAACGCTCGGCGCCATAGGACTCGATGGCGTTGAACATGGCGAAATTGGAATCCTTGAGCTGCAGGCCGTCGCGATAAAACACGCCGCTATTGCCCGTGCCCATGCCGCGAAGCTGGACCCCGAGACCGCGGTTGTCCGTACCGTAGAGGTCGCCGCTGGCGCCTGGGGTATAGCGCAGCGCGCTGTTGAGGCTGTTGACCCCCTGCACGTCCATCTGATCGCGCGTGATTACCGAAATAGACTGGGGGGTCTCGATCAGCGGCGTATCGGTCTTGGTGCCTGTCGCGCTACGGGTCGCCACGAAGCCGTCCACCGGCCCCCAGGCGGTCTCCGAGGTCAATATGATCGGAGCGAGCTCTGTCGCGCTGCCCGACGATGCGGCGGCACTGGTCGTGGTCGAATCCGTCAGCACGACGGTGTTGGCACCCTGGAACCGCCAAGAAAGGCCGCTTCCGGCGAGCAGCCGACCGAGCGCTTCCTCCGGGGATGCGGAACCGCTGAGACCCTGCGTGCGAGCGCCGGCCGGCAGGGTGCCGTTGAAAAGCACGTCGATACCCGTCACCGAGGAGAAACGCACCAGAGCGGAAGAAAGGGGCTGGGCAGGGATCGAGAACGTGTAGGACGGTGCCGGAACCTGCGCCGCTGCCGACATTGCCTGAAAGAGCGGAATGACGCAGGCGGTCGCCAGAAGCAGCTTGCGGAACGATCCTGCCGACATGCCTGGCAGATGGCTGTTGATGATAAGACGCGACACGAAAAATCCCCCTTAGGCAACGCGACAGACCAGCGCGATACACACGCTCTGATCATGGGGACGAACGTTTTCCCAAAAAACCTGAGTGAAATTTGAAATATTTATCTCGGGTAAATAAAGGTCAGCCATGGCGATAGGGTCTGGACCTTGATCGGCAGGCCGAGCGCCAGCGTGTCGAGGATGGTATCGGACCGCTTCACGTCGACGATGATCGTCACCCGGCTCTGCGCCAGCCTCTCGTCCATGACGATGATCTTGCCGGTGCGCCAGCGGGAGAGAGACGATACGACGTCCCGAAAGGGGGTCGAAAGGAAAACCAGCTTGCCGCTCCTCCAGGAAAGCTGCGTCTCGACGTCCGCTCCGACAGGCACCGACATCCGCCCGTTCCTGTAGATCAGGCTCTGCCCCTGCTCAACGCGCTGGAATTTGTCGCGAGTGGAAACGCTGACCGCATGTTCGGTGACCGTCACGGCGATCCCGTCTTCCTGGAAGCCGACCGAAAAGGCTGTGCCGAGCGCTGTTGAAAAGAGATCCGAGGCCTCGACGACGAAGGGGCGGGATGCGTCCGGTGCGACCTGGAAAAACGCCTCGCCTTTTTCAAGGACGACCCGGCGCCGTTCGGCATCGAAATTGAGTGCCAATGCGGTCCGGGTCGATAGCGTGGCAATAGAACCATCGGGCAGTGTCACCGAGGCGGTCTCACCCGTCCCGGTGCTGTAAGCCGCCGCCGGACCCAATAGGCGCATGCCGCCCCAGGCGGCGCCGGCGAGCACCACGGCAGCCCCGCCCGTTTTCAGGACGGTTCGCCGCGATGGGGACTGCGCCTTGCCGAGGTCATGGACTATGCCGGCCCCGGACCATAACCGTTCCAGATCGGAATAGGCCTTGGCGTGTCTCTCGTCGGCCAGCAGCCATTCCCGAAGGCGCTGGCGGTCGGACGCAGTCTCGCTG
This sequence comes from Neorhizobium tomejilense, assembly GCA_002968845.1. GTDB lineage: Bacteria > Pseudomonadota > Alphaproteobacteria > Rhizobiales > Rhizobiaceae > Neorhizobium > Neorhizobium tomejilense. The sequence continues at coordinate 120,650 of PVBG01000004.1, read as the reverse complement.
CCATCCAGCAGAAGCGCGAACCACTCCGCTGCCCTGCGTGAGATCTCATCCTCTGCCTGTCTGTCGCCGTCCGGCGCTTCTTCCATGAGACGCGATTCCTCAAAACCCATGAACAGAACGAATAGGAGGGGGAGAAATCTGGTCCGGCATCATGAAAGAACTGCTTACATTCCGGCTTTCAACCGTTCCAGCGCAGTCACCATATGGCTGAAGACCGTTTTGGGAGAAATTCCGAGCTTTGTGCCGATCTCGACATAGCTTAGCCCTTCTATCCGCGAGAGCAGAAAGACCTGCCGGCACTTCGGCGGCAGCGAATTGACGATGTCCTGCAGCTTTTTCAATTCATCGCGGGTGAGAACCACGTCTTCGGCAGAAGGACGATTGTCTGCGACGTATTCGAGGTGATCGACGCCGGCGACGAAAGGTGCGATGCGCCGGCGACGTTCATGGTCGGCAGCCAGATTACGTCCGGTGGTCACGAAGTAACCGGCCAGGTCGGAGACGTCGCGCAGAAGACCAGGTCGCTCCCAGAGCCTCAGGAACGTATCTTGCGTGAGATCGGCTGTGGTCGCCGCACATTCCACCCGCCGTTGGATGGCGGCGGCCAGACGTTCTCTCACAGAGAGAAAAACCTCGAGAAAATCGCGTCTACGGATATCGTCCATGCCTCCGACTATACCGGCGCCCGGGGTGGCGGCAAGAGGCTCACTCAAAAATCATGACAAAACTCATCAAGTTTTTTCTCGAGGCCCGCATGACTGGGAGTCAACGCCCGTTGCGGCTCAACGAATGGCGAAGCCACCGTCGATCGCGCTTGATGAACCCTGACTGAGAGCGTCAGCGCAAGCGGTCCCCACCTTCGGGATCCAGCTCTATCAGGAAAACTTCCGAGTCCCCGGAGATAACCAGATCGTCCGCCGCTTCGGCGCCGAAGGTCAGGCAATCAAGTGGCCCGAGGTCAAATTTCTCCGAACCGAATACGATCGTGTGTTTTCCTGTGGCAAGGACGAATCTCAAAAATGCCGCCGGCGGCAGCGACACGGGCGTCGGCTGCCTGATGACGCGGTGAGAAAATCGGCCGCGCCGCGTCATCACGTTGAGGTCCGTCGTCACGCCATTGACCAACGTGGCAAAAACCGGCCTGTCGGCAGGAAACGGATAAGGCTCCGAATCGAGCTCGAGAGTGACGGACAGGCCGCCATCGATTGTCAACTCCATTCCGGCACCGGAGAGGATCGACAGGGTTCGGTCCACGTCCGGAAAGATCGAGAACGGTCCGTCGCAGGCGACGGTCGCCATGCTGATGCGCCAGTCGAAGTCCTCGATCGATGCGTCGGCGGGAAAGACGGCGATCTCCACCGTCTCGCCGCCTCCGTTCTTCCACGGCATTCGCTTGTGGTCGGATGCGCGCAGGATTTTCATGGGTCAGTTCCCGAGAATGCCGGGCAGGCGAAGTCCCTTTTCCTGTGCACAATCCACGGCGATCTCGTAGCCTGCATCCGCGTGACGCATGACGCCGGTGGCGGGGTCGTTCCAGAGCACGCGTTCGATGCGGCGGTCGGCGTCTTCTGTGCCGTCGCAGCAGATGACCATGCCGGAATGCTGCGAATAACCCATGCCGACACCGCCGCCATGATGCAGCGAGACCCAGGTCGCACCGGATGCCGTATTCAGCAGCGCATTCAGGAGCGGCCAGTCGGACACCGCATCCGAACCGTCCTTCATCGCTTCCGTCTCGCGGTTAGGCGAGGCGACTGAGCCGGAATCGAGGTGGTCGCGGCCGATCACGATCGGCGCTTTCAGCTCGCCATTGCGGACCATCTCGTTGAAGGCGAGGCCGAGCTTGTGGCGGACGCCGAGGCCCACCCAGCAGATGCGCGCCGGCAGGCCCTGGAAGGAAATCCGCTCACGCGCCATGTCGAGCCAGTTGTGGAGATGCGCGTTGTCCGGCAGCAGTTCCTTCACCTTGGCATCGGTGCGGTAGATGTCTTCCGGATCACCGGAGAGAGCTGCCCAGCGGAACGGGCCGATGCCGCGGCAAAAGAGCGGACGGATATAGGCCGGCACGAAACCGGGGAAGGCGAAGGCGTTTTCCAGCCCCTCGTCCTTGGCGACCTGGCGGATGTTGTTGCCGTAGTCGAGCGTCGGAATGCCGGCGTTCCAGAAGGCGATCATCGCCTCGACATGTTCACGCATCGAGGCACGGGCTGCTTTTTCCACCGCCTTCGGATCGCTTTCGCGTTTGGCCTTCCATTCGGCCATCGTCCAGCCCTTGGGCAGGTAGCCGTTGATCGGGTCATGGGCGGAGGTCTGGTCCGTGACCATGCCCGGACGGATGCCGCGACGGACCATCTCGGGGAGGATTTCCGCCGCATTGCCGAGCAGGCCGACGGATTTTGCCTCGCCGGCGGCCGTCCAGCGGGCGATCATCTCCATGGCTTCATCAAGCGTTTCCGCCTTGGCATCGACGTAGCGGGTGCGCAGGCGAAAATCGATGCTGTCCGGATTGCATTCGACCGCCAGGCAGCAGGCGCCGGCCATGACGGCGGCGAGCGGCTGGGCGCCGCCCATGCCGCCCAGACCGCCGGTCAGGATCCATTTTCCCTTGAGGTTGCCGCCATAATGCTGGCGGCCGGCTTCCACGAACGTCTCGTAGGTGCCCTGCACGATGCCCTGGGTGCCGATATAGATCCACGAACCGGCGGTCATCTGGCCGTACATGGCCAGTCCCTTCTTATCGAGCTCGTTGAAATGATCCCAGGTGGCCCAATGGGGCACGAGGTTCGAGTTGGCGATCAATACGCGCGGCGCGTCCTTATGGGTGCGAAACACCCCAACCGGCTTGCCCGATTGCACCAGCAGCGTTTCCTCCTCCGTGAGCGTCTTCAGCGTCGCGACGATCCGGTCGAAATCGTCCCAGGTGCGCGCAGCGCGTCCGATGCCGCCATAAACCACCAGTTCGTTGGGGTTTTCCGCCACGTCCGGATCGAGATTGTTCATCAGCATGCGCAGGGGCGCTTCCGTCATCCAGCTTTTGGCGTTGAGCTGGTTGCCGCGCGGGGCGCGGATTTCGCGGATATTGTGGCGGGGATTGGTCATCGGAACGTTCCCTTTATTGGTTGTTGTTTTTCTGTGACGCGAGGCCGAGGGTGATCCGCTCGATCCGCGTCAGAATATCTTTCAGATGGACGCGCAGTCGCTCTGCCTTGGCCGGATCATAGGCAAAGGGCAGGGCCTCCGCCGAGAGATGGGTGGACTGGGCAAGTTCCATCTGGATGGCATGGACGCCGGTTTCCGGCCTGCCGTAAAACCGGGTCGTCCAGCCGCCCTTGAAGCGGCCGTTGAGAATGCTGGTGTAGCCCGAAGCTGCAGTTGTCACATCGAGCACCGCCTGTCCGATTGCCGGGGCACAGGTCCTGCCCGTGTCCGTGCCGATATTGAAATCGGGCAGGATGCCTTCGAACAGGAACGGGATATGCGAGCGGATCGAGTGGCAATCGTAGAGCACGGCAATGCCGTGAATGGATTTGACCCGTTCGATTTCGGCCGCCAGGGCCGCGTGGTAGGGCGCATGGAAATCGCGCAGCCGCTCGGCGATGTCGGCCTCGGTCGGCGCGGCACCCTGTTTCCAGATGCTTCTGCCGTCGAAATCCGTTTCCGGAACGAGGCCGGTAGTGTTCTGGCCGGGATAGAGGCTGGCACCCTGCGGATCGCGGTTGGCGTCGATCACGTAGCGGTGGAACGTGGCCCGCACCGTCGTCGCATCCGCCAGAAGGCCATCATAGAGTTCATGGATGTGCCAGTCCGTATCGGCAAGCAGGGCACCGTTATCGTTCAGCCGGTCCCAGATCGGCTGGGGCAAGTCGGTTCCCGTATGCGGAAAGCCGAGAATGACGGGGGAGGTGCCTTGTCTGGTTTCGACAATAGCCATTTCACGCCTCCAGGACCGGCAGGATATCCGCTGAAACGGAGGCGGCGAGCGCGCCCGAAGCGACGAGATCCGTCGCCGCCTTGAGGTCGTTTGCCATGTAGCGATCCTCTTCCAGGCTCGGGACAACGGAGCGGATGGTGGCGATCACCTTCTGAAGTTCGGGGCTGGTCGTCAGCGGCTCGCGCAGTTCCACGCCCTGCGCTGCCGTCAACGCCTCGATGCCGATGATGGTCGCAAGATTGTCGGTCATCTGCAGAAGCCGGCGTGCCCCGTGGCAGGCCATGGAAACGTGGTCTTCCTGGTTGGCGGAGGTCGGCGTCGAATCGACCGAGGCGGGATGCGACATCTGCTTGTTTTCCGACATCAGGGCGGCGGATGTGACTTCCGCGATCATCAGCCCGGAATTGAGCCCCGGCTTTTTTGCAAGAAACGCCGGCAGACCGTAGGAAAGGGCCGGGTCGACGAGCAATGCAATACGGCGCTGGGAGATCGCACCGATTTCGCAGACGGCAAGCGCGATCTGATCGGCAGCAAAGGCCACCGGTTCGGCGTGGAAATTGCCGCCGGAAACGACGGTGTCATCCGAAAGCACCAGCGGATTGTCGGTCACCGCATTGGCTTCGATCTCGAGCGTGCGGGCGACCGAGCGAAGGAGGTCGAGGCAGGCGCCGTCCACCTGCGGCTGGCAGCGGATACAATAGGGATCCTGCACCCGTTCGTCGCCCTGCAGATGGCTTTCGCGGATGACCGAGCCCGACAATAACGCACGCAGAGCCGCGGCCGCATCGATCTGGCCCTTGTGGCCGCGAAGCGTGTGGATATCCGGATGGAACGGCGCGGAGGAGCCCATGGCGGCGTCCGTCGACATCGCGCCGGTCACCAGTGCCGTCTGGGCGGCGCGATGGGCGCGGAACAGGCCGGCCAGCGCCAGGGCCGTGGAAGTCTGGGTGCCGTTGATCAGGGCAAGACCTTCCTTGGCGGCAAGCACGACCGGTTTCAATCCGGCCTTCGCAAGAGCCTCGGCGGCGGGCAGCAGATTGCCTCGATAGAAGGCCTCGCCTTCGCCCATCATCGCGGCCGCCATATGTGCGAGCGGCGCGAGATCCCCCGAGGCGCCCACGGAGCCTTTTTCCGGGATGAGCGGGATCACGCCCTTTTCCAGCATCGCCTCGATCAGGCGTACCAGTTCGAGCCGGACGCCGGAGGCGCCGCGCCCGAGCGACACGAGTTTCAGCGCCATGATCAGCCGGACGATGTTTTCGGCAAGCGGTGCGCCGACACCGCAGCAATGCGACAGGATCAGGTTGCGCTGGAGCGTCGCGACATCGGCACTATCGATCTTGATCGAGGCCAGTTTTCCGAAACCGGTATTGATGCCGTAGACCGGTTCATTGCCGGCGGCGATCTGGGCGATCCGCGCCGCAGCCTTCTCGATCCCCGCGTCGAAAGAAGCATCGATCCGCACCGGCGTGCCGTTCCAGTAGATGTCCTGGAGTTCGCGAAGGCTCACCGAGCCGGGTCTCAGAACAATGCTCATGCGGAAACCCTCTCGCCCTTGAAGATCCGTGCCGTCAATGGATTGAAGCCGATGCGATAGACAAGCTCCGCCGGCCGCTCGATATCCCAGATCGCGAAGTCGGCGGATTTGCCGACTACGAGCGTGCCGGTTTCTGCTTGAAGGCCGAGGGCGCGCGCGGCCTCCCGCGTGACGCCGGCAAGGCATTCCTCGACCGTCAGGCCGAACAATGTCGCGCCCATGTTCATGGTCATGAGCAGCGAGGTCAGCGGCGAGGTGCCGGGATTGCTGTCGGTCGCCAGCGCGATAGGGGTGCCGGCATCGCGCAGCGCCTGAACCGGCGGCGCCTGCTTTTCGCGAAGCGTATAGAAGGCGCCCGGCAGCAGCACAGCGACCGTACCTGCCTGCGCCATCGCCTTGGCATCTGCCGTGGAAAGGTATTCTAGATGGTCGGCCGACAGCGCACCATAGGAGGAAGCAAGGCGCGCGCCGCCGAGATCGGACAGTTGTTCCGCGTGCAGCTTGACTGGAAGGCCAAGCGCTTTCGCCTTGTCGAAAACCCGGGCGATTTCGGCGGGCGAGAAGGCAATGCCTTCGCAAAAACCGTCGACCGCATCGACGAGCCCTTGCGAATGCGCCGCCTCGATACCCGGCAGAACCACGTCGGTGATGTAATCACCGTTGCGGCCCTTGTAGTCCGGCGGTGTCGCATGCGCGGCAAGCCAGCTGGTGACGATCCGTACCGGCCTGACTTCGCCCAGCCTGCGGGCGACCCGCAGCATCTTGAGTTCACCTTCGATGTTCAGCGCGTAACCGGATTTGATCTCGACCGTGCAGATGCCTTCGGCCAGAAGCGTATCGAGCCTTCGAAGCGCCTTCTCAAGGAGCTCGTCTTCCGAGAGTGCATTGGTTGCCTTCACCGACGAGATGATGCCGCCGCCGGCCCGTGCAATCTCCTCGTAGGTCGATCCCGCCAGGCGCATTTCGAATTCCATCGCCCGGTCGCCGCCGAATACCAGATGGGTATGGCAGTCGATCAGGGCCGGGGTGATCCAGCGCCCGCCGCAATCGGTTTTGTGTTCGGATTTCTCAAATTCGGCAGGCAGGTCGGCCAGTGCGCCGACAAAGGCTATCCGCCCGTCGCGCACGGCGATTGCACCGGCTTCGATCACGCCGAGACCGGATGCCGACGGAGCAAAAGTGGCGATCCGCGCATTGTGCCAAAGCGAAGCGGAGCCTGCTGCAGATTTTGAAGAATCTTCCCCATCCATAAGCTTTTCGCCTTTCCTTATGGGCGGACATGTATATACATAATAATCCGAGTGACAAGAAGAATTTTGGTCTCCGCGAGGAAAAGGGAAGGGCGTCCATGGTCACGCTTCATGCGCAATTGGCTCTTCTGCCGGAAGGCTGGCAGCAGAATGTAAGGTTGACGATCGAGGCGGACCGGCTTGCCGGAGTCGAGGTCGGCATCGAGGCGGCGGCCGAAGACGAGCGTCACAAGGTGCTGGTGCCTGCGATGCCGAACCTGCACAGCCATGCCTTCCAGCGCGCCATGGCGGGTCTCACGGAGGTTCGCGGTCCCGGCGACGACAGTTTCTGGAGTTGGCGGACGCTGATGTACAAGTTCGCACTGTCGATCACGCCGCAACAGGTCGAGGCCGTTGCCTCGCAGCTCTATATGGAAATGCTGGAAGCCGGCTTTTCGCGGGTGGGCGAATTCCACTATCTCCACCACGACAGGGATGGCAGCCACTACGCCAATATCGCCGAGATGGCCGAACGCATCGGGGCTGCAAGTACCGAGACCGGGATTGGCCTGACGCTGCTGCCGGTCTTCTACGCCCATTCCGGCTTCGGCGGCGCGGCGCCGATCGAAGGCCAGCGCCGTTTCATCCACTCGATCGACGATTTCGCCAGGACCATGGACGGTTGCCGTCGCCTGACCGCGGCCATGCCCGGCGCTAAGCTTGGCGTCGCGCCCCACAGCCTGCGGGCCGTAACCCCGCAGGAGCTCAGGCAGGTCGTGCCGATGGCAGGCGACGACGGGCCTGTGCATCTCCATATCGCCGAACAGGTGAAGGAGGTCGAGGAGTGCCTCGCCTGGTCCGGCGCCCGACCCGTCGACTGGCTGCTCGCAAACATGCCGGTGACCGAACGCTGGTGCCTCATCCACGCAACGCATATGACCGAGGATGAAACCCGCCGCATGGCGCAAAGCGGCGCTATCGCTGGGCTCTGCCCAATCACCGAGTCCAATCTCGGCGACGGCATTTTCCCCGGTGAGCTTTTCCTCGGGCAGAACGGCCGCTTCGGCATCGGTTCGGATTCGAACATACTGATTTCCGTGGCGCAGGAGCTGCGTCAGCTCGAATATTCCCAGCGCCTCGGCCTGAAGAGGCGCAACGTCCTGGCAAAACCGGAAGGTTCGACGGGGCGGCGGCTGTTCGAGACGGCGCTTTCGGGGGGCGGTGTGGCGCTCGATGCGGCTGTCGGCCTGGCTCAAGGCAATTACGCCGATATCGTCTCGCTTGATGTGAAAGATGTTCCCTACCTTGCCGCCGATCAGATTCTCGACCATTGGATCTTTGCGGGCGGAATTGCCGTGGATTGTGTCTGGGCGCTTGGCCGCAAGCAGGTCGAAGGCGGAAAGCATGTCCGGCGGGATGCGATCGGCCGGCGGTTCAGGACGGTAATGCAGGAATTGCTGACACTATGACCAATGGCGGCAAGGAAGCCACCCTTCATCATCGGATTCTGAGCGATATAGAGGGGCGGATCGTCTCCGGCGAATGGCCTCCCGGGTATCGCCTGCCTTTCGAGGTCGATCTTGCGGTACAATACGGCTGCTCGCGGATGACGGCCAACAAGGTGCTGACGCATCTGGCGAGGACCGGGCTGATCGAGCGCCGCAAGAAGTCCGGCAGTTTCGTGGCGCAACCGGTGACGCAGGCCGCAGTGCTCGAAATCCATAGTATCGAGGCGGAGGTCCGCTCCCTCAAGCTTCCCTATTCCTACCGGCTGGAGAGGCGGGTTCGACGCGAGGCGAACCCCATCGACCGGCAGCACCTGGAGCTTTCGAAAACGGCGCCGGTCCTCGACCTTCTCTGCCTTCACCATGCCGGCGAGCGGCCATTCTGCCTTGAGGAGCGGCTGATCAATCTGACGACCGTGCCCGAAGCGGAAGGTGAGGATTTTTTGGAGTTGGCGCCGGGGACCTGGCTCATCAGCCAGATCCCATGGAGCACTGCGGAACATCGAATCTATGCCCAGTCGGCCAGCGCGGAGGTCGCAAAGACGCTCGACATTTCCAGGAATGCAGCCTGTCTGGTCATCGAACGGCGGACCTGGGGCAGCACCGGTCCGGTAACATTCGTGCGTTTCACCTATCCGGGCGACCGGCACGCACTGGTCGCCCGGTTTACACCCGGCGGAGAGAGCTAGGCGACGCTACCGTGCTTCAATATTCCTCGCCGTCAGGGCGTCAGCGGCACAATGATCTCAAATTCAGTCCCTGCGCCGGCCGCCTGCCGCAGGTGAATCGTGCCGCCGTACGATCCCAGCATGGTGCGGACGATGTCGAGGCCCATGCCGGTGCCGCCCTGTTCGCGACGGGTCGAAAAGAAGGGTTGAAAGACGCGTTCCCGGTTTCCCTCGGAAATGCCGCTGCCGTTGTCGCGCACCAGAATGTTGACGGTTCGCACGTCGGCCGCCACCACCAGCTCCAAACGAGTGGCGCCGTGCTGAGCCGCGTTTTCCGCAAGATTGGTAAAGACGATGCCGGCTGCTTCGAACGGCAGGGCGACGGTATTTTGCGTGTCTCCCAACCCGAAAATTTCAAGGCCGGGAAACCGTTTGCGCAGCCGGGGCAGGATATCTTCGATGCTCGTTTCGCCCTGAGCCATGGGAAGCTCCGCCTGAGCCAGCTCCCTCAACCTCGACAGCAAGGTGTCGAGCCTTTCCGCGTCGGCGATGATATTGTCGAGAAAACGCAGGCGTTGCGCTGTTGTCATCGGCAGGTCGGCCTGGTCGTCGCGCAGCAGTTCGGCAGCGCCCCGGATGGCGGTCAACGGCGATTTGAGCTCGTGGGAGACATGCGCGGCAAAGGAGCGGACATATTCGGTGCGGTCGACCAGCCTGCCAGCGAGGTCGAGGAAGCTTTGCGACAGTGTCGCGATCTCGCGCGTTCCATAACGTTCCAGCGGCCGGATTGCCGCCTTGCCGCCACGGGCGATCTCCTCGGTACGGGCGATCAGCGCGTCGATGGGGCGGGTTATGGTGCGGGCGAGCACATAGGCGACCGCGAGCGTCAGTGTGAGGACGACGACCAGTGCCCCCGTTTCGGCGGGCGTCATCCGGATCGAAGTCGTTTCCGTGGTACGAAACCAGATGATGATCAGGACCGGCAGTGCCATCACGGCCAGAAGCACCGCGTACACGATCAGCGCCAGCGGCGGCCGCCATTTGGTCCGCACCCTTGGCGCCGTCATCACGCCTTCCTCCCGAGATCGCTGCCCAGCCTGAAGCCGACACCGTGAACGGTAGCGATAATGCCGATCGCGCCGGCCGCCGAAAACTTGGCCCGGATATTGCGGATATGGCTGTCGATCGTGCGATCCGCCACATGGATGCCGGGACCGTAGGCGGCCTCCATCAGCTGCTCGCGGCTGAACACCATCTCAGGGCGGGAAAGCAGCGCATCCAGAATGGAGAATTCGAGCGCGGTGGTCGTGACTATGGTGCCGCCGAAGGTCACGGTCCTGCCAGCCCGGTCGAGGCTGATCTCTCCGGCGACGAGGATATTCCCGCGGTTGTCGAAACCGCCGCCATTGCCGCTGCGCTTCAGGATCGCCTTGACGCGGGCGATCAGTTCGCGCGGGCTGAAGGGCTTGGTGACATAGTCGTCACCACCGATCTCGAGCCCCAGCACCCTGTCGATCTCCTCGTCCCGGGCCGATAGGAACAGGATCGGAAGTCCGGAGGTCTTGCGGATCTGGCGGCAGACCTCCAGGCCATCCATTTCCGACATGCCGATATCGAGAACGACGAGATCGATGTTTCCCCGATGGAAGGCCATCATCGCCTCGGTGCCGTTGCGGGCGGTCGTCGACACCATGCCGGCGCGCTCCAGGGCAAAGCAGATCACGTCGCGGATATGGGGTTCGTCATCAACGACGAGGATGCGATGCGCCATGATGGGTCCTGCAGAAATGTACCGCCGCTGTTGTTATCGTTCTTCCTCTATCTTGCAATGGTTGCAGGTGAACGAAGATAGGCTTCGATCCGCTCCGCGCGGAAACTCCAGCTCCGCCAGTCACGCGGCCGGGCGGCAAAATCATGGCCAAGCGACTGCCTGACCAACAGCGCCCTGTGCTTCTTGTCGATCGCCTCGTCGGGCAGGGCGGAGAGATAGAGATCAAGCGCCGGGATGGCGGAGGGGCCGAGCGACGACAGGTAGTCGACATCAAGCGGGACGCCCTCATGGCTCAGTTCCAGGCTGTGCGTGACGTTGAAACGGGCGATGAAGGCGGAAAAATCGATGAAGGCACTGAGATAGAGCACGCCTGCCAGCACGGCGATATTCGTGGCGATCAGCCATTGGTTGGATTGGCGCAACACGATCCGCAGCAGGATCAGGACAAGTCCGACGGCAACCAGGCCCATCCATATTCCGGCGGCAACGCGCAGTTCCGTCAGCGAATACATCTCGACATAGAGGTCGAGCCGCAGGATCGACGACAGGCAGAGAAGCACGTTCTGGCCGATCCAGACATGCACGAGGCCGCGGATCAGAGGGCTTTTGTCGCCGGGGCCGCCGCGACGCATGGCGATCAGAACGAAGGCTGCGGCAAGCAGAGCCGTGGCGATCAGCGGATAGGCGCCGCGATGGGCATATTCCGCATGGGTCATGCCATCCGGGAGATCGACACCGCCCCAGAGATAGAGGAGATCCAGCAAGGTCTGCATCGCAAAGAGCGCATTGAAGAGGAGCAGCGACCGCAGCAGAGAGGCATGGGTGAGAAACGGAATTTCGGTTGGATCCGCGGCCGTGTCGTCTGCCCGGCGTCGAGCGATCCTGCGCTTGAGGCGCGGCCGCAGCATGGCCCAGACAAAAGCGGCCATCGCCAGCCAGAAGCCGATCCGCCAGAGATCCATGAATTGCAGCAGGAATGCGAGATCGATGCTGCGCAGCGCGTCTTCGATCAGCGGATTGGCGACGGCGAAGAGAAGCAGGAAAACCGAAGCGAGAATGAGCGGCACCATCCAGATGCCGAGGTTGCGCCAGATTGCGGCAAAGGACGAGCGTTCAGCCCGCAAGGCAAGATGTTTTCGGCAATCCTGCAGAAGTCGTAACGGGACAACGAGGACAAAACGAAAAAGGACCGCGGGAAGACCGCTCGGCCGCTGCGGCACGAGCCCAGCGCTCGCCAGCGCAACACACATGATCGCGCCAAGTGAAATCGCGATGCCCATTGGTGATGGGGTTTCGATAAGCGGCGCCGCGGCGAAAGCCGAAAGACCGAACAGGAGGGCCGCCGTCAAGGGCTGCGCGCGCCGCCTTGCCGACAAGAGAATCGCGGCGGCTGCCAAAATCGCAAACAGGAAAAGGTTGAGCCCAGGCGCCTGATCGAAGATCAGGAAATCCGAAATCGCCACGACCGCCAGAAGTGCGGCGATCCGATTGGCGCCGCGTGCTCTGGGCATCGGTGCCGTCATCTTATCAGTCATCTGCACTGCTGGTCCTCTCTCTGACGCCGCCCTCGATCACGATGAACATGGTCGCCGGACGCCGGTCAGGAGAAATTCCTTCGGGCTGGCGATCGTCCACCAGCCACCATCCGTCATGGCGGAGGCGATCTGGCAGTGTGGAGGGAGTGATGCGGGGCGGGGTGCTGCTCTTGTTCATGACAAGAGAATGCCGGACCGGATTGCAGAATCTGTGCAGGCGGCAAGGAATAATTCAGGAGAGTGGCGAGGCTCCGCGCTTTCGTAGTGAGGCCATCCAGCGACGAAGCATGGTTCATCGCTGGATGATTTCATCCGAAATCAGGGCACTGGAGTGTCAGGCCGCTGGTCCCGTGGCCTGTGCCGGCTCCTCGATCGCCTGGATCGCATCATAGGCGGAAAGCACGGTCTCCATCTGCGCTGTGTGCCCCTGGATGAAAGCCGGGCCATAGACGGTTTCGTCCGGATATTCGGTGATCAGCGTCAGCGGAACCGTGTGGCGGTCGTCGATCGAGACCAGGCAGGGGAAACCGTTGATGATGCGGAAGCCAGTCTCGCCGGCATGGGTTTCGAAAAGCTTGATCTGGGTGGCGTTATAGGCGACGAGGCCGGGAATGGCGGCGAGGTGGCGGCTGACGCGGTCGATCAGGATTTCCGCCTGCGCGGTCCATTCGGCGTGATGGCGCATGATGAGGAAAAAGCCCTTCGGCACCGTCCACATCGCAAACGTGCGCGGCACATAGCCGGAAAGCGGCCGCGTCCATTCATGCGAAGGATAGCCGTGCAGATTGACGTGCAGCTTCGCACCGCTCAACCTTTCCGCTTCAAGGCGGATCGCCTTTTCGAACAGTACCTTGCCGGAGCGGTATTCGAGATCGTCGCCGAGCGCGGTGTAGCGCGCCGCATGGTGCATGTGCAGCGGGTTGTCAGTGCGAAGCCGCCAATGCACCTGGTAACCGTCGGGATTTTCGAGCGGCGATATGACGAAATGCGCGTTCGGTTTTGAACTCAGCGTCTGCGCGGCACGCAACGCGCCGACGATGCCGGTCGTCTCGTTGGCATGCTGGCCGCCGCTGATGATGACGGGCTTGTCGCCGCCGGCGTGATAACGGGCCTCCACGGCGCGGCCGGTCCGCGAGCGGGCTTCGAAGGCGACGCCGTCGATTGCGGCGAGTTCCCCGCGGATCTGGGCCACGGAGACCGGCGACACGGCGGAGGTGAGGCGCTGCGGCTCGGCCTCGGCCTCGGAGGTCCAGAGCGGCCGCGTTTCGATGCGGATGGAGACGGTTTCTCCGTGACGAATTTCGGGGATGATCTGTCCCGGCTGCAGGCCCCGGTCGCCGATCGGCCGGCCTGACTTTTTCTGGAAGATTTCCAGAAGCGTGAAATAGAAATCCTCATGCAGCGCCTCGCGCAGGCTGACGACCTCTTCACCGACGGCCAAACGCCGGTCTTCGGCCGGCAGGGTAACGGCGATGTTGAGTTCGTCGAAATAAGGCTCCGTCACCCCCCAGTCATGGGCCGCGACGGCTTTGACGGCCGAGGAGAACAGCAGTTCGTAGTCGGTCTCCAGCCGTTCGCCGGCTCCGCCGTCGAGGCACAGCCAGCCGGTCGGCGACAGCAGCGTTTCGCCGATGAAATCCGTATGGAGCCGGTTCGGCGCGAAGACTTTACGGGTCTCGAGGCTGCCGTCCCTGGCGGTCAGCGTCACTACGTAAAAGGCATCTTCGGACCCGGCCTCGAAGGTCAGCCGCGCTTCGTTTACAAGACCGGCCAGAGGATAGGCTTCGAGCAGGAAACGGTTTTTCGGGCAAGCCCGATGAACGGGGTAGACGATATGCAGAGCCGAAAGGCTCTCGAGATCGACCTCCTCGAGAAAGAAATGCAGCAACGGCTTGTAGGCGCTGCGGAACTTCGCCTCGACGCCTGCGGCGGCAAGTATCGCCGCGGCCTTCCCGCGGCTCTGCTCGTCGTCGAACACCCAGGCTTCGATCCTGGTCCCCTTGGCGCTGGAAAAGCGCGCGACGAGGGTGTCGAGCGTGCGACCGACCTGCTGTTCGTGGATCAGTGTCATGCGGAGGTTCTGCCTGTGGGATCGAGACTGTCGCGCAGCCAGTCGCCGAGGAGGTTGAGGCCAAGGACGGTGAGGAGGATGGCAAGGCCGGGGAAAACGCTGACCCACCAGGCGGTCTGCAGATAGGTGCGGCCTTCGGCGAGCATGCCGCCCCAGCTCGGGATGGTCGGGTCGATGCCGAGGCCGAGGAAGGTGAGGCTCGATTCGAGCAGGATATTGGTGGCGACGTTGAGCGTCATCAGCACGATGACCGGTCCGATAAGGTTGGGCAGCAGGTGCTGGACGATGATCCGCCAGTCCTTGACCCCGATCGCGCGGGCCGAAAGGATGAATTCGCGCTCGCGCAACGTCAGCACCGAGCCGCGGACAAGGCGGGCATATTGCACCCATTGCGAGACGATCAGCAGGATGATGGTATTCGCCAGCCCGCCGCCGACGATGGCGATGAAGGTGATGGCGAGCAGGATGAAGGGCATTGCCAGCTGGATATCGGCAAACCGCATCACCAGCATGTCCCAGATGCCCCGATAATACCCGGCGATCAGCCCCATGACGACGCCGATGGTGACGCCGCCGGCAACCGAGACGAAGCCGACCAGCAACGAGATCTTGCCGCCGGCCATCACGCGGGCGAGCACGTCGCGTCCGAGCGGATCGGTGCCGAAAACATGTGCCGGCCTGACGAATGGCGGTACGAGGCGCGACATCAGGTCGATCTTTTCGGCGCCGCCGGGAAAGATCACGCCGGAAAAGATGACGGCAATGCCGATGACGCCGACCAGCAGGGCACCGAGGACAAATTCGAGTTTCAGGAAATTCGAGGAAGCAGTGCGCGAGGCCATGGCTCTCACTCCGTCCGGATGCGGGGATCGACAAGGCCGTAGGCGATGTCGACCAGAAGGTTGATGCCGATGATCATCAGCGACAGCACGGTGATGACCGCCTGCAGCACCGGATAGTCCCGGGCGCCGACGGCGTCGAAGGCGAGCGTGCCGAGGCCCGGCCAGTTGAAGACGCGCTCGACGACGACGATGCCGCCCAGCAGGCCGCCGAACTGCAGGCCGAAATAGGTGATCAGCGGAATGGCGCAGTTCCTCAGCGCATGTTTGTAAAGCACGGCGTTTTCGCTGAGACCCTTGGCGCGGGCGACCATGATATATTGCGAGCGCAGCGTCTCCAGCATGGTGGTGCGCACCAGGCGGACATTGGTCGCCGTCAGGATGATGCCCATGGTGACGGCCGGCAGGATGAAGCTTTCAAATCCGTCCATGCCGCTCGGCGGCAACAGAGGCAGGGCGATCGCGAAAAGCAGCACCAGCATCGTCGCCAGCCAGAAGTTCGGGAATGACAGGCCGACGAGCGACAGGATGCGGATCATCTGGTCGGCCCACTTGCCACGCGTGGTGGCGGCCTTGATGCCGAGCGGAATGGAAATCACGATCGAGACGATCAGCGAGGTGAAGGCGAGCGCCAGCGTCGCCGGCAGTGCCTTGCCGATCAGCAGCGATACCGGCGTGCCGCCGAGGAAGCTGTTGCCGAAATCGAGCGTGAAGATGCCTTTCAGGAAATTCAGGTATTGAACGAAGAACGGCTCGTTGAGCCCCAGCCCCTCGCGGATGCGCACGAGATCGGCCTCGGTGACGCTGCCGGCTCCCTGCGTCAGCATCAGCGCCGGATCGCCGGTCAGGCGGATCGCGAAAGCAACCGTCAGCGTCACGGCGATCACGACGAAAATCGCCTGAGCCAGGCGTTTCAACAGGAATGCGGCCAATCTCTCGTTCCCTTGTTTTCTTGTTGGAGCCGCCGCCCCCAGTCGAAGGCGGCGGCTCGCGAAGTTTTAGTCGACGGTGACGTCGGTGAACTTCAGGCGGCTATCCGGCACCGGCGTGAAATTCTTCACCCGCTTATTGATGCCGAAGATGGCCTTCAAATTGTAGAGCGGCATTTCCAGCGCCCGGTCGGCGGCGTAATGGGCGATTTCCTGCAATAGCTTTTCGCGCTGGGCAACGTCGGTGACGGTGCGCTGCTTGGCAAGCATATCGTCCATCTTCGGATCGCTGTCGTAGGGGTTCCACTTTTCCTTGGTCTTGTACATCGAGACCGCAGTGTTGTCGTAGTCGAGCGTCCAGCCGCCCCACGACTGCTGGAACATCGCTCCCGTCTTTCCATTCGGGATGATGTCGTTCAGCAGGACGTTTGTTTCATAAGGCTTGATCGTCGCGGTGATGCCGATCACCTGCAGATAGGCGGAGATCGCCTGGGCGACTTCGATGAAGGTCGCCTCGTTGCCGCGTAGGTCGATCTGCAGGGCAGCGCCCGGAGCGACGCCGGCTTCCTTCAGGAGCGCCTGGGCCTTGGCCGGATCGAAGGGCAGCGGCTTCATGGCCTTGTCGAAGCCGAAGGACAGCGGTCCCTGGAAGCTTGCGATCGGTTCCGCCTGCCCACCGAGGATCGTCTTGATGATCGCATCGCGATCGACGCCCATGATCAGGGCCTGGCGGACCTTCGGATCCTTGGTGATGCCGTCGCGCGTGTTGAAGCGCAGTGCGTAGACTGTCGGGCCCGGCGAGGCGACCACGGCGAGCTTGGCATTACCCTGGATGGTCGGGATCATGCCGATCGGAATGGTCGGCGGAATGACCAGATCGACGCGGCCGGCCTGCAGTTCGGCAACCGCTGTCGCCGGCTCGGAGATGAACTTGTATTCGAGATCCGAAATTTTTGGCGCGCCGCCGAAGTAGTCCGGGTTAGCGGCGAGGACGATGTTCACCTTCGGCTCGTAGGAGACGAATTTGAAGGCGCCGGTACCGACCGGATGGGCGTTGAAATAGGCGTCGCCCTTTTCGGCGATATATTTCGGCGGAACGATCATGCCGCCGTAACCGGCGAGCTTGGTGAGGATGACCGGATCGGCGACTTTCATCTTGAACTCGACGGTGTTGGCGTCGATGATCTCGACGCTGCCGATCGAATTGTAGTTGGACTGTTGCGGACCTTTGGCGCCTTCGGCTCCGAGCAGGCGGTCGAAGGTGAATTTGACGGCATTGGCGTCGAAAGCCTCGCCATTGTGGAATTTCACGCCTTCACGCAGCTTGAAGCGGATGCGCATGCCGTTGTCGAGCACGTCCCAGGAAGTCGCGAGACCCGGGACGAGCTTCAGGTCGGGGCCGCGATAGGTGAGGCCGTCAAAGATATTGGTCGAGACCGAGGCCCAGTTGACCAGGAAAGTGTCGATCGGATCCCAGCTGCCCGGATCCTGCGGCGAGGACACCGTCAGCTTGCCGGCGGCGAGAGCCGAGACCGGCGCGAATGCCGTGCCTGCGAGCGCCATCGCCACGAATGCCGTCCGCAAGCCCCTCTGCATTTTTATCATCGTTTTTGCTCCTGTTGAAAAACCGAATGTCAAATCGTCACGCGCTGCGCGCCACGTAATGTCCGGGCGCGATCTCCTCCCGGGCGAGAAGCACCGGTTCGTTGCCGACAGCCCTGACCGGGCTTGGAATGTCTCCCTCGATCATCGCCAGCGGCTTGCGCCGGCGCGGATCGGCGACCGGCACGGCCGAGAGAAGCCGGCGCGTATAGTCGTGCGACGGCGTTTCGAAGATCTGGCGGCGATTGCCGAATTCCATGATCTGCCCGAGATAGAGCACCGCCACCCGGTGGCTCATCTTCTCGACCACGGCCATGTCATGGCTGATGAAGAGGTAGGCGAGGCCGCGTTCTTCCTGCAGGTCCATGAACAGGTTGATGATCTGGGCCTGGATCGAGACATCAAGTGCGGAAAGCGCCTCGTCGGCGATGATCAGCTTCGGTTTCGAGGCGAGCGCGCGGGCGATACAGACGCGCTGGCGCTGGCCGCCGGAGAACTCGTGCGGATAACGGCGGGCATGCGCGGAGGTGAGGCCGACCCGTTCTAGCAGGGCATCGACGGTTTTTGCGATCTCCTTCTCGTTATCGAGAAGGCCGTGGGTGCGGATCGGCTCGGCGATCGAGAAACCGACCGTCTTGCGCGGATCGAGCGAGGCGAACGGGTCCTGGAAGATATATTGCACGTCCCGGCGCAGGTTGTGCCGTTCCGCCATGCTCATCGCCGACAGTGGCTTGCCCGAGAAGGTGATATTGCCGGCCGTTGCCTTTTGAAGCTGCTGGATGGTACGGCCGATCGTCGATTTGCCCGATCCGGATTCGCCGACCAGCGCCAGCGTCTCACCTGGATGGATGTCGAAGGAGACCTTTTCCACCGCATGGACGCGGTGAGTGACCTTGCCGAGCAGGCCCTTCTTGATGTCGAAACGCACCACGAGATCGCGCACCGACAGGAGCGGAGCGGCATCGTAGCGGGCAGTATTCTGGATGCGCTCGACACCCGAGAGCCTTGGTTCTCCGTCTTCGAGCACGGTCAGCGGCAGGCGCTTGGGAAACTCTTCGCCGGTCATGCTGCCGAGCTTCGGCACTGCTGCGAGCAGCGTGCGCGTATAGGCATTGGTCGGCCGTTCGAAAATATCGAGAGCCTTGCCCTTTTCCACCGCCTTGCCCTTCCACATCACCACCACGTCGTCGGCCATCTCGGCGACGACGCCCATGTCATGGGTGATGAAGATGACGGCGGCGCCGAGTTCCTTCTGCAGGTCGCGCAAGATATTGAGGATCTGCGCCTGGATGGTGACGTCGAGCGCCGTGGTCGGCTCGTCGGCGATCAACAGCCGCGGCCGGCAGGCGAGTGCCATGGCGATCATCACACGCTGGCGCATGCCGCCCGAAAGCTGGTGCGGATAACGGGTCAAGAGTTCCGCGGCATCCGGCAGGCGGACCATGTCGAGCAGCCGCTTCGCTTCGGCGAGTGCCGCGCTGTTCGACTTGCCCTCATGCAGTTTCAGAATCTCGGCTACCTGGTCGCCGATCGTGAAGACGGGGTTCAGCGAGGTCATCGGTTCCTGGAAGATCATCGAGATCTCCTTGCCGCGAATGCTGCGCATCTTCTTCTGGTCGAGCTTCAGCAGATCGATCTCGCCGGCTGCGGTCTGGAACAGGATGCGTCCGGTCGGATAGCTGGCGCCGAGCATGTCGGCAAGCCGCATGATCGACAGCGACGTCACCGACTTGCCCGAACCGGACTCGCCGACGATTGCGACCGTCTGGCCGGCTGAGACGGAGAAGCTCAGGTTCTCGATGACGCGGGAAGCGCCGAACTCGACCGACAGGTCGTCCACGGCCAGAAGAGGGGTGGAGGCGGTTGGCGTCACGCGGGGAACTCCCTACCGATTGCGGCGGCGCAGGGCGCCTGATTGAAGGCATCGGCAGCGGAATTCACGAGATGCTCGTGACGTCTGGCGTGACGTCTGGCGTGGCGGCTGCCGGCAGCCACCCCCATCGCTACCCGCCTGCTTTCCCGGCTCCGAATTTCTTTCGGTCTTTCCGTCAACTGCCTCATCCCCGCCTTGATAAGAATATGTCATCACTTTGTCGACAATTTGTCAACGGCGCAACGAGCTGATATTCCCGGCGGTCGGATGGCGAAGGTTCAGATGGTCTCAACTCCGGGCAGGTTCACTTGTTTCCGCCCCGTTGAAGGTCCCGGCCTAGCGGAAATGCAAGACAACCGGCGTATCGTCGAACGTTTCCACCCGCATCTCGAAACCGAAGATGGCTTGCAGGGTGTTGGGCGTCAGCAGGTCGGAAGGCGTGCCGTCGGCGACAATCCGGCCGGCTTTCATTGCCACGATCCGGTCGGCATGGGCACCCGCCTGGTTGATGTCGTGCAGCACGATGACAATGGTCTTTCCGTTTTCATCGGCGATCCTGCGGAGCGAACGCATCAGTTCCCGGGCGAAATACATGTCGAGATTGTTGAGCGGTTCGTCGAGCAGCAGATAGTCCGTCCCCTGGGCAAAGGCCATCGCCACCAGGGCTCGCTGCCGCTGGCCGCCGGAAAGGGTTTCGATGAAGCGGTCGGAAAGATCCGTCAGGTCGAACTGCTGCAGCGACTGGTCGATGATTGCGTAATCGTCAGGCGTCAGGCGTCCGCGTCCATGCGGAAAACGGCCGAAGCCCACGAGTTCGCGCACGCGCAGCCGGCTGGTGACGATCGAATCCTGCCGCAGGATGGCGAGGATTCGGGCGAGATCGCGGTTCGGTGTCGTGTCGACGGGGAAACCGTCGACACTGATCCTGCCGGCCTGCAACGGCTGCAGCCGGGCGATGAGCGACAGGAGCGAGGACTTGCCTGCGCCGTTCGGGCCGACCAGAGCGGTGATGCCGCCCTTCGGGATCGTCAGCGAAATGTCGTGGAGGATCTGCGTCTGGCCGTGCCGCAGCGAGACGTTTTCTATCCGGATCATTTGCGGCTCCCGAAAACGAGCAGAACAAGAAAGGCGAAGCCGCCGACGAATTCGATGACGACGCCGAGTGTCGAACTGCTGCCCAGAGCATGCTGAAACAGCGTCTGTCCGCCGACGAGGATGATGACGGCCGTCAACATGGTGGCCGGCATCAGAGCTGCGTGGCTGCGCGTATCGACGATGCGTTCGGCAAGCGCCACGACCAGCAGGCCGAAAAATGCGACTGGCCCCACCAGCGCCGTCGAAACGGCGACAAGCGCCGAGACGAGCAGCAGCAGCCCGGTGACGGTGCGCGACCAGCTGATCCCGAGCCCGGTCGCCGTATCTGCGCCGAGTGCCATGACATCGAGCACGTGCCGGGCCCTCCAGGCAATCACGATGCCGGCGATTGTGAGGATGGCGGCAAAGGCGAGAAGGTCGGTGCGGACGTCGTTGAAGTTGGCGAAACTCGCGCCCTGGACGACGGCGAAGTCATTGGGATCGATCAGGCGCGCCAGCAGGGAATGCAGGCTGCGGAACAGGATGCCGAAGATGATGCCGGCGAGCAGCATCAGACCCATATCGGTGCGGCGGCGGAGCATCGGCAGGAGGAGGCCCGTTGCCAGTGCCATCAGTACGACAATCTCGCCGCCGAATTTCAGCTGCGCGTCGAGCGCCGCATAACCGAGCCCGCCGAGCAGGAAGACGAGCAGCATCTGGCCGAACAGGTAAAGCGCGTCGAGACCCATGATCGACGGCGTCAGGATACGGTTGTTGGTGACGGTCTGAAAGATCACCGTCGAGACGGCGATCGACACGCTCACCTGCAGCAGGGCGGCAAGCTTCATGGCGCGCAGGGCGAGCACGAAGCCGATATTGCCGCGCAGGCCGATCGTCATGAACGCGACGATGCAGAGGAGGGCTGCCCCGGCAAGACAGAGAAGCCGACGATCGGGCATGTGCCGGCGCTCAGACATGGGAAGGCCGCCGGAACAGAAGCCAGAGGAAAATCAGCCCGCCGACGCAACCCATCATCGTCCCGACCGGAATTTCGTAAGGATAGCGGAGCAGCCGTCCGAGAATGTCGCAGCCGAGTACCAGGATCGCGCCGCTGGCGGCCACGAAAGGCAGCGTGCCGCGCATATTGTCGCCCATCAGCCGGGAGACAATGTTCGGCACCACGAGGCCGACGAAGGGGATCATGCCGACGACCACGACGCTCAAGGCCGAGATGACGGAAACGATGATCAGCCCGAGCTGCAGCATGCGCGCATAGTCAAGGCCGAGCCCGATGCTGGCGTCGCGGCCGAGCGCCATGATCGTCAGCCGGTCGGCGACGATCCAGGCGACCACCACCATCAGTGCCCCGAGCCATAGAAGCTCGTAACGGCCGCGCAGGACGCCGGAAAAGTCGCCATTGGTCCAGACCGAGAGATATTGCAGAAGGTCGGCCCGCCAGGCGACGAAGGTGACTGCCGCGCCGATGACGCCGCCATAGACGAGCCCGAAGAGCGGCACGAGAAAAGGCTGCGTCGGCGGAAGCCGGTGCGCCGTCATCAGGAAGAGCGAGGTCCCGAGAAGAGCGGCGGCACTCGCCGCCAGGCTTTTGAACAGAAGGCTGGCGGAGGGAAGGAGTAAGGTGACAAGCAGGATCCCAAGTTCGGCGCTCTGCGCGGTTCCGGCGGTGGAGGGCTCCACATAGCGGTTGCGGGCAAGCGTCTGCATGATAAGGCCGGCGATCGCCAGGCCGGCGCCGGCGAGGATCGCCGCGAGTGTGCGGGGCAGGCGGCTGACGAGCAGGAGTTCCAGCGCCCGCCCGTCCGAGAACAGCCGGCTGATCGGCATGTCGCCAACCCCGACGCAAAGGCTGAAAACAAAAAGGATCGCAAGCATCAGGCCGGCGATCCACCCCGTTTTCGACGATTGCTTGGCGGCGGCGATGCTCATCTGGCGGCGGTGAACGCCTCAGCGACAGTCGCGACAACCCGCTGTATCGACTGCACCCCGCCGGCGGCGATGTAGAATTCTGCAGCTGGCAGATAGATCATCTGGTTCTTCTTCCAGGCTGTCGTCTTGGCGACCAGTTCGTTGTCGAGCGTCGTCCTGGCGCCCTGTTCGCCGGAACCGATCGCGGCGGCGCGGTCGAGCACCAGAAGCCAGTCGGGATTTGCCTTGGCAATGAACTCGAAGGAGATCGCTTCGCCATGATTGGCGGCTTCGATGTCGGGCACCGCCGCCGGCAGGTTCAGCGCGGCATGCACCCAGCCAAAGCGCGAGCCGGGACCATAGGCGGTGACTTTCGGCCCGTTGGTCATGATGATCAGGCCTTTGCCCTTGCCGGCAATCGCTGCCTTGGCGGCTTCTATCCGGGCATCCAGTTCCTTCACGGCGGAAGCGGCTTCGTCCGTCTTGCCGAAGAGCGCGCCATAGGCAGCCAGCCGTTCCTTGGCCTGGGCAACGAGGTCGTCGCCATCCATGGTCATGTCGATGGTCTGCGCAACCTGCGCGGTCGCCGAAGCCTTGGTCGAGGAGCGGCCGCCGACGATGATCAGATCCGGACCGAGCGCGCTGAGGGCCTCGAGATCGGGCTCGAAGAGATCGCCGACGACTTCCGCGCCCTGTTTCAGAGGCTCCAGTTGCGGGAGGTATAGCTTCTGCGGAACGCCGGCTGGCTTGATGCCGAGGCGATCGAGCGTATCGAGCGCCGCGATATCCAGGACCGCGATCTTGGCGGGTGAGGCGGCAACCTGCACCGGGCCCTTGGCAGTCAGGATATCCACCGCTTGCGCGGGGAGGGCTGAAAAAGCAAAAGCGGCAAAAGCCGCGATCGTCCTCAAGTTCATTCTCTCACCATGTCTTGACCGTGGGCCGAATGCTCGATCAGGCCTCAGGCGGCCCGATCCGGCCGCTGCCATTGCAGGGCTTCCAGATTTTCACGGAAAGCGAAGCGCACGAGATGCCTCTCGATCACCGATTTCGTTTCCGTCAGCTGTTCCTCGTCGGCTGCCGTCGCGAGGATCCTGAGGCCGCCGTCATCCGCATCGAGAATGGCGGTGCCGCAGGCAAAGCGGCACTCCCCATGGGTCTCGGAATAGGAGACGTCGATCTTGTGAGCGAAATGCTTGCACAACTGGACGAGGTATTTTCCGCCGTGTTCGGTGCGCCATTCCGCAGTCGCCTGTAACAAAGCCCTCTCCTTAAGATGACTGTTGTTCTCCACTTATCTCACCCCTGCTGCCGCGGCAACCGGGAACGCGGTTGCTGCACGGTCATGTGAACGCATGATCATGTTCTTCAGAACGTCGCCTTGGCGGTCAGAAGGAAGCTGCGGCCCGGTTCGTAAAGCGGGGTCACGTTGCCGAATTCTTGACCATAGGTGGCGCGGTCGGAATAGGTCTTGTCGAGCAGGTTCTGCACCTCGGCGCGGAATGTGAAGTTGGGCAGAGCTTCCGGCTTCCATTCTGCAAAGATATTGACGACTTCATAGGCCCTGAAGGGCGGAGAGCCTGACGTGATATGGTCGTATTCCGGAGCGATCTCGATGTCGCCGCCGATGATCAGTCCCCAGTCCGCGAATGTGTGTGCGGCGGTAACGGTGATGATGTCACCCACAGGCGTCGCGAGGTAGTTCCCCGTTTCGGAATCCGCTGGTCGGCCGTTGATGTCGACGTCGATATGGGCGTATTTCACCTTCACATAACCGCTCGACCACTCATAACCTGCACCGATCTCGAAACCCTTGGATTTCAGATCGTGATTGAGGAGCGCTCCGGCCGCAGCCGGACTGTAGCGGGCAACACGGGCATCGTTGATATCTGTGCGGAACAAGCTGGCTTCAGCGGTGAAGCCCTCATATTTGGCTTCGAGCCCGATCATGTAGTTGTCCGCCGTGACGACTTCCGGGCCATCGGGGCCGTAGCTCCAGAGCGGATTGATGTTGAAGGTCTCTGCCATCGGAACGCCGGCCCATACATGCGAGAAGCCGGCTTTGGCAGTCAGGAAATCGGTAAGATCGTATTCGCCCGAAATGTTGGCGCTCAAGCCGCTATTGTCGAAATCCGAGCCGTTGACGCCTGTGAACCATTGATGATCACCGCGGGCGCCGAAGGAAAGCCGGGTTCTTTCCCACGGCTCAAGCCTTGCCTGCGCATAAATTCCGATATTGCTCGCCTTTTCCCTTCCGGAATCCGTGGACGCTTCAAGCTCCGTCCGGTCGTTGTAAAAGTCCACGCCGGCGGTAATGCTGCCGATCTCGAAAGAGAACTTGTTCTCGAACTTGCCGTTGAAACTCGTGGTCTCGCCGGTCGCGGTATAGAGGAAGCCCGGAGAACCATAAACGGGCACGCTGACTTCCGTCCCGCTATAGGCCAACATGATAGTCGGGTCCCACCAGCCTTCCGGGCTGGTGTCCGTGTAGGTGAGGACTGTATTTTGCCGTTCGAGACGATAGTCGCGAATGCGCGGCTCCCAGGGCCGGCCCGTATCGACGAAGCCGGCGTTTGCACGGAACGGGCGGGGCGCATCGTCGACCACGCGGTCGTGGCTGATCTCGATGCGGTCGCCGCTCTCGAATTCATAGGCAAGCTTGCCAAGGCCACTGATGATATCTGTGCTTGTCCCGGAAACCTCGCTTCCGGCGCCGCCGACAAAATCGTCGCCCTTGCCGAAGGTCAGGTAGCCGAGGAACTCGAAGCCCTCACGCTTGCCGTAAGCGGAAAGCCCGGTCGTCACCGTATCGCTGTTGAAATTGTAGGTCGACGTGACGAAGCCGCCGAAGGATTTGCCCGGCGCCAGAAGGTCGATCGCATCCTTGGTCTCGTAGTTGATCGAGCCGGCGAGGGCGCCGGGACCGGCGTCGGCGGGCGCGATGCCGGCGTCCACGTCCACTGCCTTCAGCAGGCTCGGGTCGATCAGGTTGGTCGCGTTGTGATGGAAGACCTTGTTGTTCTGGCGTGCGCCGTCGATGCTGATGGCGAGATTGGTTTCCTCGACCCCATGGACATAGACCTTCTGCGACATGGGAAGCGAGCTGCCCACCTGTATGCCGGCCTGTTCCCGGAACACGTCAGCGAGGTCGGTCGGGTTGATGCGCTCGAGCTGCTCGGGTCCGATGACCGTTTCGCCGACATCGCCCTCGGCACCCGGTTGGCCTTGTAGGACGATCGGCCTCAGCGTCGTGGCTCCTTCGGTCGGCACGTCGCCGGACGCATTTGCGGGAGTGCCGATGACGGCCGTGCCGTTGGCGATCCTGTAGTTCACGCCCGTCCCTGCGAGCATGCGGGCGAGCGCCTGATCCGGCGTGAGATTGCCGCTGACGGCCTGCGCGGCGACGCCGCGGGAAGTCGAGGCAGCCAGCGTCACCTGAAGGCCGGACTGGCGGCCGAAGGCATTGAGAGCCGAAGCAAGCGGCTGAGCCGGGATATTGAAGCTGCGCGTCGCCGTCTGGGCGAGGGCCGGGGACGCAAAGATCGCGCTTCCGCCAATCGCGGCTGCTGCGACCGTTGTCATCAAGCTCAGTGCAAAAGCGTTCCGCTTGCCCTTTGCCCCCACGCTACGCACTACTCCACTCACCGGCAAAATCATCCGCCCCGTCTCCTGCTACACTGTGTTCGCCAAGGCCCCCCGGCCTGCGCTTCAGGGTAAAGACGACTGCGCCCGGCGCTTTTTTCACCGCATCGCAAAAATTTTCAGGAAATTTTAACGGCCTAGAAAAGCGCAAGCACCCTGAGATAGGGGGAGATGTGGTGCACCCTGCCGCCATAGGGCTGGACCAGCGCTTCGAGCGCCCGATCGGGATTGGAGAGATCGTAGAGGCCGGTGACGCGCCGATTGGCGAGATCGCCGCTCGGGATGCTGATCCATGCGGAATGATAGCGCTGCAGTTCCTCGACGACCGAGGCGACGGTCACGTCGTTGACGAACAGCCGCCCGTTTCGCCAGCCCGCCATGTCTTCCGGCGCCAGTCTTGCTCGCGACACCCTCCCATCGGTGCGGCTGACGGTCACGGAATCGCCGGGAGAAAGCTCGAGGGTGCGCGCCGCGCCGTCGACCGTGAGGCCGACCAGCCCGCGAACCAGTTCCACGGTGGTATTTTCGGGCTTGATATGGACGTCGAACGCGGTGCCGAGCACAGTGACCTTCACGCCGGCTGCGGTGACGGTAAAGGGCCGAGCCGAATCATGTTTGACGTCGAAGAAGGCTTCGCCGGAAAGCAGCGTCACATGCCGCGCGCCGTTGGCAAAATCCGCATCGATCGCGCTTTCTGCGCCGAGTTCGACTGCGCTGCCGTCCTCGAGCGTGATCTTGCGCAGCTCGGCCGTTACGGTCCTGAAATCTGCCCGGTAGCGAATGAAGAGGGAGGGGCCGGCCAACGCCAGCACAAGACAGGCCGCCAGCGCCAGCGCCGTGCCCACACTCCAGACGCGCCGTCGGTGGCGAGCGGCAAGCATTTTCGCCTGGCCGGCCGGCCTCCAGAGGTCTTCGTGGATGGGCGTCGTCTCGCCCATCAGCTCCCAGGTCTTGCAGGCTTTCGTCCAGGCATCGCGATTTGCAGGCGACCGGTTGAACCAGAGGCTGAAGTCGCGCTCGTCGGCGGCTGTACGATGTGGTTCGCGCAGGCGCAGGAACCAGTCCATCGCCTCCTCCAGAATGCTCTCGTCCGTTTTGTCGTGCCCTGCCAAGTCTCAACCTGCTTCGGATGTCTTGCGATCTCTATCCGAAATTCCCCTTCTTGCGTAGGAACGATTGGCTGGTCCGGATTTTTCGCATGTGTGGAGATATTCAGGCGTTTTTCCTGTCGAGGGCGGTGGCGATCTTGACCATGGCGGTCCGCACGTGGCGATGGGCGGTGGCGACGGAGATGCCCAGGTGGTCGGCTACGCCTTCGAGCGTATGGCCACCGAACCGGTACATTTCGACAGCAATCCGGATCTCACTTGGAAGCGCATCGAGTGCCGCCGCCGCTACACGCACTTCGTCGCAGAACATCACCGTCTGTTCCGGATTGTCGGCGGCTTGTGGAATGGTCCAGAAGGGCGGGTCTTCGGCGTGGCCACGATACTCGATCTTGCGGCGCTTCAGGACGTCGAAGGAGAGATTG
The DNA here is from genome assembly GCA_002968845.1 of Neorhizobium tomejilense. GTDB lineage: Bacteria > Pseudomonadota > Alphaproteobacteria > Rhizobiales > Rhizobiaceae > Neorhizobium > Neorhizobium tomejilense. Next base: position 92,987 of record PVBG01000004.1, on the reverse strand, counting down.
CGGACGATGCGATAGAGATAGGCAAGCCCCTGGCGCGCCGATTCGCCGGGCGTCTTCCCCGGCGCGAAACGCAGATAGGCTTCCTGCACGATATCCTCCGCCGCCTCCCGGGAGCCCAGGATCCGAGCGGCATAGTCGACCAGCGCCGAGCGGTGGGCGAGATAGAGGCTGTGACGACTTTCAGCTTCCAAGGTCATGGGGTCAGAGTATCTGAGCTCGTCTAATATGCTGACCCAGCGCTCGCCACGAGTTGCAACGGATGGGTCGATGATATGAATGACATGGTTGGACTCCCTATCATGCGACGCATATTTACCATCAAAAACTTGAATGCAACAGTCATATTATGATGACGACGGCAAAGGCGCGGATTGCCTTTGCCGCCGTCATTAGTCCCCACCCGTCGCGACACTTTGGGAGAAGCGAAGCGGCGAGATATATGTACGTTTCAGCCCTATCCGGCCGCTCTTCTAAGTCTCGGGGCGGTGAGCGGTAGATTTTGGTCGCACCAATCGGAAAAGACCTCGCCAAGCCTGTTCTTCAGGTTGCGTTCCAGCCGGTCGGCCTCGTCAAGGCGTTCGAAGACTGCACCGGCCTGGTTCCGGTCGCCAGTCTGGCCGAGCTTCATGCAGGCGTAATGCAGATTCTTCAGCGATTGGACGAGCGCTTCGATCTCCTCGCACCAGGTTTCGAATTCGGCGGATGGCAGTTTCAGGGCGCGCCAGAAGAAAGCGAAACCGTGCTCATAGGCATATTTGCGGATGGTGATCACCGGCAGTTCACGAACCGCCGATGCCAGGTTCGCCAGCTGCAGTCCATTGCGACCCTCGATATGGGCCGTGACGATGCCGCGTACGGCATCGGACAGCGGATTGCGGTCTGCGACGAAGCAGGCCTCGAAATAATCCCTGAGGTCTTCCGGCGCCGGATTGCGTGCCTGTGCGTTGTCGAAGACGTAACCGCCGCCGACCGTCGGCTGCATGATCGCGTGGATCACCTTTTCCCGCTCGATCTCGCCTTCCCAACGATAATCGGGATCATGCACGAACCATTTGTCCGGGTCGGCGGTCTTCTGCAGCATCAGGTAATGCGGGAAGGGGTTCTGGTTGAATTTGTTCTCGCGCTCGGGAAGATGGAACATGTCGAGCATGACCATGACCGAGCCGGTGTCCGGGCGGCTGTCGACGAGCTCGAAAAGCGTGGCGAGGTTGTCGCTCTTCGATTTTGCCGGGTCGTACCACTCCCGGACCTGGACCTGGTAGAGCCGCTGGAACCAGTCGCGGAAGAAGTCCTGGGTAATCTCCGGCGAATGATAGAGGAGCTGAAAGCTTTCGCTGACGGTGAACCGCGCATCCCAGACCCCGAAATAGAAGGGCCGCTGGTCGAGCCCCTGCCGTTTCAGGCCGTCGCAGACGCAGCTGACAAAGCAATGCACCTTGATGTCGTAATAGGCCTCACCGTGGACCCCCTCATCTGCGGTCCCGCCCGTCATCGGGAATGACGGAATGATGGCCTTCGGCACATAGAGCGCCACGAGGTCCGCAACCGTGTCGAGTTCCTGCCGCGCGATCGCCTCTTCCGGCATGGCAAGGCCGTATTCCAGCTCGAGATTGAGGAAGATCTGCAGGATCAGAACGGAATCGAGATAAAGATCCTCGTTGAGGCGGGCTTCCGGTGCGAAGCCACGCATATGCGGATGGGCCATGTGCTCGGAAAGCACGGCCCGGACGGCTTCGAGAATATCTTCACGGGTCATGAGGCAACTCCTGCTTCGGGGCCTGCGAACTCGCCGGCCGCATGACGGACCGCGACCTCGCGGCGGCTGATCTTGCCGTTCGCCTGGCGGGGGACTTCTGCGACCTGGATCATTTCCATCGGCAATTGGTGGCTGGCGAGATGGCGGCTGCACCATGCGCGGATATCCTGCGGTGCCACCGGCTGGTTGGCGCTGTAGAGCAAGGCCACGCGTTCGCCGGCAAAACGGTCGCTCCTGCGGAAGGCGACGGCGTCGGTGACACCAGGCATCGCCATCACCGCGTCCTCCACGTCACCGGGATAGACGTTGAGCCCCGACACGTTGATCATATCATCCATGCGCGACACGAAGACCAGCATGCCGTCCGTGCGGCGGTAGCCGAGGTCGCGGGTGTGGATTGCCGCGCCGCCATCGCTCCGGACGACGATCTCGCCGGTATCGTCGGAGCCGGTTCCGGTCTCGGCCGTCAGATGCGGCAGGACGAAACCCATGTCGCCTGCGGCACGCATGTCAGGGTTGATGGCGATGCAGCCGGATTCCGAGCAGCCATATTGCTGGAAGAGATGCTCGCTCCTTGCGCGGATCTGCACGAACCACGGATCGGGAAGCAGTGTGCCGGAGGTCATCGCCGCATGAAGCTTTTCCCCCTCGGGCAAAAGCCGCGACAGCGTATGGAGGATCGCCGGGGAGGAATAGAGGAGCGGCCGCCCGGTTTCGCGCAGCACTTTCAGGAGATATTTCGGATTGGCGGTCTCGACGATGACGGGGACCTGGCCGCGCTTGAGGGCCACGAGAATCCCGCAGATCAGCCCGTAGGAATGGGTGGTCGGGCAGGCGATCACCGGCGTCATGCCTTCGGGTTCGCGGAAGGTCGCGACATAGCTTTCGACCTCCCGGTCGATTTCGGCCCACGGCCGGGCGATGCATTTTGCTGCCCCGGTCGTTCCCGAACTCATGTGCAGCAGCCGACCCGGCTTTGGCGCCTCTTGCTTCGCGTCGAGCACTTCGGCCGTCAGGCTATTGTAGAAAAGCCGGTCGCAATTGGCCGTGATCGCCAGTTTTCGGGCAGCGGCATAGGGCGTGCCGGGATGGATCGGCAGCACGCTGGCGCCCGCCTTGCGGATGACGAAGAACAGGGACAGCCATTGGGTCGTCTCGCTGAAGCAGACCGCGTAGCGTCCGCTGTCGTTTTCAGCAAGGCCGATCTGCGCGGCGATGCGTCGCGATGTTTCTTCGAAATAGGTGTGATCGTAGAGCCGTCCATCGATCTGGATCATGGCTTTCTCCTTCGTTCAGACGTCCTGGCAGCCAGGGCATTCGGCACCTCGTGGTGATATTCCGGCTTCAGCGCGAGGAGCTTTCGGGTGATCAGGGATTCGGTGAGGATGAGCGCGCGGTCATGTCCCAGCAGCGATTGCCGGTGCTGCATGTCCTGCTCTTGCGCATAGGACGTGAGCAGGCTTTCGACCCGCTGCCAGAAGCGGAATTCCGGAAGTCCGTAACAGACGTCGAGAAGATGCGAGATCTCCGCCAGGTTGAACACGAACAGCGTGTCCATCACGAGTTCCCGCAGGGAATCGAGATTGTCCGTCCAGTAATACTGATCCGGTTCCGCATGGCGGTAGAGCGGGTTCAGCGCAGCGAAATCCGGAGCTCTCTTCGGCTCGTGCAGGAAATCGGGCGCAAATTCCACGCTCTCGTGGAAATCGCGCAGGATAAGCCGCACCGGCCAGCCGTCCCGGTGGACGAGCAGCATATTCTGGCCGTGGGCTTCAACGGCGATCCCGTGGGCGACAAGGAGGTGCCAGACAGGCAGGACGGTGACCTCCAGCAGCCGGTTCATCCATGGCATGAGGCCGAAACGCTCGATCCACTCATCCGCAAAGGGCCTTCCGTCCGCTTCGATCATCATCAGGGCGTTGAAAGGGATGATCGCCTCGCCGGGCGACAGCGTCGCCTCGGCGTTTTCCCGCCAGATCGCACCCAGCTGGCCGGCCAATGGACCTCCGGCATCGGCGATGACCCCGGCATATTCCTGCAGGATGGTGAGGGGAAATTCCCGGCCAAACAACGGATCGTCGCGGACGATGCCGGCGATCCAGGCAGACAGCACCGGCGCCGTGCAGACCGAATGCGGCTCCAGCGTCCTGCGCGACGAGGTGTTGACGATGTTGAGCGGCAGCTTGATGCTTGCCGCGAGCGGCCGGTCGATATTGAACAGGGACCGGACCGATTGGCTCGCCACGTAGCGATCACCCGCGGGGCCGAGGCAATGCGCCTCTCCCGCGGCGATCCACCCCGTTCGCATGGTTTCGCCAAGGTCTTTCCATTGCCACGGATGGAGAGGCACCAGCCCGAAATCTTCGGCTGCCAAGCCAAGCTGTTTCCGCCTCGCCTCCAGCGCTGTCCATGTCTCGTCGCCGAGTTCAGCACGCCAGAAGACGTCGCTGCTGCCCGGAAGCGCCTGAGCGAGATGTTTTTGCGCGACGAGCAGCCAGACGAGCTGGAATGCTTGCCCGGTTTCCGGTCCGTAGGCGGCATGATCGGCGAACGAAAATCCGGTTCTGGCTCTGTAACAGGGATGGTACGGATGCCCTTCGTCGACGGCACCTTCCAGTTCGATAAAAGAGAGGGCACGGCGGTTCTTCAGGGGCAGATTTTGGTGGTTCCATTCGGAAAAGGCGATCGTCTGCTCCAGCTCGCCGAGCAGCTTGCCGCGTGTGATCCCGGTGCCGGGCAATGACGGAATGATCGCGCCAAGCGAGGCGCTTTCCCAATGGCCCTCCAAGGCCCGCATCTCCACCGAGCCCTTCGCGATGCGGGCGCGTCCGAACGGGCCGATCGTGCCGCGGCACCGGAATTCCCGGCCACCGAGCGTCCAATGAAATTGCGGCGCACCGCCACAGGCGCTTTCGCGCACCTCTATGACGCCCTCGAACAGCAGTGCCGCCACGAGCTGGCGGATGACGCGGTCGCGAGGTTCTCCCGCGGCTTCAAGAGGCAATGGCATGGCCGGTCCTCGGTGCTGCAAGCGCGATCGGAACCCTCAGCGGGTTCGGGATGGGCCGATAAAGGGAATGCACGCCGCTCGACTGCAGTTCGTCGACATCGAAAAGGCGGGTCGTGAGGTTGGCCTTCGACGTGATCGTCGGCAGATCGAGAACGTGCCTTGCAAAATCCCGGCCGGCGCCGGACATCGTTTCGGCGCAGTGTTCCAGATGCGCCCGCAGGGCAAATAGGAGCACACCCTCGTCGCAGAGTCCGTCATGGCCCATGCGGCTGATGACGGAAAAGACCTGGTTTACGATCAGGTAATAGGCGAACCGGTCACGGATTTCGGCATCCGCGAAATAGAGCGAAGCGATCGTTTCCGTTTCCGGCGCATGCCCGGCAAGCAGGCTGCGATAACGCTCCGAAAGATAAAAGCCCTGGTTGTCGCGATAGTAGCTGGCGGCCGGATAACCCATGCCGATATCGAGGAGGGTGTTCTGCTGGTGGGCTTCGAGCGCCACCCCGTAATCGTCGTAGAGCCGGATCAGTGGCTCCACGGCACAGCCGAGATAACGCCGGAACCATGCAAGCGCAGTGTTTGAAATACCGTCGCCGCCTTTGGCTGCGAGCTTGCGGATGGTCCGCGCCAGTCTCGACAGATCGCCTGGAAACGGGTCGGCGGTGAGGGCGGCGACCGTCACGACGCCCTGTGCCCTCGCGCCCTTGAATGGATTTTCGCGCAGGATGATTTCGAAACCGCTCTCCTCGCGACCCGGTATATCGAGGGTGATGTAGGCGGGATCCTGGATGATGCGGAAATTTTTTGAACGCGCGGCAAAGCCGATGCCCTCTATCAGTTTTGCCATCGCTACCCCGGCTTCAAGTTCCGGCCGGCGATTGATGCGCACGGAATTGGTGATGCGCACGGGAAGCGAGAACTTCAGCATCCAATCGGAATGGGGGCTGTAGACGGTGCGCACCGACGAGGTCGCGGTGAAGAGAGACCCGGCGGGACCGAGATGACGCAGGCGGCCGTCGCGCTGCATCGCCTGGACGCCCGGATCGAGAAGCAGCGCTTCGGCCTGTAGCGGGTGCATGGGTAGGAGGCATTCGTCCGGTTCGATGGCGAGATCGGCTCCGGACACGCCAAGCTCGGAGCGGATGATTTCGTGCGCCTGCATCGTTCGCGCTGAAGCCTCGCGGACATGTTCTGTCCGGGCGGCAAAATACTGCAGCTGAAATTGTCCGCGCAGTTCCGGGGCGTATCGCTCCTGCTGCCAGAATGTCATGCCCTGTCGGCTCTTCGGGGTCGGGTGCTGCCAGTGACCGAAGACGAGCGATTGTTCCGCCTCGATGAAATGTCCCTCGTCCGGCGGCGCGGGAGAGGCTTTTTCGAGGTAGAGCGTCATCTGCTGGTAGCTGTCGAGAACACGCACCAGCAGCTCCAGTTCAAAGCTGCGCAGGGCATCGGTCCGGTCGTCCTCCATTTGCCGGTAGGCTTCCTGGAGGAGGAGATGCAGCGCCGACATCGGCTCGACCGCCCGCCAGGACATGTCGGACGCGGCGCGCGTCCACAACCTGCCGAAATGCTGCGGTCCGCAGACGGACGCGGAGACGATCTCTGCGCGCAAGAGGATCTGCTGCCGCGGCAGTGGCCATTCGATGGCATCGACCGCCCCGCTCACGCTGCGGTGGACGATCCGGCTGCCGGAACTGACCTCCCGCAGATAGCAGTTCGCAAAACTTTGGAATGTCGCCGCTTCCGCGGTCTGTCTTGACGATTGCATATGTCTCCATCCCCATTGCGCAAGCCGACGACCACGCAATGGCTTTCCAGTCAGCGTCAGGCGGCCGGAGCCGACAGCCTGTGCCGGTCTTCAGCTGGGCCTCCGCCGACAGTGATCTGGCTGCTTTCTCTGGATTGCCGGCTGCAGCGCCGGGGCAGGGGATTGTTTGAGTTTTGGCCCGGCAGGAAGAGCAGGAGCCGAGCGTCCCGCTTTGCCGCGATGCAACGGGCTCGTTTCGGCCTGCGGTGCCTGAAGCTGTGATCTCATGGCGGCGAACCCGTTCCTGTCATCCGTTTTTGCGTGCCTTGCTCTTGCTCTGCAGGCGCTCGGCAACAAGGACGATCTGTCCGTTCCTTTTTTTCACCGCTTTCAGAATTTTTGATCCGCGCCGGCAGGTCTGCTTTGATGATTATCCTGTGGGCGACAAAATCGCGGGTCTTGCCTTACCAAAGGCCAAGGCCTGTGGTTGAATTCGCAAGGGAGGCAACATGAAGATCACCAAGCTTGAAACGGTGCGCGTTGCAGAGCGTGCGAACCTGTTGTGGGTACTGGTCCACACCGACGAAGGAATTACCGGCCTCGGCGAAACCTTTTTCGGGGCCGAGACCGTGGAGAGCTATATCCACGAATACGTGGCCCCACGGGTCATCGGCCGCGACCCGTTGCAGATCGACCTCCTGGCGCAGGAACTGGTCGGTTATATCGGTTTTCGTTCCTCAGGCGCGGAAGTTCGGGGCAATTCGGCGTTCGATATCGCCCTTTGGGACATTTTCGGAAAGGTCACGGACCAGCCGATCGCCCAGCTGCTCGGAGGCTTCAGCCGTAGGGAAATCCGCACCTACAATACCTGCGCGGGGACCGAATATATCAAGAAGGCGACCGGCCAGGCGACCGCCAACTATGGTCTGACCGGTGGCACCACCTATGACGATCTGAACGGCTTTCTGCATCGTGCCGACGAACTGGCCGAATCGCTGCTCGAAGAGGGCATCACCGCGATGAAGATCTGGCCGTTCGATGCGGCCGCGGAAAAAACCAAAGGCCAGTATATCTCGATGCCGGACCTGAAACTTGCGCTTCAGCCTTTCGAGAAGATCCGCAAGGCCGTCGGCGACAGGATGGATATCATGGTCGAGTTCCACTCCATGTGGCAACTCCTGCCGGCCATGCAGATCGCCAAGGCCCTGACACCGTACCAGACCTTCTGGCATGAAGATCCGATCAAGATGGACAGCCTGTCGAGCCTGAAGCGTTATGCGGAAGTGTCGCCGGCGCCGATCTCAGCCTCCGAGACGCTCGCGACCCGCTGGGGTTTTCGCGATTACCTGGAAACCGGCGTTGCCGGCATCGTCATGCTCGACATTTCCTGGTGCGGCGGCCTTTCGGAGGCCCGCAAGATCGCGTCCATGGCGGAAGCCTGGCACCTGCCGGTCGCCCCACACGACTGCACCGGCCCGGTCGTTCTTTGCGCATCGACCCATCTGTCACTCAACGCGCCGAACGCGCTGGTGCAGGAAAGCGTGCGCGCATTCTACAAGACGTGGTACCGGGACCTGGTGACGGCGCTGCCGGAGGTGAGAAACGGCATGATCACCGTGCCGCCAGGCCCGGGTCTCGGGATGGAGCTCAATCCCGAGCTCGATCGAGCCTTCACCGTCAGCCGGCGGACGTCCGACGCCTCCATTCTCTAAGGTGCAATTGAAATGACCATATCCTCGGCGACCGTGCTCAAGACCGCGAGCATGACCGGCCCGATGCTGATGCTTCTCGGCATGCTGATGTTTGCTCTCAACGACGCCATGGGCAAGTGGCTGGTCGCGAATTACGGGCTCGGTCAGGTCGTCCTGATCCGCAGCCTGGCAGCACTGATCATCCTCGTGCCGATGGTCTGGAAGGCAGGTTTTAGCAATCTGCTGACCGTCGAACGGCCCGGCATGCAGTTCTTCCGCGTGGCGTTTTCAACGGCTGAAGTGTTCTGCTTCTATTATGCGGTCATGTACCTGCCGCTCGCCGACGTCATGACCTATTGGCTGGCTGCGCCGATCTACGTTGCGGCGTGCTCGCCCTTCCTGCTCGGCGAAAAGGTCGGCTGGCGGCGCTGGACGGCGATCGCCGTCGGCTTCGTCGGCGTCATCATCACGCTCGAACCCTCGAGCGCCATGTTCAGCATGCCGGCCGTCATTTCGATCGTCGGCAGCGCCGCCTTTGCCTTCATGCTGATTTCCGGGCGGTTCCTGCGAGGCACGCCGGATAGTGCGCTGGTCTTCTTCCAGGTCGTGGGCGCCGGTATCGCCGGCCTTGCCTTCGCGCCCATGGACTGGTCACCGATTGCATCGAGCCGCGATCTTCTTCTTCTCGGGCTGCTCGGTATCGTCGCGATGGCAGCCCATATGCTGGTCAACCGCGCCCTCAAGATCTCCGATGCGGCGACCGTGGCACCGCTTCAATATACGCTGCTGCTTTGGGCCGTGATCTTCGGCTGGATGTTTTTCGGCGACATCCCACGATTCGGCATGATGGTCGGGGCCGCCCTGATCGTCGCTTCCGGCCTCTTCATCTTCATCCGGGAGCAGATGCTCAAGAAGCGTGAGAGCGTGCTTCCCGCTATTCCCGAATAGAGAAAAGCCCGCGATCACTCGCGGGCTTTCCCAAATGGTCGCTGTCGCGCGAAGCCTTCGGCTTACTTCTTGCGGACTTCCTTGAGCTCGGCGACGATGCCATCGACCACCTCGGCGCCAATGACAGCCTTGTGCTTCTCATAGACGACCGCGGACTTTTCGCGGATGCGCTGCTGCTCTTCCGGCGAAAGCGTGTTGACCTGCAGGCCGGCCGCCTTGATCTTCTCAAGCGACTTCTTGTTGAGATCGCCGATCACCTGGCGTTCCACATCCCGGCCGACGACCGCGCAGGCGCGAAGGGCAGCCTGCTCGTCAGGGGCATAGGTGTTGAAGATTGCCTTGGAGAACAGGAAGAGGAACGGCGTGTAGGCGTGGTTGGTCTCGGTGACGTATTTCTGGACCTCGAAGAACTTCGAGGTATCGATCGTCACATAGGGATTTTCCTGTGCGTCGATCGCCTTGGTTTCGAGCGCCGAGAAGACCTCACCGAAGGCCATCGGGGTGGCGTTGGCACCGAGATTCTGGAAGGTGTCGAGGAAGATGTTGTTCTGCATGACGCGAACCTTCATCCCCGAGAAATCTTCCCATTTGGTGACCGGGCGAACCGAGTTCGACAAGTTACGGAAGCCGTTTTCCCAGTAGGCGAGATTGACAAGGCCGGCGGCATCCAGCTTCTGGTTCATCATGTCGCCGAACTTGCCGTCGAGCACCTTGTGGGCTTCCTGCGGATTGCCGAACAGGAAGGGCAGGTCGAAGACGCCGAGTGCCGGAACGATGCCGACCAGAGGCGACGACGATGTCACCACGGCTTCCTGGACGCCGGAGCGCAGGGCCTGGGTGGCCTGCAGGTCGCCGCCGAGCGCGCCGCCCCAGAAGGCTGTCAGCTTCATCTTGCCGCCGGACTTCTCGTCAAGGCACTTCTGCATGGCGGCGATGCCGTTGCCGACCGGATGGTCGGCGTTGATGCCGTTCGAAACGCGGATGTTACGCGCCTTGAATTCGGCGAAGGCCGGTGCGGCCGATGCGCAGGCGATGGCAAGTGCAGTAGTTGTGAGTAGCAGTTTTCTCATATTATCCTCCCATGGATGTGTGAGACGGGGTTAGCGGAGCCAGCGTGCAGGGACGAGCACGAGGTCTGGAAACAGGACCAGCAGGAACAGAACGATGGTTTCGGCGATCAGGAACGGCCAGACCCCGGCCGTCACCTTGCCAAGCGGAATGCGCGCTACGCCGCTGACCACGTTCAATACTACGCCGACCGGCGGAGTGATGAGGCCGATGGAATTGTTCATGATGAAGAGCACGCCGAAATAGACCGGGTCGATGCCAGCCTGCTTGACGATCGGCATGAGGACCGGCGTCAGGATCAGGATGGTCGGCGTCAGGTCGAGCGCAGTGCCGACCACGAGCACCAGGATCATGATAGCGAACATCAGCAGCATCGGGCGATCGATCAGTGGCTCGATGTAACCGACGATCTCGGCCGGGATGTTGGCCGCGGTGATCAGCCACGAGGAGACCAGCGCCGCTGCGACCAGGAACATGATGACCGAGGTGGTCTTGGCGGCCTGCAGGATGACGTGCGGCAGGTGGCTTGGCTTCAGCTCCCGATAGATCACCATGCCGACGAAAAGCGCGTAGGCGGCGGCGACGACGGCGGCCTCGGTCGGCGTCATGATGCCGGCCTTGATGCCGCCGAGGATAATCACCGGCATGCCGAGCGCCCAGGCGGCCTTGCCGGTCACACGCAGCCGCTCGCTCATCGGCGCCTTCGGCAGCGGCTGGACATTGTCCTTCCGCACGACGATGAGCCAGGCGATGACCAGCGCAACGCCCATCAGGATGCCGGGAAAGATGCCGGCGAGGAAAAGTTGGGTAATCGATACGTTGGCCGCGACGCCGAATACGATGAAGGCCATGGACGGCGGAATGATCGGCGCGATAATGCCGCCCGCCGCTATAAGGCCGCCGGAACGGGGTACGTTGTACCCAGCCTTGGCCATCATCGGGATAAGGATGGCGGCAAGGGCTGCCGTATCGGCAGCGGCCGAGCCTGAAATACTGGCCATGATGACGGCTGCCATGATCGCAACAATGCCGAGGCCGCCGCGGATATGGCCGACGCAGGCAATGGCAAAATCGATGATCCGGCGCGACAGGCCACCCGAGTTCATCAGCTCGCCGGCCAGGATGAAGAATGGAATGGCAAGCAGGGTAAAGGTGTCGACACCGGCGATCATGTTCTGGGCGATGATCTGGGTGTTGAACATGTCCATGTACCACATGAGCACGACGCCGCAGAACATCAGCGAGAACGCGACGGGCACGCCAATCGCCATGGCGCCGAGAAGCGATACGATGAATACGATAAGTGTCATCAGGTACGCTCCGCCATCTGCTCGATCGTCAGGTTTTCACCGGCAAAGATGCTGATCTCCTCCGCCGTCGCGCGGCCGGTGACATAGCGGAACAGCCGCTCCAGCGCGATCAGCGACAAGCCGGCGCCGGTAAACAGGCCGATGCCGTAGACCCAGATCATCGAAATGCCGGTCACCGGCGCGCTCATGCTGGCGTTGATCTCGAACTGCTGCCAAGTCCCCCAGAAAAAGATCATCGAGCAAGCGAGGATGACGAGGTTAGAAAGGATCATGCAGACCAGCCGGCCCTTGCGCCCGAAAAGCGCCACGACGCTTTCGACGCCGAGGTGGCCATGTTCGCGAAATGCGACGACTGCGCCGACGAAGCTCAGCCAGACGAAGAAGTAGCGGGAAAGTTCCTCAGAGACGGACATGCCGGAATTGAAGGCGTAGCGAAGCACCACATTGGCAAACACCATGATCGCCATTGCTGAAAGCAGCAGGATCAATAGGACTTCCAACGCCTTGAAAAAAAGATCGATTGCCTTTTGCATGTTCCCCTCCGAATTCTTACAAGAGCCCGCGCCAAGCGGAGGTCTTCGACACCGTCGACAACCCCAAATTCCGCTCCGGGTGTTTGCTCCCATGATCCGCTTCTTCGACCAGCGGCTCAAGCGGCAGCCTGGACGTCACGATGCGGTTTCCTATTTGGTATGCGATCAGACTCTCCTCCATCGCAAAGATCTCTCCCGCGCTCCCTCAATTGTCAGGATGTCTGACAACCTCCACCTGCGGTATCTCTAAAGAGAGTTTTACTCGCTGTCCAGCGGCCCCTGACCGCTTTCGGGAAATCCCCTGGATCGATCTAACGAGGCGGCTGACTGGAAGCTTAGTAAACTTTCAATTGAAGGTCGAGACGGCTTGCCGCACCGTGAAGGTGATGGCGCATTGCCTCCCGAGCGCGGATGGGATCGCGGCTCGCAAGCGCATCACGGATTGCGACATGTTCCGCGATCGTTACTTCGACGATCTCAGTCAACACGGCTGCCTCCCTGGCCGTATTGATGGCCAGATGAATTCGCTCCGCGATAAAACCGAGAAATAGCAGGAAGTATTCGTTATGCGTGGAAGCGGCGATCTGGCGATGGAAGGCAAGATCGGCGAGGACGCCTTTCTCGGTCCACTTCTCTCCGCCCGTCATCTGTTCAAGCGCTTCGTCGAGTTTCACAAGGTCTTCGGCGGTGTGATTGACGGCTGCGAGACCGGCCGCTTCGATCTCGAGGGGCAGCCGGAGCTGAAACAGGCTTTGAAAACTCGCGTGGTCGGCAAGATTGCCCTGTTCGATGCGAATCGACTGCCTGTGCTCAAAATCGGTGGCGAACGCCCCCACACCTTGCCGGGTCTCGACCAGACCCTCGTTGCGAAGCTGCGCGATCGCTTCGCGCACGACCGAGCGGCTGACGCCAAAGGTCTTCGCCAGAATGTGTTCCGTCGGCAGCTTTTCGCCGGGCGCGATCCGGCCATCACTGATCTCGCGTCCGATCTGCGACGCGATCCGCGCGGGCAGATGCTCGTTTCGTCTGATCTGGCTGAAGTCCATTACCACGGCGCCGCCCCTCCCTTGTGACGCTCTTCTATGACTTCCCGGTAAAATTCAACTGGCAGCCCGGATTCATCACCATGTCTGGATCGATGGCATTCTTGATGGCCGTCAGCAGCCGGCGCTTGGTTTCCGGAAGGCGCGCATCGAAATCCGCCCGCTTGAGGCGGCCGATGCCGTGCTCGGCGCTGAGGCTTCCCTGGAAGCGGTCAAGTACCTGGTTCAGGATGGTTTTCGACTGATAGATCCTTTCGAGCCGCTGCTCATGGGGCAGTTCCACGGATGGCAGAACGTTGAGATGGACATTGCCATCGCCGACATGGCCGTAGGAGACGCAAACACAGTCGGGCAACGCGTCGTGGATCGCCTTTTCGGCCTCGGCGACAAAGGCGGGCACCTTGGAGAGCGGAACCGAAACGTCGCTGCGCATGTGGACACCACGTTTCGCCTGGCCTTCGTTCATTCCTTCGCGGATCAGCCACAGGTTTCGCGCCTGGGCCTGTGATGAGGCGATCGCGCCGTCGAGGACGATCCCGTCCTCCATGACGCCTTCGAGGAACCGCTGCATCAGGTCGCCGATATCGACGAGGCCCGACCCGGAAACCTCCATGAGAACATAGCAGGGATAGTCGGTGGCCATCGGCATCGGCAGGTCCGGGATGGCTTCCCGGGCAAGCGTGAAGGCAAGGGGCGGCATGAATTCGAAGGCCGACATCAAATCGCTGCAGTCGCGCCGGGCACGGCGATAGAGGGTGATCGCATCCTCCAAGGAGGCGAGGCCGACAAGGGCGGTCGCCACCTGGTCGGGATTGGGCGTCAGCTTGATCGACACGGCGGTGACGATGCCGAGCGTGCCTTCGGCGCCGATGAAGAGCTGCTTCAAGTCTATGCCGCGATTGTCCTTCCTGAGCGTCGAGAGGCCATCGAAAATCGTACCGTCCGGCAGCACGACCTCCAGGCCCAGCACCAGTTCGCGTGTCATGCCGTATCGAAGCACGTTGATGCCGCCGGCATTGGTCGAGACGTTGCCGCCGATCCGGCAGCTTCCCTGCGCGCCGAGCGCCAGCGGGAAGAACATTCCCTCTGCGGCGATCGCTTCCTTCAGCTCCCACAGGATGCAGCCCGCCTCGACGACGGCCGAGAAATCGTCGACATCGATCTTGCGGAGGCGGTTCATGCGCTCCAGGCTGAGAACGACTTGACGCTCCGGCGCATCGGGAATGCCGCCCAGCACCAGGCCTGTATTGCCGCCCTGCGGGACAATCGTGAGCCCGAACTCTCGGCAGGCTTTGACGCAAGCCACCACGTCATCCGTCGATCGCGGCCTCAGGACGGCGACCGCAGCACTGGTCACGTCGCCGTGCCAATCGCGACAGTATCGCGCCATCGCATCCGTATCGGTCAGGACAAAGTCCTCGCCAAGCATCGATCGCAGGAGGAGGCGATGCTCTCCGGCCGGGTCAGTTTGCAGGCTCGTCATTCTGCGTGGTTCCTTCGGATGATCCGTCCCCTGGCTGGATAGTTGCGGTTGCCCCGCGCCTTGTCCCGGCGCACAACTATCCTGTTTTCAACGGGAGCATATAAGGTTATCAGACAACCGTACAATATAAATTTGGCGTATCCGGGCAGTCATGTGCTTCGGTCGAAATGGGAGGAAGCATGCATATTCTGATCATAGGCGCGGCCGGGATGGTGGGCCGCAAACTGACGGCGCGTCTCATCGCTGAGGGTGGCGTTCTCGGCAAGCCGATCGACAAGCTGACCCTCGTCGACGTCGTGAAGCCCGATCATCCGGAGGGGTTTTCCGGATCCGTGGTGACGAGCGACGCCGACCTCTCGATGCCGGGCGAGGCCGAGAAGCTCATCGGGTCCCGCCCCGACGTAATTTTTCACCTTGCCGCGATCGTCTCGGCGGAAGCGGAGCTCGATTTCGAAAAGGGCTACCGGGTCAATCTGGATGGCACCCGCTACCTGTTCGATGCGATTCGTCTCGCAAACGGCGAGGATGGCTACAAGCCGCGGGTCATCTTCACGTCGTCCATCGCTGTTGCAGGTGCTCCCCTGCCGTTCCCCATTCCCGATGATTTCCATCTGACGCCGCTTACCAGCTATGGCACCCAGAAGGCCATTTCGGAGCTTCTCCTCTCGGATTACACCCGCCGGGGTTTCTTCGACGGCATCGGCATCCGGCTACCGACCGTGTGCATCAGGCCCGGCAAGCCCAACAAGGCTGCATCCGGCTTCTTCTCGAACATTCTGCGGGAGCCGCTGATCGGGCAGGAGGCGATCCTGCCGGTATCGGATGACGTGCGTCACTGGCATACGTCGCCTCGCTCGGCTGTCGGATACCTCGTCCATGCGGCGAATATGGATCTCGAGCGGGTCGGCCCGCACCGCAATCTTTCCATGCCGGGCGTCAGCGCAACCGTCGGCGAGCAGATCGATGCGCTTCGCCGCGTGGCGGGCGAAAGGGCGGTAAATCTCATTCGTCGTGTACCGGACGAGATGATCATGAAAATGGTTGCGGGCTGGGCACCGGGTTTCGAGGCAAAACGCGCGACCGCCCTCGGCTTTACCGCAGAGAAAAATTTCGACGAGATCATCCGCGTCCATATCGAGGATGAGCTTGGAGGCCGCCTGTGATGAGAAATCCGCGAGTGGACTAAGGGGCTTGCCTCAAAAACGAACGGCGGTCTTCGCTCAGATGTCGGAATGCCTCGGAGCGAGGCCGCGTCATTTATATGCGGCGTTTGAACTTTAGCGATTTATTTCATTCTTGCCGCGTATCCTCCATCCGTAGATTTTTCCCAGGCAGATTGGCAGTGCTTGAGGGGGCTATGCTTGGTGCGGAAGTGATGACCCTGCTGGAATCCTGTCCGCTTGCCGCGCTCATTGTGAACGCAGCGGGCTTCGTCACCTTTGCGAATGCCGAGGCAAGAGCGCTCTTTGGCGCAACCGACACTTTGCATGGCACAGCCATAACCGATCTCCTGCCCGGGTGGCCGCTGGACAATCCCGAGGGTTCGCCGGTTCTCTTGAGCAGCAGGGCAGGGGAAGCTCGGACCTGCAATATCAGAGTTTCGCCATGTCCCGGCTCGGATGAGCCGCTCACCATGATCTGGATCGATGCCGGCGGCCAGGAGAAATCCGCGGGGCTCGCCGCTCGGGAAGCCAACCTTCGGCTGCGATATGTCATCGAGATGTTGCCGCAGGCGGTCTGTGTCTTCGACGCCAAGGACCGTTACGTCCTTTGGAATCAGAAATACGCCGATCTCTATGCCGATATCGCCGAATACCTGACGCCCGGAATTCCGTTCGAGGAGATTTTGAAGATCAGCCTTGCAGGCGGCAGCATCCAGGAAGTGGTGCCGGACCAGGACGTCTGGCTCAGCGAGCGCATGGCGAAGTTTCGACAGCCCGTTTCCCAGGAGGAGCGGCAAATGAACGACGGGCGATGGTTGCGCTATGACGATCGCCGCACGCCGGATGGCGGCGCCATCGGGATGCGCATAGACATCAGCAGCCTCAAGCAACGGGAGGAGTGGCTTCGGCAACTGTTCGACGCCAATCCGATGCCGATGTTGCTCTGCGACGGGGACAGCCTTGCGATCCTTGAAGCCAATCACGCGGCGCTTCAGTTCTATGGCTACGAGAGATCGGTCCTTCTTGCCAAAGCCGTTTTCGACATGCACGCCGAAGGCCAGGGTGAAGAGTTCGCCGCGAGGCTCCGCAATCTCGACGGCAACTGCGAAGCGCGCACCGTCTGGCGCCAGCGAACGGCGGAGGGCCGGGAACACCATGTCCTCATTTATGTCCGGTTGCTCTACGACGGCGGCGATCGCCGGCTCCTGCTGACGATCGCGGATGTCAGCGACCGGGTGCTGGCGGAAGCGGAGGCCAACAGGTTGGCGCATCATGATATTCTGACCGGCCTGCCGAACCGTATGCAGTTCTACAAAGCGCTCGATGAAGCATTCAAGACTGAAGCGACCGAGGGCGCCGTCATCGTCTACTGCCTCGATCTCGACGGATTCAAGCCGGTCAATGACACGTTCGGCCATGCCGCCGGCGACGAGGTCCTGCAGCTTGCCGGTGAGCGATTGCGTTCGGCGGCAGGCGGACATCTGGTGGCCCGCCTCGGCGGCGATGAATTCGCAATCCTCGTGAAAACCGAAGACCAGGCGGATATCGGCCTTGCCGATCGGTGCATATCGGCCTTGAACGCACCCTTCCGGATCAAGGGATTGTCGATCAGCATCGGGGTCAGCATAGGCATAGCCGCTGCAAGCGTTGCCGCCGGCGATCGGGAAACGCTTGTCCAGGCAGCGGATCGTGCGCTTTATCGGGCAAAGTCGGCCGGCCGCAACACCTGGCGGATGGCCGAAGACGAGATTATGCCCTTGGCTGTCACGGTTGGCTGAGGCCACAGGCAGACCCGCATCATCGCTTGGCACCTGGTCTTGAGAACGCGGCGGCTCCGGCGGGTTTAAACGTCATTCTCAGGATTGGCTGCCGTGGGACATCTCATGTTCGTAAAGCTGTTCCATGCTCAAGGATGCAACCTCGGCAAAGGGCGTCTGATTGCGGACGCGGCCGGCACCGAGAATGACGACCTCGTCGCAGAAGGAAATGGTGCTGTGGTGATGGCTGACGACGATTGTGGTGCGGCGCCCGGCTCTTAATTTCAACGTCTCCACGATCGATGCCTCGGACAGGCCGTCCATGGCATTGGTGGCCTCGTCCAGGATCAGGATTTCCGGATCGCGGACCAGAGCTCTTGCCAGTGCGATCCGCTGTCGTTGACCGGCCGACAGGCTCGCTCCCCGGTAGCCGACGACAGTTTCATATCCGTCAGGCAGCTTCTCGATGAATTCATGCGCTTCGGCAAGTCTTGCCGCGCTTTCCGCCGCGGGGAGGGACGTATCGTGGCCGTAGACAATGTTCTCGAAAATGGTGCCATCCACCAGTTCAAGATCCTGGCTGGCAAGCGCGATCTGTCGGCGCCATGCAGCAGGATCGATTTGATCGAGTGGAATGCCGTCGACAAGAATATTGCCCTGATCCGGCTCCACAAACCGGCATAGGAGATTGACGATCGTGCTCTTGCCGGCGCCCGACCGCCCGACAATTGCGGTCGAGCGGCCCTGGCGAATGTCGAAGCTTACCGAACGCAGGACCACGGGCCGCGTGCTGGAGCCCGGATACCTGAAGGTCACCTGGTCGAACTTGATTTGCTGGCGGAGCCCCTGGATCGGGTGGCTACCCTGGGGCGCCGCTGGTTTGTCGGAGGAATCCAGTAGCCATCCGACCTCTTCCAGCGATCCGCTCCATCCCTGGATCTGGCTCCAGGCCATCTGCAGCGCGCGGACATGCGGTTGCAGCCGATAAAGCAGGACGACGAAAGCGACGATGACCGGGAACCCGACCCCGACCTGCCATGCGCTGACAACCACGCCCAGAAAGAGGGCGGAATGCAGCACTTCGGTTAGTGGCGGGAGAGCTGCCTGGCGGCTGTTAAGAACGAAGCCAGCCTTCCGCACCGCATTTGAAGCCGCGTCGAAGATCGTTCTTTCACGCAGTTCCTGTCCGAATGCGCGGATCAGGCGCCCGGCGTGAACGAGGTGAAGCATTCTCGCGGCAAGTTCACTGTTGAACGACGTGACGTTGCGGCTCGGGCCCTTCAGGCCTGCCGACAGCAAGGCATGGATAGCCTGGATCAGGACAAGCCCAAGCGTGACGCACAGCGACATCTGCCACGAAAGAAGCAGCAGAAATGCGAGCAGGATAACGGCCGCCGATGCATTCACGATCGCGGCAAGGATGGTCTGGACCGCGTCCGAAGCCCGCCAGGACTCGTTGGAGACGATGTTCAGCAGCCGCCCCGGGCTTTGCTGCAGGAAGAACGGGTAGCCGATCGTCAAAAGCTGGTCGGCGAGACGGTGCCGGATCGAATGACCGGCCTTGCCATAAATGAAATTGGCAAGCACCGCGTTGGCAAAGGCCAGCACGTTCTTGACGGTGATCAATCCGAGAATGGCGGCCGCGATGACGATTAGCCGCGTCTGGTCGTCCAATCCGGTTCCCACCCGTTGAAAAACGGCGGAAAGGCCCGCCATTCCCGAAACATCGTTCTCACCGGCAATGATGCTGAGCATCGGGATGACAAGACCGATGCCGGTGCCTTCGAGCACGGCGCTGCTCAGTCCCAGGACAACCACGACAGCCAACAGGCCGGTGTTTTTCCCCAGAGCCTCGCGCAGGAGGTGAGAACTCGATGTCAGGAAATCTAGCATGGCGGCGTTCCCCGTTGCGGGCGGGGCAGACGGCTGGTCGTGTCGGTATCCGCCTGTCTTGGCCACCGGACGGCGAGCAAGGCAAATTTGGCTGCTCCGACCAGGTTCATGGCCACGATCGTCAGGTGGGACAGGGAAATCTCCGGATCGAAACGGTAGCCGCCGAACAGTTCCCGCCAGGCCGATCGGGTCGTCCAGCAGAAATGGCGAAGCAGCCAGGGGGCCTTGAACGCATGCTTGACGCAAAGGCCGCCGTTTCCAAAGCTGTAATCCCGGTGAAGCCGTTCGATGGCATCGCGCGTGGTTCGCCCGTGAAAATGTTGGACCGTCATGTCGGGAACATATTCGATTGGAATGCCGAGCTGATGGGCACGAACGAGGTAATCCGTATCTTCTGCGGACCGCAGCGGGCCGCCGGCCCCGAACCGCTCGTCAAAGCGCCCGATGCGGGCCGCCGCTTCACGATCCATAGTCATGTTGCAGCCGAGCACGAACCCGCCCGGATGAACATCCGGCGTGAAACGGGCTCGGAATCGCGACCGCTTGATTGTGAAAGGCAGATCGCGCGGGCTGCCGAGATCGACGCGGCCCCCCCGGACGATACACCGCTCGCCTGCCGAATAATGCCGGTTCAGATCCTGGAGGTAGGAGCGCTCGACGATGCAGTCATCATCGATAAAGATCAGGAGCCTGCCTCGCGCCCGCTCCATTCCCGTATTGCGCGCGGCTGCCAGGCCAGGCCGCAGCTCCACCATCCACCTGACGGCAACAGCGGATTTCGCCGCGATACGGGATAAACGCGCGGCCGTATCGTCGGTGGATCCATTGTCGACCACCACCAGCTCGCAGCTTAGGGAACAGGCTTCGCAGGCGGCTTCGATCGAGCTGATGCATGCCTCGAGCGCGGCCGCTCTGTTGCGGGTGCAGACGATAAAGCTTGCGTCGACAGGGTGATGCGCGTCGGGGGGCAAGCGGGGGCTGGCGCGTACGGGTTGCTCGTGCTCCCTGGACATCAGGCAAGCCCCCGAAGCGGTAACACCGTCTTGGCCGGCACCGATTGATAGTACCGTGCCACCCCATCGAGCCTCCGGATCGCCTCTTCCGACATGCGGCTCAACCAGGGCGCAGCGACGGCGGCTCGAAGACCGTAGCGCTCCCGCCGCCGGATGACATCCCATTTTCCCGTTCGCATAAGAAATGCGTGGGTCAACGCCGGACGCTGCTCGTCAGCAATGAATTGGTAGAGAAAATAGAAGAAGCACAGGGCTCCTTCTGCGTAGCTGCTGGCGCTCGCACCAACTTGCTTGGCGACCCTTTCTTCGATCGCGAGCATGCAATCGGCGGCTCGGCGCACCGTATCCGGCGTAACGGCTGCGCCGATATCAAGAAGAGCGCCGGGATCGTCGGTAAGAGCCTGCCGTTCGAGGTTCTCGGCGACGATCTTCAGGTGGGTTCGGCGCATTTGCCGCCTGTGCTTGTTGGTAACGCTGTCGCTGTGGATACGGTAGGCGATCAGGCTCTCATCGATCATCGCTGCCGGAAACTCGCGGGTAATGCGCCTGAAGAGATCGAAATCCTCCGCGTGGACATAGCTTGCGTCATAGACCAGCATATCCTGGGGAATGATCTTGCGATTATACATCACCGTCGAATGCAGGAAGATCGTGAAGAACAGCGACAATATGTGCCAATCCCCCGACTGATAAATGGGATTTGGCGTGCTGCGCACGACGCGGCTGCCGAGAAGCCGATCGACTTCCGTTCCGCAGATCGCAAGCTGAGGCTGCTGCTCAAAGAGCGCGATTTGACGGGAAAAGCGGGTTGGATAGGAGATATCGTCCGCGTCCATTCGGGCGATCAGGTCACCTCTAGCCAGGGCTATGCCCTCGTTCAAGCTCGCGATCAGTCCGCGGTTCTCGCGCGAGACGATGCGAAGGCGATCGTCAAGCTTCTGATATCGGTGCAGAATATCCAGCGAGAGATCGTTCGAGCCGTCATCGATGGCGACGATCTCAAGGCGCCTGTGGTCCTGGCGCAGGATGCTCTCGACCGCGGCAGCGAGATAAGCCTCACCGTTGTAGACGGGCAATACGACGGAGATCAGCGGGGAGGACATCGTTCGACTCGCAATGGCGTGGCAATTTGAAGTTCCTGCATTTGCGCAGCCTTCGAAAGGGCTGTGGCAGACGGCGCGTCATACGTCGGGTCAAGCCTTCTTGGGGGGACGTATGGGAAATAGCGCTTGAGCCGGTTGAGTGGTTTTTCGAACGCCAGCCATGAGATCGCGGCCAATGCCAACGTTCCAGCGGTTCCTAAGATGAGGCGTCCGAAACCCTGTTCCGAGACGTTGAACGGAATCCACGGCTGTGCGCTTACGACGAAAGAGAGGACGATCGGATGGAACAGGTAAACCCCGTAGCTGACACGTCCGACAGCGGTGATCGGGGGCAGTTCCAATAGACGGCCGGGAGCTCCTCGCAGACCCGACGAACAGTATCCGACCAGCGCCGTGAGCGGGATAAGAGGAAGAACCTCCAACCCGATCCAATTCATCCAGGCGAGCGTCGGTGACAGGGGGAGCGGTTTCAGCCACATCAAAATGGCTGTTGCAACAAGCAAGGGTGCCGAACTCAGCCGCATCCAGTGCGGCAATGTCCGTGACCGCGTGCGATGGAGCGCAAGGAGCGCGCCCGCCACCAGCGCGTCCATCGACGCCGGAGGCAGAAGGTCCCGCGCAAGTGACGGCGTCCCCGTGAATGGCCAATAGAATCGATAGGCAAGCGAGCATGCGATGAGAGCGATGCAGATCGGCTCAAGCCAGCGGCGCGAGGCGAGCAGGATGACGAGCGGCCACACGATATAGAACTGCTCTTCGATGCTCAGGCTCCAGGTGTGACAAAGCACCCAGGGCGTCCATTCATCGCGAAGGGCGTACCAGAAATTCGAGAGGTAAAGGGCGTGCCATTTGATGCTTCCGCGGGCCTGCTCGAGGTTGACCAGCCAGACGAAGCTGAGCACTGCAAAGTACGGCGGGAATATACGCAGCGCCCGGCGAATATAGAATGATCTTATCGCGGTGCCTGGTTCGTACTGGGTGGCAGAGCGCGCTTCCAGCAAAAGCCGGGTTATCAGGAAACCGCTGAGAACGAAGAACAGGCGAACGCCGATATGGCCCCAGTGCGACCCATCGGCCGCGAAAAAATGCGCGTACAGGACCATCGAGACGGCAAGGGTTCTAAGGCCATCCAATTGTCGGTCGCGTGCATGAAGCATGGAGCCCCCCAGTTGCGCAGAACTTGTGATAACTCCCGCCTCGCTCGAATTTTGCCGCCGTGCTTTTGTTTGGAACCCCAAAAACTACTTTTGCACTGCGAAAAGTTCAGGTGGAATCCGACCAAACTGTGGCCGCCACTGCAGTTCAGACTTTAGCCCCGCAGCAGGGCGGCCTTTAGTCCTATCCGCAGGCGCAGAGTTTTCGACTGCACGTTGTGCAGGCCGGTGTGGGACCATTACCAGTGCGCCGCCAGATTGCCGGTGCGGCTTGATCGACAAGATCGCACGCTCAGCAACCGTGTCTGATGGCCGCATCAGCCGTTTCAGGAGCGCGTGCAGCGATACACTTTTATACAAATTCGGACGCCCGCGGCACATCTGTGCGACAAACCTCCGGTAGGTCTTCCATGTGATCGATGGTGCCGGCGCAATGAGGTGCTGGCGCCGGTGACAACTCAACATGGGAGAGGTTTCATGGCTCGGCTTTCTATAAACGATATCATCCGTGACGTTGACGTCGAGCCTGACACACCGCTGCTATGGGTCATCCGCGAACAGGTCGGGCTGACCGGTACCAAATACGGCTGCGGCATTGCGCAATGCGGTGCCTGCACGGTTCATATCGACGGCGTTGCGACGCGTTCCTGCGCCATTCCGGTCTCCAGCGTGACCGAGCAGCAGAAGATCGTCACCATTGAAGGCCTTTCGCCGGACCTGACGCACCCTGTTCAAAAGGCTTGGCTGGAACTTGACGTGCCGCAATGTGGCTACTGTCAGTCCGGCCAGATCATGGCGGCGACAGCCTTGCTGAGCGCCAATCCCCGGCCAACCGAGCAGCAGATCCGTGACGAGATGACCAACATCTGCCGCTGCGGCACCTACAATCGGATCAAGGCCGCGATCGAGCTTGCATCCAACACGATGGCCGGCTGAGGAGGACACCATGAACACGATCACTGTTTCCCGCCGCGGCTTCCTTGCCAGCGGCGCTGCGGCCGCCGCGGGCCTCACGCTCGGCTTTCACGTACCCTTTGCCGGTGACGCTTCTGCCCAGTCCGTCACACCCGAGGTCAATGCCTGGGTGGTTATCAAGCCCGACGACACGGTGGTGGTGCGCGTCGCACGTGTCGAAATGGGGCAGGGCACGCTGACAGGTCTCGCGCAACTCGTTGCCGAAGAGCTTGAGTGCGACTGGGACAAGGTCACCTGGGAGTATCCGACGCCTGGCGAGAATGTCAGACGCGGCAGGGTCTGGCAGAACTTCGGCACTGCCGGCAGCCAGGGCATACGCCAGTCCAACGAATATGTGCGCAAGGGCGGCGCGGCGGCGCGCATGATGCTGATAAAGGCCGCGGCGAATGAATGGAAGGTGCCGGTCGGCGAATGCACCGTCGCCAAGGGCGTCATCACGCATGCGGGCACGGGCCGCTCGACCAGTTATGGCAAGGTTGCAGCGGCGGCTTCCTCATTGACGCCGCCAGCGGCTGACAGCATCACGCTGAAAGATCCGAAAACCTGGACGATCGCCGGCAGGCCGTTGAAGCGTCTGGACACGGCGGAGAAATTGAACGGCCGTCAAGTCTACAGCATCGATATGAAGCTGCCGGGCATGCTGAATGCCGCGCTGAAGGTCTGTCCGGTATTCGGCGGCAAGATCAAGAGTTTCGATGTCACCCAAATCGAGAGGATGCCTGGCTTCAAGAAAGCCGTAAGGCTTGGCGATACGGGCGTCGCTGTGATCGCCGACACCTGGTGGCGCGCCAAGACCGCACTCGACGCCCTGCCGATCGAATGGGATGAAGGCCCGAACGCCAACGTGCAGCAGGCGGATATTCTTGCGGCACAGCAAGAAGGACTGACGGCCCGTGAAGCCATTCTTGGCAGCAAGAACGGCGATGTGCCGGCGGCTCTCGGGAGCGCCAGGCGGACCGTCGAGGCCGTCTATGCCGTACCGCACCAGCACCACGTCACAATGGAGCCGATGAACGCGACGGCGCTTTGGACGGCTGAGAAATGCGAGGTCTGGACGGCCACCCAGAACGCCGAGGCAGCTCTCGCAACCGCCGCGGAGGTTTCCGGCCTGCCGATCGACAAGAACGAGGTCTACCGGCTGCATCTGGGCGGCGGATTTGGCCGGCGCTCGTCGAGCCACGATTTCGTGCGCTACGCCGTGTTGATCGCGAAGGAGATGCCGGGCACGCCGATCAAGACGATCTGGTCGCGTGAAGAAGACATGACCCATGGCTGGTATCATCCCGCCACGCAGTGCCGCCTGGTCGCAGGATTTGACGACCAGGACAATCTGAGCGCGTTGCACATGAGGATTTCCGGCCAATCCATCCTCGCAACCCTCAATCCTGACCGTCTGCAAAATGGTCGCGATGCGGCGACATTCCAGGGTCTCAACCCCCAAGGGCCGGAAAGCCAGTTGGGTTATACCGTTCCGAACCTGCTGATCGAGCACGCGATGCGCAATCCGCACGTACCCGCAGGCTTCTGGCGCGGCGTCAACAATAACCAGAACGCCATCTATCTGGAATGCTTCCTGGATGAACTCGCGCATTCGTCGAAACAGGATCCGCTGGAGTTCCGCCGCAAGTTGATGGCGAACCATCCGAAACATCGGGCGGTGCTCGACGCTGTCGCAGAGAAGGTAGGATGGGGCACGCCCGCGCCTGCCGGTGTCTACCGCGGCATCGCACAGCAGATGGGCTTTGGCAGCTACGTCGCGGCCTGCGCCGAAGTTTCGGTAAGCGATGCCGGCATCTTGAAGATCCATCGCATCGTCGCAGCGACGGATTGCGGCCATGCCGTCAATCCGCAGCAGATCGCTGCGCAGGTCGAAGGTTCATTCGTCTACGGCCTTACCGCAGCGCTTTATGGCGAGATCACCGTCGCCAACGGCCGGGTCGAGCAGGAGAATTTCGACACCTACCAGATGCTGCGCATGGACGAGATGTTCGACGTCGAGACGATCATCATGCCGTCCGGCGGCTTTTGGGGCGGTGTGGGCGAGCCGACGATTTTCGTCGCGGCACCGGCGGTGCTGAACGCCATTTTTGCTGCAACCGGGATAAGGGTGCGGCAGGTTCCGCTGTCGAAAACCAGTCTGAAGAAGGCGTAGGCACACCAACCGTCGCAAAGTGAGTGGCATCGATGAAGCGGGTGCGGCGCATGAGGGAAGTTTGGATCTCGATCGGTCTTCTAATGGCGTCATCTCCCGCGATGGGGCAGCCGGCGGTTAGTCCGGCTGCGGCGCCTCCGGGCGCGTCATCCTGCTCGGGTTGCCATGCACCGTCAGCCGTCGGCCATTCGATCGGTTCACTGCAGGGTCTTTCCGCGCCCGACATCCTTGGCGCTCTGCAAGCCTTCCGCAATGGTCAACGCGAGGCAACGGTCATGGGTCGTATCGCAAGGGGCTTTAGCGATGGCGAGATGCGGGCCATCGCGGAATGGCTGGCAAGGGGAGAGGAATGACACGAGCTTCCTTCAGTCGTCGCGCAGTGCTTCAGGCTGGTGCGGCTCTCGGCGCAGCCGCGGCACTGGCGCGGCCGGCGATTGCGCAGTCGGCTGGCCGCGTCGTGGTAGTCGGCGGCGGCTTTGCCGGGGTAACCTGCGCGCGCGAACTCAAGCGCGGCGGTTTCAACGTGACACTCGTGGAGCCATCGGCCACCTACACGGCATGCCCGTTCAGCAACGGAGTGCTTGCCGGCTTGCGGCCGCTGTCGCGGCAGCAGTTCACCTATGACGCACTCAAGAAGGACGGGTTGGCGGTTGTCGCGCAGCGTGCGACAAAGATTGACGGGCAGCAGAAACGCGTCTCGTTGTCGGATGGCACGATACTCGGGTACGACCGCCTCGTGCTCGCGCCGGGCATCGACCTGCGCTTCGACGCACTGCCGGGCTACTCGGAAGACGCCGCACAGATCATGCCGCATGCCTGGAAAGCCGGTGAGCAGACCTCGTTGCTGCGCAGCCAGCTGGAAGCGATGCCGGATGGCGGCACAGTGATAATCTCAGTGCCGGCAAATCCCTATCGGTGCCCGCCGGGACCGTATGAGCGGGCGAGCCTGATCGCGTATTATCTCAAAACCCAAAAGCCGCGCGCAAAGCTCATCATCCTCGACGCCAAGGACACATTCTCGAAGCAGGGACTGTTTCAGGCGGCGTGGAAGGCGCTTTATCCGAACCTCGAATGGGTCTCGATGTCGTCGGGCGGCAAGGTCATCGAGGTCGATGGCGGGCAAAGGGTACTCGTCACCGAGTTCGGCCGCCACAAGGCCGACGTCGCCAATGTCATTCCGCCGCAGCGCGCGGGCGAGATTGCCGCGCTTGCCGGTGCCACCGACCGCAGCGGTTGGTGTCCGATCGATCCGGTCACCTTCGAGTCGCGACAGCAGGCGGGCATTCATATCATCGGCGACGCCTGCATCGCCGGCGGCATGCCGAAATCGGCGTTCGCGGCGAATGCGCAAGCGAAAGTCTGCGCCGTGGCGATCGCAAGTCTGCTCGGTGGCCAGGCACCGCAGACGCCGAAATTGATCAACACCTGCTACAGCCTCGTTGCGCCCGATTACGGCATCACGGTCGCGGGCGTCTATCGGCCCGTCAACGGCGTGCTGACGGACGTGGAAGGGGCAGGCGGTGTCAGCCCGGCCGATAGTTCAACCGCCTTCCGCTCGCTGGAAGCCTCGCACGCCGATGCCTGGTTCCGCACCATCACGGACGAAGTCTTTGGTTAGATGGCTGTTTCTCATTGCTGCTTTATCCGTCGCCCCACCGGCGATCGCACAATTGCGCGCTTTTGCTGTGGTCGGCGACGCCATTCCGCAATCGCTGACCGGGCAGGCCGGCGACGCGGCGCGGGGCCGCGCCGTCGTCACCGACCGCCAGAAGGGGCTTTGCCTTCTGTGCCATACCGGACCGTTCCCCGAACAGCGGTTTCAGGGCAATCTCGCGCCGGATCTTCGCGGCGCTGGCAGCAGGTGGGATGAGGGGCAGTTGCGATTGCGTCTGGTCGACAGCAGCAAAGTGAACCCGTCGACGATCATGCCGGCCTATTATCGTCTCGATCGTCTGACGCGAGTCGGAGGCGCCTGGCAAGGCAAGCCCGTCTTGTCGGCTGAGGAAGTCGAGGACGTCGTGGCCTTCCTGCTGACGTTGAAGGATACGCCATGACGGAGAGATCGGTCCAACCAAAGCTTTCTCGCCGCGCCGCACTTGTCGGCGGCCTTGCACTGATCGTGGCGCGGCCGGCGCGTGCCACGCCGGAGGCTATGCAGGACGCCATCCGCGATTTCATCGGAAGTGCCCCGGTCAGGGCCGGTCGTGTGAAGATGGACATTCCGCCGCTCGTTGAGAACGGCAATTCCGTGCCGCTTGCGATCACCGTCGAAAGCCCGATGACAGAAGGTGACTTCGTCAAGGCGATTGCGGTTTTCAACGAGAAGAACCCGCAGCCGAACATCGGCGTATTTCATCTGGGTCCTCGATCCGGCCGGGCGTTCGTATCGACACGCATCCGGCTCGGCGATTCCCAGAACATCACGGCGATTGCTCAGATGAGCGACGGCAGTTTTTGGTCCGGCTCGGTCGAATTGATCGTCACCCTTCCGGCATGCGCGGAGAATTGACATGGCGCGCGTCCTGATCAATCTGCCAAAGGCGAAGCGGGGCGAGATCGTCGAGATCCGGACGTTGATCCAGCATCCGATGGAAACCGGCTATCGCCCGAAAGGGGATGGCACGTCGTTCCCCCGCGACATCATTCGGAATTTCGTCTGTAAGCTGAATGGTATCGAAGTTTTTCGCGCCGATCTATTCCCGGCAATTGCCGCAAACCCGTTCATCGCGTTCACGATCAAGGCAGAAGAGGGTGGCACCATGACCTTCTCGTGGATCGACGACCGCGGCAGGTCGCAAACAGAAACCGCAGATTTCATCGTCGAATGATGCCCTCCGTCGCCTTCACCTCGATGCTGTCCTGCGCGGTGGCGGTTTCAACCGTCATTGCCGCCGCCCAGACACGAGACCCCCGGCGGTCGGGGTTTGAAGACATGAGCCGAGAATCGCAGGCAATGCAGCGCGACGATACGGCCAATCCCGGCATGTTTGCCGTATTGGAGGGCGAGGAATTATGGAGGGCGAAAGTCGGCAGCCGGAAAACGTCTTGCGCCGATTGCCACCAGAACGCCGAGGTCAGCATGAGAGGCGCCGCCGCACGCTATCCATCCTTCAGCACGGCGTGGAATGGGCCGGTCGATCTGCAGGGACAGATCAATCTCTGCCGCGAGACCCGTCAGAACGCACCGCCGTTTCCGCTTGAGGGGCCGGAATTGCTCGCACTCTCGGCCTATGTCGGCAAGCAGTCGCGGGGTATGTCGATCGCGCCGCCGGACGACGCGCGGCTCGAGCCGTTCCGCAGGCAAGGCGAAGCACTCTACAACATGCGGCAGGGACAGCTTAATTTCTCCTGCGCCAACTGTCATGAGGATCATGCGGGGCAGCGCCTGGCCGGCTCGCTCATCCCCCAGGGGCATCCGACCGGTTATCCGCTCTATAGATTGGAGTGGCAGGGTATCGGATCGTTGCAGCGGCGGCTGCGAGGCTGCCTTATCGGGGTCCGCGCAGAGCCTTACGCCTATGGCGCGGAGGAATATATCGCGCTCGAGTTGTTTCTGATGTCTCGGGCGAGAGGTATGGCGGTCGAGACGCCCGCTATCAGGCCGTAGCTGTACCAAACGACGCGTGTTCACCTCGCGTCGAGGCAACGACGCGCCGCCCCGACAACGGCTACTGTCTTTTGCCAGATGCGTCGAATTGCTTGAGATAGGCGATCAGGTCGGTGATCTGGTCGGGATTCTTGATCCCCGCATAGATCATTTTGGTGCCCGGGATCTTTGCCCTTGGGTTGGTTACAAACTCACGAAAGCTTTCATCGGTCCAGGCGATGCCGGCATTTTTGTTTGCCGCCGTATAGGCATAGCCTTCCACACTGCCGCTGGTGCGGCCGAAAAGCCCGTTGAGGTGAGGACCCGTAACATTGCGTGCGGTCTCGCCGACCTGGTGGCAAGCCCGACATTGCACAAAAACGCGCTCGCCGGCTTCGGGGCTCTGCGCCAGCGCGCTGCCGGGTTGTAGGAGAGGTCCGAGAATCAAAACAACGGCCAGCCGCTGCATGCCTTTACCTGCGGTGTTTCGGCGCGCAGCGCCCGGGCTTTCGGTATTCTCTGGGTGTGGGGCTGCCATGTTTGCTCTCTGTTTAGCTTGGGAAGCAATGCGTCGGGGCGCGTCAGAACAAATGCTCGCCCTTCCATCTGGTCTGCCGATTGATACTTTACCCCTGTCGCACAACTGTGCCGTCAGGCAGGAAATTTGTCGCAAGATGTCGCAAAACTTGGTGGTTGGTCTTGCGCCTCTGCAACGTTCTCTGATCCGCGAAGCCGCGCATGACTGCCTAAAAGAACGATAAAGCCCGCAAAGAGGTGGACGAAGGCATTCCGGAACGTCCCGTAAGGTCATCGGAAGGTCAACGGAACGTCGCCGCCGGACAGCAGGCTTGCGAAACTTTGATACACTTTTCTTGGTGCGGGGTAGGGGGATATTCTTATATAGAATGCTGAACAGAGGTTACGCAAAATGCATGACTTGGCGCATGTCGTGGTCGTCGACGATCACAGCGATATCCGGGATCTCGTTCGACAATATCTCGAGCAGCAAGGCTATAAGGTCAGCGTCGCCGAAAGCGGCTCGGTGCTGCGGCGAGTGCTCGAGCACCATACCGTCGATCTCATCATCCTCGACATCATGATGCCGGGTGAGGATGGGCTGTCGGTCTGTCGGCAGGTCCGCGCCACTCTGGACGTTCCCATCATCTTCCTGACGGCGATGGCCGAAGATACCGACCGGATCCTCGGCCTCGAACTGGGGGCGGATGATTACCTCGTGAAGCCATTTAATTTCCGCGAACTGCTGGCGCGTGTTCGGGCTGTCCTGCGCCGGGCTGCCAATCCCGCGGTCCCGGCCGCAGCACGGCAGTCCAAAAAGCTGCGCATCGCGGGATGGCGGGTCGATATGGGTCGTCAGGAAATTTCCGGGGAAAACGGCGTCGGCATACCTTTGAGCACGGCAGAGTTTCGCTTGCTGAAGGTCTTCATCGAACGGCCGGGCATGATCTTGAGCCGCGAACAACTTCTGGACCTCACCACCGGAAGAACTGCCGATATCTTCGATCGCAGCATCGACAACCAGGTGAGCCGCCTGCGCAAGAAGATCGAGGAAAATCCAAAAAACCCTTCAATCATCAAAACCCATTGGGGCGGCGGGTACAGCCTGTCGGTCGAGGTGGCATTCGAATGATCAAGCTCTGGAAAAAAAGCCTGGCGGCGCAGTTCATAGGACTGATGCTTGCCGCCCTGATCATCTCGCAGGCGCTGGCTTTTCTGATCTCGTGGGACGAGCGCACAATGGCGTTGAGAGCCGCGGCGAAAAGCGAATTCTTCAGCCGGGGCGCGTCCATAACCCGGTTGGTCGAGTTGATACCCCCGCAGATCCGCGCGCAGGCTCTTTACGCCAGCGAAACCAACTACTCGAAAATCTGGCTGACAGACCAGGAACCCGAGAAAGCCAGCGCCTGGCGCCTGCAGGCGGTGGGTCAGCTTTCCCGCCAACTCGAAAACTTCGTCGATCTTTCAAAGCAGGTTGACTGGACGGCTCCCTCCAAGCCGCAATTGCCCGATCCGAAGGAAGTCGCGCGTGAAAATACGGACGAGGAATGGGCGAGCCCGCCGCCGATCCTGTGGAACCTGCCGCAACCCGCGAAATTCACCTATTTCGACCGGCGCAGAGGGTTTGGTCTTGCGGTCCAGCTTGGCGACGGACGCTGGCTGAATTTTGCTTCGTACCAGGAAAACACCGGCCGATGGTGGAATTCCAAGTCGCTGACCTCGGTCGGATTGACAGCGCTGATCCTGGCGTTGATCGGGATCTTCATTGCAAGCCGCATTTCCCGCCCCTTGCGCAATCTCGCGCGGTCGGCGGAGGCGCTTGGGCGGGGAGAAAACCTTCCGCCTATTCCCGAGGGAGGGCCGGAAGAGATCCGGCGCACGGCGGAAGCCTTCAACAGGATGCAAAGCCGCCTCCACCGTTTTGTCGAAGACCGGACCAAAATGCTTGCGGCGATCGGCCACGATTTGCGAACGCCGCTGACCTCGCTTCGTTTGAGAGCAGAATTCGTCAAGGATCAGGAAACACAACAGAAGATGCTGTCTACCATTGACGAAATCCAGGCGATGACGGAAGCCGCCATTGCGTTTGCGCGCGGGGAATCGACGGTAGAAGAAACCCGTGACATCGAACTCGATGCTCTTATCGGCAGTATCTGCGACGACCAGTCGGACCTTGGACATCCGGTCAATTACCTGGAGGCGGAACAGACGCCTTATCGCTGTCGGCCGGATGGGCTCCGCCGTGCGGTCCGAAACGTCGTGGAGAATGCCGTCCGATATGGCAGCGAGGCCAAGGTCTTCATCCGGCACACGGCAACCACAGTCGATATCGTTGTCGAGGACCGCGGACCGGGGATACCCGAGGCCATGAGGGAAAAGGTTTTTGCTCCGTTCTTCCGTCTTGAAGCATCGCGGAACAAGGATACGGGCGGTATCGGCCTGGGGCTGTCGATCGCCCGCGCCATCGTGCGGCAACATGGCGGCGACATTTCTTTCCTCTGCGGTGAAAGGGGAATGCAGACGATCATCTCCCTTCCGCGAGAAGGAATAGTCGATCCGGTACCCCTTCACCAAGGCCGCGGGTGGAAACTGACGCGAACGCCGGCTTCTTCGCAAACCGCGGGAATACCCGGTAAAATTGCTTCTCCGTCACGGCGGTCCGCTTAGTCCCGCACGAGACCGTTGCAGATGCAGGATCTGGTGTTCCCAAGCTCTTGGGCGGCGCTGGCGGGATTGATCCGTAACTCCGCTTGCGCCGCTGGGTGCTGCATCAAGACGGCGATGGCGGGGGCATACGAGACGTGCTTTCCCGGGCAATAAGTTCCCATTCCACAAGTGTCGTATAAGGCGTGACGTCATTGATCCGCGAGACGATCGCCTCGGCCGTCAGTTTGCCGATGCGCTCGCGGTCGGGGCGAACTGTCGTCAGCGAAGGGCTGACGCAGCTCGCCGCCTCGTTGTCGCCGAATGCGATGACACCGATGTCTTCGGGTACGCGCCGGCCGAGTTTCCTGAGCGCGCGCAGCACGCCGAACGCAACCACATCGCTGTTGCAGGCGATCGCATCGATCTCCGGATGGCTTTGCAGAAGCTCGGTCGCGAGCCGCTCTCCGAGTTCCGGATTGCCGCCCTGCTGCGCCGTATGCTTGACGACGTCGGGGAGCGAGGCCTTGGTTGCTGCGGCTTCCAGCCCGCTCAGGCGCTTCTGGGCGCGTTTATCGTTTTCGCGGACACTGCCGACGAAGGCCAAGCGCCTATATCCTTGAGCTATCAGATGGTTGGCCTGGGCCGCCCCGACGCTTGCGTGGTCGAAACCGACAGCAGTATCGATCACGTCTCCGCCCGTGTCCCACATCTCGACAATCGGGATGCCGGCTGCCTTGAGAAGCTCGACGACTTTCGGGGGATGATCGACGCCGATGATGGCAACCGCCGCCGGGCGCCAGCTCAGGATGGAGCGGACGAGCCGCAGCTCCTGGTCGGCATTGTACCTGGTATTGGCGAGCATGACCTGCAGGTCATGCTCCAGCAACGCCAATTGCAGAGAGTCGATGATGTTGGCGAATTCCGAGTAGTAGAGCGAGGTTACCACGACCCCGACAATGTCCGATCGCGTCCCGGAAAGCCCGCCGGCAAGCCGGTTCGGCACGTAGTTCAGCTCTTCCATGGCGGCATTGATCCGGCGGCGTAGTTCGATCCGGACCGTGTTTGGAGCGCGCAGCGCGCGCGAGACGGTGTTGACCGAAACGCCCACACGCTCGGCGATCGAAGCAAGGGTCGGGACGGTGCGCCCCGCACCCTCGGAAAGGTCCACTGTCATTCGGCTTTAAAAAATCCTGTGAGTGATCGTTGCGTTAACGGTAACTTTATGCCATCGTTTTGAAGGAGAGGCAAGCGAAAGACCGAACACTGGCGTTTTCTTTGGATGGAAAACGACGGCACGGTCGACAATTGGCGAGGCGGAGGCAGGGCACATGGCTGAAAAGCCAAACATCATTCTGATTATGACGGACCAGCAGCGCTACGACTCGATCGCTGCGCTCGGATACCCCTATGCCGTGACGCCGAATATCGACGCGCTCGTCGAGAAGGGCGTGGCGCTCACCAATTGCCACATCACTGCACCGAGCTGCGTTCCGTCTCGCGCGAGCCTGTTCACCGGTTATTATCCGCATACGACGGGTGTTCTGGCGAACGGCCAGAAATGGCAGCATACCTGGGTCGAGCAGCTCCGCGATGCGGGCTATCGTTGCGTCAACGTCGGCAAGATGCATACGATTCCCTACAATTCGGATTCCGGTTTCCATGAGCGCTATGTCGTGGAAAACAAGGACCGCTACATGGAAGGCCGCTGGTATTTCGACGAATGGGACAAGGCGCTTGCGGCCAACGGCCTCGTCAAGCAGCAGCGCGAACGTTACCGTGAGCTCGAGGATTACCGCGACCGGTTGGGCTGCTTTGAATGGGAACTGCCTGAGGCGCTGCATTCCGATGCCTTCGTCGGCAATATGGCGAAGTGGTGGGTCAATACCTATCCGCCGACTGAGCCGCTTTTCCTTCAGGTCGGTTTTCCAGGCCCCCATCCGCCGTTCGATCCTCCTGCTCGTTATGTAGAGCCCTATTTGAAGCGTAACGACCTGCCGCTGCCGAAGCCGACCAGGGAAGAGCTGGATTCGCTTCACCAGGAGCTGAAGGAAAAACGCCAGCACGACGTCGAGGTTGATCATGACTCCGTCGTCTGGAGCCTTGATCCGAGAGAAGACCAGATGCAGCGGCTGTGGGCGCATTATCTTGGCAATGTCACCCTGATCGATGAAAAGGTCGGCGAGTTGCTCGAAGCGCTCGAAGCGCGCGGCTATCTGGAGGATGCGATCGTTATCTTCACCTCCGACCATGGCGAATGCCTCGGCGAACACGGGCTGATTCAAAAGTGGTCGATGTACGACATAGTCACCCGCGTGCCGACCATCATCTGGTCGACGGCGAACCGGTTCGAGGGCGGTCGCACCGTGGATGGGCTATGCCAGCTCTTCGACCTCGGCCCGACGATCCTGGAATATGCCGGCATCACGCCGCCGATATCCTTCGAAGCGCAAAGCCTGAAGCCTGCACTGGAGGGCGAGGACTGGAAGCCGCGCTCCCATGTGTTCTGCGAGCAGATCGGCGACGTGGCGATGGCAGGCGGTGTCGAGTTCATGACCGGTGTCAGAAGCGACCGGTGGAAGCTCGTTCACTTCAAGGGCTCAAGCGACGGGCAGCTCTTCGACCTCGAAAACGATCCGAAGGAAGTGAAGAACCTCTGGAACGATCCAGGCTGTGTCGAGCAGAAGCGCGAACTTTTGGATGTGATGCGCGACTGGTTGATCGAATCGAATTTCAAGACACGCGACGTCACGGTGGGGATGCGATGAACCACCAATCTCAGCAGAGCCGGCAAGTTTTCGCGAGGGAGGCATGACCTTGTCAATTTCAACGGTTGAGGAAAAGCCCGAACGAGCTCCGCGGCGCTCTTTGCTGTCGCACCCGATGGGCATGCTGGCGATCAATTTCGCCGCAGTCATCTTCGGTGTTCTGGTCTGGGCGACCGTAACGGCGCAAGGCATCGTCGGCCTGCCGACGCCGCTCGCTGTCGCCAAGCAGGCGGTGATCCAGGCGAAGAGCGGCCTCCTGTGGACCGACGCCCTGGCGAGCCTCGGACGCGTTTTTACCGGTTTTGCGTTCGGCATTGCGGTAGCAATCCCGGTCGGTTTCCTGATGGGCTGGTACCGCATCGCCCGCGGCATCATCGAACCCTATGTCCAGTTCTTTCGGACGATCCCGCCGCTTGCCATCATTCCCCTGGCGATCGTCACCATGGGCATTGACGAAACTCCCAAGATCTTCGTCATTTTCCTGGCGTCTTTCCTGTCGAGCGTTGTCGCGACATATCAAGGTGTCGTCAACGTCGACAAGACGCTGATCAATGCCGCGCGTGTGCTCGGTGCCAACGACTTCACCATCTTCCGGCGGGTCATCGTCCCGGCATCGCTGCCCTATATCATGGTCGGCGTCCGCGTCGGCCTCGGTTCGTCATGGGCGACCGTCGTGGCGGCGGAGCTGATTGCTGCGCAGTCTGGCCTCGGTTTCCGCATGCAGCAGGCGCAGCTCTATTACGATCTTCCGACAATCTTCGTCAGTCTCATCGCGATCGGCGTGCTCGGTCTCATCATGGACCGCATCGTCATCGCATTCGATGGCGTTCTGACCGCATGGCAGGAAAAGCTATGAGCATCAAAATCTCGTTCCAGAACGTCTCCAAGACGTTCATCATCGCCGGGCAGACGTCCTTCAACGCGCTCCAAGGTCTCAACCTGGACATCGAAGACGGGGAGTTCATCACGGTGGTCGGGCCATCGGGCTGCGGCAAGTCGACCGCCATGAACATTGCCGCAGGCCTCACAGGTCCGTCTTCAGGGCAGGTCCTGGTCGATAGTGTGCCGGTCAAGGGACCCGGTCCCGAGCGGGGCGTGATCTTCCAGCAATATGCGCTTTTCCCCTGGCTGACGGTCCGCGAGAACGTCGAGTTCGGGTTGAAGATTGCCAGATACCCGAAGGCGGACCGCAGCAGGATCGCGGACCGATTTGTGGACCTCGTCGGGCTCTCCGATTTTGCCGATTCGCTTCCGAAGACATTGTCCGGCGGCATGAAGCAACGATGCGCCATTGCCCGCGCCTATGCCGTCAATCCGAAGATCTTGCTCATGGACGAGCCATTCGGCGCACTGGATGCTTTGACCCGCGTGCAGCTTCAGGGCCAGCTACTGGCCACCTGGAGCAAGGAGCGGCGTACGGTGATGTTCATCACCCACGATGTAGACGAGGCGGTCTATCTCGCGAGCCGCGTCGTCGTCATGGCCGCCAGGCCCGGCCGGCTTCACAGGATCATTCCGGTCGATCTGCCCTATCCGCGCACCGAGGAGATGCGCCTTTCGCCGGAATTCACGGCTTTGCGCAACGAGGTATGGCGGTCGGTCTACCACCCGGCCGCGGCCTGAAACCTGCAATCACTATCGGCTGTTACAAGGAGGAGATGAACATGCTGACGAGACGAACCCTGGTGAGGACGACGGCGGCCTTTGCCGCCGCGAGCGCTTTTTCCATCGGAGGAAAGGCAAGCGCCCAATCTGCCGACATGACCATCGGATATATTGCCGACTTTCCGAATGCCAGTGTCCTGGCGATCGCGCAGGACCAGAAACTCTGGGAAGCGGAAGGCATCACGCCATCCGTCAAGGTTTTCACCAACGGCCCGATCCAGATCCAGGCGATGGGCGCCGGCAGCCTGAATTTTGGCACGATCGGGCCCGGCGCACTCTGGCTGCCCGCCAGCGGTCGGGCCAAGGTGATCGGCGTCAACGATATAGGCTTCTCCGACCGCGTCATCGTCCAGGGCGGGATTGCCTCGATCGCGGATCTGAAGGCCAAAAAGGTTGGCGTCCCGCAGGGCACGTCCGGCGACATGATACTCCGGATGGCGCTGACCAAGGCCGGCATGACCATAGGCGACATCCAGGTCGTGCCCATGGATCCGTCCACGGTGGTTGCCGCCTTCACTTCCAAGCAAATCGACGGGGCCGGCATCTGGTATCCGCTGATCGATACGATCAAGCCGCGCGTGCCGGATATGAAGGAGCTGGCTTCGAACCAGGATTTCTACCCGCAGACCTCGTTCATCAACACCTTCGTCGCCCGCAATGAGATCGTCCAGCAGAACCCGGATCTCGTGAGGAAATTCCTGCGTGTCATGAAGAAGGCAATGGACTATCGCGTCGCAAACCTCGATCGATCCATCCAGATCACCACCGCATTCCTCAACGCTCCAGTGGAGGTGACCGAGAAGGTGGCGCGCAGCCGCAAGATGCTGACGAGCAAGGAACTGGACGCCTTCACGAAAGACGGCACCGTCGATAAGTGGCTGACGGAATTCAACAAGATGTTCCAGGAGTTCGGCACCATCAAGGAGCCGCTGCCACCGGCACAATTCTATACAGGCGATCTCTTCACCAGCGCCTGATCGTTAGGCCTTCACTTTCCGCCGGTGACGGCGGAAAGTTCTCCTCGACGAGGGTTGCGGGAAACCATCGGGCTTGAGCGACTCGTTTCGATCGTCGATATTGATATTCGTCCGCTAGGCAAAAACTAGAGCGTCCATTGGGCGGCGATTTTTTCTCGCGGCCGTCGAGCCGCCGGTGACAGTTCGGGTCGCTCTATGACGGGAAGAGAGATCGAGGCTCTCAAGCCCGGATTGTTCGAGGCAAGAACGATATCCCCGCCATGGTGGCGAACGATCGCTCTTGCAATTGACAAGCCCAGACCGACACCGCCCGTTTCGCGGTTGCGAGACTTCTCCAGGCGGAAGAAGGGAGAGAAGACCTTCTCGCGCATCGCATCAGGGATGCCGGGGCCGGGATCCTCCACGACGATTTCAGTCGCCGATGGCGATTGGTGCACGAAGACCTTGGCCTGCCCGCCATAGCGGATCGCGTTTTCGATGAGATTACGGACAGCGCGGCGTAGCCCATCGGGGCGGCACCTGTAGGTTATCTTCCTGCTTTCGACATACTCAACCCTTTGGCCCATTTCTTCCAGATCGGCACACAGGCTCTCCACCAATGCGTTGAGGTTCACCGTTTTTGTTTCCTCGACCGTCGCCTCGCCCTTTGCGAAAGCGATCGTCGCCTCGGTCATGACCTGGATCTCGTCGATCGTGACCAGCATCTTCTGCTGAAGTTCCGGATCCCCGACAAACTCGGCGCGCAAACGCAAGGATGTCAGTGGAGTACGCAGGTCATGGCCGATTGCGGCCAGCATCCGGGTCCGGTCTTCCACGAAGCGGTGAAGGCTCTGCTGCATCCGGTTAAATGCCTCTGCGGTCCGTCGGATATCGTCGGGCCCTTCCTCCGGCAGGGGCGGGAGAGACTCTCCGCGGCCTAAAGCCTCCGCCGACACGGCAAGCCGTCGAAGCGGTCTTGCGATACGGTTTGCCGTCAAAACCCCGATGACCGAGAGGACAAGAGCCGTTATCGACAAAGTGAAGAGGGATTGTGAAGTCCACCAGTTGTTGGGAATGACTTTGTAATAGGCGGAGTTCAGCCACCGCCCGTCTTGAAGCTGGACCGCAAGACCAAACCCGTCCCACTGGCCGATATAGGCGAACTTCGCCGGCTGTGGGAGACTCCACAAACCAGAGGCGGGCGTGACCCAGGCCTCGCCGGCGTTTTTCGCAACAATCCTCCTGCGCTCCTCCGGCCTGTCGATGGCTGCCGGCTGAACGCGCCATTCTGGCGGAAAATTCGGGAGGTTCGGCAGGGGACGTGCAAGCTCCTCGACGGCACGACCCCGCCAGGCATCGGGGTCATCTGGAGCCTGCTCGCTCAGCCAGAACCGGGCATAGCTGGTTTCGCTGGCGGCGAGGACGTCATGCCTCAGATTGAGCGGAATCGACTCCATGAGCCTGGTAATGGTCGCCGTGCGGCTGAAGAACTCGCTTTTTGATACTGCCTTGAGCGCCTTGTCGCGTTCATCCCAGGAGATCAGGAACGACAGTGCCTGGGAACACGCGAGCGCGAGGAGCATGAAACCGATGAACTGCGCAGCGAGACTTCTTGTCCAAAACCGTATCATTGCAGCACCACATCGGTGGAAAGACTGTAGCCGCCGCCCCAATGGGTCTTGATGATTGTCGGGTTCTTGGGATCGGCCTCGATCTTCTTGCGCAAGCGGCTGACCTGGTGGTCGATGCTGCGGTCGAAGATCTCCGCGGCTTTGCCGGCAGTCAGGTCGAGGAGTTGGTCGCGCGTGAGAACAAACCCGGGATGTTCGAGAAAAGCTTTGAGCAGACGGAATTCCACGGTGCTCAGGGACACGACAACGCCGTCCTCGTCGGTCAGTTCTTGCCGGCCGACATCAAGCCGCCATTGGTCGAACTTGATGACTTTTGCCTTGATGTTGTCGCGTTGCTGCGTTGGCAGGGTGGTTGCTCGCCGCAGGACGGCGCGGACGCGGGCGAGCAATTCCCTGGGATTAAACGGCTTTACGACATAGTCGTCCGCTCCCAATTCCAAGCCGATGATACGGTCGGTATCATCCGCCATGGCGGTCAGGAATATGATGGGCACATCCGTCGTGCTGCGTATGTGTCTGCAGACCGAGAGGCCGTCTTCACCGGGCATCATGATGTCGAGAATGATGAGATCAAGAGCGTTCCGCTCGAGGATCTTGCGCAGGGCGGCGCCGCTGTCGGCTGAGCTGATGCGATAGCCTTGCTGCCCGAGATATTTCCCGACCAGATCCCGGATGTCCTGATGATCATCGACAACTGCGATATGGGATGATGCCTGCATGAACTGCCCTCTACACCCGGAAATTATAGCATTGCATCGGCAAGCCCTTCCATCGAATTCTCTAGCAAGTTCCCAAGGCCCGGCTCCCATGACGTGCCGCAGGATCGGACGTGAGATGGGATAGGGTGGGGTGGGACTGCAGCGAAATTGATAATTTTGGTTCCCGCTCATCCGCCTGAATTCAGACCGGAGAGGGGCCGCCGCGGCAATATTTGCGACCTTGCCGCGGACGGTGCCTTGAATGAACTGCGAGCTGTTAGTTCGGACGGTTGGCGCCCTCATAATAGTCGCCGCTGTCGAACGGGCGACGATCATCGCGGGTGGTCTCGCCAAACACCGACTGGCCGGTCTGGTTCGGATAGCCGAAGGTCCTGGTGCTGTCGGCCCGCAGAGGATTGGCAGAACGCGAAGAAGCACCGCTCTTGGAGGCGCCTTCATAATAATCACCCTCGGCAAGTGCCGGGACGGCGAACGTGGCCGAAGCCAGCAGAGCAGCGATAGCGGTGGATAGGAAGATCTTGGTCATCAGTTTCTCCTTCAGTTTCGATAGCGTCTCCTTGACGCATCCCAAACATAGAAGGTGTTTGTCGCACGCGTATGCCGCAGAACAGGGAAATTGTCGCAAAGTATCGCAGCGCAACATTCCATTCCTCAACGTGGAGACAGACGATTTTACGCGGACCGGCTTGCAGTCGGTCCAGGCTGAGAGACGTCGCCAGGCTGCCCGTGAGGGCTCAAAAGCGGTCTGTGCCGCTCCATTTAGTGGGGGCCGCGCCTCTTGAGGACCTGACGCACCAGCGTCCCGTAACATTTCTTAATGTGACTACACAGTGCGGCTCCGCCCCATCGCTATCGTGTGACCAAACAAGCCAGGGCGCTCTGCGGCCCACTTAAAAGGTCCACTCAATGATCGCGTTATCGACCGTATCATCCACGCTTCGACGCTGCTGCTCGCTTTTCGGTAAAACAGCGACGCTCGCATGCGTGTTTTCGACCGTGGCGTCCGCAGACGCCCAAATGCCGGTAACGACGATCGTCGCCAAGCGAGGTGCGCTGACGGAAAGGATCGAGGTGGTTGGTTCGCTCGCGGCGCGGGAAGAGATCGAAGTCTATCCCGCCGTCCTCGGCAAGGAGGTGCGGCAGATTTTGGTAGAGGCCGGACAACATGTTGAACGGGGCCAGGCGCTCGCGGTCCTGGACACGACCGAAGCCCTGATGTTGCTGGACAAGAATGCGGTGAGCCTCCTTCGCGCGCGTGCTGCCGCGGCGG
Source organism: Neorhizobium tomejilense (assembly GCA_002968845.1). Lineage (GTDB taxonomy): Bacteria > Pseudomonadota > Alphaproteobacteria > Rhizobiales > Rhizobiaceae > Neorhizobium > Neorhizobium tomejilense. Next base: position 51,434 of record PVBG01000004.1, on the reverse strand, counting down.
TTGAGAGCAGCAAGATAGATGTGGCAACGGTCACCGAAGCCGAAGCGCGCAAGAAGCTGGAACGCAGCCGCTCGCTACAGCCAAAAGGTGCGATCGCCGACAATGTCCTCGAGGAAGACTTGAACGCTCACGCCCGAGCCGTCGCGGAGTTGCGACTGGCGCGCCAATCGTTGGAGCTCGCCAACGCAGATCAACAGCTGATCGCCAGCGAGCGGCGGGAAATCGAACTGACTGTCCAGAGAAGCACCCTGCGGGCCCCCAGCTCGGGTCGAATCTTGAGCCGGAAAGCGCGTGTCGGTGCGATGACATCGAGTTCCGCCGAACCTCTTTTTGTCATTGCTGACGATGATGACATCGAGTTCGTGGCGCAGGTGACGGAGACAAGCTTCGTTCGGCTGAGGGAAGGCATGAGCGCCGAAATTACCTTGCCAGGACGCGACCAAGCCATCGCAGGAACCGTCCGCCTGAGTGCCGCGCAACTCGATCCCAAGACAAGAAGCGGGACGGTGCGGATCGAACTTGCAGACAAGACCGGACTTGTCCCAGGCGTCTTTGCGCGCGGTAGCATCAGTGTCGAAGACCGGCAGAATGTTCTCCTCCCAGGAACGGCCGTCAAGAGCACGGCGGCCGGCCACAACGTTTACGTCGTTTCAGACGGGCTCGTGGATATCCGCCCGGTCCGCATCGGATCCCAGCAAAGCGGCTTCGTGGAAATCCTCGACGGCATCCGCGAGGGAGAGGAGGTCGTCCTGAAATCAGGTGCCTTCCTGAAAGCACAGGAGCGGGTGAGGCCCGTATTGGCCGCGACGCCGGCAACGCGTGCCGACGCGTCTGCATCTACCCAAAATCGGCTTGGAGCTCGACTTCAATGAACATATCGGCCTGGGCAATTCGTAATCCGCTTCCCTCGATCCTCCTATTCCTAATCCTTGTCACCGCCGGTCTCTACAGCTTTTCACGGCTGCCCGTCACTTACTTCCCGACCATCGACGAGCCGGCTGTGAATGTGATTATCGACCAGCCCGGGGGAGCGCCGAGTGAGTTGGAGACTGAAGTTACGCGTCTTGTTGAAGACGCGGTAGCGTCTCTTGCAGGCGTAGAAGAGATCAAGTCGACCGTCACTCAAGGCCGTTCCGTTACCGCTGTCGAATTCGAGTTGGGCGTGATTTCGCCAGACCGCGCCATGGGTGACGTCCGCGACGCGGTTGCCAAAATCCGCAGCGACCTTCCCGATGGAATAGATGAGCCTGTGATCGAATGGGCCGAGGAGGAAGCACAGGCGGTGGTGACCTATGCCGTGACAAGCCAGGACATGACCGTTGCAGAGCTTTCGTGGTTCGTCGACGATGTTGTTGCCCGGCAGTTGCAGGGTCTGAAGGGCGTTGGCCGCATTGATCGTGTCGGAGGTGCTGACAGGGAAATCCATGTCGAACTCGATCCTTCGCGATTGCAGGCGCTCTCCCTGACGGCGAATGTTGTCAACGAAAGCCTCATCGCAAGCCAGTTGGATCGTTCCGGGGGCCGCAGCAACCTGAATGGCCGGGAACGGACGCTGACGACCGCCGCGGCGGCGCAGACGATTGCAGAACTTGGTGGTTCTCGCATCCTCCTGTCGGACGACGCCAGTGTGAAACTGGAAGATGTCGGAAACGTCCAGGATACGATCGCCGAAGCCCGCGCCTTTGCGACTCTGGATCAGGAGGACGTTGTAGGTTTCGCGGTCTATCGCTCAAAGGGTTCGAGCGAGCTCGCTGTTGCGGAGCAAGTGGCCACCGCACTGGAGAAGCTACATCTCGAACAGCCGTCGATCCGCTTCAAGCTGGTCGACGACAATATGTCCTACACGGCGGGCAACTACAACTCGGCCATGCATACCCTCTATGAGGGCGCGGCATTATCAATCGTCGTCGTATTTCTATTCCTGCGCGACTGGCGGGCTACGGTCGTAGCCGCAATCGCGCTTCCGCTTTCGATCATCCCGACCTTTTTTGCCATCGATCTCCTGGGCTTTTCCCTCAACATCCTCAGTCTGCTTGGGATCACCCTGGTGACGGGAATTCTCGTGGACGATGCGATCGTTGAAATCGAAAACGTGGTGCGTCACCGCGACATGGGCAAATCCGCCTACCGGGCTGCATTGGACGCCTCCGACGAAATAGGACTTGCTGTCATAGCCATATCCGCAACGATCATGGCTGTCTTCACACCCGTGGGCTTCATGAGCGGCGTGGTCGGACTGTACTTTCGAGAATTCGGGCTGACCGTTGCGATAGCGGTGTTCTTTTCACTTCTGGCGGCCCGCTTGATCACCCCAATCATGGCTGCATACATTATGACGAACGCTCCTCCGTCGCACATTCGGAAAGGGCGCCTGGTGTCGGCGTATGAGGGACTGCTGAAGGTCAGCCTGCGGTGGCGATGGATGACAGTCGGATCCGCATTTGCAGCTTTTGCACTGGCTTTATACGCCCTGACCTCCCTGCCGACCGCGTTTTTGCCGGAAGAGGATACGGGGCGGTTGACCCTTTCGGTGGAGCTGCCCCCTGGGGCGGCTTTGCAGGAAACACGAGCAGCGACGGACGGAATAGCCGCCCTGATCCGGCGGGATTCTGCGGTGGAAGGCGTATTCGTCAGGGCGGGGTCGAGTACGGCCGGACGGGAAGACATACGATATGCCGTCGTCCTGATCGATCTGCTCCATAAATCCGAGCGCGACCGTTCATCGTTCTCGATACAAGCCGATCTTGAAAAGGCGCTTTCCTCCATTTCGGATGTCAGGCTGCGCTTTCTCAACACCCGCGGTGGGCGGGACATATCTTTCGCTGTCCTGTCCGCGGATGGCGCTCTGGCTCAGCGAACAGCAGATGACATATTGCAGGAGCTCACCGCCGACAGAAACTTCGTCAACCCGACCGCCGACAACGCGGCAACGCGACCAGAACTGCGGGTGAAAATCGACGCGGACAAGGCTTCAACAATCGGTGTATCTCCGGCAGAACTTGCCCGCACGATCCGCGTATCGACGGTGGGCGAGGTCGACAGCCGGCTGCCCAATTTCATCGACGGCGGCCGACAGATTCCAATCCGCGTGCTGCTCCAGACGCATGCTCGCGACGATTTGCCAACCCTCGAAATGCTGTCGGTCCCGACAACGAGAGGGACGTCGGTTCCGTTGTCTTCCGTCGCCCACGTCAGCTTCGATGAGAGGGTCGCGGCCATCGAGCGATTTGATCGCCAGCGTCGCATCGAAATCTCAGCGGACATGGCTGACGGCATGACGTCGGGCCAGGGTCTCGACAGGCTGGCACAGCTCGATAGCGTCAAGAGCCTGCCGGCGGGCGTGCGCATTCAAGCGACCGGGGATTCCGATACTGAAGGCGAGGTGTTCTCAAGCTTTGCGGTGGCGATGGGATCGGGCGTCATGCTTGTGCTTGTTGTTCTCATCCTCCTCTTCGGAAGCGTGTTGGCGCCCTGGACCATTCTGGCCTCCCTTCCCCTGTCGATCGGCGGCGTTGCAGCTGGCCTCATGTTAAGCGGCAACGCCGTCTCGCTTCCCGTCGTCATCGGTATCCTGATGCTGATGGGGATCGTGACGAAAAACGCCATCATGCTTCTGGACTTTGCCATCGAACGCGAAGCCCATGGGCTGTCTCGGGTCGATGCGATCGTCGAAGCCTGCTCGGAGCGGGTTCGCCCGATCATCATGACTACGTTTGCCATGATCGGGGGAATGGCCCCCTCCGCGCTCGGGGTAGGGGACGGAGGCGAATTCAGGGCGCCCATGGCAATCGCAGTGATTGGCGGCCTGCTCGTGTCTACGGTTCTATCGTTGATCGTCATCCCGTCGCTCCACCTGATCGTGTCCGACTTTGGCGATCGTACCGCTCGGATCTTCAAGCCCCTCCTCCAGTCGGCCGAGATCTGAAGGTTGCAGGCGCCGCAAGGACGCCTGCACCACCAGCGGAGGGCCGGCTAACCACCTGGCCGGCCCTGCCGTATCGCCGAGCGGTTGCGGCGCTTATCGCCATGGCTGGGCACGTTTGGTATCACTGCGAGCAGCGACCGTAACAAAACTTCATAAAGCGAAACATTCGAGGACCAGCAGCCGGCCCATTGTAGGGTCCTCAAACAGGAAAAAACCTATGCAGCCCAATTCAGCATCCGCGAAGATATTGATCGTGGAAGACGACTTCGAAATCGGCAATCTTCTGGCGTCGACAATTCAGGAAAGCGGGATGCTGCCGACCGTGGCTGAGGACGGAAGCGTGATGCAATCCCTGCTTCGCAGCAATTCCTATGATCTGATCATCCTCGATGTCATGCTGCCGGGCGAAGATGGCTTGAGCATTTGCAAACGCATCCGTTCGGAAAGAACGATCCCGATAATCCTGCTGACGGCACTCGGAGAGGAGGTCGACCGGATCGTGGGACTGGAAGTCGGCGCCGATGATTACATTACAAAGCCCTTCAGCCCAAGAGAAGTGGTCGCTCGGATTCGCAGTCTCCTGCGTCGCGCCTCTTACGGCCTGACAAGCAGCTCTGCTCAAAGGAAGCTGCGCTTCGACGGATGGGTGATTGACCCGATGCGGCGCCGGCTTCACGACCCCGACAACGCTCGCATCGCTTTGACAACAACGGAATTCGATCTTCTGCTGGCGTTCTGCAGAAATCCGGGCAGGGTCATCACCCGCGAGGAGTTGCTCTTGTTTACCCATTCCGGGCTGGCTGGGCCGATCGAGCGCAGTATTGATGTGCATATCAGCCGCCTCCGCCAAAAGATCGAGGCTGATCCTCGCGAGCCAACGCTCCTGCAGACAGTCAGGCTGGGAGGATATACCTTTACCGCGTCGGTGGAGGAAGTCTGAAGTAGAGGCCCCAATCCGGCCGCGATCGCAGGGCCAGCACAAATAATCGGACAAGATCGCTTGCTGCAAGCCCGATGCTATGACTGGGAGCCGGCGCTTGGATGCCCGCTCCCAGCTGCCACGGCATTGCATCTTGCAGTCAAAAATATTGCGCAAGGCAACGCGTGTCGCCTGCTGGATCGGAGCGATCCGTGCAGGCGACACGTCATCTATTTTTTCTCCCCGGCTTCAGAACTTGTAGCCGACAAAAGCAGAAACGGAAGGCTGGATCTTCTTCTCGACGATCGGGCTATCCGCGGCATCTCCGGTGAGCACGCCGATGCCTGCTTCACCACGCACCAACCAATGATCACTCAGTGCGTATGTGGCGGAGGCAGAAAAATCGACGCGCTTCAGGCCCGCTTCTGCTTTATATTCAGGCAGGCCTGAACGTGCCGACTGAGCGGCATCGACGCCAAAATAGGCCTGCATGTGCTTGCCATCGGCCACGGTGGCTTCGGCGCGTGCGCCCAGAATGAGACGTTCTGTGACCGGGGCCGAGTATTCTACCCCAAACTTTCCAATCAGGCTTTCGCTGCCGCTGATGGTCTGGTCGACGCTCGCATAGATTTCGACCGGGCCCCAATCATAGCCGACTTTTGCACCGACTGTCGCGGCGAAGTCGATGTCGCCGAGGCCGCGGAGGCGATCACCGTCACCCTCATCCCGTCCCGATTCGTAACCAACCGCAGCGGAGATGGAAAATCCGTCTTGATCCAGGACAGTGACGCTGATCCCACCTGGATCGATTTCCAACCATTCGCCATAGGTGAACACCACGAAGGGAATAGGGCTGACTTCAAATTCATCGCTCCCTTCGTATTTGGGGTCGTAAGAAGCGCCGGCACCAATGATCAGGCTCCAATTGCGCTCCGGTTGGCGTTTGTCAAAACGCTGCTTGTCGAAAGGTGGCTCCGGCGTCTGCTCCGTGGCGGTCTGGTCGGCGCCATAGGCGTTTGGGGAAAATCCCGCAACGCTGATTGCGGCGCATAAGGCGAGGGGCGAAAGACGCCGCTTGGCTTTTTTAAGATGTAGCATGAGGGCTCCAGAACAGGTTATCAGTCCCCCCAATAGAGGAGCCTGTGACGGCTTGTGTTTCATGCCAGAGCCCTCCGGTGCGTGTTTTTTTGTTACGCTTTGTTGCAACTCGCCGCGATCAGCAACGAGGCGGCCCCGCCGTAACAAAACGTAATAATCGCGCAGCAGGAAACGCGGGATCTTGTGAGGGAATTCGCCTATATTTCTGCTTCGCCGAGCGACCTCGGCTCAAGCGCGCTTCACAAGCCAAACGAGTGCTCATGTTTTTCCGCCGGCTTCCAGGCCTATCGACGATCCATAGTCAGATCACGGGCGTTATTGTTCTCGGCCTCACCATCACCGTTTTAGGCGGCTCTTTTCTCGAGCAGCGTGTTGGAAATGGATATCCGATGGTTGACGTTGAGGAACTCGCCGATAGTGTGTTTACGATAGGTTCCATCCTCAAAACTGCCACACCCGAAGAGCGCGACATCGTTCTTCGTGCAGCCAATCGTGCCGGTTGGGATCTCAATCTGCGACCGCGCGCCTTGGCGGAAACGTTCAAGAACTCATCACCGCAGGAAAGCGTTCTGGACGCGACGATAGATTGGCTTTTTTCCCCCGACGGGAGGCAGACGCCACTCGGTGGCTGGCAAACCTTTGTTGATGACAAGCGCGTCGTCTCAACCGAGGTTGATGATAAAACAATCCTCGTTCTGGGCGGCCTTCCAAGCACGGCGTTCTGGAGTGAGGTCCTAGTCCGGGCGCCACACTATCTACTGGCACTCATCACCTTGATCGTGCTGTTTTCTTCGTTCGGGGTCTGGGCGATCACGCGACCGCTGCGGAAGATTGCTTCAGCGGCTGCGAATGCCGACCTCACGTCCGGCCGGGTAATCTTCGAAGAGGAAGGCAGCGTGGAGATCGTCGCTGTTGCACGCTCCTTGAACGGGATGAGCGATCGTATCACCGATATGATCCAAGGCAGGACGCGGATGCTGCGTGGGGTGAGCCACGATCTGCGCACGCCACTGACGAGACTGAGACTTCGAGTAGAGCGGGTCGGCGACGGGCAATTGCGCGATATGTTGCTGGCGGATATCTCTCGCATCGATAGCCTTCTCAAAGAGAGCCTCAGCTATCTGCGTGACGACCATCATCGTGAGCAGGTGGAAACTATCGACCTGGCAACGACGCTGCAGACGATTTGCAGCGAATTTGACGATGTGGGCCACAAGATCAATTATATCGGCCCCAATCATCTGTCCGCCAATTGCAAGCCTCTCGCGATAACGCGAGCAGTGACTAACCTTTGCGAAAACGCTGTGAAATTTGGCGATAAGGTCGCAATCGAGCTGAAGCGAAGCGGAGACAAGGTGGTTATCGACGTATCGGACAATGGCCCCGGGATACCGAAGCAATCACGTGCGCAGGTATTGGAGCCATTCTTCAAGCTGAATGCGGCCAGGACTGATGGCAACGCCGGGTTCGGGCTGGGATTGTCCATCGTTGCGGAAGTCGTGCAAGCCCACCGGGGGACGCTGGAACTCTTGGACGGGGAGCCATCCGGGCTCTTGGCGCGGTTGACGTTTCCAGCAGATCTCCAGGCTGACGGCGTCACCGCGCAGGTTCGGTGAACGCTTGCGCGAATGGCTTTGATCGGCCTGCGGGCGTGTTTTCTGGCTTCGCCTATCTGCGTGATAACCTTAGCTATTGCTATAACTCGGCGTTTGCCCGCTCCAGGCCGGCATTTGCTGTGGAGGCATGGGCCCCGGCGTCGAAATTGTCTGCGGCATTGGCGAGAGAAGCCAGCATCGCGTCCGCCTGTTTGAAGTATTGTTTGATCCATGGGACCGGACCGACGCCAAATCGCCTTTTCGATCCCCATCGCTGGCCTTCTTCGACCATCGTATCCCAGGGCCTCGGTTTTCCGTGGAAGACGATGATTTTCGCGTTCCGTGGCTGCTTGATCCTCGGCAGGAGCAGATTGATCGGAAAGTATTTCGTGCAGCTTCTCTTGAAGCTGACGCAGAAACCTGCCGGCCAGTAACTTTTTTGCCGCACCGCATGCGTCAGGTAGGACTGGTCGTTCTTGAATTGCGCGATGATCGCGTCGGCTTTGCTTACGAAATCGTGGTAAATTCCATCGACATTTCCTGCATGAAATCCAAAGACCGATGACTGGGCACCCCTGTCCGGCCTGAAGCTGTTTGGGAGCAGGCTCCAGAGATCCGGATTCCATTCCCGCTGGATCACAAAATGACGGCGCTCCCGAAGCAGACCGATCAGCGGGGCGAGTGATCGTTGGACCATGATGTCGAGATCGAGGAAAAGCACGACGTCTCCGGGCGGGAATAGGCCCGGGGCAAACACTCCGATCTTGGGCCAGCACCCTCGTCTCCACGCCTGCTCAGGCAGGCCAAGGTTCGGGATATGACGAGTGAGAATGCTGGAAGCAAGGCCGCGACGATCGTCCGTCAGGCAGACAAAGTCGAATGGCTCCTCCATGTTGCGCAACACACCGGCATAAAGAGCATTGACATGGCTGGCGGTGAAAGCCGTACCCCATTTCATGCAAACAATCGTAACCAACATGCCGCTCCATCAATAATCTGGAGACGGTTTAAGCGACTTTGGTGCGGGTGATTGTTTATAGTTGTTATATGATGTTGCCGAATATTGTCATTGATGTCGGCGGTGCGGCTGAACCGATAGTGCCGCGGCTGAAGATACGTGCGATCAATTTGCTTCGGCCCATACTGGCCAAACAAGGTCAGATCGGCCGACCCCGGTTACCGGAAAACTCGCTCTCACTAAATCAAAAATCTTGATATAGATGAAGGGCAACGGCATGATCTGAAGTATGAAGCCGAATTTTCTCTCAATATCCGCCAACACCGGCAGCCTGGTTCTCAAGGGCCTGGCGTCACCCATCCGGGTCAACATCCTTCAACTTCTCCATGATCGGGGAAAGCTGAACGTCAACGAGATCAGCGCGGCGCTCTCGCTGCCGCAGTCGACGGTTGCCGTGAACATTCTGACCCTGGAGGAGGCCGGCCTCATCGAGACCTCTTCCGTCAAGGCGACCAAAGGCAATCAGAAGGTTTGCAGCGCCAAATACGACGAGATCATCGTTCGCTTCGACACCGCTGAAAAAGCGACCAGAAACAACCAGATCGAGGTCGCGATGCCTCTCGGGCTCTACACGAGTTGCGAAGTTTCTGCACCATGCGGGCTTTGCTCGCCGGAAGGTGTCATCGGCCTGCTGGATGTTCCCGATTTCTTTCTCGATCCCGGCCGGGTGCAGGCAGCGTTGATCTGGTTCGGCCGCGGCAATGTCGAATACAAATTTCCGAACAATGCCAAGCTTGTTAACTCGGCGGTCGAGGCGATCGAATTCTCGATGGAGCTCTCGTCGGAAGTGCCCGGCACGAACGTCAACTGGCCGTCCGACATAACGCTGTGGATCAACGAACATCGCATCGGGACCTGGACGTCACCCGGTGACTATGGCGACAAGCGTGGGGTCTACACGCCACAGTGGTGGAAGCTAGAAGGTTCTCAATACGGCAAGCTGAAGACTTGGCGCGTCACCAGGCAGGGATCATTTATCGACGGCGTATCGATCTCCAACGTCACAATCGACGACATCGGCTTGGCCGAGCACCACTCGATCCGGATGAAAATCGGCATAGAAGAAAATGCCCCCCATCCGGGGGGCATCAACGTCTTCGGTCGCGGTTTCGGCAACTACGACCAGGACATCATCATGCGGCTCTATCTTGCCTGACGGCAGATAGGGCCGGTGCAATCCGTCCTCGACTTCGGTTTCACAAGGAAGCGCCAAACCGGACGACGCTCCATGACGCCGGAGGGACGGTGACCGTGACACTGCCACTCGTCACGTCTATCTCCCTCAGATCGTGAGGCGCCACCTTGTTCGGTTCATTCTTGGTGTTGCTCGCCTTGAGGTCATGGTGATGCAGCGAATGTGCTCGCTGCAGCTTCAGCCCGCCAAAGCCGGTTGCCGCGACGTCAATCTGCATATCGTCGGAAAGATGCCGGTTCAGGATGAAGAGGGTAACCGTCTTGTTCTCCTCCGAATGCACCGCCGAGAACTTGAGGTAAGGAACGGCGTCGATCTTGTCGTACAGGTCTTCCGTGTGCGTGGGGTCGTAATAGCGAGTGGCATAGGTCGGCGTATCGACGCGGGTCCTGAGGACGCTGCCCCTGCCAAGATTGCTGAAGTCCGAGAAGGGCCAAAAGATCGTCTGCCGCCAGGCCGGACCACCGGTTTCCGTCATGATGGGGGCGATAGCGTTTACAAGCTGGGCGAGGCATCCGGCCTTGACGCGGTCGGCGTGATTGAGGAGCGAGATGCATGCGCCGCCGAAGGCAAGCGCATCCTGCATGTCGTATTCCTCCTCCAGTATCGGTGGGGCGACGGGCCAGCCTTCCTTGACGCGGTTCTGTTCGCCGCGCCGGGTGCGATACCAGACATTCCATTCGTCGAAGCTCAGCATGATGCGCTTGCGGGAGCGACGTCGGGCCGCGACAGCATCGGCAATCGAAACCACCTCTTCGATGAAGCTGTCCATCAGGTCGGGGCTTGCCAGGAACGAAGGCGTATCGTCGGCATAATTGTTGAGATAGGTGTGGAGCGATATGAACTCGACATGATCGAACGTGTGTTCGAGGACGATCCTCTCCCATTCGCCATAGGTCGCCATTTTTCGTCCGGAGGATCCGCAGGCCGCCAGTTCGATCGTCGGATCGGTCATCCGCATCATCTTTGCCGTCTCGGCGGCAATCCGACCATACTCTTCGGCCGTTTTCGCTCCCATCTGCCAGCCGCCGTCCATTTCGTTGCCCAGGCACCAGAATTTGATGTCGTGCGGTTTCTCCCAGCCATGCTGTTGGCGAAGTTCGGAAAGGTGGGTTCCGGAAGGATGATTGCAATATTCAAGCAGATGGCGGGCTTCGTCCGGTCCGCGCGTGCCGAGGTTGACAGCCAGCATCGGTTCGATACCGGCAACTCGGCACCAGTCCATAAATTCGTTGGTTCCGAAATGATTGGTGTCGACGGATTTCCATGCCAGGTCGAGGCGGCGTGGGCGCTGCTCGACCGGCCCCACGCCATCCTCCCAATTGTAACCGGAAACGAAATTGCCGCCGGGGTAGCGCATGATGGTGGGATTGAGCTCGCGCACGAGCTCCAGAACATCCCGCCTGAACCCCTTTTCGTCAGCCGTTGGATGTCCAGGTTCGAAAATGCCGCCATAGACACAGCGGCCAAGATGTTCGACGAATGCACCGAACAGACGGTTGTCGGTTTCACCAATGATAAAGTCCCGGTCGAACCGGGCTTGGGCCTTGATCATCTCTCAAATCTCACTTTGCTTCAGGAAACGGGTAATTTGCCGCTAATGCGGCTGCAGCTCTGTCTCTTCGGTCGACGGCTGGGGTGATGCGCGCGCTTGCTGGGACGCGGCGCTGTCGCCGGTCAGCACGCCGCGACCGTTCGGGTCGGGAGACAGGATGGCGGACTTCAGGAGTTGCGAATACGGATGCTGGGGGTTGTCAAGGACCGAGCGAGCCTCGCCGCTTTCGACGATTTCACCCTTGCGCATGATGATGATCCTGTCGCTCACGTAATAGGCCGTCGCAAGATCGTGCGTGATGTAGATGATCGAAACCTTGAGATCATCGCGCAGGGCACGAAACAGATTGACGATCGACATTCTCAGCGAGGCATCGACCATCGACACCGGCTCGTCCGCGACCAGCATCGACGGGCCAGGGATCAGTGCCCGGGCGATCGCCACCCGCTGGAGCTGACCTCCGGAGAGCTCATGGGGAAACCGGCCGCGGACTTCAGCAATCGACAGGCCGACGTTGTTCAGCGCCCTGTCGGCAACGGCTTCCAGCTGCGCGGGTGAACGGGCATCAGTGAAATTTTTTGCCGTCATGAACAGATAGCGATCGACGCGTTTCAGTGGATTGAACGCTTCGAAGGGGTTCTGGAAGATCGGCTGGACCTCTTTCATGAATCTTCGCCGCGCTCCCGTCCCACGGATCGAAGCCAGGTCGCCGCCCTTGAAGAAGATCGTCCCCGCGCTTGGCCGGACCATGTTGAGGATCATCCTCGCAAGTGTCGTCTTGCCGCTTCCGGATTCGCCGATGATCGTGAAGACCTGAGGTTCATCGCCCTCCAGGCGGAATGATACATTGTCGACGGCCCGGAATTCCTGACGGCCAAGCAGGCCGCCTCGTTTGTAGAGCCTGGTGACGCCGTCGAGATGCAGAAGAGGAGCCGTCATCGCTCTATCTCCAATTCCTCGTGCCGGTTTGGTTTTCCATCAGGTGTCGGCAGGACGTCCGAGCTCGCTGCGAAACATGCCACCCTGTGATCTTTGGCGAGGGTGGTAAGGGCGGGATTCTCATGTCGACAAATCTCCATCGCCAGTGGACATCGCGGATGGAAGCGGCATCCTTTTGGAGGATCGGCGAGGTTCGGCGGGGTTCCGTGAAGCCCGTCGCGTGTATGCCTGTCGCCGAGCGTCGGCAGGCTGGCGATCAGATGGGCCGTGTACGGATGCAAAGGGTTGGCAAAAACGTCGGCGGTTCGCCCTTCTTCGACAAGCCGGCCGGCATACATGATGCCGAGCCTGTCAGCGATATTTGCATGAACCGTCAGGTCGTGGGTCACGAAGATCATTGACGATCCGAATTCATGTTGTGTTTCCCGGATCATCGCCAGGACGTCTTTCTGGACGACAACATCGAGCGCGGTCGTCGGTTCGTCGGCGATGATGAACTCCGGCTTGCAAAGCGTTGCGAGCGCGATGCAAACGCGCTGTCGCATCCCGCCCGAGAGTTCGTGCGGATAGGAGCGGAGGATCTCAGCAGGAAGGCGCAGCCGTTCCAGATGGCGGCGCACCTCCTGGTCGAATTCGGCGCGTGGCAAATGCATGTGCCGGAAGGCGAAATCCTCGAACGTTTTGTGAATGCGACGAACGGGATTGAGCACGTTCATCGAGCCTTGCAGGATGTAGGAGAGGTGCCGCCAGCGTATGGCCGTGCGTCGTGCCGGGGGCAACGCATAGAGATCATCGTCGATGAAGCTGTAGTTCACCTGACCGCCGACAATTTCCAACGGAGGCCTGATCGCAGCCGCGATCGCTTTGATGAATGTGGTTTTGCCGCAGCTGGATTCGCCTGCAATGCCATAGATCTCGTGCTTGCGCACATGCATCGAGATCCCGTCGACAGCCCTTACCTCGCGGTCGATCCCGAAATATTTCATCCGGTAGTAGGCGCGAAGATCGCTCGTTTCCAGAACGTGGGCGTGCTCGCGGCCGGCTGAGGCTGAGATTTGCGTCATCAGGAATTCCCCATCCGATCGAGCCGGCTTCGCGGATCGATATATTCATTCATCGAGATGGCCAGCAGGAAGAGCCCGATGAACGTCAACGTCACGAAGAGGGTGGGAAAGAAGTACCACCACCAGACTCCGGACACCATTGCGCTGTGCTGGTTGGCCCAGAAGATCATGCCGCCGATGGTAGGGGTGTCGACATCTGTAAACCCCAGGACAGCAAGCGTGACTTCGAGCCCGATCGACCAGTTCATGTTGTTCATGAATGTCGAGAAGACGATCGGCAGCACATAGGGTAGATGTTCCTGCGTGACGATCCTCGGCATGGACATGCCGGAGAAAACGCTGGTGTTGGTGAATTCACGGGTTCTGAGGCTGATCATCACCGATCGAATAAGCCGCGCATCATAGGCCCATCCGAGGCCCGCCATGACGAGCGCAAGCACGAACCAGGTCATGTCGTCCCGCAATACGAAATAGAGCAGGACCAGAAGCGGGAAGAGCGGAATGACAATAAACGTATCGTTGATCGACATCAGGATGCGGTCGACGATTCCGCCCATATAACCGGAGATCAGCCCGATCACCAGGGAGAGTATCCGGCTGATGAGCGCCACGATGAAGCCGAAGGCGAGGGTATTGCGAATCGCAAAGGTCAATTGCCAGAAAATGTCCTGACCGCGCGAATTGGTGCCGAATACATATTCCAGCGACGGTGGCGCATCCAAGGCCACAAGGTAGGAGTCGATCGGCTCGTAGGGGGAGAAGAAGGAGGCAGCGGCGATGCCGAGGATGATCGCCATGATCATGCATCCGATCGCGAACTCGCCGTTATAGCGGAACAGGTCTCTCAGGACGGCAATCATTGGGTCACCTGTACGCGCGGGTCGATCAGGGGATAGATGATGTCGATGATGAAGACGGCTGCCGAGACCGCGATGATGGCAATCGACGTGATCCCCAGAACGAGCGAATAATCTGCTGCATGAACTGCCTCGACCAGGAGGCGGCCGATGCCCGGGTAGCCGAAAACCTGTTCGGTGATCACCGCGCCGTTGAATATGGCGCCGATCGACATTGCAAGGCCGGTGATCTGCGGCAGGAAGGCGTTGCGCATGACGTAGGACGTTACGAGTTTTTTGTCCGGCACGCCGGCGAGTGCAGCGTAGGTGACATAGTCGTCGGTAACGATATTCGAGACCAGCGCCCGCATTCCCATGAACCAGCTGCCGACACCGACAAGGATGAGGGAAAGCGATGGCAGAATGGAGTGCAACAGCGCGCTGCCCGCGAATTGTGGCGTCCAGCCGGTCGCAAGGTTCATCTCATAGCCGCCGCTGCTCGGCAGGATCGGCAGGAGGAATGTGAAGACGATCAACAGGACGAAGGCAACAATGTAATAGGGCACCGGATGGAGCCCCATCATGATCATGCCAAGGATCCGGAGGATTCGATTGCGGCTGTAGTAGCCCGCCAGTCCGCCAAGGATATTGCCAATAAACCAACTCAATATGGTGGACACTGTCAGGAGACCAATCGTCCAGGGAATGGCTCTCCCGATCAGTTCACTCACGGGCGTCGGAAATGCCGACAGTGAGGGGCCGAAGTCGAGCATGGCAAGTCGACGCCAGAAAATCAGATACTCCTCCCACAGATTGTCTCCGACGCCGTAGAGTTCCTTGAGGGACTGCCGAAGAAGCTCGATGGATTCGGGGCTGGAAAAGCCAAATGTGCTCACTTGTGCGACGGCATGCTCGACCGGATCTATCGGCGTAAGATGCGTGATCAGAAACGTGATGCTGATGCCGACGAAAACGACCAGCGCGAACTGCAGGACGCGCTTGGCCACGTAGATGGCGTAGGATCGCATTGATGCCTCGTATTTCGGGATGAGGTCTCCGCCCGGTGCCTTGGAGGCTCCGGGCGGCAGTTTCTCACTTTGCCGGCTTGGTCGGCTTCAAATTGACCATCATGTATTTAGTGTTGCCCCAGTTGGCGACCGGGTTCGTGTATGGCTTCGTTGCGAGGCTCGGGAAACCGGTCCAGTAGGTCGTGTCCATGGTCGCGAAGACGTTGTAAGCCATGAGCGGAATGATCGGCATTTCTTCCGCGGCCAGCTTCAGATAGTCGAGACCAAGCTCGACCCCACGGGGATCGTCGAAATCGATCGTGCGGATCTCCTCGATGATCTTGTCCAGCCTCGGTTCCTTCCAACGTTGCCAGTTTCTCGGCGGTTGCACCTTGCCGACATCGACAACAAACTGGGAATGCCAGCTGTCGAGGAAGAACGACAGGTCAGGGTGACCACCCCAGGTCTCGACGCTCCAGCCTATGAAGGTGTCGAAGTCGCCGACGCCTCGCCGGTCAAGCATCGTTCCCTGGGCGACGTCGATATTCGCATCGATGCCGAAACGCCGCCATTGTTGCGCGATGATCGATCCGGCGCGCGTCATGACCGGCCGGAGATCGCCTTCGACCATGACCTTCACCGAGAACGGTTGCCCGTTCGGTTGAAACCAGCGGTCCCCCTGTTTGGTGAAGCCGGCTTTCTGGAGAAGTTCGGTTGCCGCCTCCGGATCAGGTTTCCACCATCCCCTGCCAAACGCGGTCGCAATATCTGCCGGGTCCGTTGGTATCTGGTCCTTGAGGGACGGACGCAGCATTTCTGCGATCTGTTTGCCGATCGTCGGATCGTAGGGCTTGATCTTCCGCTTGCCCGTGTCGAGTTCGAAACCAGTCAGCCACTGCTCCATGGGTGCGAAATAGTATTTCGGATAAAGTCCGGTGGGCGGCACCCCGATCGCCGAGATGGTGGCTGCGCCGCGATAGGAGGCCATGCTGACGGCCTTGATGTCGATCAGCAGCGCCAGCGCCCAGCGGACGTCCTTGTTCTGGAATTTTTCCAGCCGATTGTTGAAGATGACCGAAGGCAATGTCGGATCAGGATGTGCATAGGGGAACCCCTTGAACCAGCTGACCGACGAGGGCGAGTCCTTGGCGAGCGTGAACATGCCCTCGGGGGACAGGTCATGGATGACGTCGAGACGATGATTGAGCTGCTCGATAACCCGCTTTTCGGGCGGTCCCGGATCAATATAGGCGAGGTAACCGGGGCCGGGTTCGCCGAACCGGGCGACCGAGGTACGCTTCCAATCCTCGCGTTTCTTCCAGATGAACCACTTGCCGCCGCGGTCGAAATTGTGGAGCGTATAGGCACCCAGCCCAACCGGCGGGTTGAAGTCGAACTTGAGAACGTCGCCGACCTTCTCAAACACGTGCTTCGGCATCATCCACATGGCGTTCCAGCGAACCGTAAACAGCGCATGGAAGCGTGAATTGGGCTTTTTGAGTTTGAAGAGCACTTCCGTCGGGCTCTTCTTCTCGATCGCCGCGACGTTGATCTGGACCGGTGCACTCCAGCGCAGGCCGCTGGTCTTCATGTGGGTCTCGATGGTGAACACCACGTCGTCCGCGGTGAACTCGATGCCGTCGCTCCAGAAGACGCCGGAGCGGAGCTTCACGGTCATCTCCGTGAAATTCTTGTTATAGATCGGCTTTTCGGTCGCAAGGGAATTGTCCCAGACGCCGTCGATGCCGTGATCGGGGTCGATGTACCAGAAAGTGTCCATCACGTTCTGATGGAGACCCGTCGATTGACCGCCGGCGTTGATGGCCCAGATGTTGAACCATCCGGCGTTTTTGATCGTCCCTTCCGGGTTTTCGAGAATCAGCAGCTGTTCTCGGGGCAAATCGTTACTCGGCACTTGCCCAAGCGCCGGCCTGGTCGCGAGAAAGGTCCCCGCGAGCCACATAAACGTCCTTCTCGAAAGCATGCCGTTATCCTCCCAGTTCCAGCGTGCTAATCGGCTATCCGAATGGCCTCGATACTGCCTGAGCGACTAAAAATGTCAACCGAATTTGTGATCTATATCATATTTGCGGATATAGTTCCGTTTGCACGGCAAAGGTCACGGGTGGGTGGAAGGGGACGCGCAAGCGAACTATGGCCAAAGGCATGTCTCATTTTCCCTCATGAACACGAGATGTTGCTTGTTCATCTGGTTGCCAAGACGGCATCATTGTTGCACCAACATTGCGTAGTATAGACTCGATTTTGCAAATGGGATCAAAGCTGAATGCGCATACGATATGGTTTCCTTGGCCTGTTCCTTGCAATCGCACCGTCGGCCTACTCCTTGGAACTTGGACCGCCGCCGGTCTTGTCGCCGCTGCAGGAGCAGGCGCAAGCCGCTCATTTGAGCGCACAGTTCCTGACGCGATATGCTTACAAGCCTGTTCCGCTCAACGATGCCTTGTCGGCTAAAATCATGGATCGGTTTATCGAGTCTCTGGATTCCGACCGGAGCTTTTTCCTGCAAGCCGACATCGACAAGTTCGCGGCCGACAGCACCAAGATCGATGATGCCATCGTCGGCGAAGACCTGAAGGTTCCGTTTTCGATTTTCAACGTCTATTCGCAGCGAGTTGTGGACCGCATGACATATGCGCGCAACTTGCTCAAACAGGGCTTCGATTTCGGCGTGCGGGAAGACTATTCCCTGTCGCGCGACAAAGAGCCCTGGCCGAAATCCGAAGAGCAGAGCAATGACCTCTGGCGCAAGCGCGTCAAAGGCGACTGGCTGCGGTTGAAACTGGCAGGCCAAGCCGACACGGCTATTCGCGATACCCTCGACAAACGTTACAAGAATATCCTGGAGCGCGTTTATACCTACAAGAGCGACGACGCGTTCCAGTCATTCATGGGCGCCTACACCACGTCCGTTGATCCGCACACGGACTATTTCGGCGCCGCCGCTTCGGCCAATTTCGACATTTCGATGAAGCTCTCACTGGTCGGTATTGGCGCCGTACTGCAGGAGCGCGATGGTTACACGACGGTCCGTGAGCTCGTGCCGGGTGGGCCTGCGCAATTGTCCGGAATGCTGGCGGTCGGCGACCGCATTGTCGGTGTTGGTCAGGGCGATGATGGCGCCATAAAGGAAGTCGTGGGCACGCGCCTTGATGAAGTCGTGCAAATGATCCGCGGGGCGAAAAATTCCGTTGTGCGCCTGGATGTCTTGCCGGCGGATGCCGGAGAGAACGGAAGCCGCCGCGTCATCAGCCTGGTGCGAGACAAAATCAGCCTCGAAAAACAGGCCGCAAAAAAGACCATCCTGCCCTTGGAGGACCGCGGTGTCGCGCGCAGAATTGGTGTGATCACCTTGCCGGCGTTCTATGAGGACTTCGAAGCGCGGCGAAAAGGCGAGAAAGACTACAGAAGCGCAAGCCGAGACGTTGCCAAGCTTCTTGGCGAACTGAAACGGGAAAAGGTCGACGGCGTCCTGATCGACTTGCGCGACAACGGTGGAGGCTCGTTGGCCGAGGCGATTGACTTGACAGGCCTGTTCGTCGGGAAAGGCCCGGTGGTTCAGCAACGCGACGCCGATGGCAAGATCAAGGTAGAAAGCGATGATCTGCCGACGCCTGCGTGGGCGGGTCCGCTCGGGGTATTGATCAATCGCGGCTCAGCGTCGGCCTCGGAGATTTTTGCCGCAGCGATACAGGATTACGGTCGCGGCGTGATCGTCGGCGAACCTAGCTTCGGTAAAGGTACCGTGCAAACGGTGGTCGACCTCGATCAGGTGGCCCATAACAGCAAACCAAAATTCGGCCAATTGAAACTGACGATCGCCCAATTTTTCCGGGTCGACGGCGGCACGACACAGCTGCGCGGCGTGACACCCGATATTAGCTTGCCGGGCCTCTCGGACCCGAAGACCCTTGGTGAAGCGAGTTATGACAATGCGCTGCCTTGGGGTCAGATCAAGCCTGCGAATTATGCGGCCGCAGGCAACAGGAGCGGGCTGCTGCAGCAACTGCAAGGCCGGCATGATACTCGGGTACAAAGCGATCGGGATTTTCAACGTTTCGCAGAAGACGCCGCAGAGCTGAAGGTGCAACGTGAAAAGCGTGTCATCTCCCTCAATGAAGTTGAACGTCGGAACGAACTCACTGCTCTTACGACCCGTCTCAAGGCGCGCGAGCAGGCAAACGATGGTTTGGTTCCCGATAAAGACGATGGCCTGCAAGCAAATGAGCGGAGCCTGAATGCTGATATCGCGATTGAAAATGCCCGCAAGAACGCCAAGGACGTCCTGAGAAACGAAGCAGCCTCAATTGTTGCCGATCAGGCCGATTTGGCTGAAAATGCGCGAAAGACCGGCACTCGGTAAATGGGGAATGCCTACACCCAGAGCGTGGGCTTCCAAACCCCCGAACGGAAAGCGTTCCGCCTTGGGAGAAGTCCTTTCGTAGGGGGACGAAGTCAGATTGACCGGCCACCCGACGCACCTGAACAGACGGGTCAAGTCAGCAATAGACCGCGGCGCAAAATTAGGCCAGTTTGCTGCTACCAAGCAGGAGTAAGCTGCCCTTCATCGGCCGGAGAATAAGAGGCTCGAAAAGAGCCCCACTCAGCCATCGATCGGCCGTTATCAGCAATCGTTGGAGGTTGAATGGCTGGTCGTCTGGACGGTAAGATCGCGCTCATCAGTGGCGGCGCGGGTGGGTGCGGCCTTGCCGCCACCGAGCTTTTTGCGCGAGAGGGGGCGGCTGTGGGGATTGTCGATCTCCCGCATAGCCAGGGGGCGGCTGTCGCAGCACGGCTGCGTGAAGAAGGCCTGAAGGCTGCGTTTGCACCCGCCGACGTTTCCGACGAACTGCAGGTGAAACAGGCGGTAGACGCAATTTCCGGTGAACTCGGACCGATAACGGTGCTGTTCAATCATGCCGGAACGATCATCGTCCGGCCGTTCCTCGAAACTTCTGTGGCGGACTGGGACCGGCTGATGGCCATCAATGTCCGCAGCATGTTCCTGATGACCCGTGCGGTCCTGCCGCACATGATCAAGGCGGGTGGCGGGTCCATCGTCTGCACGTCGTCGATCTCGGCGGTCGCCGCGACACCGATGGAAGTTCTCTATGATACGACCAAGGGCGCCTGCCACATGTTTGCCCGGGCGATCGCGGTCGAATTCCGCGACCGCAACATCCGCTGCAACGCGGTTTGCCCCGGCTTCATCCAGACGCCACACGGCCAGAAGGAGGTCGAGGAACTGACCCGCTACGGCGTGGACGTCTCGGATGCAGCGATCACGGCTCAGCAAGGCAGGATGTGCCGGCCGGACGAGGTCGCCAAGGCGGCGCTCTACCTGGCGAGCGACGACGCCAGCTTCGTCAGCGGGACCCACCTGTTTGTCGATAATTGTTTTACAGCGATGTGAGGGGAAAACATGGCTCTGGAAAAAGGCGGCCTGTGGCGCAACTGGGTCGGCAATCAATATTGCGTTTCACAATTCAAAGCTTCGCCGGAAACGGAGGCTGAAGTGGCGGAGCTTGTCCACGAAGCCGACAGGCGTGATCTGGCAGTGCGTGTTTCGGGCTCTGGACATTCCTTCACACCCGTCGTCGGCACCAACGGGCTGTTGCTGTCGCTCGCAAACCTGCGCGGCGTGCAAAACATCGACCGTGATCGAAAACAGATCACGGTGGCAGGCGGAACACGCATCAACGAAGTCGGGAGGACGCTGAAAGAACACGGTCTTTCATTGATCAACCAGGGCGACATCGACAGCCAGGCTGTTGCCGGTGCGTTTACGACCGGGACCCACGGTACCGGGATCAAGCTCGGAAACCTGGCCTCATCGATTGCCGGCTTGCGTATCGTCACCGCGACCGGCGATGTCCTCGATATCGACGGTCGCGACAGTGACAGGCTGCACGCAGCCCAGGTCTCGGTGGGAACGCTCGGCGTTATCTCCTCGCTGACGCTCAACGTCATGGACGCCTATAATCTGCACGAGCGTCTCTGGCGGGACGATTTCGAGACCTGCATGGAGCGTCACGACGAGTTGGCTTCCAGGCACCGCCATTTCGGCTTCTTCTGGTGCCCGACGCCGGAAAGCCGTCATCTGTACTGCCTTCCCGACACGTCTGCGGTGTCGAGCACGAACAAGCTGGCCGATGTCTGCGAGATGAAGGTGATGGACATCACCGACGCCGCGCCGATGGAGAGCGAATTCGAAAAGATCGCCTACAGTTCCGAAGTCTATCCGATCGAATACGTGCCGAATTTCGTCGAACTGGAATATGCCGTTCCCCTCGAACACGGCAAGGCCGCGATAAGGGCTGTCCGGGATCTGATGCTGAACAAGCACACCAACTGTATCTATCCGATCGAATACCGCTTCACGGCCGGCGATCCGGCATGGATGAGCCCCTTTCATCGCCAGGACAGCATCACCCTGTCGGTGTCGGGTGGCCCAGGTATCGATTACTGGCCCTTCCTGAAGGATGTCGATCAAATTCTAGGCGGATACAATTCTCGCCCGCATTGGGGAAAGATGCATTTCCTCGACACGGACGACGTGACAAGGCTTTACCCTCGCGCCAAAGAGTTTCGAGCACTGAGACGGGATTTGGATCCGAAGGGCCGGTTCCTGAACGATCATTTGAAGATGTTGTTTGGATAGGCGTCAAGCTAGGCGAGGCTCGACTTGGCGCTTCGGCCGACCCGCTATCGTGGTGGCCGCGGCACATCCCATCAGTGCGGCAGGATCAGAGTTCGGGCCGGGTATCGCCCATGGGTCTGGACTGCCGGGGCGATAGGGGTTATCTGGCAGGGCTTGTCGCGATGCTGAAAGCGTCGCCGAAACATCACCGCAGACACCCAAGGCCTCTTAAAGTGAAAAAAGTCCAGCGCAGCTTTGCCGTCGAGTACAGATCGGGTCGGCGAAAACTCAATTCCAATCCGAACTCGATCTGGGGCGACGTGGATCTCAAGTCCGTGGCGCAGGATCTGCAGGACGAGGCAATGCCATTCCTTCCGGAAACGTCCCAGGTTAACAGCACCGGAATGTCTTTCGCCGGCGAACAACAGGCCGCGGCGTTGTTGACACCGCCGATCGAGCAGGAGACAAATGCAGCGGCTTTACAGGAGACCACAATGGCCGACGAAAACAATACGATGACAGATGCTGACACGCCGACGGTTGCGGCGCCCGCACCGAAGAAGGAGCGCAAACCTCGCGCCAAAAAGGCGGCGCCCGAGACGGCCTCAGCCGCAATTTCGGCACAACCGGCAGCGGCTTCGAG
This sequence comes from Neorhizobium tomejilense, assembly GCA_002968845.1. GTDB lineage: Bacteria > Pseudomonadota > Alphaproteobacteria > Rhizobiales > Rhizobiaceae > Neorhizobium > Neorhizobium tomejilense. The sequence goes on along the minus strand of PVBG01000004.1, from coordinate 28,982 downwards.
TGCCGCAGCGGTCAAGCCGAAGAGAGGACGCAAGGCAAAATCCGACGAAGGTGCGCCAAGCGCCAAACGTGCGCCTGTCAAACGTGCTCCGAAGGTTGTGCAGGTAGCGACCGCGCCGTCGGTGGCGGCCGTTGACGAGTTTGCGGATCTTCTGCAGCTGGAAGAGGAAAACCAGAGACTGCGCAAGCAGCTGGCTGAGAAGCTGCGTGCTGAAAATGCCGATCTGCGAAAGCGGCTCAACCTCGGTTGATCGGCAGCCGTCGGTCAAGCGCTGGCCGCATTCTCAAGGCTATATCGAGACGAATATCTTGGCGGCGGCTAGTCCCGCCGCCAACGCTTTTGCTCGCAGCCTGCATGCGAGGTAGAATACGAGGTCGAATAAAATGGCGTCTCCATGGAAACTTCTTGCCCGGCTTGTGTCACCGCGACGTCAGCAACGCCAGGAACACGGCCCGACCGATGACGTGAAGCCGGACATATTGGCCATCGCCAAGCCGACTGAAACGGTCGCCGACAACGGGTTGAACGCCGTCGATCCCAAGGTCGACGAAAAGCCGGTCCTTCACGATCAATCGGAGGCGGTGTCAGCGGACGCGGATCATTCCGAAGAAACGGCAAGCGATATCCACGGCACGGCAGATATCGAAGGCGCCGGGCCCGCGGAGGCGGTTGATCCGGCCTTGTCCGATGAGGCCGATACTGCCGCACACAACGCACCAAAACCCTCCCAGGCGGGCGAAGGTGCAACGCGAAAGCGCAGCACCCGGGGCAAAAAAGTGGCAGGGGGTGAAGCCGTTCCGCCACCCTCTCCAGGCGTTCCCGCCGTTTCTGACGATGCAATCCGCCTTGATGAAGAGATCAGGCTGCTGCGGGACCAGCTGGCGCGCAAGCTTCAGCTGCAAAATGCGCAACTGAAGAGGATGCTGGAGCGGTTCGAACGCTGAACGTGCCGTTGTCCATCGCACCCTAACCCAGCCAATGCAACTTGGCCAAGCTTCATGACGACCCCACAAATCCTCATGCTCCCCAAAATTGCACTTGATGGTCCCCGTTGGTCCGCTACAAAACGACGACGATGGCCACGAAGCAAAGAATTTGGGATGCATGGCAAAAAAGGCAGATAACGGAACGTCCAAAGTCAATCGCGCGGATGAGCCGCGGGAGCGCATTGTTGCGGCCGCGCGCGAAGTATTTATCGAGCAGGGATTCGATCTGGCAACCGTTCGCGACATCACGAGGCGGGCCGATGTGAATGTTGCTGCCGTCAATTATTATTTCGGTTCCAAGGAAGAGCTCATCAGCGAGGTGCTTAACCTGATGATGGAGCCCTATACCCATGCCCGGATAGAGGCTTTGGAAAAATGCGAGGCCTCAGCCCGGCCGGGATTCCCGATTTTGGAGGAGGTCGTCGGGGCTCTTGTCCGGCCGATGGTACAATTCAGCCGTGACGCCTCGGGCGCCCGTCCTTTGACGCGGCTGATCCTGCAGGTCCGTTCGCGGCCGCGTGAATCGACCAACCGTTTTTTCATACGTCGCGTCGATCCTGCCGTGTTCCGTTTTATCGATGCCTTTAGTCGAGCACTACCGGATATGCAGCGCCGCGATATTTTCTGGCGTTACAATTTTTCGATTGGCGCGATCATGCAGGTCCTGATCGATTCAGACCCGGCATCGTACCGCCTCAAGCAACTGTCCGGCGGCCTTTGCGATACCGATGACGACGAAGAGATTATCCGTCAGCTCTCGCGGTTTATCTGCACTGGATTCCAGGCGCCTGCCGTCGCGTGATGATGCCAAATCTCGAACTTACAGCTAGAAGCTGCTTAAGCTAAGATATACTTCAGTTTCTATCCAATATCGGGTCTACGCTGGATAATAATCTTTTTTATTGCCTTTTGAGAAAAAGGTTGGGGCATATATTTCAAGATTAGACTGTCTTTCCGGTTATCCCTTCGATCGCATGCGGGTTTTTCCAAAGTCACCGGCCGCTGCTTGATTCTTGGGCGGTCTGACCGATTAAAGTCATTGACTCCGCCTCGTCTCAAATTATGTTTCAAACATCGTTTAACATTCCTGGAGTCGTGCAATGACTGCTGCTGCCCCCAAGATCACCGGATCCTTCGTTGCCTTGATCACACCGTTCGACAAGTCGGGCGCCGTCGATATGGGCGCATTCCGCGCATTGCTTTCCTTCCACGAGGCGAACGGCACCTCTGCCGTCTTGATCATGGGCTCGACCGGCGAGGTATCCATGCTGTCGGCTGACGAGAAGAAGAAAATCATCGTCGAGACGTCGAAGATGAAAACGGCCAAGATGCCGATCTTCTTTGGCTGCACCGGCAACAACACGGACGTTACGATTGAAAATGTGAAGTTCGCCAGGGATAACGGCGCAGACGGCGCCATTCTCGCTGCGCCAGCGTATATCTGCGCCCCGGAAGCCGACATCGAAGGTTATTTCCTGGAGATCGCCGACGCGACCGACCTGCCCCTCGGGCTCTACAACAACCCGCCGCGCGTCAAGAGCGACCTGCATTGGGACCACCTGCTGCGCATCTTCAAGCATCCGAACTACGTCATTCACAAGGAATCCACTGCGCGTGTCGGGCAGGTTGCCCAGGTTCTCGCCGCGCGTCCGGATGTTTCGGTCATGTGCTGCGACAGCCCCAATCTCGGCCTTGTCGTTCCAACAATGAGCCTTGGTGGTCATGGCACCGCCAATATGGGCGGCAATATTGCCCCGGCCGAAGTGGCGGTGATGTCGCGTCCGTGGACGAGTTATGCCGAAGCCGAAGGCTTCCGCGACACCTATTTGAACCTTCTGCCGCTGCTGCATTACAATTACTCGGCGATCAATCCGGTGGCCGTGAAATCGCTGATGAAGGCTGTCGGACTGCCGGCTGGCGAACTGCGGCGGCCATTGACCGGCCTTGAAGGCGAAGCGCTCGCAAAGGGCATTCGCATCGTCCAGGATCTCGGCCTCGACAAGAAATACGGCTGGAAGCTGAAGCCCGCTTCGGCCTTGGCCGCCTGAGGCTCGGCCGATGGATTTCGGGATCTCCGGTCGGAATGCTATCGTTACCGGCGCAAGCCGGGGCATGGGTAAGGCCGCCGCAATGGCTCTCGCGCGGGAGAATGTGGATCTGACCATCATCGCCCGCACGCCCGAAACACTGCAGGCGACAGCCGCAGAAATCCGAACCGTTACCGGCGCCCGCGTCACCACCGTCGTCGGCGATATTACCACGCTTGCCGGTCGCGAAGCCATTCTGTCTGTCTGCCCAAAACCGGACATCCTGGTCAACAACGCCGATGGCGAACTGCCCGGTGATTTCCGCAACTGGTCTCGTGAAGACTGGTTGCGGGGCATCGATCGGATGATGCTGACGCCGATCGACATGATGCGCCTGACTGTCGACGGAATGATGGAGCGCGAGTTCGGCCGTATCGTCAACATCGTGTCGCGGAGCGTCAAGATCGCCCAGGCCGAGCTTGGCATGTCGAATGCGGCACGCTCCGGCCTCGTCGGTTTCGTCGCGGGCCTGGCCCGGCAGACGATCGCCCACAATGTGACGATTAACAATATGCTCCCGGGCATTGTCGCGTCGGATGGCCAGCGCCAGCATGTCGAGGTGCTTGCTCAGGAAAGCGGTCGTTCTTTCGACGAAATCTGGGCCGCCCGTGCGGCACAGAATCCGGCTGGCCGTTACGGACGCCCCGAAGAAGTTGGCGCCTACATTGCCTTCCTCTGCTCGGCGAATGCCGGCTTCGTCACTGCTCAGAACCTGCTGATCGATGGCGGGCAATATCCCGGAACGTTCTGACGGCCGGAGCCGAGCGGATTGCCTCCGGCCGCTCACCACCGTGAAGGATCCGCGATGCATACAATGACTTTCGACTGCATACATCCTCTTGGAGCCAGAAGGAATCCATCTATGAACCGCTTCGCAACAGCATTGTTTTTTCTTTCGATGACGCTGCCGGTGGCCGGCCTTGCCAAGGCGAACGACTACCCCAGCCGGCCTGTATCCATCGTCGTGCCTTATCCGCCGGGCGGTGCAGTCGATGGCGTTGCACGCGTTCTTGCCGCCGCGCTTTCGGTCAAGACCGGCAAGACCTTCGTGGTCGATAACCGTGCGGGCGGCGCCGGCGGGGTGGTCGGTTCGTCGGATGTGGTCAAGGCTGCTCCCGATGGCTACACCCTGCTGCTGAATGCGTCGATCCATGTGGTCACGCCGCTGATCAACAAGAACGTGCCTTTCGATGTCGTCAATGACTTCACGCATATCAGCGGCATCGCGGCTGGCCCGCTGCTGATCACCACCAATCCGTCGGACAAGGCCAACACGCTGAAGGAATTCTTCGCCGAGGTGAAGGCGGATCCGGATTCCTACAACTTCGCCACCTCCGGTTATGGCTCGGCCGGTCATCTGGCTGTGGAAGTCCTGAAGGGTGAAGCTGGCGTCGATACTGAAGTGGTCACCTACAAGGGAGCCGGCCCGGCACTGACCGACATGATCGGCGGCCAGGTGCAACTGATCGCCGACCCGATCCTGTCGTCCCTGCCGCATGTCAAGGCAGGCCGGCTGAAGCCGCTTGCGGTGACCAGCCTGACCCGCTCGCCCTTGGTGCCGGATGTCCCAACCGTTGCCGAGAGCGGCATGCCTGCACTGGAAATGCTCTCCTGGTACGGCGTCTGGGCACCGAAAAACCTTGACCCAAAGGCGGCGGAATATCTCGGCAAGGTCCTGAAGGATGTTGTCACCTCCACCGAATTCAAGGACAAGCTGACGGTCTTCGGCTTCGAGCCGATGTACAAGAACAGCGCCGATCTGAGGACCTTCGTGGTTGACGAGACAAAGCGGTACCGTGAGATCGTCAAGACAGCCGGCATCAAGGTGGAATGAAGATGACGAAGGCTCCGAAAACCACGCAACATTCGGAGCCTTCGGCAGGCCGGCGTCATGTCGGAACCCATTGGGGGTTTTACACGCATGATGGCTTGCAGGGCGCCATTCGTCCGATTGCGAACGATCCCGACCCGGTGCAATTCGGTGGGGAGCTTCCAGCCGACAGGCTTGCGCCGTGCCGAATCCTAAAGCCAGCAGTCAGGCGATCCTTCCTTGAACAGGGACCGGGTAATCGTGCCGGCCGGCGGGGAGCCGAGGCATTTGTCGAGGTTTCCTGGGAGGAGGCAATCGAACTGGTCGCCGGCGAAATCCGCCGCGTCAAGGACGAGCATGGCAACGGCGCGATTTTTTCCGGCTCCTACGGCTGGTCGAGCGCCGGGCGATTTCATCATGCGCAAAGCCAGCTGAAGCGCTTTTTCAACATGAATGGCGGTTCCGTCCGTTCCGTCCAGACCTATAGTTATGCCGCCGGCGAGGTCATCCTGCCGCACGTCATCGGTTCCACCGATGGACTGATCTCCGGCCACAGCCCATGGAGCCAGATCGTCGGCCATGCGGACCTGGTCGTGATGTTCGGTGGCACGCCGCTTCGCAATGCTCAGGTCAATGCCGGCGGCGTTTCCCGCCATGAAACCCGACGGTATCTACTCGACTGCAAACACGCAGGCGCCCATTTCGTCAACATCGGACCCGTCCGGGATGATGCCGCAAGCGAACTCGATGCCCAATGGATGGCTCTGAGACCCGGGACCGATGCCGCCCTGCTGCTGGCCATCGCCCACGTGCTGATCCAGGAGGACCGTCACGACGCAGGTTTCGTCGAACGTTACACCGTCGGCTTCGAGACATTGCGGGATTATCTGTTCGGAAAAGTGGACGGCGTCGTCAAGGATGTCGCCTGGGCAGCCGGCATTACCGGCCTTGAAGCGCAGGATATCCTCACCCTTGCCCGAACCATGGCCTCGAAAAAAACTTTCATAATGATGGCATGGGCGCTGCAACGCGCCGAACATGGCGAACAGGCCTATTGGGCGGCAATCGCGGTGGCATCGCTGCTGGGTCGCATCGGTCTGCCCGGCGGAGGATTTGGTTTCGGTTATGCATCGATATCGGGCATCGGCCAGCCGGCGCCGGCCGTGAAATGGCCGTCGCTGCCGCAGGGGCAGAATGCCATCTCCGACTACATTCCGGTTGCGCGGATTGCCGACATGCTGCTTTCGCCGGGAGCGGAATACGACTACAACGGCAAAAAACGGATCTATCCGGACATAAGGCTGATCTATTGGGCTGGTGGCAATCCTTTTCACCATCATCAGGATCTTCATCGGCTGGTCGAAGCTTGGCAGAAGCCGGAAACGATCATTGTCCACGAGCACTGGTGGAATGCCAATGCCCGGCATGCCGACATCGTGTTGCCGGCCGCGACATTCCTGGAACGCGACGATCTGGTTGCCAGCGGCCGCGAGAGTTTTCTCGGATATTCGACACACGCGGCAGCACCACCTGCGGACGTATTGTCGGATCACGAGATCCTGCGTCGCATTGCCAAAAAACTGGGGACTGAAGCGGCGTTCACGGGCGGATTGAGCGAACCCGAATGGCTGGAGAAGCTTTATGCCGACGCGCAGGCGAACGCTGCGTTGCGCGACATTTCCCTGCCGGACTTTCCCACGTTCCGGAATACGGGACTGATCGAGGTGGAAAGCCAAAACGCGGACAGGCCTTTCCTTTCTGCGTTTCGCGCGGACCCGGTTGCCCATCCGCTGCGCACGCCGTCCGGTCTGATCGAGCTCTCCTCGGAGCTCATTGCCGGCTTCGACTATGCCGATTGCCCCGGCCATCCGGCATGGGTGGAACCGGCCGAATGGCTGGGGGGCAAACTGGCGGCCATCTATCCACTGCATCTCCTGTCCTGCCAGCCGCATGACAAGCTACACAGCCAGTGGGACCATGCAGCACCGTCGCGCCGGACCAAAAGCGGCGGCCGTCAGCCGGTGCGCATTCATCCCGACGACGCTTCGGCTCGCGGGCTGGCGCAAGGCGAGGTGGCGACCATTTCCAACGCCCGCGGTGCGTGCCTGGCGGTCGTAGCCATTACCGACGCCGTCATGCCCGGCGTCGTGCAGTTGGCGACGGGCGCCTGGTTCGATCCGGCGGACCCCTCGAAGCCGGGTTCGCTGGAACTGAACGGCAATCCGAACGTACTGACGCCGGACCATGGAACTTCCCGTCTCGCACAGGGGCCAAGCCCGAACTCATGCCTTGTCGAGATTTCCCGCTTCGTCGGCACGCCGCCAGAGGTGCGGGCCTATCGCCCGCCTGATCTGGTTCCCGATCCGCGATCGAAAGCGTCCAACGGAAAGGAATGCCCGTGACCTCACGTGTCAATCCGCAATTGATTGCAGGGCTCCTGTTCGTATTGATCGGCGCGGCTTTCTTGTTGGGCAGCCTCGATCTCTCCTATGGTACCTGGCGCAAAATCGGCCCCGGTGCATTTCCGGGCCTGGTAGCCTCGGGCCTGATCGCCATGGGCCTTGTCGTCGCCTTTACGGCCGAGAAACATGACACCGGCAAAGAGCAACCGAGCCTTTATTCCTCGAAGGTCACGTTCATCATTGCAGCGATCGTGGTGTTTGGACTGGTCGTTCGCGGCGGCGGATTGCTGCCGGCGATCTTCTGTTGCTGCTTCATCGCCTCGTTTGCCTCACGTCCTTTGCAGCCGGCGAAATCAGCGTTGTACGGGCTCGGGCTCGGTGCAGCCTGCAGCCTTGCCTTCATCAAGGGGCTCGGCATGCCGATTGCCATTATCGGCCCCTGGTTCGGGTTTTAAGGAAGATCACATGGAGACGCTGAACGCCCTGCTGCTCGGCTTTGACCAGGCAATCCTGCCGACGAACCTGTTCTGGTGCCTGATTGGCACGCTACTCGGGACCCTTGTCGGCGTCCTGCCAGGCCTCGGGCCCGCCGCGACCATGGCCATCCTCCTGCCTTTCACCATCGGACTTGAACCGGTGACATCGCTGATCATGATGGCCGGCATCTATTACGGTGCGCAATATGGGGGTTCGACGACGGCCATCCTTCTCAATCTGCCCGGCGAAGCATCGTCCGTGGTTACGGCGATCGACGGTTACAAGATGGCCCGCAACGGACGTGCGGGCGTGGCACTGTCGACAGCGGCGATCGGCTCCTTTTTTGCCGGCACCGTCGCCACGCTGTTGCTGGCATTGTTTGCGTCTTCGCTTGCCGAAATCGGATTGCTGTTTGGCCCGGCGGAATACTTCTCGTTGATGATCCTCGGGCTTGTCGCCTCTGTCGTGCTTTCGCGCGGATCGCTGCCGAAGGCACTTGCCATGGTCTTCGTCGGCATTCTGGTCGGCCTTGTCGGCCAGGACGTGCAAACTGCCGTGCCGCGTTTCACGCTCGGTTTTGAAGAAATGTCGAGCGGTATCAATTTCGTCGTCGTAGCGATGGGATTATTCGGCATCGGCGAGTTGATCAAGGATCTGGAAACCCCGGAAAGCCGCACGGCCATCAACGCACCGTTCTTCTCGATGATCCCGTCGCGGGAAGACTGGCGCCGGATGGTTGCGCCGATCCTTCGCGGCACGGGGATAGGTTCGGTGCTGGGACTTCTGCCGGGCGGCGGCGCGCTTCTCGCCGCTTTTGCTGCCTATGCCGTCGAGAAACGCGTTGCCAACCCGCCCGAAGGTTTCGGCGGTGGTGCGATCGAAGGCGTAGCAGCGCCCGAGAGCGCCAACAATGCCGGTGCACAGACCTCGTTCGTCCCGCTGCTCACGCTCGGCCTGCCAGCCAATGCCGTCATGGCCTTGATGTTCGGCGCCCTGATCATGCAGGGTATCGCACCGGGCCCGACGCTGATTTCCGAACATCCGGACGTGTTCTGGGGCGTCATCGTGTCGATGTGGGTTGGCAATGTCATGCTGCTGGTCCTGAACCTGCCGCTGATCGGCGTCTGGACGCGCTTGCTGACGATGCCTTTCCACTATCTCTTTCCGGCTATCGTGGTGTTCTGCTCGATCGGCGCGTTCTCGCTCGGCAACTCGGTCTTCGATATTTGGCTACTCGGCGCCTTCGGCGTCGCCGGCTACGTCTTCGCCAAGCTCGATTGCGACGCGGCACCGCTGGTGATGGGCCTCATTCTCGGGCCGATGATGGAAGAAAATTTCCGTAGAGCCATGTTCCTCGCACGCGGTAATCCCAGCGTTTTTGTCGATCGTCCGATTTCGGCAGGTCTGCTTGTCCTTGCTGTGCTCGCCATCGCCGTGGTCGCCCTGCCGAAGATCAAGGCCGTCCGCGAAGAGGCATTTCAGGAATGAACCGGCTTATTCCAGTCACGCAGAGTGAAACGCCATGCATGTAGTGGTCATCGGAGCGGGTATCGTCGGTGCATCGACGGCACTCGAACTGTTGAACGACGGGCACGAGGTCACCATCGTCGAACCGGAACAGCCCGGTGGTCGCCACGCGGCGAGTTATGGTAACAGCGGCTGGCTGAGCCCCGCCTCGATCATCCCGATGTCGATGCCCGGCCTCTGGAGGAAGGTGCCCGGCTATCTTTCCGATCCCTCCGGGCCGCTGACCATCCGCTGGCGGCATCTGGTACGCCTCGCACCCTGGTTGCTGCGGTTTATGCTGGCCGGCTCGACTGGATCCAAGGTCGAACGGACCGCGAGAATTCTGGCGAGCCTCCTGAATGATGCTCCATCCCGGCATGCGGCACTGGCGGGAAAAATCGGACGGCCGGACCTAATCCACCGCAAGGGCCTGCTCTACGTGTACCAGGATCGCGCGGCTTTCGAGGCCGAGGCTTTTGCGTGGCGCCTGCGACGCGACAACGGCGTTTTCTATCGAGAGCTATCCTCAGCCGAACTGCACGAACTCGAGCCCAATCTTTCATCCCGCTACTCCTTTGCTGCCTTCGTCGAGGATGGCGGTCATTGCGTGGATCCGGGAGGCTATGTCGCAGCGATGGTGGATCATGCGGTGGACCTTGGAGCCCAGCGCATCAATGCAAGGGCGACCGGTTTCATTCTTACCGGCAACCGGCTTTCGAGCGTCCGGACAGAAGCGGGCATCGTGGCGTGCGACAAGGCCGTCATCGCTGCCGGAATACATTCGAAAAAACTTGCGGCGCTCGCCGGTGACACAATCCCGATGCAGAGCGAGCGCGGTTACCACGTGGTCATCCCCTATCATCTGGGCAAGGGGCAGATGCCGATCATGCCGAGCGACGGCAGGATGGGCAACAATCCGACGCTTGCCGGACTTCGCATTGCCGGACAGGTCGAGCTGGCAAGTGTCGAGGAAAGACCGAACTGGACCCGCGCCGACATCCTGTTGAAACACGCGAAAGGAACCTATCCGGCACTGTCGGATATATCCGAGGACAGGAGTATCGAACGTTGGATGGGGCATCGTCCCTCGACTGCGGACGGCCTTCCGGTGATCGGTTTTTCGCGGTCTTCCGAAGATATCGTTCATGCGTTTGGCCACGGTCATGTCGGCCTTGCAGCCGGACCGGTGAGCGGCGCGCTTGTTGCAGGCCTGATCGCCGGGCGCGAATGTGCCGTCGATCTATCGGCGTTGTCTGCCGCCCGTTTTCGCTGATCTGCAACGGCTGACGCGCCATGAGCAACGGCCGAAATTCGACGGGATGCCCGATCGTCCGCACGGATGCCGGAACTGAGCCGGTCCATCAAAAGTTCGTCTGACCCCATCGGCGGCGCGATCGTGTTACGCAACGTTACCGTATCACGCGACTTGATCTCCGAAATCGCGCGGCGGCATTCGAAATACCGAGCGCGAATATGGACCTCTCGAAGATCAAGACCCTGATCGACTTTGTCGGCCGATCGAGCATCACCGAACTCACCGTGACCGAGAAGGACCTGACGGTCCGGATCTTCCGGTCGCAGCCAATGGCGGGAGAGGCCTCCGCCGATTTGGCGCGGGGGCAACAGTCGGTTACGGGTGCGTCGATCACCTTGGGACCTGATGAGCTGCCGGCTATCGGCCGGACGTCGGCCATTCCCGTAAAAGCGCCGGTCTCCGGCGTGCTGCATCGCAGTTCGGCACCGGGCGAGGGGCCGTTCGTCAAGCCGGGAGACGAGGTGACGGAGGGGCAGACTCTCTTCATCATCGAAGCGATGAAGGTCTTCAACAAGATCGCCGCGCCGCGGTCCGGGCGCATTGTCAACCTGACCGAAATCGACGGCGGCGAAGTCGAGACGGGTGATCTGCTCGCGGAGATCGCGTGATGCCTGAGACATTCGACAGTCCCCCGCGTTTCGATACGGTTCTGATTGCCAATCGCGGAGAGATCGCGACCAGGATCCAGAAAGCCTGCCGGGAACTGGGTCTCAAGACGGTCGTCGTCTATTCCGAAGCGGATCGGCAGGCGCCCTATGGCAAGACCGCCGATAGCGCCTTGTGCATCGGCCCTTCGAGCGCGGCAAAAAGCTACCTCAACAAGGATGCTCTTCTTCTGGCGGCGCGCTTGACGGGCGCCGGCGCCATCCATCCCGGTTATGGTTTTCTCTCGGAAAATGCCGCATTCGCCGATGCCGTCGAAAAAGCCGGACTGGCGTTCATCGGTCCGAGCGCGTCGTCAATCGAGGCGATGGGCGACAAGATCTCGGCAAAGAGGGCAATGATCGCAGCCGGAGTTCCTTGTGTCCCGGGACCGGATACGGCGCTTTCCGACGATCCGGCCGCCGTCGAGCGCCTGGCCCTGGAGATCGGTTATCCCGTCATCATCAAGGCTGCCGGCGGCGGCGGCGGGCGGGGCATGCGTGTCGTGCCAGAGGCCGGTCTGCTGCAAGAGGCGGTCGCGCTCACCCGGGAGGAGGCGCGGCAGGCTTTCGGCTCGCCGTCGCTCTACATGGAAAAATTCCTCCAGCATCCGCGCCATATCGAAATCCAGGTCCTTTGCGACACCCATGGCAATGCAGTCTGGCTCGGGCACCGGGATTGCTCGATGCAGCGCCGCCATCAAAAGGTCGTGGAAGAGGCTCCGGCACCGGGGATATCGCCGGATGTGATCCGGCCCGTCGGGAGAGCCTGTGTCGAGGCCTGCCGCCAGATCGGCTACCAGGGCGTCGGAACCTTCGAATTCCTCTACGAGGATGGCGCTTTCTATTTCATCGAGATGAATACCCGGCTTCAGGTCGAACATCCGGTCACCGAAATGACAAGCGGGATCGACATCGTGCAGGCGCAGATCAAAGTGGCTCAGGGCGATCCGCTCGAACTGGCCCAGGCTGATGTTAAATGCGAGGGCCATGCTTTCGAATGCCGCATCAATGCCGAGAATCCCGATACGTTCCTGCCGTCAGCCGGCGTCATCACCAGTCTCGCCCTTCCCGAAGGGATGGGCATCCGGGTCGATACCCACATCCATGCGGGGTACAAGGTGCCACCCTATTACGACTCGCTGATCGCCAAGCTGATCGTTCATGCGCCGACGCGGGCGGAGGCAATGGCAAGGATGCGCGAGGCGCTTGCCGGAACGCGGGTGGACGGAATTTCCACGAATATTCCCTTCCTGCGTGCGCTCTTCGAGGACAGCGCGTTTACGCGCGGCGAGACGGATATCCACTATCTCGAGCAATGGCTGAAACAACGGAGAGCGCCATGAGCGCGATCGATTTCAGCGATCCCGCGACGATCGCGTTTCTCACCGAGGCGCTGACGGCAGCCGGGGCAAGTGGCCTGGAAATCTCCTGGCCCGGCGGACGGTTGCGCATCGTCATTGCCACGGGGAATGAAGCCGGGGTCGATGTGTCCGTGACCCCTCGGCCAGCCCCGACGGCTCAGCCGCTGGTGGTCGTCAAGGCGCCGATGGCCGGCCATTTTTACCCAGGCAGCCCATCGCGGCAGGCAGCCACCGACCGTCTGCCATCGGTTCTCGCCGCAGACATCCTCGGTTTCCTTCGCGTCGGCCCCCTCCTGCTTCCACTTTGTGCCGGCCGCGCAGGTATTCTGACCAAGCAGCTTGCCGAACCCGATGCGCTGGTCGGCTTCGGCGATCCCCTGTTCGAGATCGAGCCTCAATCATGATTGCCACAATCAACAGCCATGCACCGCTGCGCGAAATCCTGCCCGCCACTCACGGCCGGGCTCGGGTCTCCTCGATCGGCGCGAGGTCCTTCCTGCTGGAGGCGCCGGGAGAATTCGATCTCGCCGCACAGCGCCGGATTTGGGCGCTCTCCCAGGCGGTCCGAGGCTGGCGGGATATCGCCGAAATCGTTCCGGGAATGACCAACCTTCTGACGATATTCCAGGAGGCGCCGCAGGATCCGGATGCCGTCGTGGCGCGGCTGCTGGAGGCATGGGACAATGCCCGCAGCATCGATCTGGACGGAAAGACGATCGAAATCCCTGTTCACTACGGCGGGGAGCATGCGGCGGACCTGCCCGCGCTTTGCGATCTTGCCCGGCTCAGCGACCGTGAGATCGTCCGTATTCATCACGAAGCGACCTATCGTGTTTTTGCCCTGGGCAGCGCTCCAGGCTTCGGTTACCTGCACGGCCTCGATCCGCGCATCTACATGCCGCGAAAGACCGTGCCGTCGCTGAAGATGGCGAAGGGCTGCGTGACCATCGGCGGCATGCAGACCGGCGTTGCAATGCTCACCGGCCCGAACGGCTGGAATTCCATTGGTTTCGCAGAATTGCAGATGTTCGATCCGACGTCGCCCAAGCCGGCGATGATGGCGCCGGGCGATACGGTGCGGTTCGTGCCGGCTAGGATCGAGCTATGATCGAAATTGTGGAAACCGGCCCGTTCAATACGGTTCAGGATCTGGGGCGACCGGGGTATCGCGACATCGGCGTTTCGGGCAGCGGCGCGATGGATCCGCTTGCCGTGAGGATCGGCAATATCCTTGTCGGGAACGACGAGGGTGCGGCTGGGATAGAGGTGCAGACCTTTCCGTTCAGCCTGCGTTTCGACCGGCGGACCGTCTTTGCGGTCACGGGCGCCGATGGCGATCCGATACTGGACAGATTGGAATTGCTTCCCTGGTGCGCCTATACCGCCGAGGCCGGACAGGTGCTCGAGCTGAAGCATCCTCCGACACTTGCGCGCGCCTATGTTTCCATCGGCGGGGGCTTGGATGTTCCATCGGTGATGGGATCGCGCAGCACATCCCTGCGCGGCAGCTTCGGCGGCAATGCTGGTCGGCCTTTGGTAAAAGGTGACCGGATCGCGCTCGGTGACTGCGCCAACTTTGCCCCGGTTCCGGCGAACGGCCTGGCCGTCATCGAGCCCGCCGTGGCGCTCCGGGACGTCTTTCCGGATCTCGTTGACGGCGCGCTGCCGGTCCGTGCATTGCCCGGTGGCGAGCATGCCCTGTTTCCCAATGACGGCGACGCCTTCTGGAGCCAGACCTGGAAGATTTCTTCCCGTAGCGACCGTACGGGCTATCGTCTGTCGGGCGAGCCCATCAAGCCGACGGCGTCGGTTGAGATGCGTTCCCATGGGATCGTGCCCGGTGTGATCCAGGTCCCGCCCGGTGGGGAGCCCATAGTCCAGATGAGCGATGCGAACACGGCGGGTGGCTATCCGAAGATCGCCGGCGTGATCGAATGCGACCTGTGGCGGCTTGGCCAGGCCCGCATAGGCAGCCGCTTGCGGTTCGTGCGGTCCACGCACGCGGAGGCGCGCGCGGTGGAGCAGGCGGTCGCGCGTTATGTCGAAGACGTCCGGACCACATCTGAGATGGTCAAACGCGCCTTGAAGGCGATGGCCTGAAATACGATCGGTCAAAGGGAGTTGCCGATGAAAATCGATCTGAATTCCGACATGGGCGAAGGGTTCGGCCCTTATCGGCTATGCGACGACGAAGCGATGATGAAGGTCGTGTCGTCGGCCAATATCGCCTGCGGTTTCCACGGTGGCGATCCGGATACGATGGCGCGCATGGTGCGGCTTGCCAAGGCGAACGAGGTCGGCATCGGCGCACATCCGGGCCTGCCCGACCGGCTCGGCTTTGGACGGCGCGAAATGCCCTTCCAGGCGGATGAGTTGCGCCAGCAGATGCTCTACCAGCTCGGTGCGCTGATGGCGATCGCCGCGAGCGAGCGTGTCACCGTCGGGCATATCAGCTTTCACGCCGCCATGGGCAATATGGTCAACCGCGACCCGGTGCTCGCCGATCTGATGATGGATGCCATTGCGACGGTGGCGCCGGGTCTTGTCGTGTTCGTGACGCCGGACAGCGAAATAGAGCAGGCGGCCAAACGGGCGCGGCTGAAGACGCTGGCGCTTTTCCTGGCCGACCGGGCCTATGATGCCGAAGGCAGGCTTGTTGTCCGCGGCCTACCGGGCGCCGTGATCAAGGATGAGGCTTCGGTGCGGGCAAGGGTGCGCCGCTTTCTTCTCGACGGAACTGTTGAGACTATCGAGGGCGACACCATTGCCATGCCCGCTCGGTCAATCCTCGTCCACAGCGACACGCCCGGTTCCCTTGAACTTGCGCATGTCGTCCGAAGCGAGATCGAAGCCTCCGGCGCGATGCTCGCGCCGGCTGCCGAACTCGCGCTTTGACTCACCTGGCTGCTTGGTCGGCCGTCTCCCGTCCCAATCTTCGTCGAAAGTTAATGCCGATGTCTTCCACAGCCGATCGCCTGAAAAACGTCTCCATATCCGCCTCCGCTGCCATGACCCAACGCGCCCGGGAACTGGCCGCAAAGGGTATCAAGGTTGTCAGCCTGTCTTCCGGGGAGCCGGATTTCCCGACGCCGCTGCATGCGATCGAGGCGGCCCATGCCGCGGCGCTTGGCGGTGATACGAAATATCCGCCGATGGACGGCACACCGGCGCTCAAGGCGGCGATCAGCAGGAAGTTTAAGCGGGACAACAATCTGGATTATGATGCCAGTCAGATCGTGGTTTCAGCCGGCGGCAAGCAGGTGATCTTCAACACGATGCTCGCCACCTGCAATCCCGGCGACGAAGTCGTCATTCCAACGCCCTCGTGGGTCAGCTATGCCGATATCGTCAAGTTCGCGGGTGGCGTTCCGGTGGCGGTGCCCTGTTTCGAGCAGGCCGGCTTCAAGCTGCGTCCGGAGGATCTGGAAGCCGCGATCACGCCGCGCACCAAATGGCTGATCCTGAATTTTCCCAACAATCCGACCGGTGCGGCCTGCTCCCGCGCGGAAATGGCGGCGATCGCGCAGGTCATGCTGCGCCATCCGGGCGTGTGGATCCTGACTGACGATATCTATGAACATCTGGTCTATGACGGTTTCGAATTCTGCACCATCGTCGACGCGGAACCCCGGCTCTATGATCGTGTCCTGACCATGAACGGCGTGTCAAAGGCTTACGCCATGACCGGCTGGCGGCTCGGCTTCTGCGCCAGCGGCTCCAAGGAGCTCATTGGTGCGATCAGCAATGTCAACGGGCAGAACGGCGGTGGCATCACCACGGTGACGCAGGCGGCGGCCATCGCGGCGCTGGACGGGCCACAGGATCTCCTGAGGGAGCGGGCAGGGATCTACCGCGAGAGGCGCGATTTCGTCCTCGACCGCTTGTCAGAGGTGGAGGGATTGCGTTGCCACAAGCCCGAGGGCGCGTTCTACCTCTATCCCAACATGTCCGGCTTGATCGGCAAGACCAGCAAGGGCGGGCGGAAGATCGAGACCGACATCGATTTCGTCATGGCTCTCGTGGACGAACATCATGTGGCGACGGTGCAAGGCGCAGCTTACGGCATGAGCCCCCATTTCCGCATTTCTTACGCAACGAGCATGGAAATGCTGGATGAGGGATGCGCGCGGATCGCCCAGTTCTGCAGGGACATGCGCTGACGGGTCATGGATGATTTGGCGCGGCATGCGTCATGCCGGAACTCGCCTTATGCTCTCAGCCGCGCGGTCAGCTCGAGAAGGATATTCTTGACCGCCAATGCCGGCTCGGACAGCGAGTTCTGCTCGGCAATGCAGAGCGACAGGGTTTCCTCGATCCGCGGGGAAACGAGCCGACAGATCAGCGGCTCGCCTGATTCCGTCACGATACGGTCGGCGATCGCTTTCGGCATGATGGTCGCCCCGAGACCGCAGCCCACGGCGCGCGCCAATGTCCTGACGATTTCAACCTCCGCCACGACCTTCAGGTTGATCCGGCTGCGCGTGAACGCGGTATCGACCGCACGGCGAACGAAGTTGTAAGCGGGCGGCATCAGAAGCGGCAAGCCGTCGAGAGCGGTAACCGGAATGGGCTTGCTGTCCGCTTCGATCGCAAAATCGCGGTGGGCGACAAGATAGAACTCCTCGCTGAGGATCGGCTCGAACCGTACGCCCTTGATCGGCCCGGCCCCGTGGATCAGCGCCATTTCCAGACGGCCGTTCATGATCATCTGACTGTAGGTCTGGCCGACGCTTTCTGTGAGATGGAGCAGGATGCCGGGATGGCGCCTGCGCGTTTCGGCCAGCAGGTCGACGGACAGCGTGGCGGCACTGCTGAACGGCACGAGCCCTACCGAAACGCGCCCGGCAAGTGAGTTGCCGGCAGCGGAAGCGTCCGCCTGCGCCTGTTCCATCTGGCGAAGGATGATCTGCGCATGGCGGTACACCGCATGCCCCGCATCGGTCATGCTGACGCCCTGCTGGCTGCGGATCAGCAGCTTCTGACCGAAATGCTCCTCCAGCGCCGCCAGCTGCTGGCTGAGCGCGGGCTGCGCGATATGCAGCAGGTCGGCGGCGCGCGTGATGCTGCCGCTGTCGACGATCACGATGAAGGATTTGAGGCGTCTGATGTCCATTCGGATTTTTGTCTTTTTGTCTTGAGCAAACACATGTTTGCAGACGCGATCTTCTTTTGCAACGCCGCCGAGCGCGATCTCGCCCGGTGACCCTCACCGGCCGGCATTGCGGAGCCAAGCCTCCATAGCCGTTGCTTATTGCTCCACAAATAATCGGTCTTAGGCAAGAGATTAAAGGTTCGCTACTGTCTGCAGCAACAACAAGGGGATCCGAATGCCATTCTCCGATTACAAGACCGCACTGGTTACCGGCGCCTCCTCCGGTATCGGCGCCGCTGTGGTGGAGCGGCTTCGGCGTGAGAATATCGAGGTCCACGCGATCGCCCGCAGCGGCGATGCTCTGCAGGATCTGGCCAAACGCACGGGCTGCATCGCTCATGTGATTGACGTCACCGACCGCCCGACGCTCGCCGAACTGGCCGGTCGCGTCGAGTTCGACATCCTCGTCAACAATGCCGGCGTCGATCGGCCGAAGAAATTTCTGGAAGCGGACGAAAGCGATATCGACCTTCTCGTTGATGTCAATCTCCGTGCCGTCCTGCACATTTGCCGTTTGATCGTGCCGGGAATGGTCGCCCGCGATCGGGGCCATGTCATCAACATTTCCTCGATCGCCGGCAACTACAACTTCGGCGGCAACTCCATCTATCACGCAGTGAAAGCCGGCGTCGCCATGCTGTCGAACCAGCTGCGCATCGATGCCTTCGGTAAGCGCGTGCGGGTGACGGAAATCTGCCCCGGGCGGGTCGCGACGGACATTTTCAATCACGTGCACGGCGACGACCCCAGTATTCGCGAACGGTTCATCGATGGTTTCGAGCTGCCCCAGGCAGCCGATATCGCCGAAGCGATAGCATTCGCGATCGCCGCGCCGGTCGCGGTCAATATCGGGCATATGGAAATCACGCCGACTTTGCAGGTCATGGGCGGCTTGCAGACAGCCCGGCCGCAGCCGGCTCCCGCAGGTCCGGACAGTTCTAGGGAGCCGGGGCGGTGAACGGATTCGATCTCTGGGCCATCCTGAGGAACCCCGAATATACCGCGATGCTTTTGCACGGCATCGAGATGACCTTTGTCATCTATATCGGGTCGTGGCTGCTGGCCATGACCCTCGCGCTGCTGCTTCTGTGCATCCGGTTTTCGCCGCTCCGCTTTGGCGACAGGGCCGTGGCCGCCTATGTCTCCTACCATCGCAACGTGCCGACCCTCGTGCAGCTGATGCTGTGGTATTTCGGCATATTCACCCTGTTTCCGCCAGGCCTGACGTCCTGGCTCGCGGCCCACAATGCCGAAACGATCTTCGCCGTCATCGGCCTCGGCCTGTGCCAGGCAGCCTATTTCAGCGAGGACCTGCGGTCCGGCCTTCGCTCCGTAAGCCCGGGCCAGATGGAAGCCGCCAAGGCTCTCGGGCACAGCTATGTCTCGGCGATGCGCTTCGTAGTCATGCCCCAGGGTGTGCGCAATGCGCTTCCGCCGCTCATCAACCACAGTGTTTCCCTGTTCAAGAACAGCAGTCTCGCCATCGTTATCGGTGCGTCCGAACTGACGCATGCCGTGAAGGAAGTCGAAAACCTGAGCTTCCGCACCTTCGAAATCTACCTGGTCGGTACGGTTCTTTACCTGTTCTTCTCGCTCCTGATCATGGGCGCCGGCGCCTATCTCTCGATGCGCGCCGATCCGGCCCGGAGTGCGCGCGCATGATCAACGATGTCATCGCCATCATCCAGGACTACTGGCTTCTGCTGCTGATCGGTCAATATCCGAACGGCCCGCTCGGCGGACTTGCAAACACGCTGATCCTGTCGGCGCTCAGCATCATGCTCGCCTTCCCGGTCGCCATCCTGCTGGCACTCGCGCGCCTTTCGAAATGGCGACTGCTGCGGTGGCCGGTCACCGCACTCGTCTATATAACCCGCGGTGTGCCGCTCCTGATGCTTATCCTCTGGAGTTACTTCCTCGTGCCGCTCTGGACAGGCGCAGACGTTCCGAGCTTCGTGACGATGCTGACCACGCTCGTCGTTTACCAGGGCGCCTTCCTGAGCGAGGTCGTACGCGCCGGCATTGTCGCGCTCGGCAGCGGCCAGATGGATGCCGCCCGTGCCCTCGGGCACAGCTCTCTCGGAGCGATGCGCTTCATCATTCTTCCGCAGGCGCTCTACAACATGATCCCGAGCATCATCTCGACCTTCGTCTCGACGATAAAGGACACGACGCTCGGATATGTCATCAATGTCCCGGACCTCACTTTTGCGGCCAGCCAGGTCAACAACCAGCTTCTGACGCAGCCCTTCCAGGTCTTCCTCATCCTCGCGGTCGTCTACTACGCGATCTGCTGGAGCCTGACGCATGTCGCCAACATAGTCGAGCGCCGCATCACGCGCCGCCGCGCGGGTCTTTCCGGCGGCGCAGCGCCGGTGGCCCTGGTGCCGGCCAAAATCATATCGGAGCAGCTATGAGCACCTCAGCCGCGTGGACCCAGCAGTTGCAGACAATCCACCTTTCGGACGTCTGTAAGAGTTATGGCGATTATCCGGTCCTCAAGAACATTGACGCCGAAGTTGCCCGAGGCGAGGTCGTGGTGATCTGCGGACCTTCCGGTTCGGGGAAATCCACCCTGATCCGTACGATCAACCGTCTTGAGGAGATCAACAGCGGATCGATCACCCTGGATGGTCAGAACATTCATGCGGCAATGCGGACGAGGGAGCTCAACCTGCTGCGCAGCCGGATCGGTTTCGTGTTCCAGAACTTCAACCTGTTCCCGCACCTCTCCGTGGTCGAAAATGTGGCGATGTCGCCGATCCGCGTGAAGGGCGTGGCGGCGAATGTCGCCCATGAGAAGGCGCTGAAGCTTCTCGATCGCGTTGGGCTCGCCGACAAGGCGCGGGCTTATCCCGGCCAGCTGTCGGGTGGGCAGCAACAACGGGTGGCGATAGCGCGCGCACTCGCCATGGAGCCGCCGGTCATGCTGTTCGACGAGCCGACCAGCGCCCTCGATCCGGAAATGGTCGGCGAGGTGCTGGCGGTCATGAAGAGCCTGGCATCGGAGGGCATGACCATGATCTGCGTCACACATGAAATGGGCTTCGCCCGCGATGTCGCCGACCGCATCTGGTTCATCGATGCGGGACAGATCCTCGAAACGGCCCCGCCCGACGAGTTTTTCAAGACACCCCGCCATCCCCGTGCTCAACGGTTCCTCGCCGATCTGCGCCATTGACACTCACCACCAATAACAAAGGAGAACAGCAATGAACTGGAAATACGCAACTCTTACCGCCGTGCTGGCGGGTACCTCGGCGGCCTTGCCGGCAAAGGCGGATCAACTCGACACGATCATGTCGGCCAAGACACTTCGCTGCGCGACGTTTGCCGACGTGGTGCCTTTCGCGGCACCCGATCCGAAGACCCGCGAGATGGCCGGCTTCGACGTCGATCTCTGCAATGCGATCGCCAAGGAACTGGGCGTCAAGGCAGAAATCAAGCCGGTCTCGGTCGAAGCGCGCGTGCCGGAAGTCAAGCTCGGCCGCGTCGACATCACTGTCGCCAATCTGGCCTATACGCTGAGCCGAGCGGAACAGATCCAGTTCAGCGATCCCTACTACCTTGCCAAGGAAATGCTGATCGTTCCGGCCGATGATCCCGGCAAGAAGAAGGTCGATTACGAAGGCCAGCGCATCGCTTCGACCAAGGGCTCGACTTCGGAAATGTCGATCAAGCTCAACAAGTCCGATCCGCTGACCTTCCAGGATACCGCATCCGCCTATCTTGCCGTCCAGCAGGGCAAGGCGCGTGGCATGGTGGCGAATACGATGACGACGACAAAGTTCGTCAACGAATCCAAGACCAAGGGCAAGGAAATGCGGATGATCGAGGACCCTATGCTGTTCCAGCCCATCGGGATTGGCATGGCAAAGGACAATCCGGCGCTGACGGCCAAGATCAACGAGGTGCTCCGCAAGCTTGACACCTCCGGCGACCTCAACAAGATCTGGGACAAGTGGCTTGGCCCGAACACCGAATACAAGATGGCGCGTAACGATAAGGTCGTGCCGCTCTCCGAACTGAAGTTCGACCCGATCCCCTGAGGCCTTTGGTCCGGGTACTCCATCCAATTGCAAAATCATCGAAGACTGCAGGCGGCGGGACGTGCCCGCCGTCGGCCTAACCGTGGGAGGTTTCCATGATCCACATCAAAGACATCGCCGAACGGCCGAGCAAAGCCGACATCGAGGTACTTTCCAAATTTTCGCCGGCGACCATCCACGAAGCGCAGGGACGCCGCGGAGCACTCTCCTCACGCCTGAAGCCGGTGGATTACCGGATGAAGCTGTGCGGCCCGGCATTCACGGTCAAATGCGCGCCGCGTGACAACATCATGCTTCAACTCGCGATCAACTATGCCAAGCCGGGCGACATCATTGTCGTGTCCGCCGGCGAATACGAAGAGGCAGGCTCGTTCGGCGACGTACTTGCCAATGCCTGCCTGGCAAAGGGCATCGGTGGCCTGGTGACCGATACGGGCGTGCGCGACACGCTGCAACTGAGGGACCTCGGCTTTCCCGTCTTCTCCCTGAGCGTCTGCATCAAGGGTACTGTCAAGGAAACCATTGCGGCGGTGAACGACACGATCATCGTCGGTGGCGAGACGATCAATCCGGGCGACATCGTCGTCGGCGACGCCGATGGACTGGTCGTTGTCCGCCGTGCTGAAGCACAGGAGGCCGCAAGGCTTTCGCAGGCCCGCGAGGATGCCGAAGCCGGCTATATCGCTGCCTACAAGCAGGGCAAATCGGTGATCGAGGTCAGCAACCTGGAGTCGGTTCTGAAGGCCAAGGGCCTGATCGTCGATGTCTGAGCCCGGCCGCGATTGTCACGCGAAGCGCCGGACTTTCTTTTTCGGAAAGAGGTTTGAATGACCTTCCCATTATTTGATTTGGCCGGCCGGCGTGCGTTGGTGACGGGTTCGTCGCAGGGCATTGGGCTGGCGCTTGCGCGGGGGCTTGCGCGGCATGGTGCTTCGGTCGTGCTGAACGGCCGCGACCCTGTGAAGCTTCAAGTCGCCGTCGATAGCCTCGAAAATGAAGGCTACGAGGCGAGGGCGGCCGACTTCGACGTTACCGATCCCGATGCCGTCAAACGCGGGGTCGATGCGATCGAGCACGGGATCGGTCCGATCGACATCCTGATCAACAATGCCGGAATGCAGTTCCGCAGCCCGCTGGAGGAATTTCCGGCCGATCGCTGGGAGCAATTGCTGAAGACCAACGTCTCCAGTGTCTTTTATGTCGGCCAGGCGGTGGCCAAGTACATGATCGGCCGAGGGCAGGGGAAGATCATCAACATCGCCTCGGTGCAGAGCGAGCTGGCACGCCCGGGCATCGCTCCCTACACGGCCACCAAAGGCGCGGTGAAGAACCTGACCCGCGGCATGTGCGCGGATTGGGCAAAGCACGGCCTGCAAGTCAATGCGATTGCACCCGGCTACTTCAAGACACCCTTGAACCAGGCGTTGGTCGATAACCCGGAATTCTCCTCCTGGCTTGAGAAACGCACGCCGGCAGCCCGCTGGGGCGATGTCGAAGAGCTCGTCGGGGCAGCGGTGTTTCTCGCCGGCAAGGCTTCCTCCTTTGTGAACGGGCACACGCTCTATGTCGACGGCGGCATCACAACCTGCCTTTAGGGAAGCCCGCCAAACGGGCGGCGACAAACCATCATCTACATCACAATGGAGGAATTCGATGGCCAAGCCGGACATCCTGCTCGTCGGGCCTTACCCGGAATGGGATCTCGTCGAACTGGAAGCGCAGTACAACGTGCGCAAGCTCTACGAGGCTGAAGACCGCGATGCATTTGTTCAGGACCACGCGGACGGCATTCGCGCCATCGCCACGCGGGGTGAGCTCGGCGCCTCTGCCGAACTGATCGCCAGGCTGCCGAAGCTGGAGATCGTCTCGGTCTATGGTGTCGGTTATGACGCAGTCAATCTCGACGCCTGCCGCGCGCGCGGCATCCGGGTCACCAATACGCCCGATGTCCTGACCAACGACGTTGCCGACCTTGGCGTCGCGATGATGCTGGTCCAATCGCGCGGTATGATCGGCGCCGAGACATGGGTGAGGGACGGAAGCTGGGTGGAGAAGGGCCTTTATCCGCTGAAGCGTCGCGTCTGGGGGAGAAGAGCGGGCGTGCTCGGCCTCGGTCGCATCGGCTTCGAGGTCGCCAAGCGCCTCAAGGGCTTCGACATGGACATCGCCTATAGCGATGTTGCCGCAAAACCTTATGCGGAAGGGATGACGTTCATCGCCGATCCGGTGGAACTTGCCCGGCATTCGGACTTCCTGTTCGTGACGCTGGCGGCCTCGACTGTCACGCGCCATATTGTTTCGAGGCATGTGATCGAAGCGCTCGGGCCCGAAGGCATGCTCATCAACATCTCGCGGGCCTCCAACATCGACGAGGAAGCGCTACTCGCCGCACTCGAAAGCGGAGCGCTCGGATCTGCGGCGCTCGACGTGTTCGAAGGCGAGCCGAAGCTCGATCCGCGGTTCCTGAAGCTCGGCAATGTGCTGGTGCAACCGCACCATGCGTCCGGCACGATCGAAACCCGCAAGGCCATGGGCAAGCTGGTGCGCGACAACCTTGCCGCCCATTTTGCAGGCGCCGCCCTGCCGACACCCGTTCTCTGAGGATAAGTCCATGAAAGCCGTCGTCATTCATGCCGCCAAGGACCTGCGCGTCGAAGAGAGGGAGGTCGAGGCGCTCGGGCCCGGACAGGTGGAGGTCGCCATCGAGGCCGGCGGCATCTGCGGTTCCGACCTGCATTATTATAACCACGGCGGCTTCGGTACGGTGCGCGTCCGCGAACCGATGATCCTCGGCCACGAGGTTGCCGGTACGGTCAGGGCACTGGGGGCGGGCGTTTCCGGACTGGCCGTCGGCGACCGGGTGGCGGTCTCGCCGAGCCGTCCCTGCAATGCCTGCGACTACTGCCTGAAGGGGCAGCAGAACCATTGCCTGAACATGCGCTTCTACGGCAGCGCCATGCCGATGCCGCATATCCAGGGCGCGTTCCGCCAGCGCCTGGTTGCCGAACGGTGGCAGTGCCACAGGATAGCGGACGGTGTGTCGATCAACGAAGCGGCGATGGCGGAGCCGTTCGCGGTCACGCTGCATGCGGTGGCCCGCGCCGGCTCGCTTGCGGACAAGCGCGTGCTGGTCACCGGCTGCGGTCCGATCGGTGCGCTGGCGATCATCGCTGCCCGTGCCCATGGTGCCCGAGAGATCGTCGCGACCGACGTCATGGGTGCGGTCCTCGACAAGGCGCTGGCGGTCGGTGCCGATCGGGTCATCGACGTCGCCAGCAATCCGGAACAGCTTGTGGCCTATTCCGCAAACAAGGGCTATTTCGACGTTCAGTTCGAGGCTTCCGGCAACGAACGCGCCGTACGAGCCGGCCTGGAAGTGCTCCGGCCCCGCTCGACGGTGGTCCAGCTAGGTCTCGGCGGCGACGTCGCCATCCCGCAGAACATCGTCGTCGCCAAGGAAATCGAGATGAAGGGCACCTTCCGTTTTCATGAGGAATTCGGTCTTGCCGTGGATCTTATCGGAAAACGCCGCGTCGATCTGAAGCCGCTGCTCACCGGTATCTTCCCGGTCGACAAGGCCGTGGAGGCTTTTGAGACTGCCGGCGACAGAACCCGGTCGATGAAGGTGCAACTGGCTTTCTAGCGATCGAACAGGATCGACAGGGTTGGCGTCAGTGGAATTGAAGCCGCGCCTCTGCCCGGACAACAAGAGTAGGAGGCGGCTTTTGAGAAGCCGCCTCCTACATTCTTGGGTTCAATACCTGCAGAATAGGATTCCCTTGACCTGCCGAGGCCCGGGCGAGAGCTCAAACAGTCTTTTTCTTGTACAGCAGTGTCGCCAGAGCGAGAACGCAGCCCACCGCACCGACGGTCGCGAAGATGTAGAAGTTCCATTGCGGTGCAAGTCCTGCTCCCAGGACTGCACCGCCGATGGCGGGCCCGATCATGCCCCCGACGCGACCGATGCCCAGCGAAAAGCCAAGGCCGGTGCCGCGAATTTCGACCGGGTAGAGATTTCCGACCAGGACATTGGCTAGAATCTGCGTTCCGATCGTTCCGGTTCCAGCCAGCGCAACCAGACCGTAGACCTGAAGGCCCTGGCTTACCTGGGTCAGCATCCAGATCGAGCATGCGCCGAGGAGGAACATTCCAGCCACGACCATCTTGACGTTGCCAAGGTCGGCAATTCTCGCGCCGATCAGCAAGCCGACTGCCGCACCAAGATTGAGCGTGACGGAGAAGAGAAGGGCGGAACCGAGGTCGTAGCCCATCTTGTTCATGATCGTCGGCAGCCAGTTCACCATGCCGAAAGTAAGCAGAAGCGAACAGAAATGGATGCCCCAGGCGTTCAGGGTCGGCAGCAGGCGGCCTTCGGAAAACAGCGACTTGATGCCTACCTGACGCAGAGCAGCAGGCCTTGGATTGGGATTGGGCAACCCATACTGATCTGCAATCCGATTGGCTTCTGCCTGGCGGTTCTTGGTCGCCAGCCATTCCGGCGATTCCGGGAGGAGGCGCAGGAACAGCGGAAGAAGCAGTATCGGTGCGCCGCCGATGAACATCAGCACGCGCCAACCGTAAGTCTCGATCAGCATAATGCCGAGAATGCCCGAGATGATGCCGCCGGCGAGATAGCCGAGAAGCGCCGTCGAGTAGGCCATGGCTTTCCGCTTGGGCGGAGAAAACTCGATGATCAAGGCAGTTACCGTCGGGAACAGCGCGCCCAGGCCAAGACCGGCGAGAAAACGGGTTCCTTCGAAAATCAGGAAGCTCGGAGCCAAACCGCTGCCGATCATCATCACCGAAAAGCTCAGGAGGCTCCCGATTATGACTTTGCGGCGGCCGATCCTGTCGGCAAGGGTTCCGGCAATCAGGGCGCCCAGCAGCATCCCGAACAGGGTGATTGACGCGGCTCTTCCGACCATGCCGGGCGTCAGAGCCCAGCTTGCCTCTCGAAGCAGCGAAGGTGCGACCGCACCATAAACGATAAGGTCATACCCATCGAAAAGGATCAACAGGCCGCATAGGGCGATGATCATGTTCGGGCTGCGGACGCGTGCCTTGGCGATAGCGACATCTTGTATGGTCATTTTTCCTCCCCACACATTTGAGTACAGGAAGTACGCTCCCGCCATCGGCAGGCCAGCATCGATCCATGTACAAATCCTCCGGATCGTCGTCGGTGTGTTTCCTCCCACACCGGACCCTCATCCCAAAGAGAGATGATGCCAGGACAACGATTGACGCGCCATTAGATACTTGCAGATAAAAT
Organism: Neorhizobium tomejilense; assembly: GCA_002968845.1. GTDB lineage: Bacteria > Pseudomonadota > Alphaproteobacteria > Rhizobiales > Rhizobiaceae > Neorhizobium > Neorhizobium tomejilense. Next base: position 1,921 of record PVBG01000004.1, on the reverse strand, counting down.
ATTTGCAAGTGCAAAAGTTATTGGTCGCTGGTTTTCCCTTTTCCGGACATGGCCGGCAGATTGCTGTGCATCCGCTTCAACGCACTTTTCAGGGCGGTGACCTCCTCTTTGGACATGCCCTGCACAGCCGTGGCCTCGAGTTCCATGGCAAGCGGCATCAGCTTCTCGGTCAGGGCCTCTCCCTGTGGGGTCAACCGAACGATGACGATACGGCCATTGTCCTCGGGACGGGTTCTGGAGACCAGCTTGCGTTTCGCCAGCGTGCCGACGAGCCGCGAGAGGGTGGAGATTTCAACCGAGACGACGTCGGCAAGGTCCCCAAGCGTGCTTTCCTTGCGCTCCCTCAACATTGCCAACACTCGATACATGGCGACGCTGAGATCGTTCTCGGCAATTCGTTGTGAGAAGACCTCGGCGATACGCACGCCCGCACGGTTGAGCAGGTAGGGAACTGAATCGGTAAGTTTGTACATGTCTCAGTCTGCTGGCGAAATCTCGTGTGCGGTTGACCGCGGCTTGTTCCGACATGCACCTAAATGGCCCAAATGACAACACGAGCCGCTGGATCACTTCGCAAAAAGGAGCAGCATTGAATGAGAAACTGCTCGCCATCAAAAATTTGCATTGACAATAGTTGCGTTTGCAATAATTTAACCCCAAGGAGACTCGGGAGGAACTCATGTCTGCCACAGCTGCCGCCGGCCTCATGCCGGCAATTCCGCCTATCAGCGATGCGTTTCGCGCAACCATGCGCAGGTTTCCGGCGACGGTTACCGTGATATCCGCCTGTCGCAATGGAGCCGACCACGGCATGACCGCAACGGCGGTGACATCGCTTTCCATGGATCCGCCGTCGCTGATTATCTGCCTGAACAACCGCACTTACCTGCACGACATGCTGCTGGAAGTGCCGGAATTTGCCGTCAGCGTTTTGACGCACGAACAGGTTTCTGTATCGGAAGGGTTCAGCGGAAAGATCGCTCCGGAACGCCGGTTCGAAGCGGCCGATTGGGTTCGCCATGAACGGGGCATGATGGTCCTGGATTCGGCCCATGCCGCCGTGATTTGCCGTCGCATGGGTGCCGTTCCCTATGGAACGCATACGATCTTCATCGGCCAAGTGATAGACACCCGTCTTTCCAACGATACCACCCCGTTAATGTACGAAAACTCGAATTATTGCGCGCCACAGCACGCGCCTTTTACCTCCCATAACTGAGGGCAGTTCCATGAACAGTACAGCAACCTTGTTTCCCGCTTCGATGCGGGCAGAAAACGCATGTCTTGCCCAGCGCATCGCGCCGGTTCTTGATGAGATCCGCGCCACTGCTCGTGATACCGAGAAGGCGGGGCGCGTGCCGGCCCGCAATATCGACCTGCTGCGCGGCGTCGGGTATTTCGATATTGTCAAGCCGGGCCGCTTCGGCGGCGACCAGGGCTCCTTTGCAGAGCTTGTCGATGCCAATATCGAGCTGTCGTCGGCTTGCGCTTCGACCGGCTGGGTCGCGGGACTTCTCTCGGCGCATCAGTGGCTTCTTGCGATGTTCGATGAACGGGTTCAGCAGGAAGTCTGGGGCACGAACCCCGATGCACTTGTATGCGGTTCCTATGCGCCGACGCGCATGGCGGAGCGCGTGGAGGGCGGATTTCGCCTTTCCGGCGACTGGGCCTTTGCGAGCGGTTGCGAAAATGCGCAGTGGGCATTGTGCGCTGCCATCATCCCGCCAAAAATCGAGGGAGACCGCGCCGTCCCGTCCTTTCTCCTGGTGCCTGCAAGCGACTATACGATCGCCGAGACGTGGGACGTCGTCGGTCTGGCCGGTACCGGTTCCAAGAGCCTGATCCTGAAAGACGTCTACGTGCCCGCGCACCGTATCCTGGCTTTCCCGGATGCAACTGCGGGCAGAACGCCGGGCGGGCG
>PVBG01000049.1 GCA_002968845.1 Neorhizobium tomejilense | reverse complement strand
ATGGTCGATCGGGCGCTGATCGGCGGCAGCGGCGCGACCATCTCCGGGCCTCGTCTTGCGACTGCACGCATCCCGGGTGCGGACGAGGGTACGGCGATCAACCGCATCTACGGGACGGCGCGGATCGGCGGCACGCTGATCTGGGCGACGCGTTTCGAGGAGGAGGTGACGCGCGAGCGCTCCGGCGGCAAAGCGACCAGCGGGCCGCGGGTGGAGACGTTTCGCTATTTCGCAAACCTGGCGGTCGGGCTCTGCGAGGAGCCGATCACTGGTGTGCGGCGGCTCTGGGCCGATGGGCGTGAGCTCGATCTGACGGCGATCGAGATGCGGGTCTATCGTGGCGACGGGGAGCAATTGCCCGATCCGCTGATCGAGGCGAAGCAGGGCGAAGGCAATGCGCCGGCCTATCGCGGACTGGCCTATGTGGTGTTCGAACGGCTGCCGCTCGACAGTTTCGGCAATCGCATCCCGCTCCTGCAGTTCGAGGTGCTGCGGCCGGTGGGCAGGCTCGAACATCAGATACGCGCCGTGACGATCACTCCGGGCGCGACCGAACATGGTTATGCGACGGTGCCGGTGACGGAGAAGACCGGCGAGGGCAGCGCGCGCATTCTCAATCGCCACACGCTGGCATCCGGAACCGACTGGCAGGCGTCGCTCGACGAGCTGCGGGCGCTCTGCCCGAACCTCGAGCGGGTGGCGCTGGTGGTCTCCTGGTTCGGAACGGATCTCAGGGCAGGGCATTGCCGGATCGTGCCGGGCGTCGAGGTGCCCGAGCGGTGGGAGGAAAGCGCGGAGTGGTCCGTGGCCGGGATGTCGCGCGGTGGCGCGCATCTGGTGAGCCAGATCAGTGGGCCGGCTTTCGGCGGCACGCCGAGCGATGCGAGCGTGGCGCAGGCGATCGCCGACCTCAGGGCGCGTGGGCTGAAGGTCTATCTCTATCCGTTCGTGATGATGGATATCCCGCCCGGCAATGCCCGACCGGACCCTTATGGCGGAGTTGAGCAGGCGGCCTTTCCCTGGCGCGGGCGGATCACCTGTTTCCCGGTGTCGGCGGACAAGACTGCGGAAGCGCGGGCGCAGGTGCAGGCTTTCAGCGCGGGTTCCGAGGGATACCGGCGCATGGTGCTGCATTATGCCTTCCTGGCGGCGGCCACGGGCGGGGTCGATGGTTTCATCCTCGGCTCGGAGCTGCGCGGGCTGACGCAATTGCGCGACGAGACGGGGATCTTTCCTTTTGTGCAGGAACTGGTTCGGCTTGCGGCGAATGTGCGGGCGATCGTCGGGACGGGGACGAAGCTCACCTACGGCGCCGATTGGAGCGAATATTTCGGCTATCACCCGCAGGACGGTTCGGGCGAGGTGCATTTCCATCTCGATCCGCTCTGGGCTTCGGCGGATATCGATGCGGTCGGCATCGACAACTACATGCCGCTCGGCGATTGGCGCGACGAGGATCTTGTCGCGGAAAATCCGGATGGCTTTCGGCTTGCGGATGATGCCCAGGCGATGGCGGCGCAGATCGCTGCCGGCGAGGGTTTCGACTGGTATTACGCCAGCGATGCGGACCGGCGGAACCGGGTGCGATCGCCAATTTCGGACGGGCTGGCGGGCAAGCCGTGGGTCTATCGCTACAAGGATCTCTTGGGCTGGTGGTCCAACCAGCATCATGACCGTGTGGGCGGTGCCGAGACTATAATGCCTACGGCCTGGGTGCCCGGCATGAAGCCGATCTGGTTTACCGAACTCGGGTGCCCGGCGGTCGACAAGGGCGCCAACCAGCCGAATGCCTTTACCGACCCGAAATCGGCCGAAAGCGCTCGGCCGTATTTTTCGAGCGGCGGGCGGTCGGACAGCATGCAGCGTCGGTTTCTGGAAGCGCATCATGGCTGGTGGCAGGGCGAAGCGCCGCCGACTGGCATGGTGGATCCAGACCACGTCTTTGTCTGGACCTGGGATGCCCGGCCTGTTCCGGCCTTTCCCGGCGATCTTTCGGCCTGGAGCGATGGCGGCAATTGGCGCACCGGCCACTGGCTCAATGGCCGGCTGGGCGGAACTACGCTTGCCGATGCCATTGCCGCGATCCTGACGGAGCATGGTTTTGAAGATTTCGACGTTTCGGAAGTGAGCGGCGACCTGACTGGCTACGTGCAGGGCGAGGTGACCTCCGCGAGGGCGCTTCTGGAGCCGCTGCTCGAGGTCTTTCAGGTGGATGTCGCCGAAGACGGCGGCAGACTGCGCTTTCGGTCGCGGCTGACGGCGAGCCTGGCGGCGAAGGAGATCGCCGTCATTGCCGATATAGAGGATGAGCCGCTGTGGTCGGAAAACCGGGGGCATGACAGCGATTTCGCGGCGGAGGCGGTGCTGACCTCCTACAATCCGAACCTGGACTACGAACAGGCGGGTGTGCGCTCGCGGCGGGCGCGGGCGGAAAGCCAGCGCATCCTGAGCTACGACCTGCCGGCCGTGCTGCCCGAGGAAACGTCACTCGGTGCGGTCGAGACGCTGCTGCGCACGCACAGGGTCGCGAGGCGGTCGTTGAGTTTTGCGCTTTCGCCGGCGGATATTGCCGTCGAGCCCGGCGATGCGGTGCGACTGGCTCTGTCGGATGCCGCTGGCCCGGAGGGGACGTTCATCGTCGAACGGATCGAAGAGGGCGCAGCGCGGCGGATCGAGGCGCGGCACCATGCGCCGCTCGCGCCGTTGAATTATGCGATCGGCGAGGGGTACAGAAATGGCGGTAGCGCCGTCTCCGACGCATTTGCGCCTGTACTGCACTTCCTCGATCTGCCGCGGTTTGCGCCCGGCGAGGCGGCGAGCTTCGCCCGCGTTGCGGGGTTCTGCCGGCCGTGGCGGCGGATGGCACTATCCTCCTCCGTGACGACGGAAGGGTATCGCACGCGCTCAGTGCTCGACCGGCCGGCAAGGGTCGGCATTCTGGCGGCGCCGCTTTCGGACGGCGCGATCGGGCGCTTCGATCGAGGTCCGACCGTGGAGATCGAACTGTTTTTCGGCGGCCTGTCGTCGGCGGACGAGCAGGCGGTGTTGAATGGCGAAAACCGTGTTGCCGTGAAAGCGCAGAACGGCGCCTGGGAAGTGCTCGGCTTTGCTGCAGCCGAAGAGACCAGCCCGAATCGCTGGTCGCTGTCGAACCTGTTGCGCGGGCTGGCGGGGACCGAGGATGCCATGTTGGCGGGCGCCGCAGCGGGTGCAGCCGTCGTCGTGCTCGACGAGGCGGTTGTGCCGCTGGGACTGTCGGCGGAGGAGCGCGGTCTGGCCATGAACTGGCTGGCGGAAAGCCTGGGGCAGGCCGGCGGACGTTCCGGCCCGCATGGCTTTGCGGGCGGCATGCGCGCCGAGACGCCGCTTTCGCCGGTCCATATCCGCGGCGAGCGGCAGGTCGGCGGCGATGCCCGGCTGACCTGGGTGAGGCGTGGCAGGGTCGAGGCGGACAATTGGGACGGGACAGAGATCCCTCTGGACGAACCTGAGGAGCGCTACCGGCTCGAGGTGCTGGACGGGCCCATCGTCAGGCGCATGGTCGAGGTGACGGAACCCGCCTTCACCTATCCGGCGGCCGACGAGATTGCCGATTTCGGCGGTATCCAATCGAGCCTTTCGTTGCGGGTCCGGCAGATGGGCCGGGCGGTCCCGCTCGGCGTCCCGGCCGAGGCGGTCGTTGTATTCTAGGTTGAAACAAGGAGATAAACATGGATGGCATGAAGGTGTGGTATCAGTCGAAAACGGTCTGGGGCGGGTTGATTGCGGTAGCCGCCTCGCTTCTGCAAGTCACGGGTATTCAGCTCGGAGCAGATGTCCAGGCAGACCTCGCAGAGCTTGCGGTGACGCTGGCGGGGGCTGCCGGCGGGTTTTTCGCGATCTACGGTCGTATCGCGGCCCAGACCGGAATCAGGGGAAAATAGCCCGATGAAGGAAAGCATTACGGACCATTCATTTGCCATTCAGCCGCCTTTGGCTACATAATCCATCACATGCTTTGGACATGAATCCTGTTTGTCTTGTGAGTGGAAATTGTAACCATGGCGCGACTGCCAATCATCGCGATATTGACCGCCGGCCTTGCCGGTTTCGCCGGCTTTTTGCCGGAAAAGGTCTCTGCGAGTGATTATCTCGTCCTCGTCGCAGGCGATTGCGGTTCGGCGGCGTCGCGCGTGGTGCGCGAAACCGGCGGGCGGCTTCTTTCCGCTCAGCCCTCCTCCGATGGCCAGACCTGTGTCGTGACGGTGCTCGTCCAAGGCGATGGCAATCAAAGACCGCGCAAGGTGACCGTCAGGGTTCCGATGTAAGGCGGCTCCGGCGGTGATCCGCTGCCGGCATATCATTCGAGGGGCGGTGCATGCGCATTCTGGTGGTCGAAGACGACGTCAATCTCAACCGGCAGCTCTCCGACGCCCTGAAGGAGTCGGGTTATGTGGTCGACCAGGCCTTCGATGGCGAGGAAGGCCACTATCTGGGCGAAACCGAGCCTTATGACGCGGTGATCCTCGATATCGGCCTGCCGGTCATGGACGGCATCACCGTCGTCGAGAAATGGCGTGCCGGAGGCAAGGGCATGCCGGTTCTGATGCTGACGGCCCGCGACCGCTGGAGCGACAAGGTGGCAGGCATCGATGCCGGTGCCGACGACTATGTCGCAAAACCCTTCCATGTGGAGGAAGTGCTTGCCCGCGTTCGGGCGCTGATCCGCCGGGCGGCGGGGCATTCATCCTCCGAAATCGTCTGCGGGCCTGTGCGGCTCGATACCAAGGCTTCCAAGGCGAGCGTCGAAGGCGTCGCCCTGAAGCTCACCTCGCACGAATTCAGGCTGCTGTCCTACCTGATGCATCACATGGGGCAGGTCGTTTCCCGCACCGAGCTTGTGGAGCATATGTATGATCAGGATTTCGACCGCGATTCCAATACGATCGAAGTTTTCGTGGGCCGGCTTCGCAAGAAGCTCGGTGTCGACCTCATCGAGACGGTCCGCGGACTCGGCTACAGGATGCAAGCGCCAAACGATGCGCCCTAAATTCCGGATGATCGGACCAAGATCGCTGACTGCCCGCGTGCTGCTTCTGGCCACGTTGTGGTCGGCGCTGGCTCTGGTCGTCATTTCGATCGTCATCTCGCAGCTCTACCGGCAGTCGGCCGAACGCGCCTTCACCGACCTCCTGCGCGCCCAGCTCTATAACGTCATCAACTCGATCACGATCGGTGACGACAACAAGCTCGCCGGCAGCCCTCAGCTCGGCGACCTGCGTTTCTCGCAGCCCGAGACCGGCTGGTACTGGATCATCGAGCCCCTCGGCACCTTCGCAGCGACGCCGCTGTCCTCCTCCTCGCTCGGCACCTCGAACATCAGCGTGCCGTCGATCCTGGCGGTACCCTTCAACAATCGCTACGAGCGCTTCTATCCCGCGATCGACGCCTACAAGAACCATGTTCTGGTCGCTGAAACCGAAGTCGTACTCGACGGCGAAGGCCGCGCCGCGCGCTTCCGCGTGTCGGGCAATCTCGCGGTTGTCGAGGAGGATATCCAGGCCTTTACCCGCAGTCTCTATATCGCCCTTGCCGTCTTCGGTTTCGGCAGCCTGGTCGTCAACGGCCTGGCGATCCTTTACGGGCTGCAGCCGCTCGACGGCGCGCGACGCTCGCTCGAAAAGGTGCGGCGCGGCGAAGCGGAGCGGCTGGAAGGCGAGTTTCCGCGCGAAATCATGCCGCTTGCCAGCGACATCAACGCACTGATCGAAAGCAACCGCCGCATCGTCGAGCGGGCACGCATGCAGGTCGGCAATCTCGCCCATTCGCTGAAGACGCCGATCGCGGTTCTGCTCAACGAATCGCGTGCCGTCGAAAAGGTGCAGTCGGACATGGTGCGGTCGCAGGCGGAGGGAATGCAGGCGCAGGTGCAATCCTACCTGAACCGCGCGCGCATCGCCGCCCAGCGCGAATCGCTGCTTGCCCGGACCGAGCTCGAGCCGGCGCTGGAACGCCTGGTCAGGGTGATGCGACGGCTCAATCCGGAAAAGGAGTTCCACCTGTCGGTCTTTCCGCCGGGCGTGGCGCTTGCCATGGAACAGCAGGACGTCGAGGAGACGGTCGGCAACCTGCTCGAAAATGCCGCACGCTTCTGCGAAACCGGCGTCTGGATCACGGCGACGCCCACATCCGGACCTCAATCCGGCGAAGGCGAAACCGCCCGGCGCTCTTGGGTCGAGGTCGCTGTCGAGGACGACGGCCCGGGACTGGAGCCGGATCAGATCCATGAAGCGATGAAACGCGGCAGGCGCCTCGACGAGAGCAAGCCGGGCGCCGGGCTCGGACTGTCGATCGTGCGCGAGATCACCGGCGAGTATCACGGCTCGGTCGAGCTGACGCGCGGAGCACGGGGTGGCCTGAGAGCGCAGCTTCTGCTTCCGAGCGTCGCCAAGGAAGGTCCGTGATCGTCCGATATTCGCAACACGGTCCAGCATGACTGTGGCGTAAGGGCAACATCGGCCTATTCCCTGCCATTGCTTATGGACGGATGGATCGCCTGCTATATCTTTGTCGGAAGAGGCATTTCTATATGTCTGCTAATATGCGGGGAGACTGAAAGATCGTCGGATTTGTGTGTTTTCCCAATGACGCCATAATGATGCCATGCCGGGACCGGACCAGTCTCGGCGAGATTTCCGAAGAAAACGAGCCGCGACCGGTTTCCGACACGATGCGATTATTGAGCCTTCGAAATACCGTTTCATCGCTTGTGGTTGCCGGCCTGCTGGCAGGCTGCGGCACGTCTTCAGGAGCGGGGACCGGCGGCACGCGCGGCCTTCTGACACCGCGGCCCTCGCCATCCACATCCTATATTTCCGCGCTGCAGGGCGGCATCGTCGGCCGCAGCGGCGCAACGCTATCGGCAAGCGACCGTTCCCGCGCCCTCGAGGCGGAATATCGCGCCTTGGAAGGGGCGGCGGGCGGCGAAGTAATCACCTGGAAGGGTGACGACGCGAACGGCCAGGTGATCGCCAACGCCCCCTATCAGGTAGGCACTCAAAACTGCCGTCAGTATCGCCATACGGTAACCATGAATGGCCGCGACATGACGGCGCGGGGCGCTGCCTGCCGCAATTCCAACGGCACCTGGACGCCGCTTACCTGATTTCCTCTGCGGCCGTTTGACATGGGTCATGGCCGCCAGATCGGATCGGCTCCATATGCAGGCTTGAACTTGCGGCCAAAGGCCTCAAATTCGCGTCAACGCCGGCTGCGCTGTTGGAAAGCGCGGGCCGTTGCAGTATTGGGCCACTATGGTTTTATGGATCATCCTCGCAGCTCTGACGGCGGCCGTTGCGGCAATCCTCATTCTGCCTTTCGCCCGAGCCACCAAAACAGCGTCTGCTGACCGTGCCGGAGAGGTCGCCGTCTATCGCGACCAGCTGGCCGAACTGGACCGCGACCGGGCCCAGGGCCTGATCAATGCGGAGGAAGCGGAATACGCCCGCGCCGAAATCGGCCGCCGGCTACTGGCCGCGGCCGGTGCCGGGGAGGGCAAGGAGATCGCCGCTCCGAAGGCGCGAAAATATGCGCTCGCCACCACTCTGGTCACGCTGGTGCCGCCCCTCGTCGGGCTCTGTCTCTACCTGGCGCTCGGCAATCCCGGGCTGCCGGACCAGCCGCTTGAAGCGCGGCTTGCCAATCCCGGCAACAATGTCGCGCTGCTGGTCGCCAAGGCGGAGCGGCATCTGGCCGAAAATCCCAATGACGGCGCCGGCTGGGATCTGCTTGCGCCGATCTATTTCCGCTCCATGCGGCTTGGCGACGCCGAGATGGCCTATCGCAATGCGATCCGCATTCTTGGGCCAAGTCCCGTCCGGCTGGCCGGGCTCGGCGAAACGCTGGTCGCATCGAATGACGGGATCGTCACCGAGGACGCGCGTTCCGCCTTCGAGCAGGCGGTGAAGCTCGATCCGGACAATCCGCGTTCGCGTTTCTATGTCGGCCTCGGCTTCGAACAGGCCGGCAGGGCGGCAGAGGCGAGGGCGCAGTTCGAGGCGATTGCCAAGGGCTCGCCGGCCGATGCGCCGTGGATGCAGCTCATCAACCAGCATATCGTCAAGAACGGCGGCACCATCGTGACGAGACAGGACACGGCGCAGGCGCCCGGCAATCCGTCCCAGTCAGATGTGGCGGCGGCCGCAAACATGTCGCAGGGCGATCGGCAGGCGATGATCCGCGGCATGGTCGACAGCCTTGCGCAACGGCTGAAGCAGGACCCGAACAATCTCGAAGGCTGGGTGAGGCTGGTGCGCTCCTATTCCGTGCTCGGCGACAAATCCAGGGCCGAGGACGCCTTGAAGAGCGGCCTCAAGCAGTTCCCGTCATCGGGAGAATTGGTGGCGCTCGCCAACGAGATGGGGATCACCGTCGAAGGAGTGGCGCAATGACCCGCAAACAGAAACGGCTGGCGGTGATCGCGGGCGGCATGAGCTTCATCCTCGTCGCGGTGCTGCTCGTCATGTTCGCCTTCAGCCAGTCGGTCGCCTATTTCTTCATGCCGGCCGATCTCGCCAAGGCCGACCTCAAGCCCGGCACCCGCATCAGGCTTGGCGGGCTGGTGGCCGAAGGATCGGTGAAGCGCGGCCAGGGTTCGACCGTGAGTTTTACGGTGACCGACGGAATCGGCAGCGTGCCGGTCACCTACACGGGCATCCTGCCGGACCTGTTTCGCGAAGGCCAGGGCGTGGTGACCGAAGGCGCGTTCGATGCGGCATCGCGCGGTTTCGTGGCCGACAGCGTGCTCGCCAAGCATGACGAGAACTACATGCCCAAGGAAGTCGCCGACCGGCTGAAGGCGCAGGGCGTCTGGAACGAGGGCGAAGGCAACCAGAGCCAGCCCGATGGCGCGAAGGGGACGGCAACGAGATGATCATCGAGATCGGCCATTATGCACTTGTTCTGGCGCTCGCAACCGCGCTGATCGTCTCGGTGCTGCCGGTCGTCGGCGCTCGGCGCGGCGACTTGGCGATGATGGCGCTGGCGCCGACCGGTTCGCTGGTGCTGTTCGCGCTCGTGGCCTTTTCCTTCGGCGTGCTGACCTGGGCCTACATGGTCTCGGATTTCTCGGTTGCGAACGTCTGGGAGAATTCCCATTCGCTGATGCCGCTGATCTACAAGTTCTCGGGTGTCTGGGGCAATCACGAAGGGTCGATGCTGCTCTGGCTGCTGATCCTGGTGTTCTTCAGCGCGCTCGTCGCTGTCTTCGGCCGCAACCTGCCGGATACGCTGAGGGCCAACGTGCTGGCTGTCCAGGCCTGGATCTCGACCGCCTTCCTGTTCTTCATCCTCCTGACCTCCAATCCGTTCCTGCGCCTCGATCCGGCGCCGGCCGAGGGACAGGACCTCAATCCGGTGCTGCAGGACCTCGGCCTGGCGGTTCATCCGCCGCTTCTCTACCTCGGTTATGTGGGCTTCTCGGTCTGCTTTTCGTTCGCCGTCGCGGCGCTCTTGGAAGGCCGCATCGATGCCGCCTGGGCCCGCTGGGTGCGGCCGTGGACGCTCGCCGCCTGGACCTTCCTCACCGCCGGCATCGCCATGGGTTCCTACTGGGCCTATTACGAACTCGGCTGGGGCGGCTGGTGGTTCTGGGACCCGGTCGAGAACGCCTCCTTCATGCCCTGGCTCGCGGGCACGGCGCTGCTCCATTCGGCGCTGGTCATGGAAAAGCGCGAGGCGCTGAAGATCTGGACCGTGCTTCTGGCGATCATGACCTTTTCGCTGTCGCTGCTCGGAACCTTCCTGGTGCGCTCGGGCGTGCTGACCTCGGTGCATTCGTTTGCGACCGATCCGACCCGCGGCATCTTCATCCTCTGCATTCTCGGCATCTTCATCGGCGGCGCCTTCGCGCTGTTTGCCTGGCGGGCGCCGATGCTGAAGGCGGGCGGCATCTTTGCGCCGATTTCGCGCGAGGGCGCGCTGGTGCTCAACAACCTGATCCTGACGGTGGCGACAGCGACGGTGCTGACCGGCACGCTCTATCCGCTGATCCTCGAAACGCTGACCGGCGAAAAGATCTCGGTCGGCGCACCGTTCTTCAATATGACCTTCGGCCTGCTGATGCTGCCGCTGCTGGTCGCCGTGCCGTTCGGTCCGGTGCTCGCCTGGAAGCGCGGCGATCTCCTGGGCGCCCTGCAGCGGCTGTATGTCTTCACAGGCCTGGCACTGGCAGCGGGCCTTGTGTTCTTCTACATGCAGAACGGCGGGCCGGTCATGGCGATCTTCGGCCTGGTGCTCGGGTTCTGGGGGATGATCGGCGCCTTCGCCGACCTCTGGTATCGCGGCAATTTTCCGAAGGTCGGGCTGTCGGTCGGCCTGAAACGGCTGGCCGGCCTGCCGCGTTCGGTGTTCGGCACGGCGATCGCCCATTTCGGCCTCGGAGTGACGGTGCTCGGTATTTTCGCAGCAACGACGTTCGGCACCGAGACGGTGGTCGAGATGAAGCAGGGCGCTTCCGTCGACGCCGGCGGGTATTCGCTGACCTATGACGGTCTGCGCGATGCCGTCGGACCGAACTATACCGAGAGCCGCGGACATTTCGCCGTCAGCCGCGGCGGGGTCCAGGTGGCGGACGTCTGGTCGTCGAAACGGCTCTATACGGCGCGACGCATGCCGACGACGGAGGCCGGTATCCTCACCTTCGGGCTGAGCCAGCTCTATGTCTCGCTCGGCGACGCGATGGAAAGCGGCGGCATGGTCGTGCGCATCTGGTGGAAGCCGTTCATTCTCTGCATCTGGGGCGGTGCTCTGGTGATGATGTTCGGCGGATTTGTCTCGCTCTCGGATCGGAGACTGCGCGTGGGCGCGCCGAGCCGCAAGGCGAAGCCGGTCAAGGCCAGGCTGGAGGCGGCGGAGTGATGAAGAGCTATGTCGATAAAGACCCCTCCCCAACCCCTCCCCACAAGGGGG
>PVBG01000048.1 GCA_002968845.1 Neorhizobium tomejilense | reverse complement strand
TGTGTATAAGAGACAGGTACAACCTCATACACTGCAGTCACGCGAAATAGCTACTTTTCGCTCTCTATGATTGCATGTTAGATTAAAGTCGGTTGAGGATTAAAAGCAGAATACGCCGCACCAGCAGGCGTGTCGGCGAAGATGGCTCCGCCGACGTGGGCAGATGCCTTAGTTCTCAATCACGGAGGGGATGTTATGGGGCCACGGCCTTTTAGCGTCACGCTGATGGTGAAGAAAACCCGGACAGGCTGGTCGATAGCTGTCCGGGTCATATTCGCTAGATAGTAAAACGATGGGCGAGGTTACCGCCTCGCTCATCACTCCACCAATATAGACCATGCCGTCAAAAATGCAACCAGCTACGCTGGAATGCAATTTTTAGTTGATCTTTCTACTTGGAGGAGTGAAGGGTTGTGAATGATATGTGGAAACCGATAGACGCCCGCAACCCGTCGCCGCCACGATGGTACCAGCGCCGAACGCGTTACGGCCGATTGCTCATAGGCATGGATGAAGTGCTGCGGCCCGACCAATACCCCGGCGTGTTTCGCCGGACAGTCCGGCCGCCAGCGAAACAGCAGGACATCTCCCTGCTCCGCCTCAGCCAACGGCACGCTTGGCCCGAAGAGCCGCGCGGCCGCGTCCGCGAGCCGGTCTTCACCGCTCCGCTCCGCCCAATCGGGCGCATAGGCGGGCACCGTCTCCGGCTCCTCACCGTAAAGCTCGCGCCAGATCCCGCGGATCAGCCCGATGCAATCGCAGCCGACGCCCCTCGTTGCGCCCTGATGCCGGTAGGGCGTTCCGATCCATCCCTCGGCCAGCGCCACGACCCGCTCGCTATGGCCGCTCATTGGAAGATCGGGCCTCCGTCGTGGACCCGCTCCCCGTCGGCATAGGAATAGGCGAAATCGGCGCCCGGGACATGTGGAAAGCCGCGAAAATTCAGATGGTTCGCAAAGCGCCTCTTGCAGGTCGAAAACGACTTGTCGCAACCCGCGGTCACCGTGAACGTGTGGCCCGCCGCAACCGGTTCTTCCAGCGGCAACCAGAAAGCCAGTTCCACCGAACCGTCCGCGCTCTTTTCGTGCGAGTCGACATCGACCGCCACGCCGCCCGCAAACGTCAGCACGCCCTGCCGAAAGAAATCGCTCGCGAAACCGCCGAGGCCCGAGACGACAATCTGGCTCGCGTCCTTCACCGCGATCACCGCCCCCTCGCCGCGCCACAGATCCAGGTTTACACCACAACGGGCATCCCCAAGGCTTGCGTCACAGCGCCGATTATAGACGCGTCCCTGCGGCTGGCTCAGCCGATGCGCCAGACTGCGCAGCTCTGCGCGAAACTGCCCGCCGGCGCGGGAAACCTCGCCGATCTCCCGCACGTTCAAGAGCACATGCTGATCCGCCGCCGCCCAGTTGACGAGAAACAGCTCCACCCGCGCACCGTCATACCTGCCGGTCGCCAGATCCTGCTCGCCGATCGCCGCACTCGAAAACCCGCCGGCTACCTCGTCGGCACCCGCCGAAAGCCCCGTTGCCGCTTCTGCCTCGCTTGCCGAAAAGCCACTCGCCGCCAGGAAGGTCGTGTCGTCAAATGTCAGGTCATGGTCGTGTTCGGTAAATCCCAGCACCGCCCCGTCACGCCGCGTCACCCGCCATGCATGGCAGGTAGTTGTCGTCTCCTGCGCCAGATGTTCGGCCAGATCAGCCGGTACTGTTTTCATGCCAAAACCTCCGTCAGCGGAATGGTCGGAATATGCCCGGCATCGAAATGCGCGAGGTTGACGTCGATCCGGTCCGTATCGAACCGCACCGGCACGTCGAATTCGTAACCCGCCCCCACCGCCGCCCCGAGCGGCGGAACATGTCCGGCGGCAAAGGTGACGATCCCCGTCGCCGCTTCGACGGACCAGACCTCCGCCGGTACTGCGACGCCGTCCACGGACACCACGACCGAACCTATGACCGGCTTGGCGATCCGCCTCGTCCAGCTCCCCCCGCCATCCGCGTAGGTTTTGACGAGCTGGAATGCCGCGGTCTCCCCGTCGCCCATGCCGATCGCCTGGTCGGTCGCCGATACCGCCTCGCCCGGCGCGCAGGATTTCCCGTCGACCGGATCTCGGAACCGAAAGCCGTAAAGCTGCCCGCCCCGCGCCTCGAAAAATTCCAGCACCGCATAAAGATCGGCGAGCGACTTCACCCCCGAACCGGCATCATAGCTGCGCCTTGAATCCCGCCAGCGCTGGTTACGCTGCTCGCGCCCGTTGGAAAGATTGACTATATCGGTGCGCCGCATCGGCCCGCCGGTTGCCCCGAGCGCCAGGCGCAACGGGAACCGAACCTCGTGAAAACCGCTCATCTCATCCTCGCAACATCGTCACAGGCCGCGCCGTCCGCGCGAAACACTGCGCGCCAGCATTGCGGAAATCTGCCCTTCGCTTTTCCGAAAGCTCGCGGCGTCGCTCGCCGTCACGTTGAAGACGATCTGCGGCGTGGCCCCGCCGGCCGCCGCAACGCCGAGCGCGCCGTCCGGCCCGCGCCTGAGCGGCAGGATTGCTTCCGCCCCCGCCTCGCCCATCAGGCCCATATCGCCGCCCATCGGAAAGAAGCTCGGGGAACGCACGACACCGCCGTCGGCAAACGGCGTCACCGATCCGACAAGTCCGCCGATCGCATTGCCCAGCATATTTTCGAGCGGCCTCAGGCCAGCGGCCAGCGCGATGTCCGAAAGCCGGTTGCCAAGCCCCTTGAGTACGTCTTCGAGCCCGCGCCCGCCTGTCGTCGCGGACCTGAGCGCCCCGGTCAGCGCCGCGCCGAAGCGCTGCGAACGCACTTCGAGGTCCGCCATCACCCCGGTCAGCGCCTCCGCGCCGGACAGGGTGCCGGCCAAATTATTGTCGTCTTCCATGGTGAACTCCCGTTTCGTCGCCGCGGCCCTGACTCACCCATCCGGGAACGCCCGCATCAGCGCTTCCAACCCGGGCTTCTCCATACCTGCGCCACGTCCCCTCATCCCGCCGGTCATGGCCAAAAACTCGACCGGCGTCAGCGCCCAGAAATCCCTCGGCGGAAGCCGCAGCAGGCAGAGGCCGGCATGCATCACCATCTCCCAGGGAAACGGCTCAAGCCTCGCCTCTTGGGCCGCAATCGGAGGAAAACGGCCCGGCCCTCTTCCCGCCATTGCCCCGTTGCCCACTGCGGCCCTCAAGGGTTTACCGCGGGTTCGGCCTCCGCCCCCACAAACGTTGCCGCCAGCAAGTCTCCGACGATCCGCGCATAACCAACGACTCCCCCCTCGACGCTCATCGCCGCCACCTCGTCATCGGAGAGCAGATTACCGCCGCCCCTCAGGCCGGCACCGATCAGCCGGATCATGTCCGCCGCCTTCAGCCGCCCGGAGGAAAACCGGTCCGCCAGCCCGTTGAGGTCGCTGACGGAAAACGCCGTTTCCAGTTCCGCCAATGCGCCGAGCGTCAGGCAGAGAATGCGGCGGTCGCCGTCGATCACCGCCTCCACCTCGCCGCGCCTGCGGTTTGCGTGTCCGCCCGCCATCACAGCACCCCGAAGGTCAGGCTGCCGGCCGATTCCAGGGCCAGTTCAAAGCGGATCTCTCCATTGTGCTCGCCGGAATATTCGAGCGCCGTCACCTGGAACGGTCCGGTCACCGTGCCGAAGGCCGGGATCAGGATCTGCCAGGCCAGAATGCTGCCGGCAAAGAACGCCGCCCGCACCAGCGCATCGCTTTCCTGGTCCTTGAAAATGCCGGCGCCGGTCAGAGAAGCGCGCTGCACGCCGGCGCCGCCCAGCAACTCGCGCCAGCGTCCGGCGCTTTCGGCATCGGTGATGTCGACGGTCTCGGCATTGAAGGCGAGCCGCTTCGAGCGCAACCCCGCCACCGTCAGGAACGCGCCGTCATTGTCGATCTTCAAGAGCAGGTCCTTGCCCTTCTGCGCCACCATGTGGAAGTCCTTTCCGCTGTTATCCGTTTGTCGCTTCCGCACCGTAAAAAGCGGTGCTAGAGCATCGGGCGCTCAACCATCCCTTTCGCGAATGCCTCCCGCCGCCATGCCCAAAATTCTCCCGCTGCGCTCGGCGCAGACGATCGCCGTGCTCGCCGTCACCCAGATCATTTCCTGGGGCACGACCTTCGATATGCTCGGGGTCATGGGCCGCATCGTCGCACCGGAACTTGACCTTCCGAACGAGGTCGTGTTCTTCGGCCTGTCGATCATGATGCTGGTGAGTGCGCTCGCCGGTCCCGCGACCGGGCGGCTGCTCGGCCGCCACGGCGCCGCAAAAGTCATGGCCGGCGCTTCCGTCATCTTCGCGGTCGGCCTGCTGCTGCTCGCGAGCGCCCACGAAATCCTGGTCTACGGCCTTGCCTGGGTCGTCATCGGCTTCGGCGGTGCGCTCGGCCTGTCGGCGCCGGCCTATACGGCGGTCGTCGAGCGCGAGGGGCTGGACGGCAAGCGCATCATCACCATCCTGATGCTGTTCACCGGGCTTTCGGCGACCATTTTTTGGCCGCTTCTGGCGCTGATGAACGATCTCGTCGGCTGGCGGATGACGTTCGTATTTTCAGCCATGCTGCAGCTCTTCATCTGCCTGCCGCTCTATCTGTTCGGCCTTCCCGAACCGATCGACCGCAACGAGCAGACCCAAGCCACGGATACGGCCCCTGTCGATTTCACGCCGCCGGAACGCCGTCGCGCCTTTTTCCTGGTGGCGGCGGCAACCGCGATCAGCTCGTTCATCAGTTTCGGCCTGTCGCCCTCGCTGCTGGCCCTGCTGCAACAGGCCGGCGCCTCGCCGGCGCTTGCGCTGCAACTCGGCTCGGCGCGTGGCGCGATCGGCGTTTCCGCCCGCTTCGTCGACATGGCTCTCGGCAGACGCGGCAATGCGCTGCTCACTTCGCTCGTCGGCACCGGCCTGATCCTCTTCAGCTTCCTGCTTACCGCGACCGTCACGTCCTCTACCCCGGTCCTGGTGGTCTTCATGCTGCTCTACAGCTTCGGCACCGGCGTGCTTGCAGTCGCCCGTGCACTCCTGCCGCTGTCGCTCTTCTCACCGCGCGAATTCGGCCTGCAATCGGCCCGCCTGTCGCTGCCGCAGAACCTTGCCACTGCCGCCGCCCCGGTCATATTCACCGCCATCCTCGACCGCGCCGGCGTCACCGCGGCGCTGGCGACCGGCGCCGTGCTCTCGGCAATCTCGCTGGTATTGGTGCTGATGCTGGTGAGGCTGGTGCGGCGGGCGAATGCGCGGACGGCGGAACCTAGTCCCGCTTCATGATCCTATTCTTTCGTTCGCGATCCAGGTCGATGATGCGGCCGCGAATCTGCTCGAAGAATTCCTTCGGCAGCATGCCGTAGTCCCAACGGCCTGGATCGTCCGGGCGCGGTCTCAGGTCGTAGCCGGGCCACAGGAACCGGTTGAGTTCATCCAGCCGCAGCCAATGACGGCCGTCGTCGAAGCCGAGGCTTTTGCAGATCGCAGCAGGTATTTCAAGCGAGGCCTTCGGATTGTCGCCACGAGGCGGCGAATGCGTCACCGGCGCCACGATCGTCTGGATCGCGCCTGCCTGGTTATACGCGGCGACAACGATGGCGCAGGGACGATCCTTGCCCGCCTCCACTGAGCCGCGATCTTCCTCGCTGCTCCAGAGGAACGCGTGACGAATGACGAGACCCGGCTTGGGCTCCGGAAAACTTACCTGGCAATCGAGCCGTATTCGGCGTCACGGATAGCAGAGAGTGTCTCCTCGTCCAGTTCACCGACAGTCAGGATCTCCCGTTCCTTGCGCTTCAGCGTCTCGTAATGGGCAAGCTCGCTGGCGGAGAGATAAGCGCCTACCACGCGCCCGTGACTGGTGACACTGATCACCTTGGCGCTGATCGCCTCGTCCTGATATCTTGCAAAATTGCGGGCGAATTCCGTCGCCGCAACGCGGAGGGGTTCAGTCATGAAGCTGCTCCTTGGCTCCACTTAAAATACGCAAAATGTGTAATTTACGCAAGCCTATTCCGTCACCGCCCGAAACCGCATCTCCGCCAGATAGAACTTCGTCTTGGGCTCCCGCCGCGTCCTTGTGCCCACCTGCAGCAGGTTCACCAGCACCGCGCCCTCCAGCGCCAGCGCCGCATCGTGCAGCAGGGCGTGCACCAGGCCGGCGATCTCCTGTGCTTGGCGCCGTCCCTCGCCATCCGACCAGATTTCCAGAGCCAGAAGATGTTCCTCGCCCGCCTCGCTGGCGGTCGAAAAGTCCCGCGTCTCCATCTCGCCGAAAACCACGCAGGGCAGCTTTGCCCGCGGCAGAAGCCGGTCGCGGATGCCGCCCGTGCCGACGATCGCAGTCAGCGCCGCATCATTGGCAAGCGTCTGATGGATCGCCTGCAGAAGCGCGTTTCCCGCCGTCATCGGGTTTCCTCCTCGCATTGGCAGACGAGATAGCGCCGCGTCTCGTCCGGATCGTGCACCAGCTTCACCAGGAAGGTCCGCGCGCCCTTGCGAAACCGCTGGCCGGCTGAAATGCCGTCGCGGAACCGTACCCAGATGCGGTGGCTGATGGTGCCGGCCTCTGCGGCCGCCTGTTCCGCCACCACGAACGAGAGAGGCTCGATCCGTGCCCACAGCGAGAGCGTCACCTCCCAGGCCACCGTCGCGCCGCCCTGCCCGTCCGGCACCGCCTGCGGCGCCTCGAGGTCGAGCCGCGCGGTCATCAACCCCGGATCGAAGAACACGACCATCAGAGCCTCCGCATCCGAAAGGGCGCGATAAGCCGCTCGTAGCCGTCGGGGATGCCGGCCGGCTGGTTCTCCGGCGAAACGACGCCGCGAAAGGCGAACATGTGGCCGATATGGATCGACATCGCCCGCTTCAACGTGTCCGGCGCATCGGTGCCCGCCTCGCCGAAACCGGCCGAAAAGTCGATCTCGATGCCGTTGGCCGAACTGCCCGGCGCCGGTGGGTGTCGCAGCCACAACCGCGCCGGACGGCCCTTGCCGTCGAGCAGATGATCTTCCAGTGGAACTTCAAGCGCCGTCCCGTCGGCATCGTAAACCGTAACGTTCTGAATCTCTTGCACCGGCGATCTCGAAATCCGGATCACCCCGTCCGCTGGCCAGCGGTCAAGATAGAGCCGCCAGGCTTGAGAGATCAGGCAAAGCCCGGTCTCCCGCTCCAGGTGTTCGCGGGCGGTGCTGATCAGCGAGGCCAGCAGCGCATCCTCGTCGCTTCCATCGAGACGCAGATGCGCCTTCACCTCGGCAAGCGTCAGCGGCTCCGCGGAAGGCGGAGTGGTTTGAGCGTAGGTCATGGGGATCCTGGAGGTGAGTGTGGTTGGTCGGTAGTGAGTAGTAAGACGCAAGCAGAGGCCGTGACGTGAAAAAGGCGGCCAACTGACTGGCCGCCCCCTACTCACTAATCACCACCCACTACTCACTTTGCGAGCTTCAGCTCGCCGCAAACTTCACCACCTTGATCGCCTCGAAATTCTGCACCCCGCCGCCGACGCGCTTGGTGGTGTAGAAGAGCACGTAGGGTTTCGCCGAATAGGGATCGCGCAGGATGCGCACGCCCGCCCGGTCGACGACGAGATAACCGGAACGGAAATCGCCGAACGCGATCGAGAGCGAATTCTCCGCCACGTCGGGCATTTCTTCGGCCTCGGCGATCGGAAAGCCCATCAGCGAGGCCGGCTGGCCGGCCGATACCGGCGGGTGCCAGAGATAGTTGCCGTCGCCGTCCTTGAACTTGCGGATGTCGCCCTGCGCCTTGCGGTTCATCATGAACGTGCCATTCTGGCGATGGCCGGCCTTCAGCGCATAGATGACCTCGATCAGCGTGTCCGAAGGGCCGGTCGATTTCCAGCCGCCCGCAACGCCGGTGGCGATATGGCCGATATTGCCCCAGCTCCAGGAGCCTTCCGCCACCGTCGGATAGGACAGAAATCCTTTCGGCTTGTTGGTGCCGTCGCCGCGGATGAAGGCGTCGCCCTCCTGCTCGGCAAACACGATGTCCACCTCGCCGGCGATCCAGGCCTCGATATCGACCGCCGAGTCGTCCAGCAGCGACTGCGTCGCGGCCGGCATGGCGTAGAGCTCCATGGTCGGGAAGGACAGTTCGGTGAGCTGCGGCGTATTGGTCTGCGGCCGCGCCGTGGTCTCCGCCACCCAGCCGGTCGAAAGTCCGGCCGCCGCGAACGGCTTCTTCAGCACGGCGGAGGATACGGTACGCACGGTCGAGAGCGCCCGCATCGGCGAGACCGCCGAAATCCGCCGGCCGATTTCCGTGTCGGTTTCCGGCGGCACGAGATAACCGCCGTCGGCGCCAGTCCCGCCCGAAAACGCCTTGGCCTCCAGCTCGCGCAGACCGTTTTCCTCGCCACGGCGGACATAGGCGTCGAAGGCCGCCTTGTGCTCCACGGCCTCGGCCGAAAGCTCCGAACCGCCGCGGCCGAGTTGCGGCCTGGCCTTCTTCAGCACCAGCTGGTCGAGCACCTTCTTCTGGTCGTCGACGGCACGGTTGATGCGGTCCATCTTGTCGCGGGTCACGACGTCGGCGGTCAGCTTCTGCTCGATCTCGCCGAGGCGCCGGTCGTTGACCTCCTTGAAGGCCTCGAACGCCTCCATGAATTCGTCGAAGGCCGCCGTCACCGTTTCCGGCATTCCCTTGACTTCGGGGGCTTTCACCTCGGGCGCCACGCTTGCCATCGTTCTCGCCTGCTCGGTCATATCGCTTTTCCTTTGAAGGTTGATTTCATCATCATCTTCGCCGCCCGCCGCATCTGGCGGACGAGTTCGGTTTCCCTGTCGCGGAAGAACCGCGCATGCTTGACGTTGGAGACCCGCGCCGATGGCAGCATCGGAAAGGTCACCACCGAAATTTCCCACAGATCGGCCTCGAGGATTTTGCGCACGCCGGTCTTGGCGTCGGTGCGGGCCTTGACCGTACGGAATCCGATCGACAGCCCGTCGAGCGCGCCGGATTTCATCAGCGCCAGCACCTCGCGGGAGCGGGCGACGCCCGGCGACAGCATGCCCTCGACATAAAGCCCGCGGGCATCCTCGCGGATCGTCCGCCAGGCGCCGATCGGCTCGGAAGGGTCGTGCTGGTAGAGCATCCGCACCCCCATCGCCCCGCGCTCGACGAGGCAATTGCGAAAGGCGCCGCGCTCGATCGTATCCTTGCCGAGATCGACCTCGCCGAAGACGCTGGCATAACCGGAAAACACTCCGTCGCCGGTAAGCCCAGCGAGTTCCAGATTGGCAAATTTGCGCGCGTTCGGGCGCGGCCCGCGATAAGCGTGCATTGGTATTCTCCTGAATGTCTTGGATTTGACCTGCAGCCGGATACGAAGCGCCAGCAGTGCCGCAAGCGCGCTATCTCCCCCTTGGCGGGGAGAATGGAATTTCAACATCTTAGCGCAGCTAAGTGTTAGAAATTCCAAGAGAGGGGGTGACGAGCGTCGGCGAGGCAAATGATCCCCTCACCTGAAAAATCTAGCACTTGGCTCTGCTAAGATGCTGATTTTTCTTCCTCTCCCGCAAGGGAGAGGTACCCCCGAGTTTAACCGCCCCGTCCCCCATATCTGACGGCGATCCTCGCCAGCGCGCCGAGCACCCACCAGGCACAAAGACTGGCCGCCGCCGACCCCGTCAGCATCACTTCCGCGCCGGAAAGCTCAGCCTCGATCCCCAGCCTTTCCACCAACCAAAGCCCTGTCGGCCCACCGAAGATCATCCCGCAGCTCAAGCCCGTCAGAAATCGGCTCGCCGCCTCGCGACGGCTCTTCGGCAGCAGATAGATCAGCGACATGCCGGCTCCCGCCGTGGCGCCCACCGCCTTGGCGGCCCAGATGCCGGCCAGGGCGCCCGGATCGTTTCCGAGATCAGCCATTTTTAATCTCTCTTGTTTATGATGCACGCATATGGACCGAACGGCGCTGCTGCCATGCAACCAGCCATTCCGCGCTCGACCCAGGGTCGGCGGATCCAGTTTCCATGAATGTTCAGAATCGCTTGGGGCTATCTGCTGGGAAGTTGAGTCCTGCACTTCGCAGATTGGGTGAATGGCAAAAAGACGCGTTGAGCAAAAGCCGCGCCGCCCCCTACTCCTTGTAGACGTCCTCGTCCTCATCAGGCCGGTCATCCTGCCTGCCGTGCCTGACGATCAGGATCAGCACGCCATCGGAATCGACTTCGTACTCGATGAGATAGGGCGCAATGACCAGAACCCTGACGCCATTGGAGCCCGGCTTGATCTTGCCGATTTCCGGATGCTGCGACAGAAGCGACCGAGCATTCCGCAATTTCCTGTTCAGTTCCCGCGCCGCCGGAGCGCTGAACCTGCCGAGGTAGGTCCGCTCGGACCTGATGTAGTCCGCAGCCATCGTGGAGATGCGGACTTTCTTCATGCGGCATCGGTCCGGGATTTTTCATCCGCAGCATTCAAGCCATCCAGTTCATCGAGAAGATCGTCCATATCCATGACCTTGCCGTCGCGCACGTCCTGGCGCGCCGCGGAAATTTCCAAAAGCTCGCTTCCCTCCGTGGTCAGGTAGGCTTTCAGCGCCCGGACGATCACCCAGGATCGGCTTCTGTCTGCTGTCTCAGCGATCTTCTCGATGTCCTCAAGGATGTCGAGCGGCAGGCGCAGCGTGATCGGGTCTGAAAGAACGGGCTTGGCCATCAGAGCCTCCATTTGTAATACGACGTATTACAATCTACACCCCTTCCTTACGGATTAATACCCCACCGCCTCGCGCTTCTCTTCGTCGCTCAGGAACGCCGCCGCACCGACCCTCGCCCACAGCGCCTCGCGCTCGGCGGAAAGGCCGGCGATCCGGTCGAGGTCCGGTTCCAGCCGCAGCCGCTCGCCATAGGCTTCCGACAGCCAGGCGGAAAAGCTCGCCGCGGTGCGGGAGATCAGCGGCAGCACGGTGAGGCGGTAGAAGGCGCGGTTGGCTTCCTGGTAGTTGGCATAGGTATTGTCGCCGGGAATGCCGATCAGCATCGGCGGCACGCCGAAGGCGAGCGCGATGTCGCGGGCCGCGCCGTTCTTCGCCTCGATGAAATCCATGTCCTTCGGCGACAGGCCCATCGCCTTCCAGTCGAGCCCGCCTTCGAGCAGCAGCGGCCGGCCGGCATTGACGGCGCCGGAATAGCCCGCCTCCAGCTCGTCCTTCAGCCGCTCGTACTGATCGGCGGACAAGTTGCCGCCGTCCTTCGGCAGGTAGACCAGCGCGCCGGAGGGTCGTGCGGAATTGTCGAGCAGCGCCTTGTTCCAGCTCGCCGCCGCATTGTGCAGGTCGAGCGCCGCACCGGCCGCCCCGAGCGGCGGAAAACCGCAATGGTCGTCGAGCGGATGAAACAGTTTCAGATGCAGCAGCGCGACGCCGTCGCTCTCGGCCGGTAGCCGCCGCGTGGTGCCGCCGGCGCGATAGTCGTAACCCGCCACCCAGCCGTCCCGGCCTTCGACCACGCTCACCCGGTCGGGCCGCAGCAGATGCAGTTCGCGCAAGTCCCCGCCGATCGACAGCGGCTCGACATAGGCATTGCCGGAAAGCGCCAGGTGCCCGTAGAGCGCCTCGAAAAAGTCAGGCCCGCCCTGCCGGCCGTTCGGCCGCGTCAAGAGCGCCAGCGCCGGATGTTCGGCAAGCTCCGTCGCACCGTTATAGGCAAGCCACGGCACGGCTGCGGCGGCTTCGGCGATCATCCGCACCGCCCGATAGGCGACCGGGTTCTTCATGAACCCTGCCCGTGCCAGCGCCGCATAGGACCGCCCCGACCACTGCGCCGCTCCCTCGCCGGACACGATCGCGAAACTGGAGGCCGTCTTGGTCTCGGCCCTTCGGGTGTCGGTTCCCTGGATTTCGGGCACGGCCTGTCGCCCACCCGTGGAAAACCACGGGCGCCGGAATGGAGATTTCAT
This sequence comes from Neorhizobium tomejilense, assembly GCA_002968845.1. GTDB lineage: Bacteria > Pseudomonadota > Alphaproteobacteria > Rhizobiales > Rhizobiaceae > Neorhizobium > Neorhizobium tomejilense. The sequence continues at coordinate 4,617 of PVBG01000048.1, read as the reverse complement.
CGTGACTTGTCCTTTTCGCTCGCGGGCGCCAGGGCCCGCTTCAGGAAAGCGGCAGGGGCGATTTCACCGCATTTTGACTGTCGAAATCGGCTGCAATGCGCATTTCACGGATCGGGCGGACGATATCGATCGAGGCCTGATAGGCCGGATGCGCCTTGTAGGCGGCAAGCGCCGCCGCATCCTCGAATTCGCCGTAGACCACCAGGTCGACCTCGTTGCCGAGCTGGTCGCTCTTCACATTGGTGCCGATCTCCAGGGTCAGCGCATGCGGGTTGCCGGTCAGCAGGGAAAGACCTGCCCGTACCCGTTCGATCTCGCCCGTTTGCGCCGTGAAAAATACGATGTGGCGTATCATGGAACCTCCAGCAAAGCGGAGGCCTCGCTATCACGGGCTGCCACGGGCCACAATGCGGCCTATTGCAGCGCCTCGGCGAACACCCGCGCATGCCGCGCCACCAGGTCCGCCCGGTCGTTACCGTTGATGATTTTTCTGGCGCCCACCCAGTCGATTCGCCCTTGCCCGAAATAATCGCCGAGCTTCCGGCCAGTGAAACTGCCGCGCCGCATGCCCTCGATCAGGATCGCCACCGAGACCGGCATTTCCATCGCCCGACCCGGATCGGCCACCAGGTCGATCCCGGTCACGGCGGACATCGCCTCGTAGTTCCGCCTGTGGGTGAGCTGCACCAGCCCGCGACCGAGCCAGCTTTTTCCGTCCGCGTCCGGCCGCCAGTAGGGCGTCTTCACCGACCCGAGCCGGCCCGCGGTAAAAGCCTCGTCCAGACGCGTGATCGCCGACCTGTCGCTGGCCGCCAGGGTTTCCCGGACGGGCTGCATGGTGGCGGCCGTCTCGTGAAAGGCGGTCGCCAGCACATAGGAAAGCGGCTGCGCCTCACCTTGGCCGTCCCTTTCCCGCCAAGCGTCGAGAATCGCCGTCATCCCCTCCACCTGACCGCTGACCAACCGGCCTTTGAAGAGCTTCGTCCGTACCAAATCAAAGAAAGCATGCCGGTTGTGAGCCATCTGGAGCCTACTCCCATACCGCGTCGCAGGGTTTCAATCGGTTTAGAAAAACTAAATCGTTTTAAGCGTTTAGGCGGCAGTTTACTTTTTTCTAATGATGTGGAACCAACGGCTCCATACGACGTTCTTGTCGGCTTTCTAAACAACAGGAGATCATGATGATGCAGCAGCCCGCACCGGCCGCCCCTTCCAAGCCGATCCCGCAGCATGTCGTCGAGCGGATCGAATCCGAATGGAAGCAGATGCGCGAAAGCGCCCAGCCGAAGCCGGTTACCCCGCGCTGATCATCATCAATTAAGCGACGAGCCGCGCTCAAACACCGCGCACGCGCGGCTCTCCATGACCTTCCAGCATCAGCGCCGTCAACGCCCAGACCAGCGCATCGAGCCGGTCGGGCGAGCGGCCTGAAGACAGGCCGTCCGGACCGAAATCGCACATCTGGTCTTCGAGTTCGGCAAACCGCCCGGCATGCGCCACCCGCCCCTGTTCGTAGAGGGCAGCCACAGGCTCGGCGCGCAGGAATTTTCCGCGCGTCGCCCTGACCATCGTCACCGGCAGCGCCGCATCGACGCTTTTCAGCATCGCCGTCACCATCTCGCCGCCCTGGTTCACCTCGGCCACCACCCGGTCCGCCTGAAAGCGCGCATAGGCGCGCGCCACTGCATTCGCCCAGCCGGCCGGGGTTTTGCCCTCGACCGAACAGTCGGCCAGCACCACTGCCCGGCCGCTCGCTTCCAATCCGGCGACGACGATGCCGCAGCAGGAATGTTCGCCCGAACCCGAAGGCGGATCGACGGCGACCACGATGCGCCTGAGCGTTCCGGTAAAGCGGATCGTGAAAGCTTCGAGGTCGGCCCGTTTCCACAGCGCGTCCTCGCGGTCCTCGATCAGCTCGCCGGCCAGTTCCTGTCGTCCGAGCCTCGTTCCTCCGTAACGTGCCTCCAGCGCCGAAATGAAGCCGGGTGAAAGGTTGCCGGCATTGGCCTGGGTCGAGATTCTCACGAGTTGCGTCCCGGGATCGGCGATCAGCCGTTTCAGGATCGGCACCGGCCGCGGCGTCGTCGTCACCAGCTGGCGCGGATCGGCCCCGAGCCGCAGCCCGAACTGCAGCATGTCGAAGGTTTCCTCCGCATGCCGCCATTTGGCGAGCTCGTCGCACCAAGCGAAATGAAACTGCGGTCCGCGCAGGCTCTCCGGATCTTCCGAGGAAAAGATCTGCGCGATCGCCCCGTTCGGCCAAACCAGCCTCCGGCGCGAAATCTCGAAATCCGGCCGGTTCTTTCGGGCAATCCGGCAGATGCCGGACACCCCGTCGATCATCACCTCGCGGGCATCGCCCAGCGTTTCCGCCACCAGCGCGATCCTGAGCTGCGACCTGCTGCCGGCTGAGGCGAGCCCATGGATCCATTCCGCGCCTGCCCGCGTCTTGCCCGAGCCGCGCCCACCCATGATCAACCAGGTGCGCCAGTCGCCAGCCGGCGGCTTTTGGTCGCGACGGCCGGCATGGCGCCAGTCCCGGCTTACGGCGCAGGAATGACGTGAGTTGGTGCTATCACGCCACTTGCGTAAAGAACCTGCGGAGGACGACGACGGTTCAACGATCTCCCTCTTCTCCCCGGCGGGGAGAAGGTGGTCCGAAGGACCGGATGAGGGGGGCGAAGCCACCTTCCCGCTCACCATTTCCACTTCAGGCATTCCTCGGTCCACCAGATCGACCGCTCCAGCGTCGCCGGCCCCCTCATCCCCTCGCTTCGCTCGGGACTTCTCCCCGCTGGGGAGAAGAGGGAGTTCGATGCACCCGTCCGCTCCGACCTCAATAACAGTCGTTTCGGCCGTCCCTTCATCACAGCCAGGCTCAGCGAGCACCGCATAACCCTTTGCCATTGCTCCATTCATCTGAGCCCGCAAGCTGCTGATCCGGTCCATCTTTTCCCCGTATTCAGCCAGCGTTTTGACCGTCCCAGCTTCGACAACGTCTTCAACCGGTGTCAGGCGATGCCGTTCGATCCCCTCCCGCACTGCCGGGCTCACCGATATCAATACCGGCCGCGAGACAGCGCTTCTCAAAACGCTCCTGGGCGCGCTGCTCGATAAGTTCCTCGACCTCACGCACGGCCTCCTCATACCCACCCTCGTCCGCATCCCGCTCGGCGGCCTCGTCGCGGTCGCGGGCGAGCTGGCGTTGCAGGCTGTCGACCTTTTCGAGCGTGCGGACGATCAGCGACATGGCGTCGGTCGCGGCCTTTACGTCGGCACGCGCCAGTTTCTGGGCGGCGTCGTCGCCATCTGTGAGCGCCGCCTCCGCCGCGGTGCGCATCCGCCGGAAGGTCGAGAACTGGTCGCGCATTTCGACCGTCATCTCGTTCAACAGCCGCCGCAGTTCCTCGCCGGGAGAGAATGCGCCTTCGGCCGACTTGATCTCCAGCAGCACGCCGCGCACCGCGTCCGACAGCACGGAATCATCCATGACGACCGCGTCGCCATAAACTGGCGCCTCCGTCCAGAGCCCGAAAAGCGCCGGATCGAACGTCTCGAATTCATCCATCTGGGATATCCCGGGGCCAAAACAGGAGCCAAATGAGGGCCAAAATTTCGGCGCAAAAAACCCCGCCGCGTCCGCTTCCGGTCGCTGCGCGTCCCCGCTGCCGATTGTCGAGATAAAAAGAAGGCCCGGCTTTGGGACCGGGCCAATTTGACTGGAAGCCTTGCCACCGGCCGCCCGAGGGCCACTTGCCGGCGCAATTCTTCGACTGTGCCTAGAACCTACCAAACAACCGTCACGCCGTCAAGGACTATTTTCCTAATTAGCAAAGATTAATTTACGGACGAGATCACGTTCCACAGAACGTCTGCGTCACCCGCTCCTCAGGCTTGGGGGGCTGCATGTAGCTCACGAATTCCGGCCGCTCTTCGAATGGCTTTTCCAGTGCCTCCAGCAACCGTTCGAGGAAACTGAAGTCGCCGTAATTGGCGGCCGAAAGGGCTTCCTGGACCTTGTGATTGCGGGGAATGACCGCCGGGTTGACGGCGCGCAGGGCGTCAGCCAGTTCGCCGACCGGCCGTGCCTCCATGGTCAACCGCTCGCGCCAGTCGGCGAGCCAGGTCTGCGCCTTGTCGGGATCGGCAAAACACTTGAGGAACGCCTCTTCCCCGCCCTCCGCCGCATCGGCAAGCCGCCGGAAGGCGAGCGTGAAATCCGCCTGCCCCTCGTGCATGGCCGCCAGCAGCGCCTGGATCAGGTCGCCATCGCCGTCAGCCTCGGTCTCAAGACCTATCTTTGCCCGAAAAACGCCGATCCACTCTTTCTGGAACCGCTCGCCGAACGCCTTCAGCACGGCGTTCGCCGCTTCCACGGCCTTTTCCTCGTCCTCGTCCAATAGCGGCAGCAGGCATTCCGCCAGCCGCGCAATGTTCCATTGGCCGATGCCCGGCTGGTTGCGATAGGCGTAACGGCCGCCCTGGTCTATCGAGGAAAACACCTTCATCGGGTCGTATTCGTCGAGAAAGGCGCAAGGCCCAAAATCGATCGTCTCGCCCGAAATCGTCATGTTGTCGGTGTTCATCACCCCATGGATGAAGCCGATACCCATCCAG
>PVBG01000047.1 GCA_002968845.1 Neorhizobium tomejilense | reverse complement strand
ATAGGCCTTGTACTCGCCGAAGTACTTCGTGATCGCGGCCGTCAGCGACGTCTTGCCATGGTCAACGTGACCGATCGTGCCAATGTTGACGTGCGGCTTGTTGCGCTCAAACTTGCTCTTTGCCATTTCCGGCTTCTCCGTTCTTATCCCCGTCAGGGGTTATTCTCTAATTGATTGGGCGGGTTACCCCGGTCACTTCTGACCGGAGTACTTAGCCTGGATTTCGTTTGCGACGTTGGTCGGAACCGGTGCGTAGTGATCGAAAGTCATCGAGTACTGCGCGCGGCCCTGGGACATGGAGCGCAGGTTGTCGACGTACTTGAACATGTTCGCGAGCGGCACGTGGGCGTTGATCACGACGGCGATGCCGCGCGATTCCTGGCCCTGGATCTGACCGCGACGGGAGTTCAGGTCGCCGATCACGTCACCGACGTAATCTTCCGGAGTGACGACTTCGACCTTCATCATCGGCTCGAGGAGCTGGGCACCGGCCTTCTTGGCTGCTTCACGGAAGCAGGCGCGGGAGGCGATTTCGAATGCCAGAACCGACGAGTCGACGTCGTGGAAGGCGCCGTCGATGAGGGTCGCCTTGACGCCCAGCATCGGGAAGCCAGCCAGCGGGCCGGAAGACAGAACGCTTTCGATGCCCTTCTGGACGCCCGGGATGTATTCCTTCGGAACAGAACCACCGACGATCTTGGACTCGAACTTGAAGTCATCGCCGTCCGGGTTCGGTTCGAAGACGATCTTGACGCGCGCGAACTGACCGGTACCACCGGACTGCTTCTTGTGCGTGTAGTCTTCTTCGTGCTTGCGCGTGATGGTTTCGCGGTAAGCAACCTGCGGAGCACCGACGGTGGCTTCGACCTTGAACTCGCGACGCATGCGGTCGACAAGAATGTCGAGGTGAAGTTCACCCATGCCGGCGATGATCGTCTGGCCGGATTCCTCGTCGGTCTTGACGCGGAAGGACGGGTCTTCGGCAGCCAGGCGGTTGAGCGCGAGGCCCATCTTTTCCTGGTCGCCCTTGGACTTCGGCTCGATGGCGATCTGGATGACCGGCTCGGGGAATTCCATGCGCTCGAGGATGACCGGCTTCAGCGGATCGCAGAGCGTGTCGCCCGTGGTGGTTTCCTTGAGGCCTGCGAGAGCGACGATGTCGCCAGCGAAGGCTTCTTCGATGTCTTCACGGGAGTTCGAGTGCATCTGCAGCATGCGGCCGACGCGTTCGCGCTTTTCCTTGACCGTGTTCAGCAGCGCAGAACCCTTTTCGAGCTTGCCCGAATAGATACGGCAGAAGGTCAGCGAACCAACGAAGGGGTCGTTCATGATCTTGAACGCCAGCATGGAAAGCGGCTCGGTGTCATCGGGATGACGGTCGATTTCGGCTTCGGTCTTGACGTCGATGCCCTTGATCGCCGGAATGTCTGCCGGGGACGGCAGGAATTCGACAACGGCGTCGAGGAGCGGCTGAACGCCCTTGTTCTTGAAGGCAGAGCCGCAGAACATCGGGAAGAACTTGACGTCGATGGTGCCGCGACGGATGAGCGCACGGATCTTATCGTTGTCCGGCATGACGCCGTTCAGATAGTTTTCCATGGCTTCTTCGTCGATGTCGACAACGGTCTCGATCATCTTTTCGCGGAATTCTTCGGCACGAGCCTTCAGGTCTTCCGGGATTTCGACGACGTCCCACATAGCGCCGAGCGATTCGTCGCGCCAGACGAGAGCGTTCATCTCGATCAGGTCGACGATGCCCTTGAATTCGGTTTCGGCACCGATCGGCAACTGGCAGACAACCGCAGTCGCGCCGAGGCGCGTCTTGATCATCTCGACCGAGCGATAGAAATCGGCGCCGGTCTTGTCCATCTTGTTGCAGAAGATCAGGCGCGGAACGTTGTACTTGTCGGCCTGGCGCCAGACGGTTTCCGTCTGCGGCTCAACGCCGGCATTGGCGTCGAGGAGAGCAACTGCACCGTCGAGCACGCGCAGCGAACGTTCGACTTCGATGGTGAAGTCGACGTGGCCGGGGGTGTCGATGATGTTGAAGCGGCGCATCTTGCCGTCGCGGCCCTTCCAGAAGGTCGTGGTCGCAGCGGAAGTGATCGTGATGCCACGCTCCTGCTCCTGCTCCATCCAGTCCATCGTGGCTGCGCCGTCGTGAACTTCGCCGATTTTGTGCGACTTGCCGGTGTAATAAAGAATACGCTCGGTGGTCGTGGTCTTGCCGGCGTCGATATGCGCCATGATACCGAAATTGCGGTAGTCTTCGATTTTATATTCGCGAGCCATAGGACTGCCTTTCGAAATTCGATCGAGTGAAGATTACCAACGGTAATGCGAGAATGCGCGGTTGGCGTCGGCCATCTTGTGCGTGTCTTCACGCTTCTTGACGGCGCTGCCACGGTTGTTTGCAGCATCCATAAGTTCACCGGAAAGGCGATCGACCATCGTCGTTTCGTTGCGCTTGCGGGCAGCAGCGATCACCCAACGGATCGCGAGAGCCTGACGGCGCTCGGGACGAACGTCGACCGGAACCTGGTAGGTCGCACCACCAACGCGGCGCGAACGAACTTCGACATGCGGCGCGACATTGTCGAGCGCCGAATGGAAGATACCCAGCGGGTCGGCCTTGGCCTTGCCCTGCACGACGTCGAACGCGCCGTAAACGATGTTTTCAGCTACGGACTTCTTGCCGTGGAGCATGATCGCATTCATGAACTTCGTGACGACCAGATCGCCGAACTTCGGGTCCGGGTTGATCTCACGCTTCTCTGCACTATGGCGTCGGGACATACTTCTCGTCTCTCAATTGTTGCGGGCGCTTTACCACGCGGAGAACCTCGCGCAGCGCCGGATAATCAGAATGCCGAATTACTTCGGACGCTTCGCACCGTACTTGGAACGGCGCTGCTTGCGGTTCTTGACGCCCTGGGTGTCGAGAACGCCGCGGATGATGTGGTAGCGAACGCCCGGCAAGTCCTTGACGCGGCCGCCGCGGATCATCACGACAGAGTGTTCCTGCAGGTTGTGGCCTTCACCCGGGATATAGCCGATGACTTCGAAGCCGTTGGTCAGGCGAATCTTGGCAACCTTACGCAGAGCCGAGTTCGGCTTCTTCGGGGTCGTCGTGTAAACGCGGGTGCAAACGCCGCGCTTCTGGGGGTTTTCCTGCAGAGCAGGAACCTTGTTACGCTTTACGTTCGCCTGGCGAGGCTTGCGGATCAGCTGGTTTACGGTAGGCATTCAACCATCCCTTACGTTTTTCTCAGTACCCTTTCGGGCCGATCTGATGCCGTTTCCGGCGGCGGCACACACATTTCCTCATGCGCAAAACGTGGCCCGATCCGCTTTTCGGATGGACCACAAAAAGCAGAGGACGCATTCCTCATGCGTCGTGCGTGCAGCATTCGTGTCTTCAACGTGCGTATGGAACCGTGTCTGAGGCGTACTCCGGAACGAGTCGTTCCGAACGGGCAAGCCTCACATCGCTTCCGATGCGGGGCGTTTACTGTTTTCCCCCCTGCCCGTCAAGACCGAATCCTAAATTATTGCCCCAAACCCTTGGTTTCGGGGCCAAATGGAGGGTTTCGGGACAGGGTTTCCAGAAATATGAGATGCCCTCGCGGATAATGTTTGGGAATCACCGCTGATCGCACTAAAGAGTGCGGGAACCTTCCGTTCCGCCTCGTCTTCGGACGATACTAGGGATTCGCTCGCGGAGATGACCATGATCGCCACACCCGACAATGACAACAACCTCGACGGGCCGATGGTCTTCATCATCATCGGCAAGGGCTATGAGACGAAGGGCGCCGAAGGCATCGAGCTGCATATCATGCTGCGCGCGCCGGACGACGATTCCGCCGTCCGCGAGGCGCTCAACGCCCTCTCGGAAGAAGGCTTCATCGAGGCTGACCTCGACCAGATCGGCGTCCTGACCGACGAACCCACCGAGGAGCCGCATGCTTCGGCCTATCAGGGCGCGCTCGAAGGCGAAGTGGCGATCATCCGGTTCGAGTAGTCTCGATCTTCGAAGAGGCCTGACCGCCCTCGCCTTCTCCCGCTGGAGGCTGCAGGAATGCCACCCTTCCGCTTACAGGCTTGTCCCTTCCCACCTCACCAGTAGAGCTGCGCGCCCTATCCAAGCCCGCCGTATTCGCGGCGCCCCGGTCTCAGAGCACTTTACCAAACCATGCACGAGCCGCCGAACACTTTCGGCGGCTTTTTATTGTTCGCTCCCCCCTCGCCGCCTGAAACGAAAAAACCGCCCGGATCGCTCCGGGCGGTTTTCTTCATTCTGACCGACGTGCCAGCGGATCACTCCGCAGGCGTGTTCTCGGTGTTCAGGTTCTGAAGCATCGGGGTGGCGGACGATGCGCCCGAACCCTTCTTGCGTTCTTCCAGGATCAGCTCGTCGCGCGAGGTGGCGATGCGGCGGATCTGGGTCATGGTGCCGCCCGTACCGGCCGGGATGAGACGGCCGACGATGACGTTTTCCTTCAGGCCCTGCAGCGTGTCCGTCTTGCCGGCGATCGCAGCTTCCGTCAGCACCTTGGTCGTTTCCTGGAAGGAAGCGGCCGAGATGAAGGACGGCGTCTGCAGCGACGCCTTGGTGATGCCGAGCAGAACCGGTTCGCCGTAAGCGGGCTTCTTGCCTTCTTCGGCAAGACGCTCGTTGGCTTCGTCCAGTTCAATCCGGTCGACATTGTCACCGACGATATACTGGCTGTCGCCGGCATCGGTGATCTCGACCTTCTGCAGCATCTGACGGACAATCACCTCGATGTGCTTGTCGTTGATGACAACGCCCTGCAGGCGGTAGACTTCCTGGATTTCGTTGACGAGGTAGGAAGCGAGTGCTTCCACGCCCTTGATCGCCAGGATGTCGTGCGGCGCAGGATTGCCGTCGAGGATGTAGTCGCCCTTTTCGATGTAGTCGCCTTCCTGAAGATGGAAGGGCTTGCCCTTCGGGATCAGGTATTCGACCGGTTCGACGCCATCTTCGGCAGGCTCGATCATGACGCGACGCTTGTTCTTGTAGTCGCGGCCGAGGCGGATCGTACCATCGATCTCAGCGATGATGGCGTGATCCTTCGGACGACGGGCTTCGAAGAGCTCGGCGACGCGCGGCAGACCACCGGTGATGTCCTTGGTCTTGGCGCTTTCCAGCGGAACGCGGGCGAGAACGTCGCCCTGGCTGACCTTCTGACCCGGCTCGACCGACAGGATGGCGTCGACCGACAGGTTGAAGCGGGCTTCGCCGCCGCGGGCCAGTTTCATGATGGTGCCCGAAGCGTCCTTGATGACGATCGCCGGCTTCAGGTCGATGCCGCGCGGCGTCGACCGCCAGTCGATGACCTGACGCTTGGTGATGCCGGTGGATTCGTCGGTCGATTCCGAAACCGAGATCGAGTCGACCACGTCTTCGAACTGAACCGTACCTTCCACTTCCGTCATCATCGGGCGTGTGTAGGGGTCCCACTCTGCCAGACGCTGACCGCGACGAACCTTGTCGCCATCATCCACGAACAGCTTCGAACCGTAAGCGACGCGCTGCGAGGAACGCTCGACGCCGCGCTCGTCAAGGATGGTGACCGCCATGTTGCGGCCCATCGCGACGAGAACGCCTTCGGAGTTCCGCAGCATGTTGCGGTTCTTGATCTGGATCGTGCCTTCGTACGACGCTTCCAGGAACGACTGGTCGACCACGTTTGCCGTACCGCCCAAGTGGAAGGTACGCATGGTGAGCTGGGTTCCCGGCTCGCCGATCGACTGAGCCGCGATGACGCCAACGGCTTCGCCCATGTTGACCGGAGTACCACGAGCCAGATCTCGGCCGTAGCAGACCGAGCAGACGCCCGTCTGAACTTCGCAGGTCAGTGCCGAACGGATGCGGATCGACTGGATGCCAGCCTTTTCGATCTCGATGACATCCGGCTCGAGGATCATCTTGCCGGCATCGACGATGCGGGCACCCGTGACCGGGTGATCGATATCGTCGAGTGCGGTACGGCCAAGGACACGAGCGCCGATGGAAGCCACGACCTGACCGGCGTCAACGATCGCCGTCATGGTGAGGCCGCTTTCGGTGCCGCAATCGACCAGGTTGACGATGCAGTCCTGAGCGACGTCGACGAGACGGCGGGTCAGGTAACCGGAGTTCGCGGTCTTCAAGGCGGTGTCTGCAAGACCCTTACGGGCACCGTGGGTCGAGTTGAAGTACTCGTTAACGGTCAGGCCTTCCTTGAAGTTCGAGATGATCGGCGTTTCGATGATCTCACCCGACGGCTTGGCCATCAGGCCACGCATGCCGCCCAGCTGGCGCATCTGGTTCGGAGAACCACGGGCGCCCGAGTGGGACATCATGTAGATGGCGTTCATCTGCTTCTGGCGGCCGGTTTCAGGATCGAACTCGACGGCCTTAATGCGGGCCATCATGTCTTCTGCAACCTTTTCGGTGGCCTTGCCCCAGGCGTCGACGACCTTGTTGTACTTCTCGCCCTGAGTGATCAGGCCGTCGTTGTACTGCTGCTCGTATTCCTTCACCAGGGTTTCGGTGTCGCCAACGATCTTGGCCTTGGTTTCAGGAATGATCATGTCGTCCTTGCCGAACGAAATGCCGGCCTTGCACGCATGGGTGAAGCCGAGCTGCATGATGCGGTCGCAGAAGATCACCGTGTCCTTCTGACCGCAGTGACGGTAGACCGTGTCGATCATCTTGGAGATGTTCTTCTTGGTCATTTCCTGGTTGCAGGTCTCGAACGGCACGTTGACGTTCTTCGGCAGAAGTTCGCCGATGATCATGCGGCCCGGGGTCGTTTCATAGATCTTCGACACCAGCTTGCCGTCGGCATCCAGGGTCTTGAAGCGGCCGCGGATCTTGGCATGCAGGGTGACGATCTTGTTTTCCAGAGCGTGGTGCAGTTCGCCCATGTCGGAGAAGGCCATGCCTTCGCCCGGCTCGTTCTGGTTCATGATCGCCAGATAGTAGAGACCGAGAACCATGTCCTGCGACGGAACGATGATCGGTGCACCGTTTGCCGGATGCAGGATGTTGTTCGTCGACATCATCAGCACGCGGGCTTCGAGCTGGGCTTCGAGCGACAGCGGCACGTGAACGGCCATCTGGTCGCCGTCGAAGTCGGCATTGAAGGCCGTGCAGACAAGCGGATGCAGCTGGATAGCCTTGCCTTCGACCAGGATCGGTTCGAAGGCCTGGATGCCCAGGCGGTGCAGCGTCGGCGCACGGTTCAGGAGAACCGGATGCTCGCGGATAACCTCGTCGAGGATATCCCAGACTTCCGGCTTTTCCTTTTCAACCAGCTTCTTGGCCTGCTTGACGGTCGAGGAGTAACCCTTGGCGTCGAGGCGGGCGTAGATGAACGGCTTGAACAGTTCGAGCGCCATCTTCTTCGGCAGGCCGCACTGGTGCAGCTTCAGTTCCGGACCGGTCACGATGACCGAACGGCCGGAATAGTCGACGCGCTTGCCGAGAAGGTTCTGGCGGAAGCGGCCCTGCTTGCCCTTCAGCATGTCGGACAGCGACTTCAACGGACGCTTGTTGGCGCCGGTGATGACGCGGCCACGACGGCCGTTGTCGAACAGCGCGTCCACAGATTCCTGCAGCATGCGCTTTTCGTTGCGGATGATGATGCCCGGAGCGCGCAGTTCGATCAGGCGCTTCAGACGGTTGTTACGGTTGATGACGCGACGATAGAGGTCGTTCAGGTCCGAGGTCGCAAAGCGGCCGCCATCGAGCGGAACCAGCGGGCGCAGGTCCGGCGGGATGACCGGGACGACCTTCATGATCATCCATTCCGGACGGTTGCCCGACTCCATGAAGTTCTCGACGATCTTCAGGCGCTTCATCAGCTTCTTCTGCTTCAGATCCGACGTGGTGTCGGCAAGTTCCGAACGCAGATCGCCGGCGATCTTTTCGAGATTCATCGAGGCCAGCATCTCGTAGATGGCCTCGGCGCCGATCATCGCCGTGAACTGATCTTCGCCGAACTCGTCGACGGCGATCATGTATTCTTCTTCGGAAAGAAGCTGGTTTTCCTTAAGCGAGGTGAGACCCGGCTCAGTGACGATGTAGTTCTCGAAATAGAGAACGCGCTCGACATCCTTCAGCGTCATGTCGAGAAGGGTCGAGATGCGCGACGGAAGCGACTTCAGGAACCAGATATGGGCGACGGGAGCAGCGAGCTCGATATGGCCCATGCGCTCACGGCGAACGCGCGACAGCGTGACTTCGACGCCGCACTTTTCGCAGATGATGCCCTTGTACTTCATGCGCTTGTACTTGCCGCACAGGCACTCATAGTCCTTGATCGGCCCGAAGATGCGGGCGCAGAAAAGGCCGTCGCGTTCAGGCTTGAAGGTACGGTAGTTGATGGTCTCCGGCTTTTTGATCTCGCCGTAGGACCAGGAGAGAATCTTCTCCGGAGACGCGATCGAAATACGGATCGAGTCGAAGTGCTGTGCAGGCACCTGCGGATTGAAAAGATTCATGACCTCTTGGTTCATGCCTATCTCCTTTAGGGGCGGAAGCCCTCGGCTTGCGATCGGAACAGTCCAAATTCCCGGGACGGACCGTCCGATGCTTTAAAACGGTATTAGCCGCGAAATGCGGCGAAAGTTTCCCTATCCTGCCGGCGGATACCGGCGGAGGGAGCAGCGCGCGCCTTCAAACGGCGCGCGCCTTGTTATGATCATTCGGCTGCGTCGGGCAGCTGGCCGGCGTTCGCGTCCTCGATCTTCGAGTTCTCGAGCTCGACGGACAGGCCGAGAGAGCGCATTTCCTTGACGAGAACGTTGAAGCTCTCCGGAATGCCTGCCTCGAACGTGTCGTCGCCGCGCACGATCGCTTCGTAGACCTTGGTACGGCCGGCCACGTCGTCCGACTTCACGGTCAGCATTTCCTGCAGCGTGTAGGCGGCGCCGTAGGCTTCGAGCGCCCAGACTTCCATTTCGCCGAAGCGCTGGCCGCCGAACTGCGCCTTGCCACCGAGCGGCTGCTGGGTAACCAGCGAGTACGGACCAATCGAACGCGCGTGGATCTTGTCGTCCACGAGGTGGTTCAGCTTGATCATGTACATGTAGCCGACAGTCACCTTGCGGTCGAACTGTTCGCCGGTACGGCCGTCGTAGAGGACCGACTGACCGGACGGATCGAGGCCTGCCCTGGTCAGCATCGCTGCGACGTCCGGCTCATGCGCACCGTCGAAGACCGGCGTTGCGATCGAGAGGCCGCGCTTGGACTGCTCGGCCAGACGAACGAGAGAGTCGTCGTCGAAGCTTGCAACTTCAGCGTTTGCCTCACTCTGATAGGCTTCCGTCAGCTCTTTCTTCAAGTCGGTGATATCGTTCGACCTGCGGTAATCTTCGAGCAGCGCACCGATACGCTTACCCATGCCTGCGCAAGCCCAAGCCAGGTGCGTCTCGAGGATCTGACCGACGTTCATGCGCGAAGGCACGCCGAGCGGGTTCAGAACGATGTCGACATGCGTGCCGTCTTCGAGGAACGGCATGTCCTCGACCGGAACGATACGCGACACGACGCCCTTGTTGCCGTGACGGCCGGCCATCTTGTCGCCCGGCTGGATCTTGCGCTTCACAGCGACGAAGACCTTGACCATCTTCATGACGCCCGGAGGCATTTCGTCGCCGCGCTGGACCTTTTCGACCTTGTCCATGAAGCGCTGTTCAAGGCGCGACTTGGATTCGTCGTACTGACCACGGAGCGCTTCGATTTCGCCCTGCACCTTTTCGTCCTCGACTGCGAACATCCACCACTGCGAGCGGGGATATTCGGAGATGACGGCGTTGGTGAGCTCGATGCCCTTCTTGAAGCCCTTCGGACCGGCAACCGACATCTGGCCGCGCAGCATGTCCGTCAGACGGCCATAGACGTTGCGGTCAAGAATTGCCTGTTCGTCGTCGCGGTCCTTGGCGAGGCGTTCGATTTCCTCACGCTCGATCGCCATGGCGCGTTCGTCCTTCTCCACACCGTGACGGTTGAAGACGCGGACTTCGACGACCGTGCCGAACGTGCCCGGAGGCATGCGCATGGAAGTGTCGCGGACGTCGGAGGCCTTTTCACCGAAGATGGCGCGCAGAAGCTTTTCTTCCGGCGTCATCGGGCTTTCGCCCTTCGGGGTGATCTTGCCGACGAGGATGTCGCCCGGCTGGACTTCGGCGCCGATGTAGACGATGCCGGCTTCGTCGAGGTTCTTCAGCGCTTCTTCCGAAACGTTCGGAATGTCGCGCGTGATTTCTTCCGGACCAAGCTTGGTATCACGCGCCATCACTTCGAATTCTTCGATGTGGATGGAGGTGAACACGTCGTCCGACACAATGCGCTCGGAGAGCAGGATCGAGTCTTCGTAGTTGTAGCCGTTCCAGGGCATGAACGCGACGAGCGCGTTGCGGCCGAGCGCCAAGTCACCAAGGTCCGTCGAAGGACCGTCGGCGATGATGTCGCCCTTGTTCAGGATGTCACCGACGGCGACCAGCGGGCGCTGGTTGACGCAGGTGTTCTGGTTCGAACGCTGGAACTTCTGCAGACGATAGATATCCACGCCCGACTTCGACGGATCGAGGTCTTCGGTGGCGCGGATAACGATACGGGTCGCATCGACCTGGTCGACCACACCGCCACGGCGGGCAGCAATCGCTGCACCGGAGTCGCGGGCGACGACCGGTTCCATGCCGGTGCCGACGAACGGAGCTTCAGCACGCACCAACGGCACGGCCTGACGCTGCATGTTCGAGCCCATGAGAGCGCGGTTGGCGTCGTCGTTTTCAAGGAACGGGATCAGAGCGGCCGCGACCGAGACAAGCTGCTTCGGCGAGACGTCCATCAGGTTGATGGTGTCGCGCGGGGACAGCATGACTTCGCCGGCATGACGGCAGACAACGAACTCTTCCACGAAAGAGCCGTTCTTATCCAGCTCGGCGTTCGCCTGTGCGACGTAATACTTCGCCTCTTCCATAGCGGAAAGGTAAAGCACTTCCTTCGTCACGACGCCGTCGATGATCTTGCGGTACGGGCTTTCGATGAAGCCGTACTTGTTGACGCGGGCGAAGGTGGCAAGCGAGTTGATCAGACCGATGTTCGGGCCTTCCGGCGTCTCGATCGGGCAAATACGGCCGTAATGGGTAGGGTGAACGTCGCGGACTTCGAAGCCTGCGCGCTCGCGGGTCAGACCACCCGGGCCAAGTGCCGAAAGACGGCGCTTGTGGGTGATTTCCGAAAGCGGGTTCACCTGGTCCATGAACTGCGACAGCTGCGAGGAACCGAAGAATTCGCGAACCGCGGCAGCTGCCGGCTTCGCGTTGATCAGGTCCTGCGGCATGACAGTGTCGATTTCGATCGACGACATGCGTTCCTTGATGGCGCGCTCCATGCGGAGCAGGCCGAGGCGATACTGATTTTCCATCAGTTCGCCGACAGAACGGACGCGGCGGTTGCCGAGATTGTCGATGTCGTCGATTTCGCCCTTGCCGTCGCGCAGCTCGACCAGCATCCGGACCACGGCCAGGATGTCGTCCTTGCGGAGCGTGCGAACGGTATCGGCGACTTCGAGGTCGAGACGCATGTTCATCTTGACGCGGCCGACGGCGGAGAGGTCGTAACGCTCCGCATCGAAGAACAGCGAGTTGAACATGGCTTCGGCCGATTCCATCGTCGGCGGCTCACCCGGGCGCATGACGCGGTAGATGTCGAACAGAGCGTCCTGGCGGTTCTCGTTCTTGTCGGCGGAAAGCGTGTTGCGGATGTAGGCGCCGACATTGATATGGTCGATGCCGAGAACCGGGATCTCGTCGAAACCGGCGCTCAGGATGATCGGCAGGGTCTTTTCGTCGATTTCGTCGCCGGCTTCGAGATAGATCTCGCCGGTTGCCGCGTTGACGATGTCTTCGGCAAGATAGTTGCCGTAGATGTCGTCATTGGTCGCCTTCAAGGCCTTCAAGCCCTTCTCCGTCAGCTGACGGAGAAGACGCGGGTTGAGCTTCTTGCCGGATTCGACAACCACTTCGCCGGTATCGGCGTCGATCATGTCGGAAAGGGTCTTCGCACCCTTCAGGGTTTCCGGCTGGAACGGAATCCGCCAGCCGTCGCCGTCGCGCTGATAGGACGACTTCGTATAGAAGGTCGACAGGATTTCTTCGCCGTCCATGCCGAGCGCCATCAGCAGCGAGGTCACGGGGATCTTACGGCGGCGATCGATACGGGCGTAAACGATATCCTTGGCGTCGAATTCGATGTCGAGCCAGGAACCGCGATACGGAATGACGCGGGCTGCGAAGAGCAGCTTGCCGGAAGAGTGGCTCTTGCCCTTGTCATGGTCGAAGAAGACGCCCGGCGAACGGTGCATCTGGGACACGATCACGCGTTCGGTGCCGTTCACGATGAACGTACCGTTGTCGGTCATGAGCGGCATGTCGCCCATGTAGACGGACTGTTCCTTGATGTCCTTGATGGACTTGGCGCCCGTATCCTCGTCGATATCGAACACGATGAGACGCAGCGTCACCTTCAGCGGCGCTGCATAGGTCAGATCGCGCTGACGGCATTCTTCCACGTCGAACTTCGGCAGTTCGAATTCGTAGGACACGAATTCGAGCATGGAGGCGCCGGAAAAATCGGTGATCGGGAAGACCGACCGGAAGACAGCGTTCAGACCTTCGTCCGGACGACCGCCCTTCGGTTCATCAACCATCAGGAACTGGTCATAGGATGCCTTCTGAACCTCGATGAGGTTCGGCATCTCTGTGACTTCGGGGATTTTTCCAAAAAACTTGCGTACGCGCCTGCGACCATTAAAGGAAAGGGTCTGAGCCATCGTCGCTCCTTCAAAATTGCATCCGGGCCTGCAACGGACGGGGTTCGCTGGCCAGTCGATCCCGTCGATCAATGGGTATTCTCAATCTCGTCCCACCTCTCGAACACGCCAGGCCGGATTGCCTTTTCTGTTCGATTCGGGACCATCCTCTTGAGAACCCATTACCCAGGAACCGTTTTGACGGTTCCTGGGTAATACGTTCGGAGGAAATGGGCGGGAGAGGAGACCCCTCCCGCCGCATTCCGATATTACTTAACGTCGACCTTGGCGCCGGCGTCCTCAAGCTTCTTCTTGAGGTCAGCGGCTTCAGCCTTGTTGACGCCTTCCTTGACAGCCTTCGGAGCGCCTTCGACGAGGTCCTTGGCTTCCTTGAGGCCGAGACCGGTGATGGCGCGGACTTCCTTGATGACGTTGATCTTGTTGGCGCCGGCTTCGACGAGGATGACGTCGAACTCGGTCTTTTCTTCTTCAACGACAGCAGCAGCAGCGCCACCGCCAGCAGCAGCAACGGCTACGGGAGCAGCTGCAGATACGCCCCACTTCTCTTCGAGCAGCTTGGAAAGCTCAGCAGCTTCCAGAACGGTCAGAGCAGAGAGGTCTTCAACGATCTTTGCGAGATCAGCCATTTTGATAGTTCCTTATATTCGGTTCGAACTTGATTTGGGTATGAACAGCGAAAAACCGCCTTAAGCGGCTTCCTCGTCCTTCTTGGCGTAGGCCGCGAACACGCGGGCAAGCTGGCTTGCCGGTGCTGCAACAACCGTCGCGATACGCGATGCCGGGGCATTCAAGAGGCCCAGCAGCTTGCCGCGAAGCTCGTCCAGCGAAGGCAGGGTCGCAAGCGACTTGACCGCATCCGCAGTGAGCGTGGTTGCACCCATGGAACCGCCCAGGACAATGATCTTGTCATTGGTCTTGGCGAAATCCATGACGACCTTCGGAGCCGTTACCGGGTCTTCGCTGAATGCGATCAGCGTCTGACCCTTGAAGAGATTCGACATCCCTTCCGACTCCGTACCCTGAAGAGCGATCTTGGCCAGACGGTTCTTCGCGACTTTGACGGTGCCGCCAGCAGCGCGCATCTTCGAACGAAAATCGTTCATCTGCGCAACTGTGACACCAGCATAGTGGGCCACGACAACCGAACCAGAAGCCTTGAAGACTTCGTTCAGCTCCGTGACAAATTCGCGCTTTTCCGCTCTTTCCACTGTCTGTCTCCAGTTGACGGGACCGCAATCCTGCAGGCCCCATCGGGTTGCCTTTGCCTCAAGGGATCCCTTGATTAGGACCCCAAGCGACGCTTGAGGATCCTGTCCCCTCGCACTGTCGCCACAGGGGCTCCAGGCACAAGGCACACTAGGCTCGAACCGAACTCAAAAGTGCGAGGCACTTTATAAATCTCGGGTCTTACCCGTCTCATGCAGGCATCAAGTGATTAAGGTCGAAACCACCCGCAATCTCGGACAGGAATTCCCAGGTTTCCCTGGGAAATTCCCGGCCCCGAAGGACCGGGAATTCATGCAGTCCGGAACCCGAAGGCTCCGGACGAAACTTTTAGATCGTCACCGTCGACGGATCGATCTTGACGCCCGGACCCATGGTCGAGGAGATCGCTACCCGCTTGAGGTAGTTACCCTTGGCGCCAGCCGGCTTGGCCTTGATGACGGCGTCAGCGAAGGCCTTGATGTTCTCTTCGAGAGCCTTGGCTTCGAAGGAGGCCTTGCCGATACCGGCGTGGATGATGCCGGCCTTTTCGACGCGGAACTCGACAGCGCCGCCCTTGGAAGCCTTGACGGCACCCGCGACGTCCATGGTGACGGTTCCGACCTTCGGGTTCGGCATCATGCCGCGCGGGCCGAGAACCTTACCGAGACGGCCGACGAGCGGCATCATGTCCGGGGTGGCGATGCAGCGATCGAAGTCGATCTTGCCGCCCTGGACGATTTCGACGAGTTCTTCAGCACCGACGATATCCGCACCGGCTGCCTTGGCTTCGTCAGCCTTGACGCCACGTGCGAAAACGGCAACGCGAACGTCACGGCCAGTGCCGTTCGGCAGGTTGACCACGCCGCGGACCATCTGGTCTGCATGACGCGGATCAACGCCGAGGTTCATCGCGATTTCAACGGTTTCGTCGAACTTGGCGATCGCACGTTCCTTGACCATCGAGATGGCGTCGGTGAGCGCTACGAGCTTGGTCGGATCCACGCCTTCGCGGATCTTCTGAATACGCTTTGCAAGCTTTACCATGTTAAGCCACCACTTCCAGGCCCATGGCGCGGGCAGAGCCCTCGATCATGGCCATTGCGCCTTCGAGATCGGCAGCGTTCAGATCCTTCATCTTCGCCTGGGCGATGGTCTGGATCTGAGCCTTGGTCAGGGTGCCAGCCTTGGCGCCCTTGCCCGGGGTCTTGGAACCCGAGGTGATCTTCGCTTCCTTCTTCAGCCAGTAGCTGACCGGAGGCTGCTTCATCGCGAAGGTGAAGGACTTGTCCTGGAAATAGGTGATGACGACCGGGATCGGCATGCCCTTTTCCATTTCCTGCGTGGCGGCGTTGAATGCCTTGCAGAATTCCATGATGTTGATGCCGCGCTGACCAAGTGCAGGACCGATCGGCGGGGACGGATTGGCCGACCCTGCCTTTACCTGCAGCTTGAGGTGGCCCATAACTTTCTTAGCCATAACTCTCTGCCTTTCGAGAGACCGGTTACCCGGCTCGTTAGAGACCGGTTTCCCGGTCCGATATGCCGGCTTTCGCCGGCGGCTGCGGTTGCGTGGTTCGGTCAGAATGCCCGGCTAAGGCACCATTCCTCCCACGCGCTTGCGGCAAACGCCGCGCGAGACCCACCGAATAAACGGCAGGCCTCAATTCGAAACTGATCAGACCTTTTCGACCTGAGCGTATTCCAGCTCGACCGGGGTCGCACGACCGAAGATCGAAACCTCGACCTTGAGGCGCGAACGCTCCTCGTCGACGTCCTGAACGGTGCCGTTGAAGGACGCGAACGGACCGTCCGATACGCGAACCTGCTCGCCGATCTCGAAAGTGATCGACGACTTCGGCCGCTCGACACCTTCCTGGACCTGACCGAGGATGCGCTCGGCCTCGAAGTCCGGAATCGGAACCGGCTTGTTGTCGGAACCGAGAAAGCCGGTGACCTTCGGCGTGTTCTTGATCAGGTGGTAGGCTTCGTCGGTCAGGTTGGCCCGGACCATGACGTAACCCGGAAAGAACTTGCGCTCGGAATCGACCTTGCGGCCGCGACGTACTTCGACCACCTTCTCGGTCGGCACAAGGATCTTCTCGAACAGATGCTCAAGCCCCTTCTGGCGAGCCTTGTTCTCGATGTCCTCAGCCACCTTCTTCTCAAAATTAGAATATGCGTGGACGATGTACCAACGCGCCGCCATCTTTATTCTCCAGAAATCAAACGCTGACGTTCAGTACGAGACGGAGTAACCATCCCATGAGCTGGTCTGCAGCGAAGAAAAACAGCGCAGCGAACACAACCATAACCAGAACCATGGCCGTGGAGATCATGGTCTCGCGACGCGACGGCCAATGGATTTTCAGCGCTTCGGATCGAACCTGGCGCAGAAACGTAACTGGATTGGTCTTGGATGCCATTGATTGCCCACGCAATTACGGCGCGTAAAGCTGAACTTGCTCAGCCCCACGCACCGCGTGTCTGTTTTGACCTACATAAACACCCCTTCCCCTTTACACAAGAGGGAAAACAGTGTTCGATGAAATTTCGCCGTTTTGCACGGCGGCCATTTCCCGACAATTCCGCTGCGGATAATCTCGCGCCAATCATCTGAAAGTGGCAGGGGCGGCCGGGCTTGAACCGACGACCTGCGGTTTTGGAGACCGCCGCTCTACCAACTGAGCTACACCCCTTCAACCTTGGCGGAACGTAAAACCGGAAACTCGGCCTCGCCGCCAACTGGCTAGGCGCTCCCTTTAAGGGGATGCGCTGCGCTTTGCAAGAGCATTTTTGATATCCGGGCCGTTCTACCCGAGCTTTCGGCCGGACCCGTCAGGCGCTTCGGCAAGGCGAGCGCCCGAAAGCGCCGTTCCGGCGCCACTTGCGCTGATTTCCTTGCTCGGACGACCGATCCGCGATGGCTTCCGGTTGATCGACAGAGGCTTCCCCGGGGTCGGTCGGGGGGCGATTCGCAACAGGAAGCAATCGTTGGCGCCGCGCTTACACGAGTAGAATTGATCGCGGACGAGCATTTATGCTTCTTCCGCAATGAGTCACCGCGCGGAGACTTATAGGCTGCGGTGGATGTTTGCCCGCGTCCCCTGCCGGCATCCACCAATGCCACAGTCGGCCCTGACAAGCGTCTGGCTGCAGCGCGCCTGGCATCGCGTGAGGCTCGGCAATCTGCGATGCGCATGCCCCGCGGCAAAAGTCGTTTCCGTTACGCGAGCTTTTTCAAAAACTGACTCAGGGCGAGCCACCAGATTGACTCAATGTCAGGGCTTGAAAGCGAAAGGCCCCGCCGTTGCCGGCAGGGCCTTTGCTATTTGATGTCGCTATCGATTACTCGATGATCGAGGCGACGATGCCGGCGCCGACGGTGCGGCCGCCTTCGCGGATCGCGAAGCGCAGCTTTTCTTCCATCGCGATCGGAACGATCAGCTCGACTTCAACGG
>PVBG01000046.1 GCA_002968845.1 Neorhizobium tomejilense | reverse complement strand
CGGTGATCCTGCGTTACCCGTCCCGCAACAAGGCGCGGATGACGCTCTACGACCGCTATGTCATCGACAGCGGTTACTGCGACGGCCATGAATTCGCCGACCGGGTGACCGTGCCGACGGCCGACACGCCGAGTTGTCCGGTTCGGGCGTGCAAAAGAAGACCCGATCCTGAAGATTGTTTTCCTCTCCAGGCCGGCTGCCTGAGATTCTAGGCAGCTTCTTGAGTGAAAAAATCGAGAATGCCCGAACGCCGAGGTTCCCTGAACGTTCGGACTACATTCCTCCTTTGTACCTGCACATATTAGCACCATCTTATGGTTGAATTAGAAACTGCTACTAGATTTTGCCGAGGCAAACTTGGTTCTCTGAACATTTGTCAGGTTTTCTTTTCCTTCATGCATCCCATTGAAATGTGAGCAGGTGACAGCTATCGCCGCGGCAAAATCGACCTGAAAGCTTCAAAAAGACGGATTTCGCCAATTCGAACCCCAGTCCTCCGTCCTTCTGTCTGCACAACTCTGGATTTAGCTCGAACGAGCGACAAGCACGATGGGTGGCGCAACTCACCCTGCCATCCCAACAGGTTTTTTACGCTTCCGACAGCCGTTGCCAAGCCCGATTTGCCGCGCGGCGGAATCCCGGCTCACGCATGTAAGATGGGTTTTCTTTCCCATCATGAGAGACAAACGGATAGCGGCAGAACGGCCGGTTTGAAGCCCTCGGCGGGACCGAGACAACGATTGGGCATTGACGGCTTCGTATTTTGCTCAGAAAATTGTGGTATCATGGAACCACATATGTAACCCTTTGATTTTGCTGTATCTATTTTTCGATCCGCGAAAACCGTCACCTTGACGCTTTTGGCCTCCCTCGGTATAAGCCGCCCCAGAACGCGGACCGTCTCGGCCCGCTTTCTTTTTGCCGGCCTAGGCCAAGGCAATCCAAGCAACAAGAAACGCCCTGCATTCGAAGGTTTCGGATGTCATGGGTCCTAGAAGAAAGAGTTAAAAACATGTCAACCTTCGTTCAGAAGCCTGCAGAGGTGGTGAAGAAGTGGGTGATCATCGATGCCGAAGGCCTCGTTGTCGGTCGCCTCGCCACCATCGTCGCCAACCGGCTCCGCGGCAAGCACAAGGCCACCTTCACTCCGCACGTCGATGATGGCGACAACGTCATCATCATCAATGCGGAAAAGTGCGTCCTCACCGGCAAGAAGTATTCCGACAAGACCTATTACTGGCACACCGGTTACCCGGGTGGCATCAAGGAGCGCACCGCGCGCCAGATCATCGAAGGCCGCTTTCCGGAGCGCGTCATCGAGAAGGCTGTCGAGCGCATGGTTCCCCGTGGTCCGCTCGGCCGTCGCCAGATGAAGAACCTGCGCGTCTATGCCGGTTCCAACCATCCCCATGAAGCACAGCAGCCGGTCGCCCTCGACGTGGCATCGCTGAACAGCAAGAACGTAAGGAGCGCCTGATAATGGCCGATCTTTCCTCCCTGAAGGACCTCGCGCCGGCTTCCGAAGCTGCCGCTCCGGTCTATGTCCGCAAGGTCGACAGCCTCGGCCGCTCCTACGCGACCGGCAAGCGCAAGAACGCCGTCGCCCGCGTCTGGATCAAGGCCGGCACCGGCAAGATCACGGTCAACGGCCGTGACTTCTCGACCTATTTCGCCCGTCCCGTCCTGCAGATGATCCTGCAGCAGCCGGTTATCGCCGCTGCCCGCACCGGCCAGTTCGACATCGTCGCGACCGTCGCCGGTGGCGGTCTCTCCGGCCAGGCCGGCGCCGTTCGCCACGGCGTCTCCAAGGCACTCACCTACTTCGAGCCGGGCCTTCGCGGCGTGCTCAAGAAGGGTGGCTTCCTGACCCGCGACAGCCGCGTGGTCGAGCGTAAGAAGTACGGTAAGGCCAAGGCCCGCCGCTCCTTCCAGTTCTCCAAGCGTTAATCGCTTCGGGTTTCAGACTTGCAAAAGGCGGGGCTTCGGCTCCGCCTTTTCGTTTTATGGGCTTTCTTATATCGGCAGCTCGGTGGTCGATTTCAGTTCGCGCAGGACAAAGCTGGAGACCACGTTGCGCACATGCGGATTGCGCATCAGGTGGCGGGTCATGAAAGCCTCATAGGCTTCGACATCGCGCGCCCGGATCTTCAGCATGTAGTCGAAGGTCCCCGACAGCGCATAACACTCCATGATCTCCGGCCGGTCGCGCACGACCGTGGCAAAGGCTTCGATCGCCTCCTCGTGATGGTCCTCCAGCGTCACATGGGCGACGATGCAGAGCTTGAGGTCGAGTTTTGCCGGATCGAGAAGTGCTACCCGCTTTCGGATGACGCCCTCGGCCTCCAGTTCCTGGATCTTGCGCCAGGCGGTGCTTTGCGACATGCCGGCCTTTTCCGCCAGTTCGGCAAGCGACGAACCATCGCCCGTCTGCACGAGTTGCAGAAGCTTGCGGGCCGCCTGCAGGTTTTCTTTCATGATGGCCTCTCCTCCCGAAATATCCTCCCATTATTTACGCCCAATTCGGCAAACCTGAAATGATTACCCGCGCTTTAGGAGATATAATGGTGATCTGACGGCCGGTGGCTGGAGCACCCGGCCATTCCATCACGCAACGGGAGGCGCTGATGACCAAACAAAGCACCTACACGGCAAACCTGCCGGACGCAGACGGGATCTATCACTACACACGCGAAGAAGACGGGATCTGGAGCGAGCTCTACGAACGCCAGATGAGGCTGTTGGCCGACAAGGCCTGCCGGGAATATCTGGACGGCGTCCAGGCACTCGGATTGAAGGCAGACAAGGTTCCGCAGCTTGGCGATGTCGACCGGCGCCTCAACGAGACCACCGGCTTCGGCGTGGAGGGCGTGCCCGCCCTCATTCCGCCATCGCGCTTCTACGAGTTGCTGTCGCAGGGCAAGTTTCCGCTGGCGACCTTCATCCGCCGCCGCGAGCACATCGACTATATCGAGGAACCGGATATCTTCCATGAGGTCTTCGGTCACTGCCCGCTCCTCACCAACCAGAGTTATGCCAATTTCGTCCGCAGATTCGGCGAAAAAGCCGTCGGGCTCGGCCGGGAATATTCCTGGCACCTGTTCCGGATATTCTGGTTCACCGTCGAGTTCGGCCTGATCGACACGCCGCAGGGGCGCCGCTGCTTCGGCGCCGGCATCGTCTCCTCTCCCAACGAGACGCGGGCCGCCATGGAAGGCCGCGAGGCCGAATTCCGGCCCTTCGATCTGATGACGGTGCTCAGGACCCCCTACCGCATCGATATCGTCCAGCCGATCTACTATGTCATCGACAGCTTTGCGCAGCTGGAATCGATCATCGAGGAGGATATCGGCGCGCGCATCAGTGAGGCCAAGGCGCTGGGAGACTTTCCGCCGGTGTTCGAAGCCAAGGCTTCCTGAACGGGAGGCATTTGTTTCGTTCAGGCTTGCCTTGTCGGCCCTTATTGTCCAACGTCCCGCCACCTTAACGATGGAGGGACGCCATGGCAGAAAAGTCGATCGACCATGCCTTCACTGCAAAAAGCCTGACCTCGGCCGCGTCGGACCCGACGTTTGCCGGCGCACTGTCGTTCATGCGCCGCCGTTTCACCAAGGATCTGGCGGGTGTCGATACGGTCGTCTGGGGCATTCCCTTCGATGCCGCGACCTCCAACCGGCCGGGCGCCCGGTTCGGACCGCAGGCGATCCGCCGGGCATCGGCGATCTTCGACAACGATCCGCAATATCCGTTCCAGCGCGATCTTTTCGCCGAGATGGCCGTCGTCGATTACGGCGACTGCCTGCTCGACTACGGCAACCACCAGAAGACCCCAGCTGCGATCGAGGCCCAGGCGAATGTCATCCTCGGCAGCGGCGCGTTTTTGCTGACGCTCGGCGGCGACCATTATGTCACCTGGCCGCTACTCAAGGCGCATGCCGCCAAACACGGTCCGATGGCGCTGGTGCAGTTCGACGCGCACCAGGACACGTGGCTCGACGACGAGGAACGCATCGACCACGGCTCCTTCGTGGCGCGGGCGGTGCGGGCCGGCCTCATCGATCCTGCCCGATCGATTCAGGTCGGCATCCGCACCCACGCGCCGGAAGATTTCGGGATCCGCCTCGTCTACGGCCATGAGGTCGAGGAGATGACGGCAGCCGAGATCGCCAGGGTTATCCTCGATCGCGTCGCGGAAACGCCGGCCTACCTCACCTTCGACATCGATTGCCTCGATCCGGCTTTCGCGCCGGGCACCGGCACGCCGGTCGCCGGCGGGCCTTCAAGCGCCAAGGTCCTCTCGGTGCTGCGCCAGCTTGGGGGCCTCGATATCCGCGGCGCCGATGTCGTCGAGGTGGCGCCGGCCTATGACCATGCGGATATCACCGCCATTGCGGGGGCGACGGTTGCGATGTATATGCTCGGTCTTCGCGCGGAACGCCGCGCGGGTGCGTTAAATTTCTGAATCAACTTGCTGGTAAACTGAATCCGGCATCCAATCCAAGGCACTGATCTAACAGGATAAGACCATGACAGCGAAAATCTTCATCGATGGCGAACACGGCACCACGGGACTGCAGATCCGCACCCGCATGGCCGGCCGCCGCGACGTCGAGTTGCTGTCGATCCCGGAAGCGGAGCGGCGCAACGCCGCCATGCGCGAGGATCTCCTGAACAGCGCCGACGTCGCCATCCTCTGCCTGCCGGACGATGCCTCGCGGGAAGCCGTGACCATGCTTGCCGGCAACAACAAGGTGCGGGTGATCGACACCTCGACCGCCTTCCGCGTCGATCCCTCCTGGGCCTATGGCTTTGCGGAAATGGACAAGACGCAGGCGGACAAGATCAAGGCCTCCCGGCATGTCGCCAATCCGGGTTGCTACCCGACCGGCGCGATCGCCCTCATCCGGCCGTTGCGCGCCGCCGGCATCCTGCCCGACGGTTATCCGATCACGGTCAATGCGGTCTCCGGTTATACCGGCGGCGGCAAGCAGATGATCGCGCAGATGGAAGACCAGGCCAGGGAAGACGCCATCTCGGCCAACAACTTCCTCTACGGCCTGAACCTCAAGCACAAGCACGTGCCGGAGATGAAGATCCACGGCCAGCTCGACCGTGCGCCGATCTTCTCGCCGTCGGTCGGCCGCTTCGCGCAGGGCATGATCGTCCAGGTGCCGCTCTTCCTCGAAGACCTGAGCGACGGCGCGACGATGGAGAGCATCCACAAGGTGCTGGTCGAGCATTATGCAGGCCAGGACATCGTCACCGTCGTGCCGCTCGAAGAGAGCAAGGCACTTGCCCGCGTCGATGCGGAAGAGCTGGTCAATACCGACACGATGAAGCTCTTCGTGTTCGGCACGCCGGGCGGCGCCTATGTCAACCTGGTCGCCTTGCTCGACAACCTCGGCAAGGGTGCCTCGGGTGCGGCTGTCCAGAACATGGACCTGATGCTTTCGGCCTGATGACCGGAGGCATTCCCCTTCCTTTTTCCTTTCCTGGCGAATGGCGGATCGAAACCGCCAGACAGATCGCCGATACCGTCGTCGGCACCGTCCTTGAAGTGACGCGTGCCGGCGGCGAGATCGATATCGTCAAGATCGTGAAACCCAAGGTGCTGGAGGACAGTCTTCGCGGGGCCGATTTCATGGCCTGGCGGGATGGCGTCGGCTGCGTTCGGCTGATCGCGCGTTCGGACGATCTCCTGCTGATGGAACATGCAGGCAAGGTGACGCTGCGGGACCATATGGAAGCTCATGGCGACGCGGAAGCCACCCGGATCGCCGCCGAAGTCCTCGTGGAGTATCACCGGCCGTCCGACATAGCTCCGCCGGCAAGCCTGATGCCGCTTTCCCGCTATTTCAAAAGCCTGTTCGAGAAGGCCGAGGCAGACCTTCGGGACGGCATTGCCAGTCCGTTCATCGAGGCGGCGGAATTGGCGGAAAGGCTGATCGCCGATCAGCGGGACATCAAGCCGCTGCATGGCGACCTGCACCACGAAAACATCATGCTCGGCCCACGCGGCTGGCTGATCATCGATCCGGCTGGATTGATCGGCGATGCGGCACTGGACGTCGCCAACATGTTTTCCAATCCGCTCGACCGCTTCGACCTCACCCGCGATCAAGAACGCATTGCCTCCATGGCCGCAATCTTCGCCGAAACGCTTGGCCGCGACGTTCGCACCATCCTGCAATACGCCTTCGCCTATGGCTGCCTCTCGGCCGTCTGGCATGAAGAGGACGGCAATGCGAAAGACCGCGATGACGAGCTTGCCGTCGCCGCCGCGGTCCACAATGTGCTGCAACAGGCTTAAGCGAGCGTCCGCTTCAAACCCAGATTGACGGCGAGCTTCTCGCCCGGACCGTGCACGGCGGCGAACAGCAGCCCGGCGAGGAAGGTGAAGTGGTCGACGAAGAAGCCGAACTCCGCCTGGTTGGCTTCCCACAAGCTGGGGCCATGGAAAGCGAAGGCCAGGAAGATGACATAGACGCCGGCAAGCAGCGCCGCCTCGGAGAAGAAGGCGCCGGTCAGGAATGCGAGAGCCAGCCCCACCTCGAAGATCGCAGCGATCCAGGCGAGAAACAGCGGAAACGGAAATCCGGCCCCGGAGATGAAGACGGCCGTCGCCTGCATGTCGAGAAACTTGAACGTCGTCGCCATGACGAACAAGCCGCCGAAGATCAGCCTTGCGACGAGAATTGCGATTGTCTTTGCCATAACCCTACCCTCTCCTGTGGCCGAAGCCATTTGAACCATGTCTCAAGGACGGGCGACGGGCACAGTGGCCGACACCGGGCCGCAGATTTTTCGCAGCAAAAAGGCGGACGGAAATCGATCCGCCCGCCTCTCGCGGATATTTGTCAATGTACGAGCAGATCAGCTCTGCGTGACGATCGCCGTCTCCGGCGGATATTCGCCGACGAAGGCGCGCCAGTGGGCGATCGCGAAGCCAAGCACGATCAGGGCGGCGGCCTGGTGCGTCAGCGCCAGATCGAGCGGCACCTGCATGACGAGCGTCGAGATACCGATGACGGCCTGTAGCGTCACCAGACCGAACAGCAGGACGGAGCGGCGGGCATGGGTCGAGCCGGGGGCCAGCCGGAGGGAGACGATCATGTGCACGAGAGTGGCGGCCCACAGAACATAGGCGCCGCAGCGGTGCATGAACTGTACCGTCTTCGGGTTTTCGAACAGGTTGATCCACCAGGGCTGCTGGACGAAGAGATCACCCGGGACCACGGCGCCGTCCATCAATGGCCAGGTATTGTAGGAGAGGCCGGCATCGAGCCCCGCCACCAGCGCACCGAGATAGATCTGGAAGAGGACGAGGAAGGCGATGCCGCCGGCTGCCCATTTGGATCTTGTCGTCGGCGGAAGGTCGCGGCTATGCGGCGCCAGCCCACGCATGATCCAGACGCAGGCGCCGAAGATCAGACAGGCGATGACGAGGTGTGTCGCGAGCCGGTATTGCGAGACGCTGACCAGTTTGGTGAGGCCGGAAGACACCATCCACCAGCCGATGAACCCCTGGAAACCGCCAAGCGCGAGAAGGCCGATCAGCGGACCCCGCAGGCGCTTTTCGATGCGACCGGTGAGCCAGAAGAACATCAGAGGCAGGGCAAAGACCAGGCCGATCGAGCGGGCGAGGAACCGGTGCGCCCATTCCCACCAGAAGATCGACTTGAACTGGTCGACCGTCATGTCCCTGTTGATTTCCTGATATTGCGGAATGCGCTGGTAGAGGCGGAACTCCTCGTCCCACTCCTCGGCCGACAGCGGTGGGATGACGCCGTGGATCGGCTTCCATTCGGTGATCGACAGGCCGGAGTCGGTAAGCCGCGTCGCGCCGCCGACCAGGACCAGACAGAACAGCGTGCAAACGACGACGCCGAGCCAGATACGCACGGCCTTGCGGTCGCGCTCGCGGCGCTTGGTATGGTTCAGGACATCGATGATCACAGCATCGGTTGCCGACATGGGTATGCTCCTGTCGCTCAAGCCAAAAGGACGCGGCATATGGCCAAGCATCCATCAAGCATTTCGCGTTGCTTTGCCCCATCAACCCATGCAAAACAAGCCCCGGCGCTTTGCGGCATGCGGTCGCGGATAGGAGAAGACGTTTTGGTCCCGCGTTTGAGAAGTTTCATCGGCACCATCCTGATCATCGTTCTGGTGATCTTCTATGCGCTTGCCGCGACGACCTTCGCGACGCTGCTGCTCGCCACTTCGCCGTGGTGGGTGCATTTCCTCTACTTCCTGATCAGCGGCCTCCTCTGGATCCTGCCGGCCATGCTGATCATCAAATGGATGGCGGGACCGAAGCCCAAGGGATAGCCGGCTTTACCATCGGTTAACCAGCGACAGCGGTTTTGCGGGGCGTGGAGCCGCCGGTAAACCGAATTTTGGTGCCCTCCCCCTATGTTGCCGGCCAAACGGCATCAGCGGGCAAAGCCATGCAGCGGAAGATCAACCACGAAGATCAGGTCGAGGGCGTGCTCGACGCGCCAAAGGGTCAGAAGACCGTCCGGCTCGCCGAGCTATCGCTCGTTTCGACAGACGATCTCGGATCCGTGGAAGCCGAGTGGCGGCGGCTCGAAAAGCTTGGCAAGAACTCCCTGCATCAGGGTTTCGACTGGTGTCTCGCCTGGGTTCAAGCGCATCGCAGCGAACTTGCGATCATCCAGGGCGTTGTCGATGGCCGCACGCTTTTCATCCTCCCGCTCGAAATCGTGTCGGAACGCCGCGCCCGGATCGCCCGTCTGCTCGGTCACCGGTTCAACAACGTCAATACCGGCCTCTTCGATGCCGAACTCGCTGCACCCGATGCGGAAGAACTGCAGAATTTCGCCTATGGCCTGAGGCTCGCACTCTCCGACAAGGCGGATCTGGTCGTTCTCGACAATATCCCGCTCGTCTGGCGCGGCATGCGACATCCGCTGTCCGCGTTTGCTTCGATCGAAAACCAGAATCATTCCTTCCAGTTGCCGCTCTTTCAGAATTTCGAGGCGACGCTGGCGCAGCTCAATGCGAAAAGCCGCCGCAAGAAGTTCCGCTCGCAGAGCCGCAAGATCGAGGCGATCGGCGGCTATGACCATTTCATCCCGACGGACCCCGCCGAAAAACATGCCCTGCTCGATATCTTCTTCCGCCAGAAAGGCGAGCGTCTGAGACTGTTCGGTCTGCCGGACGTCTTCCAACTGCCCGGCATCCAGGATTTCTTCCACCGCCTCATGGATGTCCCGGCCAGGGGAACCGATACACCGCTGATGCTGCATGCCATCCGGCTGCGTGGCGAGCATGAAGGGCATATCGCGGCGATTGCAGGCCTGTCGCGCAAGGGCGACCATGTCATCTGCCAGTTCAGCTCGATCGACGAGACGATCTGCCCGGAGGCGAGCCCCGGCGAGTTGCTGTTCTGGCTGATGATCGAGCAGTCCTGCCGGGAAGGCGCGTCGGTGTTCGATTTCGGCGTCGGCGACCAGCCCTACAAGCGCAATTGGTGCACCCAGGAAACGGTGCAGCACGATATGTTGCTGCCGCTGACCTGGAAGGGTTCGGTGATGCGGCCGTTCCTGATCGGAGTGACCAAGGCGAAGGCGGCGGTCAAGCGCAGCCCGCATCTCTATGCGATGGTGCAACGCTGGCGGTCCCGCCGGTGCCCAAAGGCGTCGGAAGCTGTCGCCTCCGACGCGGAACCGTCCGCCGAATAGTCAGGCGGCGCGGCGTTTGCCGGGACGTGGCGAATGCCGGTCGGCGGTCTGGGCCATGACCAGCAGGTTGCTGTAACCGGCCGCTTCGAAATCCGTCACCAGCTCGGCGACTTCCTCATCCTTGAAGCCCGGCACCGACAGGACGATCTCCGCCATGGCGTTGCGGGTCAGGCGCGAAATGCCGGCGATCTCGGCCGGGCCGCATTCGATCAGCACCAGGTCATAGGCATCCGCCAGCGCATCGATGACCATCGACAGGCGATCCACGCCGCGCATGGCACGGGCCGGATCGGAAGCGCCATGCGGAATGATGTGCGCGTCGGAAAGCCGATCCGGATGAATCGCATCGCCGAAGGCGGTTTCGCCGCAGAGAAGGTCGGTAATGCCGGGCAGTTTCGGATTTTCCACCATCATCTGCGTCGGGGCGGCGGAACCGGTCATGTCGACCAGCACGACGGTGCGGCCGCTCTCGGCAATCTCGCGGGCGAGCAAGACGGTCGCTGTCGAGCCCTCGTCACCTCCCGGTGAAATGGCGATCGCGACAGGCACATCGTGGCGCTGCAGGTAATGCGCGACCGAGCCGATGGTGAAGCCGCTATCATCGACCTCCGCTACGGCTACGGCTTCCTCCGCTTCGCTCTCCTTTTCGGCCAGCGACTGTTCGGCGATCTTGGCATAGGCGAGCGCTGCCGCGTTCTTCGCGCTTTCGCGGGCCGGTTCCGGCCGATCGAAACGGGCGGCCTCGGCCTGCATCTGGTGGACCGGCAGGGGAGCGGCCGCAGCGGCGGGCGCGGATGCGCCAGCTGCCGGCACAATCTCGTCATCGATCTCTCGAACGCCGGACGGGCGCAGGGCACGGCCCGAGAAGAGCTCGCTGACGATGACGATCAGGCAGCCGAAAATGAAGGTGGCGAGCGATACGACGATGACGATCGGGATGATCTTCGGGAAATAGGGCTCCGACGGTTCGACGGCCTTCGAGACGACACGAGCGTCGGCCGGGCTCGAATTGCCCTCGAGGCGGGAAGTCGCCTCGCGGTAACGGGCGAGATAGGTTTCGAGCAGCTGGCGCTGGGCGGCGGCCTCGCGTTCCAGCGCGCGCAGGCCCACTTCCTCTTCGCCCGTCTTGGCGGAATCCGCCTTCAAGCCGTTGAGCTGGCCCATCAACTGGCGCTCGCGGATGCGCGACATCTCGGCTTCGTTTTCGAGGCTCGCGAGGATTTTCTTGGTCTCGCTCTCGATCTGCTGGCGGATGCCGGAAAGCTGGCCGCGCAGGCCTTTCAGCCGCGGATGGCCTTCGAGCAGCGAGGTCGAGGAGTCGGAGATCTGTGCCTGAAGGTTGGCCTCCGCCTCCTTCAGCCGCTGGATGACCTGCGAGCCGACGACATCGCTCAGCGTGTCGGAAGCGCGGCCGGCCTTCAGGGCGGTGCGGACGTTTTCGGCGCGGGCCTCGGCATTCGCGCGTTCGCCGCGGATACGGGCAAGCTCGGTCGAGATGTCGTTGAGCTGCTGGGTCGAGAAGCTGTTGGTCTCGGTGGTCTGGAACAGGCCGTTGGAGGAGCGGTAATCCGCCACCTTCTTTTCGGCCACCTTAACCTTCTGGGTCAGGTTGGCGATTTCCGGTTCCAGCCATTTGGCGGTCTCGGAATGGGTGTCGAGCTTGGCGCCGCTCTGGAGCTGGAGATAGACCTCCGCCATCCTGTTCGGGATGTCGGCGGCAAGCTTCGGATCGCGCGAGGAGAACTCGATGGCGATGACGCGCGAATTCTCGACCGCATAGACATCCAGCTTCTCGCGGAACTCCTGGATCACCCGGTCTTCCGGGTCGAGCGACATCGGATCCTGCTTCAGGCCGATCAGGACAAGCGGATCGGGCAGGAAGGACTGCGCGGCGGGATCGAATTCCTTGAGCTTGGCGAGGTTGAGATCGCGGGCAACGCGCTTGATGAGATCGGTCGACTGCAGCAGCTGCGCCTGGCTGGTGATGTTGAGCGAGTCCAGCAGCGGGTCGTTGGCCTGTGCCGCAGCGTCCCCTCCCGACAGGTTGGGCGAGCGCGATTCGATCAGCAGCCGCGTCTCGCCCTTGTAGCTTGGCTTCATCAGGGTTGTGCCGACAAGGGCAAGCGCCGCCGCGACGATCGTCGCGCCCAATATCCTGCCCTTGCGTTCCCAGACCGCCGATATGACCCGCCCGAGGTCGATGTCCACGTCCTGATTGCCACCGTTTACGCCTGACATGATACGCTCCAACTGATCGGTTTCGGCGAAGAGTAAAGGATCATGGTAACGCGAGGGTTAATGGCCAAGTACAGCGGTTGTACCCCAAGAAAATCCCCAAATTCCCGGCCTCTTTACCGGGCATTAACCCTAACGGATCGATAACGGGGACAGATGGTATGAACAGCCGGAGCCTCGACCGCGGAAATGTCCTTCGCCCCTTTCAAACGCGTGATGGCCAAACAGGTGCTGGCGTTAGCCCTCGCTGCGACGGCGCTTGCCGGCTGCACGAGCTACGCGCCCGCCCCGAAAAGCTTCCAGCAGGCAGCCATGCAGCCGTACAGGCTGGATAGCGGCGACCGGCTGCGGGTCAGCGTCTTCGAGCAGCCCGGCCTCACCAATACCTATACGGTCGACCAGGCCGGTTACATCGCCTTCCCGCTGATCGGCCAGGTTGCTGCCCGTGGCCAGACGCTGCCGGCACTGGAAGGCTCGATCGCTTCCCGCCTCAAGCAGGGTTACCTGCGCGATCCGGACGTTACCGCCGAGATCGACCGCTATCGTCCCGTCTTCGTCATGGGCGAAGTCGGCCGGCCCGGGCAATATTCCTACGTGCCGGGGATGACCGCCCAGAACGCGATCGCGATCGCCGGCGGCTTCACTTCCCGCGGCAACCAGCGCGATGTCGACGTCACCCGCAAGATCAACGGCCAGGTGATCACCGGCCGCACCGTCATCTCTTCCACGGTGCTTGCCGGCGACACGATCTACGTCCGCGAGCGGCTGTTCTGACCGGTCCATGGCGGAGAGCCCTCCCTTGCGGATACTCCACTGCTTCAGGTCGCCCGTTGGCGGGATCTTCCGCCATGTGCGCGATCTCGTCGAGGAGCATCGGGCCGCCGGCCACGAAGTCGGCATCCTGTGCGACAGTTCGACCGGTGGAGCGCATGAGGACCGGCTGTTCGACAGCATAAGGCCGCTGCTTTCGCTCGGCCTCACCCGCATTCCGATGCGCCGCGCGATCGCCCCTTCCGATTTCGCGGCCATCTACAGGAGTTACAAACATATCAAGAGCTTGCAGCCGGACATCTTGCACGGGCACGGCGCCAAGGGTGGCGCCATTGCCCGGCTGATCGGCTCAGCCCTGCGGGTCAACAGGTATCGCGTAGCCCGCCTCTATTCGCCGCATGGCGGCAGCCTGCATTTCAGCCGGTCGAGCCTTTCCGGCCAGGCCGTGCTGCGGCTGGAACGTTTCCAGGAGCATTTCGGCGACGCTCTCGTCTTCGTCTGCGACTACGAGCGGCACACCTACGAGGCCAAGGTCGGCAAGCCGCGCAAGGTGTCGCGGGTGATCTACAACGGCATCAAGGATGCCGAGTTCGAGCCGATTGCCACCGACCCTGCGGCACCGCATTTCCTCTATATCGGCATGCTGCGCGACCTCAAGGGACCGGACGTCTTCATCGACGCCTTCGCCCGCACCGAAAGGGCGGTCGGTCATCCGCTTTCGGCCCTGATGGTCGGCGATGGCCCGGATCGCGACCGCTACGAGGCGATGATGGCCGAGCGCGGGCTTGGCCGGCGCATCCAGATGAAGCCGGCCATGCCGGCGCGCGACGCGTTTGCCATGGCAAAGATCGTCGTCGTCCCCTCCCGCGCGGAGGCGATGCCCTATATCGTGCTCGAGGCGCTGGCGGCCGGCAAGCCGGTGATCGCCTCGAGGGTCGGCGGCATTCCGGAAGTGCTCGGCGACACCAGTGAAGCCCTTGCCATTCCCGGCGACGCCGCGGACCTCGCCCGCGTCATGACGCAAGCGGTCACGACGCCCGGCTGGCAGGATGCGGTGATGCCGAAACCGGAAGCCTTCAAGGCGGTGTTTTCCGCCTCGGTCATGGCCCGCGAGATGCTCGGCCTGTATCAAGACCTGACAGGTTCCAAGCCGGATCCGGGGCGCGGCTAAAGGCTTCCTTCACCTCTTTTTGGTAAGCGTTTCCCATTGCTTCCAGTGTCGCCGGGGCTTCCAACGCCGCCAGGCCCGGAAGACCAAAGGGATCGGTCCATGAACCAGCCGAACAAGTCCGAGCAGTTCGATGTCGAAAGCCTTCGCAAGAAGGTTTCGGAACTCCGCGCAGCCGACGAAAAGCACGATCCGGCGAACGCCACGGTGCTCAATCCGTTTGCGCGCCAGATCGCCGAGCAGTTCCGCAACGACAGCTATTCGCCCGCGATGCTGATCGGCCTGTTCCGGCTGTTCGAGCTCGTGGCCATGCTCGCGATCGGACTTGGTGTCGGGGCGCTTTTCGCGCCGATCGATCTTAGCGCCTTTCTCGCCCGTTTCGCGCTTATCGCCTGGGGCTCGACACTCACGGTCCTGCTTCTGCAGGTGGCCGACACCTATCAGATCCCGTCGCTGCGCGGCGCCTCGCGCGCCGCCAAGCGGGTCTTCGTCGGCTGGACGATCGGTTTCCTGCTGACCGCATCGACCCTCTATCTGGTCGAACCCAAGCCCTATCCGCTTGCCGGCCTTTTCGCCTGGTTGGTCACCGGCGCCTCTTTCCTTTTCCTCGAACGGCAGCTCACGGCCTTTGCCATCCGTCACTGGGGTCGCAACGGCGTGATGGAACGCCGCGCCATCATCGTCGGCGGCGGTGAGCCGGCGAAACAGCTCGTCCGCCAGCTCGAACAGCAACCCGACAACGACATCCGCATCTGCGGCATTTTCGACGACCGCAACAGCGAACGTTCGCCGACCGTCGTTGCCGGCTATCCGAAGCTCGGGACCTTCGCGGAACTCATCGAATTCGCCCGCCTCGCCCGCATCGACATGCTGATCATAGCGCTGCCGGCGACCGCCGAGGCCCGCATCCTGCAGCTGCTTCGCAAGCTCTGGGTGCTGCCGGTCGATATCCGCCTTGCCGCCCACGCCAATCGCCTGCGTTTCCGCCCCCGCTCCTATTCGCATGTGGGCGCCGTGCCGATGTTCGACATTTTCGACAAGCCGATCCGCGACTGGGACTCGGTCGCCAAGCGCGTCTTCGACATCGTCTTTTCGGTGGTCGGCCTCCTCCTTACCTGGCCGATCATGCTGGCCGCGGCAATTGCCGTGAAGGCGACCTCGAAGGGGCCGATCCTGTTCCGCCAGAAGCGCCACGGCTTCAACAACGAAATCATCGACGTCCTGAAGTTCCGTTCGATGTACACCGACCTCGGCGACCAGACGGCAGTCAAGGCCGTCACCAAGGGTGACCCGCGCGTCACCCCGGTCGGCCGATTCCTGCGCAAATCCTCGATCGACGAACTGCCGCAGCTGTTCAACGTGCTGCGCGGCCAGCTTTCGCTCGTTGGCCCCCGCCCGCATGCGGTGCTCGCCCAGACGGGAACGCGCAAATATGTCGACGTGGTCGAGAGCTATTTCGCCCGCCACCGCGTCAAGCCGGGCGTCACCGGCTGGGCGCAGATCAATGGCTTGCGCGGCGAACTCGACAGCGACGAGAAGATCCGTGCCCGCACGGCCTACGACCTCGACTATATCGAGAACTGGTCGCTGCTCTTCGATCTCAAGATCCTGTTCCTGACGCCGATCCGGCTTCTCAACACGGACAACGCCTATTGAGCACGCTCGACTATAGCCGGCCAGGCAGCCACCCAACGGGTTTCGACAGCCGCCTTGCCGCTATGAAGCTGGCCGGTTCCGGCCTGATCGCCTTTGGCGTCTTCCTGTCCGGCTTCGTCATTTCCGAGCCTGCCCCTTACGAACTGATCATGGTGATCCAGATCGGCATCTGGTTCCTGCTCGGCCTGAAGATATCGCGTACCGTCGCGCCGCTTCTCGTGATGCTGCTGACGTTCAACATGAGCGGCCTGTTCTCGATGTTCATCATGAAGGACATGAGCGGGGCGCCGATGTATTTCGCCGTCTCCACCTTCCTGGCCCTGAGTTCGGTCTTCTATGCAGCGATCATCGAGAACGACCACCGGCGCCTCAACCTGATCTTCAAGGCCTGGGTGGCGGCGGCGATCATCACCTCGCTGCTCGGCGTTCTGGGGTATTTCAACGCCTTTCCGGGCTCGCATGTGTTCACCCGCTACAATCGCGCCATGGGCGCCTTCCAGGATCCGAACGTCTTCGGTCCCTATCTCGTCGCCCCCCTCCTCTACCTTCTCTACCGGTTGCTCACCGGATCGTTGATGAAGGCGCCGCTGCTGATCGCCGGCATCCTCGTCCTGGCGCTCGGCATCTTCCTCTCCTTCTCGCGCGCCGCCTGGGGCCTTCTCATATTTGCCGGCATCGCTCTGGTGATCGTCATGCTCCTCAAGGAGCGTACCACCGCCTTCCGGTTCAAGATCCTGGCGATCGCCGGCGGAGCCGCGATCTTCCTTGTCCTTGCCCTGGCGATCGCGCTGCAGTTCCCGCAGGTCTCCGACCTGTTCACGAACCGCGCCAAGCTGGTGCAGGACTACGACGGCGCCCGGCTTGGCCGCTTCGAGCGTCACAAGATCGGCTTCCTGATGGCTATGGAACGGCCGCTCGGGCTAGGCCCTATGGCCTTTGGCAAGATCTTTGGCGAGGACGAGCACAATATCTGGCTGAAGACGCTGACCACCTATGGCTGGCTCGGCGCGATCACCTATCAGATCATGATCTGGTCGACGCTGTGGTTCGGCTTCCGCTACATGCTGCGCGAACGCCCGTGGCAGGCCTATCTGATGATCGCCTGGGTGATGATATTGGGCCATGCGATCATTGGAAACGTCATCGACACCGACCACTGGCGGCATTTCTACCTCCTGCTCGGCATCGTCTGGGGCTGCATGGCGCTGGAACACCGCTTCATCCGGTCGCAGCGGCGATCCCCCGCGCCCAGGACCGCTTGACTTTGCCGCCTGGCGCTCCAGATTTTCTAGAATGCTGACGGTCTCTCAACTCCGCGCTGCACGCGCGATGACAGGAATGACGGTGGAGGAACTCGCCGCCGCATCCGGGCTTTCCAAATCCGCCATCGAAGAGGCCGAAGCCTCCCAGGTCTTCGCTAACGCTGGTGTCACCGATCGGCTCCGTTCGATCTTCGAGTCGAAGGGCGTGCTTTTCTTAGGGGCCGGTCAAGACGATGCGGGCGCGGGGCCGGGGTTGAGGCTGCGTCAGCAGTTTCATGACGAGGGCATCCGCCCCCAGAACCTCAACGCCGCAAACGACGACTGAAAGTCGCTGCAGCGCGGGAACTCTTTGAGAACTAACGCGTTTCCCCGCCGTCAGACGATATGCAGGGGGCACGCATGACACGCACCAACAATCTCTATCTCATTATCGGCGCATTGCTTGTCGCCGTTATCCGCCTCGGTTTTTACGCCTACCGCGAAGAAACCAAGCCGAAGGGCGTCGAGCTCAGCATCGGCCAGAATGGTATAAAAGTCCAAGAGAAGTGAGGGGTCGTTAGAGGATACATTATTAACGATAGAAGCTCAGAGTTGTCCTGAACAAAATTCACCATGTGAGTTTAGTTTCAAATAAGCAAGAAAAGGGGATACTTATGACCACGCATATGAATCTCGACGAGATCGACAGTAAAGGCTTGAAGAAAGTCTGGAGCGTTGCCGAATTCGCCAAGCGTTATCGTCTTGATCGTGGAGAAGAAACCCGCCTGCTGAAGCTTCTCGGGCCGTTTGCGTCCCAGCAGGAACTGCTGATGAATGCGAGCCGCGCGCCGCGTTTCCGCTAGACGCTTCCAGATATCCCGTCCAATCTTTGTCCGGCTTCCAATACCGAAGTCGAGAGCATGTGTAACGTCGGTTACATCCAAACTCCCCTTCACCGGAACCTTTGTCATCCTCTTCTAGTTGGTCTCTCGTGAACCAATTAGGCGCCCAGGTGGTCAAACCGCCGCGCAGAAGGAGGATAACCATGATCAGACTGATTTCGAACGCCGGGCTTGCAGCTGCCCTTTCGTTGGGCGCCATCGGCGCCTTCTCCCTTCCCGCTTCCGCACAGGATATCCAACTGCGCGTCGGACCAGATGGCGTGCGGCCGATGATCCGCGACCGGGACCGCGATTACGATCGCCGCGGCTGTAGCCCTGGTGAAGCGCGTGCCGCAGCCCGCGACGAAGGCTTTCGCGACGCCCAGGTCGTCCGAGTGACGAGCCGAAGCGTCACCGTCGAAGGCTTCACGCGCAACGGACCGGATCGCATCACGTTTGCAAACCGCCGCGGCTGCCCGGAAATCTGACCTGTCGCAGGGGCTGACCGCTCCATTGACCGCGAAAGCCGCGCCTAAACTTGGGAGCGGCTTTTATGTTCCCCAGCACATTCTCATACCGGCCATCCTCTTTTTCTTCCGATCGAAGGATTTTGAGCTTGCGCCGCGATAGCGGAGCGACTAGGGAAAACATGCTCATTGAGCAGGTCGGGGCGTAGCGCAGCCCGGTAGCGCACTTGACTGGGGGTCAAGGGGTCGTCGGTTCAAATCCGGCCGCCCCGACCAATTAAATCCCCTTGAAATCTCAGTCAAAATCAGGCTTTTGGATGTTCTCCCCGAAAGGGGGAAACGGAACAAAACCGCTCAAAATACGAAGATCAGCGCATAAAGTCCCGGAAAAGTCCCGAACGGCGGCACCCAATGTTCGTGCTGCGTTCATGCCGCGGGCGCGTTCTCGTTGAGTTTCAACATCAATCTTTTTCGACGGCGGCGGACGGCGTGTACGAAAGTTACCGCTGGGTTCAGATTTCTTTAGGACCGGCTCGCTCGTCCGGAGGCAACCCAAATCGGAAGGATCGATTCTCGACCGCCACTTGTCCGGTGCTAGAAAATCGCGCGGCATCAACTTCACTAATAGAGCGGGGCAGTACAAGGATATTGCGGCCCGCCGTCTGTGAACTTGCCATTCGCTCCAAGGAAGACAGAAAGTCGTCCTCAGTAAAGGCGATATCTATCGTTACCCGAGGCCTCTTCTTTGTTTGGCCGACGACAAACTCCGCGAAGTCGTGCTTACCTATCCGCTCAGGCTCTCCACTGTCGCACCATTGGCGCACCCACCACGCCCAAAGATCCGCGGCCTGAAGAGGCAACGTGGTCTTGTCATTCTCGAAAATGGGGACATCTCCGTAACGGGAACGCATGCTATAGGATCGGTTTTGCAAATACTCCGGCCAGATCCGATTGACGAATTTAGAGTCATAAGTCTCGTCCATGTGGAACTGGATCGTTTCATCCACTGGGATAAGATGAGCAGCGAGTTGCTCGCGCTCCAACTGGAATTTGTCCATCAGGCATTGGAAGGCGACCCAGTAAAACCTTGGGGCATCCCAACCCACCC
>PVBG01000045.1 GCA_002968845.1 Neorhizobium tomejilense | reverse complement strand
TGTCAGAGAGGATTTTGATAGGTCAGATGTCACGCAGCCATTTTCCCTCACCCGTCCCGCCCATGTGCTCGGCTCGCATCTGGTCGTCAGCGACCTGGCCCTGGTTTCCGGCTTCTACCAGAACATCATCGGCCTGAAGGTCATCGAGAAGAGCCCGAGCGGCGAGGTTCTGGGCGTCGGCGGCCAGCCGCTCCTGACGCTTTCGACCGGCAAAAACGTCGCCCGCGCGCCGCGCAATGCAGCCGGCCTGTTCCACACCGCTTTCCTGGTGCCGAACCGGCAGGAGCTTGCCCACTGGCTGGCACATTCCGCCCACAACAATATCCGGCTGGAGGGCGCTTCCGACCACCTCGTCAGCGAAGCGATCTATCTGTCCGATCCCGAAGGCAACGGTATCGAGATCTACCGGGACCGTACCCCGCAGGAATGGGCCTATCAGCCGGACGGCACGATCGCCATGGCGACCGAACGCCTGAACCTCCAGGAACTCTACAACAGCGCTCCGAAGCATGCCTTTGACGGCATGGCGGATGGCACGGCCGTCGGCCACATCCATCTGCAGGTCGGCGATATCCCGCAGGCAGATGCGTTTTATCGCGACGTGCTGGGCCTGAGGATCATGGCGCGGTATCCGGGCGCCAGCTTCTTTGCCACCGGCGACTACCACCACCATATCGCCGCCAATATCTGGAACAGCCGCGGCGCCCAGGCCCGCGAAGGCAATATGACCGGGCTCTCGGACTACACCGTCCGGTTCAACGACAAGGCGGCGCTCGACAGGGCGCTGACGGCGCTTGATGCCCAGGAGATCGCCGCGACCAAAACCGCGGAAGGCTGGTCGCTGAAGGACCCCTGGGGCATCGGCCTGACGCTCGCCGCCTGAGCGTAGCCAACCCCGTTTGCGGACAAGCGGCGTTCCGGAACCGGAGCGCCGCTTTCGCGTTGAGAGCGATCACGGGGACCTCTGGACATGACAATCATGAGTGCGCGCGGCAATGGCAAGCTGAAGAAACACCTGACGGACATGTCGGCGCAACGCAAGGAGGCGGTCCTACGTCCGGAAGATATCGAGGCCGCGGAGAACCTGCCGCTGGGGCGCGAGGCGCTCGACGTGGCGATGGCCTGGGCGGTGATCGGCATTTTCGCGATCGTGTTCTTCTCGCTCGTCCATTACATGTCGCTGATCCTGATCCCCGTGACGCTCGCCATCGTCGTCGGCCTGATCCTCGGGCTGGTCGCAGATCGCCTCGGCAAGGCGGGCGTGCCCCGTTTCGGCATTGCCTTCATCCTTTCAACGCTGGTCTTCGCGGCCCTGTTCCTGATCATCAATTCGCTCGCCGAACCGGTCGCGACGCTGATCCAGGAAGGCCCCAGTTTCATCGAGCGGACCATCAACCGCATCAAGCCGTTCCTCGAAAGCCAGCATTGGATCAACGTCTCGCCTGCGACATTCGAGACGGGGCCGATGTCGATGCAGTCGCTGATCGAGAATTCCGGAAACATCCTCGGCATCGTCACCGCCAACCTGACCCCGGCAATCATCCAGGGGATGATCTTCTTTGCGGCCCTGCTGCTCTTCCTCTACGGCCGGGTGCGGCTGCGGCGCACCATCATTCTCGCCTTCCCGACACGCCGCCAGCGGCTGATGGCGATCCGGGTGCTCAACTCGATCGACCAGGTGCTCGGTTATTATTTCGCGACCGCCAGCCTTCTCTATCTGGGACTTGGGGTGGTGATGGCGCTGATCGCCTATTTCGGCGGGCTTTCGATGCCGGTCCTGTGGGGCCTGTTCGCCTTCGTCTCGAGCTTCATCCCGTTCCTCGGCATCACCCTGATGACCGTTTCGGTTGCGATCGCCGGCATTCTTACCCACGACGCACTCTTCCTCGGCCTGATCCCGGCGATTATCTTCTTCACCATCCACCTTGCGATGGAGAACCTGCTCTTCCCGGCGATCATGGGCCGGCAATGGGAGATCAATCCCTTCATCGTCTTCATCGCCATCCTGTTCTGGACCTGGATGTGGGGCGCGGTCGGGGCGATGCTCGCCCTGCCGCTTTCCCTGATCATGATGACGGTGCTGAACGAACTTTTCCCCGACCGGAAAACCGTGCCGCACCTGCCGGGATGACCTCACTCGTAGAGGTAATATTTTTCCCACTCTTCGCGCGGGACCTTCGAGCCGATCTTGTAGTCGAAGGACATCACTTCCAGGCCCTTGTCGCCGGTCTCGCATTTGTATTTGAGCCGGTACCAGTCGCCGGCGCTGCGGAAAACGGCGCCCGGCGCACGGATGGCGTTGCCGGCCTCGATCGGATCGCCAAACGTGTAGGCAATCACCTTGTCCGGTTTGAACTCGCCCTTGTTGTCCTTTTTGATGCGATCCATCGCCTCGATATCGCAGCGCTGTTCGCGCCGCTCGTCCGGGGCGAGCGCATCGAGTTGTCGGACGATGCGGGCATCGAGCGCATGCGCCGGCAGGGCCGAAAGAAG
The DNA here is from genome assembly GCA_002968845.1 of Neorhizobium tomejilense. GTDB lineage: Bacteria > Pseudomonadota > Alphaproteobacteria > Rhizobiales > Rhizobiaceae > Neorhizobium > Neorhizobium tomejilense. The sequence goes on along the minus strand of PVBG01000045.1, from coordinate 17,488 downwards.
GATGAGCGCGGTGAGTGGCCAGGTTTTTATCATGTCATTTCCTATCCAATATGACTCGGACGGGCGGAAACTATGAGACGGTTACGCAATTGACCACCTACCAGAACGGGAAATAGGATGATGTGATTGGGTGGGGGTAATGGGGCGGAGAGGTGAGCAAGCGTCTGGAACAAATGCGCGCCAACCCGCGAGCGGACTGGCGGATTGAAGAGATCGTGGCAGTTTGCGGGGAGTTCGGTATTTCCTGTGCAGCGCCGCGGTCGGGAAGCTCTCACTATAAGGTTAGCCATCCGATGATGCGCGAAATCCTGACCGTGCCTTTCAAACGACCGATCAAGCCAGTATATATTCGAAAGCTTGTGCAATTTATCGACGCTGTGAGGGCTTTCTCATGAGTCCATTACGATATCCCGTTCTGGTCTCCCCGCTTTCTGCCGAAGATGGCGGTGGTTTTCTGGCGACGGTGCCGGATCTTCCCGGCTGCATGAGCGATGGCGAGACGCCACAGGAAGCCATTTCCAACGTACAGGACGCCATCGAAAGCTGGATTGAGGCAGCGCAGGATATGGGGCGCGACATTCCGCAACCTTCATTGCAGGCCGCCCTCGGCTAAGCATTCCAGAAGCAACCCGCTTGCCTAGCGCCTAAGCGCCCCCTATCTCTGGCACTCCTCGCCTCACAACCGGAGTGCTTCCTTGGCCACCTCCCGCCTATCGCCCTTCGCCAATCTTCCCGCCGCTCCCGTTGCGCCCAAGAAGCCGGTCTCCGATACCCGCCACGGCATTACCCGCAGTGACGACTATGCCTGGTTCCGGGCCGATAACTGGCAGGCGATGTTCAAGGATCCGTCGCTCCTCGATCCGGAAATCCGCAAGCACCTGGAGGCCGAGAACGCCTATATGGAAGCGGCCATGGGCGACACGGCCGAGCTGCAGAAAAAGCTGTTTGCCGAAATGCGCGGCCGCATCAAGGAAGACGACAGCTCCGTGCCGATGAAGGACGGGGCCTTTGCCTACGGAACGCTTTATGTCACCGGTGGCGAGCAGCCGCATTATTTCCGCACGCCGCGCGATGGTGGGGACAAACAGCTGCTGCTCGACGGCGACAAGGAAGCGGTGGGCAAGGATTATTTCCGGCTTTCCGGCATCGACCACGCAAGCGACCATTCCCGCGGCATCTGGGGTTATGACGACAAGGGTTCGGAATATTTCACCCTGCGCATCCGTGATCTCGCGACGGGAGAGGATCTTTCCGACGTGATCGAAAATACCGGTGGCGGCGGGGTCTGGGCGCCGGACGGCCGGAGCTTCTTCTATACGCTGCAGGACGAGAACCACCGCCCCTCGAAAGTCTTCCACCACATTGTCGGCCAGCCGCAGTCGGAAGACCGCCTGGTCTACGAGGAGGAGGATCCGGGCTTCTTCATGGGCGTCGGCGGCTCGCTGCTCGACGACTTCATCTATATCGACATCCACGACCACGAGACCTCGGAATACCGGCTGCTCTCGACCAAGGAGCTGACAGCGGAACCCGCGTTGGTCGCCGAACGTGAGGAAGGCATCGAATATTCGATGACCGAGGGCGGCGACGTCTTCTACATCCTCACCAATGACGGCGATGCGAAGGATTTCAAGATCTGCCAAACGCCGGTGACGGCGCCGGGCAAGGAGAACTGGACCGAGGTCGTGCCGCACGAGCCGGGCCGGCTGATCATCAGCCACATGGCATTCGCCCGTTATCTGCTGTGGCTGCAGCGCAAGGACGGACTGCCGCAGATCATCATCCGCGACCGGACGACCGGCGAGGAACATGCGATCGCCTTTGCGGAAGAGGCCTATTCGCTCGGCCTGCAGGGGGCTGCCGAATACGACAGCGACGTCATCCGCTTTTCCTATTCGTCGATGACGACGCCGAGCCAGCTCTACGACTACGACATGAGGACCCGCGAGCGGGTGCTTCTGAAGACCCAGGAAGTGCCGTCGGGCCACAATCCCGATGACTACGTCACCCGCCGGGTGATGGCGCCGGCGCATGACGGCGAGCTGGTCCCAGTCTCGCTGCTCTACCGGAAAGATACGCCGCTCGATGGGTCGGCGCCCTGCCTGCTTTACGGCTACGGCGCCTACGGAATCACCATCCCGGCCGGGTTCTCGACCAATAACCTGTCGCTCGCGGACCGCGGCTTCGTCTACGCCATCGCCCATGTGCGCGGCGGTAAGGACAAGGGGTTTGCCTGGTACGAAAACGGCAAGATGGAATTCAAGGAAAACACGTTCAAGGACTTCATCGCCGCCGCCGACCATCTGGTGAGCCAAGGCTTCACCTCCTACGAGAACATCATCGCCGAAGGCGGTTCGGCGGGCGGCATGCTGATGGGCGGCATCGCCAACATGGCGCCGGAAAAATTCGCCGGCATCATCGCCGCCGTGCCTTTCGTCGACGTGCTCAACACCATGCTCGACGACACGCTGCCGCTCACCCCGCCGGAATGGCCGGAATGGGGCAACCCGATCGAAAGCCTCGAAGAATACCAGTGGATCGCCGCCTATAGCCCTTACGACAATGTCGAGGCGAAACCCTATCCGCCGATCCTTGCCATTTCCGGCCTGACGGACCCGCGCGTCACCTATTGGGAACCCACCAAGTGGGTTGCGAAGGTCCGCGAATTCTCGACCGGCACCGCACCGATCCTCTTGAAGACCAACATGGCAGCCGGCCATGGCGGCAAATCGGGACGCTTCCAGCGGCTGGAAGAGATCGCATTCGAATATGCGTTTGCGATCAAGGTGGCGGGGAAGGTGTAGGTTTTAAGCCTGGGAAGCCAGCTTTTCTGCTTCCCAGTCTCTATAGGTCTTCTCAGTCCCCTTTACTTTCCAGGCCAGTGGACCTGCTGTCGAGCGACCGTTGACGATTGCTCCAGCGGCGCTGGTGCTAGAAAAAGCATAATTCGTTTTGAAAATACGGTGCGTGCCGGCGTCGGTAAGCACACCTTGCTCAACGAGCTCGTCGAAGAGCTTCCAGTATGACGTTTTATCTTCCCTCGTTCCAACCCAGGCCTTCCGCGCCATGGACCTTGCTTCGACGATGAATTCTCCATTGAGAAGCAAAGCGCTTGCCCTAATATTTTCTTTCTTCAGGAACAATTCGAACTCAGTGCCGGCGTCCCTACTCACGTCCGGTATCAACGCCGCTGTAGAGCGTTTTCTCTCCAAAAAACTATCGATCCGAAGCGCCGGCAAGACCATTAGAATGTTTTCGAGGAAGGCCTCCATATTTGCTTGAGCCGCCTCGGATAGTGAAGGACGCGCCGGGGCGTTGCCGTTCTCAAGAGCGATCCGGCCTATCGTACGAGCCTCCTCGACAAGCCTTGCTTCCAGATACTTCACATGTGCCTTGTTCAGGTTATTCGCGCTTGAGACGATTAGAATTGCATTCGTCCACCACTCCTTTCGAGCGTCGTGGTTTCTGATCCGATCAGAAATATCTTCGCCTTCGCCGATATACGCCAAAGGCTCGCCGTCTCTCTCTCCGAGAAGCAAGTACACACCAGTGTAACGCGCTTCCTTTCTTTTTAGGGCGTCGCTAATCTGGGTGCGCGGGGTCATTAAAACATGACCTGTCCAATTAAAAACCTCAGCAGTTAGCATTCCGTCAGGCTTGCCATCGATAAAGAAAAGTTCAAGCGATTGTCCGCGCGCCATGACGACTCTCTGTTGGAATTTACATGGAGAAAACCACTTTGAATTGCATAGTTCAACTGATGTTTCCTGCCACCATGAAAATGAAGCTTTCCGCGTAAGGGGGAGACGATGACCGTCTACATTGCCCTGCTTCGTGCCGTGAACGTCGCCGGCACGGCACTCCCAATGACCGAACTCAAGGCGATCTGCGAAACCCTCGGCTTCACGGACGTGAAAACCTATATCCAGAGCGGCAACGTGCTGTTCCGGTCCGACGAGACGGAGGCCAAGGTCGGCGAGAAGATTGATGAGGCGTTGGGCAGGAAGTTCGGCAAAAAGCCGGGCGTCATGGTGCGCTCGACGCGGGAGATGGAGGCGATTGCCGAGCGCGCGCCCTTCCCCGATGCCAAGCCGAACTTTCTGCTCGTGCATTTCCTGCCCGAAAAGGCCTCGAACGATGCGCTCGACAAGATGGTCGCGCCGGATGGCGAGGAGGCGGTCGTCGCCGGGCGCGAGATCTATGTCCACTATCCTGTCGGCTCGGGCAAATCGAAGCTGAAGCTTCCCGCCCTGAAACCGGGCACGTCGCGCAATCTCAATACGGTTCGCAAGCTCGCCGAAATGGCCCGCGCCTTGGAAGGCTGACCGGCCGATGGCGGGCACCGTCATTTCGATCGTCCGCCATGCCGTCATCTTTCAGGTCCCAGGCGTGGCTCCGACTTCGCCCGCCAGAGCGACTTTACCCCGAGCGGCAGGGACCCCCAGGGCGATATTCGACAGGCTTATCAGCGACTAGAACGGATACGGAACGCACCGAACAGCCGTTCATTGTCATTTTTTTGTCAAGCCCCTGCCGTCAATCGGCAATCCCGGACGCAAGCCTCGCGCAAGCTTCGTGCGTTAACTATTTGTTAACCATTCTGAACACGGGCGTTGCGCCATGAAGATCGATAGCGGCCTCAACGGCTATTATTATCCCAACCGGGCACAAGAGATGGACCGGAAAGTCGAGGAAGCGCCTCAGCGTGAGGCTGCGGCATTCCAGCGGTCCCCCAATGCCTTGACGGGAAGCGCCACGCTGCTGTCGTCTTCGCTTGCCAATGCGCTCTGGGTCATGGAAATCGACGACGCGGGCTCCGCAAACGTCGACACGCAGGGCCGATCCGTCGCCCAGGACTGGGTCGAAGATCGCTATCAGGAATTCGCGGAATTCTAAGACATCCCGCTACGCCGTTCCGGCGGGCGTGACTTCCACCGTGACATGCGACAAATCCCGGATGCCCCGGAGCTTATCCTTGTAGAAGGACGGCGCCTGGGGTTTTGGCGTGACCAGCGCGACAATCGCCGCATGGTGCCCCGGACCAAGCTGCCAGACATGCAGGTCCGAAATCCTGTCCTCCTCCGTCTCGACACTCCGGCGGATCCTGCCGGCCAGCTCCGCGTCATCCGGTTGCGCGTCCAGCAACACCGTCGCGGTCACGCGGATCAGCCCCCAGGACCAGCGCGCGATCACCAGACCGCCGACCACGCCCATGACCGGATCCAGCCAGGCCCAGCCATAGGACCGGCCGAGAATGAGCGCGACGATCGCCAGAACAGAGGTCAGCGCGTCGGCAAGGACATGCAGATAGGCGGCGCGCAGATTGTGGTCCTTGGCAGCCCCGTGCGCATGGGCGCCATGGTGACCGTGATGTCCATGATGGCCGCCATGATGATGACCGCCGTCATGCGCATGGCCGCCGTGATGAGACTGGCCATGATCCTCCCGCAGCAGCCAGGCGCTGAGCAGGTTGACCGCGAGCCCAGCCACAGCGACGAAGATCGCCTGGTCGAAATCGATCGCCACCGGATTGGCGAGGCGGACAAAACTTTCCCAGGCGATCAGCAGCGCGATCAGGGCGAGCACGATGGCGCTCGCGAAGCCGGCGAGATCGCCAAGCTTGCCGGTGCCGAACGTATAGCGCGGATTGCGGGCCTGGCGGCGGGCGTAGAGATAGGCGAGCGCCGCAATCAGCATGGCGCCCGCATGGGTGGACATGTGCCAGCCGTCGGCGGTCAGCGCCATCGAGCCGAAGATCGAGCCGGCGACGATTTCCGCCACCATCATCGTCGCCGTCAGCGCGATTACCAGCCAGACCTTGCGCTCGTTGCGCTCATGGTCGGCGCCCAGAAACGCGTGCTCATGCTTCAGCTCCTCGATGGAATCGGGCATGGTCTTCTCCTTCGTCGCAATCAGCGGATATAGGTGCGGAGCGCATCGGCGAGTTCGTCAACCGCCTGCGCCCTCTGTTTTTCGTCGTCGGCATACAGGACATGCTCGCGCAGATGATCCTCCATGACCTCACCGGTGAGCCCGGAAAGCGCGCCACGGATCGAGGCGAGCAATTGCAGCACCTCGCCGCAGGGCGCCTCGGCTTCCAGCGCCCGCTCGACCGCCTCCATCTGCCCCTTCAGCCGGCGCACCCGCGCCAGAAGCTTTGCCTGTTCCCGAATGGTATGCGCCACGAGCGTCTCCATGTAATATAGGGGGGTACCCTATATTACCGTTCGCCGCCGGCACAAGTCAAAATCCGAAAGCTCCGTGCAGGTTTCGGGACCTAAGCCGCTAGTGGTCTCACACGGGGAGAGTCGCGATGACAACAATTGCAAGCACCAATCCTTATTACGCATCTCTTTACGGCATCCTTGGCAAGAACGGTGGCGACAAGAACGCTTCGGGGAATGCCAACGACTACGCGGCGCCGCGACAGTCGGTCTCGGGCGGCATAACCGGCAGCGATACGGTGTTCGGCGCAAAGCTGGCGGATAGCCTGTGGACGATGGAAAGCCAGGGCGCCGAGGTCGATCAAGACGCCGGCGACACCTGGCTCGGCGAAGCACCGTCGACGAGATACGAGGACGAGTTCATGGATCTCGCCAAGAAGACCCTGGCCGAGCGCATCCGCGAACAGTATCTCAAGGACAAGGATCTTACCGAAGACGATCTCAAGACCATGTCGGCGGGAGACCGCGAGGCGATCGAGGCGGATATCCGCAAGGCTATTCTCGAGGCCATGGGCGTCAACGGTCAGAAGCAGGAAACCGCGATGGACATGGGCGGCGACCCTGCGGCACTGGCACAGGACAACGCGCAGAAGCAGCAGTTGCAGGACGGCGCCAAGGATGACCCGCTACTCTCCATGTAAGGTTATAAAGCTTTCGGCGGCTGCGGCCTTCTCAGTCAGGGCTGTAGCCGTTTTACGTTGGGCGATCGGCGCCATGCCCCCGCTTGCCTTCATGCCGGTGACTGACTAGATAATTCCTCCAGTGACTAGAGCTTCAAGAGGAATTTTCAGCCATGCTGTCAATCGGCGATCTTTCGAAACGCACCGGCGTCAAGGTGCCGACCATCCGTTATTACGAGCAGATGGGCCTCATCGAAGCGGCCGAGCGTTCGGAAGGCAACCAGCGGCGTTATGAGCGGCACGACCTCGAGCGGCTGGCTTTCATCCGCCATGCCCGCGACCTCGGCCTCGACATCCCGGCGATCCGCGAACTGATCGCGCTCAGCCAGCACCCCGACCTCCCTTGCGTCAACGCCGACAGGATCGCCGCCGATCATCTGATCGCCGTTCGTGAAAAGATCGAAAAACTGAAGAAGCTGGAACACGAACTCGAACGGATCATCTCACACTGCGACGGCCATTCGATCGAGGATTGTTATGTGATCCGGGCGCTATCGGACCACGGGCTGTGCGAGGGGGAGCATTGAGAGCGTCCGGCGGCTCGCCTCAGGCTGCGGCCTCGATATCGAATTCCAGGTGGATCCGATCATAGGGGAAGACGATGCCTCCGCCCTCGGCCTTGTCGATCACACCGCTGACAAGCAACATATCCACGTCGCTGTGCACACCCTTGAAATCCCGGCCGACCCTGCGGGCGACCTCCCGAATGCTCAAAGGCCCCTGGCCCGTCATCGCCTGCACGATTTCCAGCCGTTTCGGCGCCAGAACACGATGGAGCATCTCCCAGGAAGGGAAAGACAATACACTCGTCGCGGGCCTGCGCTCACCGACTTTGGACGCCTTGACGGCTTCAGAAACCGACGCCATGGACTGTTCGAGCGTTTCGATCTTCACCTTAAGGGTTGTCACGCAGCCATCCTCTCACGTCGGCAGTGAAATCGGCCAGAAGCTGGTCGATATCTTTGAAAAAATAGGCTGTTTCCAGCGTACCGAAATGCCTGTGATCGCCTTTTCCAGCTTCGTTGTCATACCGCAACACGCACTCGCCTCCGGCCACCAGCGCCATGCTGTATTTGAATTCATGAGCGCTTCCGCGTAGCGAAGCCGGCACCTGCCAGACCACGACTTCAACGAACACGCCTTCCCGCAGATAGCTACGCGTCCTCTGAACCAGTGTCGCTTTTGCCATCGGCGGCCCCGTGATGTCTGATGTAATATACCCCATCACGAGCAATCGGCAAGGACGAAGGCGCCGGCCGGAACGCGCACCGAACTGGCGGGCGGAAGACGCAAACAGGAAGGAATACAAATGACCGAAAAGACGCCAACCACGCCGCCTATCCTCTTCCCCGCCCTCGCCCCATACCAGACCGGCTTCCTCGACAGCCCCGACGGCAACCGGATATTCTTTGCCCGTTCCGGCAATCCGGCCGTTTCGAGGATGGTGCTTGACAAGATTTGAGATCGGGAGCATCTAGGCGCCATGATCAACGCGCGCACAACCATCGCCTGCTCGTATTTTTGGGCCTTCCTTTAAGGGGCGGCTCGACAGATCACCATGTCAACAAGCCGCCGTCAGGCGGCTTTGTTGTTTCAAACGGCACCTGACGGCGAGAAGACCGAAAAAGGATGCCGGAAATGACCGAAGATACCGATATTACCCTGCCCCGTCCGCCGGTCGTGACGATCCGCAATGCGAAATCGCGCGATCTGCCGGAACTCAACGAGATGATCGCGCTGCTCGCCGCGCATCACAATGACCCCGCCGGTATCACCCCTGAAAAGCTCGAGCGCGACCTGTTCGGCGCGATGCCGTGGATCAGCGCGCTTGTCGCCGATACCGGCTCGGAGCTGATCGGCTACGCTATCCTCGTGCCGCTCTACCGGGCGCAGGAAGGCACGCGCGGCATGGACCTGCACCATCTCTTCGTGCGCGACGGGCATCGCGGCCACGGCATCGGCCAGCACCTGGTCACGCGCGCCCGCGAGATCGCCAGGAGCGCCGGCTGCGACTATCTTTCGGTCAGCGCCGCCACCGGCAATTTCGCCGCCCACCGCTTCTACGAACACATGGATTTCAAGCCGCGCCCGGTCACCGGCATGCGCTACACGCAGGCGCTGGCGTGATATCCGCGGCCGAGGCCTATCCGGCGGCCTTGGCCAGGATTTCGCCTGCCCATTCGTTGAGGCTTTTTCCAGCCAGCTCCGCTGCTTTTGCGGCACGGGCGTGCACGTCGGGGTCGATGCGAAACATCACCCGGCCGGAATAGGGCTTGTGCGGAGATCTTCCAAGTCGTTCACAGGTTTCCAGATAATCGTCAACCGCCTCGTGGAAGGCGGTCTTGAGATCGACGACGGAATCGGCGTGAAAGCCGACGATATCGGCAATGCCGGCGATGTGCCCGACAAAAATTTCGTCTTCGGCATCGAATTCGATGCGGGCCGAGTATCCCTTATATTCCAAGACATTCATGGCTCTATTCCTAACTGAGACAGAAAAAGCCGCGCATCCTTGATCTGATATCGCTTCGCTTCCTTATCCGGGTGGGGTCGATGGAAGAACGCGACCAGCCCGTCTTTTTCAAAACGAACTCGCGAGCCGCTGCCCTCCAGCAGACGGCATCCAACGGCGATCAAAAGATTTTCGACGTCGCTCCAATCGATAGACGGCGACACCGGATCCCGAAATATGGCGACAAGCGTCTTACGCTGCTTGCTGTTCATGCTAGCACTTTAATGCATGCTAGCAGATTTTGCAAGCAATCCCCCTTATCGCGCCGGCACCGCCTTCAGATAAGCTGCAATCGCCTCAAGATCGCTTTTCGGCAGATGCGCGATGTTTTGCTGTACCTCGACCATCGAGCCGCCGGCGGTGTCGAAATCCGGGGTGAAACCGGTTTCCAGGTAACCGGCGATGTCGCTCTCGCTCCAGGAACCGACATCCTTCGAGCCCGGCGTGATGTTGGGGATGGTTCCCTTGCCTTCCGGGTTCGGGCCGCCGGCGAGCCAGCGGTCGGGGAGAAAACCGCCCGTCGCGTCGCGCGGCGTATGACATTCGCCGCAATGGCCGGGACCTTCGACCAGGAACTGGCCGCGCTTGACCTTGTCATCGGCAGAGGCAAGCTGCACCCGCGGCTGGTCGTTGAAATAGAGGAATTTCCAGCCGCCGACCGCCAGCCGGATATTGTAGGGGAACGGCAGCTCGTGCGGCGGCGCGACATTGGTGCTCGCCGGCAGGGTCTTGAGGTACCCGAAGAGATCGTTGATATCCTTGGCCGAGAGCCTCGAGTAGGAGCCGTAGGGGAAGGACGGGAAGAGGTGTTCGCCGTCCGGCCCGACCCCGCGGGTCGTGGCATTGCCGAACTGCGCCAAGGTCCAGTTGCCGATGCCGGCATTCGGATCGGGCGAGATGTTGGGAATATGGAATGTCCCGAACGGGCTCGGCAGCGCCCTGCCGCCGGAGAGGACCTTCAGGGCATCGCCGGTGGCGCCGGTCGCGGCATGACAGCTCGAGCAGCCGCCGGCCCAGAAGAGCTGTTCGCCCTTGGCAAGATCCGGCGCGCCGAGGCCCGCCCAATAGGAATCCGGATAGGGATCGGGCTTGGTCAGCGCCCAGGCCGTGGCAGCACCCGCGGCGATCACCACGACGCCCGCCGCCAGGATTTTGGACCATATCGAGGCCATCGCCTTCCTCCAGCGTTACGAGATCATACCAGGACGGCCGCAGAAGGCTGCGGCCGTCCCGACGCTAAGACAGGGCAGCGATCACTTCAGGCGGAAGTTCTGATGGCAGGTATTGCAGTTGCCGCCGAGCGTCTGCAGGGCCTTGCCGACGGCGGCCTGGTCTGCCGGCATGGACGCCAGAAGCGCCTCCGCGTCGGAACCGAGCTTCTGTGCGTTCCCACGGAATTCGGCGTTCTTTTCCCAGATGGCTGGTGCCGCCTTGGTCTTGTCGCCGGTCTCGGAGCCTGCCGGGAACTGATCCGGGAAGGCCTTGATATTGGTGCTGATCGTGGTCAGCGCCGTGCGCACGGCAGCCTGGTCATAGGGCTTTTCGCCCTTGGCGATACCGCCGAGCGCACCGGCTGCACCGCCGATACCCTTCATCAGTGCCTGGCGCTTGGTAATCGGCGTTTCCTGCGCGGTCACGGCCGTAAAGCCAAGACAGAGTACGGCCGCGGCGGCGGCAATCAATTTAAACTTCATCCATTCCTCTCCTCATCGAGCCGGTCATGCCGGCGCATTTTAGCGACCTCATGATTGCCGGCTTATGCGTTTGAAAAAAGTAACTTTTCTGTCATGAGGCAGCGAGCGTTCCGCCTGTTGCCGGGCAGGCACGGAATGTGAAGGAGATATGTCTCGCGGGGACTGCTCAACCCGTCCTTCAGGCCGTCACCCCTTCCCAGAGCGTCAGCATGGAAACGCCAAGCAACAGGAGGCCGGCGATCCGCCCGACCCAGATCGTCGCGTTGCCATTGCCGACCAGGAATTGCCGTGCGTGGCCGGCGGCGACGGCGAGGCCGCCATAGATCGCCAACTGGGTCGCAGCCGTCATCGCCGCCATGATTGTCGCCTGCGGGGCGAGCGGCCCGAAATCCGGCCGCAGGAACTGCGGATAGACGGCGAGCATGAACAGATAGGCCTTGGGATTGATGAGGCAGGTGACCGCGCCGCGCCGGAACGCCTCCCAGTTCGACCTCGTGTCCGCCGGGCCGACATGATCGACGGTGATCGAACTGCGGATCAGGCTGACGCCGATCCAGGCCATGTAGAGCGCGCCGGCAATCAGCAGCGGCTTGAACAGGACCGGCATCAGGCTTGCGAGCAGGCCGACGCCGACCGCGCCATAGAGCGAGTGCACCAGCCCGCCGGCGATGATGCCGGCGGTGGCGGCAAGCCCCGCCGTGCGGCCGCGGGTCAGCGAATTGGCGAGCACGAAGATCATGTCCATGCCCGGCACGACGATGATGCCGAACAGGAGTGTGAAAAAGAGCCAGAGGTTTTCGGTATAGGTCATGTCAGTTTCTTGAGCCTCGCATAATCGGCTTCGAATGCCGAAGCCTTGTTTTTCAACCGGATATGCGGTCCTATACGGTAGCCCAACTGACAGCGTATTGTCAGTAGCGATCGTCTCGCCACAAGGAAAACCGGCATGCGCAAGGCCTCGCGCCTGTTCGAGATCATTCAGATCCTCCGGCTCGCGAAAAAGCCGGTGACGGCGGCGGAAATCGCCGTGCAGCTGGAAGTGACCGTGCGCTCCATCTACCGGGATATCGCGGCGCTTCAGGCGATGCGGGTGCCGATCGAAGGCGGGCGCGGCATCGGCTATATCCTGCGCCCCGGCTTCACGCTGCCGCCGCTGATGTTGTCGATCGAGGAGACGGAGGCAATCGTGCTGGCGCTCGCGCTGCTGGAGCGCACCGGCGACACGGAGCTGCGGCAGGCGGCCAAGCAGGTCAACCGCAAGATCGCCGCGGTGGTGCCGGCGCCGCTTGCCGGCACGTTTTCCGCCAATGCGCTGCATGCCTGGGGCTCGGTCGCGCCGGTGCCGGACGCGCTCGACCTTGCGATGGTGCGCCGGGCGATCCGCGACGAACAGAAGCTGGCGCTCGATTACCGCGACGAATATGCCCGGGCCACGGAACGGACGATCCGGCCGGTGGCGCTGATCTACTACTCGCAGACGGCCAATATCGTCGCCTGGTGCGAACTGAGGCAGGCAATCCGCAATTTCCGCGCCGACCGGGTGGAGCATTGCGAACTGGCGGATGGTTTCTTCCGCGGCGAAGGCGAAAAACTGCGGTCGCTCTGGGTTCAGGGCTGGACCAGCCCGCCGATGTGACCGCCCCGTATCCAGTGACTTTCGCCCTCCCCTGACAGCCGGCGGCTTTGTCCCTATGGTGCGCCTGCTTCGTCAGGAAACAGCAGGGCATGGGAGACATCGAATGAAGGCCATTATCGTCTGGGGCGGATTGAAGATCCATGAGCCGGAGGAATGCGCCGGCGTTGTCGGCGATATCCTTCGCGAGGACGGGTTTTCGGTCGAGATTACGGACGATCTCGGCATCTTCGGTTCCCAGACGATCGCTGCTGCCGACCTGCTGGTGCCGATCATCACCGGCGAAAAGCTGGAAAGGGCGCATGCCAATGCGCTTGTCGAGGCGGTGCGCGGCGGGCTCGGGCTTGGCGGCCACCACGGGGCGCTCGCAACCTCCTTCAAGGAGAGTGCTGCCTTCCGTTATCTTGCCGGCGTTACCTGGGTGGCGCATCCCGGCAATATCATCGACTACCGCGTCAACGTCACTCGCCCCGACGATCCGGTGATGCAGGGCATTGCGGATTTCGACTACCGGTCTGAACAGTATTACCTGCATTACGATCCGACGGTGGAAATCCTCGCGACGACGACCTTTTCCGGCGAATATGACGAGGCGGTGCGCAACGTGACGATGCCCGTCGTGTTCAAGCGCCATTTCGGCAAGGGGCGGATCTTCTATTCGGCGCTTGGCCATGTAGCGGCGGAATTCGAACATCCGCAGATGCGCAGCATCCTGCGGCGCGGGCTTTCCTGGGCGGCGCGCGGCTGAGCCTAGAGAGCGAGGGTACGGCTTTCCTCGCGACCGTGGCCGATGATCTCGATACGGTCGGCGAAGATCTCGACGACGGCAAGCGCGTTTTCCGTCTGCGTATCGACCATGCCCTTGAAGTTCACATACCACGTGCTTCCAGCGCGGCCGAGATTGCCGACGTGGTTATGGCCGTTCAGATAGGCGATGACATTGCCGGAGCGGGCGAAGAGATCGGTCAGCCGCTCGGCACCCCAGAGATTGTGCTCGTTTTCGGGGTAGAGCGGATAGTGGCCCATGACCACGACCTTCTCGTCCGCAGCGCTTGCCCGCTCCAGCACCGCCTCCAGCCAGGCGAACTGCACGTCGCCGATGCCGCCGTTCCATTCCTTGGCGTTGATCGCGCCTTCGGCCAGCAATGTTTCCAGCCGCTGCTGCGCCAAAGCGTGGCGCGGATGGCCTTCCGGAGTGGAAAACAGGCTGATCTCGTTGCCGTCGATCACCACGAAGCGAAACCCGCCGCGGGCAAAATCGTGCCAGGCGGCCGGCATGCCGAGCCGTTTATGAACATCGCCGAGTTGCGCCGGCGCGACGAAGAAATCGTGGTTGCCCGGCATCAGAAAACTTTCGTGGCGCAGGCCCTGATAGACGGCAAGCACCGGATCATAGCTCTCCCAGCCCCGGTCGATGAGATCGCCGAGCGTCACCACGAAGGAGAGATCCTCACCGTTCAGCACGCCAATCGCCTGGCGCAGCTTGTCGAGGCTGTTGGCGTAATAACGGTCCATCTCCAGCCATGGCGGCAGGTCGGCATATTGCGGATCGGCGATCACGCCGAAGCGGAGGAGCGGTTTTTCGTGGGGCATTTCGCGGAGTTAGCCGGTGGCTGTGACAGGCGTGTGACGATTGGGGCGTGGCGAGGGCTCGTGGGCACAGATCTTTCCAGCATGTACCGACAACGGATCTCCTCACAGTGGAATATCGAAAAACAGCAGGCCGAACTTGTCGAGCGGCAGTTGCGCCGCCACTTGACCTTGCTGGTCCAGCACCGCCGTTGGTCCCCAAGCAATCCGGCCATTGCGCTCGCCGGTCACGTCCGAAGACACGAGCCAAAGGCCAGTCTCGCGGCATCTTTCACCTCGGATGGCATTGTGCTGATCCCGGTAGATTTCGGCTTTCTCCCGCGGCATCATGTTGTTGGCGAGGCAGACGATGAGCGACGCGCCGAGATCGGCCACCTCGCGCGCCACGTCGGAAAAATTGGTGTCGTAACAGATGTTGATGCCGAAACGCAGGCCGTCGACATCGAACACGGCAGGATCGGTGCCGGCATCGAATGCCCCTTCGCCCCTGAGGAGATGGCGTTTGCGATACCGCCCGACGAGCCTGCCGCACGCAATCACTACGGCCGCGTTGAACAGCCGCCCGCCCTCCGCCTCGATCAGGCCGAGTGCGATGATCGGCCCGGATTTCGGAAACCGGTCAAGTATGGCCTTGAAGGCGGGTGAAGACAGGTCGAGGGCCACGCGCCGGGCGGCATCGGCATCGGTCAGATAACCTTGGAGAAATCCTTCGGGAAAACACAGCAGGCGTGCCCCGCCAGCCTCAGCCTGTCGTGCCACCTCGTTGACGCAGGTCAGAGCCGCAGCGATATCGTCCCGATATTCGGCCGTCTGGGCTGCAGCTATGCGAACGGTCTTCATCATGGATCCAGGCTTCCGAAGACCTTAGCAAACATGGCTTCAAACCATGTGCCCGGATTCGGGGCTCTAGTTCAAGCGATCACCGTTCCCTGATGAAAAACGATCTTCCAGCCGGTCGCAGTGCTCCTCCAGAACGTGGACCGCCGGCTGAGGCGGTCGGGCTCCTCCAGAATATAGGACAGATGGTAGAGGTCGTCGGCGAGGCGGTTGATGGTGAAATCCCGGCAGGGCCAGTTATGCTGTTCCTGTGTGCGGTATCGCTCAAGAAGAGTAGCGATGACGAAATCCCGGCCGTAGACCCTGCCGCTCGCGCCGATCTCCCAGAACGTCTCTTCGGTCATCGCCTCCAGCGCCTCGCGACTGGTGCCGAATTCGCGACGATGGAAGATCGGCTCACGGGCGGCCAGCTGCGCCAGGATCATCTCTATCGATTGCTCGTCCATAACCTGCTTTCCTCTGCTTTCCGTCCCGATGACGGAGTTCAAAAACAAAAAAACACCCGGCGCCTTGGGACACCGGGTGTTCTCGAAAAGACCGACGATAAGCCGTTCGATTACTTCGTGGCGGCTTCGTAGCGCTCGAGGACGTAGTCCCAGTTGATCAGGCTGTCGACGAAGGCTTCGAGGTATTTCGGGCGGGCGTTGCGGTAGTCGATGTAATAGGAATGTTCCCAGACGTCGACGCCGAGGATCGGCTCTGCGCCGTGAACCAGCGGGTTCTCGCCGTTCGGGGTCTTGGAGATGACGAGCTTGCCGTCTTTCACCGAAACCCAGGCCCAGCCGGAGCCGAACTGGGTCGTGCCGGCGGCGATCAGGTCGGCCTTGAACTTGTCGTAGCCGCCGAGATCGGAGGCGACTGCCGCTTCGAGCTTGCCCGGCAGCTTGGTGCCGCCGCCGTCCTTCTTCATCCACTTCCAGAAATGGACGTGGTTGTAGTGCTGGGCAGCATTGTTGAAGAGGCCCTGGTTGGTGCCGAAGGACTTCTTGACGACTTCCTCGAGCGACAGATCGGCCATGCCGGCTTCGGCAGCGAGCTTGTTGCCGTTGTCGACATAAGCCTTGTGGTGCTTGTCGTGGTGGAATTCGAGCGTCTCTTTCGACATGAAGGGCGAAAGAGCTTCGTAGTCGTAGGGGAGTTCGGGAAGTTCGAAGGCCATTGGTCTACTCCTTGTTCGGCAGCTACCTGGGTTCGGCAGCTACCTGGGCATAGCGTCGTGCGGGAACATAGGAGCGGAGGGGCCAAGAGGCAACGGTGAACTTGCCAAAAATCAAGCCGATCGGGTGAAGAAGTTGCGGAAATTTCGAGATACAAGAAACGGGCCAGATCACGATTCGGAGCCCGTTCGATGAAGACCACTTCCGCTCTCGCAGCCGCCCTCCTCGCATCCAGCGTCACCGTCGCGCACGCCTCCTCGGACGACGCTTGGTCCGGTTTCCAGGCCGAGGTCGCCAAGGCCTGCGTGACCGCCGCCAAGGGGCTGATCGAAAACGGCAAGGCGCTCGTCGACCCCTTCGGCAGCCAGAGCTACGGGCTTGCCGTCGTCTCCGGCAAGGCCGTCGGCGCCAAGGTGACGATCAGCACAATCTGCGCCTTCGACAAGAAAACCCGCAAGGCCGAGATCGGCGGAGAAATATCCGCCGACAAGCTGACGGTGAAGACGGGGAAGTAGTTCGCGGCCATGCCCGTCCGGTTCTCCGCCGGCATCAGGTGCAGGTCCAAATAGGATGCAATCCGTCGTGGGCTTGAGGCTACGTTACATCCAACCGTTGGAGTTCGTTCCATTTTTTCGAATGGCTGAGGGAATTCCTCCGGTTTACTCGGCGACAAGGCGGGAACCTTTCTTCGCGGCTGCGAATTGAAAGCGAACGCCCTTGGCAAAGAGGAGGCTGCATGTCGTTCGACTTCCTGACGTCCGATTTCCTGATCTTCGTCGCCATCGGCTTCTTCGCACAGATCGTCGACGGGGCGCTCGGCATGGCTTTCGGGGTGTTGACGACGACCAGCCTGCTTGCCATCGGCGTCGCGCCCGCGGCTGCAAGCGCCATGACCCACGTGACCGAGTGTTTCACCACAGCCGCCTCGGGATTGTCGCATCTCTATAACCGCAATGTCGATTGGCGGCTGGTGGCAAGGCTTGCACCGGCCGGCATGGTCGGCGGGGCGATCGGCGCCTATGTCCTGTCGAATATCGACGGCAAGGCGATCGAACCCTTCGTCTCTGCCTATCTGATCGCCGTCGGCCTGTTCATCCTCTACAAGGCCTTTCAACCGAAATTTCCGCGCGACGTGCGCGACTGGATCGTGCCCTTTGTGGG
>PVBG01000044.1 GCA_002968845.1 Neorhizobium tomejilense | reverse complement strand
GGGGTCAAGGGTGGGAATTGTGTTGTCCATTGCAAACTCCTCTCTATTTCCCCGGAGGATAGGTTCCGGAGAACGATATACCTTGATCGTGATCAACCGCCGGGGTCTGTTGGAGCGCTAACAACCAGGCGCCAATTCAAGGGGAGGGACTAACATGCCGACACTCAATCCGGGGTTTTCGACGCTGGCCGTGCATGCGGGGGCGCAACCCGACCCGACGACCGGGGCGCGGGTGACGCCGATCTACCAGACGACTGCTTTCGTCTTCAACGATGCGGACCATGCCGCCGCCCTGTTCGGCCTGCAGCAGTTCGGCAATATCTACACCCGCATCATGAACCCGACCCAGGCGGTGCTGGAGGAAAGGGTAGCGGCACTCGAGGGCGGCACTGCGGCGCTCGCGGTCGCCTCCGGCCACGCGGCGCAGATGCTGACCTTCCACACGATCATGCAGCCGGGCGACAATTTCATCGCGGCGCGAAAACTCTATGGCGGCTCCATCAACCAGTTCGGCAATGCGTTCAAGAGTTTCGACTGGCAGGTGCGCTGGGCCGATACCGACGATCCGGCAAGCTTCGAGGCCGGCATCGACGAGCGCACTCGCGCGATCTTCATCGAGAGCCTTGCCAATCCCGCCGGCACGTTCGTGGATATCGCGGCGATCGCTGACGTGGCGCATCGGCGGGGCATTCCGCTGATCGTCGACAACACCATGGCGACCCCCTACCTCGTCCGGCCGCTCGAGCACGGCGCCGATATCGTCATCCACTCGCTGACCAAGTTCATGGGCGGCCACGGCAATTCCATGGGCGGCGTGATCGTTGACGGAGGCACCTTCAACTGGTCGAAATCGGGCAATTATCCGATGCTCTCGGAGCCGCGCAGCGAATATGGCGGCATCGTGCTGTACCAGGCTTTCGGCAATATCGGCTTTGCCATCGCCTGCCGCGTGCTGGGCCTGCGCGATATGGGACCGGCGATCTCGCCCTTCAACGCATTCATGATCCTGACCGGCATCGAGACGCTGCCGCTGAGGATGCAGAAACACTGCGACAACGCCGCTGCCGTCGCCAGATGGCTGAAGGCGCATCCGAAGGTTGCCTGGGTCAGCTATTCCGGCCTGGAGGACGATCCCAACCACGCCCTGCAGAGGCGGTATTCGCCGAAGGGCGCCGGCTCGGTGTTTACCTTCGGCGTTACCGGCGGCTACGAGGCGGGCAAGACGCTGGTCGAAGGCCTGCAGCTGTTCTCCCACCTCGCCAATATCGGCGACACCCGTTCGCTGGTCATCCATCCGGCCTCGACGACGCACCGGCAGCTGAGCGAAGAACAGCAGATCGCCGCCGGCGCCGGGCCGGACGTGGTGCGCCTGTCGATCGGCATCGAGGATGCTGCCGACATCATCGCCGACCTCGACCAGGCTTTGTCGAAGATCTGATGACCGGCGCCCGCAGGTGCTCCGATCGGGCGCCTGCGGGCGATCATCGTGATCGCGTCAAACAGCTCGAAAACATGCACCCGAGAGAACCAAATAATGAGCGCCTGGATCAAATTCGACCTCTCGTCCATCGAACCGGAAGAGGGCGCGCCGGCACCGGATCGGCTGGTCTCCGGCACCCCGACTTTCCGCACCTGGAATTTCGAGGAAGCGGAGGGCGGGCTTTATGCCGGCATCTGGGAAGCGACCCCCGGCAAATGGCGGATCGTTTATGACGAGTGGGAATATTTCCACATCCTCTCCGGCCACTCGATCGTCACCGAGGAGGGCGGCGAGGCGGTCCGATTGAAGCCGGGCGACAGCATGATCCTCAGACCCGGGTTCAAGGGAACCTGGGAAGTCGTTGAAACGACTCGCAAGGATTATGTGATCAGGGTCTGAGGATCAGGCTTCTTCATCCCGCTTGAAGGCCTTGGCGAATTCGCCCGACGAGATGAACGCCAGCGTCCGCCGCAATTCCTCCGACTTCTCCTTGCCGAATGCCTTGTCGAAACGGTCTTGGGCGACTTGCCAGCGGGCGGTGAGGTCGCGCTGGGTGGCCGCGCCTGTCTCCGTCAGGCGGACGCGCTTGGCGCGGCGGTCTTGGGCATCGGGCACCAGTTCCACCAGTCCGTCGCGGATCAGCGGCTTCAACGTGTGGCCGAGCGCCGAGAGGTCCATGACCATCGCCTCCGCTAGGTTTTTCAACGTCGGCTCGTTGGATCCGGCGATCTGGGACATCAGGGAGAACTGCGTTCCCTTGAGGCCCGTATCGCCCATCGCATCCTCGTAGAGCTGGCCGAGATGCCGTGAGGCGCGGCGCACCGCGCTGTTGCTGCAGTGAAGCCAGATGCCGTCCTCGATCTGCCCTTGCTTGTCCTGTTTGTCAGTCATGTCTCGTTCCGATCTTGCCGCGGGACAATGCCCGCTTTTGGCTGGCCCTTCCACTCCGGATAAAAATTTGCGGCCGCCCCTTGCAGGTCCCAATCTTCCTTTTCATATATAGTGGCATATACCAGTAAATTCCAGTGCCGAAACGCCGGCCACGACACCACTCGAAAAACCTCTGCCCGAAAAACCTCTGAAGGAAATCGACCATGACCAATGATTCAAAACTCGGAACCGCACTCGTGACCGGCGCATCGTCGGGCATCGGCGCGACCTATGCGGAAAAGCTCGCCAAGCGCGGCTATGATCTCGTTCTCGTCGCCCGCGACGCGGATCGCCTGAAGGCGCTTGCCGGCCGGTTGACGAGCGAACATGGCATCAAGGCCGACGTGCTGCGCGCCGACCTCAACCAGCGTGCCGATGTGCTCGCCGTCGACAAGCGCCTGCGCGAAGACGGCTCGATCACCCTCTTCGTCAACAATGCCGGCATCGGCCCTAAAGGCCCGCTGCTGAAGGCCGATCCGGATTACCTCGACCAGATGGTCGATCTCAACGTCACCGCCGCCAACCGTCTCGCAATCGCAGCCGCGCAGGCTTTCGTTGCCCGGGGTGCGGGCGCCATCGTCAACATCGCCTCCGCCGTGGCGCTCGCCGCGGAGTTCTTCAGCGGCACCTATGCCGCCAGCAAGGCCTTCGTCCTGGCCCTGACGGAAGCCCTCGCTGCCGAATTGAAGGACACGGGCGTCAGGATCCAGGCAGTCCTGCCCGGTTATACCCGCACCGAAATCTTCGATCGCGTCGGCGGCTCGATGGACAATCTGGACCCGAATTCGGTCATGGAAGTCGGCGACCTTGTCGATGCGGCGCTTGTGGGTCTCGACCGCGGCGAACTGGTCACCATGCCGTCGCTTGCCGATACGCAGCTTTATGAGACCTACACGACCGCCCGCGGCGGGCTGCGCCCCTATCTGTCGCTCAACAAGCCGGCAACCCGTTACGGAGTTGTCGCCGGCGTCTGATTGTGAAGTGCAGCTGCGGCATAGTCCGCAGTTGCACACCGATTTCGGGAACTATTCAGAGAACCGGGCTTGCCTGTTCCCAAGCCAGGTCCAGCCGCTCAAGCCCGTGGAAATGATAGACGTCCTTCACCACTGGCGTTGCGGCGATCCGCATGCCGGGCAGCCGCCGGAAGAGGATGGGCAGCACGGTATTGAGTTCCAGCCTTGCGAGCGGCGCGCCGATGCAGAAATGGATGCCGGCACCGAAGGAGAGGTTTGCGGCTTCCTGCCGGTCGGGCCTGAAGGCCAGCGGATCGGAGAATTTCTTCGGGTCGAGATTGGCGGCGGCGAGGATGAGGCTCACCTTGTCGCCGCGCTTGAAGGAAAGCCCGTCGATCTCGACGTCTTCGAGCGCCCAGCGCTGGAAGATATGCACCGGCGCGCAGATGCGCAGCGTTTCCTCGACCGTTCGCTCGGTCGCCGCCTCGTCGCGGAAAAGGTCTGCCGGGGACAGGCCGCTCTCCAGGATTACCCGCACCGAATTGCCGATCTGGTGCACCGTCGCCTCGTGGCCGGCATTGAGCAGCACGATGGTGGTCGAGACCAGTTCGTCGTCGGTGAGATACTGGCCCTTGTGCTCTGTGTGGATCATGTGGGTGAGGAGGTCTTCGCGCGGCTCCCGGCGGCGCTCGGCGATCAGGCATTTGACATAGTCGGAAAATTCTCTTGCTGCCCGGTCGGCGGCATGTTCGTCCTCCTCGGTCCGCTTGAACATGTACATGCCGACATAGGCATGTGACCATTTGAGAAGCTGAGGTCCCATCTCGTCCGGAATGCCGATCATCCGGGCGATCATCGTTACCGGAATGATGTCGGCGAAGGCGGAGAGCAGCTCCGTTTCGCCTTGGCCGCCGAGCCCGTCGATCAGGCTTTCGGCAAGCTCTGCGATCTCCGGCCGAAGCCTTTCGATATGCCGCGAAACGAAGGCGCGGTTGATGAGCGTGCGAAGCCGCGTGTGGTCAGGCGGCTCAAGCTCCAGCAACGAATACCGCTCGGCGAGATCGAAGTTTTCGAGATGAGCCAACGGCTCGGGCAGGCCGAGTTCCTCACGGCTGGCGATATGCAGGATCTGCCGGCCGAACCGCCGGTCACGCAACAGCCCGTTCACATGGTCGTAGCCGGTGAAGAACCATTGCCGCTGCTCTTCCCAATAGAAGGTTGGACAATGTTCGTGGAGCAGGGCGTAGACGCGGTTCGGGTCGCTATAGAAAGCCGGGTTGCGGCCGTCGAGCGAGACGCGGCGGGTGTCGGGATCGATGCGCAGGAAATCGGGCAGAATGGTCATGCGAAAGACCTAGCGGATTTCGCGAGCGTGGAAAAGATTGAGTGATTGACGCAATTCAGGATTGCGATCATGTTTGGATGCAAGGGTCGCTGTCGAGCGGGGAGGGAAGCCTGTGTGCCTGTCATCGCGCGAATACAAGGTCATGCTGCATGCGAAGGAGTTCGCCGGTGACGAGGCTGCCCGCGGTAGAGCGGTGGCGCGCTTCTGGGAGCGTCTGCGTGCGGAACTGCAGGGCGTCGACATCGATACGCACGGCAGGCTTGATGTGCTAAAGGACAGCAAGCAGCGTGACCTCTTCTTTCTGGATACCGAGAAACGAGATCTCTACCTCCGTTCCGACATAGTTTTCCGCATGCGCCGCAAACTGGGTTCCAGCAAGGACTGGAAGGCGACGCTGAAGTTCCGGCATGGCGACCGCCTGCTTGCCGAAGCGCAGGATTTCGAACTGCGGAAGAAGGGCGACGAAGAGCCCAAGTTCGAGGAGGACGTGAAGGCGATGCCGCCTGCCGACACCCCCCGTTTCTGGGCGCTGTTCAGCCGTTCAGTGGAAGCGGAATTCAATCCGAAGCACATGCCCCTAACCGTCGGCGAATGCCTTGCGCCTTACACGGATGTTCGCAAGGCCTCGCTGCCAGACCCCGAGACCCCGGTGCAGACCGTCGCCGGCCTGCGTGTCGTCGAACATGTCTACGAGGAAGGGTGGATCAGGCTTTCGAA
Organism: Neorhizobium tomejilense; assembly: GCA_002968845.1. GTDB lineage: Bacteria > Pseudomonadota > Alphaproteobacteria > Rhizobiales > Rhizobiaceae > Neorhizobium > Neorhizobium tomejilense. Next base: position 17,608 of record PVBG01000044.1, on the reverse strand, counting down.
TGAGATCGAGGCGGAATGCGCCATGATCCTCTGGTGGAGGGAGGAAAAGCTTCGTACGCCGATCGCCGCCGAATTCAGCTTCCGCTTTCCTCTCGAAAAAGGCGGAGCGGATATCAAGGTGGTGCGCAAGGCCTGGACGATGATGAAGACGCTTCTCAAGTCACCGCTGGTCGATCCGAAAGGGCCGACCAAGACGGCCCTGGCCTATGGCGACGCCGAAGTCTGATCATTCTCCAACAGCCACGCCCTCGCGCCGCGGATCGGCACTGCCCACGAGACCGCTCGCGGTGATCTCGATCGCATGCAGTCCGGAATTCATCTCGCCCGGCTTCACCTCGTAACCCAGCGCCTTCAATGGTTCGGCAAGCTTTTCCGCCTCGGTGCCGGCCTCGATCTCGTAAGTCCCGAACCGGTTGATGAAATGCGGCTGGGCGACGATCTGCTCCACCGGCATGCCCCAGTCGATATAGGCGATAAGGGCCTGAGCCACATAGCCGATGATCTGGCTGCCGCCGGGTGAGCCGATCGCGAGCAGCGGCTTGCCGTCCTTCATCACGATCGTCGGCGCCATCGAGGAACGCGGCCGCTTGCCCGGCTCGACGCGGTTGGCGACGGGCAGGCTGCCGTCATGGGTCTTGAAGGAGAAGTCGGTAAGTTCGTTGTTGAGCAGGAAGCCGTTTGTCATCAGCCTTGAGCCGAAACCGCTTTCGATCGTCGTGGTCATCGAGACGACGTTGCCCTCTCTGTCGACGATGACGAAATGGCTGGTGGAGGGCATCTCGATTGCCGCGTCGCGGCCGAACAGCAGTGCATGGTCCCATTCCGGCTCGCCGGCCTTCACCTGGTCGGTGCCAAGCGCTTTGGTGCCGTCGAGCAGGCCGGCGCGCTTGCCGAGATAGTCCTTCTTCAACAGGCCCTTGATCGGCAAGGGCTGAAAATCCGGGTCAGCGAGGTAGCGCTCGCGGTCGGCAAAGGCGAGGCGCTGCGCGTCGCCGATGATCCGCGAGCTCTCGGCGTTCCGTGGGCCGAGGGCCTTGATGTCGAAATTCTCGATCACACCCAGCATCTGGGCGACCGCGACCGCGCCGGAGGAGGGCGGTCCCATGCCGCAGATGTCGAGCGCCCGGTAGGCGGCGCAGACCGGCTCGCGTTCCTTGACGCGGTAATTGCCGAGATCGGCAAGCGACAGGACGCCGGGATTGCCCGGGGCTTCGCGCACAGTCTTGACGATCGCCTCGGCGATCGGCCCTTTGTAGAAGGCATCCGCGCCGCCGGTCGCAATCGCCTTCAGTGTCTCGGCATAGGCGGGGTTCTTGAGCACCGTGCCTGCCTTCAGCGGCGCGCCGGATGCGTCATAGAAGTAACCCCTCGGACCATCGTGTTTCTTCAGCCGGTCACCGTCGGCGGCGATCAGCGAAGCCAGGCGGGGCGAGACCTGGAAACCGTCGGCGGCAAGCTTCTCAGCCCGTTCGAACAGGCTCGCCCAGTCGGCGTTGCCGTAGCGCTTGTGGACGTCGGAGAGGAGGCGCACGGTACCTGGCGTGCCGACCGAACGGCCGCCGATAACCGCGTCCATGAATTTCAGCGGCTGGCCCTGAGCATCGAGGAAAAGTTTTGGCGTTGCCTCCATCGGCGCCGTCTCGCGGCCGTCGAACGTGATGAGCTTGCTGGTGGCCGCATCGTAATAGACGAGGAACGAGCCGCCGCCGAGGCCGGAGCTCTGGGGCTCGACAAGGCCGAGCACGGTTTGGACCGCGATCAGGGCGTCGATCGCATTGCCGCCCCTGGCGATAACGTCGCGCCCGGCTTCGGCCGCCAGCGGATTGGCGGCGGCGACCATGAAGTTTTTCGTCTCGACGCGCTTGGCGGACGTGAACCCGGTTGCCCGCTCCGGAGCAACGGTATCGGACGCCTGCTGGGCCAACGCCGTACTGGCCGAAAACACCGAAACGGAAAGCACTGATGAAAGAAAAATGCCAGCGAAAAGTCTGATCCCCGAAAATCCTGCCCGCATGACCCACTCTCCGCGTTTTATCCCTGCGGACGAATGTGGGTTTCAGGATGAAGAGGACAAGGGGATGTCAGCGCTTGCCAAGCGACGCCATGCGTTTGAGAGCTGCGACCTGGTGGCTGGCGCGTACGTCGGTTGGCGCCTCGTCCTCACCCTGCCGGTCGACGGCGGGGACGACCGAGGCGTCGGTGCCGGTATCGATCGCGGTACGATCGCGGCCGCTGTCCTTTGCGGTATAGAGCGCCCGGTCCGCGGCGCTGAGCAGAAGATCGAGGTCAGCGCTTTCGGCTGCCGCGATCGCGATGCCGGCGCTGACGGTGACCGTGATGTTGTGCTCGCCAGTGACGATGGTCTGGCGCTTGAGCGTCAGGCGGATCGCCTCGGCGATGCTCGCGGCCTCGATCATGTCGCCGACGCGCAGGATGGAGGCGAATTCCTCGCCGCCCATGCGGCCGAAGAAGCCGCGGCCGCGCATCGAGGTCTGGCCGACCTGCGAAAAGGCGACCAGCACCGAATCGCCCACCTGGTGGCCGCAGCGGTCGTTGATCTGCTTGAAGTTGTCGAGGTCGAAATGCAGGAAAGCGATCAGCGGCTTTTCATCGTTCTCGATTTTTCTCAGGGCATGGAACTGGTCGATGAGGCCGCGTCGGTTGAGAACCCCGGTCAAAGGGTCGGTGACGGCAAGCGTCTTGAGTTTCTCCTCGGAGCGCTCAGTCAGCAGTTTGGCGCCGGTCATGACGATGGCGATGAGGCAGACTGCCGCCGGGAAGAGCAACCAGGCGGAGTGCGGCGACGCGCCGATGGTTTTCGCCTCGCCGACGACCACCAGAACTGCGACGACGCCGTTTGCGCAGAGTTGTACGGCGATGAAGGCCGCAAGCACCCGTCGCGTTATCTTCGACGCGCCCTGGTTCCTGAGGAGGATGGCGATCATGATCGCATGGCCAACCATGGTCGCGACGTTATGGAGAGCCACCCGGTTGGCGAAGTTCTCGCGCACCGGATAGAGGAACATGCCCGCCACCCAGAGAAGTGCCGGGATGGCGACGTAGGCTTCCACGGGCTTTCGGTCGAACTGCAGGAGACCGGCGATCCACAGGCCGACACCGGCGAGCACCAGCGTGTTGGCGATCTGGATGGAGACGAAATCGGGAATGTCGCCGCGCAACGCGACCAGGATGACGCCGATCCCGTGCAGCGCAAACCCGCCGCCCCAGCTCAGGTAGAAGCGGTCCCGCTCGTAATACCAGCGTGAGCACAGGAGGACGGCAAGCGTCAGCGCTTCCGCTGCCCAGATCATCAGGCCCGTTAAAATATCCACCCGAAACTCCCATACTCGATGTCGAGCGCGGCCAGAATGCCATGCAGTCTTTAAGACGACGTTGCACGGATCACGGAAAATCCGGCGCTCGGACCGGCGGCGGCGGGATTTTCGAGACAATGTTCACGCCTGCTTTACCCTGATTGGGCAAAAACCTGTGCTTGTCAGCGAAACCGGGCATCTGTCGGCTGTGGCCGGGCACGAATCGTAATAGCGGTCAGCCTCGCGCATCCCCGGGCAGTTAAGGATATCGGATGCTCCGTCTTGAAGTACCGGGCGTTGACACTCTATGTAGGGATGACCCATTCCATTTGATTCCGGAGCGCCTTTCTGCCTTCGGCCAGGGATCAAGAGAAGCTTGACAAAGGACGGACATGAGAAATCCAGTTGATACCGCAATGGCCTTGGTGCCAATGGTCGTCGAGCAGACCAATCGCGGTGAGCGCTCATACGACATCTATTCGCGTCTTCTCAAAGAGCGCATCATCTTCCTGACGGGGCCCGTCGAAGACTATATGGCGTCGCTGATCTGCGCCCAGCTTCTCTTCCTCGAGGCGGAAAACCCGAAGAAGGAAATCGCCCTCTACATCAATTCGCCCGGCGGCGTCGTCACCGCCGGCATGGCGATCTACGACACGATGCAGTTCATCAAGCCGGCGGTTTCGACGCTCTGCATCGGCCAGGCCGCCTCCATGGGCTCGCTGCTCCTGTGCGCCGGCGAGAAGGGCATGCGCTTTGCAACCCCGAACTCGCGCATCATGGTGCACCAGCCCTCCGGCGGCTTCCAGGGCCAGGCGTCCGATATCGAGCGCCATGCCCGTGACATATTGAAGATGAAAAGACGTCTTAACGAGGTCTACGTGAAGCATACGGGCCGCACGTTGGAGGAAGTCGAAAAGACCCTCGACCGCGACCATTTCATGACGGCCGACGAAGCCCAGGATTGGGGCGTCATCGACAAGATCCTGACATCGCGTCAGGAAATGGAAGGTGGCTCCGGAGATTGAGTCTGATGGCGCGACCCGTGCACCTCACCCCGAAGTGAGCAAAAAGGGGTTTCAAGTCGCACGGAAAGCGCTATTAGTACTTATTAATGCTGTGTTGAACTTTTATGACATAGCATTCGTTTCTTAGGGGTTTCGTTGCCGCTGATCCCGCATGATGTGCGCAGGATCGGTAGAGTACCCTTAAGGCAAGGCAGGCGCGCAAGGCCCGTCGGGCGCGCGCCGGCAAGCGGTAGAGTGGACCGCGCCCGTTTTGACGTGAGTGCGGAGTGCTGGAAGGAAAGTGATATGAGCAAAGTCAGCGGCAGCAACGGCGGCGACTCCAAGAATACCCTATATTGCTCTTTCTGCGGAAAGAGCCAGCACGAAGTCCGGAAGCTGATCGCCGGACCGACCGTATTCATCTGCGATGAATGCGTCGAGCTGTGCATGGACATCATCCGCGAAGAGAACAAGACCTCGATGGTCAAGTCCCGCGACGGCGTGCCCACGCCTCAGGACATCATCAAGGTCCTCGACGAATACGTCATCGGCCAGAAGCAGGCCAAGCGCATCCTGTCGGTCGCGGTGCATAACCATTACAAGCGCCTGGCGCACGCCTCCAAGGGCGGCGACGTCGAGCTTGCGAAGTCGAACATCATGCTGGTCGGCCCGACCGGCTGCGGCAAGACCTATCTTGCCCAGACGCTCGCTCGCATCATCGACGTTCCCTTCACGATGGCCGATGCCACGACGCTGACCGAAGCCGGCTATGTCGGCGAGGACGTCGAAAACATCATCCTGAAGCTTCTGCAGTCTGCGGATTACAACGTCGAACGCGCCCAGCGCGGCATCGTCTATATCGACGAAGTCGACAAGATCTCCCGCAAGTCCGACAACCCGTCCATCACCCGCGACGTGTCGGGCGAGGGCGTGCAGCAGGCACTTCTGAAGATCATGGAAGGCACGGTTGCCTCGGTCCCGCCGCAGGGCGGCCGCAAGCATCCGCAGCAGGAATTCCTGCAGGTCGACACGACGAACATCCTGTTCATCTGCGGCGGCGCATTTGCAGGCCTCGACAAGATCATCTCGGCCCGTGGCGAAAAGACCTCGATCGGCTTCGGCGCCTCCGTGAAGTCTGCGGAAGACCGTCGCGTCGGCGAAGTGCTGCGCGAACTGGAGCCGGAAGATTTGGTGAAGTTCGGCCTCATTCCGGAATTCATCGGCCGTCTGCCGGTTCTGGCGACCCTCGAAGACCTCGACGAGGACGCGCTGATCCAGATCCTGTCCGAGCCGAAGAATGCGCTGATCAAGCAGTACCAGCGCCTGTTCGAGATGGAAGACGTCGATCTGACCTTCCACGAGGATGCGCTGCGCGAGATCGCCAAGCGGGCGATCACCCGCAAGACCGGCGCCCGCGGCCTGCGCTCGATCATGGAGAAGATCCTTCTCGACACCATGTTCGAACTGCCAACGCTCGAAGGCGTGCGCGAAGTGGTCATCTCGGACGACGTCGTGCGTGGAAACGCCCGGCCGCTCTACATCTATGCCGACCGGCAGGATGAAAAGGCGAACGTTTCGGCGTGATCCGCCCGTTCCGGACTGAACAATGCAAGAGGCCCTGTCGGGGCCTCTTTTTTATGTTGGCGGATAGCCTTGCTTATTTTGATTTTTCCACCATTTTTGCCTCGCGAAGAATTGCACCATATTCGTCTTGCATTAGAGACGGTGCGGGAAGATCATCAATGGCCGGGCTGCTTCGCCTGCATGTGATCGCAGGTTGGCAGTTCCGGTGAGTCGCGTCCCGTGTCCTTAGGCGTTCCGCGTGGCGTAATGTGCGCACGCTTTGTAATACCCCTGTCACAATCCTAGCGGCGGCGGCCTTGCAAGGCTTGAAATCAAATTTCGAAAACTCCACTTTGGGCGAGAGTGAAGTGCCCGGGTGATTTGCCCGGGACGTATCCCGGAAACGGGACGATGGAAAGGAAATGAAATGACGAATTCAACGTCTGCGACTGGTAGCGAAACCTATCCGGTGCTGCCGCTGCGCGACATTGTGGTCTTTCCGCATATGATCGTGCCTTTGTTCGTCGGACGGGAGAAGTCTATTCGCGCGCTCGAAGAGGTGATGGGTTCCGACAAGCAGATCATGCTGGTCACCCAGATCAACGCCGGCGACGACGATCCCGAACCCTCGGCAATCTACAAGGTCGGCACCGTCGCTAACGTGCTGCAGCTCCTGAAGCTGCCCGACGGCACCGTCAAGGTTCTGGTCGAAGGCCGCTCGCGCGCCAAGATCGACGGCTATACCGACCGTGAAGAATTCTACGAGGCGACGGCGAGCGTTCTTGCCGAACCCGACGAGGATGCGGTCGAGGTCGAAGCCCTGTCGCGCTCCGTGGTTTCCGAGTTCGAAAACTACGTGAAGCTCAACAAGAAGATCTCGCCGGAAGTAGTGGGCGCCGCTAGCCAGATCGAGGACTATTCGAAGCTGGCCGATACGGTCGCTTCGCATCTGTCGATCAAGATCACCGAAAAGCAGGAAATGCTGGAAACGGTTTCCGTCAAGCTGCGCCTCGAAAAGGCGCTCGGCTTCATGGAAGGCGAGATTTCCGTCCTGCAGGTGGAAAAGCGTATCCGCTCGCGTGTAAAGCGCCAGATGGAGAAGACCCAGCGCGAGTACTATCTCAACGAACAGATGAAGGCGATCCAGAAGGAGCTCGGCGACGGCGAGGAAGGCCGTGACGAGATGGCCGAACTGGAAGAGCGCATCGCCAAGACCAAGCTGTCCAAGGAAGCCAAGGAAAAGGCCGATGCCGAGCTGAAGAAGCTTAAGCAGATGAGTCCGATGTCGGCGGAAGCCACCGTCGTGCGCAACTATCTCGACTGGCTGCTCGGTATTCCGTGGGCCAAGAAGTCGAAGGTCAAGGCCGACCTCAACAATGCCGAGAAGATCCTCGAAGCGGATCACTTCGGCCTCGACAAGGTCAAGGAGCGCATCGTCGAATATCTCGCCGTGCAGGCCCGTGCGACCAAGCTCAAGGGTCCGATCCTGTGCCTCGTCGGCCCTCCGGGCGTCGGCAAGACCTCGCTCGCCCAGTCGATCGCCAAGGCGACCGGCCGCGAATACGTGCGCATGGCTCTCGGCGGCGTCCGTGACGAAGCCGAAATCCGCGGTCACCGCCGCACCTATATCGGCTCGATGCCCGGCAAGGTCATCCAGTCGATGAAGAAGGCCAAGAAGTCCAACCCGCTCTTCCTGCTCGACGAGATCGACAAGATGGGCATGGATTTCCGCGGCGACCCGTCTTCGGCCCTGCTCGAAGTGCTGGATCCGGCGCAGAACTCGACCTTCATGGACCACTACCTGGAAGTCGAATACGACCTGTCCGACGTGATGTTCATCACCACGGCGAACACGCTGAACATCCCGGCTCCGCTGATGGACCGTATGGAAATCATCCGCATCGCCGGTTACACCGAGGATGAGAAGCGCGAAATCGCCAAGCGTCACCTTTTGCCGAAGGCGATCAAGGAACATGCCCTGCAGCCGAACGAATTCTCGGTCACCGACGATGCCCTGATGGCGATCAGCCAGCAGTACACGCGGGAAGCCGGCGTTCGTAGCTACGAGCGCGAGCTGATGAAGCTCGCCCGCAAGGCGGTCACCGAGATCATCAAGGGCAAGACCAAGTCGGTTGCGATCACTGCGGCCAACATTTCCGACTACCTCGGCGTTCCGCGCTTCCGCCACGGCGAAGCCGAGGGCGAGGATCAGGTCGGCGTGGTCACGGGTCTCGCATGGACGGAAGTCGGTGGCGAGCTGCTGACGATCGAAGGCGTGATGATGCCGGGCAAGGGCCGCATGACGGTCACCGGCAACCTCAAGGAAGTCATGAAGGAATCCATCTCGGCGGCGGCATCCTATGTCCGCAGCAGGGCCGTGGATTTCGGCATCGAACCGCCGCGCTTCGACAAGTCGGACATCCACGTCCACGTTCCCGAGGGTGCCACCCCGAAGGACGGCCCGTCCGCCGGTGTCGGCATGGCAACCGCGATCGTCTCGATCATGACCGGCATTCCCGTTCGCAAGGACGTGGCGATGACCGGCGAGATCACCCTTCGCGGCCGCGTGCTGCCGATCGGCGGCCTCAAGGAAAAGCTGCTTGCCGCCCTTCGCGGCAACATCAAGACCGTTCTGATCCCGGAAGAAAACGCCAAGGATCTGGCCGAGATTCCGGACAACGTGAAGAACAACATGGAGATCATTCCGGTTTCCCGCATGGGTGAGGTGATCCGTCACGCGCTCGTCCGTCAGCCGGAAGCGATCGAATGGGATGGTACGGTGGAAACGCCGCTGATCACCACGGTCGAAGGCGTGGACGACGCAGGCGTTGCCGTCGCACACTGATCGATAGCCTTTTGGTTATGCCAAATTGGCACCAGCAATGAAAAAAGCCGGCAAAACGCCGGCTTTTTTTGTGAAAAATAACGCGGACCCCTTGTTTTTCAGGCGATTGCGGAGCTTTTGGGTTGCCACGGGCGGGCGCCTGACTATTGTCTGCCCCGATTACATGAGTCGTTCCAAAACCGTTTGAAAGGGGTGGAAACATGAATAAGAATGAGTTGGTATCCGCAGTGGCCGAGAAGGCCGGCCTCTCTAAGGCTGATGCCGCATCCGCTGTAGACGCCGTTTTTGAGACCGTACAGGCTGAACTGAAGAAGGGCGGCGATATCCGTCTTGCCGGTTTCGGCAGCTTCTCCGTTTCCCGTCGCGAAGCGTCCAAGGGTCGTAATCCTTCGACCGGCGCCGAAGTCGACATCCCGGCACGTAACGTGCCGAAGTTCTCGGCCGGCAAGGGCCTGAAGGACGCAGTCAACAGCTAACGCGCTGCCTTTAAGGCATCCTGTTACAGTCTCGCATTTGAAAAGGCCCGGGTTTTTCCCGGGCCTTTTTTACGAATTGCTAATCTCCGCCGGCGAGGACGCCGGATGCGAAAACTGTCATCTGCCTGTCACGACCGTGGCTCACAAGCCACCTGTGTTTCATGGACAGGAGGGCTTCCCATGACGTTTTCACTTCGTGCCGCGTTGACCGCAGCACTTCTTGCTTCGGTCGCCGTGCCGGCGAGCGCCGAGCAGGTTTTCAACCGCATCGCATCTTTCCCCGTCGCCGCCAATCTTCCCGCCGACAAGGACAAGCTGAGCGTCAGCTCGGCCGAAATCGTCACCGCCAGCGAAGACGGCATGACGCTCATCTATACGGATAGCCCGCTCGGCGCGATCGGCTTCATCGACATCACCGATCCGAAGGCCCCGAAGGCGCTCGGCGCGCTCACCTTCAAGGGCGAGCCGACCTCGGTTGCGTCGGTCGGCAAGAAGGTTCTCGCCGCCGTCAACACCGGCGAAAGCAAGCAGAAGCCGGCCGGCATCCTGGCCGTCGTCGACATTGCGACGAAGAAGGTCGATCTGACCTGCGATCTCGGCGGCCAGCCGGACTCGATCACCGTCTCCAAGGACAAGACCTTTGCCGCGATCGCCATCGAGAACGAGCGCGACGAGGACGTCAACGATGGCGCCCTCCCGCAGATGCCGGCCGGCGACCTGGTGATCGTCTCCCTGAAGGACGGCACCGCCGACTGCGCCTCGATCAAGCACGTGACGCTGACCGGCCTTGCCGGTGTCGCGCCGGAAGATCCGGAGCCGGAATTCGTCGCCATCAACGACAATGGCGAAATTGCCCTGACAATGCAGGAAAACAACGAGATCGTCATCATAGACGGCAAGACCGGCCAGGTCACCGGCCACTTCTCTGCCGGCAAGGCCGATCTCGAAGGCATCGACAACAAGACCGACGGCCAGCTGTCCTTCACCGGCAAGGCTTCGGCGCTGCGCGAGCCTGACGCCGTCAAGTGGCTCGACAACAACCGCCTCGTGGTCGCCAACGAAGGCGACTGGAAGGGCGGCTCGCGCGGCTTCACCATCTTCGACCGCACCGGCAAGGTTCTCTACGAATCAGGCGCCTCGCTGGAGCGCGCGGTTGCCCGCCTCGGCCATTTCCCGGAAAAGCGCGCGCGCTCGAAGGGCATCGAGGTCGAAGGCATGGAAGCCGCGACCTTCAACGGCCAGAAGTATTTCTTCCTGCTCGCCGAACGCGCCTCGGTTGTCGCCGTCTACAAGGACACCGGCGCCGAGCCGCAGCTCATGCAGATCCTGCCCTCGGGCATCTCGCCGGAAGGCGCCGTCGCCATTCCGGGCCGCAACCTTTTTGCGACCGCCAATGAAGTCGATCTCGGCAAGGACGGCGGCGCCCGTTCGCATGTGATGATCTACGCCCTGGAAGAAGGCGTGGCCAGCTATCCGAAGCTCGTCTCCAAGGACGTCGACGGCAACGTGCTCGGCTGGGGCGCGCTCTCGGGCCTGGTCGGCGACGCCCAGAAGGACGGCATCCTCTATGCCGTCAGCGACTCGGTCTACACCATGCAGCCGTCGATCTTCACCATCGACACCACCAGGAAGCCCGCCGAAATCACCGGCGTCCTGCGCATCACCCGCGGCGGCCAGCCGGCTCAGAAACTCGACATCGAAGGCATCGCGCTCGACGGCAAGGGCGGTTTCTGGCTGGCGTCGGAAGGCGACTCCGCCAAGCTGACCGGCCATGGCCTCTACAACGTCGACGCCAAGGGCGAGATCAAGGCCGAGATCGGCCTTCCCGCAGACCTGCTCGCCGGCGAGACCCGCTTCGGTTTCGAAGGCGTGACGATGGTCGGGTCAGGCGACGACATGGTCCTGTGGATGGCGATGCAGCGCGAATGGAAGGATGACCCGAAGGGCACTGTCAAGCTCGTCTCCTACAAGCCGAAGTCCAAGGAATGGGGCGCCGTGCGCTATCCGCTCGACAAGGCCGGGGCAGGCTGGGTCGGCCTTTCGGAAATCACCGCCCATGGCGACTATGTCTACATCATCGAGCGCGACAACCAGATCGGCGATGCCGCCAAGCTGAAGAAGCTCTACCGGGTGGCGATCGCCGACCTGAAACCGGCCAAGATCGGCACCGAATTGCCGGTGGTGAAGAAGGAAGAAGCCCACGATTTCATCCCGGACCTGAAGGCTTCGAACGGCTACGTGGTCGACAAGCTCGAAGGCTTCACCTTCGACAAGTCCGGCAAGGCCTTCGCCGTCACCGACAACGACGGCGTCGACGACAGCTCCGGCGAGACCTTGTTCTTCCCGGTCGACCTCAAGGGCACTCACTGAGCCTCTCTATGGTTGAAACGGAAAAGGCCGGGTTTGCCCGGCCTTTTTCTGTTTCTGGGGATTGTAACCGGTAGGCCTCAGTGCTTGAGCTGCCATATTTGAGGAGCAGGCTCGGCGTTCCTACCAGCGCTGATGCACATGCGGGGCAACCAGCCGCGCATAGATTTCCTTGGTCGCCGTCATCACGTCGGCCGAAAGTGCGGCAAGCTCTGCCGCCGCCGCATTACCCATGGCCTGCGCCTCGTTGCGGGCGCCGGGAATGACGACGGTAACGGCCTCGTTCATCAGGATCCATTTCAGCGCGAAAGCCGCCATCGACGCTCCCTGCGGCACCAGCTTGCGGACTTCCTCGACCGCCTGGAGGCCGACTTCGAATGGCACGCCGGCAAAGGTCTCGCCGACATCGAAGGCATCGCCATGCCGGTTGAAGTTGCGATGGTCGTCCTTGGCAAACGCCGTGTCCCGGGTGATCTTGCCCGACAGCAGCCCGCTTGCGAGCGGCACGCGGACGATGACCGCGACGTTCTTCCGCCTGGCTTCATTGAAGAACAGGTCGGCCGGGCGCTGGCGAAAGATGTTGTAGATGATCTGGATGCTGGTGACGTCGGGATATTCGATCGCCTTCAGCGCTTCCTCGACCTTCTCGACGCTGACGCCGTAATTCTTGATCTTGCCGCCGCGACGCAGATCGTCGAGCGCGCCAAAGACTTCCGGGCGGTAAAGGACTTCGGTCGGTGGGCAATGGAGCTGCACGAGGTCGAGGCTGTCGATTTCGAGGTTCTTGAGGCTGCGGTCGATGAAGCCTTCGAGATTGGCCCTGGTATAGCCGTCAGCGACATGCGGGCTGAGGCGCCGGCCGACCTTGGTCGCGACCATCGGGCGATCGCCGCCGCGCGACTTCAGGACGCCGGCGATGATCTTTTCCGAGCGGCCGTCGCCATAGACGTCGGCGGTGTCGATGAAGGTGACGCCCGCATCGAGCGCCGCTTCCAGCGCCTTGGCCCCGTCCGCTTCGGCGACATCGCCCCAGGAACCGCCGATCTGCCAGGCGCCGAAACCGATCTCGCTGACGGTGAAGGATGTGCGTCCGAACGCGTGGTTTCTCATGATGTCCTCCGAATAAGATTGGGCTATCCACAGGCTGCGGAACCCTGAGCTTCCTTCGTGCCCGGCATTTGCCTAAAACACCTGATCAGCTCCGGCAACCGAAACAAGCGATTCGATGACCTCCTTCCGATTCATTCACGCCGCAGACCTGCATCTCGGCAGTCCCTTCCAGGGGCTGGCGCTGAAGGATGCCGCGATCGCCGAATTGTTCATCGAGGCGAGCCGCACGGCGTTTTCAGGCCTGGTCGACCAGGCGGTCGAACGCAAGGTGGACTTCTTCATCGTTGCCGGCGACGTCTATGACGGTGACTGGAAGGACAACAAGATTGGCCTGTTCTTCAACCGCGAAGTGGCGCGGCTGGAACGCGCCGGTATCCCCGTCTTCCTGCTGAAGGGCAATCACGACGCCGAAAGCGTCATCACCAAGACGATCACCCTGCCGAAGAATGTCAGCGAGTTCCCGGTCAACAAGCCGGGCAGCTTCAAGCTCGATCATTTGAAGGTGGCGTTGCACGGCCAGGGTTTTGCCGAACGCTCGGCGGTCGATAACCTGGCGCTCGCCTATCCTCGGCCGGAACAGGGCTGGTTCAATATCGGCGTGCTGCACACGTCGCTCACCGGCCGCGAGCCGCACGCGCCCTATGCGCCGTGCTCGGTCGAGGACCTGCGCTCGCGCGGTTACGACTACTGGGCACTCGGCCATGTTCATGATTTCGAGATTGTCGCCGAAGACCCGCTGGTGGTCTTCCCCGGCAATCTCCAGGGCCGCTCGATCCGCGAGCAGGGGGCGAAGGGCGCGGTCCTCGTGACCGTCGAGGACGGTCGCATCACCCATGAGCGGATCATCACCGACAGCGCCCGCTTTGCCGAACTCGTGGTCCTGGTCGAACCGGACGACAACATCCCGGCGATCCTGCGCCGCACCGAGAATGCGTTGGAAGATGTCGTCGAACGGATGGAAGGCCGGCCGCTGGCGCTGCGCATCCGCCTCACGGGCAAAAGCCGCTTCCGCAACGAGGTCATGGCCCGCGCCGAGGATTTTCGCGACGAGGTCCAGGCCGCCTGCCATCGCTCCCATCAGGATATCTGGCTCGAAAAGCTGGAAGTGCGGCTGGAACCGGAAATGAACGGGACGCGCGTCGCGACCGACATGCTCGGCCTCGAAGGCCTCATCCCGATGGGCGGCTTCCCGCCGGAACTGCTCGCCGACGCCAACGCCAAGATCGCCGAGATCACCGCCCGCCTGCCGGGTGGCATCGGCGCCGGCGACCTGGCGCTCGGCGATGACGCTGAAGCGCTGCTGGCCGAGGCCCGCGATCTCCTGCTCTCGCGCGCGGCGAGGGCCGGCTGATCCATGCGCTTCAACCGCCTCGACATTCTGCGCTACGGCGCGCTGACCGACCGGACATTGACCTTCCGTCCGGATGCCAGATTGCACGTGATCTACGGCCCCAACGAAGCCGGAAAGTCCTCGGCGCTGTCGGCGATCTCCGACCTGCTGTTCGGTTTCTCCAAGATCAGCGAGAAAAGTTTCTTGCACCGGCCCAACGCTCTTCGTGTTGGCGCTGACCTGACAGCGAGAGACGGTACACGGCTTAGTTTTCGTCGGAAGAATGGGCAGAAGAACACGATTCTGAAAGACCAAGAAGACGAGGAGGCACTGGCTGACGACGCGCTGGTGCCATACTTGGGGATGCTCACTCGAGATATTTTCGAGCGTGCTTTTGGCCTTAACTCCGCCTCCCTTAAAGCGGGTGGTGACGAGATGCTGAAAAGCGGTGGCGAGATCGGCAGCCTGCTGTTTTCTGCAGCCTCCGGCCTGACCGGGCTTTCGGACCTGCGCAAGTCGCTCGATGCGGAAGCCGACGGCATCTATGCGCCGCGTCGCTCCAAGGAACGCGCGTTCTATCAGGTCCTCGACAGTCATGACGAGGCGCGCAAGGCCGAACGCGACAACGAGCTGAAATCCGGCGACTGGAAAAAGCTGCTCGCCGAACAGGCCGAGATCGAGGCCGATCTTGCCGCCGTGCAGGCCGAACGGCAGGAAACCAAGCGCGCCCTCGATCGGCTGCGCAAACTGCTGCGGCTGGAACCGGTGCTGCGGGAGATCGACCGCGAGCGGCAATTGCTCACGCAATACGAAGCGCTGGCTGCGTTGCCGGCCGGCTTCGAGGAGCGATTGGCCGGGGCCCTGGAGGCGGAGCACAAGAACGCCGAAGCGCTCAAGGCCGCGGAAGCCGAGGTATCGCGCCTGCACGATGAAATCAGCGCCGTGCACGTCGATGAGGCACTGATCGCCGCGGCGCCCAGGATCCTTGCCGCCCATGCGGACAAGGGTGCCTATCTGAAGGCGCGGGAAGATATCGCCCGGGTGCGCGGCGAGGTCGACGATTTTGACCAACGTATCGCGCAGGCGGCCCGCCGGCTCGGTTTTGGCAAATTCGAGGAGCTTCAGCGCGCCCAGCCGGCCGATGCCGATCTTGTGCGCCTCCGCAAGCTTGTCGAGGAGGGCAGCGAGCTCGACCGCAGCCTGAAGCAGCTTCGCCAGCAGATCGAGGACGCCCAGGATGTCTTGCGGCGGCTCGGAGACCACGGGCCGGATGGCCGGTTGATCGACCCGAAACCGTGGGCGGAACAGCTCGCCGTGCTGCGTCCCGATATCAGCGAGCTCTCCGGCATCGAGGCCCTGCAGGTGCGCGTCGCCCGTGCCGAAAGCGATCTTGCCGCGGCGGCTGCGCGCCTCGACCCGCCGGTCAAGGATATCGCCCGTCTTCTCTCGGTGCCGCTGCCGGATATCGCTACGCTCACCCATCACCGCCGGCTGATCGACGCGGCCAAAGCGGAGAGCGCCCAGGCGACCCAGAAGCTCGCCGGTATGTGCGACGAAGCCAAGGCGATCGCTGGGCAGCTTGCGACGCTGGAAGGGCAGGGGCGGATCGTCTCCCGCGAGGATATCGCAGCGGCAAGAGCCGGCCGCGACGAAAAGGTCGATGCGTTCGGGGCAAAACCTTCTGCCGAAAAACTGAGCGAACTGAAGATCGTCGTGGAGGATGCAGACCGGCTCGCCGATGCAGCGCTTGCCGACGCCGAACGCGTCTCGCGCCATGCCCACCTCACGCTGCGGCAGCGGGAACTGTTTCAGGCGGTCGGCGCTGCCGAGACCGCGGCCAGGGAAAGCGACATTGCCGCCGCCGATGCGGTCACCGAATTCGAAGACCTTTTCCATGCAGCGCCTGTCGCGCCGTCGATGCCCGAGCGGATGATCGAATGGCGCCGCGCCGTCGAGGGACTTTCCCTGCTGTCGGGGGCATTGGACGAGGCGCGCGACGAGCTGGAGACGCTTCGCCTCAGGGAGGAAAAACTCAATCCGGCCTTGCTGGCGCTGGCGGATGCCATCGGTCTTGCCGCATCCGCACTGCCGCCGCTGGCACTCGCCCGCGGGCTGGAACGCCGGATCGGGGAACTGACCGAGCGCTGGACCGAAAGCCGTTCGCTGGAAGGCAAGCGCCATTCCGCCGAGGAGACGCTGGAAAAGCTGGAGGAACGCGAGACCGGTCTGCGCCGGGATATCGAACGCTGGCGCTCGACGTTCTCCAATGCCGCGGTCCTAGCGGGGCTCTCGGAAGACGCGACCGTCGACATGGCTCTCGCGGCGCTGGATGTCTGGCGGACCGTTCCCGATCTTCTCTCCGAACGCGAAAACCGGGATCGCCGAGTCAAGGGCATGGCGCGGGACATGGAGGATTTCGAAGCGGAGGTGAAGGCGCTTGCCACTGCGGTGGCGCCGGATCTGGTCTCGCTGCCTGCCGATGTTGCGGCAGGCATGCTGAATGATCGCGCAACCGACGCAAAGACCGCCGCCAACCAGCAAGCCACGCTCTCCACGGCGCTGGAGCGCGCGGAGCTTGCCGTTGCCCGGCACGCGGCCGACGCGGAAAGACTGGTAGCGGACCTGCGTGGGCTTGCCGCCGCCGCATCCAAGGATATCGGCGAGGCCGGTGGCCTTCTCCATGATCTTCGTGAGCGCAACCGGCTGGAAGCGAGCCTAGCGCAATGCCGCAGCCGCTTTGCCGAACAGGCGGATGGCGCAAGCGAAGACGAGGCCCGTGCCGCGCTTGTCGGCTTCGACAGGATCGCCGCCGGCCTGGAAATCGAGCGGCTGGATGCGGAGGATGCCCGGCAGGTCGAGCGGATGAAGGTGCTCGGCATTGCCCAGGCCGATAGCGAACGCCGCCGCCGGGAGCTGGAAACCGGCATCGGTGCCGAACGCGCAGTCTTCCAGAAGCTTGCGGCGGAGGTGGAAGCCAAGGAACTGGCGCGGCGCTGGGTGGTGCTGAAGCTCGCCGCCGGCCTTCTGGCGAACTCGATGGACGCCTATCGCGAACGCCAGGCGGATCCGGTCATGCAGCGGGCAGGGCAGGTTTTTGCCGATCTCACTGGTGGCCGCTTCTCGCGCCTCGTCCAGGTTTATGACGAGCGAGACGAGCTGCAGCTCGCGGTCGAACGGCAGACCGGCGAGCAGGTGAGGCTTCCCGGCTTGAGCGAAGGCACCGGCGACCAGCTCTATCTGGCGCTGCGGCTTGCCTTCCTGGAGGACTATTGCAGCCGCAACGAGCCGGCGCCGCTGATCCTCGACGACATCTTCCAGACCTTCGACGACGAGCGGACCGCAGCGGGCATCCGAACGCTCGCGGCGGCCGGCGAAAAATTCCAGACCGTGCTCTTTACCCACCAGATGAGCCTAGTCGAGGCCGCGCGCCGCGAGCTGGGGGACGGGCTGGACCTCGTCCAGCTGGAGCGGGC
Organism: Neorhizobium tomejilense; assembly: GCA_002968845.1. Lineage (GTDB taxonomy): Bacteria > Pseudomonadota > Alphaproteobacteria > Rhizobiales > Rhizobiaceae > Neorhizobium > Neorhizobium tomejilense. The sequence goes on along the minus strand of PVBG01000044.1, from coordinate 126 downwards.
CTAGAGCGTTTCACGTTTTGACGGAAGCATAGCCTGCATTTGTGAAGTAGTTGGCGCATTCGTCAGGCTTTATGGTGCCGGCGAGGTCTCCGAGATGACGCCAGGTGTCGTCGACGGTTCGCTTTT
>PVBG01000043.1 GCA_002968845.1 Neorhizobium tomejilense | reverse complement strand
CCCGCAGGGATTTACGCGCGGTCTTTTGCCGCAGGCAAAAACCTTATAACGCGGGGTGGAGCAGCCCGGTAGCTCGTCAGGCTCATAACCTGAAGGCCGCAGGTTCAAATCCTGCCCCCGCAACCAAATTCCAAAAACTCCCGCAGCAATCGCTCCGGGAGTTTTTTGTTGTCGAGGGATATGGTACCGCTTCCAATTGACCTTGTCCTCCACGAGGACGGCCCGGAAGCAGGCCATAGTCGGCGCCCCAGTACGATCCTGACGAGATGAACCACTCGCGCGTCGTTTTCCTTCTCTGCCGCCGGGCTATTGGTTCTGCGCCTGAGGCTGCTTGTCGGTCCAGGTGGGCGGCATCCCGACCTGGGAGGCTGCAAAGTCCACTAGACCGGGCGACCGGCCAAATTTCTCGCAGGCAGGGTATTTCGGCTTTCCACCAAGTCCCGACTTGATCCTCTGCCCAGAAGGGATCTTGGGCAGACCCTTGAACGGCGTCTTGCCGCTGACGAGCATCCTGGAAAAATCACTGCCGAAGCTCGCGGCAAGCGAGTAGGCGTCACCGATTTGCGAAACGCGCGCACTGGTGGTCACGAAGTTCGCTCCCTTCGCCCATACCATCGCACCGACTTGCTTGCCGTCCCTGGTGGTTGCTTCGGCCTCCACGGCAAGACCTCCAAGCCCGAGGGGTAGCCTCGGGACGGGCACCGGAGCGACGAAGTTGGCTCCGAGCGACGTTGCCGTCGACAGGCCGGCCACCACGGTATTGGTCGGCACGATGCGGGTGATGGTGGCGTGAACGACGAGGTCCGCATCTTCTTTCCGCTCCACAACCATGAAACGATCGCTGACGCCGGCGCAGAGGGCGCGGCTGATCACATTCGCGACCAGGGCGCGATCGGAAGATTTGCTGATCGATAGTGCAGCACCGCCCGAAACCTTCGTTGGCTCGATGTAGATCGTTCTGGCGGATACAAGGTCGGTTGGCGCGACTCGATAATTTGCCTTGGTCATTCGCCCGTTGTCAAACTGTCGTAGGATGTAAGTGAACTTGCCCGTTCGAGCGGCACGGCGGCGCAGCCGCCGAGCGACAGAGCAAGGAGAGCGGGCGCAATCAGCCGATGGCACGGCTGGATGCCTCCCAAGCCAGGGCGGGGATGTAACATTTGGTTCTCCTATTGGATGGGGGAGGTCGGCGCGATTATCGCCACTGTGCTGTCTGTGCCGCTGTGAGCGTGTCGGCGAACGAAGGCCTGTCTTTCCACAGGCTGCCGCTCGCCATCTTTGCGTATCCGAGGTTGAAGACCGCACGCATGTAGTTGGTGTTGAACGGATCGGTCATATTGTAGGCGAGCTGCGTATCGATCGAGGCCACGCGGAACCGAATGCCGCTCCTTTGAGCATAGATGTAGGTGGCCACCAGCGCGCTACGTGTCTGCGCCTTGATGAGGGAGGAATTCGCCCTGGCCATGACCGTAAACGTGTTGTTCGTGGTGGTTGAAAATTCAGACATCAGCGCGTTGTTGATGATGATGTACATGTTCAGCTTCACGCCCTTGGGCCACTCGACCTTGTCGGAATTGGCCATCCATCCCTCCGGTACAGTCAGGATCTGGGACGCCGCGCCTCCGTCGGAATGCATTTCCTCGAAGGACTGATCGCCTGACTTTGCCTTGATGAGTACCGCCGGATAAAGGCCGGGGATGCTTGCCGAGGCGATGACAACGTCGCGGAAGAGTTTTAGGGCGTCGGGCCGACCGCTGTCGGCGATGGCGCCCATGTTCCAGATCACCGCTCTTTGGGAATCGAGGTTCGAGGTCAAGACAAGCAGGCGCCGGCCCTTGCGGTGTTCTGCGGCGATTTTCGCCAGCACCTCCTGCGTCAGGTACCGCTCGACCATCGCTCTAAGCGGCTTCTGCTTCAGGAGGCTTGCGCCGAGAAGGCCCTGGGGCAGAAAATCGGCATCGACCAACGTCTTGGCGACCCCGCTCGTGTACAAGTCGACGAGGATATTGTCATAGCCGGGACCGAGGAAGGCGTAAGGCGCGATCAACGCGCCGGTACTGACGCCGCTGACAATGTCGAATTCGGGCCGCTGTCCCCTATCCGACCAGGCCTTCAGCGCCCCCACGCTGAACGCGCCTCCGGCGCCACCGCCCGACAACACGAGGTAGTTGACTTCCTTGTGTCTCGGGATGGGCAACCACGCACGGGTTTCGGGCAGGTTCCGGCTTGCATCCGCATAGATACGGATATCGCTGAACCCTTCGATACCGGCGGTCGCGGCAGCCTTGGGTCCATAGGCAATACGGTCCGGCGCCATGCAGCCGGCAAGAAAAGCCAGCAGGAAGGTAGCTATCACGCGATACACGGCTATGGCCTTGTGCCGGGCGAATGTCTGGAGGGGATGTTGAAACCTCCACCGACCGTACAGCCGATGTTATCCGCGGATGTTGCCTGCGGACCCCATGATGGACCGATCGCCCAACGCGGCGGGCTCACCAGATAACCTTTGAAATTCACGGTAACTTCCTTCGGAATCGAATCTGGCGGTATCAATGCAGAGTTCGTCGTTGCCTTGGGTTTTGTAATGTTAAGAATCATTGGCCGCTGCGATCGGGTGTTCACCACCGGCTCGGCGGCGGGCTTCATGGATTGCCGACGCCGGGCAGTTGTCCATGTGGCGGCCGGCTGACGAACAACGGCTATGCATTCCCGATTGATATCCCGCAACAAAACTTCATCGATCGCCTTGGTTTCGTCCCTGTTTTGACATCGCGCGGTTGCTTGCCGCGGTTATCGATCGCGACAGCAAAACGGGAGGTCGTTATGACCGATGATGAGATGACGATTGCCGAGGTCCTGAAGGATCCTCTGATCCGGCTAATGATGCGGGCAGACCGGGTGTCTTTGAGAGAGATGGAAAAACTGCTTCGGGAGGCAGCATTGGGGATTCCGCTGGCTCTCTCCGAAGACCGCCGGGGTGACATGCACTACCTCGTCAGGCCGGCAATCCTTGAGCCCAAGTTGCCGTCGATATCGTCAGCGGCACCAGCTGATCGGCAGCGCGTGTGACCATCATCGGGGATTGCGCCAGCATGTGGTCGATTACCTCTGCTTGACGAGAGCCTCTTGAGCTAGCGCCTGTTCTTTCGCAGATGAAGCCTGGCTGCTTCGATGCGGTGCGGTCTCCACCGGCGGCAACTGTAGCGTCACCCGCAGACCATGCGGCAATACGTTTTCAAGTAGCAGCGAGCCACCGTGGCCCTTTGCAATTTCATCCGCAATCGAAAGCCCCAGCCCAAAACCGCTGCTGGAATTGAGTGACCGGGCCTCGTCAACCTTGAAGAAGGGCTCCAGGACCTTGTCCTCAAGCCCTTCTTCAAGGCCTGGGCCGTTGTCGCTCACAATTATTACCGCTCCACCCTGCGGGCTATTGCGCAACTCGACAGCTACCTTCGTGCCGAACCTTACCGCGTTCTCCACGATATTGGTGATAGCGCGTATGAGAGCCTTTTGTTGGCACACGTATCCAAACCGCTCGGGTCCGCAGTAAATTACGTCATGGCCGAGGTCACAAAATTCCGACGCGATAGTCCGCAGAAGGCTGGAAATATCAACCTTTCGAGGCGGTTCGGCTGTAACGGTGCTGCTTAAATACTGAAGGCTTTCCTCAATCATGGTGGTGAGGTTGTCAATATCCGCCAACATTGCTTCCCTGGAGGCGGGGTCCTTCGAACGCTCCACGCGCATTCGCAGTCGTGTCAGCGGCGTCCTGAGATCGTGGCTCACAGCCGTCAGCATCCGTGTGCGATCATCGACCATTTTACGGATGCGGTGGCGCATGTTGTTGAGTGCCGTCGCAAGTGTGCGAAGTTCCCTGGCGCCTTCGGCGGTAAATTGCTCTTCTTCGTTACCGTCGAGGCGCAGTCTCTTTGCCGCGTCGGCAAAGCGGACGAGAGGCGACGTGATCATGCGGCTTATATAGAGCACCAGGAGGAGCATCGGCAGCATCAGGATGTTGGCCTTGGCGATGAACTCGGCGACTGCGCTGAAAGACGAGGGGGAAACATCGGCACCGGTGAACCCGATAACGAGGGCACGGTGCGCGTCAAGGCGCACCGCAACCGTACTGTGTCCCCCGCCGTCCGAACTGTCTTTAAGAACCACCACCTCAAAATCGGCAGGCAAGACATCCTGAAGCGCGTCCGAAATGAGGGGATCACCCGTTTGACGCGCCAATTCGCTACGGACGTCGCTCCATGGCAGAACCTTCAATTCGAAATTGCCGGAGGCGCTTGCCCTCACCAGATGCTCGATTTCGTCGTCATTTCTGGCGCTTCTGACCTGATGCACAAGCAGCTCGATTTGAGCGCCTTTGCCCATAAGCATTTTTTCATTCTGGAAAATGAATGGCTCAGGGAGAACAGCGATAAGAAAGATAACGAGCAGCGGAACAATAGATGCGAACACCATGAATTGGGTTCGTATGGATGCCCTGCGCAAGCGGCCAATCATGGTGCTATCGCAACCTCCGGAGTGAAAACATATCCGCCCAGGCGCACGGTTTTGATGAATGTCGGCTCCTTGTAATTAGGTTCGATTTTCTGCCGGACACGACTGACATGGACATCAATGCTGCGTTCGACAGGTCCTGCAGAGCCTGCGTGGGTACGGGCCAGTATTTCCTGGCGGTTCATTACCTGCCGGGGGTTCTGGCAAAACACCAGCAGCACATCAAATTCCGCCGTCGTGAGCGACACATGAAAACCATCGCGGTCGGTCAATTCACGCGTGACCGGGTCGATCCGCCAGCCCGCAAACGTCATGGGTGCCTGCTGTGGCTTGACCTGCGCTGAATACGACGACCGCCGCAGAAGCGCCTTTATCCTCGCCAGAAGTTCCCTGGATTTGAACGGCTTCGTGACGTAGTCATCGGCGCCCAGCTCCAGTCCGACAACCCTGTCTATCTCTTTCGTTCGCGCCGTCAGCATGAGGATGGGTATCGTATCAGACGACCTGATTCTTCTGCATATGCTGAAACCATCCTCACCCGGCAGCATTCCATCCAGCACTATAAGGTCGAATTCCTTCTTCTTCAGGACACCGTCCATTTCAACCGCAGATCCGACCGCCTCTGCGGCATAACCCGCCTCCTTGATCAGATCGATCAGCATGCTGGCGATATCCCGATCATCCTCGACGACCAGGATTCGGGCTGACCATTGTACAAGAACATTGGATGCGACGTTATTCATAGGCTTGGCCATTTGTGGCGGAATCCCGATTATCAGTTAGCCCGTTTCGCAACATGGTTGTCAGCAACAATTATGTTTAATTTTGTTTCGCGGTCTCGCCACGAACTCTCAGTCGATGGGTTCGTCAACACTGGCGGTCCGCCTCAATCTTCAGCTCATGGAGCACGGCCTCGCGGCTGTCGCCCTTCCCGAAGCTTCGCTTTAGAAGCAGCAGGAAATCGTCGACAAAGGTGAAGATCACGGGAATGACGACGAGGCTGAGGACGGTGGAAGTCATCAGGCCGCCGATCACGACGATCGCCATCGGTTGACGGAAGCTTGCATCGCCGCCGCTGAGGCTCAGGGCCACGGGAAGCATGCCGCCGCCCATGGCGATCGTCGTCATGACGATCGGGCGGGCGCGCTTATGGCAGGCGTCGACCAGGGCGTCGAAGCGCGAAAGACCTGCGCGTCGCGACATGATCGCATATTCGACCAGCAGGATCGAATTCTTCGTGACCACGCCCATCAGCATGAGCAGGCCGATCAACACGGGCATGGAGAAGCTGGTCCCGGTCAGCACCAGCGGCAGCAGCGCGCCGCCAAGCGATAGCGGCAGCGCCATGAGGATCGTCAGCGGCTGGAGAAAATCATGGAAGAGCAATACCAGAACCGCATAGATGCAGAATACGCCTATCCCCATGGCGATGGCGAAGTTGTCGAAGAGTTCCGAGCTGCGCTCCAGTTCGCCCTGTTCGACGAGCCTGACGTCGTCCGGAAGGTTTTGGAGGGCGGGCAGCGCCTGCGCTTCGCGATAGACCTCGCCGAGGATACGGCCGTTGAGTTCGACCGACAGCGTAACGTTTCGCGAGCGGTCGATGCGGCTGATCTCGGACGGACTGCCCCCGATGCGGATGTCGGCGACCGAACCGAGATCGACGCTGCCCCTGGCACCGGCAACGCGAAGATTTGCAATGTCGTCAAGCGTCGTCCGGTTGCCGGGATCGAACCGGACGCGGATGGGAAGCTGGCGCTGGGGCAGGTTGAGCTTGGCAAGCGAGGAGGAATAATCCCCGCTCGTGGCCACGCGAACCGCTTCGGAAATCGCTTCTGCCGTGACGCCGAGGGCGGCGGCGCGATTGAGGTCCGGGACGATCTGGACTTCCGGGGCCTGCCGGGAGGCGCTGGACGTCACTGCGCCGATGCCTTGAAGGCCTCGCAGTTGTTCTTCGAGTGCTCCCGCCGCCCGGTCGAGTGCTCCGGAATCGTCGCTGGCGAGCGTTATTTCCAGCGTCGTACCGCTGCCGCCCGTACCCACTTCGATCCTGACGCCTGGGAGAACCGCGAGCGCCCGTCGGATCTCGTTTTCGATCTCGGCCTGCTTGCGGCTGCGTTCGCCGATCTTCTTCAAATCGGCGACAAGCGAGGCGGTCGCCGTATCGACGGTCGTCGATGAATCGATCATGTCATCCGACGAGGCGCTTCCGACGGCGGAAAACACCCGCGTGACGTCCGGCAGGCCGGAAACGATATCCGCCGCCCGCCGCGTCATGGCGTCCGTTTGTTCAATCGGGCTGCCGGGCTGAAGCGTCAGGGTGACCTTCGTCTGCGAATCGTCGGATGCGGGCAGGAAGCCGGCGCTGAGCATGGTAATCGTCGAGAGCGAGAGCCCGAGGAATATGCAGACGCCGAGGACCGTCAGCTTGCGATGGTGCAGGCAGGTTTTGACGACGGCCATGTAGGCGCGCATGATCGCGCCGTCCCTCTGCTCGATCGGACGCGCCTTCATCAGATAAGCGGCCATCATCGGCGTCAGCAGGCGTGCGACGACCAGTGAGGCGAGAACCGCCACCGCCGCCGTTATACCGAACTGGCGGAAGATCAGGCCGGGAATACCGCTCATGAAAGCGGTCGGCAGGAAGACCGCAACGAGCGTCAAGGTCGTTGCGACGACGGCAAGACCGATTTCATCGGCGGCCTCGAGCGCAGCCCCCTTCGGAGTTTTTCCCATTTGCAGGTGGCGCGCAATGTTCTCGATCTCAACGATCGCATCATCGATGAGGATGCCGACCACGAGCGAGAGGGCGAGCAGCGTCACCGTATTGAGGCTGAAATCCGCCAGATACATTACGAGAAAAGTCGGGACGACCGAGAGCGGCAGCGCCACCGCCGAAAGCAGGGTCGCACGCCAGTCGCGCAGGAAGAGCCAAACAACCACGACCGCCAGGATTGCACCTTCATAGAGCATGTTCATGGAGCCGTCGTAGTTTTCGATGATCGGCCCGACCGTGCTGTAAGCCTGGACGATCTCGACATCGGGGTTGGCTGCGGCAAAGTCCTGCATGGCCGCTTCGATGGCGGTCGCGACGCCCGTATCCGAAAAGCCGTTGGATCGTTTCACCTCGACAGCGATCACGGGTTCGCCATCGAGATAGGCGATCGACGAGCGGTCGGCAAAGCTGTCCGTCACCGCGCCAATCTCGGCCAGTTGCACCAGCTCTCCGCTCGGAAGCGGGATTGCGAGCGCTTTCAGCTCCTCGACCGAGGAAACCGCCCCAAGCGTGCGGATCCCCTGCTTTCCGCCGCCGATCTCAGCCCGGCCGCCCGATGTGTCGGCCTGGACGGACTTGAGCTGCGAGGAAACGGTCGCGGCGCTGAGGCCGAGCGCGCTCATGATCTGGGGGTTGAGGTCGATGTGCACTTCGCGCTCGATGCCACCGATCCGGCTGACCTCGCCCACGCCGGGTACTGAAAGCAGGGCCTTCGTCATGTCGTTGTCGACGAACCAGGAGAGTTCTGTCTCGTTGAGGCGGGCGGAACGCACCGCGTAGGTGAGGAGGGTGGAGCCCTGCACCGTCACCTTGGTCACGCCCGGCGCCTGCATCTCGGAAGGGAGGTCGCCGCTCGCACTATCGACGGCATTGCGCACCTCGTTCAGCGCTTCCTCGCTGTCCTTTCCCAACTGGAACGAGATATTGATGGTGACCGATCCGTCCGTGACCGTCGTCGTGATGTGGTCGAGGAGGCTCAGCGATGCAAGCCTGTCTTCGATCTTGCGCGCGACTTCCGTTTCGAGCTGCGCCGGCGCGGCGCCTTCAAGCGAGGCGCTGATCTTGATCGTCGGCAGGTCCATGTCGGGAAAGTTCTGTACTGCGAGCCGGTCGAAGGCGATGAGTCCGCCGACGGTCAGCAGGATGAACAGCAGGATGGCGGGAACCGGATTTCGGATCGACCAGGCGGAGAAGTTCATCGCGATTCTCCCTTTTCGAGCTTGACGAGCGCCTCTCCACCCACCCGGACGAAGGCCTTGTCCGAAAGGAAAGCGCCACCCGCCGTCACGACGTCGGTCGAGCGGTCGAGGCCAGAGAGGATTTCCACTTCACTGCCATTGCGGCGGCCGGTTTCCACACGAATGCGTGACGCGCGCCTGTCTGCATCCACGGTGAAGACGTAAGCGATGCCGTCACGCAGGACGAGCGCCGTCTCGGGCACGGTGAGCGCCGTCGTGGTCTCAAGCTCGATCTGGCCGGTGACGTACAGACCGATGGGCGGTCGCGCCGCCGCCGGCAGCGCCACATAGGCGAGCGCCCGCCCCGTATCGGTGCTGACCGTCGGTGCGACAAGCCGCACGGTTCCCTTGACCCGTCGATCACCAGGACCGACGATCGTGGCTGTGAGGCCTTGCCTGATGCGAGGCAGATAGCGTGCGGATACTTCCGCCTGCCATTCGACGCGTTGCTGGCGGATCATGCGGAACAGTTCCGTGCCGGAGGAGACGACGGCGCCGAGCTGGGCCGAGCGGGATGTGATCAGTCCATCATCCACGGCCAGGATAGTCGTCTTGGCGAGCTTGATCTTCTGGCTTTCCAGCAAGGCTTCGGCGGATTCCACCCCTGCCATCGCCGTCTGTTCGGCGATCAGGTATTCGTTGATCTTTTCATCCGACAGCACGCCGCTATCCCGCACCTTGCGTGCCCGATCGGCATTCGCCGTCGCCTTGGCGAGGTCCGCCCTGGCGCTTGCCAAGGCGGCCTCCTGGTTACGCAATTCTGCACGCACGGCTTCGTCGGCTAGCCGGACGAGGGGCTGACCTTTCGCGACGACCGATCCGACATCGACAAGGACGGCGGTCACGCGCAGGCCATCGATTTCCGCGGCGATCACCGCTTCATGCCAGGGCTTGAGCCAGCCGCTGGCCGGCACCGTTTCAGGCCATCGGCGTTCTGCGGGACTTGCCACGGCGACGGTAAGCGCTGCCGCCTTGTTCTGTTGCGCAAGCACAGGCTCCGCTGCGGAAGCAAGGTTTGCGCTCACGAAGAGGGCGAGAAGAAGAGTTGGTCGCATCGGTTGAATCTGCTTTTCTGGCATCGCGCTTACTGCCCACATTCGTCAGCCGCGATTTCATGTCCGAGCCAATTGGGCCGGCCCGCGGCTCCAGACCCGGCAGCTGGAAGGCCTGCTCGCCGGGAGGGAATGACCGCGATGTGGAGTTGACTGCGAGAAGCCGAGGATAAGAGGCCGGCGAACGGAGAGGATGTCTGCGGCTTCTCTGCGCCTATTGGGTTCCTAGAACTTGTACCCGACCATCAGCATCGCAGATGGCTGAACGTCGTTCTGAACGATCGGACTATCCTTCGCATCGCCGGTCAGGAAACCGACCGCTGCCTGGCCACGAATAACCCAGTGTTCGGTCGCCATATATGTGACGGACGCCTCGATATCGAAGCGCTTCAGGCCAGCGCCTGCCTCGTATTGCCGTAATCCCGATCTCGCAGACTGGGCGGCGGTTACCCCAAAATAGCTTTCCATGTGATTGTCGTCGGCGAACGTCGCGGAAGCGCCCGCGGAAAGAATAAAGCGATCATAGTGATGCGAGACATTCGCACCGACCTGACCGATCAAGCCGTCGCTGCCCCCGATTGTCTTGTCGACAGACGCATAAAATTCCAGCGGACCCATTTCATACGAAAGCTGCGCTCCGACGACAGCCCCAGCGTCGATGTCACCCAGTCCCTTCAGGTGATCGGAATCGTCTTCATCGCGCCCGCCCCCCATGTCGTAACCGCCTTTCACCGTGAGCTTAACGCCGTTGGACTTCAGCACATCGATTTCCAGCCCGCCCGGATCGACCGTGACGCGATCGCCGAAGGTGGCGGAAATCATGGGAATGGGGACCAGTTCGAACTCGTCCGAGCCTTCGAATTTGGGTGCATACATGGCTCCGGCGCCAACCATGACGTTCCAGTCGGAAAGCTTCTGGCGTATCCCGCCAAACCGTCCCTTGTCGAAATTCTCTGTCGCGGGGATAGCAGCCTCTTCACCTTCGTAAGGGTCGGCCGCGCTCGCCTGGGTAAAGGGGCAAGCGACAACCGCGAGCCCCGCAGCGATGGCGACACGCCGCGGATGGCTTAAGAAGGACTTGGTCAATGACATTCGAATTGGCTCCTGGGATCCGGTAGAGAGTTTTCGGCGTGCAGGTGTGAAGCCCGAAGCGCCGGCCTCTTGCGGAGCGCACTGTCCCAGACGCTGCCGTTAACTTGGGTTTTGTGATGTTAAGAAATGTTGTCCCGGTCGATGCCGCTAACCCGCGGACGGCGGCCGCAACAAAATCAAACAAAACCAAACATACTGTTGCACCGGCAAAAGCTAGATTTTCTCATCTCCGTATGAGGAACTCGCTATGTCTATTGAAACCACACACCCCAAGAGAATTCTTGTGTTTTTGCCAGTGGCGGCGGCCAATGCGATCGTCGCGATGCTGGCCGCCCATGGACATGAGTCCGTTGCGGTGTCGACGTTTCCGGAGGCTTTTACTGCACTCCGTTCGGACAATTATTCCTTCGCCATAACGACCCGACCCGAGATCGATCTCGTGCGCAATATACGCTCCATCCCGGTGGTCAATCTCGAGGTCTTCTTCCACACGGAGCCTTCCGGCGATGGTCCGTTGATAACGTCGAAACGGTTCGACAGCAGCGCATTCATGAAACGGATCGAGTTCCTTGTTCAGCCTCTGGCAACGAGAGTTGAACACGCTGACGTCGAGCAGGCAAAGAACGAAGGGATGCGAGAACCCAGGACGCCCCGATGGCGGATGGCGGTAAAGTCCGTCTTGGGTTTGCTGCGCCGGCGAGAAGGATTGAAGGATGTTCGATCCTGAGAGGCTTCCAGCGGTCGCGGCTGGCTCCAGTCTGGCGATAGAGGGAAGCACCAAAAGAAGAAGAATAACCGCAGCCGGACAGGAGCCTTGGACGATGGAGCTCTGGCGGATTGCAGTTCCACGGCAGGAGCAGGTCTTTTTCGGGATATGTCTTTTGGTTCACTGGCTGATAAGCGCCGCCTCGTTGAGCGGGTACATCATAGTCGTTCTGTTTCTGATCGTGGCAGTGGGCCGGCTTGTGCGGCATGCCGCGACCCTGTTTGCATCAAGACTGCCAAGGAGGTCGCAACTCAGACACTATATCGTGCTGTGTACGTCAGTGGCCTTCTTTTTCCTGCTGGCCGTCCGAGGTTGTTACCTCGCTGCTGTGATCGTGGACGTCGGATTTCATTCCGATCCGTTTGAAGCCCGTGGCGATATCGGTCAGCATTGATTGGCAGCCGGATTGAGTGTCGGGGGTCTTCTCGCCATCGGCGCTGACCGCATCAGAGTTCGTCGAGCCCTTCATTCAGCGTCTCGATGTGGCGTAGCCGCTTTCTCCCCTCGACGCCTGCCTTCTCCAGGCAGCGGGTGATCAGCAGATGGCAGAGGGCCATGACCGCCGTGTGGTTGAAGAGTGGGCCGGGCGCCAGGGTCTGGCATTGGAAATGCCAGGTTGCCGACGTCTCGAACGCGGCACCCTCGTCGGTGATGTAGAGGAATTTCGCTTTTGACTTCCGGAGCTGGGCGAGGATGGCGTCCACCTGAGCAATTCTTCGGCGCATGGCGAAGAACACGACCACATCGTCTTCCCGCAGGCTGACAAGATGTTCTCCAAGCGTCTGCCCCGCGCCGGGGATTGCGACGATATCCTCGATGACCTGGGTCAACTGCCATTGCAGGTAGGAGGCAAAGGGATGGCTGCTCCGGAAACCGAGCACCCAGACCTTCCGCGCCGCTATCATCGCTTCCGTCACGGCCTCGATCTGGCCCTCGGAAATGGAAAGGAACGTTGCTTCAAGATTGGCGACCCCCTGGGCGACATGCGCCTGCATCGACTGGGCGGCCGCGGCGTCGGCAGCGGCCGTCAGGAAGAGCCGGGAGCCGGTCTGCCTTTCGGCCCGGGCATGGCGACGGGCTTCCTCGTAGTTTTCGTAGCCGAGGCGCTGGATGAAGCGCGTCACCGTGGCCTTGGAGACATGCGCAAGCGCGGCAAGCTCCTGCGCCGAATAGCTGGCAAGTTCGCCGGGAAAGTCGCAGACGAACTCCCCCAGACGCTTCTCGGCAGGGTGCATCTGGGGAATTGCCTGCCTTACGCGATACAGGAACGATTTATCCTTCGGCACGGGAAGCTCCGCCAAGACATCAGCGCGCGGACTTTCCGGTGGGATGCCGCGGCTTGCAACAGAAAAAACGATCCCTCCGTGGCATTGCCTGGGAGATGCCCCCATCAGTTCGCCCTCGATCCGGCTTCAGGAGGATGGGCGATCCGGGAAAGCAGCAGTTCGACAGCGGAGCGGATAGGCGCAATCACCGGCGACGAGAGGGCCCGCTGAAGATCGTCCGCCGCCTGGCCCAGCGGGCCGCCACCGATGATGACCGCTTCGGCGCCATCCCGTTCGAGACATTCGCGAACCGCAATCTCAAGGGCCGCGTGCAAACGCGCCGGGTCGGAGGCAAGGACCAGCGGATCGCCGCTGGTCAGCCGTGTCCCGGTAAAGAGGTGGGCAAGGCCAAGCGTTTCAGCCTTGGCGGCGAAGCTCGCCACGAGGTCGGGGGTGACGGTCGCGATGCCGAACCGCCGGCCTCCGGCGGAGGCTTCGTACATGCTCGCCTCGCAGATGCCGACTGTCGGCAGGCTGGACAGGGCCTTCAGGCGATCGAGGCCCGGATCGCCGAATGCGCTGACGATCAGCCCATTGCTAAATTGCTCCGCGGCCAATCCCATTTCGACGACGCCGCCGGCCGATGCAGCAAGCTCCTCGCCATTCAGGATCATCGATACTCCTCTCGTGGCGGTGACCCCCTCCACGGAGAAATTTTCCGGCAGGTATTTCCGGGCGATCTCGGTCATCATGACCGTCGTCGCTCGGGAGGTGTTCGGATTGATCAATGTGATACGCGTCATGTCTCGTTCCGCGCGCGATTGCACGGACGCCCTCCCTGCCTTGTCATCGTCCCTCATCATCTTTGGCGTTCAGGCACATTGCACGCAAGCGACGCTCCCGGCCCCACCGATCGGCATCAAGGCCGGTACTTCCGTTCGGCAGAGATCGGAAACCTGGGCACAGCGCGGCGCGAAGGCGCAACCGGGCGGCATGGCGGCCAGGTCCGGCGGTGCCCCGGGGATGGTGATCAGGCGGTCGCGTCCATGGGCCAGTTCGACGCGGGCGCCGAGCAGCCCCTTGGTATAAGGATGCCTCGGTGAGCGGATGATATCCGCTACATTACCTTCCTCGACGATCCGCCCGGCATACATTACCGCGATCCGGTCCGCGACTTCCGCCGCAACGCCGATATCATGCGTGACGAAGATGACGGAGAGCCCGTATTCCTTCTGCAGATCGCGGATCAGCAGGAGGATCTGGATCTGGACCGTCGCATCGAGAGCCGTGGTCGGTTCGTCGGCGAGCAGGACCTTCGGATTGCAGGCGAGCGCCATGGCGATCATCGACCGCTGCAGCATGCCGCCGGACATTTCATGCGGATAGTTTTGCAGCCGGCGCTCCGGGGAAGGGATCTTGACCTTCTGGAAGAGGGCAAGCGCGCGCGCCGCCGCTTGCGAGCGCGATATGCCCTCATGCCGCATGATGGTTTCTTCTATCTGGCGGCCAAGCGTGTAGACCGGGTCGAGTGCCAGCCGCGGCTCCTGGAAGACCATCGAGGCGACGGCGCCGCGAAAGGCACCGAGATCCTTGGCCGTCAATCCCGTCACATCGCGGCCGGCGACGGTCATCGAGCCTTCGATCGTTGTGCCTTTTGGGTGCAGGCGCAGCAGTGAGCGCATGGTGACGCTCTTGCCGGACCCGGATTCGCCGAGCAGCGCAACGACCTCGCCCGGCTGGACCGAAAGGCTGACGCCGTTGACGGCTTTGACGGGCTTTCGGCCGCGGTTGAACGTCACCGAAAGATTGCGAATATCGATCATCGCGGCGGTTTGCATGGTCATGCCTCCATCAATGCCGGCGCACGGCTGTGGCGTGAGCCCGGTACGGACATCAGGCAGGCTGCGGACTGGCTCTCGGAAACGCTGGCAAGCGGCGGCAAATTCTCGCTGCAGATGCTCTCGGCGAACGAACAGCGGGTATGGAACCGACAGCCTGGCGGCGGATCGATCGGGTTCGGCGGGTCGCCCGAGAGCGGCGGCTCGGAGGTTCTTTCGGCGGGGTCCATCTTTGGCATCGAGGCCAGCAGCGCCGCGGAATAGGGATGGCGGGAGTTCTCGAAGATCGCATCGCGGCTGCCGATCTCGGCCACCTTGCCGAGATACATGACCATCACCCGGTCGCACATGAAGCGCACGACGTTGAGGTCGTGGGAGATGAACAGGTAAGTCAGGCCGAAATCCCGCTTCAGGTCGAGGAGCAGGTTCAGGACCTGGGCCTCTACCGACTTGTCGAGCGCCGACACAGCTTCGTCGAGGATGATGAGCCGCGGTTCGAGCGCGAGCGCGCGGGCGATGTTGACGCGCTGCCGCTGTCCGCCCGACAGTTCGTGCGGGTAACGGCCGGCAAAGCGCGACGGCTCTAGCCCGACCCGGTGCAGCAGGTCGTGGGCCCTGGCGATCGCCCTGCTCGCGGCAATGCCATGCACGCGCGGCGCAAAGGCGATGGATTCTTCAATCGTCAGCCTGGGGTTGAGCGAGGCGTAGCTGTCCTGAAAGACCATCTGGACCTGGCGGCGGTAGTCGGAAAGCGGCAGCGCGCCGCCAACCGTCTCACCGTCGAACAGGATATCGCCTCGGTCGGGCAAGATGAGCTGCATCAGCAGCCGCGCGGTGGTGGACTTACCGCAGCCGCTTTCTCCGACGACCCCGAGCGTCTCGCCCTTGAAGATATCGAAATCCACGCCGTCGACGGCGCGGACGACCTTCTTCGGCTTCATGAAGCCGCTGCCCTTGACCGGGAAATGCTTGATCAGGCCGCGCGCGGAGATGAGCGGCTGAGCAGGCCCGCCCCTTTCGCCGACGGGAAGATCGTAGGCGGGTTCTTCGACGATGCTGATCATGACTTCACATCCATGGCTGTGCGCAGCCCGTCTGAGAAAAGGTTGAAGCAAATCGAGGTGATGAAGATCATCAGGCCGGGCAGGGCCGCCACGAGCGGGTTGTTGTAGATCGCCGTGCGAAGCGTGTTCAGCATCAGCCCCCATTCGGCATCCGGCGGCCGCACGCCGAGGCCAAGGAAGGAGAGGCCCGAGGCGAGGATCATCGAGACGGATATCAGGCTGGTGGCAAAGACGAAGATCGGGCCGAGCACATTGCCGAGGATATGGACGCGGATGATCGTCATCGGCGGGGCGCCGGAGGCCCGCGCCGCGTCCACGTAGTCGAGCTTGCGGACCTGGGTGGTGACGCTTTCGGCGACGCGGGCGATCTGCGGGATGAAGACGACTGTCAGCGAGACGAGAGCGTTGGTGAGCCCCGAGCCCAGTGCGCCCGACAGCGCCACGGCCAGAAGGACCGACGGAAAGGCGTAGAAGACGTCGACCGTGCGCATGATCAGCGTGTTGACGATGCCGCCCGCATAACCGGCGACGATACCGATCGTCGAGCCGATGATGAAGGCGATCGGCACCGGAATGACGCCCATGATCAGCGAAAGCCGGGCGCCATAGATCAGCCTGGAGAGCATGTCGCGGCCAAGTTCGTCGGTGCCGAAGATATAGCCTGGCGTGCCGATCGGCTTGAGGCGGCGGATGACGCTGCCCTTGGAGGGATCGTAAGGCGCGATATAGGGAGCGAAAACCGCGATCAGCACCAGGATCAGAAGAATAGCGAGGGCCGTCATGGCGACCGGGTCACGGGAGATGCGGCGCAGCACGCCGCTCCAGAAGCCGGGGGACTTGGCGATGGCGGCAGGAGAAGGGGCCGCGATGTCTGCGGTGACGACAGCCATGTGTCAGCTCCTCTGGATGCGGGGATCGATCGCGCTCTGCAGCACGTCGACGACGAGGTTGAGGAAAACGAAGAACATGGCGAGCACCAGGATCGTACCCTGCAGGATGGGCAGGTCGCGGGTGAAGATCGCGCCGTTCAGCAGGAAGCCGGTTCCGGGCCAGGAGAAAACCGTCTCGATCAGGATTGAGCCACCGAGCAGGTAACCGAGCTGCAGTCCCATGACCGAGAGCGCGGTCGGCGCGGCGTTGCGCACCACGTGGCGCAGGATCTGTGGTGTCATCAGCCCCTTGGCGGCGAGCGCCTGGGTAAAATCCTGGGAGAGGATATCGGCGACCAGCGAGCGGATGGTGCGGGCGATGATGCCCATCGGAATGACCGACATGGTGATCGCAGGCAGGATGAGGAACTGCAGATAAGCCCAGCTTAAGGCTCGGCCCGACGATCCCTCCGGCCCGCCGCCCATGGCTGGCAGCCAGCCGAGGGTGACGGAAAAGGCGATGACCAGCACCATGCCGAGCCAATAATGAGGCACGCTGACGCCGAGCATCGAAACCGCCGATGCCAGGCGATCCACCCAGCCTCCGCGGAAGACGCCGGCAAGAAAACCCAACGAAGAACCGGCCACGAAGCCGATAACGGCGGCAGCCAGGGCAAGGATGATGGAATTGACGGATGCATCGAGAATCTCGTTCAGCACCGGCCGGCCGCTGGCGATCGAGGTACCGAGATCGCCCTGCAGCGCATGCCATGCCCAAAGGGCATATTGGACCGGAAGCGGCCGGTCGAGGCCGTAGAAGCTGCGCATCTGTGTCTGCAGTTCGGCGGAGGCATCCGAAGGCAGGATCGCGGCAAGCGGATCGCCCGGCGCGATATGGATCAGCATGAAGCATACGATGCTTACGCCGATCGTGACGGGAATGACGTGCAGAAGCCGTTTCAGGGCATAGAGCAGCATGGTGTCCTCACCGGGGAGGTTGATCGGGCATCATGAAAGGCGGCGCGCCGATCGCCCGGCGCGCCGCCTGCTCGGGATTACTCCATGGTAATCGTCGAAAAATCCTGGAACCAGTTCTGGGCTTGGACGAACCCCTTGACCTTGGCGGTCATGGCGCGGGGGTTGACGTCATGCGTCACCATCAGGAACAGCGCATCGTTCACGTATTTCTCGTGCACCTGCTGCATCACCTTGTCCTGTTCCACGGGATCGAAGGTGTTGCGCACCTTGTCGAACAGCGCGTCCATGTCCTTGTCGCAATAATAACCCCAGTTGGTACCGGTCGGCGGGGCGAGCTTGCACTGCGACTGGCGAATCATGGCGGTGAAGGGATCCTGGATGAAATAGCTGTAATTGACCGCGGTGGCGCCTTTGGCGCTCGGGTCCTTGGCACCCGCCCGCCAGATGTTGATGACGGTGTTCCAGTCGGCGACCTCGTATTCGATATTGATGCCGACTTCCGCAAGCGTCTGCTGGATATATTCGTTCATCTGCAACGGCAGCATCTGGCCGGAGCCGGACGAGGAAATGATCACCTTGGTCTTGAGCGGCTTGTCGGGGCCGTAACCGGCTTCCTTCATCAGCTTCTTGGCTTCCTCGACATTGTATTCCACCTTGAAGGTCGGCTTGCCGAACCACTGGTGCCCGGGCGGCATGTAGCCTTGCGCGGGAACGGAAAGGCCGCCGAGAAGCTCGTTGAGGCCAGCGCGGTCAACGGCAAGGTTTGCGGCCTTCCGGACGCGGATATCGTTCCACGGGGAACCGTCGATGCGCGACAGGTGCCAGGTCCAGTTATGCGGATAGGAATTGGTAATGATCTTGAGGCCGGCCTCCTTCAGTGATTTCACCGAATCCGGGGCGGGAGCCTCGATCCAGTCGACCTGGCCGGAGCGAAGCGCCGCGACACGGGTATTGGGTTCCGGCAGCGGGATCAGAATGAGCTTGTCGAGCTTGGGAACGCGCGCCTTGTCCCAGTAGTCCTTGTTGGGCGTCAGTTCGGCCCGTTCGCGCGGCGTAAAGCCGCTTTCCATCTTCCATGGGCCGGTGCCGGACGGCTTCTGGGCAACCGTATCCCAATTCTTGCCCTGCTTTTCCCAGTTTGCCGGCGAGGAAATCAGGATCCAGCTCAGCTGGTAGGGAAGCGTCGCATCCGGCGTGTTGGTGGTGATTTCGACCGTCAGGGGATCCGCGACCTTGTAGGAAACGACCGCCGGGATGCGCGACTTGCCCTGAGCCGCCTGGCGCTTGTCGAACTGCGGTGCGTCCGCCTTCAGAAGCTTGTCGAGGTTCCAGACGACTGCATTCGCGTCGAAGGCGCTGCCGTCATGGAATTTGACGCCGTCGCGGAGCTTGAAGGCCCATTTTGTCTTGTCGGCCGGATCGACCTGCCAGGATGTCGCAAGGCTCGGAATGAGGGCGGATGGCTTGTCGGCCTTCGAAAGGTCCCATTCGATCAGGGAATTGTAGACCGTATAACCCATGAAGCGCTGGCCTTCGCCGCCCTGGTCGGTCTGGCCGGTGGTGAGCGGGATATCGGAAGCGGTCATGCCGATGCGCAGCGTTCCAGCCGCCAGTGCGGGGGTCGCGGCGGCTGCAAGGAGTGCTGCCGCGGTCGCGCCAAATACCGTCGTCATCCGCAGGTTCCGGAAAATGCCGAGGCCGTGCCGGCTACTCGATGATGTGTTGGTCATGCTGTTCCCTCTTTATTGAAGTCGCTGGACTTTGAGCCAGTCATCAAAGGAGAAGCAGATTTCATGCCAATTTCTGTGAAACCAGGATTTCACTTATCTCCAAAAGGAATAGCGCAGATAGATGAGCTTGATTTCGAGATACGGACGGTTCGTGCCGAATTCTGTGGCGAGAATGCGAGGCGTCTGCCGAAAAATGCCGCGCCGCTAGCCGCAGCGGGCCGATGTGTGGCGGAAATCTTGGAGCCGCGGCTTGCCGGGGCGAATTTATTGGTTGCTTAGAGGCGCGTGGCGCTTAAAGCATATGCGTATCAGACGCCGCGAAATTGGACCGCAAACAGACCCATGACCAACAGAGATTATTATTCGAACCTCGGCGGTTTACCGCCGCAGACCGATCTTCTTTCCAGCAAGGCTGTTTTCACGACATCCTATGCGGTCATCCCACGAACCGTCATGTCGGACATCGTGGCCAGCCTGCTTCCCCATTGGCAGGGAACCCGGGCATGGATCATCTCCCGTCCGATGACGGGATTTTCGGAGACGTTCTCGCAATACATCGTGGAAGTTCAGCCCGGAGGCGGAAGCGACCGGCCGGAACCCAACGCGCGCGCCGAGGCGGCAATCTTCGTCGTCGAGGGCGAGATGTCGATCGAGTTCGCCGGAAGCGATCATGCGCTGAGGGCAGGCTCCTTTGCCTATATCCCGGCCGGATCGCCGTGGAAGCTGCGCAATCGCGGCACGGCGCCTGTCAAGTTCCACTGGGTTCGCAAGGCCTTTCAGGCGGTCGAGGGCCTGGAAGCTCCGCCGGCGGTCTTTACCCATGAAGACGAGCATCCGATTTCATGGATGCCGGACACCGGCGACCGTTGGGGGACAACCCGTTTCGTCGACACTTCCGACGTCCGCTACGATATGCATCTCAACATCGTCACCCTGGAGCCGGGCGCGACCATCCCCTTCATGGAGACCCATGTGATGGAGCATGGCCTCTACGTTCTCGAAGGCAAGGCGGTCTACAGGCTCAATCAGGATTGGGTCGAGGTCGAAGCGGGCGACTACATGTGGCTGCGCGCCTTTTGCCCGCAGGCCTGTTATGCCGGCGGCCCCGGCCGCTTCCGTTACCTGCTCTACAAGGACGTCAACCGCCACACCGAACTGTGGTAGTCGCTGCTTAACGAGCGCGAGCGGCGTCCTCATCGGGGCGCCGCCGTCAGCCGAGTTCGAGAGTGGTAATCCCGAACACGCCCGGCATACGAACCGCCGGCACTGGCCCGCGATACATCCGCGCGGTCGTGAAGCCTTTCACGAAACGATGGGCCTCGAGATAGGCTGAAAATTCCGTCTGCAGGGCCGGGACGTCGACATGCATGGTTTCGTTGCCGATCTCCGCGGCGCAGGCGTTCAGCAGCGTTTGCGCGTCGTCGGCGGTCTGGGCAAACAGCGGGCCGATCTTGTAGCCGTCATGGCATTTGCGGCAGACCGCATAGCCGCAGACATTGCCGTCACGGATGATGACCTTGGCAGCCCGCGGTGACTTCAGCCAGGCGGTCAGGAAAGCGTCGCGCTCCGCAGGGAAGAAAGTCCGGTCATAGCTAAGAATGGCGGCCACGAGATCGTCGGTGATCGCGGTTACATCGGCATCGCGGTTCCCGGCAAGGCTGCCGCTCCAGCGAAACGTCTCGTAGGCCGGCTCGAAGCCCATGCTGCGATAGTTCGCCTGCTGTTCCGGCACGCCGTCGAGGCCGATCGTCCGGCCGTCGAGATGCGCCATGCCGGCATCCCAGACCTTTCTGCCAAAACCTTTGCCGCGAAAATCTGGTTGGGTGATGTACAGGCCGATAAAGCCGAAACCGGAACCGGAGCGGACAGCGGATATGCCGGCCACCATCTGACTGTCTACGAAACAACCGATGAAACCTTGAGGATCGGCGGCACGAAGAGCGGGCGCATCGGCAAGGCCGGGATTCCAGCCCTCGATCCGCGCCCAGTCGACGAGCTGTTCGACCTCGGAGGAGCTGAGCGCGCGAATGGTTGAGTGAGTCTTCATTTGGCGGCGAGTTTCCCGGGCTCGAAATCTTCGAGCAGGCCTTTATAAGGTTTGCGGACCGGCGAAGCATAGGCTCCTCGTTTGGCGGTCGACAAGCCCAATGTCACCAGCGCCTCGGCCTGTTTCACCGCCGCCGCGACGCCGTCGACCACAGGTATGCCGAATTCGCGGCGCAGTTCGGCCGTGAGATCGGCCATGCCGGCGCAGCCGAGCACGATTGCCTCCGCCCTGTCCTCGCTGAGCGCGGCCGAGATCTCTTTGCGCAGCCGGTCGCGGGCATTGGAGGCCGGGTCTTCCAGTGACAGGACCGGAATATCGGCGGCCCGCACCTTGCATCGTCCGGCCATGCCGTAACGATGAACCAGATGTTCGAGCGGCAGGCGCGAACGTTCCATGGTGGTGACGATGGTAAAGCGCTGGGCGATGAAGGCGGTGGTGGCGAGCGCCGCTTCGCAGATGCCGACCACAGGAATGTTGGCCAGCGCCCGTGCGGCGTCGAGGCCAGTATCGTCGAAACAGGCGATGATCGCCGCATCGGCGCCGGCCTTCTCGCCCTTGGCCATCTCGATCAGCAGGCCCGGTACCGCGAAGACCTCGTCATAATAACCCTCGATCGAGACCGGCCCCATGGAGGAGGTGACGGCAAGGATTTCGGTGCCGGAATTGGCGACGCGCATGGCGGAATCGGCAATCGTCGCCGTCATGCTGGCAGTGGTATTCGGGTTTACGACAAGAATGCGCATTCTGTTCACGACCGCAGGCGGCGGCGATTGAGGTGGACGATCAGGCCGAGCGTGCCGGCGATGACGAGGAAGGAGAAGACTGTCGTCACCGTGCCGAGCGCGTAGAGCACCGGCGTCGTGACATTGGTCGTCATGCCGTAGATTTCGAGCGGCAACGTGTTGAAAGAGCCTGCCGTCATCAGCGTACGGGCAAATTCGTCATAGGACAGCGTGAAGCCGAACAGGCCGACGCCGATGAGGCTCGGCGCGATCATCGGCAGCACGACATGGCGGAAGGTCTGCCAGGACGAAGCGCCGAGATCGCGCGCGGCTTCCTCGTAGGCGGGCGAAAAGCGGTTGAAGACGGCGAACATGATCAGGACGCCGAAGGGCAGTGTCCAGGTGAGGTGCGCACCGAAGGCGGACGTATACCAGGACGGCTGGAAACCGAGCTGCTGGAAGACGACGCCGATGCCGAGCGAGATGATGATCGACGGCACCACGAGGCTGGCGACCGCCAGATAGAACAGCGCGGTGGAGCCGATGAAGCGGCGGCGGAAGGCCAGGCCTGCGAGCAGCGAAACGACGACGGTGACGATCATCACCATGATGCCGAGCATGGCGGAGCGCCGGAACGAACCGCCGAAATCGCCAACTGCCTGGGTCTCGAACAGGTTGGCGAACCAGCGTAGCGACACGCCGTTCAGCGGGAAGGTGAGGCCGCCGTTCGGCCCCTGGAAGGAGAGGATCAGGATCGCCGAAAGCGGGCCGTAAAGGAACAGCACGAAGACGATGAAGAAGATGGCGAGAAGGTAGAATTCGCGGCCGCGCTTGTCGCTGTGCATCTCAGAGCTCCCCTTTTTCCTAAAGTTCTTTGCGGATGTCGACGATGCGGAGAATGCCCGCGACCATCAGGAGAACGAGGACGAGCAGCACGACCGCGTTGGCCGCCGCTGCCGGGTATTGAAGCAGCGACATCTGGTTCTTCATCATCAGCGCCACCGAAGCGCTCTGACCCCCGGACATCACCTGAACCGTCGAAAAGTCGGCCATGACAAGCGTCACGACGAAGATGGTGCCGATCGCCATGCCGGGCTTGGCAAGCGGAATGATGACGTTGGTGAGGATCTGGGTGCTCGTGGCGCCGGCGTCGCGCGCGGCTTCGACCAGCGACTTGTCGATGCGCATCAGCGTGTTGAAGATCGGCGTCACCATGAACAGCGTGTAGAGATGCACCATGGCGAGCACGACCGCGAAATCCGAGTAGAGCAGCCATTCGATCGGCTCGGGAATGATGCCGGCATTGATCAGCGTCGTGTTGACGAGGCCGTTGCGCCCGAGAACCGGAATCCACGAGATCATGCGGATGATGTTGGAGGTGAGAAACGGCACGGTGCAGACGAGGAAAAGCACCATCTGCATGGCGGTGGTGCGGATGTGGAAAGCGAGGAAGTAGGCGACCCAGAACCCGACGAAGAGCGTGATCGCCCAGACCAGGAATGCAAATTTCAGCGTGTTCAGATAGGTCTTCCAGGTGACCCAAGAGCCGAGCGTCTCGGCATAGTTCATCGACAGGAAGTCCGGATACATCTGGGCGAAGTCGTAATCCCAGAAGCTGACGACGGTAATCATCAGGATCGGCAGCAGCAGGAAAGCGCCGAGGATCAGCGCCAGCGGCGTCGCTTGAAGATAGGAGACCAGCGCCGGCGACAGACGAAAGCTCCTGCGCTTTGTGTTCTCTTCGGCCGTTTCCGGCTCGGATGATGCAATCGTCGCCATGTCTTGTCTCCCTCTGGAGGCTTCAGCGGTGCAGCGGGTTTCCCTCCCCCTTGTGGGGAGGGTGGCCGGCAGGCCGGGAGGGGTTTCAGGAGAAGGCCCCTCCCTAACCC
>PVBG01000042.1 GCA_002968845.1 Neorhizobium tomejilense | reverse complement strand
CGATCAGACCGTCTGACTCACTGCGCCTTTAAGCGCGCAAAATTGATTAGGCGATCGACATCGCGGATCTCATCGTGGCCAGCGGTCAATGACCGCGCTCACAGGCCGGACATATGACTGCACCGTCCGGAGGTGATTTGCGCTGAAAAACCTTGCCAACCGGGCCGTTCCACATATGAGTCAGAGCCGAATAAGGACCCGCTTTTGGGGTGATCGGCGTCCAAACGGGGCTCAGGCTCGGTTTTGATGCAGTTGTAATGATGATGCCTTGCTGCCTCCATTTCCTCCGAATAGCTCCGGAAGAACAAGTTTGCGGCCCCGAATGCCAAGGGCAACGATGAGGCCGAGGGAGATCAGGCGGCTGAAGACGGGCTGCTCGCTGAGCAACTCCAAGACAGGTCAGTCGATCAGTATAGTGTGAAATTAGACAAGGTCTGGTTAAGGCATCCCAGGCGCGGGCGGATGAGCTGCAGGTCTCAATGAGGAAGCCGAGAGGGCCGCACCGTGCTTTTCAGAAAACTGACTTCTTCGGAAGAGTGTTCCGATCCCTCATGTCCGCTGGCGCGGCTCTGGCTTCATGGGCGACGACGGCCTGCAAGAATCGCTCGAGCAGCGAGTTGAAGCTTTCCGGATTTTCCCAGAAGGGCGCGTGACCAACACCCTCCATCACATGAGCTTTGCCCTCGAAGAGCAACTGGATGTTCAAGCCCGACAGATAACTGAGTTTGACAAAAGGATCCCGCGAGCCGTTTACGAAGGCAATGGGTATGTCCGCCTGTTCGACCGCGCGGCGCTGATCGATCCCCTGCCCCCTCAGCATTGCGCGCGAGAAAATCGCTCGCAACCTTCCGTCAGAGCGTGCGATCGCGTCTCGAAAAGATGAATTGGTCGTGCCTCCGAAGCAGAGAGACTGAAACCGGTCCACGTCGCGGGACGTAAAGTTCTGTTTTGATGCAAGAAGAATGTCGAATGATGGGCTAAAACCCCGCAGCATCCCGACGAGACCATTTGGGACGGGCGGCGTCCCGCATAACAGGAGGCCGGAAATGCCCTTGCCGCTGCCCGCCATCTCAACCGCGACATGGCCGCCAAGTGACCATCCGAATACAGGGAAGCGGTGAAGGCCCAAGCGGGCGGCCACCTCGCCTATGCAGTCCGCAAGACCGGTAACGGTGTAGGTCGATTGCGGATCTCGGGCATCGCTCGATTCGCCGTGCCCAGGAAGATCGATCGCAATCAGCCGCCAGTTCCGGGACAGATGGCTTTGTAATTGTCGTGTAAACACGTGCCTGGAGCTGCCGGAGCCGTGTATCATAACCAGCGGCGCGGCCCCGGTCATGGTGTCGCTGATGCACACGGACCCGTGGCGGGTGTCGATTGTACGGTCAAATACGGCCATAAGCTGCGGATCCCGAAAGCACAGCTTCAAGTCTTGCACAACAATGTCTACGGCAGGTGTATGATCATCCTAAACCGGATATAAACAAGGTTGCATCGGTACGAAGCATTTCGATGCAGTCACGTGCCATACATCGATCATTTGCCTTGGCGATGCATACGGGTTAGGTCTGTCGGCAGCAGCAATTGTAACCAACCTTAAAATGGTGGGCATCAAGATGCACATTCTTCTCGACTTGATCATTTCGATTGCCAGCCTGACTATCGTCGGGTTCTACGCGTGGTCGTTGCGCGGCCATTTCAACTCGCCGAAAATGGAAGCCGGAGCAAAGCTGATCTCGGTGGTGGTCATCGCCACGACAGCGTTTTTTCTGTATCTGGTCTGGTCCGGAGGACAGATGCGATGGGTGCAAATAGTTGGACTGGGATTTGAACTCGGGGCGGCGAGCTTATTCTGGTGGGCGGTGTTGGCGTCGAGAAAGGCCAGGTTGCGCTTTGCGTTCGACCCCGAATACCCAGATAGTCTTGTCACCGACGGCCCCTACCGATACCTGCGGCATCCGTTTTACACGTCCTACCTGTTGTTCTGGTGCGGCTGGGCCCTGGCATCTTGGTCGATATGGTCGATCCTGCCGGTCTTATTTTTTACGATTGTCTATGTGATTGCAGCCCGCAACGAGGAGAGGAAATTCTCTCTATCACCGCTGGCGTCCGAATATGAAGCCTATCGGCGCAAGACGGGCTTCCTGACACCACGATTTGATCAGCGATAGCCTGGCTCCGAGGGAGCGGTAGCGCGTGGCGCGTTCTATGGGACGCTTTGGGTCCAGGACCGGGCCATTCAATGTAACGCTCGTCGCCGGGAAGCACGGCTTTTCGTCGAGGCTCTACGTGCCGAGGATGGCCCGACGGGCGACTCCCGCGCCGCCACGCTAAATTCTTTCATCGACACCCGGCATTTGCCAGGTGCCACAGGTCGGGTTACTTTCGTAAACGTAAGCAAGAAATGCCGCAATAGATCTTAGCATCAATCATCCCAATAGCTTTGAACGCACCATATGTCACAACCAACCCTTAGAGAATTCTCCACGGTGGTCGACTTGTACTACCGTGCGGCCTATGAGGCGGATGGCTGGACCGAGGCCTTAGACGCTACAACGCGTCTTTTCGGGGGCTCCCGTGCTTGCATCATTTTAACGGATCCCATCTCCGGTTTTCGTTCCGTTGCTTCAGTCGAAGACCCCGAGTTTATTGGAACCGAGGCGCTTGAACTTTCCAGGAACGACATGTTGACCAAGGCGTGGCTGCAAGCGCCCCTCAACAGGGCGAAGCGTTATCGCGAGATGGTCGATCTGGACGCGTTTCGACAGGGCGACTATTCGAGGAGGTTCTTCAAACCCCGCGATATGGACAACGGCTTGTTGTGCGTGTTCCGTAACGGACGAACGACACGCTGGTCTGTCGACATATCCCGGAGCAAGGTGCAGCCGGAATTCGAGCGTAGAGACGTTGATCTACTCGAGCAGTTGGCGGGACATATCAGGCGTGCAAAGGAGCTCGAGATTGCCCTCCGTCATGCCGCCTTTCCCGGGATCGCCAATCTGTTGCATGCCTACATGGTGGTTGATGGACGCGGCAAGGTACTGGAACTGAACCAAGCCGCAGAACGGCTTCTGGTTCAAAAGGACGCGGCCGTTCGGGTAAGGTCGGGATACCTTCGCACGACCCGTGACGAAGACGTGCCGAAGCTTGAACGGCTTGTCGCGCAGTCATGTGCCCCCCTGGATGACAAGCGATCCGGTGCCGGAGGCATGGCTATGATCGCCTCCGATGACACCGGCATGTTGACGTCCCGACAAGTGGTTTCCGTCACTCCCTTGCCTATGGCTGGCTCAATAGAAATCTTGCCCGAACGCTGTGCTCTTATCCTGATCAGAAAGGTAGAGGCTACCGCCGACGTAAATCTTGCCGAACTGGTAAGAAAACTGTTTGGCCTCTCTCCGTCGAACGCGCGTCTTGCCGCTATTCTGGCGACCGGTCTATCGCTGCGCAATGCCGCAGAGCAACTAAATTTGAGCTACCGGACTGCCCGCAGCTATCTCGAAGAAATTTTTGAGAAGACAGGAACGCGACGCCAGACGGAGTTGATAGCTCTGCTGAAGGCAGTTGGTTCAGTCACTCTGCCGAGTCTGGACTAGCCCGCGAATGGCCGGCGCAGATCTGACTATCCAGCAACATGGGCATCCGGTCGCCTACCATCGCCTGCCCATAGGCAATCATGAAAGTGCAGCGGTTGGGCAGGTTCCTTTGATTGACTAAGAGGCGTTGATATGGATCATGTGGAGGTCATTGACGGTATCTATCGAGCCGCGGGCGGAACCGACACCTGGTCACACGCGCTTGGTTCGATCATCGACCATGTCGGCGCCGTTGCTGGAAATATCGTCTACCAGGCGCCAGGCGGCCGTGGCAGCTTCCTCATCCCTGGCCGCATGCGCGAGGACTTAAATGCCTTGTATCTCAAGCACTACACCGGCAATCCATACGCACGTGCTTTCGAAAAAATCAGGCCCAACGAAATAGCAGTCGGAAACACACTGATCGATGCAGAGGCCGTTCGACATTCCGCCTTTTATGCCGACATCTGCGAGCCTCAGGACATATTCAACCAACTCTTCATGCCGCATGCCAGCCTACACGAGCGCGGAGGCATTGGAGGGGTCGCCCTCTTTCTGTCCCGCCAACAAGAGGAACAAGTGCTGAATGCCAAGACCCGCCTCAAGCGGATCGAACCGCATATCGCGCGGGCGATCGATCTGTCGCTCCAAATGAACCAGATAGGCCGCGCTCCGGGATTGGCGCAGCGATTGATCGACGTAATGTCGGATGCTGCCGCGTTGATCGACTCGCGCGGCACGATCATACTGCTTAACGCAGCAGCCGAAGCTCTCCTGAAGCGAGCCGACGGCCTGTTTGTAAGCAGATCCGAGCGGCCTGCACTTTCAGCCCATATTCCCGAAACATCGGCCCGGCTGGCAAACGCCATCCGGCAGGCGCTTATCGTCGCCCATGGTGGCGACACGCCTTTCGAAGGAGCGCTGCCGGTCCATAGGCCGTCAGGCCTGCCGCCTTACTTGTTGGTCGTGACTCCACTCGCCCCGGCGCCGTTCTGCGAGTGGGATGCGGTTGATGGGGACGCCCGTGTCCTTGTTCATATAGTGGATCCCGAAAGAAAAACCCGCCGGCAAGCCCGGCAATTGCAGAACATCTTTCAGCTCACCGAAGCCGAGACGAGGGTCGCGGCGATGATCGGCAACGGAATGAACCTCCCTGAAATCGCGCAGGTGCTGGGGATTTCTCCCAACACCGTCAAGACGCACGTCGGCCGCTGTTTTGGCAAAACAGGAACCCAATCGCAGGCTGCACTGGCCAAGCTGATTGCATCGATCCCGATTGTGGAAAAAAGACCCGCGGCCCTTGGCCCAGGCGGTAGCTATACATCGCCCGGGGTTTGATCCACTCCCTAAAACTGAACAATCCTGGCGCAGAGGCCTCGCCCGATCAGGTGACGCGAGGTCATGTGAAAATTGCCAGATTGCCGCGTCCCCGGCAACTGAGTGGCCCGACAATGATCATCATGCCGCTGCTTGCTTCACTGGCATTGCCGTACGCCCTGGTCCTGATATCGCCAGGACCAAATTTATTCATGGTTTTACGAGTTGCTGTCGAGCCGTCCTGGTATCGCTCTCTCAGCGTTGCGGCAGGCATCGCCTCGGGCGCCGCTGCCGCCTGCTACATTGCAGCGATCGGCACGTCGACGCTCGGAAACTTCGACGGTCTAAACCGATGGGCCTCTCTCCTTCTTTCTTCGATTTTACTGCATTCGGCGTGGCGACTGATCAGGCACCCGGCAAGCCGCCGAGCTTCTCGGTCACTCTCGCCGGAGACATTCCATGTCCGGCTTTTCGGCTTGGGCCTGGTGACGGCTCTATGCAATCCCTTGTCTTTCCCGTTTTTCGCCAGTTTCTATCTTGCCGAACCGGGTTTCAGGACAGCTACCGGCAACGCGGTCGCGTGCGGTGTCATCTTCCTGATGGCGATGTTGTGGTTTACCGCCGTCGGTGTGCTGGTTTCCACCCGTTCGACACGAAGCACGGAGGCGAGGTGGTGCAAAAAAGCGAGGTACGTCCTAGCCATCGCAATGGGGGCTTTTGCTCTAAAGCTGCTCTATGAGACTTCGGTGTGAACCAGGTAGCAAGGTTTGGCCCCATTCCTGATAGACGAGATAACTGCATTCCTCGGAGACCCCATCTAGGACGGACGGCTTTCGCCAGGCGGGGCGAGGGCGTTTGGTTTGCACCAGGTATCGAAAGCTGCAATTTTTACGGGGCGTAGCATGGATACCGGCAACTGCCGACTGTTTCTCTGTCGCCGCTCGGCGAGGCTTTGGCCTACATCGCCAAACACTGGGACGGCCTGAAGCTCTTCCTGACCGACGGACGCATAGAGATCGACAACAACACCGTCGAGCGGATCATCCGACCAATAGCTCTCAATCGCAAGAACGCGCTCTTTGCAGGCCATGACGCGGGAGCAGAGAATTGGGCGACAATCGCCTCGCTGATCGAAACCTGCAAATTCAATGCCGTCGATCCGCTGACCTATTTGACTGCGACGCTCACCGCCATCGTCAACGGTCACAGGCAGAGTTGCATCGATGATGCTTTTGCCGTGGAATTATTCGGGACGAACAAACGGCTGAAGTCTGCTGTCGGCCCGAAGCGGTCACTGGGGTTGCTCAAATTTACGCATCCCTTAATCTCTCCAAAGAGTTTGGAGAAGACTGACATGACATGGCTCATCGACTCTTTCTCAGGAATTGGGCCTATAAGATTTGACATGACTCCAGAGGATGTCGCCACACACATTGGGGCACCAGACCGGTCGAGACGCGGCCTTCGGCCTGATACGTTCAGTGAGCATCGCGGTACCAAAGCGCCAGTCGTACGCTATCGAGAAAATCGCGTGAGCGAGATCGAAGCCTTCTACGATATTGGGGTAGTTATGTTTCGAGGGATATCTGTTTTCGGAACGAACGGATTAAAGGTACTCCGCGCATTGGAAGAGCTAAACGGGGGAGCCGCGATTTCTGTTGGGATCATACTGTTCGACGAGCTCGGCTTAACGGTGGGCCGTCTGGATGAAGGTCCGCCCACAGGGCATTCGGTAGCCGCCTTTGCATCCGGCACTTGGAACGGCAAAACCGATGACTTCACTAGCATCAGTTTCAATGACCGCTAATGGCGCATTCTTGCCATCAATGTCGTAGCGGCATTTTTCGGAAAGCCCAATCGAGCTTGGTCAATGTGCGAGGAAAACACCGCTTACGTCTCACCGGAATGACCGCGCCATTTGTCTATGATGGCGCCATGAACGGTAACGTCTTCCTGGCCTACGTCGAGCAGGTGCTGGTCCCGACTCTTCAGGTCGGTGATGTCGTCGTCATGGACAACTTGCCGGCACACAAGACATCCGGTGTGCGGGATGCCATCGAGCGGGCCGGCGCCAAGCTCATGTTCCTGCCGCCCTATAGTCCCGACTTCAATCCCTGTATGGATGGCTCCTGCGTGTCAAGGATACGATTGGTTCCAGTAAACAGGTCGGTTGCGGCCATGTATACGGCGTCTGATGTGCAGCAAGTGCTGCGCGCCCTGATGAATATCCGCTTGGAGAACAGGTCCCACTCAATCGAGCGCGCTCGAAGAACTTCGGATTGATCGGGGTGTCCTGGTTCTTCGTCTCCGCTCGTTCGCCATCACCTCACGTTGCCCTGACCATTCTGAGAGCCCGTCAGGCTACCTGCGGCTCGTATCGAGAGCCGTCCCTCAGGACGGCAAAAATCATTCGCGCCATGCGATGCGCCAAGGCAATCGCGACAACCTTTGCTTTCTTCCGGATCAGCATTCCCGATAGCCAATCCGATCCCGGCTCTCTCTTGAGCCGGCGCCTGAGCATGATTTGTGCCATCGCGCCGAGATACAATAAACGCCGGATGTAGCGATTTCCCATCTTCGAGATGCTGCCCACCTTCTGCTTGCCTCCGGTGGAGTGAGGTTTGGGCGTAAGGCCGAGCCAGGCGGCATAGTCCCTCGCACAGTCAAAGTTGTCGACATCCGGGGTGGTGGCCGCGATAATCGTTGCCGACAGTATTCCCACGCCTGGGATCGTCGCCAAACCCTGGCTTGTTTCGTTTTGCCCGTAGGCTTCTTCGATCTCGTCTGTCAGCCGCTCGATCCGCTTGTTTGTCTCGAACAGTTGGTCGAAGAGTAAGGCCACGGGCAACCGCGCGGCTCCCGGCAACTGATCCAGTTGCTCTTTCAACCGATCGACATTCTGCGCGCCCTTCGCAGTTGTGATGCCGAATTCTGTCATGTGCGCTCGGATCGCATTGCCGATCTGCGTGCGCTGGCGAACCAGGAAGTCTCGCGTGCGGTGACGAACCATGACCGACGAGCAGGCCTCGCTCTTAATGGCGACGAACCGCATCGAGGGACGTGTCACAGCTTCGCAGATGGCGGCCGCGTCTGCGGCGTCGGTCTTTCCGCGCTTTACATACGGCTTCACATAGGACGGCGGCATCAGCCGAACGTCATGCCCCATCTCCTGAAGCCTGCGGCCCCAATCGTGAGCGCCGGCGCAAGCCTCCATGCCAATCAGGCATCGTGGGTGCTTCTGGAAAAATGCAAGTAATTGGCTGCGGCGAAGCTGGCGGCGCACAAGAACCAGACCGTTCTCGTCCACACCGTGGATCTGGAAGACGCTCTTTGCGAGATCGATACCACTGTAGCAAGCTCTGACATGGTCGCTCCTTTGATCTGGATGATGTCATCCAAACTATGCCGGAATACGCCGGCGGGAGCAGGAGCCATCCACAACATCAATCGAAAACGCGGCGACACCTGCCAGTGATGTTATGAACCCGGACCCGCGGATCAGCGTCACATCTGAACCTGGCCTGTTTCCAACAACGATGATGTTGTGAAAACGCCAGCTCCCTCGCTCGCAAGGCAAAGAGGAAAAGGGCAACAACGCTTGACAACGCCGACACGCGTGTCGCGACTTAGCAGTTCCTGTACTCGGAGTGCGCCATGAGGACAAAGCAATTAGGTCGTCAGTCCAGGTGTGGATCCGGCCAAAAAGACACAAAAGTGGTCGATCTGCTCGATTTTAGAGTACTTGGGGATGACGCTGCCAGGATGCGGCAAAACATTGTGCGGAAAGCGCCTGCCCTGTGGCTGGCGGCTGGGGGTGCAGACACCGAGGCTATTTGCCCGTGATCAATTCTCCCGGCACAAAAACAAGCACGTTGAAACCTTCGCAGGGATCGAATCGGCTTGGATCGAGAAGGCTATTGCCATGGCTTTCCCTGAACCAGCCTGCGACACCGGCATTGTAGAAGTGGGTAATGGTTTCTTCGATACGGATATTTGCGGTCGTCAGAACTACCTCCAGCGATTGCTGATTGCGGTTCAGCTGGAACAGTTTACGCCGTGCCGGGTATCCTGCGTCCGAGACGGAAACGGAGAGGCGGTCCTCGGCATAGCTCTTGACCCGCACCCTCAGCCGTTGCGGACGTAGCGCATCAAAGCGTGCGTTGATGTCTTTCAACTGGGCCTTGATCTCATCGTCGGTGATATTGACCACTGGAAAGACGTCGCTCACCGGGACCAGCCTGTCGGCGAAACGCTGCATTGCCACCACTTCCGCGTGATGGGCATAGGCAAGGTATTTTACAGGTAATCCCTTCAGCCACTTACCTCTCTGAACAATGGCAAGTGATTTGGCTGCTTCCTCTCCGTATCTGGCAATGGAAAAGGTCGCCCGCTTCTGCCCATCAATGTCCATCAATGTGGCCTGCCAGGCCTCTCCATCGTCAGTCTCGATGCGCCTGACACCCGAAATGCCGCTGTGGTTGTTTTTCCGCAGCAGCACCGCCTGTTCGTGATTGGTCGCCGGTGGCAGCGCTGAGATCACCGCATCCCGATAAGCCATTGCCTGTTCAAGGCTTGCTTCAGGCGATCCGTAGATGCTGTCCTTGAACAGCCTCACGATCTTATGTCCTTGCCGCCTGAGCCTGACCCACCATCCGGCTCCACGATTGCTGTTGGCTTCCTCGCGTCCGAGCCCATACGTGTCAACATCGTTCTCAGGCTTCGCGCCTGTCAATCGCGATCCGCCGCTTTTGTCTTTCAAGGCCAATCAACTTTTCCCTTCACCAAGGCCGATGACCAACGCTCCAACTCTGATTGTAGCAGGGAGGTCTGCCGCCGGTAGAGGAAATAAGGCGCCGGAATGGAGAGAGAACCGGCTTCCGGCCACCCACCTACCGAGAATATCGTCGCGGCTTCAATCCCTCTTGAGCAGGCTTCATTGCATATTTAGCTGGATGCATCCGCTTCTTTACCTGTATCCGCCTTTTGCGAAGATTCGGCCGCTGGAGCTTGACCTCGCCGTGCGCGGCGTTATCTTTCCTGCAAACATGGCGTGCATTTTTCCGCATCATCCCGTTTCCGGTGGTGCCTTTTTTGTTTTTCGACGTGTTGGGGATCGTTTTATGGATAATGCCGTCTCTTCCGCCGCCGATTTCATCCAGGCGAGCCGTATTCTGAAGATCGTCTCTCCGTTGGGCGAGGACCAGCTTCTTCCCGAACGGCTGACGATCGAGGAAGGGGTGTCATCGCTTTTCGAGATCAAGATTTCGGCGCGTGCCAAGAAGCCGATCGTCAAGCCGGAGGAACTGATCGGTCGGCTGATGGATGTGTCGGTCGAGGTGCAGCAGGGCGATGGGGAAGACGGCAGCGCCGTGCGCCGGCCTCTCAACGGGCTGGTTACCGAGCTCAATGAAGGGCCGCCGATCACCCGCGGCCTGCGGTCCTATTCGATGGTGCTCAGACCCCAGATGTGGCTTTTGTCGCGCCGCTCCGATTGCCGGATCTGGATGGACAAGACCGCGATCGATGTCGTCGAGACGCTGTTTTCCGAACACGGGATTCCGGCGCCGGATACCTCGGTCATCGTGTCGCCCCCGCCCCCACTGCACTATTCGGTGCAGTGGAACGAGACGGATTTGTCCTATTTAACAAGGCGCTTCGAGGAAGATGGGCTTTTCTACTGGTTTAGCCATGAGGACGGCAAGCATAAGCTGCACGTGGCTGATAGTTCGCATGGATGGCTTGGCCCCTCGCCCTCCGCGCAAGGAGAAGGCAAGGTCCGCCTAGCCCAGGGTTCGTCGGACCGCAACCATATCAGCGACTGGAGCCGGCGTTATTCCTATGTGCCCGGCCAGCGCGCCGGCGCCGACTGGAATTTCGAGACGCCGCGCATGGTGCCCGGCACGATGACGCCGTCGCTGGTTCAGATGCCAGAAGCGACCAAGCGCGAGCTTTACGAATATCCGGCCCGTATCTCAACGGTTGCAGAAGCGGAGCGAGCGGAAAAACTCAGGATGCAGGCATCGGAAGCCGATCACGATCGGGTCTTCGGAGCCTCGACCTCGCGTGTCATCGAGGTTGGTCGCCGCTTCACTCCCTATGAAGTGGCCCACCCGGACCATGTCTACGAGGAGCATGTGGTGACCAAGATGACCCAGAAGGTCGTCGATCGCTCCTATGAGACCAATACGAACGAGCCGGAATATACCAACACATTCGAAGCGACCCCATCCCGCGTGCCGATGACGCCGCATCGGGAAACCAGGCGTCCGCGGATCGAAGGAACCCAGGTCGCGATCGTCGCAGGGCCGGCCGGCGAGGAAATCCATCCGGATCAATACGGCCGCATCAAGCTCTGGTTCCCCTGGGACCGCAAGGCGAAGAAGGACGGCTCCGACACCTGCTGGGTCCGTGTGGCGCAGAACTGGGCCGGCTCCGCCTGGGGTGGGCAGGTCATTCCGCGCATCGGCATGGAAGTCATGGTCGCCTTCATTGACGGCGATCCGGACCGGCCGCTGGTCACCGGCGTCGTCCCGAACCCCTCGAACGGGGTGCCGTACGACCTGCCGGCCAACAAGACCCGCATGGTGATGCGTTCCAATACCCATAAGGGCAACGGCTTCAACGAGATGACGTTCGAGGACGATGCCGGCCGGGAGAACATGTTCTTCCATGCCCAGAAGGATCAGACGACGAAGGTTCTCAACAACCAGACGAGTCGCGTGGACGCCAACGCGTTGCACTCCATAGGCGCGAACAAGTCCCTCGAGGTCGGGTCTAATATGAGCCAGCAGGTTGGAGGTGGCTTGAACATGGTCGTGGGCGGTGTCGGAGGGATGGTCAACCCTATCGCAGGTGGGTTGTTGGCCGGTCTGTCTGGGACAAGCGCCGGAATGCTGCAGCAGGCCATGTCGCTGGCATCAGATGCGACTGCCGATAGCCCGTCCGGCGGCGACAGGAATGCTGTCGCGGCGCAAGCAGCTATTGGCGGCTCCGCGCCATCGGGAGCTGGTGGGCCGGATAATCCTATTTCGCACGCCGCAGGCTATATGGGGCTCATGGCCACGGGAGCTCTCGGCGCGATGATCCCGTCCATGGACACGGTGCGTTCCGGCATCAATAACGCGACCGCCGGCGATCTGCGGGTGGATGCGGGTGACGCAATGCGCTCTTCCGGAGCGGGCCTGGGTGCGCAGGTGGCGTCGATGATCGGTCAAGGCGTCTTCAATACCCTCGTCAGCCGGATGCAAAATACCAGCGTCGGTGTAGCCCAGACGGAACAGGTCGGCGTCGCCAAGGTCGTCACCGTCGGCCAGGTCTACAATCAGACTGTCGGCCATACGAAGAACATCTCGATCGGTAAGGAATTGTATATCGGCGTCGGAGGCGGAAAAGATGCCGACGGCAACGACCAGCCGCCCAAGTCGATCCTGATTATGAAGGATGATGGTACCATTCTGCTGAAGGGCGTGCGTATCTATATCGACGCTGAGAGCCATATCCAGC
The DNA here is from genome assembly GCA_002968845.1 of Neorhizobium tomejilense. Lineage (GTDB taxonomy): Bacteria > Pseudomonadota > Alphaproteobacteria > Rhizobiales > Rhizobiaceae > Neorhizobium > Neorhizobium tomejilense. Next base: position 11,849 of record PVBG01000042.1, on the reverse strand, counting down.
TCACGGCGCCGATGGTCGATAACAACTGAGGCTCGGGCCATGCCAGAGCTTATCAACAACACGCCTTTTCCGAATTTTCGCTACTATAGCAGCGATAGCGAGAACCGCGAATTCGGTATAGTCATCGTCAAAGCGACCTATGAGATTGCGCCTTCTGGGCGCCTTCTCGTCGCTGAAGAACAGGCGCCGATGGTGTTCACCGACCTTTGCTACGGCGCCGTGAACGTTACTTCCCTTTGGCATCCCTCCGACATGGTACCGAACAAGCCGGCGACCGATGTCATTTTCAACGCGGTCGCGCGCGTGGCCGGCGGAGCGCCCAAGCAATCATGGGAATGCGGTGTCGTGATCGAAGACGATGGTGCTCCGAGACTGGAGAAACGGCTGCGGGTGACGGGACCCCGGCAGTGGCAACCGCGCTGGAAGCGTAATCTCAGCGAGGCGGAGAAGGAAAAGTGGCGGAAGCATCTTGGCTACTTCGATCGCTGGCAACTATCCGAGCCAGAGGCGATCAGTGAACTGCCACTGCGCTACGAATACGCCTATGGCGGCGAGATCCCCAAAGGACAGAATGAAAACGGCGACCGCCTTTTCGACACTGATACGCGCAATCCGCTCGGATGCGGTAAACTTGACAAGGAATGGAGCAATCACACCGCTCCGCAGCCGGCTCCTCAGATTGAATCGCTGGCCGAACCGATTTCCGAGCCTTACAAGGACTATACGCCACAGAGTCTTGGCCCGATCCCGCCCGCGTGGGATCCGCGCCTGCCACTTGCCGGGACCTATGATCAGAACTGGACAGACAATATCTGGCCGGCATGGGCGCCCGATTATAGCTTTGCCTATCACAATTCGGCGCATCCCGATCTGATCGTAAAACCTCATCTGAAAGGGCACGAACGGGTTCGTCTCCTTGGGCTTTGCGTCAACGCGGACGAGTTCTCCTTCTTCCTGCCGGATGAAAGCCTGTCCGTCGATTTCGTCACCGAGGACGGGGAAATCGAAACGCGGGATATGATTCTGGACACTGTATTTCTCGATGTCGCGGCTGTTTCGCGCCGCAACTGGCGCATCTTTCTCTCATGGCGGATAAATTTTCCGCCGGGCATCTACGAGCAAGCGTTCCTGAACCACGACCGTAAATTCGGCTTGCGCCGGCCGGAGGCGTCGAAATTAGAAATTGAGGTTACCAATTGAGCACCTCAGCTAACGTATCGGCGCGCAAGTGTGCGTCCAATGTCATTGCTTCCAAGGGGCCTGACGTGTGTTTGACGCCACGTGGTTCCAGTGTTGTCCCAGTCCCCTACTCATCGATGGTGACACTCGACAAAGCAATCCGCTATTCGACAACCGTGCGGGACAACGGCAAGTTCGACCTTCAATTGAACTCCGCTGTTCCAGGCGTCACCGGTCATGAGCCGGGCGTGAAGAAGGGCGTTGTCAGTCCTGGTTATAAAGGTATCGCTCTGGTCAACATAGCCTCGCCCTTCGTTTACTCAGAAGGATTTTCGACATGGGCACATCTACAGGAGGCATGGATCAACCGACCCGATCCCGGCCCACGGGAACCTCAAAAGTCCCTTGATCCGATGATGATCGAGGGCGGCCTGAATACCGGGTTGAAACTCGGCGTTTAGGCCAGCGGCGACGAATGCGAGGATGGCGACTGGCAAAGCAGGGTGAACTGCCTGCGACGAGCGAAAAGTGGGGTGGGCTGTGGCGGGTGAAGCAGTAGAAACGACAGAGCGTGAGCTTCCAGGCGAGAATGTCGCAAAGCGGAACGCCAACGCCAATGCTACTCTTCTGGTTGATGCTACAGCGGCACCAAACCCCTATTATTGCCCTCCATCCCCGTTTGAAGAAAGCGTCAAACGGATCGCGCAATCCTACAAAGATAGCGACAAGGAATTACAGGATCTCCTGGCGAGGCAGCGCAGTGGCGATTTAGACAAGGGATTTACAAGCTATATCGCCCCCAACGCTGAGCAAAAACGCCTTAGCTATCTGCAAAGTCTTCCGCTGTCCGATTGGCTTGCCGGAAAGGGCAAGGCGAATGGAGGCCTGGCCTATCAAGTAACTGGCTGGGATGCGCTGAGCTTCCGAGGTCCGCATGAGCACATGTCTCGCCTGGAGATGATCGAGTCTATAGATCAACAAATGGCGGAAGCGAAAAGTGCCGGCAAGTCGGAGGAGTTTAGGGCTCTTTGCGAACAGAAACATAAAGTAAATGCCCAAACCTCAACCGCGGAAATGGATAACCAAAAGGCCGCAATGGCTGCGTTGGTGATGGCTCTACCTATCCCGGGAGGCGCGGCAAGAATGCCAAGGCCGGGCGCTGGCCGCGGAATTTTCCTTAAGCGCAGCCAGCCGACGCCAGTTGAGCCCCCAAGGACCCCTAGGTCGGGTCCGAACGCCGCGCCAACCGTCGGCGAGCCTGTCTCAGTCTCCAATGGCGAATATCTCGAAACATGGCGCGATTTCCTTGTTCCCGGCACCTTCAGCTTCAACGGTGCGCGTTACATGGGACTCAAGCTCGGCTTGCCGACGCGCTACGTAAGTCCACTGGGCTCGTGCCAGATCTCGATGTTCGACGAGGTCTTCTCAAATCCGGAACGCGGTAAGCTCATCTTTCATAACGCGGATGGCAAGCGCATCTGGTTCGACCGGCCGTTCAACTTCCTTCCTTCTACGAAGGCCGGCTTCCCAAATCTGGAACTCAAGGCCCCGTGGCTGAAGCAGCTCACGGTGAAGGACGGCCCCGTGACGCGACATTTTCGCCAATATGACGACGGGATCTATCGCCTTGAGAAAATTGACGATCTGAACGGTTTCGAGCTCGTCCTCATCCGCGGCGAGGACGGTCGGCTAGAGCGTGTCGATGGACCGGACGGGCTGTCCCTCACGTTCGAGAACGACGATGTTGGCCACCGGACCCGCATCACGCTAGTCGGCACGGACGGTTCGAAACTTGAACTCGCCCGCTATGCCTATGACGCCAAGGGCCGCATGACCCGTGCCGATTGTACGTTCGCCATGTCCGCTCGGTATGGCTGGCAGGCGGATCACGATCTGCTTGATAGCTGGCACAACGTGACCCGTGATTCAGTCACCCGATTCACCTATGATGACGCTGGCCGTGTTGTTCATACCGCCACCAACGGTATTTGGAACGGTGATAGGTTCTTATATCAGGAAGGTGAAACGACGTATCTTCCGGGTGGCGGCCAGACCGGCGCGCAGCGCTTCCGTTACGATGAAAACGAGAATGTCACTGCCGAGATCGATGCCCTGGGTGGCACCGTCGTGCACCGTTACGATCAAAATGGCTTCCGCATCTCGACGACAGACCAGAATGGGAACAGCCACCGCACGCGCTACGATATTCGCGGCAATGTACAGGAAGCGTCGGACCCGGAAGGCCGCACGACCACATACATATGGGGTGACGACGGGGAACTGCATCTCGTGATCGACGGTGCCGGAAATCGCAAAACATACGAGCACGACGCGCGCTCAAACGTCATCTCTGAGACCGATGCGGAGGGCAATGTCATCCGGCTCGGACGCGACGAAAAGGGGCGGGTCGTGACGACGCATTTCGCCAACGGGGCGGTCGAGCGTCGAGCTTGGGACGATTTCAATCGTTTGTCTTCTATGACCGATGCCCGAGGCGCTACAACGACTTTTGAATATGATGTTTTCAACCGTCTGCTCGCCACGACCGACGCGCTGGGTCAGACGACGCGTCAGGAATACCACTCAGGGACAGGTGGCTTCGACAAACCTTCACGGCTAACAAGGCCGGATGGGGTCTCTGCCAGTCAAGGGTTCGATGGACAGGGCCTGCTTGCCTTCGCGACCGATGGTGAGGGCCGGACCTGGACTTACAAGAACGCCGCATTTGGCATTCTGGAATCGATCACCGATCCTAAAGGTGGCTTGATTTCCTTCAGTTACGACGTCGAAGGGCGCATCTTGTCCATCACCAATGCGCTCGGGCTCACCTACCACTATGGGCGTGATGCCGCCGGCCGGGTCGTCGAGGAAGAGGATTTCGACGGCCGCCTGACTCAGTATCGTCGTGATGCGGTTGGCCGGGTAGTGGAAACGATCAAACCGGATGGGGCACGACTTGTCTATGGCTATGACAAGGCCGGCCTGATCCGGCGTATCGAAACCTTTGACGCAAAAGGTGCGCCAGATGATCTGACACGATTTTGGTACGATGGGCGGGGACTTCTGGTAAAGGCCGAAAACCACGCGGCGCTCGTCGAATTCGAGCGTGACCGCAACGGCCGCATTGTGAGTGAAACACTAAACGGCAAGCGGATCAAATCGAAGCGTGATTCCATGGGCGATCGCGTGGCGCGGGAGATGATGGGTTTCGGTGGAGGAACAGTCGAATTCGTTCGTGATCCGCTTGGCGCGGTTGAGCAAATGATTGCGGGAGAGACCCAGATTACTTTCCAACGGGATCTACTGGGCCGGGAGATAGGAAGAGAGACCGGCGGCTTCGGCTTGTCACAGCGCTATGACGTTACTGGCCAGTTGGCGGCGCAGGTGGCCGGACCGAAAAGCCCTGCGGATATCGGTATCTCCCGCCTTGGCTGGAGCGTGCCGTCGGGCGAAGGACAGCCAAAACGCCAGGGTACCATCGCTCGGATCTATCAATATGACCGTGCCTTCGCGCCGATGCGCATTGACGACGGCCTGTGGGGAGAGGTTCGTTTCGAGTACGACGACAATGGCCAGGTGATTTCGGCGGAGGGCACTCGAGGCGCGGAGCGCTTCGATTACGACCCGGCACGAAACCTTGCCGGCGCCTCGTCGTCGGCACCCTTCTCGACCCAAAGCGCAGGATATGGTGCCAGTTTTGACGCCGCCTTCGGCTCGGTAACGCCTTCGTCCAGGCCGTCTGCGTGGCATCGTACGCCAGGCGGAGTCGTGCAGATTGCGAGAGGGCCGAGCAACGAGCGCATGCAGCTCACACACGACGACTGCGGGAGGCTGATCGAGCGTCGTGTCGAACGCAACGGTTTTCGGGCGGAGCGCTGGCGATATCGCTGGGATTCATATGACCGCATGACGGCAGTGACCAAGGACGACGGCGAGGAGTGGTTCTTCCGCTACGATCCATTCGGACGAAGAATTTCTAAGGTGAAAAGGTTCTCGGGCGAAGAGAAGGAGCGCGTCGCACGCCTTTGGCCGGCTCTCGTGGGCAGCGATGGCGTTCCCGCATCGGCGATCGGGGCTGGGCAAGATAGTCAGGCAGAGAACGACAATGCCCTGCCAGTTGTTGGCACCACATATCTTTGGGACGGCGATCGTATGATCGCTGAAGCACCTCTTCAGTTGAACGGCAACGTCGCCTGGGAGGCCGCGGTTCATTGGCATTTCGAGGAGGACACACATCGGCTCCTCGCCAAACAGCTTGCCTCAGGAGAAATTTTGGCCGTGGTCTGCGACCATCTCGGCACGCCGAAGGAGATGTTCGACAAAAGAGGAAATCTCGTTTGGGCGGTTGACCACCACGTCTGGGGTGCGATCCGCACCGTTCGCATTCAGGACACGCTTGCGACAACTCCGAAATACAAACTCCCAGCAGACGAGATGCATTGCCCCTGGCGTTTTCCCGGCCAGTACGAAGATGCTGAAACCGGACTCTACTATAATCGCTTTCGATATTACGACCCGCTTACTGGGCAATATGTGTCACCCGATCCGGTCGGACTCACCGGCGGCGACAGACCACAATCTTACGTTGCAAATCCGTTGATCGAAACGGACTATCTAGGGCTACAAGCGAGGGGTCCCGATGGCAAGTTCCTTCCAGCGAATGGGTTACCTGGCCCTGGCAGCACTTTCGCTACTAGCGTGACGCAGGCTTATCGGGACCGAGGTTATCAGGTTTTTGAAAACGTCACTGTCCGCATTAACGGAAAGCTGGTTTCCTACGCGGACCAAGTTGCTGTCAAAGGGCGGCAAATTCTAATTATCGAATCCAAGAGCGGCAGGGTAACCTTGTCGGAGGGGCAGCGGACGGTGCAGAACGCTATCCAGACTGGACAGCCGATCACATTGACAGGCAAAAACGCGCCGAATATTCCAGGCACAATCACGCCGAACAATCCAATCGTTCTTCCTCAAGGGAGCTACGTGCGCGAAACACCCCGATAGTCAATGAGGATAAGATGGCGAAATCTGACAACGTTCTGAAAAAAGAAGTTCGGGCAGAGCTCAACCGGAAAGGTTGCAAGAAGATAGGTTACATAGACTTTCTCTTGGTAGACAAAAAAATCTTCCTAACATTCTTTACAACAGCCCTCGGAAAAGTCGAAACCACTGTTGAGATTCGATATGTCTCACTTAATGAATTCGCTTTCTACCTGGATGAGTACGGCACCTCCTATAGCGGTAGAAGTCTCGTTGGAGAATTCCCTGGAGAACTGAAAATACCAAATTCTCTGCACGTATCGGGCGCTGCCTCGTTAGGACTGTTTGGTGGAACGGTGCGCCATGTTCTGGAAAATGAAGACGTGGAGACTTTCGTAGCGACTTGCTTGGACGAAGGAAGTGCTCTCCTGGAAAAGTACCGGGACATGATGCCGTCGCTTCGGGCAAGCCTAGAGCAGAACCCGCCGGCTGACTATGCGATTACGGTTGCCACCTTTGTCGGCGAATTTCAGCGGGCTCGCCAGATAGTCGAAAGCCGCCGCGAGGACGATGGAGGCTTTCTTGGACATGTGCCTAGGCAAGCGGACCGATATTTAAGAGATCTTGGATTCTAACCTTGGCCACGGTCTGGATACGATCCGCGTTCCGGTCAATATGTGTCACCCGTTCCGATTGGGAGAATAATCACGATGCATTTGCGATCGTTCACCGTCCAGCTTGCCGTGTCGCTTGTGTTAGCCGTCGCCGCACACTCTTTCGGACGGGCGCAATCGCCACCGTCCTCACCTGAAACCCGGCAGCTCTCCCCTGCGTCTCTGCCGAAAATCGCAGCGATCCGCCCAGGCTTCGACGCCAAACTGCTCGAACCCGTCCAGGGCGTCGCTTTCCGCACCTACGGGCACGTTACCTATGGGATGTTCCTCGATCCCAACGGGAATCACGAGGCGATATTCCAAACATTCGGTATCGACAGGACCCGCTTCGAGGCGGCCAATGCGACGTTCACCGACCGCATGAAACAGGATCCCACATTCACCATGGTCGAGATGTTCGGCGGCTATTTCGCGGAAACGGCGCAAGGGACCTATGCAGCACTGGGCAGAGATATCGCGCAGTCGGTTCTCAATCAGGCGCCGCTGCAAGAACAGGAGCCAATGGCGGAGGACAAGTTCCGGGAAATTCAGGTGTTTTACGGCCGCAAAGCCTCCGTCGCAGGGACAGAACTCGCCAAGCAGGATGAAGTGCTGAAGCCATACCATATCACCTTTAACGACTTTAACATTATGGGCGCCTGGTTTTCGCGGCGGCTCGCGCTGCAGTCGGCCGGGCTCTCCAATCCGAGCGAGATGCCGCAGGCGCAGGCTGAAGACGCCCCGAAGGAGCGGCCGGAGTGGGGCGGCATGTGGCGGTTTTCCTGGAAGACCCTGCAGCGCACCGAAACGGCAATGAAGATTGTAGAAGCTACAAGCGACATGTGCATCAAACAGGGCATGACGGCAGAAACCCTACCATTGATGCCCAACCCCTCCGGCGTCAAATGCGTGTTGCTCGACACGATCCACTTTTATGACAGCGGTGTGCAAATCGACGCCCAGTGCGACCATGGCGGAATTGGCGCTTCTTGGGGGCTTTACCTGCAGCCGGACGGTGACGGCCAAAATTTCAGCGGCCAGATTTCCTACAACCAGGTCTACGAGGGCGATCAAGACATGCCGCAACCAACCACCGACATCACCGTGAAGCGGATTGGAGATTGCCCATGAGACCGATGGACAAAGCGACGTTCCTTCGAATCGGCCTGCTTGTCGCGCTGGTCCTGGCGCCTGGGCCTGTATCGGCCCAGGAGAGCGGCCTTCCCAAAGGCCTCTGGCAGGTTCGCATATTCGCGCCCGTTCTAACTCCGGAGCTTAAGAACGATGAGCAAATCTTTCAGCTTTGCTACGACGACAGGGCGGTGAAAAGCCACAAGAACCCGGTCTTGCCGAAGGCCGCGGCAAGCCAATGCAAGCTGGACTTTACCGATATGGGTGACGTCGCCTATGATGCAATCTGCGAGGATGGTGATCATCGCTTGCGCATATCCGAAGCCGCCGATGGCCTATGGCGCGGAAGCTACCGGTTCGTCGGCAAGGACGATGATGTGATGCTTGAGCCTGCCGTTGAACTGAAACGGATCGGCGACACCTGCCAGTGATGTTATGAACCCGGACCCGCGGATCAGCGTGACATCTGAACCTGGCCTGTTTCCAACAACGATGATGTTGTGAAATCGCCAGGTCCCTCGGCGGATATCACATACTCTTACCCTTATACCCCCTACGGCAGAGAAATCTCTCCAGGGGGGCGACAACGCATTGAAACGCGGGATAGGCAGATGACATCGACGAAGAGGCTACCCCTACCAGTCGATTGGCTGGACGCGAACTCGGTTCGCCTGTCGGAGAAATCTACCCGAGTGTGGCGCGCTGGTGAATTCAGTCTCGCCGAAATAACCAATAACGGCTTAAATTTCCTTGATGATGTACGGGCGTCTAGGGCGGTTTTCGCCGGTTTCGACGACGAGACAGTAGAGATCGTCGTGAATTCTGCTGCCTACCAAGTGTTTGGTGTCGATGCGCAAACTTTGTTCACGCAAAACATCGGAGGTGAAGTCATATGTATAAATTATCTTGATAACATTGATGTCAAGGCAAACCGGAATTTGACTGAGTTTTGCCGGACTTATTGCGCATTCATGTCCGGGGTATATTTAGCGCGCGCCAGAATAATCCCGGTTGGACTGGATGATGAGCGCTGTTTCGCTGTTCTCGCCAGCACTGCCCAGGATATAAGGCACTTGATAGATAGTCTTAGCGAGGAGTACCTCGCAGAAGGCTGCTACTGGCCGATGCAACTAGCGAAGCTTGCCGAAGGAGCGACACCGATATCGGCAGGATTGGAATATTACATCAAAAAACACCGGATTGTCCTTTCGTAGCGGATTTATTCCGCCATTGTCACCGATCGGACCAAGGCGCTTGTCGATGTACTCGGAGCAACTCTATAACTCGCCATCAGTGATGTGAGCAACGCCGGTGGACGCCTCCCAGGCCAACGATGCAACGGGAGGCTTCCGCAAAGCACTTGGATAGGAGAGTCATGACCAACGCGCAGCCGACGACCGGGACTGCCTCCAAGCGCAGGGTACCGCCAGGCCTCGTCCTGGCATTCTGGCTGATCCTGTTGCCACTGGCGCTGGCTGGCTTCGGGATTTGGCAGCTCGATCGGTCTGTCGAGGCTAGCCGGTCCGTCCAAATTGATGCCCAGGACATGGCTCGCGCACTCGATGAAATCCGACCTATCGCGGCCCAGGCGCCGGCGACGATGATCCGCTTCGAAGGCGGGAGCTCCTATCCGGCCTCGATGGCGGTCGCGCTGCTGGAAAATGCAGTTGGCGAGAACGATCTTCTCCAGACGGTGGCCGCGGTCCGCCATCCGTTCGCCTATGTCACCATTGCCGGAGGAGCGCTGGCGTTTCTGGGCGGCACGATCGGCCTTATATCCTCGAGCCTTGCCGGCTTCTCGGCCCGGCGGTCGCGCGACCAGCTGGTGCGCAGCTTCACGTGGCTGAGAATGACGCTGCCATTTTTCCTGGCGGCCGTGATGCTCGGACTAGGCTTTGCGGGCGTCGGCGCTACCGTCTTCGAAACGATGACGCTACCGTTCTGGGGCGATATCTCGGGCAATGCCGTGAAACTGGGTCTGGCTGGCATTATCCTCGCAGGCATCGCACTCTACTGTGCCATCACCGCTGTCCGCGGACTGCGCCGCGTCTTCGCGCTGGTCGAGCCAGAGCCGATCGTCGAACGGGCCCGTGTCGTGAGCGAGCAGGAAGCGCCCGCGCTTTGGACATTCGTCCGCAATCTCGCGACACGCATGCAGGCTGGCGCGCCGGACACCATCGTCGTCGGCCTGATCAGCGGTTTCTACGTGACCGAGAGCCGGCTTCTGCTGCTTCCGGAAGATCGGTTGATCGAAGGCCGGACCCTCCACATGCCGGCGCCCTTCCTTGAGCTTCTGGACACCGTCGAGATCGCCGCAATCGTTGGGCATGAACTTGCGCACTTCGCCGGCGAGGATACGCGATATTCGCAGAGGTTCGTTCCGATCTACTCCAGCCTGCAACGCTCACTGGATGCGCTTTATCGTGCCGACATCAACGGAGATTTCGGCATCGCCGCCGGTCTTCGCCTTGGTTACCACGCGCTGTCACGCTTCGATGCCGCGGTTGCCCACTGGAGCCGGCTGCGGGAGTTCGAAGCCGACCGCCATGGCAGCACCGTCAGCGGCCCGACCGGCGCTGCATCCGCCCTCGTTCGCGTTCACGTCGCCGACCCCGGTGTGCATTTCGTTCTTAGCGATGCCTTCCGGGGAAATGAAGAACTTGGTCCAGATCTTGTTGCCGCCATTGCCAAGATGGCGACCGAGCGGGGTGTCGATGATCCGGCCGCGCATCTGGAAGACCGTCAGTCCCACCCCACAGACAGCCATCCGCCGACGATCCAGCGGATTCAGGCACTCGGTGTCGCAATCGACGACAAGCTACTGGCTCACGCGACGCGCCGACCGGAGGCGAGCGTTGCGTCATTCGGGCGGCGCGCCTTTGCTGACTGGGATCGACTTTGTCACGACCTGTCTGCGGACTTCCTGGTCAACGCCAGCGCCGTTCGGAGCGGGTACCGCGAAGAGCTCAAAACTGCGGCCGCCGGCGTCACCGAGCCGGAACTGGCCGTGCATGAAAATACCGGCCCAATGGCGGGGGTGATGATGTTCATCTTTGTGCTTTTCGGCCTGTTCATCGCGTCCACTTATCTCTTCCCCGACCCGATGGGGTTCGGGGGCAATGAGAACTATAAAGCCATATTGGCGGCAGTGCTTGGCGCCGGCATGCTCCTGTGCCTTGCGGCGTTCGTCTTCTACCGCCGCCGCGCCGCCCGCCCATTGATGGTGTTCACGCCGGAGACGCTCCAATCGCCGTGGCTAAGCGAACCGGTGCGGTGGGACGCCGTCATCGGCTACCAGGTCTACGCCTCCACCCGCTTCGCCCTTCAGTTATATCTGGGGGAAAACGAGCCACTGCCCAACCGCACGCGGTTTTCGTTTTACAACAAGGTCAAGCCGAAGCGCCGGCTGATCGAATTGGATGCCATTGGGATCCGCGGCATGAAGCCCGATGCGTTTTCGGACCTAGTCGGTCGTTATCTCGCCGCCGCGCATGCACGGCGCGCACTCGCGGCGGAAGGGCTTGAAGCGAGCTCTATTGCATGAAGTGTATCTCATCAGGGCCATCGGCTTGAGGGGATCGAAACACATCTGCTGCCAGTGTGAGTCTGATGCGACACCGGGTGACGTCCAGAGGGGTATTGTGTCGTGAGCTACGATTTGATGGTCTTCGAACCAAACGACGCGCCACGAGAAAAAGACGCGTTTCTCGATTGGTACGATGAGCAAATGAGATGGTCCGAAGGGCAGTCCAATGACGACCCATCCAAGTCGACGCCCAATCTAGAGCACATCCTGTTCAATCCGGGTCATATCCAGCAGCCCTGAAGTAGTTTGCGCATTCTGCCGGTGTGAAGCGGGGGATCAAGGCGCCGACGGCATCCCATAGAGCATCGACCTTTCGCTCCGCC
>PVBG01000041.1 GCA_002968845.1 Neorhizobium tomejilense | reverse complement strand
TTGACACTCTCCGCAACTCTAAAATCGCCATATGCGATTCCCCTCCCCACAAGGGGGGGCTTAAACCGCCGCACCCCCAGCGCCTGATTTGGGCAGGAGAGCGCTGCGAGTCTTCTCCCCCCTTGTGGGCAGGGGAATCGCATATGGCGATTTTAGAGTTGCGGAGAGTGTCAAAAGGGATTCTTTGAGGTGGCGGTTCTTTGACGGAGATCTGCCATGTCGTGCCTTGACGGTTATTTCGGCGAGGTTCCCGATCCGCGTGCGGCCAATGCCAGCCATCGGCTCGGGGACCTGATCGTGATGATGATTGCGGCGAGCCTTTGCGGCGCCAGTTCTGCCACGGAGTTTTCGCTGTTTGCCCATGAGCGCCGGCAGGCACTGTCGCGGCTGATCGACTATGATGCCGCGCCCAGCCACGACACCTTCTCGCGGCTGTTGCGACTCTTGGACCCGGATGCCTTCGGTCGCGCCTTCGCCGCCTTTGCCGCGGCCTTCGCGCAAGCCCGCCAGGAGGTGGTGGCGCTCGACGGCAAGGCATTGCGGCGAGCCTATGAAACCGGCCTTGCCGCTGCCCCGCCGCTGACGGTATCGGCCTTTGCCTCGGGTGCTCGGCTCTGCCTTGCGGCCGCCACGCCGACGGCTGACGAGAACGAGATCGAAGCCGCCCTCAAAGTGGTCGAACTCCTTGATCTGACGGACCGATTTGTCACCGCCGACGCGCTCCACTGCCACAAGCGCATGGCCACGGCGATCACCGAAGGTGGCGCAAACTACCTTCTCGCGCTGAAGAAGAACAGGCCGGCCTGGCACAAGCGCGCCATCGAGCGCCTGGCCAATGAGCGGCCCAACCATGCCGAATGCGACGAGACCGCCCATGGCCGCCACGAATGGCGCCGGGCCGAAGTCGTGGCCGCCGACGAAGCCCTGATGGACGGCCACAAGGCCTTCGTGCGTATCACCAGCCGGCGTGGCGAGGCCCAGCCGAAGACACGCTTGTTCATGGCCTCCACCATCCTGTCGGCCCAACAGGCGCTTGAGCTCACAAGGGCTCACTGGCAGATCGGAAACGGCCTGCACTGGATACTGGATGTACATCTGGGCGAAGACGACAGCCGGGCGCGAAAAGACAATGCTCCCGCCAATATCGCTCTCGTCAATCGCATCGTCAGAAACATCCTCGAGCACGCCGATGTCGACAAAGTCCCCATCAGCCATCGCATCAAAAAATGCGCCTGGAACGATGACTATCTCATCGCCGCAATAGCCCATATGCGATAGCCCTGCCCTTGTGGGGGAGATGGCCGGCAGGCCAGAGAGGGTCTTTTGCCAAGGGACTCAGCCGGCTTTGCAAATCGCCAAAAACTGGTCGATGTCTTCTTCGGTGGTGGCGAACGAGGTGACGAGGCGGATCAGGGTTTCGTCGTCCTTGACCGGCTCCGGCATGTTGGCCGGCACCGGCCAGCCGTAGAATTTTGCACCCCTTGCTTCGGCGGCCTCTGCCGACGCCTTGTTAAGGACGGCGAAAACCTCGTTGGAGGTCGTGTCCCAGGCAAGCCGCGTGCTGTTCAGCGAGCCGATGCCGGCGCGCAGGCGGTCGGCCATGCTGTTGGCGTGGCTTGCCATGTTCAGCCAGAGCCCATCCTGCAGGTAGGCGTCGAACTGGGCAGAGATGAAGCGGGTCTTGGAAAAGAGCTGGGCGGCGCGCTTGCGGATGAAGGCGAAGTCCCGGGCGAGGTCCGGATTGAAGAACACAATCGCTTCGGCGCACCAGCAGCCGTTCTTGGTGCCGCCGAAGGAGAGGATGTCGATGCCGCGCTTCCAGGTCATCTCGGCGGGCGAGACGTCAAGGGAGACCAGCGCGTTGGCGAAACGGGCGCCGTCCATGTGGACAGGCAGGCCGTTCGCCTTGGCAATCGCGGTGATCGCGTCGATCTCGTCGAGTGTATAGATGGTGCCGGTTTCGGTCGCCTGGGTGAGGGTGACGGCGGCGGCGCGGCCGTGATGCAGCGAATCCTGCGGAAAGCCGGCGATGCGGGCGCTGAGCTTCTCCGGATCCATCTTGCCGTCTTCACCTTCGACGGGGACCATGCGCATGCCGGAAAAGAAGTCGGGCGCGCCGCATTCGTCTTCGATCACGTGCGCTTCCGAATGGGAAAAGGTGACGCCGCCGACCCGCGCGATGCTGGCGAGCGACAGCGAATTGGCAGCCGTGCCGGTGGAGACGAAATAGACCGAGACCTCCCGTTCGAAGATCTCGTTGAAACGGGCTTCGACCGCCTTGTCGAGATCGCTGTTGCCATAGGCGGCGGCAAACCGGGTCGACTCCTTGGAGAGGCGTTCATTGATGGATGGATGGGCGCCGGCCCAATTGTCGGAAGCGAAAAACATTCTGAAAAATACCCTGGAAGTTTTGTCTCGGAAGCGTGGGGAGATTAATCTTTTTGAACCGGTAATCAATCGGCGAGGGTGGCGGGCGGGGCCAAAACGGTTAGGTCAGTACGCGCCACGCTTTAAAAGGTGGCCGATTGTAATTAAATTTCGACATCTACGCCATTCGGCGTAATCTTATGTCGCCAGGTGCGGCATATTTTTAACAACCGCTCTTGTCGCGGGTTAACTTCTATGGCATAGATTTTAGAAATTAGGACAGAAGTACTGTCCTAATTTCGGGAAAAGAAGCGCCAATGGATGCGTCTTTCCCGCTGACGTTCGCGCCGATCCGCGTTATGCTGCGCTGCAAAGCTGCAACTCACGCCGGAGCGGCGCCATCGCATGAAGCACGGGATGGAGCTTAGGCTTGTCATCCCCAAGAGACAATTGAGAGCCACTTTGCCCGCTGCCGAAGGCGGCCAACAGGAGGAATGACGATGACGAAGACCATCTCCGAGATATCCGGCGCTGAAGCCCCGATGTCGGCCGAGACGACAGTTCGCGTTCCATTTGTCGCCGGCGGTTTGCCGATTGCCCAGGGCCTCTATCACCCGCGCAACGAGCACGATGCCTGCGGCGTCGGCTTCATCGCCCATATGAAGGGCAAGAAGTCGCACCAGATCGTCAAGGACGGCCTGTTCATTCTTGAAAACCTGACGCATCGCGGTGCTGTCGGCGCGGACCCGCTGATGGGCGATGGCGCGGGCATTCTGGTGCAGATCCCTGACCGTTTCTTCCGCGAGGAAATGGCGAAGCAGGGCGTCACCCTGCCGAAGGCCGGCGAATATGCCGTCGGTCATATCTTCATGCCGCGCAAGGCGGAGGAGATCGAGCACTACAAGAAGGTGATCGAGGACGTCATTGCGGAAGAGGGGCAGCAGTTCCTCGGTTTCCGCGACGTGCCGGTCGACAACTCGTCGCTTTCCAAGGCGCCGGATATCGCCGCCACCGAGCCGCATCATGTCCAGGTCTTCATCGGCGCGGGCAAGGACGCTGCGACGAACCATGATTTCGAGCGCAAGCTTTTCCTGATCCGCAAGGTGATCTCCAACCGCATCTATGATGCATTCGGCGGCGTCGACATGGGTTTCTATCCGGTGTCGCTGTCGTCCTCGACGATCGTCTACAAGGGCATGTTCCTCGCCTATCAGGTCGGTGCCTATTACAAGGACCTGACCGATCCGAGGTTCGAAACGGCGGTGGCGCTTGTCCACCAGCGGTTCTCGACCAACACCTTCCCGTCATGGAAGCTCGCGCATCCTTACCGGATGGTCGCCCATAACGGCGAAATCAACACGCTGCGCGGCAACGTCAACTGGATGGCGGCGCGCCAGGCGTCGGTCTCTTCGCCTCTCTTCGGCGACGACATTTCCAAGCTCTGGCCGATCTCCTACGAAGGCCAGTCGGACACGGCCTGTTTCGACAACGCGCTCGAGTTCCTCGTGCGCGGCGGTTATTCGCTCGCCCATGCGGTAATGATGCTGATCCCGGAAGCCTGGGCCGGCAACCAGTCGATGTCGAAGGAGCGCAAGGCCTTCTACGAATACCACGCCGCCCTGATGGAGCCGTGGGACGGCCCGGCTGCCGTTGCCTTTACCGACGGTCGCCAGATCGGCGCGACGCTCGACCGCAACGGCCTGCGTCCGGCCCGCTACATGGTCACCGACGACGACCGCATCATCATGGCGTCCGAAGCGGGCGTGCTGCCGGTGCCGGAAGAGCGCATTGTCAAGAAGTGGCGCCTGCAGCCCGGCAAGATGCTGCTGATCGACATGGAAAAGGGCCAGATCGTCTCCGACGAAGAGCTGAAGTCCGAACTTGCGACCAAGCATCCCTACGGCAAGTGGCTGGACAAGACCCAGCTCATCCTCGAAGACCTGAAGCCGGTGGAGCCGCGGGCGCTGCGCCGCGACGTGTCGCTGCTCGACCGCCAGCAGGCCTTCGGCTACACCTCGGAAGACACCAAGATCCTGATGTCGCCGATGGCGACGACGGGCCAGGAAGCCATCGGCTCGATGGGCACCGACACGCCGATCTCGGCGATGTCTGAAAAGTCGAAGCTGCTCTACACCTATTTCAAGCAGAATTTCGCGCAGGTCACCAACCCGCCGATCGATCCGATCCGCGAGGAGCTCGTCATGAGCCTGGTGTCGTTCATCGGTCCGCGCCCGAACATCCTCGACCACGAGGGTGCGGCGAACGCCAAGCGTCTGGAAGTGCGCCAGCCGATCCTGACCAATGGCGATCTCGAGAAGATCCGTTCGATCGGCCACACGGAAGACCGGTTCGACACCAAGACGCTCGATTTCACCTACGACATCGAGCGCGGCGCCGAAGGCATGCCGGAAATGCTCGACCGTCTTTGCGAACGCGCGGAAGCCGCGGTCAAGGGCGGCTACAACATCATCGTGCTTTCCGACCGCCAGATCGGCCCAGACCGGATCGCCATTCCCGCGCTGCTGGCGACCGCTGCCGTGCATCATCACCTGATCCGCAAGGGGCTCAGGACCTCGGTCGGCCTCGTCGTCGAATCCGGCGAGCCGCGCGAGATCCATCACTTCTGCTGTCTCGCCGGTTATGGCGCAGAAGCCATCAACCCCTATCTCGCCTTCGACACGCTGACCGACATGCACATGCGCGGCGAGTTCCCCAAGGAAGTGGATTCCTCGGAAATCGTCTACCGCTATATCAAGGCGGTCGGTAAGGGCATTCTGAAGGTCATGTCCAAGATGGGCATCTCGACCTACCAGTCCTATTGCGGTGCGCAGATCTTCGACGCCATCGGCCTGTCTTCGGGTCTGGTCGAGAAGTATTTCTTTGGTACGGCGTCGAACATCGAAGGCATCGGCCTGGAAGAGATCGCCGAGGAAACGGTTTCCCGTCACCATGCTGCCTTCGGCAAGGATCCGGTCCTCGCCTCCACGCTCGATATCGGCGGCGAATATGCCTACCGGATGCGCGGCGAAAGCCACGCCTGGACGCCGGATGTGGTCGCGACGCTGCAGCACGCGGTGCGCGGCAACAGCCAGGAGCGTTACCGCGAGTTCGCCGAGATGGTGAACGAGACGGCGGTGCGGATGAACACCATCCGCGGCCTGTTCAAGATCAAGAAGGCCGGTGAGATCGGCCGCACGCCTGTCTCGATCGACGAGGTCGAGCCGGCTGTCGACATCGTCAAGCGCTTCTCGACCGGCGCAATGTCGTTCGGCTCGATTTCCCGCGAGGCACATACGACGCTGGCGATCGCCATGAACCGGATCGGCGGTAAGTCGAACACCGGGGAAGGCGGCGAGGAAAGCGATCGCTATATGCCGCTGCCGGACGGTTCTCAGAACCCGGAACGCTCGGCGATCAAGCAGGTCGCGTCCGGCCGCTTCGGCGTCACGACCGAATATCTGGTCAACGCCGACATGCTGCAGATCAAGGTAGCGCAGGGTGCAAAGCCCGGCGAAGGCGGCCAGCTGCCCGGCCACAAGGTCGATGCGACGGTTGCCAAGACCCGGCATTCGACACCGGGCGTCGGCCTGATCTCGCCGCCGCCGCACCATGACATCTATTCGATCGAAGACCTGGCGCAGCTGATCTACGACCTGAAGAACGTCAACCCGACCTCGGACATTTCCGTCAAGCTCGTCTCGGAAGTGGGCGTCGGCACGGTTGCCGCGGGTGTCGCCAAGGCGCGTGCCGACCATATCACGGTTGCTGGCTTCGACGGCGGTACCGGCGCTTCGCCGCTCACCTCGCTGAAGCACGCGGGCTCCCCTTGGGAAATCGGCCTTGCCGAAACCCAGCAGACGCTGGTGCTGAACGGCCTTCGCTCGCGCATCGCGCTGCAGGTGGATGGTGGCCTGAAGACCGGCCGCGACGTCATCATCGGCGCGCTGCTCGGTGCCGACGAGTTCGGTTTCGCGACGGCTCCGGTCATCGCTGCCGGCTGCATCATGATGCGCAAGTGCCACCTGAACACCTGTCCGGTGGGTGTGGCGACGCAGGACCCTGTCCTGCGCAAGCGCTTCAAGGGCACGCCGGAGCATGTCATCAACTATTTCTTCTTCGTCGCCGAAGAAGTGCGCGAGATCCTGGCATCTCTCGGCTTCACCCGCTTCGACGAGATCATCGGCATGGTCGAGCTTCTGGAAAAGGACGAGATGATCGCCCACTGGAAGTCCAAGGGCCTCGATTTCTCGAAGATCTTCCACAAGGTGGAGGCTCCGAAGGAGGCGACCTACTGGACGCAGCGCCAGAAGCATCCGATCGACGACATTCTCGACCGCAAGCTGATCGAGAAGTCGCAGGCTGCCCTTGAAAGCAAGGAGCCGGTGGTCTTCGAAGTGCCGATCAAGAACGTCGACCGTTCCGTCGGTGCCATGCTTTCGGGTGCGCTTGCCAAGCGCTGGCGCCACAAGGGCCTCAAGGACGACACGATCCATGTGACGCTGCGCGGCACGGCCGGACAGTCGTTCGGTGCATTCCTTGCGCACGGGATCACCTTCGATCTGGTCGGCGACGGCAACGACTATGTCGGCAAGGGTCTTTCGGGCGGCCGGATCATCGTGCGCCCGCCGGAAAACTCCAGGATCATCGCGGAGAACTCGATCATCGTCGGCAACACCGTGCTCTACGGCGCGATCACCGGCGAGTGCTATTTCCGCGGCGTTGCCGGCGAGCGCTTCGCCGTTCGCAACTCGGGTGCCATCGCTGTCGTCGAGGGCGTGGGTGACCACGGCTGCGAATATATGACCGGCGGCATCGTCGTCGTGCTCGGGGAAACGGGTCGCAACTTCGCGGCGGGCATGTCCGGCGGCGTCGCCTACGTGCTCGACGAGAGCGGCGATTTCGCCAAGCGCTGCAACATGGCGATGGTCGAACTCGAGCCGGTTCCGGAAGAGGACGACATGCTGGAGAAGCTGCACCATCACGGTGGCGACCTCATGCACAAGGGACGCGTCGACGTTTCCGAGGACATGACGCGCCACGACGAGGAACGGCTCTACCAGCTGATCTCCAACCACCTGCACTACACGGGCTCCAACCGCGCCAAGGAAATCCTTGATCGCTGGAGCGAATACCGCCCGAAATTCCGCAAGGTCATGCCGGTCGAATACCGCCGTGCTCTCGTGGAGATGGAGCGGATGCGGATGGGCGTCGCTGCGGAATAAGTTTCGCGCGGGTTGTTAGGTTTTAACCGGCTGCGGTAGCGGCAGGACGGATTGAGGGTTTAAACATGGGCAAGGTAACGGGTTTCCTGGAGATCGACCGGCAGGTGGGCAAGTATCAACCGGCCTCCGACCGCATCCGCCATTTCCGCGAATTCACCATCCCGATGTCGGATGCGGAGGTCACCAAGCAGGCGGCGCGCTGCATGGACTGTGGCATTCCCTATTGCCACGGCCCGACCGGCTGTCCGGTTCACAACCAGATCCCGGACTGGAACGACCTCGTCTACAACAACAAGTGGGAGGAGGCGATCCGCAACCTCCATTCCACCAACAACTTCCCGGAATTCACCGGCCGCGTCTGCCCCGCTCCTTGCGAGGAAGCCTGCACGCTGAACCTCGAGGACGCCCCGGTCGCGATCAAGACGGTCGAACAGGCGATCGCCGACAAGGCCTATGAGCTCGGCTTCATCGCGCCGCAGCCCGCGACCGTTCATACCGGCAAGAAGGTGGCGATCATCGGCTCCGGTCCCGCCGGCATGGCGGCTGCCCAGCAACTCGGCCGCGCCGGCCATGAAGTGCATGTCTACGAGCGCGAGTCCAAGGCCGGCGGCCTGCTGCGCTACGGCATTCCGGACTTCAAGATGGAGAAGAATTTTATCGACCGCCGGGTCGAGCAGATCACCGGCGAAGGCGTGACCTTCCATTACGGCGCCAATATCGGCGTCGATATCCCGGTCGAGAAGCTGATCGCCGAACACGATGCGGTACTTTATTGCGGCGGTTCGGAAACCCCGCGTCCGGCCGGCATTCCGGGCGTCGATCTGCATGGCGTCTATGACGCGATGCCTTACCTCGTGCAGCAGAACCGCCGCCTCGGCCGCGAGAACATCGAGAGCGTCGCCTGGGCGGCCGATCCGATCCTGGCAGGCGCCAAGCATGTGGTCGTTGTCGGCGGCGGCGATACCGCGTCCGACTGCGTCGGCACGGCCTTCCGTCAGGGTGCCGTCAAGGTGACCCAGCTCGACATCCGCCCGCAGCCGCCTGAAAAGGAAGACAAGCTGGCCGTCTGGCCGTTCTGGGCCACCAAGATGCGCACCTCGTCCAGCCAGGCCGAAGGTGCGGTGCGCGAATTCCAGGTAGCGACGCTCGAATTCGTCGGCGAAGACGGACAGCTCATCGGCGTGCGCTGCTGCGAAGTCGACGAGCGCCGCAAGCCGATCGCCGGCACCGATTTCATCATCAAGGCCGATCTCGCTTTCATCGCCATCGGCTTCTCCGGTCCGCTGACGGACGGGGTTCTGAACGAGCTCGAAGGCAAGCTGACGCTCAATGTCGATCGCCGCGGCTCGACCAACGTGGTCGCCAACGACAAGGACTACAGGACCTCGGTCGACAAGTTCTGGACCGCCGGCGACGTGCGCCGCGGCCAGTCGCTGGTTGTCTGGGCGATCCGCGAAGGCCGCCAGGCGGCCCGGGCGATCGACGAGGCGCTGATGGGAAGCTCGGTTCTGCCGCGGTAAGGCGGGAGGGCGGAATTCAGCAACGTTGGAGCGAGTAAGCCCCCCTCTGCCCTGCCGGGCATCTCCCCCACAGGTGGGGAGATTGGCTGGGCGCACCGGTTTGCTCAAACAACACGTTGTCAACTGCCGCATCGTTCAATGGGCGGGAAGGTCATGCCGCATGTAATCTCCCCACCTGTGGGGAGATGCCCGGCAGGGCAGAGGGGGGCGATCTTGCTCCCACGCCGACAATGACAACTGCTGCTACCGCGCCACTTTCACCCGATAATCATCAACCCGCCCGGCGGGCGCCGGCGCGAGTTCGCCGCGCCTGACCAGTTTGTCGCGCGGCGTTTCGACGAGGACGGAGGGGAGCGGGGCGGCGCCGAGAAGATCCTTGCCGCCGTCGAGTTCGGGGTCTGAGAGGCTGATCGGATGGGTCGGGATGGCCTGGCCGGGCGAGGCGGGAAGGGCTGACAGCGCCGGCAGGTTGGAACCGTCGAGCTTGACGACATCGGGGCTTGCCATTTCGCCGAGATGCCGGCGCGCCAGTTTTTCCACGTAGAAGGCGAGCTTCTGCTTGCCGGCCTTGGTGAAGGTGATGCCGTCTGAACCGCGCAGGCGCACCTGCTGGCCGTTGACGTCGGAGCCGGTGATGATGAACTTGCCGTCCTCGTCGACGAAACCTTCCCAGATATCGACGAATTCGCCACCGGCCTTTTCCGCCTGGTTGCGATAGATGGCATTGAGCGTCACTGCGTCGGCGGTCGCGACCGGCGACTGGAAGGAAGGCAGGCCGACCCAGAGGAGCGGCAGCTTGCGGGAAGTGACGATGCCGACAAGTTCGGTCACCCGCCGCTCGTATTCCTTGAACCACGCGTCGCTGCGGAACTTTTCCTTGGTGCTGCCGATCGTCATCTGCTGGCGGTCGTTGGCCCCCAGCATGATCACGACGACGGCGGGTTTCACCTCGTCGAGCATGGCGGGAAGCTCGGCCGCCCAGTCGAAGTGATCCTCGCGGACGAGACCGGAGGAGCCGTCGCTGCGCTCAGTGATCGCAACGCCGGGGGCGGTGGCAAACGCCGTTTCCAGCTCGCTGCCGATGCCGCCGGCCATGAAGTCGCCGACCACCAGGACATGCTTGGCATTTTCGAGCTTGGCAACCAATTCCGGCACCGGCGGCGCGATCGGCTGCACCGGGCGAGGGGCGGCAGCCCGTCCGGTGCTGCGGCGCGGCCGCGGCTTCATCTCGATGATCGAGCCGTCGCGGTCGTAACGGCGGCGGCCGTAGGGGGCGGGCCGCTCATAGCGGTCGTCGCGCTCGTAACGGGGGCCGCCGAACAGGTAATCGAAGAGGTTGCGGCGCGGGATGGGCTCCTGGGCGGCAGCCGGCGACGAGCCGGCCGGCAGGGCGAGCAGCACCGCGAGGAGGAGAAGGGCGAGGCGCACCCATCCCCGGTTTCGCACGCCCCAGTTTCGCACGCCCATGTCCGGTCGAGGCCTGTTCCGCCAGGCACCGTTCTGGACGGTCTCTTTTTGCCCGGATTTATGCAAAGCCTTCATGCCTCCGACGTCCCGCACACCTTGCGGGGGATTCCCACAAACGATGTGGCGCGATACGCCTTCTTGTCAACGCAAAGCTTCGAGAAGCGACTTCGAGGGCTCGCCGTTCTGCTGCATGCCAAGGCGTTTCTGGATCGCCGAGATCGCAGCCTTCGAGCCGGAACCGAAATTGCCGTCGACTTCGCCTTCGTAATAACCGAGCTGTTTCATGCGGTTCTGCAGCTCGAACTTCTGCTTGATGTCGAGCGTGCCTTCGGGGCGCGGCCAGCTCTGCTGTACGCCGCCGAAACCGGCGATCTCGTCGGCGAGCAGGCCCACCGCCAGCGCGTAGCTGTCGGCGGCGTTGTATTTCTTGACGGTGAAGAAATTGCCGAGCATCAGGAAGGCCGGGCCGGTCTCGCCGGCCATCAGCTTCAGCGTCGCCCGGTCGGTGCCGCGCGGGAAATTCTTGCCGCTCGCGCGCGCGAACCCGAGCTTCGCCCATTCGCCGAGCGTCTTGGTCTGGCCTTCGTGACGGGCGCCGTTGGCCGGCAGCACCGTTTCATAACCCCAGGTCTTGCCGCTCTGCCAGCCGTTCTTGGCAAGCAGGTTGGCGGAGGTGGCGAGCGCATCCGGGACCGAATGCCAGATGTCACGCTTGCCGTTGCCGTCGGCATCGATCGCGTAGAGCAGGTAGCTGGTCGGGATGAACTGGGTATGGCCCATGGCGCCGGCCCAGGAGCCGGTCAGCTGCTTGGGCGTGATATCGCCCGACTGCAGGATCTTCAGCGCGGCGATGAGCTGGTTGCGGGCGAACCTGGCGCGCTTGGGATCACCCCAGGCAAGCGTCGCCAGCGCCTGCGGCACGTGGTGCAGGCGGTCGGGATTTTCGAGCGCCGCCCCATAGTTGGATTCCATCGACCAGATGGCAAGCAGGATGTTCCTGTCGACGCCGAAATGGCGCTCCAGGGAGGCGAGCGTCGAGCCGTGCTTGGCCGCCATCTCGCGACCGATCTTGACGGTATAGGGGTTTACGCGGCTGTCGAGATAATCCCAGATCCTGGACTTGAATTCCGGCTGAAAATTCGCCTTCTCAAGCACGTCCCGGTCGGGTTCGCTGACGCCGGCGAAAGCTCTCTCATAGGTCGAGCGGGTGATCCCGCTCTTGGCGGCGGTGTCGTAGAATTTTACGATCCACGTCTTGAAACCGGCGTCTGCCTGGGCATCTATCGGCATGGCCGCCGCGGCGAGCCCGGCGATCAGGGAGAAGGCAAACCCACGAAAGAGGTTGGTGCGAAGCGTCTTCATCGGCAGTCGGGTCCAGTCTTCTTTTTACCAAGCCTTGCGGCAAGAGTGGCATGCGGCTTAACGATGTAATAACAGAATTGGGTCAACAAATTCTTTACCATAGAAACCGGACCCACGGCAGTCTTTGCGAAACGGTAGCAATTCGTCATTAGATGCCGAGATTTGAATATTTGCACAATGACGTGCTTTCAGGAGGCATGAGTGGCACAACAACAAAAGATCCGTAAGGCAGTGTTTCCGGTAGCAGGTCTGGGCACGCGCTTCCTGCCCGCGACCAAGGCGGTGCCGAAGGAAATGCTGACTGTGGTCGACAAGCCGGTCATCCAGTACGTCGTGGATGAGGCGGCCGAAGCCGGGATCGAACATTTCGTCTTCGTGACCGGACGCGGCAAGGGGGTCATCGAGGACTATTTCGACATTCAGTACGAACTGGAACAGATGCTGCGCGAGCGCAACAAGAATGCCGAGCTGACGCTGCTCGCCGGCCTTCTGCCGGTTGCCGGCACCGCCAGCTTCACGCGCCAGCAGGTGCCGCTCGGCCTCGGGCACGCGGTCTGGTGCGCCCGCGATATCGTCGGCAACGAACCTTTTGCGGTCCTGCTTCCCGACATGATCATGGCCGGTGGCAAGGGCTGCCTCAAGGGCATGGTGGATCTTTATGCCGAAAGTGGCGGCAACGTCGTCGCCGTGCAGGAATGCGATCCGGACCAGGCCCATAAATACGGCATCGTCGGCATCGGCGCGCCGGTCGGTGAAGGTTTCAAGATCACCCAGATGATCGAAAAGCCCGCCAAGGGCACCGCGCCGTCCAACCTCTACATCAACGGCCGCTATATCCTGCAGCCGGAGATCTTCAAGATCCTGGAAACCCAGGAGCGCGGCGCCGGCAACGAGATCCAGCTCACCGACGGCATGCTGACACTCGCCAAGGCCCAGGAATTCGCAGCCTATCCGTTCAAGGGCGACACGTTCGACTGCGGCGCCAAGGATGGCTTCATCCTGGCCAACCTCGCCTTCGCCCTGCAGCGCGCCGATATCCGCCCGGCGATCGAGGGGCCGATGAAGGCGCTGCTCGCCTCGCTGAAGTAAATTTATCCGCCCGGCTATTGCCGGTCCGGACGTCACGCAAACCCCTCATGGTCCTGCTATGAGGGGTTTTGTTTTTAGCTACGCAACTGACCTCGTTGCCGGAAATCAACGTTTCAAGGTGAGGCCGACGCCGGCGCGGACGATCTTGTCGTTGGTGCCGCCGCCGCCCGCCTGTTCGTATTCGACGTCGCCGGTCAGATCGAGGTAGCGGTTGATCGCCCAGGTCAGGCCGGCGCCGCCGATCCAGACCGTCTCGTCGCTCGGGCCGCCGCTCGGGAAATCGCGCAGCGTCGAACTGCCGGTCAGCCGGGCGATGAGGTTGTCGCGCATCTCATGTGTCAGCGCTGCCGTCGCCTGGTATTCCACCCAGCCGCTCTGGCCGGGCGTGGTCGAATCCTGCACCGTGGTTCGCAGGCCGAGATCGACATTGGTGCCGCGCTGCGGCGACCAAGTCGCGCTGCCGTTGAAGGTGACGGCGCCGACCGATTTCAGGCGGTCGTCCTCGTAGTCGACGATCTCGTAACCGGTGCCGATCTCGCCGCGCAGCTTTTCGCCCAGATCGAATTCGACCCCGGTGCGCGCTGCATAACTCTGCGACGAACGGGCATAACCGGAATTGTCGCGCCTGAGATCGTAGAACGTGCGGCCGGTCGCCACTTCTACGTAGGGGACCAGCGCCGGCGACAGTTCGTAGCCGAGCCGAAGGCGGCCGTCGATGCCGGTCCGGTTGCGGTCCTTCGTGCTGACGATCGTACCGTCGGAAAGTTTCGCATCCGTATAGGCCGCGCGGGACAGATCGAGCGCGGCGGTGCCGCGGACCTTGCCGAAGTCGCGCTGGACGGAGGCGCCGCCGGTGAATTCATGAACGCCCGGCTGGGTCGATGCGCCGCCGAGCGCATTTGGATCGTAGTCGTCCTCGCGTGAGAACCGGTAGCCGCCGGTGATATGGGCGACCGTATCGTTGGAGAGATCGAGCCGCAGGTCCGCATTGACGTTCGCTTCCGGCTGCTCGCCCTGGCTGCTGCTGCCGAGGTTGCGTTCCAGCGTTCCTTCACCGGTGACCGTCAGCGAATGGCGCGACCAGTCGGAGGTCAACGTGCCGCGGATCGCCGTCGACAAGTAATCGCGGCGGATCTTGGTACCGTTCGACCGGCGGGTCTCGGTGTCGATGCTCTGGTTGATCGAGGGGCGGAGCAGGAAACTGCCCATCCGGATGCCGGTCGGATCACCTGGCTCGCGGGGCTGTTCCTGGGTTTCGACAGGTTCCGCGCCACGGTCGAGCGGCTCTTCCCGCGGCTGGTTCAGGTCGTCCTCGTAAGGAGGCTCCTGGGCTGCCGTGCGGTTGAGGCCGGGCGTGGTGCCGGTCGCGAGATTGGGATCGCTCGCATTCTGGTCGTCGGCGGCGTTGGCGCCGGTGGCCGCGGTTGTCGTCGGCTGGGCTGCGGGGCTGCCTCTCAACGCTGTGTTGGAGGCCGTGTTCGAAGTCGGCGATGTGGCGTTCGCGACCGAGGGAAGAGAGCCGTTCTGCGGCGGAAATACGTTGCGGGTCTGGGCGGCTGCGGGCGAAAGCGCTGAACAGGCCAGCAGAAGGCCGAGTGCCGCCCGGCGCCTCTGGCGCGTCCCGCTTGTCGTTGTGGTGATCTTCATAGGCCTGCCCGGCAATCGCAAATGCTTACCCAAACGTAAAGCCATGTGGTTAACGTTTGGTTGCGACGCCGTGGCAGGCGGCTAACTTAGTAGCGCCGCACCAAGCGGATAGACTTGATGGGTGAAAAGAGTTAAGGCTTGCCCATGATCAAGAGAGCTTTGCAACTGGTCGAGAACGACCTTGTCGATTCCGCCTTGAGGACGATTTCCTTCGGGAAACAAGGGCTTAATGCGCTGGAACTGGCGCTTCAGAACGGTCTTGGCGACGCCTTCCGCAAGGCAGCGGAACTGATCGGCGACATCGACGGCAGGGTCGTCGTGACCGGCATCGGCAAGAGCGGACATATCGGCCGCAAGATCGCCGCCAGCCTCGCCTCGACCGGCACGCCTTCCTTCTTCGTGCATCCCGTCGAAGCCAATCACGGCGATCTCGGCATGATCGGCTCGGGCGACGTGGTGCTGGCTCTGTCCTGGAGCGGCGAGACCGCCGAACTGCAGGGCATCGTTTCCTTCACCCGCCGCTTTTCCATTCCGCTGATCGCCATGACGTCGGGCGAGATTTCGACACTCGCCCGCGAGGCCGATGTCGTTCTACTGCTGCCCAAGGAACAGGAAGCCTGCCCGCACGGCCTGGCGCCGACCACCTCGACGCTGATGCAGCTTGCCATGGGCGACGCGCTTGCCGTGGCGCTGCTCGAAGCACGCGGTTTTTCGGCAACCGATTTCCGCGTCTACCATCCGGGCGGCAAGCTCGGGGCGATGCTTACCCATGTCGGCGACCTGATGCATACCGGCGATCGCATGCCTCTGGTCAAAAAGGGCGTCCTCATGCTGGAGGCGATCGAGGAACTGTCGCGCAAGCGCTTCGGCTGCGTCGGCATAGTCGACCAGGATGGCAGCCTCTGCGGCTTCATCAGCGATGGCGATATTTCCCGGCACCTTCATCTCGATCTGCGCGAAACGCGGGTCGACGACGTGATGACGCACAACCCGAAGACCGTCAGCAAGGAAACGCTTGCCACGAAGGCTATGGCGCTGCTCAACAAGCACAGCATCGGCGCGCTGCTTGTCGTCGACGAAGAGCGCAAGCCGGTCGGCATCGTCCACTTCCACGACCTGCTGCGCGTCGGCGTCGCCTGATATTCAATCAGGCTCCAAGCCGCTTTAAGCCGTTTTCCGACCGGAAGAACTACGCCGCTTCGACCGTCAGGTCGCGGCCGCTCGCCGCCACCACCTTCACCTGCGTGCCGGCCGGCAGATCGGGTCCCATCACCGACCACCATGTATCGTCGAGCCGGATGCGTCCGCGCCCCTCGGCGATCGGTTCGTGGAGAGTTGCGGTGCGGCCGACCAGGCTTTCGCCGCGCCGGTTGAGATTGGGCTCGTCCGTCGCCTGGTTGCGGCTGGAATAGAAGCGGCGGCCGGCCAGTGCGAAGGCGCCGGAAAGCACCGCGAAGAGCAGGAGCTGGACGTGCCAGATCCAGAAGGCCGCGTCCCAGAGCGCCAGAGACAGCACGCCGATGACGATCGCGGCGGCGCCGATCCAGATCAGGAAGACGCCGGGTGCCGCGAGCTCTGCACACAAGAGGACGACGCCCAATATCCACCAGCTCCAGGGACCGAGATTGACCACAGCATCATGCAGCATGGCTCAGGTCTCTGAGGAATTCGGGTTGAACGGATTGAGGACCGGCGTGGTGCGCGGGCCGGGCTGGGGACGCGGGCCGACAGGCGGGCGCGGCGGTGCTGCGGGGCCGGAACCATCGCCGAAAACGTCCTTGGCGATGGCGCCGATGCCGCCGAGCGAACCGATGACCGACGAAGCCTCCAGCGGCATCAGCACGATCTTCGAGTTCGGTGCCTTGCCGATCGCCGCCAGCGCCTCGATGTATTTCTGCGCCACGAAATAGTTGATCGCCTGCACGTCGCCGGCGGCGATCGCCTGCGAGACGGACTGGGTCGCCTTGGCTTCGGCTTCCGCCAGACGCTCGCGAGCTTCCGCCTCGCGGTACGCGGCCTCGCGCTTGCCCTCGGCTTCGAGAACGGCCGCCTGCTTGGCGCCTTCGGCGCGCAGGATCTGGGCGCTGCGGGAACCTTCGGCCTCGAGGATCTGGGCGCGTTTCTCGCGCTCGGCCTTCATCTGCCGTCCCATCGATTCGACGAGGTCGGCCGGCGGCTGGATGTCCTTGATCTCGACGCGGGTGACCTTGATGCCCCAGGGGCCGACGGCCTCGTCGACGACGCGCAGCAGGCGCTCGTTGATGACTTCGCGATTGGAGAGCAGCTCGTCGAGATCCATCGAGCCCATGACCGAGCGGATATTGGTCATGGTGAGGTTCTGGATGGCGTTCTGCAGGTTGGAAATCTGGTAGGCGGCCTGGGCCGGATTGAGCACCTGATAGAAGGCGACCGCATCGGCGGAAACGCTGGCATTGTCCTTGGTGATGACTTCCTGGGTCGGGATGTCGAGGACCTGCTCCATGACGTTCATGCGCACCCCGATGCGCTCGATGAAGGGCGTCAGGATGTTGAGGCCGGGCTCCAGCGTGCGCGTATAGCGGCCGAAGCGCTCCACGGTGTAGCGATAACCCTGCGGCACGGTCTTGATCCCGGCGAACAGGACCAGGATAATCAGCAGAACGACGCCGATCACGACGATATCGAAGCCACCCAGGCCGCCCAAGTTCATGACATTCCTCCATTGCAGGCGGTAAGTCCGCCAGATCACACGTGATGAGTTAGCACGTTCTTTACAGGGAAGAAATGACAGCCCGACCGCTGTTGATGACGCCCGGGTTATTCACAAGGACGCGTTGCCGGTCTAGGAAGCGGGTTCGAACACCCGGTCGCAGCCTACCCGGTCAAAACAAGGATGAAAGCCCATGAAAACCATCGTCGTCTGCTCCGGCGGACTGGATTCCGTTTCGCTCGCCCACAGGATTGCCGCCGAACAGCAGCTGCTGGGCCTGATCTCCTTCGACTATGGCCAGCGGCACCGCAAGGAACTCGATTTCGCCGCCGCCTGCGCTATCCGGCTGGGTGTCTTCCACGAGATCATCGACATGCGCGGCATCGGCAGCCGGTTGACCGGCTCGGCACTGACCGACGACGTGGAGGTGCCGGACGGGCATTATGCCGAGGAGACGATGCGGGTGACCGTGGTGCCGAACCGCAATGCGATCATGCTGTCGATCGCCTTCGGGGTGGCGGCGGCGCGAAACGCCGATGCGGTGGCGATCGCCGTGCATGGCGGCGACCATTTCATCTATCCCGACTGCCGGCCCGGTTTCATCGACGCCTTCCAGGCGATGCAGGATCATGCGCTCGACGGCTACGCGTCGGTTCGGCTGCTTGCGCCTTACGTCCACGGGTCGAAGGCCGATATCGTCACCGATGGCGCCCGGCACGGAACGCCGTTTGCCGAAACCTGGTCCTGCTACAAGGGCGGTGCCCGCCATTGCGGCCGCTGCGGCACCTGCGTCGAGCGGCACGAAGCCTTCCACCTCGCCGGCATCGAAGACCCCACGGAGTACGAGGATCCGGATTTCTGGAGGGCGGCGACGGAAGGATTCAGGGCTAGCGAAGTGCGGTAGGGACCTATTTACACCCAGCCCTGAAGTTCGCGGCGGACGACTTTTTCCAGCACGGTCATGCCACCCGGGCTGTCGTTCAGACAGGGGATATGCGCGAACTTCTCTCCGCCGTGATGCAGGAAGATCTCGCCCGCTTCACCGGCAATCTCTTCGAGCGTTTCCAGACAGTCGGAGACGAAGCCGGGATTCATCACCGCGATCCGCTTGATGCCGTCATGGGCGAGTTTTTCCACCGTCTTGTCGGTATAGGGCTGCAGCCATTCCTCCGGTCCGAAACGGGACTGGAAGGTGATCATGAAATTCTTGTCCGTGAAGCCAAGCGCCTCCTTCAGGAGCCGCGCCGTCTTCTGGCAATGACAGTAATAGGGATCGCCCGCCTTGAAATAGGATTGCGGGATGCCGTGGAAGGAGGCGATCAGCATTTCCGGCTCCCAGTCGAGGGCCGCGTATTTCGCCCTGACGGAGTCCGCCAACGCTTCGATATAGGCCGGCTCGTCGTGATAGGGGGGCACGGTGCGCAGGGCCGGCTGCCAGCGCAGCTTCATCAGGTGCTCGAAGGCCTTGTCGTTGACGGTAGCGGTGGTGGAGGCCGCATATTGCGGATAGAGCGGAAAGAGGAGGATCTTCTCGCAGCCCTTTTCCTTCAGCGCGTCGATGCGCTCGGCGATCGACGGCTTGCCGTAGCGCATCGCCCAGTCGACGACGACATTCGGCAGGTCCTTCAGCCGCTCGGCCATCAGCTCGCCCTGGCTGCGGGTATAGGTGCGCAGGTAGCTCTCGTTCAAATCCTTGTTCCAGATCGCCTCATAGGCCTTGCCGACCTTCTGCGGCCGCTTGTTGAGAACAATGCCGTAGAGGATCGGATACCAGTAGAGCCGCGACCATTCGATCACCCGCTTGTCGGACAGGAACTCCGCCAGGTAGCGCCGCATCGGCCAGTAATCCGTCCCGTCCGGGGTGCCGAGGTTGACGAGCAGCACGCCGACCTTGCCGAAACTCACCTTCGGATGATTGGAGGGCATGTGGGTGGAATGCGGATGCATGATGACCTTTCAAAGACCGGATGAAGCCGATACGGAACGGGCGCCTTTCCGGATCATTTAGGAATAAAAAACGGCCCGGGAAAGCCCGGGCCGGTATATGGATCGGGACAAATTGTCCCGGCCCGTTGTCTGAAGTCGCGGACCCGACCCTGGTGGGGTCGGGATGTCGCTGGCCGGCGTTACTTGGCGGGCAGTTCCAGCTCGGCGCCGATCTCGATGTGGTTCGGGCGGCGCAACTTGTTGGCCTCGGCGATCTTCGTCCATTCCTCGCCATCGCCGTAGTGGCTTTCGGCGATATCCCAGAGCGAGTCACCCTTGACGACCGTATACTTGGTCGGGCCGGCCGGCTGCGGAGCGGCGGGAGCTGCCGGAGCTGGCTTTGCCGGAGCTGCGGCCATGCTGTTCGGGGCAGGGGCGGCCGGAGCGGGAGCCGCAGGAGCGGCCGGTGCGGAGGCGGTCGGTGCCGGAGCGGCAGGTGCAGCCGGGGCGGGTGCGGG
The DNA here is from genome assembly GCA_002968845.1 of Neorhizobium tomejilense. Lineage (GTDB taxonomy): Bacteria > Pseudomonadota > Alphaproteobacteria > Rhizobiales > Rhizobiaceae > Neorhizobium > Neorhizobium tomejilense. The sequence goes on along the minus strand of PVBG01000041.1, from coordinate 8,281 downwards.
TGCTGCAGGCGCCGGGCTGGCGGGCGCGGCCGCCATCGGAGCAGGCGCCGTCGGTGCGGGTGCTGCAGGGGCAGACGCAGCCGGTGCCGGCGGAGCGGCGGGCGCGGGCTTCGGCGGCGGGGTGTAGCTTGCCGGGGTCAGGTCGGTGATGCGACCGTCCGTATAGGGCTTGTAGGGGTTGCGGGCAGCCACGAATTCCGCCGTCACGTCCGCGAGGTCCGGACCGTAGTCATAGGCGTTCTTGCCGCTGGTCTTGAAGATGGCGTAACCGTCGCCGCCTGCGCGCATGAAATTGTTGGTGACGACACCGTAGGTCTTGGCCGGGTCGATGGCGACGAACTTATCGCCTTCCTTGACCTGCACGTCGCTGACCTTGGAGCCGGCCGGCTTCGACTTGTCGAAGGAATATTTGAGGCCCGCGACCTGCGGGAAGCGGCCGGCGCCGTCATCAATCTGGCTGACGCCGTTTTCCAGCGCCTTGACGACATCGGCGCCGGTGAGCTGGAAGGTGGCGAGCGTGTTCTGGAAGGGCAGGACGCTGACGACCTCGCCCTGGGTGACTTCGCCGGCGTCGATCGAGGCACGCAAGCCTCCACCGTTCTGGATGGCGATGGTGATGCCCTGGCCTTTGGTGCGCTCGAGCATGGCATCGGCGACCAGGTTGCCCATCGAGCATTCCTTGGCGCGGCAGACGCGGCGATCGCCGTCGATCACGGCTTCGGAGGCGCCGACGACCTTCTTCTTCATGTCCTCGATCGGCTTCTTGAGCTCGGTCACCCGTGCCGCGAAGGCTGCGTCCGGCTGGAAGGCCTTGTCGACCAGGATCGGATTGCCCTCGGCGCTCTTCACGACGCCGCTGTCGTCGAAGACGACCTTCATGTCGCCGAGATATTTCGAATACTGATAGGCCTGGACCACCGGCACCTTGTAGCCGCCCGGATTGTCCGACCAGGTCGGATAGGGGCCTGCGGCATCCTTGGCGGTGTTCGACAGGAGCGTATGCGTGTGGCCGCCGACGACGACGTCGACATCCGGGATCTTGGCGATCAAGGCGAGATCGCGCGGGTAACCGACATGGGTCAGCGCGATGATCTTGTCGACGCCCTGAGCCTTCAGGGACTGGACGGCTTCGGTGATCTTGGCGACATCGTCGGCGATCGTGATGTTCGGGCCGGGATTGGCGATTTCGGGGGTGTCGTTGGTGACGGCGCCGACGATGCCGATCTTCTGGCCACCGACGGTCAGCACCAGCGACGGCTTGATGCGGTTGCCGATCTTGGCGGCGGCGCTCGGGACGACGTTGGCGGTGACGACCGGGAACTGGATCTTGTCGAAGAAGGTGGCGAGCACGTCGTCGCTGTCGTCGAATTCATGGTTGCCGACGGTCATCGCATCGAACTTCATGGCGTTCAGCGCTTCGGCTTCGGCGGCACCCTTGTAGGTCGTGTAGAAGAGAGAGCCCTGGAAGTTGTCGCCGGCGTTGAGGAGAATGACGTTCTTGTTCTGAGCCTTCAGCGCGTCGCGGGTCTGGTTGATCGCGGTCAGCAGCCGGGCCGCGCCGCCGAAGCATACGCCCTTGCCTTCATCCTCGGCCGAGCAGGTGGAATCCGTCGCGTTGATGGATTCAAGACGCGAATGGAAGTCGTTGATGTGCAGGATATTGAGTTCGAAATCGGCAAATGCCGCGCCGCTTGAAAGAGCCATGACCGACGCGGTCAGCAGCCCGAACCTCAATGTCTTCTTCATCTGATCTCTCTCCTGTTTTTATTGGTCGGCTCTCTGCCGCCTGACTCCGACTGTTCTACCGTCCCACCGTGACAGTCGTTGTGCAACGCATGTTTTCATCAAGGCAAAGTGGTTTCAAGGGGAAATATGACAAAGGTGCGCGTGTAAGTTTTCTTGGCGCCTAATGCGAGAAACCCCGCCGAAGCGGGGTTCCGGAATTTCCAGTCATTGTTCGATGACGGATTGTTTCAGCCGCGGCGGGAGAGCGAGAACTGGGCACCGCTATCCTGCGTGCAGTTGAGCTGGTTGATGCTGACCAGCGAGCAGTTGACACGCGACTGGGTCTTGCGCACCAGCGAGGTCATGTTGATCTCGACCAGCGTCGGCGAGAGGCTGGTATAGGTGCCCGAGGCGAGCAGCGTGTTGCTGTCGCTGGAGCGGGTGTTGAACGTGCCGGCCTGGAACGAGGACACGATGCCGTTCGGATCGACCCAGCTTCCTTCGACGCCCTGCTGCTGCACGGCCGCCATCTGTTGCGGCGGAGGGGAAGAAACGCAGGCGGTCAAGCTGGCTGCGGCGATGAGCGCAAAGCTCACTTTAAATTTCATGATCAGTCTCCCGCGATTCGGTCCGGCTCAGGTTGGCAAACCTTGCCGCCATCGCCCTATGTAACGCAAGATGTGGCCTTGAAAAGGCAAGAGCTTTCAACATGCAAAAAACCGCCTGCGGCAAGGCAGGCGGTTTCCATTGTGTTTTATCGGATCAACGAACCGGTTCGCGAAATCAGCGAACCAGGATGTTCTTGAACTGCCACGGATCCTTGGTGTCGATGTCTTCCGGGAAGAGGCCCGGGCGGCCGTCGAGCGGGGTCCAGTCGGTATAATGGCCTTCGACCGGGCCGAGATAGGGCAGCTGCACTTCGAGGCAGCGCTTGTAGTCGATCTCGTCGGCCTCGACGATGCCGGCGGTCGGGTTTTCGAGCGCCCAGACCATGCCGGAGAGAACCGCGGAGGTCACCTGCAGGCCGGTGGCGTTCTGGTAAGGCGCGATGCGGCGGGTTTCCTCGAGCGACAGGCGCGAACCGAACCAGTAGGCGTTCTTCTCGTGGCCGTAGAGCAGCACGCCGAGTTCGTCGATGCCGTCCTCCAGTTCGTCCTCGTCGAGAACGTGGTGGACCGGCTGCGGCGTGCCGCCATTACCGAACATTTCGTGAAGCGACAGAACCGCGTCATTGGCCGGATGGTAGGCGTAGTGGCAGGTCGGGCGGAAGGTCACTTCGCCGTCCTTGTCGCGCACCGTGAAATAATCGGCGATCGAGATCGATTCGTTGTGGGTGACGAGGAAGCCATACTGCGGGCCAGGCGTCGGGCACCAGCTGCGAACGCGGGTGTTGGCGCCCGGCTGTTCGAGATAGATGGCGGCCTTGTTGCCCTTCTTGTGCTTCTTGCCGTTCTTCGGCATCCATTCCTCGTGGGTGCCCCAGCCGAGTTCGGCCGGCTGCATGCCTTCGGAGATAAAGCCTTCGACCGACCAGGTGTTCCAGAAGACGTTGAGCGGCTTCGGGTGCTTGGTGCGCTGGGTGTCGCGTTCGGCGATGTGGACGCCCTTGACGCCGAGCTTCTTCATCAGCTTCGCCCAGCCTTCGCGGTCGTGCTGATCCGGCTCGTCGAACTTCAGGCCGGTATCGTTGGCGAGGTTGACCAGCGCCTGCTTGACGAACCAGGAGACCATGCCCGGGTTGGCGCCGCAGGTGGAAACGGCGGTCGCACCGCCCGGGTTCTTGGCCTTTTCCTTGCGCACGGTTTCGCGCAGCGCATAGTTGGTGCGCTCGGAATTCTTCATGTTCTTGTCGAAATAGAAGCCGAGCCAGGGCTCGACGACCGTGTCGATGTAGAGGACGTCGAGCTTGCGGCAGAGCTTCATCAGATCGAGCGAACCGGTGTCCACCGACAGGTTGACGCAGAAGCCCTGGCCCTTGCCTTCGGTCAGAAGCGGCTTCAGGAGTTCCTTGTAGTTCTCCTTGGTCACGTATTCCTTGATGTGACGGACGCCGTGCTTCTTGAGGATTTCCATGTCGGAGGGTTCTTCGCGCGGGTCGATAACGACCATCCGGCTCTTGTCGAACTTGAAATGGCGTTCGATCAGCGGCAGCGTGCCGCGGCCGATCGAGCCGAAACCGATCATCACGATCGGGCCGGTGATTTCGCCATAAACCGGATAGGTCGTCTCTGACATGTCTTTCTCCTTGATCGCGGCCTTCTCGGGCCGCTGCCCCGCTTATTCGGCAGTGGAATGGAAATCTAAAGGCTGCACTCGGGCAATTCGCGGCGCTCTAGATCATAAAACTTCGTCACAATAAAGAGCCTGTCGATTTTCGGCAGATGAATCGACAGCGTTATTCGATCGCGGCGGGCGCGGCTGCGGTGTCGCGGCGAATTGCAGAAGGTCGGGAAACCCGGCTAGGCCAAACCATTTCCGCAAGATCACTCCGTCGCGGTGCCCTGGTGAAAGACCATGCGCCATTTGCCGTCGGGGTCGAGGCGCCAGATGGAGCTTCGGTTGGTAAAGAGCCTGCTGCCGCCGTCGTTGATGCGGGTGCCGCGATAGGTGGCGAGCGCGATCGTGTCGCTCAGCATCGTGGCGCTGAAATCCGAGATCGAAGTGTTGTCCGGTCCTGTCTCGCCGACGAGGTGGGTGACGATATCGTCGAACGTATAGGCGAGGCCGGAGCGGCCGAATTCGCGGAATTCCGGCGCCAGCAGTTCGCGCAGCTTTTGTTCGGAGCCGCGGACCTCGCGGCTCTGCAAGGCAAGCTCGAGCCCAAGCAGATGATCCGCGAGGGGTTTTGGCGCGGTCATCTATCGACCAGCTCTCGCCATTTTGGCGGCGCGCGCGGCAGGGCGAGGCGCTTCTGCTGGCGTTTCCAATCGCGCCGCTTGGGCGACGAGTTCGGCGGCGATCAGGCCGCGCAGAGAATTGCCGACGAAGAAGCGGCGGTCTTCGAGGTCGACAAGGCGCAGGACCTGGCTTTTTGCCTTGCCCTCGCGGATGAGGTCGGCGCGCAGGATGCCGGGCAGGAGGCCGCTCGACAGCGCCGGGGTCAGCAGCGAGCCGTCCGGCTGTTCGACGAAGACATTGGTGATAGTGCCTTCGCAGACTTCGCCGCGCTCGTTGAGAGGGATAACCTCGTCCGCCTCTTCGGGTGAAAACTCGGCGCGGGCTGCCTCATAGATTTCGCGCCGGGAGGTCTTGTGGCGATAGGTCGGATCGTCCGAGGGAAGCGTCGTCCTGGCGACCCGGATTCGCCAGATCGTATCGGCGGGCAGGGGCGTGAACGGCGTCGTGGTGATCTCGATCTTGCCGCGATAGGTCATCACCAGGCGGACGCGGAGCGGCGTTTCGCCGCCGGCTGCAGCCGCTTTAAGCTGTTTCAGCGTATCCGCCGGGGGCTGGCGGAAACCCAAGGCATCCGCCGAGCGGCTGAGCCGGCGCAGATGCTGGTCGACCCGGAGCAAGCCATTGCCCGGTTCCCAGCGCATTGTTTCGATCAGCGAGAAATCCATTGGTCGCCCACCGCAAAGCGTGCCTTCAACAGGCACTCGTCATACTCGGCCTCGGCCTTCGAGTCGAAGACGATGCCGCCGCCGACATTGAAGACGGCTTTTTCGCCGTTGAAAAGCGTGATCGTGCGGATGGCCACCGAAAAACGCATCGGGCCGGCCGGATCGCACCAACCGATCGCGCCGCAATAGACGTCGCGCGGCTCCCTTTCGAGATCAGCGAGGATGCGCATGGCCCACATTTTCGGCGCTCCGGTGATCGAACCGCAGGGGAAGAGAGCCGCAAGGATGTCCGGAAAGCCGATCTCGGGCAGCAGCTTTGCCCGCACGTGGCTGACCATCTGGTGGACGGTCGGATAGGTTTCGATTTCAAACAACTTCGGAACCGACAGCGAACCGATCTCGCTGATCATCGAAATATCGTTGCGCAACAGGTCGACGATCATCCGGTTTTCGGCGAGCGTTTTTTCGTCGGCGAGCATTTCCGCGATGATCGCCTCGTCTTCTCCCACGGTCGCGCCGCGCGGGGCGGTGCCCTTCATCGGATGGGTTTCGATGAAACGATCCGCATCGACCGAAAAGAACAGTTCGGGCGAACGCGACAGGATGACGGGGCCGCCGAGGTCGACGAAGGCGCCGTAGCGCACCGGCTGGCGGGCGACGAGGGACCAGAAGGCGGAAAGCGGATCGCCGTGCCAGCGTGCGGTGACCGGCATGGTCAGGTTCGCCTGATAGCACTCGCCGTTGCGCAGGTGCTGGTGGAGCCGGTCGAACCGTTCCTGGTAGGTCGCAAAATCCCAGCTGGCACGCGGTTCGCTGAGGAAAGAGCCTTGCGAAGAACCGTCGTCCACGATCGTGCCGGGCGGTCCGGCGAGCGGATGGTCGTTGCCCGATGGGCTGTCGAATATGCCCATGGCGATCAGCGGCGTCGGCCGATCGTCGACGATCAGCGGCCGGAGCTTGTCCTCGAAGACGTAACCGGCCTCATAGGAAATATAACCCGCCAGCCACTGACCCGCGAGGCGCGCCTCTTCCAGGCGCCGAAGTGCAGGCAGCACCTCGGCGGCGGTCCGGGCCATGACGATTTCCTTCGGCCGGTCGAAGACGAGGCTCCGGCCGGCGGGGTCGTCGCGAAAGAGCGCGAAGGGCGCTTTCTCATTCATGGGTGTGCATTAGGGCAACGCCTCAAGCCTTGTCCAGAGCCTCCAGCTCGTCGATCAGGCCTTCGATCATCGACAGGCCCCTGGACCAGAAGGACGGATCGGTGGCGTCGAGGCCGAAGGGCTTCAGCAATTCCGAGTGATGTTGGGTGCCGCCGGCCTTCAGAAGCTCGAAATACTTCTGCTGGAAGCCCGGAGCGGCGTTCTGGTAGACCGCGTAGAGCGAGTTCACCAGGCAGTCGCCGAAGGCATAGGCATAGACGTAGAAGGGAGAGTGGATGAAGTGGGGGATATAGGTCCACCAGCTTTCATAACCCTCCGAGATCCGGATCGCCGGTCCAAGGCTTTCGCCCTGGACGGAGAGCCACAGCTCGCCGATCTGCTCGGCGGTCAGTTCGCCTTCCTTGCGGGCGGTGTGGACCTTGCGCTCGAACTGGTAGAAGGCGACCTGGCGCACGACCGTGTTGATCATGTCCTCGACCTTCTGGGCGAGCATGGCCTTGCGTTCGCGCTTGTCGGTAGTCTTTTCCAGCAGCGCGCGGAAGGTCAGCATTTCGCCGAAGACGGAAGCGGTTTCGGCAAGCGTCAGCGGCGTCTGGCACATCAGGGCACCCTGATCGCCAGCCAGCACCTGGTGCACGCCGTGGCCGAGTTCGTGGGCGAGCGTCATCACGTCGCGCGGCTTGCCCATGTAGTTGACGAGCACGTAAGGGTGGGCCGACGGAACGGTTGGATGCGCAAAGGCGCCCGGTGCCTTGCCGGGACGGACCGGCGCATCGATCCATTCCTCCTCGAAGAAGCGGCCGGCGATCTCTGCCATTTCGGGCGCGAAGCCGCGATAGGCGTCGAGCACGGTATCCTTCGCCTCCGTCCAGGAGATCAGCGCGTTCGGGGTTTCCGGCAGCGGTGCGTTGCGGTCCCAGAAATTCAGCTGGTCCATGCCGAGCCACTTCGCCTTCATCGCGTAGTAGCGATGCGAGAGGCGCGGGTAGGCCTGCCTGACGGCCTCTGCGAGCGCATCGACGACTTCACGTTCGACGCGGTTGGCGAGATGGCGACTGTCGGCGATGTCCTCGAAGCCGCGCCAGCGGTCGGAGATTTCCTTGTCCTTGGCGAGCGTGTTGGTGATCAGCGTGAAGACGCGCAGGTTGTCACCGAAAGTTTTGGAGAGGGCTGCAGCTGCCTTGGCGCGGGTCTCCGGCTCAGGTTCCTGCAGCATGTTGAGGGCGACTTCCAGCGGCAACTGTTCGCCATCGACCTCGAAGCGGAGCTCGGCCATGGTCTCGTCGAAGAGGCGGTTGAAGGCGGCGGCAGAGGTCATCGACTTTTCGAGGAAGAGCTGTTCCAGCTTGTCTTCGAGCTGGAAGGGCTTGTCCTTCCTGAGGTCGACGAGCCAGGGGCGGTAATGGCCGGCGGCCGGGTCGCGGTCCATGCAGGCGTCCATCACCGCGTCGTCGATCCGGTTGAGTTCCAGGGCGAAGAACAGCAGGTGCGAGGAGAGGTCGGTCAGCTTGGCCTGCACATCGCCGTAGAACTTGCCGTTGGCCGGGCTCGACGTATCGGAGAAATAGGTGAGGCCGGCGAAGGAGCCGATCTTGCCGAGCAGATCGTCGAGTGCCTCGTATTCCCGAAGTGCCTCGCCGATGCCGCCGGCGCCGGTTTTCGTGGCGGCCTCGGCAAGCCGGCCCTTCCATTTCTCCTCGAAGGCGATCGAGAGCCTGTTGGCCTTTTCCATGTCGGCGGTGAAGGCCGGGGCGTCCTTGGCCTCATAGAGGTCAGAGAGCTTCCAGACCGGCAGGAGGCCGAGGGCCGGGTCGGAGGCAGCAGCGCCCGCGG
>PVBG01000040.1 GCA_002968845.1 Neorhizobium tomejilense | reverse complement strand
GAAGAAGGTGATGCAGGCGGGGGCGGGGCTGACGCCTCGGCAATCTGTCGGTGCATGGCCATGTAGGTGAGCAGGCAGAAGAGGGCACAGAGCGGCAGCGCGACCAGCGCCCGCCTGAAGCCGTCGCCGATCTCGATCCAGTGGCCGAAAAACGCGAAATCGATTGCGCCGAGGGCAAAGCCGATCGGCAGGGCGGCGGTGAGCGAGCCGATCATCATGCGGGCAAGCGTATGCTTGAGACGTTTCCGCAACAGGATTTCGGCCATGACCGAAAGACAGATGGCGATCGACCAAGTGACGGCGTGAACGATCAGCCAATAACCCAGCCGGATGCCGAGCGTCATCCGCTCGAAAGTGCCGTAGGGTCCGCTGACGACGAAGATCAGGATGACAAGCGCAAAGGTCGTCCAGAAGCGCCGGGAACGGGTGAAGAGCTGCAATTCACGAAGCGTGGAACTCAAGAACGGGTGATTCACGAAATTTATCCGTCGTCTGCGCCATTCCGGTGGAGGATCGACGAGTCATGGCGGAAACAGGCGACCAATTCAATCGCCTCCCAGCTTCACGATGATTTCGACAGGTATTTCCGATGAACCTTCAGCCGCTCCTCGATGCCCCGCTTGCCGTTCAGGTCCATGTCGCAGCCGTCTTGCCGGCCACCGTGCTCGGTGCCTATATCCTGATGAACGCTAAGGGCACGCCGATACACCGCCTGCTCGGCAAGATCTGGATGGCGCTGATGGTTATCACCTCGCTCTCCAGCTTCTTCATCCACGAGATCAACCTCGTCTATGGTTTCAGCCCGATCCATCTCCTGTCGGTCTTCGTGCTCGTCGCGGTGTGGCGGGCAATCAGCGCTGCCCGCGCCCATAATATCCGGGCACACAAGGCCGCCGTCATCGGCATGTATTTCGGCGGCATCGGGATCGCCGGCCTGTTCACGCTGATCCCGGGGCGGATCATGAACGCGGTGGTTTTCTCCGGCGGCCCGAGCTGGATATTGCTTCTGACGCTGGCCGGTATCGCTGGAGCGCTTGTTCTTCAGCAGAGGTTGGCGTCGCGGCGGACTTAACAACCGGTATCAAGAATTTCCTCGAAGCGTACCGTTCGGCGCTTTGCTGTCATGGACAGGCCCGGCTTGCGGGACTAGATGTGCGTCCAAGACACTTGCAGCAACGGCCATCCGCGATGACGACCGCTTGCGCGGAGGAAATTCCATGGCCGATGCAACATCCAAACCCGTTTCCGCAACTGCCGCCGAAGTGACGGTGCTGCCGATCATCCTCGCTGTCAGCTTCTGCCATATGCTGAACGACATCATGCAGTCGATGATCGCGGCGATCTATCCGATGCTGAAGACGGATTATGCTCTCGATTTCTGGCAGATCGGCATCCTGACGCTCGCATTCCAGTGCACGGCCTCGCTGCTGCAGCCAGTGATCGGCATCATCACCGACAAGAAGCCTTTTCCGTATTCGCTGCCGGTCGGCATGGGTTCGACCTTCATCGGCCTCTTCATGCTGGCGGCTGCCCAGTCCTATGTCATGCTGGTCGTCGCGGCATCGCTGATCGGTATCGGATCGGCGGTCTTTCATCCGGAATCGTCGCGGGTCGCGCGGCTGGCGTCCGGTGGCCGCTACGGCTTTGCGCAGTCGGTATTCCAGGTGGGCGGCAATTTCGGCCAGTCGATCGGGCCGCTGCTCGCCGCCTTCATCATCGTGCCGAACGGGCAGGGGAGCGTCGCCTGGTTCTCGGGCATCGCCCTGCTCGGCATCGTCATCCTGTCGTGGGTGGCGCGCTGGTACAAGGCGCATATGCTTGCCAACAAGGGCCGCAAGCGCGTGCTGAACGCCCACAACCTCTCCAGGCGCACGGTCACCGTCGCCCTCATCGTGCTGGCGCTTCTGACCTTTTCCAAGAATGCCTACATGGCGTCGATCGGCAGCTATTATACGTTCTTCGTCATCGAGCGTTTCCAGGTGACGGTGCAGCAGTCGCAGATCATGCTCTTCATCTTCCTCGGCGCCGTGGCGCTCGGCACCGTCATCGGCGGGCCGATCGGCGACCGGTTCGGCTCGAAGGTGGTGATCTGGTTCTCGATCCTCGGCGTGCTGCCGTTCACGCTTGCCATGCCGTTTGCCAACCTGCCGGTAACGATCGCGCTTTCGGGCATTATCGGCTTCATCATGGCATCGTCCTTCCCGGCGATCGTCGTCATGGCGCAGGAACTGGTGCCGGGCCGGGTCGGCATGATCGCCGGCATCTTCTTCGGGATCGCCTTCGGCATCGGGGGCATCGCCGCGGCGGTACTCGGCGTCTTTGCCGACCGGTACGGCATCGGCTTCGTCTACAATGTCTGCGCCTTCCTGCCGGCGCTCGGGTTGCTGACGGTTTTCCTGCCGGGCAAGAAGGCTCTGCGGGTCGCCTGAGAACGAATCTTCGGCTATGAGATGCTGGACGGATCGCTTTTGCGGCCGCCAGCGTTATATCGCCCGGCAGGCGTGATGTCGCCGAAGAGGAGTGAGCGAAAATGGAATGGAAAGGCCGTCGGCAATCGGACAACGTCGAGGACCAGCGTGGCGCTTCCATGGGCGGTAGTCCGCTCGGTCGCGGCGGCTTGCGCATCCCGATCGGTGGCGGTGGCCGCCGCGGGGGCGGGCTCGGCATCGGCGGGATCATCGTCATCCTGATCATCTGCTGGATCACCGGCATCAATCCGCTTTCGCTGCTGTCGGGCGAATTGGGGATGGACGGGTCGGGATTCGAGCAGCAGCAGACGACCGGCGACCGCACGCCGGCCACCGACGAGACGACGGCGTTCGTGCGCACGGTGCTTGCCGAGACGGAAGATACCTGGAACGGCATTTTCCAAGCCAACGGCCAGCAATATAAGGAGCCGGTGCTGGTGCTGTTTTCCGGCCAGGTGAACTCCGCCTGCGGATTTGCGTCTTCCGCGACCGGGCCGTTCTATTGCCCCGGCGACCACAAGCTTTACCTGGACACCAACTTCTTCAAGGAACTCGAACAGCGCTTCGACGCGGCCGGCGATTTTGCCGAGGCCTATGTGATCGCCCACGAGGTCGGCCACCACGTGCAGAACCTGCTCGGCATCCTGCCGAAGTTCAATCAGGCCCGCCAGCGAATGAGCGAAGCGGACGCCAACCGCATGTCGGTGCGCGTCGAACTGCAGGCTGACTGCTTTGCCGGCGTGTGGGGCAAGTTCACTCAGCAGAAGGGTATTCTCGACACCGGCGATCTCGAAGAGGCCCTCAACGCCGCCCAGCAGATCGGCGACGATACGCTGCAGAAGCGCAGCCAGGGTTATGTCGTGCCGGAAAGCTTCAACCACGGCACTTCGGCGCAGCGCGCGCGCTGGTTCAAGCGCGGGTTCGATACCGGCGACATGAAGGCCTGCGATACGTTCTCGGGGAATGTTTGAGGTCAGTCAGATTGCTGCTGGGACCTGTGACAATCCCCTCACTTGCGATTTCTAACACTTAGCTTTCTGCTAAGATGTTGAAATCGCTTTCTCTCCCGCAAGGGGAGAAATAAAGGTGCCGCGCCGCCGCGGGCTAACCTCTCCCTTGGCGGGAGAGGTTACAAAATCAGCATCTTAGCTTCAGCTAAGTGCTAGATTTTGTTGGTGAGGGGTGAGCTCGGCTCACAATCACTTGTACATCCCCTCGCGCAGGTTGATCCCGTATTCCACATAGGCCTTCAGGGCACACAGCATCTGCGACCAGCCTTGGCAGTTGCCGTAGGAGGCAGAAAGTCCGGCGGGCGTTTCTCGCCAGCCTTCTTCAGCGATCGTCACCAGCGTGCGGTCATCCTCCAGTGACTCAAAGGTCATGGTGATGGTCGTTTTGTAGGTGTTTTTAGCCTCTGGTGGAACCGGATGGGTTGTGGGGTCGTCGTCATTGGCATCCCAGCGCAAGACGATCTTCTTGTTCTTCTCCACCTCGACGACTTCCACCGGGAAGGCGCCGGGAAAATCGGCGAAATCCCACGTGACGATGGTGCCGGTCTCAAGCCGGCCCTTGGCTCCGCCTGTCGTAAAATAACCCGACAGATGCTTCGGATCGGCGACGGCCTCGAACACTTCCTCGACCGGTTTTGAAATCCGGCCGGATACCTTGAATTTCAGTTCCATGATCTTTCTCCCTTGTTTCTCTCCCTATCATGTTATAAAAACATAACATGTCAAGCGGTGAAAAAAACGACCTTATTTTCAAGGCCCTGGCGGCTCCGGTTCGCAGGGAGATTCTCGACGAGCTGAAGGATCGGCCGCAGACGACGGGCGATCTCTGCGCCCGGTTTCCAAGGCTCGACCGCTGCACGGTGATGCAGCATCTGAAGGTTCTGGAAGCGGCCGACCTCGTGCTGGTGAAGCGTGAGGGCAGGGAGCGGTGGAACCACCTCAATCCGCTGCCGATCAAGGCGATCCACGACCGCTGGATCGGGGCCTATGCGGCGCGTGCGGTCGACATGCTCGACCGGATGAAGCGGGATCTGGAAGACTAGCGGATCAGCAGCGCGGTGCCATAAAGCCCGATGGCGAAAACGGTATGGGCGGCGAAATTGAGGAGGCGCACTTTGTTCGGCTTCGGTGTTTTCGACGCGGCCCAGCCGAGACCGAGGCCCGGCTGCATCAGGAACCATCCGGCGCCGATGGTGACGATGCCGAAGACCCAGGCGGGGATGAAGGTCGGGGCGGCGAACCAGGTCGGACCCACGATCAGGGCGAGGATCACCCCGTAGAGAAGACCAACGGCATAATGGCCGGCCCAGCCGAGCGTCAGCTCATGTTCGTAGGGTTCGGCTGCCGCGATGCTGTCGTGAAAGACTTTTGCCCGCCCCAGGTGCCAGAACCAGCGGCCGGCCGGCGCCCAGTTGGCCTTGGGCTGGCCGAAAACCTTGTTCAGGACGATCGCCCAGAGATCCATCAGGATGGTTGCGCCAAGGCCGATGAGGATGCCGCGCCAGAAAAGTTCGATCATGAGAGAGGTCTGCCGGAGAGAGGAAGGTCACCTTCAATCTCTATGGGCTCCGGTTTGAGCTGTCGAGACCTTCAGGCTTTCCGGACGGGAAACATCCTGTCGGCGGGTGCGGCCCGACACCGAGATTGCCGAACCGGCTGAACGATGCGCGGCGGTTGTGCCTTTCATCAAAAACTTTGAGATGTTCACGCATTGTTTCGATTTTCTTTTGCCGTTATGTAAGCACCCGGCGAGTTGATCGTCTTTCCAGAAACCACCATTGCTAGAGAGACATTTTTAATGCTCGACCCGAAATTTGTGCGCCGCGGCCTTTTCCTCGTCTTCATGATCCTTTTCCTCGATGTCATCGGAATCGCGATTATCATGCCCGTGCTGCCGGCTTTCCTGCGCGAGCTGACCGGCGACGACCTGAGTGCGGCCGCGGTCGACGGTGGCTGGCTGCTGCTCATCTATTCCGCCATGCAGTTCCTGTTTGCGCCGTTGCTTGGCAACCTCAGCGACCGTTTCGGCCGGCGGCCGATCCTGCTCGCTTCGGTCCTCACCTTCGCGCTCGACAACCTGATCTGCGCGGCAGCCACCAGTTTCTGGATGCTGTTCGTGGGCCGCGTCCTCGCCGGCATTTCCGGCGGCAGTTTCGCCACCTGCTCGGCTTACATTGCCGACATCAGCAACGACGAGAACCGTGCCAAGAATTTCGGCCTGATCGGCATCGCCTTCGGCGTCGGTTTTACCGTCGGGCCGGTGATCGGCGGGCTGCTCGGCGAGCTCGGACCGCGCGTGCCGTTCCTTGGCGCAGGGCTGTTGTCGCTTGCCAACTTTGCGGCCTCCTGGTTCCTGCTGCCGGAGACGCTAGACAAGGCGAACCGACGCAAGTTCGAGCTGAAGCGCGCCAATCCGCTGGGCGCTCTCCGCCAGATGCGCCACTACCCGGGCATCGGCTGGGTCATGCTGGTGATGTTCCTCTACTGGCTGGCGCACGCGGTCTATCCGTCGGTCTGGTCCTTCGTGTCGGCCTATCGCTACGGCTGGAGCGAGGGGCAGATCGGCCTGTCGCTCGGGCTGTTCGGCATCTGCGCCGCCTTTGTCATGGGGTTCATTTTGCCGAAACTGGTGCCGGTGCTCGGGGAATGGAGGACCGCGGTGCTCGGGCTTTGTTTCTCCTGCCTCGGCCTCACCGGTTATGCCTTCGCGTGGCAGGGGTGGGTCGTTTACGCCGTCATCCTCGTCACGACGATCGAGAACGTCGCCGATCCGGCGCTCCGCAGCATTGCCTCGGCCAAGGTGCCGCCGTCGGCGCAAGGGGAGCTGCAGGGCGCGATGACAAGCCTCACCAGCCTGACGACGATCGTCGGCCCGGCGATCTTCACGCTGCTGTTCAGCGCGTTTACCGGAGAGAATGCAACGATGGAATTCGCAGGGGCGCCATACATGATGGCGGCGATTTTCATGGCTTGTGCCATTTTGGTGTTTTTGACCCGGATTTCACGAAAGACGGCCGCGGGTCCGCTCGAAGCCGAGCTTACGCATCAGATTTCTTGAAGAGACGTCCAAAAATTCTGCTTAATCGCCTGTAAGTGTTGCCGCACGGATGATGCTCCTCTATAGGCTGCATCATCCGCCGCTCGCCAGTTTCTGGAAGCGGCTTTTTTCGTCTGCGGAGGAGTGTCATGTCGAGCCTTTCCACCACCATGGCTGTGACGACGACGGACAATTCCTGGTCCGCGCATATGCGTGCGACATTTGCGCTCGGCGTTCCCTTCGTCGGTGCACAGCTTGCCCAGATGGCGATCAACACGACCGACGTCATCATGGTCGGCTGGCTCGGCACGACCGAGCTTGCGGCCGTGGTTCTCGGAAGCCAGATGTTCTTCATCGTCTTCATCTTCGGTTCGGGATTTGCCGGCGCTGTCGTGCCGATGGTCGCCCAGGCGCTCGGCCGAGGTGACGAGGCCTCGGTGCGCCGCTCCGTGCGTATGGGGATGTGGGTGGTGATCGCCTACGGCATCCTGACGGCTCCGCTTTTATGGTTCTCGCAACCGATCCTGATCGGGCTTGGCCAGGATCCGGAGATCGCCGGGATGGCGCAGGGTTACCTGCGCGTCATCCAATGGGGCATTTTCCCCAATCTGATCCTCATGGCGATGCGGGCGTTCCTGAGCGGTCTTGAGCGTGGCGGCATCATCCTCTACGTGACCCTTGGCATGTTCGTCACCAATGCGGTGATGAACTACGCCTTCATCTTTGGCAATTTCGGCGCTCCCGCCTGGGGGCTCGAAGGGGCCGCCTTCGCCTCGATGTTTTCCGCAACCGTCGGCTGCCTGCTGTCGATCGTCTATGTCGAGGCCAGGGCAGAGACGCGCGCCTACGAACTTTTCGTCCGCTTCTGGCGAGCGGACTGGGTTGCGTTCCGGGAGGTCATCGGCCTCGGGCTCCCGATCAGCTTTACGATCCTTGCCGAAACCAGCCTGTTTGCCGCGGCCTCGCTGCTGATGGGAATGATCGGCAAGGTGGAGCTCGCCGCGCACGGCATAGCGTTGCAGCTTGCCGCGATCGCCTTCATGATCCCCCTCGGCCTCTCCCAGGTCGCCACCGTGCGCGTCGGGCTTGCCTATGGGCGAGGGGACCATCTCGGGGTCCGACGGGCGGCCGTGTCGATCCTGCTGATCAGTATCTGCTTCACATTGACGGGCAGCGTGCTCTTCGCGCTCTTCCCGCATGAACTCGGTTCGCTCTTCGTGGATATCCGCAAGCCAGATGCGCAGATGCTGCTCGGCCTTGCCGCACCGCTTGTGATCATCGGCGGGGCGTTCCAGGTGGTCGACGGGCTGCAGGCGGTCGGAGCCGGCCTGTTGCGCGGGCTCAAGGATACCAGAGTGCCGATGGTGCTGGCGCTGATCGCCTATTGGCCGATCGGTTTCTCCTGCGCCTGGGTATTCGCATTCCCGCTCGGTTTTCGTGGCGAGGGCGTCTGGTTCGGCTTCGTCACCGGGCTTGCTGCCGCCGCGGTTCTGCTTTGCGGCCGCTTCTGGCTGCTGGTGAGACGCCAGGCCAGAACGACCCGCTGAAGAGCCAGCGGGTCGTCGGTGTTGGTCAGGCCGGTTGGAGCTCTTGTAAAACCGCCCTGTGGTAGAAGCCGACATTGGTCTCTACGCCGAGGCGTCGGCTCAGCGCCTGCCGATCGATGCCTGCCTCCTCATCCGATTTTGCGACTGCGGCAATGACCGGCTGAAGAGCGTGCTCGCCTTCGAACTGGAGGATGGTGATGACGTTGAACAGTCCGGCAATGGAAGCCTGTTCCAGGATCAGGTCGTCGACGAATCCCGGCTGGGCGCGGATAATCTCATGCGTCCTGTGAACCAACGCCATAAATTCTTCGCGCCCTTCGACCGGGACCGCAAACCTGTTGACGCGAAAAATGCGTCCATTCTGTATTTCGCTCATATGAAAAACCCCTGCTCGATCTTGAACAGGGGCGTTTATGGGACCTCAACCAAAGTTGAGGTCAATAGGGTCGCTGAATTTTTTCAAAGCGCCGAAATCAGCGTTCCGAGAGGGCAGGTTCGCCCTTCTTCTCGCGCACCATGTTGATGAAGCGACGGAAGAGGTAGTGGCTATCCTGCGGGCCGGGCGAGGCTTCCGGGTGGTGCTGGACCGAAAAGACCTGCTTGCCGGTGACGCGCAGGCCGCAATTGCTGCCGTCGAAGAGCGAAATGTGAGTCTCCTCAACGCCTTGCGGCAGAGACTTCGAATCGACCGCGAAGCCGTGGTTCATCGAGACGATCTCCACCTTGCCGGTCGTGTGATCCTTGACCGGATGGTTGGCGCCGTGATGGCCCTGGTGCATCTTCTCGGTCTTGGCGCCGAGCGCCAGGCCGAGCATTTGGTGGCCGAGGCAGATGCCGAAGGTCGGGATATCCGTCTTGATGACGTCTCTGATGACCGGCACGGCATATTCGCCGGTCGCGGCCGGGTCGCCCGGGCCGTTCGACAGGAAGATGCCATCCGGCTTCAGCGCCATGATGTCTTCGGCCGAAGTCTGGGCGGGGACCACCGTCACCTTGCAGTCGAGGCCGGCAAAAAGGCGCAGGATGTTGCGCTTCACGCCGTAGTCGACGCAGACGATATGGTATTTCGCGTCTTCCGGCTGCAGTTCGCCGTAACCTTCGTTCCAGACCCAGGGTTTCTGGGTCCACGGCGAGGACTGGCCGGATGTCGCCTCCTTGGCGAGGTCGAGGCCTTCGAGGCCGCTCCAGGCCCTGGCTTCGGCCTTGAGGGCCTCGATGTCGAAGACGCCGTTCGGATCATGGGCGATGACGGCGTTCGGGGCGCCGTTCTGGCGGATCCAGGCGGTCAGCGCGCGGGTGTCGATGCCGGACAGGCCGATGATGCCGCGGGCCTTCAGCCAACCGTCGAGATCCTTGCCGGCGCGATAGTTGGAGGGCTCGGTGATGTCGGCCTTGAAGATCGTGCCGACCGCGCCGCGCCTTGCTGCGGGCGTCAGGTCCTCGACGTCTTCCTCGTTGGTGCCGATGTTGCCGATATGCGGGAAGGTGAAGGTGACGATCTGGCCGAGATAGGAGGGGTCGGTCAGGATTTCCTGGTAGCCGGTCAGCGCGGTGTTGAACACCACTTCGGCCGGCACCTTGCCGGTCGCGCCGATGCCGGTTCCTTCGATCACGGTGCCGTCGGCCAGAACGAGCAATGCGGTGGGTTTCTTGATTGTCCAGGGGGCGGTCGCGGTCATATCCATCCTTCTGCCTCACCGGCCCCGTCCCTTGAAGAGACAGGCTGCGAGGGCCATCTATGGTCGTGAGAGACGGGCGCGCGGAAATCCCGGCGCAAGCCCAAACCTCTAAATCTCGTGCAGGTGCCGGAAAATAGACAAAGCAGACGAGGTGGTCAATCTCGCCGCTCAAGAATTCCACGAGGATTATAGTCCATGGGATTCAACGGTTTGGGTGATTTGATTTGATCGGCCCGGACCTGTCGTCTATGACAACGGTGTGAATGCCAAGGAAAAGCCACAATTCACCATGCCTGCGGCCGGCTTTTTCCCAAGGAGAAAAAACGATGATGCGCGACAAGCTTTCCGATGCGCTCAAGGAATCCATGAAGGCCAAGGACACCCGCCGGCTTTCGACCGTGCGGCTGATCCAGACCGCGATCAAGGATCGCGACATCGCCAACCGCGGTCTCGGCAAGGATCCGGTCAGCGATGACGATATCCTGCAGATCCTGCAGAAGATGGTGAAGCAGCGCGAGGAATCGGCAAAGATCTACCAGGATGCCGGACGCGCCGAACTTGCGACGCAGGAGCGCGAGGAAATCGACGTCATCAAGGGGTTCATGCCGGAGCAGCTTTCCGAAGAGAAAGTCCGCGAATTCTGTCAGGCCGCGATCAGCGAAACCAGCGCGCAGGGCCTGCGCGACATGGGCAAGGTCATGGGCGTGCTGAAGGAAAAGCACCCGGGCCAGATGGACTTCGCCAAGGCTTCCGGCCTGGTGAAGGATCTTCTGAAGTAAGCTGCCCTTTTCAAGCCCGGCAAACGAAAGGCGGGAATCCGATCATCGGCTTCCCGCCTTTTTGTTTCTCCGGATATCGGCGGCAGGATTGCGGACTTGCCGCCGATTCCTATTTGTTACGGCGCGTCTGTTCGCGCATGTAGTGTCTGAGAACCGCATTGATCCGGGTCTGGTAGCCTTTGCCAGTCGATTTGAAGAAATCGATGACGTCCTCATCGACACGAAGGGAGATGGACTTCTTGGGCTTCGGCACGACAAGCGTCGCCTTGGACCAGTCGATATCCTTGAACTCTGCCCAATCGGGATCGTCCGCGATAGCGCGGTCGATATCCTCGTCGGTCATGGCGTCGATACGCGCCAAGTCGGTCTGGCTTTTCTCGCCACGTGCGCGCTTCAGGCGAAGCTCATCGAGGGTAACGGTCGTAATAGAGTGTTTGCTCATTCTTCCTGGCCGCTCGTGCTGAGATGATCCGGCACTTTTCGCCTCTCATCGTGTAGACGATTGCGATGAGGCGCTTTGTGTCGGGACAGATCGCAAGGGTGCGGACTTCTCCATTTCGATCCGAGCGAAATTCCAGACGGGGCTCTTAGAGGGCGAATACCGCATCTTCGAAATCGATCTGGTGCTTTTCAAGATTGGCTCTCCGCTTCTCCTCATTCCAATCGAAGATGGAGAGCGGCTCTTGCTCATGAATCATCGCGGTGCCTAAAAGACTTCAGTTGCCTTCAGGCACGTCGCGCGCCATGTGTATTGGCAATATGTATATACAGAGGTGCGAAATTGGTCAAGCCTGTGAATAGCGGGCAGCGTTTGTCTTGATGGTAGCGTTCCTTCCCACCCGTGCTTATATGGGAGAGCCAAGGCAGAGGTAGAAATGCGCTTTTCCAACAGTTTTCTCGACGAGATCCGCGACCGCGTGCCGATATCGGCCGTCGTCGGCCGTCGGGTGACGTGGGATCGCAAGAAGACCAATGTGTCGCGCGGCGACTATTGGGCCTGCTGCCCCTTCCATGGCGAGAAGAGCCCGAGCTTTCATTGCGAGGACCGGAAGGGCCGATACCACTGCTTTGGCTGTGGCGTCACGGGCGACCATTTCCGCTTCCTGACCGAGCTCGAAGGGCAGAGTTTTCCGGAAGCCGTGCAGACGGTCGCGGACATGGCCGGCATCGCCATGCCGCAGCCGGACCCCCAGGCCGAGAAGCGCGAGAAGGAACGCACGACGCTGCTCGACGTCATGGAACTGGCGACCCAGTTTTTCCAGGACCAGCTCCAGAGCGCCGTCGGGGCCAAGGCGCGCGCTTACCTGCGCGACCGCGGGCTGACGGGCCGCACGATCGAGACCTTCCGTCTCGGCTATGCGCCGGAAAGCCGCAATGCGCTGAAGGAACATCTCGCGGGCAAAGGCGTGCCCAAGGACCAGATCGAGGCCTGCGGGCTGGTGGTGCACGGGGAGGGGATCGCGGTCTCCTACGACCGCTTTCGCGACCGCATCATGTTTCCGATCCTGTCGTCGCGGGAAAAGGTGATCGCGTTCGGCGGCCGTGCAATGGCGCCGGACGCACCGGCGAAATATCTGAACTCCAACGAGACCGAGCTCTTCCACAAGGGGCAGGTGCTCTACAATTTTTCGCGTGCCAGGCGGACTCAGGGTGTCGGCAAGCCGGGGCAGGGCGAGGGCACGATCATCGCCGTCGAAGGTTACATGGATGTCATCGCGCTGCATCAGGCGGGCGTCGAGAATGCCGTGGCGCCGCTCGGCACTGCGCTCACCGAAAACCAGCTCGAGCTTCTCTGGCGGATGACCCCGCAGCCTGTGCTCTGCTTCGACGGCGACGGCGCGGGCCTCAGGGCTGCAAGTCGTGCCGCCGATCTGGCGCTTCCGTTCCTGAAGCCCGGAAGGTCGGTGCGGTTCGCGCTGCTTCCCGATGGCAAGGATCCGGACGATCTCGTCCGCCATGAGGGCCGCGCGCCGTTCGACAAGGTGCTCAACGAAGCAAAGCCGCTGGTGGAGATGATCTGGCAGCGCGAGGCGTCGTCGGCAAGTTTCGATACGCCGGAAAAACGCGCCGAACTGGAGGCGCGGCTGAAGCAGATCGTTTCCGTCATCGCCGACGAAAACGTGCGCCGCCACTATCAGCAGGCCATCCGCGACCGGCTGAACAGCTTCTTCGCGCCGGCGCCGCGCGGCGGGGGCGACCGGCGCCAGAATTTTCAGCGCGGTTCGGGCAGTGGCAGGCCAGGCCAGGGCGGCCCGCCGCAGGGACCGCGTGCCGCAGGAAGGGCTGCCGGCGTTTCGGACCGGCTCGCGCGCTCCGGCCTTGTGCGCGGTTACCGCGACCTGCCAGCACTGCGGGAAAGCGTGCTGGCGCTCACCATCGTCAACCATCCCCAGCTTCTGCTGGAGGAATATGACGAGATCGCCGCGATCGATTTCGAGAACCGCGACCTGCAGCGTTTCTGGTCGGCGATGCTGCCGGCAGCCGCGACAGCGGGCGCCAGCCTCTCGCGCGAATACCTGATGCAGAGGCTTGCCGGCGAGGGGTTCGACGTGATGCTGAAGTCCCTGGACCAGCAGGTGCGCAACGCACGGCTCTGGACTGCGACCGAGATCGCGGCGCTGGAAGATGCGCGTGAAGGCTATCGGCAGGCGCTGTCGCTGCATAAGCGCACCAAGGCGCTCAGGCTCCAGAAAATCGAACTGGAGCGGGAAATCGCCGAAACGACCGAAGCGGGCGATGCGGGTGAGATCGAGCCGCTGCTGCGGGCGCTGTCCGAAGTCCAGCTCGAAATTCTCCGGATGGAAAACCAGGAAGCGATCATCGATGGGTTCGGGGTACTTTCCGGTCGGGTGAAGGGAGCCGCCGTCAGCCACGGCTGAGGGGCATGCGGCGCGGAAGTCTCACCCCTTGCCGAACGATGGCGTGGCCCTATTGTATCGGCGTTGAGTCGGCTGAGTGGGGAGCTTGATGCAGATTTCGGGAAGTTGTCATTGCGGCAAGATAGCCTTCGAGGCGGAGGGCGAGTTCGGCGCCGCGATGGAATGCAACTGTTCCCTCTGCCGGCGAAAGGGCGTGCTGCTGGCTTTCGTTCCGCGCAGCCAGTTCCGGCTCGCGACCCCGCGGGAAAACCTCTCCTCCTACCAGTTCAACAAGCATGTGATCACGCACTACTTCTGCGCCAGTTGCGGTGTCGCGCCGTTCAGCGAGGCGACGATGCCGAATGGTACGGAGATGGCGGCGATCAATCTGAGATGCGTGCCGGAAATCGACATTGCCACGCTGACGGTAACCCAGTATGACGGTGCTTCCCGCTAGGGAATATGCCGGACGAAAAGCATAAGCCTTTATGTCTACGCAAACCCTTGTCTTTCAGGGCCTACCGCCTACATATCGGTTAAATCTGGTGAGCGTACCCCTATTAGACCCCCTTAAAGGGCGTATTTTTGACATTTCCTGGGTATGACCTACGGAAATGCTTGACGGGGCGTTAATTTGTGGGAATCACCATTTCAAGGCAAAATAGGCGGAGTGGGTCAATAGCACCGAACATGACCGGTGATCCTCTTGTAGGACGGTCCTGAGTCAAAAACGGCCGCCGAATGGTAATCGGGAATTAAAGGTCATTCCGTTACGTGTTGGACAGTGATTCGCGACTAAGGCGGTCAACCCCGTCTTCAGCCGGTGGCCACGAAGCGCGGCGAAAGTAGCGTTCAGGGAAAGCGACGAAATACATGGCAACAAAAGTCAAAGAAAACGAAGAAGCAGAGAACGAACGCGAAGGCTCGCACGACGGTCCGCTTCTCGACCTTTCTGACGACGCCGTCAAGAAGATGATCAAAGCCGCAAAGAAGCGCGGCTATGTCACCATGGACGAGTTGAATTCGGTGCTGCCGTCGGAGGAAGTCACCTCCGAGCAGATCGAAGACACGATGGCGATGCTGTCGGACATGGGCATCAACGTCGTCGAAGACGAAGAGGCGGAAGAAACCACCGCCAGCGACGATGACGCTGACGGCGACAGCGACGACAATGAGAGCGAAGGCGGCGAAATCGCCACCACCTCCAGCACTGCGCTCGCGACCGCGAAGAAGAAAGAGCCGACCGACCGTACCGATGATCCGGTGCGCATGTATCTGCGCGAAATGGGCTCCGTCGAGCTTCTTTCGCGCGAAGGCGAAATTGCGATCGCCAAGCGCATCGAAGCCGGCCGCGAAACGATGATCGCCGGGCTCTGTGAGAGCCCGCTGACCTTCCAGGCGCTGATCATCTGGCGTGACGAACTGAACGAAGGCACCACCCTGCTTCGCGAGATCATCGATCTCGAAACGACCTATTCCGGTCCCGAAGCCAAGGCTGCGCCGCAGTTCCAGAGCCCGGAAAAGATCGAAGCCGACCGCAAGGCCGCCGAGGAGAAGGAAAAGACCCGCAAGGCTCGTTTCTCGGCTGCCAATGACGACGACATCACCGCTGTCGGCGGCGATGGCATGAACCTCGAGGAAGAGGAAGAGGACGACGACGAGTCGAGCCTTTCTCTCGCCGCGATGGAAGCCGAGCTGCGTCCACAGGTCATGGAAACGCTCGATACGATTGCCGACACCTACAAGAAGCTCCGCAAGCTGCAGGACCAGCAGGTCGAGCAGCGTCTGGCAGCAACCGGTACGCTGTCGTCCGCCCAGGAGCGTCGTTACAAGGAACTCAAGGACGAGTTGATCACCGCGGTCAAGTCGCTGTCGCTCAACCAGAACCGTGTCGATTCTCTGGTCGAGCAGCTCTACGATATCTCCAAGCGCCTGATGCAGAACGAGGGCCGCCTGTTGCGTCTCGCCGAATCCTACGGCGTCAAGCGTGACTCGTTCCTCGAACAGTACCAGGGTGCCGAGCTCGATCCGAACTGGATGAAATCGATCGCCAATCTGGCCGCCCGCGGCTGGAAGGAGTTCGCGCGTGCCGAGAACACCACGATCCGCGACATCCGCCAGGAAATCCAGAACCTCGCGACGGAGACCGGCATCTCGATCGCCGAATTCCGCCGTATCGTCTCGATGGTGCAAAAGGGCGAGCGCGAAGCGCGCATCGCCAAGAAGGAAATGGTCGAAGCGAACCTTCGCCTCGTCATCTCGATCGCCAAGAAGTACACGAACCGCGGACTGCAGTTCCTCGACCTCATTCAGGAAGGCAATATCGGCCTGATGAAGGCGGTCGACAAGTTCGAATACCGCCGCGGTTACAAGTTCTCGACCTATGCCACATGGTGGATCCGGCAGGCGATCACCCGTTCGATCGCCGACCAGGCCCGCACGATCCGCATTCCGGTGCACATGATCGAGACGATCAACAAGATCGTCCGCACATCGCGCCAGATGCTGCACGAGATCGGCCGCGAACCGACCCCGGAAGAACTGGCCGAAAAGCTCGCCATGCCGCTCGAAAAGGTCCGCAAGGTCCTGAAGATCGCCAAGGAGCCGATCTCGCTCGAAACCCCCGTGGGCGACGAAGAGGATTCGCATCTCGGCGATTTCATCGAGGACAAGAACGCGCTTCTGCCGATCGATGCGGCCATCCAAGCGAACCTGCGCGAAACTACGACCCGCGTCCTCGCGTCGCTCACGCCGCGTGAAGAACGCGTGCTGCGCATGCGCTTCGGCATCGGCATGAACACCGACCACACGCTCGAAGAAGTCGGCCAGCAGTTCTCGGTTACCCGCGAACGTATCCGCCAGATCGAAGCGAAGGCGCTGCGCAAGCTGAAGCACCCGAGCCGCAGCCGCAAGCTGCGGAGCTTCCTGGACAGCTAACGGTTTCAGCGGTTGGAAAATCAGAGACCCGGTTTGCGAGAGCAGGCCGGGTTTTTCCGTTACAGGAGGATGCTGCGCCCGCCGAGGGCGTTTGCCGCGGAAGCGAACCGCTTGTCCAGCGTAACGATTTCCGCGCCGGCTTCCATTGCGACGGCGAGATGCAGTGCGTCGCCCGAGCGGAGGCCAACGTCGATATCGTCGGCGAGCCGCGCGGCCGCGACGAAATGGCGAGAGAATATCGGGAGCATTTCGAGGGATTGAGAGGCCATGCGATTGAACCCCGCCAGTGCCAGTTGCCGCAGTTCCTGGGGCATTCGTTCGTGTCTCGCTTTCACCGAGAGTGCGGACGAAAACTCGGTGATTGTCCACTCGCTGACGAGAGTTCGCCGGTCTCCGTTCTTCGCAAACCAGTCGAGCACTCTTTCGACGGATGTCTCTCCCACCAGCAAAGCAATCAGGGCTGATGTATCGATGTAGAACATCAGTAGCGTTCGTCGTCCCTGAAACGTCGCATGAATGTTCCGGCGTCTTCACTTTGCGGAGGCATTTTCTCCCGGATCGCCTTGAGCATCTCGAAGTCGATCGGCTGCTTTTTCGACCGCGGCGGCGCCAGCTGCGCGACAGGCTGACCATCGCGTAGAATCTCAACCGTCTCACCTTGGGCGACGCGGTCAATCAATTCGCCGAGTTTTTCTTTTGCTTCCGCCAGAGTGATCGCAGTCATCGTGATCTCCTGATCAATCTCTGTAAATATACGTCCGAAGCACCGTTTCCGCAATCAATGCCCGATCGAGCTTGAAAACACGTTGACCACCACGACGCCGGAGATGATCAGGCCGAGGCCGATCATGGCCGCGGTGTCGAGGGTCTGGCGGAACAGGATCAGGCCGACGGCCGAGATCAGCACTATGCCGAGGCCGCTCCAGATCGCGTAGGCGATGCCGACCGGCAGGGTGCGCAAGGCGATCGACAGGAGATAGAAGGCGATACCATAGCACAGCCCCATGAGGATGGTCGGCAGGGCGCGGGTGAACTGCTGGCTCTGCTGCAGGAAGGTCGTGCCAACGACTTCCAGCACGATGGCAGCGGCAAGCGAGCCGTAGGTGAGGATTGCGGGGTTCATTTCCGTTACTCTTGTTTCGTGAGGTTATGGAGTTGGTTGCGAAGTTCGGCGAGTTCTTTCGCCGGTAATCCGTCCGCTTCCATGAGATTGGCGAGCCAGATGCCGTCCGCGGCGTAGCGCGCGAGCTTGAAGGCCGGATGATTGTCGGTCTGCAAATGACGCTGGAGCCGATCGCGCATCCATTCCGACCAGAGTTGCCTGAGGCGCGGATCGGTCATGCAGGAGATCGACAGCGCCGCCCAGGGGCTGTCGGGTCCATCGCGGGTCACCTGGAAAAAAGCGTCGACATAGGCGCGCGTGAACCGGCCCCGATCGGTTTCGTCCTCGCTCATCAGCCGATCGATCTCCATATCGAGCTTGCCGAGGAGGTCTTCGAAGACGGCTTCGATCAAAGCCTGCTTGCTCGGGAAATGATGCAGCAAACCGCCCTTGGTGACGGAGGCCGCATCGGCGACCGCCTGCAGGGTGAGGCTGGCGAGACCTTCGGAAACGGCGCATCGCGCCGCATGATCCAGAAGGGATCGCCGCACGTGGTCTGGCTGTTTTTCGCGTCTGTGAGCGTTTGACATGGAGTAAACATACCATATGGTCGGTTTGTTTGCAATGACGTAAACTGCGATTGAAGCGCGCAAGAGAGGGCCGTCCGCGCAACTTTCTCCAGGAAAGCCGGAACTTGCATTGTTTTGATCACTCGGGGACTCGATCCGGCCGACTTTCCATCTTACATCCGCTGCCATGACGGATTTATCTGGAAAGCCGCGCGGCGACATAAGATGGGGTATTCCCGCCTCCATCCTGGTGCATGTCGTTTTCGCGGCGGCCCTTTTCTTCCACCTGCCGGTCGATCAGTCCGAGCCGCAGAAGGAGGAGACCGTCCAGGTCGAGATCGTGCCTCCGCCGGAAGAACCGAAGCCTGAGGAAAAGAAGGCCGAGGAAAAGAAGCCGGAAGAGGCGAAACCAGAGGAGAAGAAGCCTCCGGAACCTGCAAAACAGGAAGAGGCCAAGAAGGCGGAGCCACCCCCGCCGCAGCCCGAGCCACCGAAGCAGGAGGAAGCGAAAAAGGCGGAGCCGCCGCCTCCGCCGGCGCCTGAGGAAAAGTCCGCCGAGCCGCCGCCCGCCAAGGAGGCCGAGGAGGCCAAGAAGCAGCCTTTGCCGGTTCTGCGCCCCGTCTTCGAATTCGGCGAGAAGGATGCCGGGCCGAAGAAATCTCTGACCGGCAATGCATCGAAGGAAACGACCAACCCGCCCGCCGAGAGCAAGGCGAATGCGGAGGCCGTCGAACCGGTAAAACAGGCAAAGGAAGCGCCTACCGTCGTGGAGGCACCACCGGCCAATCCGGTGCCGGATGATATCCAGCTGCCTGAGGTCGGCATTGCGGCGGCCAACGGATTGCAGAACGGTCCCATTGCCGGCACCTCGCCGGATGCGACCAAGCCCGAGATCGTGACGGCGCCGCCAATCGCTTCGCCCAAGAACGACCCTACCAAGACGCCGACCCCTGGCAAGCCGGTCGAGCTGACCGAGGCAAAGACGCTGTTTTCACAGAGCGAGACGGGCGACCCCATTGCTACCATTGCAATGGGCAGCATTCCACGGGGCGTGCGGGCAGGGCAACTCTGCTGGACCGAACTGAACCTGCAGTTGCGGCATTCGCCCCAATCCTTCAGGCCGGAAATAGTGCCGGTTTATGAACTGTCGAGCGGATCGGTTTTGGAGATCAAGCGCAGTGAGTTTCGGGCGAACGCGCAATGGTATGACCTCAGGTTCCGCTGCGAGGTGAATGAGGACGCCACCAAGGTAATCTCCTTCGCCTTTGAAGTCGGCAAGCCGGTGCCGCGGAGCGAATGGCGCAAGCGTGGCTTTCCCGGATTCTAGAAGCAGTGTCGGCCCTGCGGAGGATGGAGCGGTTCGGGGCTAATTTCACGGCGTTCCGGTCATCGTGATGAGACTGAGCCTAGCCGCCCCGGTCGGGCAAGCCAGATCTCTACTCGATTGACCCGCGAGCCGCGTCGACTATGCTGCGGCCACATTCAAGATGAGGCCCGCCATGAAAGCCATGTTCTACGATGCCTTTGAAAAGGCACCGGAAATCCGCAATATTCCCGATCCGGAGCCGACATTTGACGGCGTTGTGGTCAAGGTCGGCGCGAGCGGGCTCTGCCGCAGCGACTGGCATGGCTGGATGGGGCATGATCCGGATATAAAGCTGCCGCATGTGCCGGGCCATGAACTGGCCGGCAAGGTGGTGGCGACCGGCAAGGGCGTCATGCGCTTCAAGATCGGCGATCGGGTGACGGTGCCGTTCGTGTCAGGCTGCGGCCATTGTTCGGAATGCCATTCCGGTAATCAGCAGGTCTGCCCCAACCAGTTCCAGCCGGGCTTTACCCATTGGGGCTCTTTCGCCGAATATGTGGCGATCGACTATGCCGATACCAACCTCGTGCACCTGCCCGAAGAGATCGACGATGCGACGGCGGCAAGCCTCGGCTGCCGGTTCGCCACCTCCTTCCGCGCGGTTGCTGACCAGGCCCGAACCGGGCCTGGAGACTGGGTCGCGGTGCATGGCTGCGGCGGCGTCGGGCTGTCGGCGATCATGATCGCCACGGCGCTTGGAGCGAACGCGATCGGCATCGATCTTTCCGAAGACAAGCTGGCATTCGCCCGCCAATGCGGTGCGGTCGCAACCATCAATGCGAGCACGGTCGCCGATGTGGTCGAGGCGGTTCGCGAGATCACCGGGGGCGGCGCGCATGTGTCGATCGACGCGCTCGGCCATCCGGTCACCTGCTTCAATTCGATCAAGAACCTCCGCCGCCGCGGCCGGCACGTGCAGGTCGGGCTGATGCTCGGCGAGCACGCCACGCCCTCGATCCCGATGGCGCAGGTGATCGGCCATGAGCTTGAGATCTATGGCAGCCACGGCATGCAGGCCTGGCGCTACGACGCGATGCTCGCCATGCTGAAGGTCGGCAAGATGAAGCCGCAGCAACTGATCGCCAAGCGGATCAGCCTCGAAGAAGCGGTGCCGGGGTTGATGACGCTCGACAGATCCGAAACGCCCGGCATCAGCGTGATCACCACGTTCTGACGGGCGACGCGGCGATTGTTCGCCGTCGATGGCCGGAGCATTCCGCTTCGGCCGCTTGGTAGCGTTTCGGGACGCCCTATATCGGGGCCATGCGTCGAACCCGAAAGGACGAACCATGAATGTCAGGGCACAGAAAATTCCAGGACCGGATCACCCGATTACCGTTGCGCACAATCCGGCGCGGGTGGTGGTGAAGCTCGGCGGCAAGGTGATCGCCGACAGCGTCAATTCGCTCACCTTGCGCGAATCCTCCTATCCGCCGGTCCATTATATCCCGCGCAAGGATGTAGATATGTCGCTCCTTGAGCGGACCGACCACCAGAGCTATTGCCCATATAAGGGAGAAGCCTCCTATTTCAGCATTCCGGCTGGCGGCGAGCGTTCCAGGAATGCCGTCTGGTCCTACGAAAGCCCTTACGAAGCCGTCTCCGGAATCAAGGAGCATGTCGCCTTCTATCCGGACCGGGTCGACTCCATCGAGGAGCTTGGCGCGCCTGAAGCGGGTCAGTTCTGACAGGTGGATGGGGCGGTCAAGCGTGTGCTTGCCGCCCTTCTGAGCTTTGAGGGTGAAAAATCTGGAGGGCGAAGAAAAAGCCGGTGCCCTTGTCGGCTTTGCTTTCCCTCCCACGTCCTTGGGGTGAGACCCAACCAAGGAGGAAAATCATGCCCTATGTCGACGGGTTTATTCTTGCCGTGCCCAAGGCCAATCTCGAACGCTACAAGGACATGGCGCGCCTTGCCGGCTCCGTGTGGATGGAAAACGGCGCGTTGTCCTATGTGGAATGCTTGGGCGACGACGTGCCCTACGGAGAGCTCACCTCCTTCCCGCGGGCGGTGCAGGCCAAGGAAGACGAGATCGTCATCTTCTCCTGGATCACCTATGAAAGCCGGGCCCGCCGGGACGAGATCAATGCGAGGGTGATGAAGGACGAGCGGTTCTCCGGAAACGAGTGGACGCAGGTCTTCGACGGCAAACGGATGATCTTCGGCGGGTTCGAGCCCTTCCTGACATTCTAGCCGGCCGGTGATAGGAGTGCCGTCTCCCTGCCGGTGCTTCTATTTCTGCTGCCG
The DNA here is from genome assembly GCA_002968845.1 of Neorhizobium tomejilense. GTDB lineage: Bacteria > Pseudomonadota > Alphaproteobacteria > Rhizobiales > Rhizobiaceae > Neorhizobium > Neorhizobium tomejilense. The sequence goes on along the minus strand of PVBG01000040.1, from coordinate 11,133 downwards.
GCGCTTTGTCGATAAAGGACCTCCATGCCCCAGACCGTGATTTCGATCTCCACCAGCGGCCAAGGGCTCTACGAATTCACCGACGCGGCGCAGGACTTTTTGCGCCGCGCGCAGGTGGGCGAGGGGCTGCTCACCGTGTTCGTGCGCCATACGTCCTGCTCGCTGATCATTCAGGAAAATGCCGATCCGGATGTCCGCCGCGACCTGAAGACCTTCTTCTCCCGGCTGGTGCCGCCGACCACCGATCCCGACATGCGCTGGGTCACCCACACCACCGAGGGTCCCGACGACATGCCGGCGCATATCAAGGCGGCGCTGACCGCCGTTTCGCTCGGCATTCCCGTCAGGGACGGACGGTTGGCGCTCGGCACCTGGCAAGGCATCTACCTCTTCGAACATCGCGATCACCCGCATGTCCGCCAGGTCGTGCTGCATCTTTCGCCGTGACCTTTTGGCTAGGAGCGACAGATGAATACCGGCTGAATGACCGGTTAGGATGTTGTTCAGACCCCTTGGGCTAGGGTCGCGCCAATCGCTCGGAAAGGCGAGAGCAACAACCTTTGGGGCCGCAGAACCTGGCCCGGATTTCGGAGAACATTCTATGACCAGCATGATCGTCAAAGCCGGCGTCGCCGCCCTCATCGCGCTCACCGGCCTTTCCGCAACGGCCCCGACGGCTGCTGCCGCCGGCTCGGACTTCGCCATCCAGGTGCAGTATCGCGACCGTGATCGCGATTGGCGTCCGGATCGCGGCGGTGATCGTGACTGGCGTCCGGATCGCGGCCCCCGCGGCTGCTCTCCCTGGCTGGCAGAAGAAAAGGCAAGCCGGATGGGCCTGCGCCGCGCCCGCGTCGTGGATGCCGGCCGCCGTGTTGTGATCGTTGCCGGTTTCGGCCGCCGCGGTCCCGACCGCATCGTGTTCGCCAACGAGCGCGGCTGCCCGGTCATTCGTCGCTAGGCTTCATCCCAAAGAACCCTTCCGTCTCCATCGCCCGTTGACGGAGGACAAGCGCCCCCACCAGGTCTGACGATCTGGTGGGGGCGTTTTATTTTTTGCCTTATCTGCGGGCGAGGGAGGGCCGGGCGCCATTGGGGAGGGCGTCCGGCTCTGTTCGACAACCCGTAATTACTGCTCGAGAGCAAAGGTGACGTTGACGGTCACCGTATAGGTGTTTTCGCCGCCGGCGACCGGAACCGCTTCGGCGGCCATGTCCTTGGCCATCGCCATGCGCATCATCTGCTGCGGTACGGGGCGCATGGAGTTCTCGCTGATTTCCAGGATACGGCCGAGCTTGACGCCGGCCGCGTCCGTCAGCGTCCTTGCCTTGGCGAGCGCCTCGGCGACAGCCTTCTTGCGCGCCTCGGTCATCGCGTCGTCGGGCTTGTCGTTGGTGAAGGTAATCTGACCGCCCTGGTTGACGCCGAGCTTCACCGAACGGTCGATGAGACCGCCGAGCTTCTGAAGGTCGCGGACCTTGAGGGTGAGCGTGTTGGACACTTCATAGCCGATCACCTGCGGCGGCTCGATGACGCCACCCTTCGGATCGGGGTGGCGATATTGCGGATAGATCGAGAAATTGCTGGTCTGAATATCGCGATCAGCGATGCCGTCGCTCTTTACGGCCGAAAGCACGTCCTTCATGGCGGCGCTGCTGGCCGAAAGTGCGGCTTCCGCGGTCTTGCCGTTGCGCACCACCGAAAGCGTCAGGACGGCCATGTCGGGCGCCACGGAGGCCTGGCCCTCGCCGAGCACATTGATGACCGGTTCGCGGGGGCGGATATCCTGGGCCAGGACCTGGCCCGCGGAAGAGGCGGCGACCGCACCGGCGAATGCGGCTGCAAGGACGAGACGTGACGACGAAAGCGCAACGCGCATGGATGTTCTCCCCGATCTGTCAGGGCGGAGGGAATGCTGTTCCCGGATCCGCCCGTCATGTTCCGTCTGCCGCGCGAACCCGCCGAAACGGGAATCGGCTCGGCCTGTTCGCGCCAGACGAGACTACCTGCCGGTTGATTGTGAAGCTATTGCGGCAACGGCTTGTAGCATCTCGTGAATTGCGTTAGAGCGGACCTCGAAGTGACGGCGGACCATTGCGCCCCACTTCTGCCGGATCGGCGGGCCTGTAGCTCAATGGTTAGAGCCGGCGGCTCATAACCGCTTGGTTGGGGGTTCGAGTCCCTCCGGGCCCACCATTCTATTGAATTTCCAAGGGCTTATGGGGTGGTTAGCCGCTGTAGCCGGACGCCAGATTCTGCACTTTTGACACGTGGTTCTGCAAATTCTTGAAGTATGCTCTAGGGCTGGCAGACCCCAAACCTTGCGGCGGCCCATACATAGCGAGCAGAACGATTCGCACTTCGCTGTGGGTCATCTGGAACCGACCGAACTGCCGATGCGCTAACTCATTCCGAACCCGCCAACAGTTGCTGGGCCAATCCGACCAATTACCTCGTCCACGTCGATACCGTTTATATGCCGCTGACCCCGAGGTTCGCCCGGCTCATAGCGAAGCGAGGTCCAATAATTCTCGAAGCCGCTTGCTGTAACAATTCCGATTGATACGGAGCCGCCGACATCTCCTCGATCCTCCCTTACCATCTTCTCGATGACCGACTTTGGAAACCGCATTGATCTCCCGAACTCATCTCGGCCGTGCTGACGCAGTTCGGATAGCTGTTCCTCGAACCGATGTCTTTGGCTGCCGATGGTGATGGGCACCCCAACTTTCATCAGGTGTTTTCGACAGGAAACGCTAATCTCCCTGTCCTTCACCTCGTCGGCCAAAGTCCAAGTTTCTAAGTTTCCACGCACTGGGCAGAAGCCAAACACAATGAGGTTAAGTTGAGAGACGCTGCTCATGTCGTTTAACGACTGCCTGAGCTCGGTCACGTAGTGCTTAGCGACGCGGGCAGTGAGGAATGCTATGTCACCCAACGCGGGGATTTCAGCCTGACTTCCAGTATGTAATTCTTGGCAGACCTGTAACATGGTTGCCATTGTCTGCGAGGCTGCGATTGCATTGCCAGCGAAGGCTATACCGACTTTCTGATCATAGTGGGGCGTGTTCATGCATAGTTGCCCATTCAGAAACTCCGCACCCTTCCGGCAGGTGATACGAAGCGGAAAGATTTTTCCGCCCGAGTCTGTAGTAACGTTCAGACCTCCGCTACCGCTTGGGCGTGAAATCCTAGTGTCCGCTGGTGCAGCTGACCTCCTCGATCTCAAACGCTGAGAAGGTTTCGAAGACAGTCAGACAACAGCCGCATGGTTAGCCAATGCAGCCGGGCGGCTACTTCCCGATTTTTTCACCTGGATCCGGAATTTCAAAAATTTCCCCGGAAGCCTCGAAGGCTATTCGAAGGCGGGCTCGAATCATCGAGTTCCAGATCGATCTTTCGATCACCGCAGCTGATATTCAAAGCGCGGTCGGATCAATCTCCTGTCGCCAACGATGATGGGGTAGGATCTAGCGAATCTCGTGGGCTAGGCGGCTGCCATCGCGCGCTTGCGCGTTAGGGCTTTACCTAGCGCCTGACCGGGGATCTCAATCCATCTGTATCCAATCGCAGCAATCAGATATGTGACCGGCACGGTGATCGCCAGCGCGGTAGCCCATCGGGCCGGGTTTGACATCGGATGGTTCGCGATAAGATACGCGATAACTGGTTGCATCACGAGAAGGTGGGCGAGGTAGGCGCCAAACGAGAGCTCGCCGAGCAGATGGAAGAACTTGTTCCCAAGTAAGCTGCTGATCTTCGACAGCAGCGGCCTGAGTGGTTGCCACACCACACGATGATGAAGGAGAAGGAAGAACACTCCGACAATCGCCAGCCGCGCACCGTGATGGACTACGCCCATTGCGCCGCCGATCGGGATCAACATAAGCGCCGCCGACAGAGCGGCGGCTAACCAGACACGCTTCGCGTCCGCGCCAAGAACACTTGCCATCAAAATTCCGACCGCGAAGACATGCATCTTCAAAGGCAAGAATGCAGGCATTGGGAAGCGATATCCAAGCGAATAGGAAATCACCGCAGCAGCCAGGCCGGCGAACACAACAGCACCTATGCCCACAAAGAGGTTCAAACGTTTGATGACGAGCATCACAAACGGAAGCACGAGGTAGAACTGCATTTCGAGGCCGATACTCCAATCAGGGAGCGCAGTTCGATATGCATATCCCGGCATGGCGCCGAACGAGAATGTCAGATGCGCCACCCAATTCCAGAAGCTTTGATCGAGGTAACGCCCTGCAGGCTGTACCGGAACAGAGTTGTAAGCGTCGATCACTACCCGCGCTTCGTAGATCGCGGGGCCAAGGGCCATCGCAAAAATCAACATGATGTAATAGAGCGGCGCGATCCTAAAAAAGCGGCGCAGCCAAAATGTTCGCCACGTGGATGGTAGCTCCCATGGTTCCTTCGCTTCCCGCAGCCGATAATGAAACACCATCAAGAAGCCAGAAAGGACAATGAAGAGATCTACGCCAAGGTCCGGATCACCGATTAAAGGCACCCGGAACCGGGTCAAGAGGTGCGCATGACCTATCAAAACCCATAGCGCGGCGATACCTCGCAATCCATCCAGGCACTCAATGCGGTTTGGCGCAGTTTCGGTCATTAGGTTGCCTCCGATCGAAATGCAGTATTCGTGCACCATCTAGACGATTACAGCAACCGGATGATCCAACGAGTGTGAGAGTTAAGATCACAGGGTACTTGCGGATTTTGGTTATGCCAGCACCCCACCACCGGTGGTCCTCTTGCAAACACCGCCTCACTGGAGTATCCATGATTCAATATTTCAAGGATTGTATGAATGTTGAATCAGCAGCAGGCTCTAGGCGCCTTCGGTGCTCTCTCGCAAGAAACCCGACTGCACATTGTCCGGATGCTGGTTGTCGCCGGGCCCGAGGGCATGGCCGCAGGTTTGATTGCCGAGCGGGCAGGGGTGTCGGCGTCCAATATTTCGTTTCATCTCAAGGAACTCGAACACTCGGGCCTGATCCTCCAGCAGCGTGAATCGCGCTCGATCATCTACAGGGCGAATATCGAGGTCCTCGGCGATCTGGTGCGCTTTCTGATGGAGGACTGCTGCGCCGGCCATCCGGAAATTTGCGCTCCCGCCGTGGAGGTTGCCGCCTGCTGCGCTCCCGCTGCGGTGAAGGCATGACGGCTCGAAGTCGCCGGTGCCATCGTGCTTGGCGGTCGGTCCGGAACATCTGAAGCGGAAAACAGAAACAAGCCAATCGGAACAACGTCACCAGGGACAATCGTCATGTCTGATCGCACCTACAACGTCCTCTTCCTCTGCACCGGGAACTCCGCCCGCTCCATCATCGCGGAGGCCATCCTCAACAGGGTCGGCCAGGGCAGGTTCAAGGCCTATTCGGCCGGCTCCCAGCCGAAAGGCGAGGTCCACCCTTACACGCTCCAGCTCCTGAAGACCCTGAACCACGATACCAGCTTCGCTCGCTCGAAGAACTGGGAGGAGTTCGCGGCTCCGGGCGCTCCGCAGATGGACTTCGTGTTTACAGTCTGCGACAACGCCGCCAACGAGGCGTGCCCGGTTTGGCCGGGACAGCCGATGACCGCCCATTGGGGCGTTCCCGATCCCGCCGCCGCTGAGGGGACCGAAGCCGAAAAGCACTTCGCTTTCGACGACACGTACCGGATGCTCAACAACCGTCTCTCCATCTTCACCAGTCTGCCGATGACAAGCCTCGACAAGCTGGCACTCCAGAAACGGCTGGACGAGATCGGCCGCAGTTCCCAGAAGGCCGAATGAGCGTGGCCGTCGATCTTGGACGCCGTCTGGTCGCGGAGGCCCTCGGCACCGCAATCCTCGTCGCAACCGTCGTCGGTTCGGGCATCATGGCGGATCACCTCACCGACGATACGGCCATGTCCCTGCTGGGCAATACGATACCGACCGGAGCAATCCTGTTCGTGCTGATCACGATCCTCGGTCCGATCTCGGGTGCACACTTCAATCCCGTCGTGACAATGGTTTTCGCCCTGCGTCGGGAGTTGAAGGTCTCTGCGGTTGCTCCTTACATCCTGGCACAGATAGCCGGCGGCGTGTCCGGAACGTTGGTCGCTCATGCGATGTTCGACCTTTCGCTCCTCCAAATGTCTGGAACGATCCGTACGGGATCGGCTCAATGGATCGCGGAAGCGGTTGCGACTTTCGGTTTGCTGCTTACCATTCTCGGCGGCTTGCGCTTCAGGGTCGACGCGATCCCTCTGCTGGTGGGTCTCTATATAACGGCAGCCTACTGGTTCACCGCATCCACATCCTTCGCCAATCCAGCGGTCGCCATTGCACGGAGCATCACCGATACTTTCTCCGGCATTCGCCCCACCGATCTGCCGGGTTTCATCGTTGCCCAGATCCTCGGAGCGCTCGTCGCCGCCGCACTTGCGGGATGGCTATTTGCCGAACGCCGCAACGAAGTTCCCCCTATCATTGCTCAAGGAGCCGGCTGATCATGGACGTCACCATCTATCACAACCCCGCCTGCGGTACCTCCCGAAACACTCTGGAGCTGATCCAGCACGCCGGTATCGAGCCAACGGTAATCGAGTATCTGAAAAACCCGCCGACCCTCGAGCAGCTCGTCCGAATGATCGCTGACGCCGGATTGACCGTCCGCCAGGCGATCCGGGAAAAGGGTACACCCTACATGGAACTCGGCCTCGACAATCCCGAGCTGACCGACGACCAGCTTCTCGACGCGATGCTGAAGGACCCGATCCTGATCAACCGACCGTTCGTCGTCACGCCGATGGGTACGCGCCTGTCGCGGCCGTCCGAGCTGGTCCTGGATGTCCTGCCTGCGGACGCGTTCCAGGGGCCATTCACAAAGGAAGACGGCGAACGCGTCCTTGACGATGAAGGAAAGCGTATTGCCTGAAACTTTTCCTGCCGCATCGCCCGAATATTTCCGCATCCCCGATCCCGATGCGCTGCGTCCTGCGTTCTCGACGCACAAGCCGCGCATCCTGATCCTCTATGGATCCCTGCGCGAGGTGTCGTACAGCCGATTTCTCGCGCACGAGGCCCGGCACCTCCTGGAGCATTTCGGATGCGAAGTTCGGGTATACGATCCGCGAGGCCTGCCGCTTCCGGACGAAGCGCCCGTTAGCCATCCCAAGGTCCAGGAACTGCGGGAGCTATCGCAATGGTCGGAGGGCCAGGTTTGGGTCAGCCCGGAACGCCACGGCGCAATGACCGGGATCATGAAGGCGCAGATCGACTGGGTTCCCCTGGCTCTCGGTTCGATCCGACCGACACAGGGAAAGACCCTGGCGGTCATGGAGGTTTCCGGCGGGAGCCAGTCCTTCAACGCCGTGAACCAGATGCGTATCCTAGGACGGTGGATGCGGATGATCACCATTCCGAACCAGTCGTCGGTTGCGAAGGCCTACCAGGAGTTCGACGCCGACGGACGGATGAAGCCGTCCTCCTATTACGACCGTGTCGTCGACGTCTGTGAAGAACTGGTCAAGTTCACCCTGTTGACGAGGGACGCGTCGGCTTACCTCACCGATCGCTACAGCGAACGCAAAGAAGACGCCGAGAAGCTTGAAAGCAGGGTCAAGCTCAAATCGATCTGACATATTTCGATGATTGTGGAAATAGTATTGACCACTCCGGCTTTCGCCGTTATCGTATTTCCATGAACATCGAAAAAGCCGCATCTCAGCTCGAAGCCCTTGGCAACGTCACCCGCCTCCAGATCTACCGTGCCCTGGTTCGCGCGGGCGAGGAAGGACTTCCGGTCGGACGTCTTCAGGAGAAGCTGGATATCCCCGGATCGACGCTTTCCCACCATCTGAAGCGTCTGGTCGACACCGGGCTGGTCGTTCAGGACCGCCAGGCGACGACGCTGATCTGTACCGCAAACTACAGCCACATGAATGCGCTGATCGGCTACCTCGTCGACGAGTGCTGCGCTGACCAGGGATGCGACGGGCCAAGGACCAGGGTCGTCGCCTGACCGCATTTTTTTACATCATAATTTCGAAACTTCCGGAAATACCGATGGAGATCAAGATGAAGTCAAATGACGCGTTTCCCGTTGCGGTTGTCGGCGCAGGTCCGGTCGGGCTGGCGGCGGCGGCAAAGTTGCTTGAAGCGGGCATGACGCCGGTCATTTTCGAAAGGGGAAATTCGGTCGGGACCGCGCTTCTTGAGTGGGGCCACGTCCGGGTGTTCTCGCCATGGAAGTACAATATCGATGACGCCGCTCGGCGACTGCTGGAGAGCAACGGCTGGGCCGCTCCTTCGCCTGACTACCTTCCGACCGGGCGCGAGATCGTCGATGACTACCTGCTGCCTCTGTCGCGCGTTCCGGCCATCGAGCAGGCGATAAAGCTCGGCGCAACCGTCACGGTCATCGCCCGCCGGGGGCTGGACAAGGTTTCTTCCGGGGGCCGCTCGGACGCGCCGTTCGCAATCCGATACCGCGACGACGACGGGGAACACGAGGTCGTCGCGCGGGCAGTGATCGATGCCTCCGGCACATGGACACAACCGAACCCGATGGGCGTAAACGGCATTCCGGTTCTTGGCGAGAGCGCAGGTGGGCCGGTTTCCTACGGCATTCCGGATGTTATCGGGGCCAGGCATTCGGACTTCGTGGGCAAGCGTACGCTCGTGGTGGGAAGCGGCCATTCGGCGATCAATGTCGCCCTTGCGTTGCTGGAGCTTCAGCAGGCCAACCCGTCTACCGAAATCCACTGGGCGCTTCGCAATCACGGGGTCGCCAAGCTGCTGGGCGGCGGTTTGAACGACCAGCTGCCAGAGCGGGGCGCTCTCGGTCTTGCGGCAAAGAAGGCCATGGACGCGGGAAAGCTCAAGATGCTCACGTCCTTTTCGGCAAGCGGTATCACCAAGAGAAATGACAAGGTCGTCGTGACCGCGACGGCCGATGGGGAGGCGATCGAACTGGAGTTGGATCAGGTCGTCGTCGCTACCGGGTTTCGCCCAGACTTCTCGTTCCTGAGGGAGCTGCGGCTGAGCGTCGATCCGGCCGTCGAGGCGCCGCCGGCACTGGCTCCTCTTATCGACCCAAACCTTCATTCCTGTGGCACCGTCCCCCCGCATGGGGTCGACGAACTGTCGCATCCGGAGGCGGATTTCTACATCGTGGGATCGAAGTCTTACGGCCGGGCGCCGACCTTCCTGATGCGGACGGGTTACGAGCAGGTGCGGTCTGTCGTCGCGGAACTTGCTGGTGATCATGCCGCCGCGCGACGTGTCGAACTCGTGCTTCCCGAAACAGGCGTCTGCGCCGCTACTCCCCGGATCTCGACGTCTTCGGGATGTTGCGGAGGCCCGGCCCCTGCTACGATAGATGCATGTTGTGTCGCTGACGCCGAAGCCAAATCCGAAGGCAGGTCTGGCTGCGGCTGCGGCCAAACAAGGGTCGAGACCGAGCACGCATGATGCCCAACGAACAGAAGTTACCGCTCTGGGCCCTGATTGGCCTCGGAGCCTCGCAGAACATCGGCTACGGCACACTTTATTATGCCTTCAGTATTCTGGTTCCGGAGATTGCCCGCGACGTCGGGCGATCGGAACAGTGGGTGTTCGGAGCGTTTTCGATCGCATTGCTGGCCGGCAGCCTCGCCGCTCCGCTTTCGGGAGCCCTTGCCGACCGGATTGGCGCGGGACGCCTGATGGCCGCAGGGTCGCTGCTGGCCGCCGCCTGCCTGGTGATGATGGCCGTGTCGTCGGGGCCGCTGACCTTTGCCGTTTCGCTGGCGTTGACGGAAGTGGTTTCCGTTGCGGTTCTCTACGCGACGGCTTTCACTGCCATCGTGCAGGCGGGAGGAAGGAAGGCCCAGACCTCGATCGTTCACCTGACACTGATGGCCGGGTTCGCGTCGTCGATGTTCTGGCCCCTGACGTCCTGGATGCACGGTTTCCTGTCGTGGCGTGAAATCTACCTGGTCTTCGCGGCCATGAACCTGGCCGTCTGCTTTCCCGTCCATCTCGCCCTGGCGCGTCTGACGACCAGCGCCGTGTCCGCGTCCAAAGCGACACCTCCGACGGTCGCGCCGGCCCGCGCAGTTGCAAACAGGAACCTGCTGTTCTTCCTGATGCTGTTTGGCTTCGCCATCGAAGGATATGCCTTGTCCGCCATCCTCGTTCACATGGTCCCGCTGACCCAGGCGCTGGGTATGGGAGCCGCGGGCCTTGTCGTCGCCTCTCTGTTTGGTCCTTCGCAGGTGGCCAGTCGCCTGATCAACCTGGTCTTCGGCCGCGAATTGCCGCAGAGATGGCTGGCGGTGATCGCCACGGCGCTGATCCCGTCCGGCCTGGCGATCCTCATGTTGACGACGCCATCCGTCCCCGGTGCCATCCTGTTCGCCGTCTGCTTCGGACTTGGTTCCGGATTGACAAGCATCGTGAGCGGTACCCTGCCGCTGGAGTTGTTCGGCAAGGCCGGCTACGGCAGCCGCATGGGGTGGGTGACGTCGGCCAAGCAGATGATGTCCGCCGTCGCTCCGCTCGCGATGTCGATCTTGCTGGCGGGCATAGGTGTCGTGCCATCGATCTGGTGGACAGTCGTGATCGGGACGATTGCGGCCGCAGCGTTTCTGGGAATTGTCATGACAATCCAGCTGGGTTCACGGGCGTCCATCCCGGAGGCCTCCGGTTGATGATTCCTGGCCCTGCGCCAAGGGCCGGGGATTTCGGTTAGGCCCGCTCCGTTTTTACTCGGAACAAAGCCATGGGTCGTGCGTTCCGGCCCAATGTCTGGCTGACGGCCGATGGCGCGATGGGTGCTTGCCGAATGGATGATGACCGCTTGACCGGCGCTGGCCGGCCAATCCGATCAGGACGAGACATCGGCCGGGACGGCATTTCGGGCAGCTATCGGCCGGCAATCCGGGCAACCACCTTCATTCCTCTTCTCTTTTCGCTCTTGGCATCGTGTTCCGGCGTCCAGTCGGCGCTCGATCCGGCTGGCCGCGAGGCGAGCGATGTCGCCAACCTGTTTTTCGTCATGCTGATCGGCGGCGTGGTCATCTGGGCAGGTGTCGTCGGCCTGCTGTTCCATGCGGCGCGCAAGCGTAGACCCTATTCGGAAAAGGGGGCGGGGCAGATCATCCTCTGGG
>PVBG01000003.1 GCA_002968845.1 Neorhizobium tomejilense | reverse complement strand
GGGCTAGGGGTGGGGGTGGCAAGGGCTACCGCTAGATTTCTCAGCACGGACGGCATCTCCCGCATCACCTTTTCGTTCGAAAACCTCAGCACGCGAAAATTCTCACTCCGCAGATAGGCATCACGCTCGGCATCTCGAAGTCGTTGCTCGGGAGTATCGTGAATTTTGCCATCCAGCTCGACAATGAGCCGATGTCTTAAACACACGAAATCTACCACATAAGGCCCGATCGCCATCTGTCTCCGAAAATGCGTGCCCGGCGTTTCCGGCAATTCCTTGCGAAGCGCCGTCCAAAGACGCCACTCCGCATCCGTCGTCGATTTGCGCAGCCGTGGAGCGTTGCTTGCCGCCGCGGGACTGGGAGGTTTGGGATTTTCTCGGTTCCAAGCCATTCAGCGCTTCGACGCTCCGTTAGCACCCCCACCCGTCCGCTGACGCGGACACCCTCCCCGCAAGGGGGAGGGAGAAACACGGCTACACCAGCATCGCCATCGGGTTTTCGATGTAGCGCTTGAAGGCGGACGCGAGTTCCGCACCGAGCGCGCCGTCGATGACACGGTGGTCGAAGGCGAAGGTTGCCGTCATCACCGTGCCGACCTTGATCTCGCCGTTCTTGACGATCGGCTTCTCGACGCCTGCGCCGATCGAGACGATCGAAGCCTGCGGCAGGTTGACGATCGAGGTGAAGTTGGAGACGCCGAACATGCCGAGGTTGGACACGGATGTCGTGCCGCCCTGGTATTCTTCCGGCTTCAGCTTCTTGTCGCGGGCGCGCCTGGCGAGATCCTTCACCTCGTTGGAGATGGCGGACAGCGTCTTCGTTTCGGCCTTGCGGACGATCGGGGTGATCAGGCCGTCCGGGATGGATACGGCCACGCCGACGTCGGCATGCTTGTGCAGCACGCGGGCCGTCGAGGTCCAGGAAGCATTCGCCATCGGGACATCGCGCAGCGCGAGCGCCATTGCCTTGATGATGAAGTCGTTGACCGACAGCTTGAAGGCCGGAACCTCGCCCTTGTCGGTCTTCTTCATCGGCGAAGACTTGTTGATCTCGGCGCGCAGCTTCATCAGCGCGTCGAGCTCGCAATCCATCGAGACGAAGTAGGACGGAACCGTCTGGCTCGACTCGGTGAGGCGCGAGGCGATCGTCTTGCGCATGCCGTCATGCGGCAGAAGCTCGTACGACCCCTCGGGGAAAAGCTTGAGGACGGTATCGTCCGCCGGCCCCTTGGCGATCGCCGGTGCGGCAGCAGCCTGTGCAGCCGCAGCCGGTGCAGGCTTGGCACCACCGGAAGCGACAGCCTTCTCGATATCGGCCTTGACGACGCGTCCATGCGGGCCGGAACCCGACACGGCCGAAAGATCGAGGCCGGCTTCCTTGGCGAGGCGACGGGCGAGCGGCGAAGAAAAGGGCCTTGCACCACCCGAAGATGCCGGAGCCGAAGCTGCGGCTGCAGGAGCCGGTTCGGAAGCCTTTTGAGCCGGAGCGGCTTCAGCCTTCGGGGCGGGTGCAGCCTCGGCTTTCGGAGCCGGAGAAGCGCCACCGCCCGAAGAGGCGGCAGCCGAGACATCCTCGCCGTCGGCGGCAAGGATGGCGATCAGGGCATTGACCTTGACGCCTTCGGTACCGGCCGCAACGACGAGCTTGGCAACGGTGCCCTCATCGACGGATTCGACTTCCATGGTCGCCTTGTCGGTCTCGATCTCAGCGAGCACGTCGCCCGACTTGACCTTGTCGCCTTCCTTGACGAGCCACTTGGAAAGATTGCCCTCTTCCATGGTCGGGGACAGGGCAGGCATGGTGATGTTGATCGGCATCGAAACATCTCCCCTTATCTGTAGCAGACGGTTTTCACCGCCTGGACGACTTCGCCGACATTCGGCAGCGCCAGCTTTTCGAGATTGGCCGCATAAGGCATCGGAACGTCCTTGCCTGCGATCGTCAGGATCGGCGCATCGAGATAGTCGAAGGCCTGCTGCATGACGCGGGTGGCGATTTCGGTGCCGATGGAGTTCTGCGGATAACCTTCCTCGACCGTGACGAGGCGGCCGGTCTTCTTGACCGACTCGATGACGGTTGGCAGGTCCATCGGGCGCAGCGTGCGAAGATCGATCAACTCGACGTCGATGCCTTCCTTTTCCAGCTCGACGACCGCCTTGGTGGCGTAAGTCATGCCGATGCCGAAGGAAACGATGGTGACGTCGTTACCCTTGCGGTGGATGCGCGCCTTGCCGATCGGCAGGACGAAATCATCGAGCTTCGGCACTTCGAACTGGTGACCGTAGAGGATTTCGTTTTCCAGGAAGACGACCGGGTTCGGATCGCGGATGGCGGCCTTCAGCAGGCCCTTGGCGTCGGCAGCCGTGTAGGGCATGACGACCTTGAGGCCCGGGATCTGGCTGTACCAGGTGGCATAGTCCTGGCTGTGCTGCGCGCCGACGCGGGCTGCGGCACCGTTCGGGCCGCGGAACACGATCGGCGCACCCATCTGACCGCCGGACATGTAAAGCGTCTTGGCGGCCGAGTTGATGATCTGGTCGATCGCCTGCATGGCGAAGTTGAAGGTCATGAACTCGACGATCGGCTTCAGGCCCGCCATGGCGGCACCGACGCCGACGCCGGCAAAGCCGTGTTCGGTGATCGGGGTATCGACCACGCGGCGGGGTCCGAATTCCTGCAGCAGGCCTTGGGTGATCTTGTAGGCACCCTGGTATTCGGCGACTTCCTCACCCATGACGAAGACGTTCTCGTCGCGGCGCATTTCTTCGGCCATCGCGTCGCGAAGCGCTTCGCGAACGGTGGTCATGACCATTTCGGTGCCGGCCGGGATATCCGGATCGGCGGCAGCCTCGGCCCTGGGCTGGGCCGGGACCTTGGCCGCGGCAGGCGTCTCTTCACTTGCTTCGCGGGCCTTGCCGCCTGCGGCGTCGGACGTTGCAGCCGACGTGTCCGCATCAGCCTTGGCAGGTGCCGCCGGCTTTTCCGCGCTCATCGCATCGGCGCTCTCGCCATCTTGCAGGAGCACCGCAATCTTGGTGTTGACCTTGACGTTTTCGGTGCCGGCAGCGATCAGCAGCTTGCCGATCACGCCTTCATCGACGGCTTCCACTTCCATGGTCGCCTTGTCGGTCTCGATTTCAGCGATGACATCGCCGGACGTGACCTTGTCGCCTTCTTGCTTCAGCCATTTGGAAAGCGTGCCTTCCTCCATGGTCGGAGAAAGCGCGGGCATCAGGATATCGATTGGCATTGGGTTCCCTCCCCGCGATCAGAGCAGAATGTCGGTGTAGAGCTCGGACGGATCCGGCTCCGGATCGGCCTGGGCGAAATCGGCGCTATCCGAAACGACGTCACGGATATCCTTGTCGATCGCCTTCAGCTCGTCCTCGGTGGCCCAGCCCTTTTCGATGAGGCGCAGGCGCACCTGCTCGATCGGGTCGTGCTCGGAGCGCATCTTCTGCACTTCGTCCTTGGAGCGATATTTCGCCGGGTCGGACATGGAGTGGCCGCGATAGCGGTAGGTGAGCATTTCGAGAATGATCGGGCCCTTGCCGGAGCGGCAGTGCTCGAGCGCCTCGTCGCCGGCGGCCTTCACGGCACGAACGTCCATGCCGTCGACCTGGATGCCGGGGATGCCGAAGCCGGAACCACGCAGCGAGTAGTTCGACTGCGCCGTCGCACGGGCCGTCGAGGTGCCCATCGCATAACGGTTGTTCTCGACGATATAGACGATCGGCAGCTTCCAGAGGGCCGCCATGTTGAAGCTCTCGTAGACCTGGCCCTGGTTGGCCGCGCCATCGCCGAAATAGGCGACCGAGACGCTGTCATTACCACGATACCTGTTGGCGAAGGCGAGACCGGTTCCGAGCGAAACCTGGGCGCCGACGATGCCATGGCCGCCGTAGAAATGCTTCTCCTTGGAGAACATGTGCATCGAGCCGCCCTTCCCTCGGGAATAGCCGCCCTTGCGTCCGGTGAGCTCGGCCATGACGCCACGCGCGCTCATGCCGGTTGCCAGCATATGCCCATGGTCGCGATAGGCGGTGATAACCTGGTCACCCTCCTGCTGCGCCATCTGCATGCCGACGACGACAGCTTCCTGGCCGATATAGAGGTGACAGAAACCACCGATGAAGCCCATGCCGTAGAGCTGGCCGGCCTTTTCCTCGAAACGGCGGATCATCAGCATTTCACGATAGGCGTGAAGATCCTGATCCTTGCCGAAATCCGGGGTGTTCTTGCCCGTAAACTCCTTGGCGGAGGCTTTCGAGGCCGATTTGATTGCAGACTTTGCCGCTGGTTTGCGGCCGGATACAGACGCGGTCTTGGTCGGCGCCATTCATCCCTCCCTTTGAGTTCTGCGTTGAGAGCGAGATTACGCCCTGACGTGTATCGCCAGATTCCCACTCTGGTGTCGGGGCGTACCATAGGCAAGAAAAGCTGCCCCAGCAATGCCATAAATGCATGGCTCACATTCCGCACAACCTATTGAATAGGTTACAGAAATGTAAAATTAACTGAAATCGGGTTAATTTAGAAGTAGTTGTTGAAGATGACGATTTCGTCGCCGCGGGAAATATTCAGCTGATAGCGGGCGATCTCGTCCAGCATGTCCTTGTCGAGCGAACCGTCGCTCATCAGTTGAACCTGCCGCTCCAGCGTTTCGCGCCGGGCGGTCAGCTTGGCGAGTTCGCCCGCGCGGGCCTGCCGCTGACGTTCGAATTCCTCCGTGGCGATCAGACCGAGGTCGCCATGGATGGAATGATAACCGAAGTAGGACAGAAACGCGACTGTGATGGCGGGAAGGACAAAACGGCCGAATTTTCTTTTCTTATGATGCTTTGTCCACATGCCGCTCTAACGCCTTGTCACGCTTACGGGATCTCAAATCAGATCCGAAACAGAGCTTCAAATTCGCAGAACTTGCTTAAGCAATCGTTGACCAGAATCATGACGCGAAAAAGCCCGCGCTTTTGGCGCGGGCTTTCATGGCAAATATCGGATCGAAAAGCCTTAGGCTTTCAGGATGCCGCGGCCGGCATAAACGGCCTGCGGGCCCAGCATTTCCTCGATGCGGATGAGCTGGTTGTATTTGGCCAGCCGGTCGGAACGCGACAGCGAGCCGGTCTTGATCTGTCCGCAATTGGTGGCGACGGCAAGATCGGCGATGGTCGAATCTTCCGTTTCGCCCGAGCGGTGCGACATCACGGCGGTATAGCTCGCCTTGTGTGCCGTCTCGACGGCATCGAGCGTTTCCGACAGCGAGCCGATCTGGTTGACCTTGACGAGGATGGAGTTGGCAACGCCCATCTTGATGCCGTCGCGCAGGCGCGCCGAATTGGTGACGAACAGGTCGTCGCCGACCAGCTGGCACTTGGCGCCGATCTTGTCGGTCAGGTACTTCCAGCCGGCCCAATCGTCTTCGGCCATGCCGTCTTCGATTGAAATGATCGGGTACTTGGCTGCAAGCTCGGCCAGGTAATCGGCCATGGCTTCCGGCTCGAGCGTGCGGCCCTCACCTTCCATTTCGTACTTGCCGTTCTTGAAGAATTCGGTCGAGGCGCAATCGAGCGCCAGGCAAACGTCGTCGCCAGGCGTGTAACCGGCCTTCTCGACCGATTTCATGATGAAGTCGAGGGCCTCCGACGCGCTCTTCAGGCCCGGTGCGAAACCGCCTTCGTCGCCGACATTGGTATTGTGACCCTGGGCCGCCAGTTCCTTCTTGAGGACGTGGAAGATCTCCGAGCCCATGCGCACGGCGTCCTTCAGCGTATCGGCGCCGACCGGCATGACCATGAATTCCTGGAAGTCGATCGGGTTGTCGGCATGCGCGCCGCCGTTGATGATGTTCATCATCGGCACCGGCAGGACATGGGCGTTGGGGCCGCCGACATAACGGTAGAGCGGCAGGCCCGACGTTTCGGCGGCAGCCTTGGCGACGGCGAGCGAGACGCCGAGGATGGCATTGGCGCCGAGGCGCGACTTGTTCGGCGTGCCGTCGAGCGCGATCATCGTCTTGTCGATATGGATCTGGCTTTCGGCATCGAAACCGCCGATCGCATCGAAGATCTCGGTGTTGACGGCTTCGACCGCCTTTTCGACGCCCTTGCCGTGATAGCGCTTGCCGCCGTCACGCAGTTCAACGGCTTCATGGGCGCCGGTGGAGGCGCCCGACGGAACGGCCGCGCGGCCCATCGAACCGTCTTCCAGATAGACATCGACCTCGACGGTCGGATTGCCGCGGCTGTCGAGAATTTCGCGGGCGATGATATCGGTGATGGCGGTCAAGGGTCTCTCCCTGGGTTTGGACTTGACGTCACGAGGTCACTGAAAATGTCTCATAATCAATGACACGAAAATTACAATCGAAGCAGTTTGCGCGCTTTTTGTGGGCGGGCTCAAGCCGCCTTGGCGATGGCATCGAGCGCGAGCAGCTTTTCGAGCAGCCGTGGCATGTCCTTCAGATGCACCATGTTGGGGCCGTCCGAGGGCGCGTTGTCCGGATCCTCGTGGGTTTCCAGAAAGACGCCGGCGACACCGACCGCGACGGCTGCGCGCGCCAGCACCGGCACCATGGTGCGGTCGCCGCCGGTCGAAGCGCCCTGCCCGCCCGGCTGCTGCACCGAATGCGTCGCATCAAAGATGACCGGAGCGCCGAGCGACGCCATGATCGGCAGCGAGCGCATGTCGGAGACCAGCGTGTTGTAGCCGAAGGAAGCACCGCGCTCGCAGAGCAGCACGTTCGGATTGCCGCTTTGGGTGAACTTGGCAAGCACGTTCTTCATGTCCCAGGGCGCCAGGAACTGGCCCTTCTTGACGTTGATGACGCGGCCGGTCTTGGCGGCTGCGACAAGCAGGTCCGTCTGGCGGGAGAGGAAAGCCGGTATCTGCAGGATGTCGACCGTCTCCGCGACGACGGCGCATTGCTCTTCCGTGTGAATGTCGGTCAGGACCGGAAAGCCGAACTCCTTCTTGAGGTCGGCAAAGATCTCCATGGCGGTTTCGAGCCCTATGCCGCGCTTGCCGGAAATCGACGTGCGGTTGGCCTTGTCGTAGGAGGACTTGTAGACGAGGCCGATACCGAGCTTGCCGCAGAGTTCCTTCAGCGCGCCTGCCATCATGAAGGCGTGGTCGCGGCTTTCCATCTGGCAGGGGCCGGCGATCAGCGACAGTTTTGCGTCCTGCGCGAAAACCACCTTGCCGTCTCCTTCGCCGACGGAGACGCTGGAATTTGCGGTAACTTCCATGAACCTATTCCTCGAAGCCGAACAAAACACCCTGGCCGGGCGCCGCCGAGACGAGAACACGGCCCTCCCGGCGGACGAATGCGACGTCATTAGCAGCAAGGGTGATCTCTGTCACGGCAAGATCGGCCGTCTTGAAGATGATCACCCGGCCGCGCAGGCCCTCGGCACCCGGCGTCGACGGCAGGGCGAATTCCGCTTCGAGTTCATGATCCTGCAGGATGCGAATGCCGGCATTGGCCGCGACAAGCTCGAGCGAAGCAGCCTCCGGCTTGGCCTTCGTCATCAGCACCTGCTCGGCCAGGGGTGCGAAATCGGAGGGCGCCGATGCCGACAGGATGATCTTGCTCAGTCCCATGACCGCATTGGAATGTTGCTCCAGTTCGCTGCGATCGGCCGGCAGGGGATTGATCCGCTGGCAGGAAAACATCAGGAAGTCGGGCGCCCGGTCATCACCGGCAAAAGCCAGCCGGAAGCTCGCCTGGGTTTCGGAACCGTCGGCCAAGGTCATCCCACGGGAAAATTCCAGCACGTCGCCTGCCGAGACGCCGCGCATCTTGAAACGCGCGTGATCGGCCATCGCGTCGCCCGTGGCGACAACGAGCGCCGAAAAGCCCTGCCTGTCGCGTCCCTTGCGGAAGGCCAGATCGCGTGCGGTAAAAACGTTGCCACGTTTGGCGGCGGCGCTTGCATGACGGCGATTGGCAACAGCCAGCGGCTCCAGATAGCTGCCATCCGAGAAGAATACACAAGCATTGGCTGTGCCGAAAGGATGAAAAGCGTCGGGCGCAACTGTAAAACCAAGCTTCGTGAGCCGGGAACGCGCAGCGGTAAGTCCCGCCACCGGCAGCACGAGATGATCGATTGGTCTTGCGTTCACGCGAGGGCCCCCGGAATTGGAATCGCAAAGCTACTTTGGCAGCGGGCTCGCGCCGCGCAAGTGGTGAGACCCGAGATATCTGGCACGCATCTATGAAGAAAAAATCATCATACTTCACAGAAATTTAGGGACTTGCAGAACACATATGGAACATATAGTGTCCGTTCTGGATTTGTTTCCGACTCTGAGGGTGCCAAAAGATGCTCACGCGCAAACAACAGGAATTGCTTCTGTTCATTCACGAACGCATGAAGGAATCCGGCATCCCGCCGTCATTCGACGAAATGAAGGATGCTCTCGACCTCGCGTCCAAGTCCGGCATCCACCGCCTGATCACCGCGCTCGAGGAGCGCGGCTTCATCCGCCGCCTGCCGAACCGGGCCCGGGCGCTCGAAGTCATCAAGCTGCCGGAAGCCTACTCGCCGAGCATGCAGCCGCGGCGCGGGTTTTCGCCGAGCGTCATCGAAGGCAGCCTCGGCAAGCCGCAGCCGGTAGCAGCCCCTCAGAAACCCGCCGCCAACGACGATTCGCCGAACGCCACCACCGTTCCGGTCATGGGCCGCATCGCTGCCGGCGTGCCGATCTCGGCGATCCAGAACAACACGCATGACATCGCCGTGCCTGCCGAGATGCTCGGTTCCGGCGAACATTATGCGCTCGAGGTCAAGGGCGATTCGATGATCGAGGCCGGCATTCTCGACGGCGATACCGTGATCATCCGCAACAGCAATACGGCCAATCCGGGCGACATCGTCGTGGCGCTGGTGGACGACGAGGAAGCGACGCTGAAGCGCTTCCGCCGCCGCGGCGCCTCCATCGCCCTCGAAGCCGCCAACCCGGCCTACGAAACCCGCATCTTTGGGCCGGACCGGGTGAAGATCCAGGGCAAGCTCGTCGGCCTCATCCGCCGGTATCACTGATCATCTGCCGGAGCGGTTCCGGCAATGAACTATCGAAACCCTGGCTTCGCCAATCATAGTGGCGGTGCCGGCTCCAGGGGCGGTCTGCGCCCGCCATGGCGGCACGGATCTGCCAGCGCCGAATGTCGGTCGCGCCGTTGAGGGAAATCTCCAGGGCACCCGTCTTGCGAAGCGTGGCACCGTTGATCATCAGGGCGCCGGACCGGCATTGGTCGAAGCGGGCACGCGGCGCAATGACAAGACTGGCGGCGTCGCAGGCGGCACCCGCATAACGGCCGTCCTCGACAGCGATAACGATGCCCTTGCCCGTGCTTGCCGCACACCAGGCCGTCGGCTCGCAGGTGAAGCGGCCGACAGGCGCCTGTTTTATCCTCGACTTTGCCGTTTCCAGTTGCTGCGGAGTCAGTTCGCGGCGCTCGTTGGTTTTCTCGCCGGACGGCATGTCGTCGGGGGGCTTGTCCCTGGATGGCGACATTTCAGGCCTGGTGGGATCGCCGAGCAGAAGCGCCCTCTTCCATTGGTCGTAGACGAAGTCGGGCGGGCGGGCGCGATTGATGGTCACCCCTTCCCCGTCTACAAGTGCGACCATCGTCCCGTCTTCCGAGATCAGGATATCCGGCAGCGGCATCGACCGCTCATGCCAGGAAAGCAGCAGAGCGGTCACCATCAGCGGCAGGCCTATCAGTCTCAGTCTCGTCCTCATGAGCGTCAGCAGCAGGAAACCTGCCGTCGACACGGTCAGGAACCAGGGATGCTGTCGCCCTATGCCGACATCGCCGCCCCAGGCGGCGACGTGTTTGGCAATAGCAATCACCCACCCCAGGCCGAGACCCATGAGCTTCATGAAGGGCGCATCGAGGCCGAACGGCATCAGCAACATGCCGACCAGCCCTGCCGGCATGACCACGAAGGAGATGATCGGCATGGCGGCGAGGTTGGCGGCAAGGCCGTAGGTGGCGATGCGGTGGAAATGCTCGACCGAGAACATGGCGGTCGAGATGCCGCCGATCAGCGAGGTCACGAAGATGCCGGCCGCGAAATTCCAGGATGCCAGCACCGGCGTCACCACAGGGTGACGGAACGGCAGGGGTTCGGGGTCGCGGCGTTGCGCCCTGTGTTTCCAGAGTGCGTAGCCGGCGACCAGGGCTGCGGTGGCGGCAAACGACATCTGGAAGCTCGGCCCCAGTATTTCCGAGGGGGACATGGCGATGATGACCAGGGCAGACAGCACCACATTGCGCAGGCTGATCGATGGCCGGTCGAAAAGCACCGCGACCAGCATGATCGCCATCATGATATAGGCCCGCTCGGCGGAAACGCCGAAACCGGAGATCAGGTAATAGGCCGTCGCCATCATCAGCGCGCCGAGTGCTGCGATCTTCTTGACCGGATAGGCCTGCGCGAAGCCCGTGAAGACGGAAAGCACGGTGCGCACGCCGACAAAGAAGATGCCGGCGGCGAGCGCCATGTTCAGCCCCGAAATGGCAACGATATGGGCGAGGCCCGACAGTCGCAGCGCCTCGGTGGTGTCTTCGGAAATCGCCCGTCGCTCGTCCGTGACGATCGCCGCGGCAAAGGCGCCGGGATCTCCGGGCACGGTCTCCCGGATACGGGTTGCGATGGCGCTGCGCAGATCGAAAAGCTGGATTTCGACGTCCGCAATCCGGCTCCGGGTTGAAGGGGGAGCAGCCTGCTTTTTCGGCGCTCCATAGAAAAATCCGACCGCGCCGATGCCGTCGAAATAGGAAGAAAAGGCAAAGTCGTTGAGGCCCGGCAAGGCGGGTCCGGACGGGGGTGAAATGCGAGCGCGGCCGCTGATCGTCTCGCCGGTTTGGGCCGGCTCATGGCGGGACCTTGCGAGCAGCGATACACGCTGCGGTGGGCGCCTGACTTGCGGATTGGAGGTCCGCTCGATGCGGACGATATAACGCCATCGCCCTTGGGCGTCGATCTCCCTGCGCTCGACCACGCCGGCAAGCTCGGTGGTCACCGGCGTATCGAGAATGACGGTGGACCGCCTCCAGGTCTCCAACTGCGCCAGCATCATGCCTGCGAGGAAGAGTGCGAGAGCGAGCGGCAACAGGTGCGTGGCACCGGACCGGTAGCGCGAGACGGTCACAAATGTCGCGCAGACCCAAAAGAGGAGGAAATACGGCCAGAAAGCCGGGGTCTGCGGCAGCGCAAACCAGCAGGCGGCGCCTGCCCCGACGACAACGGGCAGAAAAAGGAAGCCATGGCCATAGACCGTCTCCTCCTCCAGCATGACCGGGAGGCGGCGCCGCAGCCGGTCGAGGCGTCGGATCGTCGAGCGGCGAACGGACCCGTCTGACGTGTGAACCGGCGGGCTGCGTTCGATCGCGGGAAAAAGCTCGGCGAGGTCCCGGACCTTGACCGAGTCGGATGCTCCTCCGTTTATGCGGAGATCCGGCGGCCGGGATATCAGCTTCCCTGCCTCGGCATGCGTCGGAAATGCATCTTCCTCCGGCATGAAACGCTCTGTTCGCCCCACCGCCAAACATGCGGCAATGCAACCTGCGCGCTTCCTCCCCGGTCGTCAACCGACGGTTAAATATCGGGAATTCCGAGACGCAAAAAAGGCCTGCAACAGGAAGTTGGACATCCAAGCAAAAGCCGCTGCCCAATATTTTTTCGCGCTGCACAAAATGCCGTCACGACAGCTTGGCATCAGCTTTCGGATCATATAGCTAAACTGTGGACGCTTAATTCTTGTGGCGCTTTTAGGGCGCCATGCCGCCAAAAGGTTGGAGGATCAGCATGACGGATACAAGCGCAAATCTGGTAATCGGTGACAGAAAAGTCGACCTGCCGGTCAAGTCGGGCACCATCGGTCCTGACGTGGTCGATATCGGCGCTCTTTACAAACACACCGGCACCTTCACCTACGACCCGGGCTTCACCTCGACGGCGTCTTGCGAATCCAAGATCACCTATATCGACGGCGACGCGGGCATCCTGCTGCATCGCGGTTATCCGATCGAACAGCTGGCCGAGCATGGCGACTTCCTGGAAACCTGCTATCTGCTGCTTTACGGGGAACTGCCTACCGCTGCGCAGAAGAAGGACTTCGACTATCGCGTGACCCATCACACGATGGTGCATGAGCAAATGAGCCGCTTCTTCACCGGCTTCCGCCGCGACGCCCATCCGATGGCCGTCATGTGCGGCTGCGTCGGGGCTCTGTCCGCCTTCTATCACGACTCGACCGACATCACCGATCCGCACCAGCGCATGGTCGCTTCGCTGCGCATGATCGCCAAGATGCCGACGCTTGCCGCGATGGCCTATAAGTACCACATCGGCCAGCCCTTCGTTTATCCGCAGAACAACCTGGACTATGCGTCGAACTTCCTGCGCATGTGCTTTGCCGTTCCGTGCGAAGAGTATGTGGTCAACCCGGTGCTGTCGCGCGCCATGGACCGCATCTTCATCCTGCATGCCGACCACGAGCAGAACGCTTCGACCTCGACGGTCCGCCTCGCCGGTTCCTCGGGCGCCAATCCGTTCGCATGCATCGCGGCCGGCATTGCCTGCCTCTGGGGCCCGGCCCACGGCGGCGCCAACGAAGCAGCGCTCAACATGCTGACGGAAATCGGCTCGGTCGACAAAATCCCGGAATACATCGCCCGCGCCAAGGACAAGAACGATCCGTTCCGCCTGATGGGCTTCGGTCACCGCGTCTACAAGAACTACGATCCGCGCGCCAAGATCATGCAGAAGACCACGCATGAAGTGCTCGGCGAACTCGGCCACAAGGACGATCCGCTCCTGCAGGTCGCGATGGAACTCGAGCGCATCGCGCTCACCGACGAGTATTTCATCGAGAAGAAGCTCTACCCGAATATCGACTTCTATTCGGGTATCACGCTGAAGGCGATGGGCTTCCCCACCACCATGTTCACCGTGCTCTTCGCTCTCGCCCGTACCGTCGGCTGGATCGCCCAGTGGGCCGAAATGATCGAAGATCCGCAGCAGCGCATCGGCCGCCCGCGACAGCTCTATACCGGTGAAGCGCAGCGGGACTACATCCCGGTTTCCAAGCGTTAATCCGCAAGCGACACCCAACAAAAAACCCGGTCAGAGACGACCGGGTTTTTTTGTGTCCAGAACCTGAAGAACGATGCCGGCGGCCGCTTCGCCCGGCGGCACGGGCACCTGCAGGCGCTCCCAGGTGAGGTCGAAGCCCTCCAGCATGGCGCGCCTTTGCATCGTATCGGCCGAAAGCCGCTCGGCCCAGCGGCAGAGGCTTGCCGGCCGCACCACCTCGTTGACGTATTCCGGCACGACGACATAATCGGCGATCAGGTTCGGCAGGGCGCCGGACCAGGTCTTGATGCGTTTTGCGAGCATGGTGATCAGCCAGTCGGCCTTGTAAGCCGAGACCACCGGGATTCCGGCCAGGCCGAGTTCGAGGATCACCGTTCCGGAGGCTGCAAGTGCTGCATCGGCCTCGGCAAAGGCCGCCCATTTGCCGTCCGCATCGGCAGTGATCTCCGGCTTGACCTCGAAACCGGCGGCGATCTCGCGCACCAGCTTTTCCTGGCGGGGAACCGTCGGCAGCACGAATCGGGTCGGCCCGTTGCGCGCAACGAACTCGCGGGCCGCCTCGCCGAAGATCGGCAGCAGCGCCCTGATCTCTGCCGAACGGGAGCCCGGCAGAAGCATGATCGTCTTTTCTTCCCCCGGCTCCTTCACCGGGCGCCCGGCCCGGATGCCGCGGACCTTGAGGAGCGACGGATCGGCTGTCAGACGGTGACCGACGAAGGTGGTTTCCGGCCCGCCGAGACGCCTCATGGCCTCAGGCTCGAACGGCAGCACAGCCAGGACATGATCGACATAACCGAGCATCGCCTTGGCGCGATATTCCTTCCAGGCCCAGACGCTCGGGCAGACATAATCCACGATCGACAGGTCCGGCAAAGCGGCGCGCACTTTTCTGGCGACGCGATGGGTGAAATCGGGGCTGTCTATGATGATCAGCACGTCCGGCCTTGCTGCGACGATGGCAGCGGACGTCTGGTTGATCCGCTTGATCAGGTTCGGCAGGCGGGCGATCACCTGGGTCAGCCCCATGATCGACAGTTCGGAAAAGTCGAAGAGCGAGGTAAGGCCTTGTGCCTCCAACGCTTCGCCACCGACGCCGACGAGTTCGACCGGGCCGTCATGAGCTGCCTTCAGGGCCGCAAGCAGATCGCCGCCGAGAAGATCGCCGGATACTTCGCCGGCTATGACGCCGACCTTCAAGGTCTTGACCATCACAATCCTCCTTGCGGCAGGCCGGGATCGATGCCGCAGACGAAAATACCGGCAGCATCGGCCGCGGCAATCATCTTCGCTTCTTCCAGCACCAAGGCGCGGCCCGCCTCCACGGCGATGCCGGCGAGACCGGCCTTGATGGCGTTTTCGATGGTCGACGGGCCGATCGTCGGCAGATCGGCACGCATATCCTGTTGCGGTTTGCAGAGCTTGACGAGCACGCCCTTGCGGCGGGCGGAGATGCGGCCCTCGGCGCGCAATGCCGTCACCCGCTCCAGCATCCGGTCGGTGCCCTCGACGCCTTCCAAGGCCACGACACGTCCGCCGACGCTGACCGCGCCTTGGCCGATATCGAGCTCGCCGAGACGCTTGGCGGCTTCGGACGCCCGGTCGATATCGCGGCGATCGTCCTCGGAGGGCGCATGGGCGCCAAGCGGTCCGGTCCTTGCAAGCAGGCCGGGCACGATGTCGTGGGCGCCCAGCACTTCGCAGCCCATCGCCTCGATGAGCTTGATGACCATCTGCAGCACCGAATCGTCGCCGCCGGAAAGAAGCGTGCGGACAACCGAGGGGACTTTCAGGATCGTACGGAAGGTCGGATGGATGTCGCGCCAGTCGGGCCTTCGGGCTACACCGCCCGACAGGATGACGCGGGTGATGCCCTTGTCGCGAAACAGGCGTTCGATCGCCGAAAGATTGCCGACGCCGACGGAGACCGCTTCGAAACCGTCGAAGCCCTGATCGGATTCGTTTGCGAGCGCTACGATCAGAGGCGCTTCACCGGCAGCCTGGGCGGCTTTCGCCACATAGAGGGGCAAGAAGCCCTTCCCGGCGATGATTGCCAGCCGGCCCTTCGGCGCAAGGCTCGGGAGGCCGGCCATATGGGATCAGCCCTTGCCGCGGAAGGTCGAGGAAATGGCGCGATCGCTCTCGACCGCGATGAAATCGAGGATTTCCATCGCTTCCTTGCAATCGGCGTAGTCGTTGCGGATCGCCGCCGCGTTGGCGCGGATGTTACTCTCACCCTCGAAGATCTGCTTGAAGGCGCGGCGGACGGTATGGATCGTTGCGCGCTCGACGCCGGCCCGGGTCATGCCGACCACGTTCAGGCCGCCGAGGACGCCCGGATTGCCGTTCAGCATGCCATAGGGGATGACGTCGTAATTGACGGCCGAAAGTCCGCCGATAAAAGCCTGGCGGCCGATGCGGGTAAACTGATGCACAGCGCAGCCGCCGCCCAAGATCGCCCGGTCCGCCACGTGGACGTGGCCGGCCAGCATGACGTTGTTCGACATGATGATGTCGTTGCCGAGCTGACAGTCATGCGCAACGTGCGAATTGGCGAGGAACAGGCAGTTGTTGCCGACCACCGTCTTGCCGCCGCCGCCGACCGTGCCGCAGTTCATCGTCACGCCTTCGCGCATGACGCAATTGTCGCCGACCGTCAGCGTCGAATCCTCGCCTGCCTCATGAAGGCTCTGGGAAACGCCGCCGATGATTGCCATCGGAAAGATACGGCAGTTGCGGCCGATCTCGGTGCGACCGCTCACCACGGCATGCGACAGCAGTTCGACGCCATCCTTCAGCACCACGCGCGGGCCGACATGCGAAAACGGGCCGACGACGACGTTCTCGCCGATGACGGCGCCGTCCTCGACCAATGCTAACGGATGGATGCGCGCGCTTGCTGCAATGCTGCTCATTCTTCTTCCTTGCGCCGGATCATTGCGCCGATATCGGCTTCGGCAACAAGTACGCCGTCCACCTTTGCGTCACAATGGAATTTCCAGATATTTCCGCGCTGTTTCTGCTTGGTAACGTGGAATTCGACCCGGTCGCCCGGCACAACCGGCTTGCGGAAGCGGGCATTGTCGATGGTCATGAAGTAGACGAGATTGCCGCCCTCGCCTTCTTTCCTGGCGCAGATGGCGCCTGCAGTCTGCGCCATGCCCTCGACCAGAAGCACGCCCGGCATGATCGGCTTCTCCGGGAAATGCCCGGTGAAATGCGGTTCATTGGCGGTGACGTTCTTGATGCCGATCGCGGAATTGTCCCCGTCGATCTCGACGATCTTATCGACCAGGAGAAAAGGATAGCGGTGCGGCAGCAGCTTCATGATTTCCTGAATATCGGCCGCGCCGAGCACCGGCTTGGTCTCATCAGTCATTCTTCTTTTCTCCTCTGCGTTTCGCCCGCTCATCCGAACGCATCAAGACTTCCGCGGTATCGCGGAGGAAATCCGGCATCGGGCGGGCGGGAATACCGCCATAACGCGCCCCGGCGGGAATATCTCCCACCACACCGCTCATCGCGGCGATCTGCACGCCGTCTCCAATCGAGATGTGTCCATTAATACCGGATGCGCCGCCGATCAATACACCGTCGCCGATCCGCGTCGAACCGGCGATGCCGGCGCCGCTGGCGATGCCGCAATGGCGGCCGATGCGCACGTTATGGGCAACCTGGACCTGGTTGTCGATCTTGGTGCCCTCACCGATGACCGTATCGTCCATGGCGCCGCGGTCGACCGTTGTGTTGGCGCCGATCTCGACATTATCCTGGATGATGACGCGGCCTATCTGGACGATCTTCAGCATGCCGCGCGGACCCGGCGCAAACCCGAAGCCGTCCTGGCCGATGCGGACGCCATTGTGAATGATCACGCCGTTGCCGATGAGAGCCGCGACCACGCTCGCCCCTGCGGCGATCGTGCACTCCCGGCCGATCTTGACGTCGGCACCGATGATGGTTCCGGCGCCGATGCGGGTGCCCGTGCCGATTTCCGCCCGCGCGCCGACCACGGCCATAGGCTCGATCTCGACGCCGGGTTCGAGCTTGGCGGTTGGATCGACGAACGCGGCCCGTGAAATGCCCGGCGGAAACGAAGTGATCGGAGACGGCCGCATCGCGATCGGATGCAGGATGGCACCGGCCTGGGCAAACGCCGTGTGTGGCGTCTTGGTCAGCAGAACCGGGATATGGGCCGGAATGATCGAACGGATCGCGGGATCACAGACAATCGCGGAAGCCTTGCAGCTTTCCAGTTCGTGACGGCTTTTCCGGGACAGGATATAACAAATCTCGCCCTCGCCGGCCCGCGCAACGGGTGCAATGGAACGGATCAGTCGATCGCCTGCGCTGCCATCAAGTAGTTCAGCCCCAAGAAGGGCGGCCAACTCGCGCAGGCTCACGCCATCATGGGGCGGAAAGAATTCATTGTGGTCCATAAAGCTAAAGCTCCAGAACAGATTTCCGCCCGCAACCGCGAGCGGAAATGATCAGAACTGGTTCGCCATGCTGAACCGGAATTCCTGGGTTTCGTCGAAGTCTTCCTTCATGACCGGATGCGCGTAGTCAAAGCGGATGTTGCCGAACGGCGACGCCCACATGATACCCGCACCGACGGAAGCGCGCCAGTTCATGCTGGTGCCCTGCGCGGTGCTGGTGCCGAGCGGGACATCATTGCCGTAAAGGGTACCGGCATCGGCGAAGACGGCAGCACGCAGGCCGAAGTCTTCCGGAATAGCCGGCATCGGCATCGACATTTCGGCAGAGGCCGTAAAGTAGGTCGTGCCGCCGAGCGCATCGCCGTGATCGGCGGTACGCGGACCGATACCGTCGTTCTCGAAGCCACGGATCTGGCGACCGCCGATCGTGAACTGGTCGAAGACATGCAGATTGTCGCCGGTGGAAACCACATGGCCGGCACCCACTGCGATGGAGCCGATCAGGTCAGCTTCGGTCGACAGAAGCTGGAAATAACGGGCACGACCGGAAATCTTGTAGAAGTCGGAGTCGCCGCCGAGACCGGCATATTCATGCGTGATCGTCGCGTAGAGACCTTCGCGCGGCAGCGTCTGGCTGTCGAGCGTGTTGTAGGTCAGCGTCTGCGAAATCGACGACTGAACGAACTTGCCCTGGTCGATCA
The DNA here is from genome assembly GCA_002968845.1 of Neorhizobium tomejilense. Taxonomy (GTDB): domain Bacteria; phylum Pseudomonadota; class Alphaproteobacteria; order Rhizobiales; family Rhizobiaceae; genus Neorhizobium; species Neorhizobium tomejilense. The sequence continues at coordinate 438,913 of PVBG01000003.1, read as the reverse complement.
TCGAGATGTAGGGCGACGAAAGGTTATCGTCCGCGGTGCCAGGAACGCCATCGGTACCAAAGGCACCGTCGTTGTCGTACTGGATTTCCTTGTAGGTGTAGCGGAACGTGGTCGCCAGATCTTCGGTGATCGGCGCCGTTACGCGCAGGGTGACGCCCTGCTCATCATAATCGTAATACTCGTTCGAAGAGGTCTTGCTCTTGAACAGGTCGAAACCGGCCGCCAGACGATAACCGAGGAAATAAGGCTCGGTGAACGAAAGGTTGTAGCTGCGGGCTTCGTCGAGACCACCGCCGACTGCGACGCGGATGAACTGGCCGCGGCCGAGGAAGTTCTTTTCTTCGATCGAAGCTTCGAGCAGGAAGCCGTCGCCGCCCGCCGAGTAACCGGCGCCGATACCGAACGAACCGGTCGGCTGGTCCTCGACATCGACAACGATGACGACGCGGTCAGGCGAAGTGCCCTGCGAGGTCGAGATATTGACGGTCGTGAAATAACCGAGCGCCTCAAGGCGACGCTTGGCGCGCGAGATCATTTCCTGATTGAAGGCATCGCCTTCGCTGAAATCGAACTCGCGGCGGATGACATAGTCACGCGTGCGGGTGTTGCCGCGGATCTCGATGCGCTCGACATAGGCGCGCTCGCCCTGGTCGACGAGGTAGGAAACACCGATCGTGTGGTTTTCCATGTTGCGGTCGCCGCGCGGCGTGACGCGAGCGAACGGATAACCGGCCGCAGCGACGCGCTTGGAGATCGCTTCCATCGACTTCTGGATTTCGCGGGCATTATAGACGCTACCGGCGCGGGTCTGGACCAGACCTTCGAGGTCCTGGCCGCTGATGCCCTCGACCGTGGATTCTACCGAGACGTTGCCGTACTCGTAACGCTGGCCTTCCTCGACCGTGAAGCTGATATTGTACTTGTTGCTCGATTCATCGAGCACTGCCTCCGACGAGATAACGCGGAAGTCAGGATAACCGTGGTTATAATAGAACTGGCGCAGCGCTTCCTCGTCGGCGCGCAGCTTGTCCTCGCTGTAAACGTCCTTGCGGGTCAGGAAGGACAGCGGACCGGATTCCTTGGTGATCAGCACCGACTTCAAGCGGCCATCGCCATAAGCCTGATTGCCGGCGAAACTGATGTCGGCAATCTTGGTGCGGTCACCTTCGTTGATGACGAAAGCAAGGTTGACGCGTCCCTGGCCAACATCAGCGGTCTGGGTGGTGATCTGAACGTCGCTGCGGCCGATGGCGCGATAGGCTTCGCGCAGACGCTGGATATCTGCGTCGATCAGAGCCTGATTGTACGGGCCGAGCGGCTGAGTCTGAACGACTGCCTGAAGCTTGTCGTCCGTGATCTTGCGGTTGCCGTTGAACACGACCTGGTTGATGAGCTGGTTCTCGCTCACCGACACGACGAGCGTGCTGCCGGAAACACTGATTTTGACATCCGAGAAATAGCCGGTCGAATAGAGCTTGCGGACCGATTCATCGATGTCGTTATTGGAGAAGTTGACACCCGGGCGGATGGTCAGGTTGGAACGGACAGCCTCCTCGCCGGCGCGCTGTGCGCCGCGGACCTGAACGCTCCGGATAACCGCCGCTTCGGCAGAAAGTGCGGAAGCAAGTACCAGTACACCTGCGCCCGATGCAACAACACTAGCAGACAGCGCAAACGCCGACACTGCGTTCAAAAACTTTGAACCAGCCTTCATTTCAATTCTTACCTTTTCCCGTTGTCCCTCGGCGGGTGGTGCCCGACTCCGGCCACGTGTGTCGTTTTACCTTCTTTTGACCTACAAGCAAGGTATCGCGTTAATTTCTGTTTACTTACTTCCCTTGCGTGACCCAATGGCCACGCAACTGTTGGAAACATGGTGAATAAACAGTTTCTTTTACGATTTGAAGGACATCAACCGATCAGATTGCTGATGTCGTTGAAGGTCGCGAAGACCATGAGGCTCAAAACCATCGCAAGCCCGATGCGGAAGGCGATCTCCTGCGCACCTGAGCCGAGCGGTCGGCCACGGATGGCCTCGATCGCGTAGAAGACGAGATGACCGCCGTCCAAAATTGGCACAGGCATGAGGTTCAAGAGCCCGATGGAGACCGAAAGAACCGCCGCCAGCTGGACCACCGCCGCAAAGCCGAGCGTCGCCATCTGGCCCGACGCCTGGGCGACCCTGACCGGCCCGCCGAGCTGGTCAGCCTTCATCCGCCCGGTCACCAGGTTTCCGATATAGCGGAAGGTGCCGGTGACGATATGGCCGGTCTCGGTGACGCCTTCGGCAACCGCCTGCAGCGGCGTGAACGTCTCGATGCGGAAATTGCCGCGCTGTTCGTTGGTGACGATGCCGATCAGGCCGAGCTCGACCTTGTTGCCGAACTGGTCGGTGACCTCGGAGCGCTTCGGCACCATCGGCAGATCGATGTCCTGGCCGTTCCGCTCGACCGTCACGACGATCGGGGTGTCCGGCCTGATGCTGACATAACGCCGTACATCGTCGAAGGTCCGGATGCGCGAGCCGTCGAGCGCCACCAGCCGATCGCCGGGCTCAACGCCGGCGGCAAGGGCGGCGCTTCCCGGCTGGACTTCGGCGACCACGGGATCGGCGACGACCTTGCCGTAGACGCTGAAGAGGACGGCGAAGATGGCAATCGCCAGGATGAAATTGGCGATCGGGCCGGCCGCGACGGTGGCGGCCCTCTTCCAGAGCTTGGCACCAGCCAGTGTCTGAGCCTTTTCTTCCTCGCTCATGCCCGCAAGGCCGCTCGCATCCGGCAGGCTCGCGGCGTCCTCGTCGCCGAAGAACTTGACGTAGCCGCCAAGCGGGATCGCCGAGAGCTTCCAGCGGGTGCCGTGACTGTCGGTGAAGCCGACGAGCTCCGGTCCGAAGCCGACCGAGAAGGCGGTGACCCGGATGCCGCACCAGCGTCCGACAAGATAGTGGCCCATCTCATGCACGAAGACGAGCAGGGACAGGACCAGCACGAAGGGGATGATATAGCCGGTAAGGAAGCTGAGGATGGCCATCAAAATTTCCGTTTCAACATTGTGTTGGCCGCCCAGACCTCAAAACCCGAAGAGGAAGCCTGCAACCGACACATCAAGATGGCCCGTCATGGCCGTATAAACAAGCGTCAGCAGGAACGCCGCGAAACAGGCGAAAACGAGGCCGTCGACGCGATCCATGACGCCGCCGTGCCCCGGAATGAGGTGGCTGGAATCCTTTACGCCAAACCGGCGCTTGATGAAGGACTCAAACAGGTCGCCGATCTGGCTGGCGACGGAAAGCAGAAATGCGATCGCCACCGTCCAGATCGACAGCCGGGAAAAGACGCCGAGCGTCAGGACGGAGCTTGCGACCACGCCCGACACCGTGCCGCCGATCGCGCCGGACCAGGTCTTGCCGGGCGAAATGCGCGGTGCAAGTTTCGGCCCCTTGAGGGCGCGGCCGACGAAATAGGCGAGGATATCGGTCGCCCAGACGACCGCGAAGATGAAGAGGGTCGCAACAAACCCCGCCTGGTCTTCGGCCCGGATCGCCGCCAGAGAGATTCCGCTCAAGCCCGCGTAGAAGATGCCGCCCGGCAGCCACCAGCTGCCCTTACGCAGAAGCACGAGAAGAAGGACGGTGACTACAGCGCCGCCGAGAATCGGCACCGAGAGCGCACCTTCATCGACCACCAGGTCGATGGCGATCAGAAAAATCGCGACCCAGCCGAAGGCGTTCGCACGAAAATCGCGCTCGGCGGCCCGCGTGATCGTCGACCATTCGTAATAGATCAGGACCGCCATGGCTGCAGCCAAGATGCGGAAGGCCAGGCCGCCATACCAGGTGGCCGCCAGGACCACGGCCGCCAGAACCACCGCGGATGCGATGCGGCGCTTCAGTTCAGTGCTCATCAACCACCCACTGCTATCGTCTTGTTCGACAGGCCGCCGAAGCGCCGGTCGCGGGAGGCATAGATCTTCAGGGCATCGAGGAAGAGTTTCCGATCGAAGTCGGGCCAGTAGTCCGGCAGGAAGACAAGTTCGGAATAGGCCGCCTGCCAGAGCAGAAAATTCGAAAGCCGCTCCTCGCCGCTGGTGCGGATGATGAGGTCCGGATCGGGAATGCCGGCGGTATCCAGCTTTGCGCTGATCTTGTCCGCGTCGATCTCGGAAGCCTTGAGCACACCGGCCTCGACGTCCCGGGCAAGCATGGCGACCGCACGGGCGATCTCGTCGCGCGCACCGTAGTTGAAGGCGATGACCAGCGTCAGTGCCGTATTGAACCTTGTGGTTTCCTCGGCTTCGAGAAGAAGCGGAAGGATGTCGCTGCGCAGCTTCTCGCGTTCGCCGATCACCCGGATGCGGATATTCTCGCGGTGCAATTCGGCCAGATCCTGACGGATGAAGCGCCGGAGAAGACCGAGGAGATCCCTCACCTCGGTTTCGGGCCTGCTCCAGTTCTCCGAAGAAAACGCAAAGAGCGTCAGATATTTGACGCCGGCATCGCCGGCAGCCCGCACCGTTTCGCGAACCGCTTCGACGCCCTTGCTGTGTCCGACCGTACGAGGAAGCCCGCGCTTGTTGGCCCAGCGTCCATTGCCATCCATGATAATGGCAACGTGTTGAGGGATGATTGCAAGCTCGGGGTTCACCATATTCTATGCGGCTCCTTTGGCCGCCGGAATATGGCGGCAAACCAGGCCTAAGTTAGACCTGCATGATTTCCTTTTCCTTATCCGCAAGCAAGCGGTCGACTTCGGAAATCGTATCATCCGTCATCTTCTGCACTTTTTCTGACTGCGAGCGGCTCTCGTCCTGGCCGATGTCGCCGTCCTTTTCGGCCTTTTTCAGGCCGTCCATGCCATCGCGACGGACGTGACGGACAGCAACCTTCGCCTTTTCCGCATAATCATGCGCAACCTTGACCAGCGACTTGCGGCGCTCCTCGTTGAGCTCGGGAAGCGGAATGCGCAGGTTTTGGCCGTCGACGATCGGGTTGAGACCGAGATGTGATTCGCGGATCGCCCTGTCGACGGCGTTGACCATCGACTTGTCCCAGATGGATACGCCCAGCATACGCGCTTCCGGCACGGTGATGTTGGCCACCTGGTTGAGCGGCACGCGCGAACCATAGGCTTCGACCATCACCGGATCGAGAATATTGGCCGAGGCGCGGCCGGTGCGCAGCGACGCGATATCGCTTTTGAACGCGTTGATCGCGCCCTCCATGCGGCGCTTGATGTCGTTGAGGTCGATTCCACTCATCCGTCTACTCCCGTATGTTGTCTGGGCGGCCCGCGATGCCGCGCCTCAATTGTCCGCTACGATGGTCTTGCGGCCGCCGCCGGTCAAGATTTGGGCGAAGCCGCCCTTCTCATGGATCGAAAAAACAATGATCGGGATGGAGTTTTCGCGGGCGAGCGCCACCGCCGCCACGTCCATCACCGCCAGACCCTTTTCGAGCACTTCGCCATGCGTCAGCGTCTCGAACCGGGTCGCCGTCGGGTCCTTCTTGGGATCGGCCGAATAGATGCCGTCCACTTGGGTGCCCTTGAAGATCGCTTCCGCACCGATTTCAGCCGCGCGTAGCGCTGCCGCCGAATCGGTCGTGAAGAACGGATTGCCGGTGCCGCCGGCGAAGATCACCACCCTGCCCTGCGCCATGTGATGCAGCGCCTGGCGCTGCGAGAAGCTCTCGCAGATCTCCGGCATCGAGATCGCCGACAGGACCACCGTGTCGACGTTCAGCTTGCGCAGCGACGTGGCAAGCGCCAGCGCGTTGATCACGGTGCCGAGCATCCCCATGTGGTCGCCGGTCACCCGGTCGCCGCCCTTGGAAGCCACGGCGACGCCGCGAAAGATGTTGCCGCCGCCGACAACCACGCCGACATCGACGCCCATGGCGCGCGCTTCGGCAATATCGGAGGCGACCCGATCGGCAACCGCAACATCGATGCCGAAACCCTGGCTGCCCATCAGAGCTTCACCGGAGGCCTTGAGCAAGACACGCTTGTAGAGGGGCTGAGGCGACATGGAGGCTCCTTGAAATCGAATTGCATGCGGAGGGTCAAACGGGTTGCGGATACACGAAGGGCACCGGCTTGTCACCGGTGCCCTTGCGCTTTCGACAGCTTTAGCTAACGAATATCAGCCTTTGGCGACCGCTGCCACTTCAGCGGCGAAATCCGATTCTTCCTTTTCGACGCCTTCGCCGAGCAGAAGACGGGCCATGCCGGTGACTTCGATCGAAGCGCCAGCGAGCTTTTCAGCATCCTTGACGGCCTGACCGACAGTCACGTCCGGGTTGATGACGAAAGCCTGCGACAGAAGGGCAACTTCCTCGAAGAACTTGCGCATGCGGCCGTCGACCATCTTTTCGATGATCGCTTCCGGCTTGCCGGAAGCGCGCGACTGCTCGATGAACACGTTGCGCTCGCGCTCGGCGACAGTCGCGTCGACTTCTTCGGCGCGGATGGCAAGCGGGTTGGTGGCAGCGATGTGCATGGCAACCTGACGGCCGAGCGAGGTCAGGACTTCCTTGTCGCCGACCGACTTCAGGGCGACCAGGACGCCGAGCTTGCCGATGCCGTCGCCGGCAGCGTTATGGACGTAGGTCGCGACGACGCCGTGCTCGACCTGCAGCAGGGCGGAGCGACGCAGCGTCATGTTCTCGCCGATCGTGGCGATCGCGTCCTTGATCGTGTCGGCAACCGGCTTGCCGGAAGCGGGATAGGTAGCAGCCGAGATCGCCTCGACGGAGCCGTCGGTCGTCAGCGCGACGCTTGCAATGCCGCGGACGAGGTCCTGGAAGGCATCGTTGCGGGCAACGAAGTCGGTTTCCGAGTTGAGTTCGATGACGACGGCCCTGTGGCCGGCGCTGGCGATGCCGATCAGGCCTTCGGCTGCGGTGCGGCCGGACTTCTTGTCGGCCTTGGAGATGCCCTTGGCGCGCAGCCAGTCGATCGCCGCTTCGATGTCGCCGTTCGTTTCAGTCAGCGCCTTCTTGCAGTCCATCATGCCTGCGCCTGACTTTTCGCGCAGTTCCTTTACCAATGCAGCGGTGATTTCAGCCATTGTTTTGCCTCTTGTCGGTTCAAGTGCTTCTCGCCGGAAAAACGTCGGCGGACTCAAAAGTTTTGGGACGAATGTACCCGGAAGTGTGACAGCGTGATGAAGACATCACGAAAGCGATCGCCTCGACGACCAAGCGGTGGCGGCTCGCCTTGAAACGACCAAGGCCAGGGATCGCTATCTCTGGCCTCGATCGAATTTCAGAAAGGAGGAGCGGACCAAGCCGCTCCATCCGGCCTTTAAGCTTCTGCTTCTGCTTCGCCTTCGAGAGCCGGCTCGATCGGAGCTTCGGCAGAGGCGCCGACATCACGACCCGAAGCGCCCTGCTGGCGCGCGATGCCGTCGATGGCAGCACGGGCGATCAGGTCGGTGTAGAGAGCGATGGCGCGCGAGGCGTCGTCATTGCCCGGGATCGGGTAGTCGATGAGGTCCGGATCGCAGTTCGAATCGATGATGGCCACGACCGGGATGCCCAGGCGCTTGGCTTCGTCGATAGCGATCTTTTCCTTGTTGGTGTCGATGATGAACATCAGGTCCGGAGTGCCGCCCATGTCGCGGATACCGCCGAGAGCCTTGTCCAGCTTTTCGCGTTCGCGCTCGAGGTTCAGGCGTTCCTTCTTGGAGTAGCCGGAAGCTTCCGAGTTCAGGATTTCGTCGAGCTTGCGCAGGCGCTGGATCGAGTTCGAAATGGTCTTCCAGTTGGTCATCATGCCGCCGAGCCAGCGGGAGTTGACGTAGTACTGGGCCGAACGCTTGGCCGAGTCGGCGATCAGTTCGGACGCCTGGCGCTTGGTGCCGACGAACAGAACGCGGCCGCCACGGGCGACGGTGTCGGACACGACCTGAAGGGCGCGCGACAGCATCGGAACGGTCTGGGCCAGATCGATGATGTGGATGTTGTTACGGTCGCCGAAGATATACGGCTTCATCTTCGGGTTCCAGCGGTGGGTCTGGTGGCCGAAGTGGACGCCTGCTTCGAGAAGCTGACGCATAGAGAAATCGGGCAATGCCATGCCTTGTTATCCTTTTCCGGTTGAACCTCCGCAAGGCGAACAGCACCCTCTTCGAGAATGCCACCGGGCGGAACGGTCCGGATTTCTCCCGGACAATCCCATGCCTTACGTGTGGAATGTGGCTGGCCATACATTCGATTTGCCGCAAAAGCAAGAGCTTTGCCGGAAATTACCTCGGCATGCCGGCGAGTGACCGGCAGTCAGCGAGGGACGGCTATTTCGCCGGCGCCGGGCACGGGTCCTGCTGGGGCTTCAGGAGCTCCAGCTTGGCGAGGCTGCCGGACAGCACGAAGTCACCGTAGTCCATGGTGAGATCGCGGGTGATGCCGTTTTCGTAGAGCTTGAACGACATGTTGTAGACCGGGGTCGGGTCGCCGACCGCATTCTCGTTGAAATAGGCGATCGTCACCGGCCAGAAGGAAGACTTTGCAAACTCGCCCGCCTTGTCGGCATCGACATCGTCCTTCTGCGCGGTCTGCGACTTGCCGATCACCGTCGTGGTCAGCAGCGCCTGGTCGCCATTTTCCGAGCCGTCGAAGACCCGCGCCTCGAAGAAACTCTTGCCCTGCTTGGCATTCGCGATGACGTCGAGCATATGGCTGGTCGGAAAATCGCTCGACGGCAATTGGATCTCACGGCCGTCGGGCTGGGTGATTTCCACCTTGATGCCCTTGTCGGCGATCGACGCGTCGCCGCTCAGCTGCTTGTCGAGCTGTTCGTCGGTGAAGGACTTGGTCTCGAAATGGAACTGGTTTGCGGCCATGTCCTCGAAGGTCGTGGTCTGCTGATCGCTAAGGCGGGTCTCCTCGCCCGTATTGATCTTGGTCACCAGCCGGAAATTGGTGGAAAAACCGGTGCAGGCCGAGCCGGTGAATTCATAGACCATGCGGCCGAACATGCCTTCGATGCCGGAACGTTCGGAGGCATTCTTGAGCTTCAGGTCGTAAATGGCGCGATGCGGGACGAGCAGCCGGGCAGCAGCGTCGGTATTCGCGTCCGCGGAGGTGGCAGCCACAAGGCTCAGACCGCCGGCAAGGATCACCCCGAGGCTCATTCGCAACATTCACATTCTCCTGTTGGACTCAGTTGGTGATGTTATAAGAACGCCATCTGACCAAGCTAAGGCCTTGATGCAGGATTTTTGAAGAATTTACAACAAAACGGGAGTCGAAAATGACCGGAGCCATCGAGGGCCGCCTGCAGGAACTGGGGATCGAACTCCCCGTCGCGGCAGCACCCGCCGCCAATTACGTGCCATATACGATCAGCGGCAATACTCTTTATCTTTCCGGCCAATTGCCGATCGAAGGGGGCAAGGTCGCGGTAACCGGCCTCGTCGGCCGCGATGTGGATTTGCCGGCAGCGCAACGGGCAGCTGAACTCTGCGCCATCAACATCCTCGCCCAGGCGAAGGCGGCACTCGGGGGCGATCTCGGCAGGATCCGACGCATCTTGAAGCTCAACGGCTTCGTCGCTTCGACACCTGATTTCGTCGAGCAGCACCTCGTCATCAACGGCGCCTCCAACCTGATCGCCAACGTGCTGGGCGACGCCGGCAAACATGCCCGTGCCGCCGTCGGCATGGCCTGCCTGCCCCTCAACGCCTCCGTCGAAATCGACGCCATCATCGAGATCGAAGCATGACCTCCGCATCCTGGATCAAGGATCTCCCGGTCGCCCATCGCGGCTTTCACGACATGAACCACCAGGTCTGGGAAAACACCCTGTCTGCCTTTTCCCGCGCGGCGGAAGCCGGCTTTGCGATCGAATGCGACGTGCAGCTTGCCGCCGACAGCGTTCCGGTGGTCTTTCACGATCACGACCTCGAGCGGCTCTGCGGCATCAAGGGCGATATCCGCGAAAAGACCTCGGCCGAACTCGGCATGCTCGCGGTCGGGGCTACGAAGGACAAGGTGCCGACCCTGAAGCAGATGCTGGCCCTCGTCGCCGGCAAGGTGCCTCTGGTCATCGAGATCAAGGGGCGCGAAGGCGACGGCGAGGACGACGGGTTTGCCGAAGCGGTGCTCGAAGTTCTCGAAGGTTATCAGGGCAAGGTGGCGCTGATGAGCTTCGACTATCACATCCTGCGCGACCTCAAGAATGCCGGCTCGCCCTATCCGCTTGGCCTCACTGCTATGGGCGACAAGCCGGAAGAATTTTTCGAGCACGCCGAGGCCATGCAACTGGGCCTCGACTTCATTTCCTACCACTACCCCCACCTGCCGAATACGTTCGTCACAGCCCAGAGAGCGACTGGAATTCCGGTCATTACCTGGACCGTGAGGGATGCAAACGGCCGCGAACATACCTATAAATATGCGGACCAGATGACCTTCGAAGGTTTTGATCCGCGGGAGGCAACCTCCCCCTCCCTGTAAAGCAGAGTATGACCGGCAATCTTACCATCCGCATCGAAAAGTCCTTCTGCGCGATCAGCCCGACAAGCTGGTCGCGCCTCTCGGGCACTTCCAAGTCCTCCTCTTCGGACGTGCCCTACAATCCGTTCCTGTCGCACGCCTTTCTCTCGGCGCTGGAGGAATCGGGCTCGGCCACCGCCAAGACCGGCTGGCTCGGCCATCATCTGCTTCTCGAAGACGACAAGGGCACGCTGATCGGCGCGGTCCCCGGTTATCTGAAAAGCCACAGCCAGGGCGAATATGTCTTCGACCACGGCTGGGCCGACGCTTTCGAGCGCGCCGGCGGGCGTTATTATCCGAAACTGCAATGCACCGTGCCGTTCACGCCGGCGAGCGGACCCCGCCTGCTCATCCGCGACGGTTACGACAGGGGGTCGACGGAGCTGACGCTCGCCGCAGGTCTCCAGGAGGTGACGTGCCAACTCGGCATCTCGTCCGCGCACGTAACCTTCGTCGCGGAAGACCAGGTCGCAGCCTTCGAGGAGGCCGATTACCTGCACCGCACCGACAAGCAGTTCCATTTCATCAACGAGGGTTATGAGAACCACGACGCCTTTCTCGAGACGCTCGCCTCGCGCAAACGCAAAGCCCTGAAGAAGGAACGCCGCTCAGCCCTGGAAAACGGCATTACGATCGACTGGCTGACCGGCAAGGACCTCACAGAGGACATCTGGGACCAGTTCTTCACCTTCTACATGGATACCGGCGGGCGCAAATGGGGCCGTCCCTATCTCACCCGGGCGTTCTATTCGCTGATCGGCGAGCGCATGCCCGAGGACATCCTGCTGGTGATGGCCAAGCGCGAGGGAAAATACGTCGCCGGCGCGATCAACTTCATCGGCGGGGACGCGCTTTATGGCCGCCACTGGGGCTGTATCGAGGACCACCCCTTCCTGCATTTTGAGGTCTGCTACCACCAGGCGATCGATTTCGCGCTTGCGAAGGGCCTGAAGCGGGTCGAGGCGGGCGCGCAAGGGGAACACAAGCTGGCGCGCGGTTACCTGCCTGTCACCACCCATTCGATGCACTATATCGCCCATGCGGGGCTGAGGCGCGCGATCGCCGACTATCTGGAGCACGAGCGCGAAGACGTGGAGCAGATGACGGAATACCTCGCCGAGCACAGCCCTTTCCGTAAGGGCGAGCGCCAGCAGGAACAGGACTAGAGCTCGGAAAGATCGGGCCGACAAAACCAAGGAGAGGACATCACGATGAGCGGACAGGCTTACGACAGCAACAACATCTTCGGAAAAATCCTGCGCGGCGAGATCCCGTGCCACCGGGTCTACGAGGATGAGGATACCCTTGCCTTCATGGATGTCATGCCGCAATCGCCCGGTCACCTTCTGGTGGTCCCGAAAGCCCCATCGCGCAATATCCTCGATGCCGATCCTGCCGTGCTTTCAAAGGTGATCCCGGTGGTACAGAAGCTCGCCAGGGCCGCCAAAGAGGCTTTCGAAGCGGACGGCATCACGGTCATCCAGTTCAACGAACCCGCCGCCGGACAGACGGTTTACCATCTGCATTTCCACGTCGTCCCGCGTTACGAAGGACAGCCGTTGAAACCCCATTCGGGCCAGATGGAGAATAATGACGTGCTGGCGGCGAATGCCGAGAAGATCATCGGCGAACTGGGCAACTGACCTCTAGAACCCGATCCACCAGAGACCGGCGACCAGAAGCGCCATGGGCACCGCCACACCGATGCCGACCTTGCGGCCGGTCGCCAGGAACACGGCAAAGCCGATGCCGGCGGCCCCGACCCTCAGCCAGAGCGGTGTGCCGGCGAGCGTGCCGTTCGGGAAGACGATCAGCTTCGCGGTGACGGCCATGACGAGCGAGGTCGCCACCGCCCTCACCCAATACAGCGCCTCGGAATCCTCGTTCAGCCGGTTGCCGGTGAAAACCCCGAGCCAGCGCCAGATATCGGTCGCCAGGAAACCGGCGACCGCGATGACGATGAATGTCCAGTATTCGGCAATCATCGCCTGCCCTCCTGCCCCACGCGCTTTCTCTTCCGACGCGCCCTGTCGATCAGATAGGCCACCGTTCCGCCACCGACGCCGGCGCAAAGCACGTCGAATTGCGGGGTCACCAGCGCCAGCGTCGGGCCGAGGATCATCCCCATCACGAAGGCGATCTTGACCACCGGCTGGTGTGCGCTCACCCAGATGGAAGCGTTGAAATAGACCGGCGTCAGGAAGAAGAGTATGCCCGCGACGACCGGTGGAAAGCCCGAAACGATGTCGTAGAAGACCCCAACGACAAGAGTGCCCGTCAAGGTCAAAGTCACCCCGAAGCCGGCGAAATAGATTGCCCGGTATTCGCGTGGCACGTTGCGCAGCGTGGTGATCGCGAACACCCAGGAGGTGATGGCGATGAAATGCGACAGGATCAGCAGCAGCCAGATCGGCGTGCGCCGCGTTCGCATTTCCGGGACGACCGAGGCGACCATCGGCATCATGCGGATCGAGGAGAGCGTGACTGCGAGGAAACAGGCTGCGATGTTGGCGCCGCCCGCCATGCTGCCGACTAGGATGACCTGCGCCGGAAGCGCCCAGATCGCCAGCGACATGAAGACCGCCTCGGCGCGCGTCAGCCCCGATTCGAGCGCAAAGGCGCTGAAACCGACGATCGAGGTCAGGAGAATGAGGGCCGGAAGCGAGAGCAGACCCCGCATGCCGGTAAAGAACCAGGATAGGGCGTTGCGGTCATCACTGTCTGGAGACATCGGCATTCCGGCGGATATGGGAAAAGGCTCGTCATCAAAACGACGATGCCGGGACAAGCCCGGCATCGCAGGAGTTCCATGCGAAACTGTTATTTGCTCTTCGGCACGCGCGGCACCGTGGTGCTCTTGCGCGGCGGCGTCTTCGGCGCATCTTCCGAAGCGATCACATCCGCATCGACCATGGCCCGAGCCCGGGCCGAGCCGCCGTCCTTGTCCTTGGACGCCGACTTCTTCGGCGCCTTGGGCTTGGTGACCTTGGCCTCGGCTTCCTCGGCGGCCTCTTTGACCTCGGCCTCCGGCTTCGGCTTCACGGGCGTCGCTTCGGAAATCGAGTCGAGGATGAGCTTGTCCTTGCCATCCTCGCCCTTGCCGACGGTAACGCGAACCACGCCACCCTTACGCAGCTTGCCGAACAGGATCTCGTTGGCGAGCGGCTTCTTGATGTATTCCTGGATGACGCGCGAGAGCGGGCGGGCACCCATCTTCTCGTCGTAACCCTTTTCCGCCAGCCAGGCGATCGCATCCTGATGCAGGTCGAAAGTGACGTTGCGTTCCGAAAGCTGCGTCTCGAGCTGCATGACGAACTTCTGCACGACCTGATGGATGACCTCGGTCGGCAGCGGTGCGAACGGGATGATCGCATCGAGACGGTTGCGGAATTCCGGCGTGAACAGGCGGTTGATCGCCTCTTCGTCCTCGCCGGTGCGCTTGGAAGAACCGAAGCCGATGGCGGCCTTGGCCATTTCCGACGCGCCCGCATTGGTCGTCATGATCAGGATGACGTTGCGGAAGTCGATCTTCTTGCCGTTGTGGTCAGTCAGCGAACCGTGGTCCATGACCTGTAGCAGGATATTGTAGATGTCCGGATGCGCCTTCTCGATTTCGTCGAGCAGGACCACCGAGTGTGGATGCTGATCGACGCCATCAGTCAGGAGACCGCCCTGGTCGAAGCCGACATAACCGGGAGGTGCGCCGAGCAGCCGCGAGACCGTGTGGCGCTCCATATATTCCGACATGTCGAAGCGCAGTATCTCGACGCCGAGCGAGGCGGCCAGCTGCTTGGCGACTTCCGTCTTGCCGACCCCTGTCGGGCCGGAGAAGACGTAGGAACCGATCGGCTTGTTCGGCTCGCGCAGGCCGGCACGGGCGAGCTTGATCGCCGTCGACAGGGCTTCGATCGCCGCATCCTGGCCGTAGACGACCGAACGCAGTTCCTTTTCCAGGTTGGCGAGAACCATCTCGTCATCCTTGGAGACGGTCTTTGCCGGAATCCGCGCCATGGTGGCGATCGTTGCTTCGATCTCCTTCTCGGTGATCAGCTTGCGGCGCTTGGAGGCCGGCAGCAGCATCTGGGCCGCACCGGTCTCGTCGATCACGTCGATCGCCTTGTCCGGAAGCTTGCGGTCGGAGATGTAGCGGGCCGACAGTTCGACGGCCGACTTGATCGCCTCGTTGGTGTAACGCAGCTTGTGATAGTCCTCGAAATAAGGCTTCAGGCCCTTCATGATCTCGATCGCATCCTCGATCGACGGCTCATTGACGTCGATCTTCTGGAAGCGGCGAACCAGAGCCCGGTCCTTTTCGAAGAACTGGCGGTATTCCTTGTAGGTGGTCGAACCGATGCAGCGGATCGAGCCCGAAGACAGAGCCGGCTTCAACAGGTTCGAGGCATCCATCGCACCGCCGGAGGTGGCCCCGGCGCCGATGACGGTGTGGATTTCATCGATGAACAGGACCGCACCCGGATACTCTTCGAGTTCCTTGACGACCTGCTTCAGGCGTTCCTCGAAATCGCCGCGATAACGGGTGCCAGCCAAGAGCGTGCCCATGTCGAGCGAGAAGATGGTGGCGTCGGCGAGCGCCTCCGGCACCTTGCCTTCGATGATCCGCTTGGCGAGGCCTTCGGCGATCGCCGTCTTGCCGACGCCCGGATCACCCACATAGAGCGGGTTGTTCTTGGAACGGCGGCACAGAATCTGGATCGTGCGGTTGACTTCGGCATGGCGGCCGATCAGCGGGTCGATCCGGCCATCGCGGGCCTTTTCGTTCAGGTTGACGCAATAGGCCTTGAGGGCATCCTGCGGCTTCTTGGCGGAACCTTCCTCCTGGTCGCGGGCGGAGGGCTTGGCTTCCGGCTCGCTGTCTTCGGCCCCGCGCGGCGTACGGGTCTGGGAGGTGCCCGCGCGCTTGCCGATGCCGTGAGAAATGTAGTTGACCGCGTCGTAGCGGGTCATTTCCTGCTCCTGCAGGAAAAAGGCCGCATGGCTTTCCCGTTCCGCGAAGATCGCGACGAGAACGTTGGCGCCGGTCACTTCCTCGCGGCCCGAGGACTGTACGTGGATGACGGCGCGCTGGATGACGCGCTGGAAGCCGGAGGTCGGCTTGGAATCCTCGTCATAACCGGTGATCAGGTTGGCAAGTTCATTATCGACATAGTCGGTGACGGTCTTGCGCAGCGTTTCCAAATTGACGTTACAAGCGCCCATGACCGCGGCTGCGTCGGCATCGTCGATCAACGCCAAAAGCAGGTGCTCGAGCGTGGCATATTCGTGATGCCGCTCGTTGGCAAAGGTCAGTGCCTGATGCAGCGCCTTTTCTAGACTAGGCGAAAATGTTGGCACGTCGGGTTCCTCACTTCTTTTCCATGACACATTGCAGCGGATGCTGGTGTTGCCGGGCGAAGTCCATGACCTGGGACACTTTGGTTTCCGCTACTTCGTATGTAAATATTCCGCATTCCCCCACGCCGTGATTGTGGACGTGGAGCATGATACGCGTCGCTGCCTCCCTGTCCTTCTGAAAGAAACGTTCCAGAATGTGGATGACGAACTCCATCGGCGTATAATCGTCATTCAGCAGCAGTACGCGGTAGAGGTTGGGCTTCTTTGTTTTCGGCTTCGTGCGCGTGATGACCGAGGTACCGCGATTTGCGTTGTCTCCGTCGCCACCCTTTTCAGCTTGCATCAAGATCGGCAGTGCGATCATCTTCATTCATTCCCCAGTCATCCGGCGGGTTCGTCCGAATGGCCGAACGGCCGGACTTTAGTCTTCCTAACTTAGTTCATTGAACGCGGATTTTAAGCCCCCTTTGCGGCCACGCAATCACTATTACGCTAAAGAGATGATGGAACATGCCGAAAGTCGGGTATTTCCGCATTGGCATGAATCAAAAAGGCCGGCAGCGCTGAACGCCGCCGGCCTTCTATCGTGAAGGCGTCGCTTGGGGGGGCCGCTATGCGCGCTACGCGGCGTTTGCGGTCACCACGGCGGTCGACTTGGCGACCGGCGCTTCGTAGGGCTTGTAGGCCGTCTTGGCGAGATCGGCATACATGTCGGTAATCTTGGTCGACTCGGCAATGAAGCTCTCGTAAGCCGACTTCACATAATTGGTCTGGAGTTCGAACGCCGCTTCGACGCTGCGGGTGGAAGCGAGCGCTTCCATGAAACCCGTCATGTCCTGGAAGGACTTCTTGGAATAGTCGGTCGCTTCGGTGGCGATCGCCTGATAACCCTTGGCGGTCTCGGAATAGCTCTTCAGCATCCCGTCCATCGTTTCCTTGCTCTTCTTGTTGGCCTCATCGAAATTGAACATCGCCGGTCCCTTTGTTCTATTCGGATGCGCTGATAGAAAGCGGCGTGCCGATAAAAGTCAAGGTGATTTGTGCGGCGCAAAATCACCTTTGGTTGCAACGGAATTCATGCGATTGCATAGACCGATTCACCTTCCTGATTTTGTGAAGATATATCAGCGGATCGCAGCCAGCCGTGCAAAAACGCCGCAGCCATTTTCTTTCCCGGCGGTCGGCCCGCACGAATCAAAAAAGCGGGCCTGTCAGCCCGCCTTGAAGTCGCGGCCGGTTCGATCAGAGATCGACTTCCAGGATCGCCATGGAAAAATTGTAGGAGCGGTCGCCATCCTCGTCATCGATATAGACGACGCCAAGAAACTCGTCTCCGAGGTAGACTTCGGCCGAGTCGTCCTTGCGCGGACGCGCCTTGACGATCGCCTGCGGATTGATCACGCGCTTGAAATAGGCGTCGAGTTTTTTGATTTCGTCCGGTTTCACGTTTCTCTCCGTCAGCGGTTCTCGGTTGCGGCGCTTTTGGCATGGGACAAAGGCGAAAGTAAAGCCGCCAGAAGTAGCCTTTGCCGCTCTTTTGCGAGGTTCGTTGGGGGCCGATGTTCAGCAAACCCCAAACATCGGCAAGCGGCGGGCAAACGCAGACGAATCAGTCGTCGGCTCCGAGAAGCTGGTCCATCAGGCGCGACGGTTCCGAACACCCAGCGCTCCCGACCACCTTTGCCGGCACGCCGGCGACGGTGGACTTCGGCGGTACGGCCTTCAGGACCACCGAGCCCGCGGCGACGCGCGAGCACGACCCGACCTCGATATTGCCGAGGATCTTGGCGCCGGCACCGATGAGGACGCCGTTGGCGATCTTCGGATGGCGGTCGGCGCCTTCCTTGCCGGTACCGCCGAGCGTCACCCCATGCAGGATCGAGACATTGTCGCCGATGACGGCCGTCTCGCCGACCACGAGGCCGGTGGCGTGGTCGAGGAAGATACCCTTGCCGATGCGGGCTGCCGGGTTGATGTCCGTCTGGAAGACGGACGAGGCGCGGCTCTGCAGATAGAGCGCAAAATCGCGGCGGCCGCGGTTGAACAGCCAATGCGCCAGCCGGTGCGCCTGGATTGCGTGGAACCCCTTGAAATAGAGTACCGGCTCCATGAAACGCAGGCAGGCCGGATCGCGGTCGTAGACGGCCTGGATGTCGACGCGCATGATCGCGCCCCATTCCGGCCAGTCGGCCAGCATTTCCATGAAGGTCTGGCGCAGAAGCACGTCCGGTATATCCGCATGAGCGAGGCGCTCGCAGATGCGGTGCACGACGCATTCCTCGAGCGAGCGATGGTTGAGCACGGCAGAATACAGAAATGCGGCGAGCAGCGGGTCCTGCTCGGTTGCCGCGCGCGCCTCCTGGCGCAACGTATCCCAGATGGGATCCATCGTTGCGACCTGCTCCTGGCGGATTTCAGTTCTTGCGGCCATCGCCGTCTCCTCGTTTGCCGTATGGCAGAGCTTTCCAAGGCCAGTATATAGAATAAGTTTACGCCGAGACCAATGGGCGCAAAATCGCATTCCGTTGATCGTAAGAATGAAGAAACCTACGGCCTTGCGGAGAGTTCCGCGTAGAAGTCGAGAACCGCCTTCTTGAACACCCGGTCGCCGACCGCGAGCATGTGGTCACGTCCGGGAATATCGAGGGCAATCGCGTGCGGCATCAAGGCGGCCAGTTCCTGCGCGGAACCGGCGATGTCGTCCGTGGTTCCGACCCCGATCAGGGTCGGCGCGTCGATCCGCCCCATGTCCGCGCGGGTCACCAGATCCCGCGAGCCACGGATACAGGCGGCCAGGGCCTGCCTGTCGCTCTTCGTCTGGTCGGCAAAGGCGCGGAACATCCGGCCGCGGGCATGGCTGACCTCATCGAGCGACGGGGCAAGCAAGGCGTCTGCGATCGGGTCCCAATCCCCTACCCCGTCGGTCATGCCGATGCCGAGACCTCCCAGAACCAGGGAACGTACCCGATGCGGATGGGCGAGTGCGGAAAAGACCGAGATGCGTGCGCCCATCGAATAACCGAAGACATGCGCTTCCGGGATCCTCAAGTGATCGAGGAGCGCCATCGAATCCTCGGCCATCACCCATGGCCGATAGGCTTCCGGATCGAGCGGCTTGTCGCTTGCCCCATGCCCGCGATTGTCCATGGCAATCACCCTGTAACCCGCGTCGCCCAGCGTCTTCAGCCAGCCCGGATGCACCCAGTTGACCAGCGCGCTCGAGGCAAACCCATGGATGAGCAGCACCGGATCGCCCGAGGGATCGCCTTCGTCGAAATAGGCAAGGTCGAGACCCTCGTGGGAAAACTTGGAGAAGGCAGGCGCGTTGAGATTCATCGGGGCAGTCCTCATTGACGCCGGGAACATAAGGGATGAGCCGCGGCGTTTGAACCCGTGCCCGACACGAAATCGACGCGCCTGCGGCGGTTTTCCCACTACACAATCGCCAAGCGGGCGGCTAATGTCCGGCGCAAATCAGACGCGCCGCATTCAAGTATCGGAGACCATCATGGCCGGGCACAGCATTCCCCACTTCCAGAACGACGGCGGGCATCGCTTGATCCAGATCGGCGTCAAGGAATTCATGTGCACCGGCGCTTCGGTTCCCTTCGACCATCCGCACATTTTCATCGACATGGGCGACGACAACGAGAAGGTCTGCTCCTATTGCTCGACCCTCTACCGCTACAATCCGTCGCTGAAGGCCGAACAGACCGACCCGCCGGGCTGCGTCTTCCACGTCAAGGCCGCCTGATCGGCATTCCGACATGCCCATTGAAAGAGTAGCGATCATCGGTGCCGGCATGGCCGGGCTGACGGCCGCACTCGCCTTCGCCCGCCACGGCATAGCCTGCGACATTTTCGAGGAAGCGCCCGCCCTGATCGAGGTCGGCGCCGGCCTGCAGATATCGCCGAACGCTTCGCACGTGCTCTCCGAACTCGGCGTCCTGCCCGCGCTTGAAGCCGTCTGGACCGAGCCGGAGCGGATTGCGCTCGTTTCGGGGACGTCGCTTAGACCGCTTGCGCATGTGCCGGCCGGGCGTTTTGCCCGCGAGCGCTGGGGTGCGCCCTATGGGGTCCTGCATCGCGCCACGCTTCAACAGACATTGCTTGCCGCGGTCGAACAGAACCCGCTCTGTGGCATCCACCTGGATACTCCTGTCCGCAAGGATCCGCACGGGACGCTGGCCGAGATCACCGGCAAAACCTATCCCCTGATCGTTGGCGCCGACGGCGTCTGGTCCAATCTGCGCGCCGGCATACCGGACAGCCCGGAGCCCGATTTTTCGCGCAATGTCGCCTGGCGCTTCACGATTCCCGGCAGCGCCAGACCCGACTGGCTGGACGCGGGCCAAGTCACCGCCTTTCTCGGGCCGTCAACCCATGCGGTAGCCTACCCGCTCAAGGAGATCGACGGGTTCAATATCGTCGCAATCGCCTCCGGCATCAGCCCCGGCAAGACCTGGGATGCGCAAGCCGGCGATGCGCAGCGGCGCATGCTGCTCGGCCAGTTCCATCGCTGGGACCGGCGCATCGTTCAACTGATCGAAAGAGCCGAACAGCCGACCTTCTGGCCGCTTTACGAGGTGAGTGCCGGGCGCTGGCACAACGGTCGCGACATGGTGCTGATCGGAGACGCGGCGCATGCGATGATGCCGTTTGCGGCCCAGGGCGCATCGATGGCGATCGAAGACGCGTTCGTGCTCGCAAACCGGATGGCCGGTCCCCTGCCCCTTGCGCAGGCGCTCGCCGATTTCGAAAGCGAACGTACGGGGCGGATCGCCAAGGTTCGCGCCCGCGGCCTGTTCAACCGCTTCGCCTATCACGCCCGCGGCCCGATCCGGCTCGGCCGCGATATCGTCCTGTCGCTGCGTCCGCCGCAATCGCTTGCGGCGGATTTCGACTGGCTTTACGGCTTCAAGGCGAGATGATCAGATCTCGGCCGCTGCCGCGAAGCCGATTTCCAGGTCCTTCTTGAGGTCCGCCACGTCTTCGAGGCCGATCTGCAGGCGAATGACCGGGCCTTCCGGCGGCGCCTTGCGGATGGTGCGGTCCGACAGGTTGACCGGCACCGCGAGGCTCTCGTAACCGCCCCAGGAGTAACCGAGGCCGAAGAAGGTCAGCGCATCCAGGAAAGCATGCGCCTTGGCTTTCGCCTTCTCGCCCTGCGCCTTCAGCACGAAGGAGAAGACGCCGCTGGCGCCCTTGAAATCGCGCTTCCAGATCGCGTGGCCGGGGAAGCTCGGCAGTGCCGGGTGCAGGACGCGTGCGACATCGTCGCGGCCCTCCAGCCATGTGGCAATATCGAGCGCGCTCTTCTGATGATGTTCGAGACGCACGCTCATGGTGCGCAGGCCGCGCAGGATCTGGTAGGAATCATCCGGTGAGCCGCAGATGCCCAGCGCAAGGCGGGCTTCCTCGAGCTTGGGCCAATGCTTGGCGTTGGCCGATACCGAACCCATGATGATGTCCGAATGGCCCGACGGATATTTCGTCGTCGCATGGATCGACACGTCGACCCCGAAATCGAGCGGCCGGAAATAAAGCGGCGTCGCCCAGGTATTGTCCATCGTGACGACGCAATCATGCCGGTGGGCCACCTCTGCGATCGCCCTGATATCCTGCATCTCCATGGTGTTGGAGCCCGGCGCTTCCGTATGGATAAGCTTGGTGTTCGGCTTAATCAGAGCTTCGATACCGGCGCCGATTTCCGGATCGTAATACTCGACCGTGACGCCGAGGCGCGTCAGCATCGTGTTGCAGAAATGGCGGCATGGCGCGTAGACGGAATCGACGATCAGCGCATGGTCGCCGGCCGAGAGATAGGCGAGAAACGGCACCGAAATCGCCGCCAGTCCCGAGGGAACGAGGATGGTGCCGGCCGAGCCTTCCAATTCGTCAAGTGCCGCGCAAAGCGCATCGGTCGTCGGCGTGCTGCGGGTCCCGTAGGTGTATTTCTGGGCCCGCTTTTCCATCGTCGCTGCGTCGGGAAACAACACCGTCGAAGCGTGAACGACGGGCGGATTGACGAAACCGTGGTAGTCGGACGGGTCGTTGCCCATATGGGCGAGACGCGTGTTGGGGCCAGCGCCGGTGAACAGGGACTCGTTCGTCTTTTTCATGTCGGGGAGAGCTTTCGTTGGCAATTGAGGCGCAAAGTTTTGCCGCCGGAGCAAGGCCCGGTCAACCCCGCGAAAGGAGCCTGAAGCAGAGACATCAGGTCGCCTGCCACATCACGGAAAACGCACCTCTTTTGATCACGCGCTGCCCAAACTTTAAGTAAATGAGCGTTTTCTGAGCCGGGTTAACGAATTTACCTCATTTCAGACGCAATTCGAAAAGGCGACACTTGACCCTGCGTTGTTTTGCGAATGAGATAGCGGCGCCTGCACCGGGAGGGTTCGCGGGCGGCCGGCCGTATTCGATAAGACAGGGGAGCGGCCCGGTTCCATCAAGTCACAGAAAACCACAGATAAAGGTTGGGAAAATGAAAAAGACGCTTCTGTCAGCCGCGATTGGCGCAGCGGTCCTTGGCTTCGCATCGGCGGCATCGGCCGCCACGCTTGATACCGTCAAGTCCAAGGGTTTCGTTCAGTGCGTCGTCAACACCGGTCTCGCCGGCTTTGCCGCACCGGACGCATCGGGCAACTGGTCCGGCTTCGACGTTGACTACTGCAAAGCCCTTGCTGCTGCCCTTTTTAATGACGCAACGAAGACCAAATACACCCCGACCACCTCGCAGACCCGCTTCACGGCGCTGCAGTCGGGCGAAGGCGACGTCCTCTTCCGCAATACGACCTGGACGATCAACCGCGACACCGCGCTCGGCTTCAACTTCCGTACCGTCAACTATTACGACGGTCAGGGCTTCATGGTACCGAAGAGCCTCAACGTGAAGTCGGCTCTGGAACTCTCCGGCGCTGCCGTCTGCGTTCAGTCCGGCACCACCACCGAGCTCAACCTCGCCGACTTTTTCAAGGCCAACAAGCTCGAATACAAGCCGGTCGTCTACGAAAAGCTGCCGGAAGTGAACCAGGCCTACCAGGAAGGCCGTTGCGACGTTTACACGACCGACCAGTCCGGCCTCTATTCGCTGCGCCTGTCGCTTTCGAACCCGGATGAGCACATCATTCTGCCGGAAATCATCTCCAAGGAGCCGCTCGGCCCGGCCGTTCGCCAGGGCGACGACCAGTGGTTCGATATCGTTTCGTGGACGCATTACGCGCTGGTGCAGGCTGAAGAATTCGGCATCACCAAGGCCAATGTCGACGACATCCGCAAGTCCTCCACCAACCCGGACGTCCGCCGCTTCCTCGGCATCGAGAAGGATACCAAGATCGGTACCGACCTCGGCCTGACCAACGACTGGGCCTACAACATCATCAAGGCCGTCGGCAATTACGGCGAAGTGTTCGAGCGCAACATCGGCCAGAACACCCCCCTCAAGATCCAGCGTGGCCTGAACGCGCTCTGGACCAAGGGTGGCCTGCAATACGCTCCGCCGGTTCGGTAATCGGCCAGACCAAGACGGGATAAGGCGGCCGCTGCCGCCTTATCCCCCGGCATAAAAGAAAAACGCATAAAAAGAAAAAGACCTCAAAAATGAGGTCACAGGGGAAAAGGCCAGCATGACAGATCACGCTGCAATTGCGCCTTCCGAAGCGCGAACTCTCAGATCCTACGTTTACGACCCCAAGATCCGGGGTATTTTTTTCCAGGTCCTCACGCTCGTCATCGTCGTTGGCATCGGCTGGTCGATTTTCGACAACACCGTCGCCAACCTTGCGCGTTCAGGTACCGCTTCCGGATATCAGTTCCTGAAAGGCCGCGCCGGTTTCGACATCGGCGCCTCGCTGATCGACTATTCAAGCGATTCGACCTACGGGCGCGCCATCCTCGTCGGCTTCCTCAATACGATCCTGGTGGCGTTCTTCGGCATCATCACCGCCACGACCATCGGCTTCATCATCGGCATCGGACGTCTCTCGAAGAACTGGCTGATCGCGAAACTCTGCACCGTCTATGTGGAAGTCTTCCGCAACATTCCGGTGCTGCTGATCATCTTCTTCTGGTACAAGGGCGTGCTTTCGTCGCTGCCGCAGGTTCGGGACTCGCTCAAACTGCCGCTCGGCATGGTGCTCAACAACCGCGGCCTCGCCTTCCCGAGACCCGTCTGGGGTGATACCGCATGGGTCATCCCCCTTGCGTTGCTGATCGCCATCGTTGCGACGTTCATCGTGGCGCGCTGGGCAAAACAACGGCAGATGCGGACCGGCCAGCAGTTCCACACGATCTGGACGGCCATCGGGCTGATCGTCGGCCTGCCGGTCCTCACCTTCCTTGCCGTTGGCGCTCCGCTGACGTTCGATTTCCCGATCGCCGGCCGCTTCAACCTGTCGGGCGGATCCGTGATCGCGCCGGAATTCGTGGCTCTCTACCTGGCCCTATCCTTCTATACGGCCTCGTTCATCGCCGAGACGATCCGCGCCGGCATCCGGGCCGTCGCCAAGGGGCAAAGCGAAGCGGCGGCAGCACTTGGATTGCAGCCCGCCACCACGACCCGTCTCGTCGTTGTACCGCAGGCGATGCGCGTCATCATCCCGCCGCTCACCAGCCAATATCTCAACCTCACGAAAAACTCGTCGCTCGGCATTGCGGTGGGCTTTCCGGAACTGGTCGCCACCGGCGGCACGACGATGAACCAGACCGGACAGGCGATCGAAGTAGTGTCGATCTGGCTCGTCGTTTATCTCAGCATCAGTATCACGACCTCGCTGTTCATGAACTGGTTCAACGCCAAAATGGCCCTGGTGGAGAGGTAAGATCATGAACACGAAAAACCTTGCCTATGTCCGCCCGGAGATGATCGCCCCCGCGCCCGCTCCGCTCAGCACCAGGAGCGCCTCGGGCTGGATCCGCATCAACCTTCTGGCCACACCGAAAGACGCCGCGCTGACGATTCTTGCGGTTGCCCTCCTGGTCTGGATCCTGCCGGGCATGATCAACTGGCTGTTCGTCCAGGCGGCGTGGTTCGGGACCGACCGCTCGTTCTGCACCACCGCCGTGCAGGGCGGCATCAAGCCGAACGGCTGGAGCGGCGCCTGTTGGGCGTTTGTCGGCGACCGCTTCCAGCAATTCATGTTCGGGCGTTATCCGATCGACGAGCGCTGGCGGCCGATGCTGGTGGCGATCCTGTTCATCGCCCTTCTCGTGCCGGTCCTGATGCCGAAGCTGCCTCGCAAGGGCCTGAACGCGCTGCTGCTCTTCGTCGGCCTGCCGATCGTCTCATTCTTCCTGCTGCATGGCGGCGTGTTCGGGCTCCAGAAGGTCGAAACCCCGCTCTGGGGCGGCCTGATGGTGACGCTGATCCTCTCCTTCGTCGGCATCGCCGTCTCCCTCCCCGTCGGCATTCTGCTGGCGCTCGGACGACGCTCGACGATGCCGGTGATCCGGGTCATCTGCG
Source organism: Neorhizobium tomejilense (assembly GCA_002968845.1). Classification (GTDB taxonomy): domain Bacteria; phylum Pseudomonadota; class Alphaproteobacteria; order Rhizobiales; family Rhizobiaceae; genus Neorhizobium; species Neorhizobium tomejilense. The sequence goes on along the minus strand of PVBG01000003.1, from coordinate 413,603 downwards.
TCACCTTCATCGAGGTCATCCGCGGCGTGCCGCTGATCACGGTGCTGTTCATGGCGAACGTGATGCTGCCGCTCTTCCTGCCGACCGGCTGGACGATCGACAACTTCCTGCGGGCGCTGGTAGGCGTGGCGATCTTCGCCTCCGCTTATATGGCAGAAGTCGTTCGCGGCGGCCTGCAGGCCATTCCGAAAGGACAGTTCGAAGGCGCAGATTCGCTCGGCCTCAGCTACTGGCAGAAGATCCGGCTGATCATCATGCCGCAGGCGCTGAAACTGGTCATCCCGGGCATCGTCAACACCTTCATCGGTCTTTTCAAGGACACGTCGCTGGTGTCGATCATCGGCATGTTCGACCTTCTCGGGATCGTACAACTGAACTTCACCGACACGACCTGGATCAGCCCCGTCACGCCGATCACGGGCCTCATCTTCGCAGGCTTCATCTTCTGGCTGTTCTGCTTTGGCATGTCGCGCTACTCCGCCTTCATGGAGCGGCACCTCGACACCAACCTGAAGCGATAGCCGACCTGAAGCTGTGCCTAGCCACAAACGATAACTAAGGGGATATAAATGGCAGACGCCCAACCCAAAAAAATGACCGTCTCGGCTACCGACGTTGCCGTCGAAATCATCGGCATGAACAAGTGGTACGGCGATTTCCACGTGCTGCGCGACATCAATCTGAAGGTGATGAAGGGCGAACGCATCGTTATCGCCGGCCCGTCCGGCTCCGGCAAATCGACGATGATCCGCTGCATCAACCGCCTTGAGGAACACCAGGCTGGCAACATCATCGTCGACGGCATCGAGCTTACCAACGACCTGAAGAAGATCGATGAAGTGCGCCGAGAAGTCGGCATGGTATTCCAGCACTTCAACCTCTTCCCGCACCTGACGATCCTGGAAAACTGCACGCTCGCGCCGATCTGGGTCCGCAAGATGCCGAAGAAGCAGGCGGAAGAGATCGCCATGCATTATCTCGCCCGCGTCAAGATCCCGGAACAGGCCCATAAATATCCGGGCCAGCTCTCCGGCGGCCAGCAGCAGCGCGTGGCGATCGCCCGCTCGCTCTGCATGAAACCGAAGATCATGCTGTTCGACGAGCCGACGTCGGCGCTCGACCCGGAAATGGTCAAGGAAGTGCTGGATACGATGGTGAGCCTTGCGGAAGAAGGCATGACCATGCTGTGCGTCACCCATGAAATGGGCTTTGCCCGCCAGGTCGCACACCGGGTGATCTTCATGGACCAAGGCCAGATCGTCGAACAGAACTCGCCGGCCGAATTCTTCGACAACCCGCAACACGAGCGCACGAGGCTCTTCCTGAGCCAGATCCTGCACTGACAGCTTTACGGGCACGCAATCATGGGGCGCTTCGGCGCCCCATTTTCGTTTCACCAGCGGTTCGTTTCACCAGCGGAAGGAATAACGAGCATTGACGCTCGTGACCGGTTCGGGCGCATCCGAGGTGCGGTCGAGCGCGCCGGTGACCGTCATGTACCGGCCGAGCCTCTTCTCCACGGCGACGCCTGCTCCGAGCGTGCGAAACCCGTCGCTGCCGCTTGCCCGCCCGACCAGCGCCGTGCTGCTTGGGCTATGCGACAGGCGAACCGACTGGCTCGCATCAAGGCCGAGCCATTCTCCCGAGGCGCCGTCATACCGCAGGCCGTAGCTGCTGCGCCTCTCGATATCGATCGTCGGCGTGGCGATTTCCTTTTCGTAATAATTCATGGTGATCCCGGCGCTGCCGGTATTGCCGTCGAGATCGACACCGACGCCGCGGTTCAACTGATAGGCCGGCGTCTGGATCTTTTCCGCCGTGAAATTGCTCCAGAACTTGATGGGCGTATCCAGCGGAGTTCCGCTCGTCGACGTATCGACGCCCATCGACACGCCGGCCTCGGTTTCGAGCCGGGTCGGCAGCTTGAGGCCGAGCTTGACGGAGTAGCTGGTGTCGGAACTGCGGATCGGGTTCCAGATCAGTGGGGTGTCTTCCGCAAACCCCGGACCGGCCGTCAAAAAACACGCAAGCGCCCAAACCGCGCCAGCGGACGATATCCTTTTCATATGAATCCCACTCGAAGCTCAAAACAAGCAAAGGGTCCGGGCAGTTCGAGCTGCCCGAATGAAAACCATTTCAATGTGTTGGAGGCGTTTTCCGAGGGCCATGGCCGCTCAATCGCCGATCTGTCTTCCGCTCGCGTGACGCCACGGAACCGACAACGCCCATCATACGAAACAATGCGGCAATTCCGAATCCTCAATGCGGCAAGAATGGGGTTTCGTGGCCCCAGCCACTTCGGCGGCGACGGCGGGCGGTTTCAGGTGTTATTCAAAACGCTCGTCTATGTGTTCCACCGACGCCGATATGACATTGTCGATGACGACGTGGGACAGAAGCATCGGCCCTACGGCCCAAAGCGCTCGCATATGATCGGTATCCTCATGTCGGCGATGTGCTTCCTCGCTGGTAAAAGCCTCCGTGAGCAGGAGCTTGTCGGGATGATCCGGCATCGGGACCAGTTCGATGTAAAGGCAATCGGGGTCGAGCCGGCTTTTCTCCAGATGATCACGCGCCGCCTCGAGATATTGCTCGCGCTTGCCGGGCTTGGTTGTGAAAAATCCGATGATGCATTTCATCTTCCCCTCCCAAGGCAGAGCCGCGCCGACCGGCGACGGGTCGGAGATACGGCGGCTTGGAGTATAGGCACACACACAGCTCAGGAACAAATCGCATGGCATCGCGTTCAAGGCGGCATCCTATCAAGCGGAGAGCGAACAGATGAACCTCAAGCTCGCATTGGGCGTGGCACTTGGCCTGGCCTGCATACCGATGGCGGCCGAAGCCCGGTCGGATTTGCGGCTCTACGGAGCCGTGCCTGTGGAAAGCAGCCCTCAGCTCATGCAGGCCTACAACAGGGCGCTGGCGCGATGCCTCCCCGAAGCTGGTCTGGCAGAGGCCGGAGCGATCGCTGAGGCCAGCCTGCCTGCGGTGCGGCTGCGGGGTTGTTTGTATCGCAAAGGGTTCTTCTACCGGGGCGTCTATGCATACCCGGTGGCCATGTCCGTCTACCGCGTTAGGTAGTCGCGCGGATCAGCTGGAAGGGTCCGGGCATCCGGGTCGGACAGATCAAGCTTGGCGACCCCTGCAGGACTCGAACCTGCGACCTGCTGCTTAGAAGGCGAAACTCCAGGTCCGTGAGGAATAGTGCGGACTCGTTCATTCGGGTTCGAACCTAACGTTGTCATGGACTTGGCCCGGCCCCGATGCTCATTTTGGTCATCCCGGCACCGCGCTTCCCGCCGCTCCTGCTGCCCCGCGCGCTGCCCTGCCAAAGGAGCATTGCGATGTCCCGCCCTCATGGACTGACCGAAAGCCGGATCGAAAACCTGCCGCCGCCGCGCAACGGAAAGCGGTATGACGTCCCCGACGGGGATGTGCCCAACCTGTTCGTCCGCGTCGGCCCGCGGCAGAAGACATTCGTGTTGCTCGCCCGGTTCGAACGCGTGAAAAATTCGACCCGCAGGGTCATCGGGGTGCACGGGCGAATCTCGCTCGACGAGGCCCGGGCGATAGCGTCGGACTGGAACGCCCTGGTCAAGCGCGGCCTCGACCCCAAGAAGGAAAAGGAACGGCAGGAGGAGCAAGAGGAACTGGCGCGCCGGCATACGTTCGCGTCGGTGATGGAGGACTACATCGCCGAATTGCCGGACCGAGAGAGAAACAAGCACGTTCCACAGGACATCGCGGCGATACGGCGCGAGATGCTCGACCCCCGACGGAACCCGTGGCTTGAGCTGCCCATGTCAGAGGTAAGGGCGCTTCACGTCTCAAAGCTGGTCAAGGATATCCGCGCCCGCCCCGCGCCCGCGGCGGCTCACGTCACGTTCCGCCTCTTCAAGACATTCTTCACCTGGCTGATGGACCCCGACCGGCAGCTTGCCTACGGCCTGGACCCGGACAATCCCAGGAACCCCATCCGGGATCTCAAAGCCGCCGTGCTCGGCCTGCATAGTACAGTAAGGGACCGCATCCTGCACAAGAACGAAGTGCTGGCATACTGGAGAGCGGCAGACGAGACCCCCTATCCCTATGGCCCTTTCTTCCAGGCGCTGCTGCTGACCGGCGTGCGGAAAGCGGAGCTCACCGGCATGCGCTGGTCGGAGATCGACTGGGACGAAAAGCTGTGGACCGTGCCGAATGAACGCTTCAAGGCGGGGACCCAACATCTCGTCCCGCTCTCCGACGCAATGATTGACCTTCTACAGAAAATCCGCGGCGGTCTGTCCTATTATCACGGCGACTGCGTGTTCAGCACCACGAACGGCCAGCTGCCGGTGAGTGTCGCCGGTGCGATGGACGCGTTCCGCGCCAGGGTGTCGGCCGAGCTTGCGGAAATCTCGCCCGGCGTGAATATGGAGCGGTTCGTAATGCACGACGACCGGCGGGTCGTCCGCACGAACTTGGCCGCACTGAAGATACCCGAACCGGTCATCGACACGATCCTGGGCCACGGCAAAAAGGGATTGAAAAGAATATACGACCAGTACCGCTACCTGGACGAAACGGCGGAAGCTCTCTCGTTGTGGGCGGACCGGTTGGAGCAGTTGATCACAGGAGCTCGCGCGGAAGCGTCGCCCCGGGCGGAAGCCGGACCCGGCGGGACGGAGCCACCCGCGAAGCGGAGGCGTCGATGATCACGCGGGAAGAGCTCTACCATCTTGTCTGGACAGCGTCGGGCACAAGGGCCGCCGCGGTCTGCGGAGTATCCGACAGCTACCTGGGCCGCATCTGCCAAAGGCTGGACGTGCCCCGCCCCCCCGTTGGTTATTGGGCACAGCACGCCGCGGGGCGAGCGCCGGAGCCGCCCCCGCTGCCGCCGGCCGGACCGGTGACACCACGAGGGTGGGCCAAGTCGACCCGACCACCGCGGCCGTACACGCCGCCGGCCGCGCGAGAACGACCAGCGCGGCGGCCGTCGGACCAATCGAAGCATCCGCTGATCCGCGCAGCCGAGGACTCCTTCCGGGGGGCGGAACCGGGCGTGGACGGCTTCTATCTCAAGCCGAAGAAAAAGCTGGTGGTCGACGTACAGGTCTCCGCTCCCTGCCTCGCAAAGTGCCTCCGCTTTGCCGACCGCCTGTTCAACGCCCTCGGGACGCTGGGCCACCGCGTTGCGATCGCCCCCTCGTTCGAATTCACGCGCATCGCGCCTGACCCCAGGGGGGAACGCCGCCCCGGAAGCGTGCGGATTTGGTCGCCCCTTCGCCCGACCGTGGCCTTCGTCCACGGGATGCCGATCGGCCTCGCCGTCGCCGAATTCTGCGAAATGGTCACTATGCATTACGCCGGTTACGGAAAATTCGTCACCGCCGAAGAATTCAGACGGCAGAAACGCTACGGCGCGACCTGGGTGAAGGAAATGGCGGTCCCGTGTGGTCGATTGAAACTGACTGCCTACAGCCCTCTCCTCGGCGTGGCGTGGTCGCGCGAGTGGTCGGAAAGGCCCGGAAGCCCGCTCGAAGAGCGGGTCGGGTCCATCGTCGCGGCCATCGACAGCGGCGCGCTCGACGTGCTCGCCAGGATCGAGCATGACCGGTAGCACACTCTCCGGAGAGGCGCGGCCTGTGTCAGGGCTGCGCTACTTGCGGCCGGTGCCTCCTCGCTCGTCGCCTTTCGCCTTCCAGACTGGGAGGGGCCGGCATCGGATCAGTCCACGCTGCCGGCGGGGGCCGCCGCGCGCCTCGTCCCGGCGAAGCTTCCACGAATGGACTTCCGGAATCGGAAAGCCGATGCGCCCGCTGGTCAGATCGACCGCCTCGACGAATTCACCTCTCCTCCGCATCCAGTATATCGTCGACTTGGACAGCGTCAGAAACTCGCAAACCTGCTTGAGCGTGTAGTATCCGGTCGGGAATGCCATTGTTCGATCCTCCTTCTGCACCGTCCCCGGTACAACCGGCGGGGACACGTGCGACTGTATCGTCGCGGCGTTTCGCGCCAAATATAACTCACGCGAACTTCTAGGATTCGTCAATAACATTTTGAAATACCAGCATATTGTTTCGAGCAACACTGTTTACGTCACCTAAGTCGTTACATACGCGATATATATATAGACCCCGCATAAGGTATTAGAAACGCAGCGTATGGCCAGCCCGTAACAACAGTACGTTTCCTGAGACACCGATTTACTGGCTCAATTCCAGACTCCGCAGCGCAGGGTACAGATATGGCGGCGCGGCGGTCACTGGATAACCAGGGCTTCGCGGGTGAGATCAAAACTTCCGGCGCGGTGCGCCCGGCTTTTTTGGAACAGAATTTGTGAGATGGATCGGAAGCGTGGCGACGCTTTAGTGAAGACTCCGAGTGTCGGGCTCGTTCGACGGCGCGGCGCGGCCGCCTTAGAAAAATATTTCATCCGCCCGGCGTTCACTTGCCGCCCCACGGCCCACGGTAACAACGACGCGCCCAGGCGTCCGCCTCGGCCTAAAGCATAAAACGCGCCTCAATCGTCCGAAAACCGCCTTTGCCAAGCGTGAAAAGCGCCCCTGGCGCAGCCAGCGGCCGGAGCGGTCCGGGCGACGGCTTCCAGCCTACCCGCTCGTCCCGATGCTCGATGGTGGAACGGATCGTTCGAGAAGTCGATGGGACGAAGCGGATTGGCCACAGGCTTATCTGGAGGTCTTCGCCAAGGCCTTCGAGGCGCAGGCGACATTGGAATCACTTGGCTTCGACCCAAGGTAACAACAGCCTCGTTTATGGTCCACTATGAGCGTTGTACCGGCTCGGACTTAGGCCTGATTTTCATCCCATCACTGAAGCCGGTACCTTCAACCGCGACCATTCCGTCTGACGAGGGGAGGACGGCTTGGCGGTGGCGGCCTTCGACCTCTGACCCGAGTATGATCGTCAAGGCTTCAGAGAGCGATTCCGCTTCCAACGCCAAGCCATTGAAAACCGATTCGTTTCGATTCGGAACGAATCGGTTGCGTAACGATTGAGTCGCGAATCAGTCGAGTCGGAGTTCAGCGTCATGGCAGGCCAGCGGGCACAGTGGAAAGGCTTCGTGAAATTTGGCGAGGTGTCGTGCGGGGTGGCGCTCTACACCGCTGCGTCTACATCGGATCGCATCACCTTCAACACGATCAACACCGCCACCGGAAACCGCGTCAACCGCGTGTTTATCGACAGCGAGACCGAGGAGCCTGTACCGAAAGAAGCCCAGACCAAGGGCTTCGAGATCGAAAACGGGCAATACATCATCATCGACCCCGAAGAGGTGGCGGCAACGATCCCCGAGAGCAACAAGACGCTCGAGATCGAGGCGTTCATCCCCTGCTCCGATGTAGACGACGTATTCTTCGATAAGCCGTACTACCTGACGCCAGACAGGATGGGTTCCGACGCCTACGCGGCCCTGCGCGATGGCATGCGGAAATCGAATGTCGCCGCGATCGCTCGCACGGTCCTGTTCCGCAGGATGCGCACCGTCTTGATCCGGCCCCATGGCAAGGGCCTCATAGCCACGACGCTGAACTACGACTACGAGGTACGCTCGTCGAAAAAGGCATTCGAAGAACTGCCGAAGATCAAGATCGAGGGTGAGATGCTCGATCTCGCCAAGCACATCATCGGCACCAAGAAGGGCGAGTTCGATCCTGCGACCTTCGATGACCGCTATGAAGCGGCGCTGGCCGAACTGGTCAAGGCAAAGATCGAAGGCAAGGCACTCCCGAAAAAGAAGAAGGTCGAAGTCTCGAAGCCAAACGACCTGCTGGCCGCGTTGCGTGAAAGCGCCGGAATGATGAAGGCCGCAGCGGACAAACCGAAACGCACTGCCGCCAATGCCAACGCTGGCACCGGACGGCAACGCGCCGCGCGCGGGACGGCCGCGAAGTCCTCCGCGGTGAAGACAGCCCCACAGCGCAAAGCAGGCTGAGGAGACTGATCATGGCATTGCGTCCCTACTGGAAAGGCTATCTGAAACTCTCCCTCGTCACCTGTCCGGTAGCGATGACCCCGGCGACATCCGAATCCGAGAAGGTGCGCTTCCATACCCTGAACAAGGCGACCGGCAACCGCGTCGTCTCCCAGTACCTCGACTCGGTGACGGGAAAACCGGTGCGCGACAAGAACGAGGCGAAAGGGTACGCCCGCGGCGAAAACGACTATGTCATCCTGACTGAAGACGACCTCGATGCCGTGGCCCTCGATACCGTGAAGACGATCGACATCGAGAAGTTCGTGCCCGCCGACAGCATCGAGTGGGTCTATCTGGAGAAACCGCACTATCTGATGCCCGACGACGCCGTCGGAAACGAGGCATTCGCTGTCATCCGTGATGCGATGAAAGCTGACAAGGTTGTCGGTGTGTCGAAGCTCGTCATCGGCCGCCGCGAGCGCGCTGTCGTCCTCGAGCCTCGCGGTGAGGGCATCGTACTCTGGTCGCTTCGTTTCGGAGACGAGGTCAGACCCGAGGAGAACTACTTCGAGGACATCGAGGACGAAGCCGATCCAGATCTGTTGCCGCTGGCCCAAAAGCTGATCAAGCAGAAGACTGCGCGATGGTCGCCGGACATGGTCAGCGACCCGATCCAGGAGAGCCTCCTCAAGCTCATCGCTGAAAAGAAGAAAGCCCTCAAGCCTGTCAAGAAGTCAACTAAAGGCAAAGAGACGGCCGCTCCGGCCTCCAACGTCATCAACATCATGGACGCATTGAAAAAGTCATTGGCCGACGAACTCAAAAGCAAGAAGGCGGGATAGGATGGACAATGTCGTCGAAATGGAACTGTGCGAACCTTCCCCTTTTCTCTTCGGAGAGAACGGCCATCTCGGAGTGACTGATGGCACGTCGGTCTGGATCGTCGTCGTAACCCGCGAGGCGATGATCGCCACCGCCGATCCTCCACAGGCGTCGCTAAAGCGCCTGGCACGCTATGCAGATGTCTACCGTGACATGGCCGAAGTGATGTTGGCGCGGGGAGATGGCGACGACGGCAAGGTTTGGATATTCGAAAAGGACGTCCTTGCACTCCGAGCGAAGCAAAGGCCTCGGGATTTCAATGGCCGCAGAAAGTTGTCGTCTCTATCAATCGGGGCTCACCGCTGATGGCGGCTTTATGTCTGCTACCGACGTGCTTTCGGTGTCGTCCCTCGCGAACCTGTCGTCGGCCTGCTGATTGACCTTCGTCACATCCTCGGATTCTTGCTCGGCCAGCTCATGCTGTTCTTCGGCACGCCGCCAATGTTCGTCGTGTGAACCTTCCGGGCGACCTTCGTCTTCCCAGATCTTGTAAGCCCGCTCACGCTGCTGCTGTTCCTTGTCTACCATCTCGCGCTCCTCCACGGCTGACTGAATATAACCCGTGCCTCGCGAAGTCGTTCCTGAGGTCCAGGCCAGCTGACGCCTAGCCAACGGGCAAGCTTGAGGGCGAGTTCAATGGTCATGTCACAGGAGTAGCGGACTTTCCGTCGCCGTCCTTTTCTTGACCCAGAGTTCGGACGTCCTCTCCATCGACATCAGCTCTGGCGGGAAGGACCGCCTTTGGAAGGCCAGCACGTCCTCGAAGCTTCCGTGTAGCCATCGATCGTAATCATCGCGGTGGAGTATCACTGGCATCCGGTTATGGACGGGAGCCACGAACGCGTTGGCGTCGGTCATTGCGCCTGAGTATACCGGACCCCACTCGTCGCTGACGCGCCAGAGTCCGGCCCACGCGAAAACGGGCTCGTCCGGCAACGAAAACCACGTTCTGGTCATCGCACCCTTCTGCCCCTCGGGTTCAGCGAAATGCGTAAGGGGGATCAAGCAGCGCCATTGCGGCTTGCGGGCCAGACCGACCCAAGTACCCTTGGTCAGGTCCGCGATGTTGTTGACGGGCTTGGGCTTCGCGTCCGGCTTCATAGTCGCGAACCGCATCGGAAACCCCCAAGTCATCGACCGCAGCTCCCGCACGCCTTCGTTTTCCGTAACGACCATGCCAGGGGTCCCAGGGTAGACCTCCTCAGGAGCGTTGGATGCCATCAGGTTCGCCACCCGGAAGTGTGCGGCTACCTCGGCGGCGGACTTGCGGACGGTATACAAGTTGCACATGCGTTGTCTCCCGATAGGTCGCGGGTTGCTAGAACATGGCGTCGTTGGCCCGGCGCGACAAGGCTTTCCCTGGCGGCGTCCCGCTTTGCCAGCGGTCTCGAGTGTGAAGGATCTCGAAGTCTTCCGAAGGCGGGGGATCGCGAAACTGGATCGCGATGACGTCCTGGATCGAACCGTGAAGCCAGCGGTCGTATTCGTCTGGTTTCAGAAGGACCGGCATGCGGTCGTTGAACGGCTTGATCTTCTCGTTCGCCGTCATCGTCATTCCGGCAAACACGGGTCCGAAGTCAGCCGTGTTCTTGCAGAACCCGGCCCAAGCCATCAACGGCTGGCGGTTCTTCGAGAACCATGTCCTCGTCTTCTCGCCCTTGGGGCCGTCGGGATTTGCGAAGTGAGTGAGCGGTATCAGGCATCGATAGCGCGGATCAACGACAATGCGATCCCACCGCGGATTGGTAAGGTCAGCTACGAGACCGATGCGACCTGGCGGCTCCCCGCCTGTCCGCATCTCGCGTGTCTGCCTCGGGAAGCCCCACGGGATCGACTTGAGCAGACGGAGACCGTCCTTCTCGAGCACGATCAGTCCGTGTGTGCCCTCGATCGTCTCGCACGGGAGGTCAACCGGACTCGCAACGTCCACGCCGAAATGCGCGACGATCTCGTCCATGGTTCGAGTTATCGCGTACAGGCGTGACATCGACTGGTCCCACAGAAACGCGCAACGGGATAACACAGGAACGGAATGAGAACAACGGGAACTAGTCTCCGTCCACGTTACAGAGGATGCGCAGACGCCTGATCTCCCCGGCGAGCATCAGCATCCCGGCGCTCACGAGGACATCTACGACCTCGTTGTCCCCCGCCATCTCGGCAAGCGTTGGCATGTCCGACATGAACCCGGGCTGGATTACGACCATGTTTCCATTGACGTGCAGTAGCTCTCTCTGGGCCTGCACGGTCGAGATGCCCCGTTCGATCAGCCGCCGACGCTCGGATGGAGCCAACGAAGGGAGGGTGTTAGCGGCTTGGACGAGCTCGGAAATGAAGTCGGTTACCCTCGTCACCGCGCACCTTCAGTTTTCCGCACCGATCGGCATGCGAAACTCAAATGTTGTTTTCTCGGCGGAGGACGACACCGAGAGCGTTCCGCCATGTGCCTTTGCGATCTCGGAGGCGATATGAAGACCGAGCCCGAGGCCTTGCTCGTGACGTCCCGCAGCGTCACCTCCTCGAAAAAAAGGTTGAAACAGGCGGCCAATCGTCTCGGGCGGGATTGGGTCGCCGCCGTTGGAGACAGAAATGACCAGGTCATGTCCAGCCACTCGTGCCGACAGCCCGACGGGTTTGTCTTCCGCTCCATGAGATAGTGCGTTCCCGAGAAGGTTCGAGACCAGTTGGTCAATGCGTCCGGCATCCACGAGCACTGGTTCAGGCAGGTCAATCTCGACGTCGATGCGTCTGCCGCTCCCAGTAGAAAGCTCCGCCACGACTTGCTTGAGGTGGAGGGAAAGGTCCTCTTCGACCTTACGGGAGATCGTAAGGCCGCCACCCATTCGACCACGGGTCAGGTCAAGTACGTCATCGATCAGTCTGCCCATGCGGGCAACGCTGCCATCGATCAGTCGGACGACCTGCTGACCTCTTGAACTGAGGTCCTCTTTTGACAGAATGCGCATGCCGCCTCCGATAGCAGCGACTGGGTTCCGGAGATCGTGCCCGAGGATGGCGATGAATTCGTCGCGCAGGCGGCCTGTTTCGGTCAGGGCCTTATTGAGGGTCTCGATTTCCTTCCGTGCCTGGTCACCGGCCTCGTTTGCTTCGAATAGTTCCCGCTCATATTTGCGTCGGCTCGTCGCCTGGAAGAGAGCGATCCTGGTTTCCTTGACTTCGCCATCTGCATCGACGCGCTGAGTGGCATTGGCAAGGACAGGCAGCCTCGTACCGTCTCTCCGGACCACATCTAGCGCGACCTCATGGAAAAAACCCTGCATGCGCAAGAGGGGTGCGAAATGAGTTTCGTAGAAAACACGGCCCGCCACGGGCAGGAGATCGAGCAGGCGTTTGCCTAGAAGCTCGTCGTCCACCAGATCGAGCCATATTCGGAGCGTCTCGTTTACGAGCACGATGCGGCCCTTGTCGTTCAGAACAAGGTATCCACACGGTGCGTTGTCGAACAGATCGCGGAAATCGGTATCGTGGTCCATCGGCTGCCTAGACGAAATCCTGGATGGCGGCGACGACCTCGCGAGGAGCCGAGAGATTTGGGCAGTGACCAGTCGCGTCAAGGACGACCAGCCTGCTTCCCGGGATATGGTCGCGTACATACTCGCCGATTGCTTCTGATGCGATGATGTCATCCTTGCACTGGAGTATGAGCGTTCTCGCCGTCACCCGCGGCAGGTCGGCGCGATTGTCGGAAGTGAAGGTCACCCGTGCGAATGCCTTCGCGATCGCGGGATCGGTCCTGCAGAAGCTGTCGGCAAGCTCCTGCCCGAGTTCGGGGCGGTCCGAGTTTCCCATGATCGCTGGAGCCATCGCTATCGACCAACCCATGTGATTGTCCGCGAGCGAAGCGAGCAATTCCTCAATATCTGCCGGGCTGAAGCCTCCTTTATAGCCAATGTCGTCGATATAGCGGGGCGACGGGCCGACCATCACAAGCGCCTCGAACATGTCAGGAGCTTTGAGGGATGCCAGAGCGCCGATCATTGCGCTCACCGAGTGGCCCACGAATACAGCCTGTTTCAGGCCAAGCGCCTCGCCGATTTCCACGAGGTCCTCGGCATAGCCGTGAAGGTCGCCGTATTTTTCAGGATCATATGCGCCGAGATCTGATTTGCCCGCACCGACGTGGTCAAACAGTACGGTCTGGAAACGGGTTTCGAATTCTGGAGCAACGAACCGCCACATATTCTGGTCGCACCCGAAACCGTGTGAAAAGACGATTGCCTTTTCTCCATGTCCGGAGACCACAACGTTGTTACGCCGAATGACCGACATTCCACCCCCTGAGCGTCGCGGCAACGTAACAGGTCCGCGCGAAAATGCACCTGAGATGTGAGGCATCGCAGGCATAAGCTGTCTGCCGCTACGGCGTTGTCGAGACGCATCGTTCTCTCAGCACGTCGTGTACGAGCCGGGCGCTGAAGGGCTTTGAGATGAATGTGGCGTTCTCAGGGATGTCCCCAGGCTTCGGCTTGGCCGCACCTGACGCGACTATGACGCAGATATGTGGCCAACGGTCGGCCACCTTGCGAGCTAGATCGAAGCCGTCAAGATGTCCGGGGGTCTGAACGTCGGTGAACAGCAACTGGAGGGAGGAGTATCGGGTAAGGAACTCGAAAGCCTCGTCAGCGGTCCTCGCTTCGACGATGGCGTAGCCCTCGTCAGCGATCATATCCGCAGTATCCATGAGGATCAGGGGTTCGTCATCAACGACGAGAGCGATAGGCTCGTTCAGCCTGGCAAATTCAGCTTCATCCATGGATGCTAATGCACCGGATGGTCGAATGTTCCGGATCATGAGAATGGTGTCGGATTTGGCGAGGTCTCGAACGCGCTTTTCTTCAGGATCGTTGATAGGGTCCGGCTTCTTTGACCTGTCCGAAGCCGTCGTGAATCTTGGCTTTTGGGCCTCCCTCACCTCAACGCCGGCAGCCAGACCAGGCTCTCCTGGGACTTGGCATTCTCTCCCCTTCGCCCTGCGTCGATCGGACCCCATCGCCGAGGCGTGGGACGTTTCGGTGGCACTTCCCCTATCACGTGGCCGCAGGACTGGTTCTCGACCGTAACGTTGGCCAGGACGACGCCGAACGACATCGGTAACCCACCTGAGTCATACTTCTTCTTCCAGACGACACTAAGGCTGTCACCAAACCTGGGCGAAGCTCATGTACCGCCGCGTTGACGGCGAGTTCGTGGGTGGCCCTGATGTTGGAAGTAAACCCAAAGCGTAAAAACTTCGCCCGATGTCCGGTTTGAAGGGCCGACAGCAGTCTGACCGCTTCTGGAGCGTAATAGACGACAGCGGCCATACCACCGTGGTGCCGACGACCGCTGTCGGCTCAAACTGGCGGGAGTTCCTCGGAATTCAGACGGCCGGTTTACACGATCTCAACCGTCTCGACTTCATCATCCTTGCCGAACTCGGCCATTTGCCATTTTGCCCAAGCTGGCGTCAGCTCCTGTTCCATCTGATCAGCAGGCTCTACGAGCGCACCTCGATCATCGTTACAACGAACCTTGCCTTCTCCGAGTTAACCATAATCCTTCTGAAGGTTTCTGTTCGTTCCAGCGCCAGCTTCCCTGATCGCCGAGATAAATCAAGGCATCCAAGATTCTCACGCGACTGTTGATTTCAGGGGAAAAGTCCACTCCGCGAGTTGCTGGACTGCACTCGCAAGTCTGGCGCACGTAACGATAGCTGACGCTACGCGACGGCTTCGGCCTGAGCCTGTCCCGGCGGCTCATTGAAGTCGGCACCACAAAACCAAAGGCTTCGTCGAAGCGCCCAGTACATCGTCCTGGTCCACCCATTGAGGTCATAGCCGCTGTCATCGGCATGGTCACCGAGATGCTCGGCGAATTGTGCCGGACTTAAAACCCGAAGGCTCTTCATTCTCGAATGGATTACGCGTGCCAGTTCTGCCCCCGCTTGGATTTTATACCGGCGTGCCAGGTTGTATTGATCGAAGTGGCTCTTTGCTCGAAGCTTGTCGATCTCCGGCCATTCCTCCGGCGGTGAACAAAAATACTCGATCGAGATCGGCGTTGTCTGGCAGACCCTGGCGTGAACCCATCGCTCCGTAAAAAACTTGGTTTCGTCCAGATAAGGATGAAGGGTCTGCTCGCTCTGCTGCGTAGCGAACGAGCTCATCTTACCTGTATTGCAATCGCGGCAGCACGGAACAAGGTTGTCCGGCAGCACCGAGTAGATCGGAAAATTGGATTTCGGGAGGTAATGGTCCAACGTGTGGACCTGACCGATCCCGCCGCAGAAGGGACATTTCTCGTCCGAGGATACGAGCAGCGCGTCGTACAACTCCCTCGCTTCGGCACCGCCCACGAGGCAATCTCCATAAAGGGATACCAGGTCGCCCTTGGTCAATGTGCCCCTTATCACCACCTCGGGGTGCCCTCGCCCGACACGTGGCAGGGCATGCCAGCTCCTCGTCGCAGTGGCCGCTTCGAAATCGACGACCGATTGAGATATGTGTTCTTGATTCTCGAAGAAAGGCTTTTGGCGATCGGCTTCACCTATTTCGGCGACGCATTGAAAAAATACATCGAGCGGATTGTACTCAGGACGGTTCAGCGGCCTCATTCGGATTGCACTCCGGCCTGGGGTTCGGCTACCAGCGCACGAAGAATGCCCCTTGCCTCCAGACCCAGTTGACCATCGTACTCGAGGACGATTTCCTCATAGCTTTTGCCGGTCTCGACGTCTTTAGCGAGTAGAGAATGAAAGCCCGACTTCGATACCTCGAGACCGAATACCTCTCGTGTAAGGACGCCTACGTTCTCGCCGAAGGTTTCAATGCGCGGACGTGCTCGTTTGAGCGCGAGACCGGCGCGGCTAATCACCCAGACGCACGACTTGGGAACTTCCTGCAGGACCACTGGGGAATGGGTAGCGACAATTGCAAGCCCATTTCTGTCTTGGAGCAGTTGACTCAATGTTCGCGTGAATGCCGAAAGCAACGGCGGATGAAGATGGGTTTCAGGCTCATCGAGCAAAACCACCGTCTTTTCTTCGACACGGGCGACCAACTTTGAAATAGTCAGAAGCACAACCGCATGCCCGGCACTCATGCGGGCAACCCACGACTTCGCAGCCTGTCCCCAGTCGTCATTTATGGCTAGCGTCTTGAGATCCATCCGCTTGAAGTTTTCGTCGGACTCGAGCGTTGAAAGAGCCCTTATCCAACGAGCTCGTTTGTTTCGGTCAGCAAAACATTCGCCGATGCTGGCAACGCACTCATCTCGAAGCATGGCGAGTGTCTTGAGCTGACCTGAACTTTGGCCCTCTTGCTTGAGCCCGATATATGAATAGCGCGTTCCAAGTTCGGGATCCGCCTGTTCCTGCGGTGGGTCAAACGGATCGAATGCACTGAAGGAGACAGATACCAGTCCCGCGAAATATCTGTCCGGGGTGGCTATCGTGCCAAACAGGTCTCGAAGGTAGAAGCCGCCCTTCCTGTCAGGGCGTTCCATGATCGCATCGATCATGTCGTTCAGAAGCGTTGTCTTCCCTACACCGTTTCGCCCAATGATCGCGTGAACATTGGTGTTGGGCTTGGAACTGGCGGTTACCTTGAACTCCAAGTCGATGCCGGCGTACCTCTCGTCTTTCGGGCGCTCGTAACCAAAGTTGAAGTCGGTTAATTCCGCACCGCCATCGAGAATCCGCCTATATTGTCCGGTCACCGCCGTCATGCTCACGGACCGAAGCAGCGAAACCCTGAAAACCTCTTGGCCGGTTGCCCTCTCCAGGGCGACCTCTGCATAAGCGACATCTCGCAGCGCTTTTAGATACGATGTTCTGCATGTTTCCGTGAGTTGCTCAGCTATTATCTTGTAATAGGCAACGTCATCCCCGAGTGAGAAGAACTTTTCATCCAATTCCTCGAAGGTGGAACTCAACACCGAATGGGTGGCCGTTTGCTTCGTTTGCTCAACAAAACCAATTTTAACATTGCCGAGCTGATGCTTAGTTCCGTTTTCATCGAATAAGACAACTTCGAACATCGTTACGAAGCTGAAATCGTTCCAGTGGTCGATGCGAAGGTAAGCCTCGTTCAATCCTTTTTGCGGAATTGCCTGAGCTCTTGAAATCACGTTGAAAATCATATGCTACCCCCCGAAATTACACTCTGCATAACAGACCGAGAGCACCACTAAAAGGTGATCGTTTTTATCATTGTGACCCTAACACAGGGGGCGGCGTTCAGACGCCTGAGCAACACAGCTAGCCCCACAAAACTCGGACACAGGGGATTCGCGACTGCCTGCACGACGGTTCAAGAAATATTCGCTACCGCCTATCGCTATGCACCGAACGGCGATTCGCTCAAAGAGAGAGACAAGTGAGGCGGTCAGCTCCTGATTGACCCCTCAGGAGTGCAGACACCTGCGGTTCATAACGGAAATGCCTTAGTGGGCTATAGCGTAAAAGTAGTTCTTAGGTGCTGTCCAACTCGACGGTGCGGAGGTCTGCTTTCGGTTGAAGGTTAAGACTATCCGAATGACCTAGATGAAGGCGCACTCCTGTCGCAAGATTCGTCGCTTCGGGGCCGAAACAACAGCTTTCAAGCTAAGCTGAAAGCCTTCACGCCATCTCAGCGCCGATACCGAAACGAGTTCGCTGGAAACGCCCGTCCTACTAGTGAAAGTTCCGGCTCTTCACCTTCAGCGTATCGATGTGGAGGTCCTGGATATAGATGTCCCTCGCCTGCACTGCGGGCTTCGGGTGGTCCCGTGGATCGGGACCGCCGCCATGCTTGACCTGATCTCCGCGGCCATGTGGTAGCGGGAAGTCCCCGTCGCGCTCACTCAGGCTCGACAGGTCGGCCGAAAAATCGAAAAGTTTTTGGGCGACCAGATGAACCACCTCGCCTTCACGCTGGATACGGCCATGGATACCCATCATGGACGCCGTCATAAGTACCCGCCGCTGGCGTTCGAAGAGGCTCGGCCACACGACGGCGTTGACAATCCCGGTCTCGTCTTCCAGCGTTAGGAACATCACGCCCTTGGCCGATCCGGGCCGCTGCCTCACGAGAACCAGCCCCGCCGTCCAGAGCCACCTTCCGTCGCGCTCTCCCATCGCCTCGGCGCAGGTGACGATCTTTTTCCCCTCGAGGTCCTTGCGAAGGAACGACATCGGGTGGGCGCGCAGGGTCAGTCCGGTATTCGTATAGTCCTCGACGACCTCCCTGCCTTCGGTCATCGATCTCAGGACGACTTCGGGCTCCTGCATCTCGGCGACGGTCGCGGCCTCGCGCTCGGCCGCGGCTGCCCATAACTCCAGCGGCTCGTCGCGCATCGCCTTGATGTCCCACAGTGCCTGACGGCGTTCGAGACCTAGAGACGGAAGGAAGGCATCCGCGTGGGCGAGCTTAACCAGGGACGCCGTCGGAATCCCCGACCGCCGCCACATGTCGTCGGCGCTTTCGAACGGCTGGTCGGCGCGGGCCAAGATGATGCGCGCCGCGTCAATCTCGGAAAGCCCTTTGACAACCCGCATTCCCAACCGGACGGCGAACCGATCAGAATTGCCGATCCGTTCCATGGTGCAGTCCCAGCGTGATGCGTTCACGCAGATGGGCCTGACTTCGACGCCATGCTGACGGGCGTCGGTGACGATCTGCGCGACGCTATAGAAACCCATCGGCTGGCTGTTGATCAGGGCGGCGCAGAAAACGTCAGGGTGATGGCACTTTACCCACGAGCTCGCATAGGCGATGAGGGCGAAGGAAGCGGCATGGCTCTCCGGGAAGCCGTAGCTTCCGAAGCCTTCCAGCTGCGTGAATGTCTTCTCGGCGAACTCGCGGGTGTAACCGTTCTTCACCATGCCATCGACGAGCTTGTCCTTGAACTTGCTGACCCCGCCCGTGAACTTGAACGTGGCCATGGCCCGTCTCAGCTGGTCGGCCTCTCCCGCCGAAAAGCCCGCGCATACCATCGCGACCTTCATGGCGCTCTCCTGGAACAGCGGAACGCCGAGGGTTTTGCCAAGGACGGCCTCGAGATCCGGCGTCGGGTATTCGACCTTTTCCTTGCCTTCCCGGCGGCGAAGATACGGATGAACCATGTCACCCTGGATCGGTCCGGGCCGCACGATCGCCACCTGGACGACCAGGTCGTAGAACGTCCTTGGCTTCAGGCGAGGCAGCATTGCCATCTGGGCACGGCTCTCGATCTGGAATGTCCCGAGTGTATCGGCCTTACGGATCATGGCGTAGGTCTTCGAATCCTCCTGCGGGACGTCGGCAAGGCTCATCGGCTCGTTCTTGTGTTCAGCCAGGAGTTCGAACGAGCGAGCCATGCACGACAGCATTCCCAGGGCCAGAACGTCGACCTTCATGAATTTCAGGGCTTCGATGTCGTCCTTGTCCCACTCGACGACCTGGCGGTCCTTCATGCTGGCCGGCTCGATCGGCACGAGGTCGTCCAGCCTGTCCTGTGTCAGGACAAACCCACCCGGATGCTGGCCAAGATGCCGCGGCGCGCCCATCAGCTGGGATGCGAGGTCCAGCGCCAGCTTCAGGCGGTAATCCGCCGTGTTCATGTTGTTCTCTTTGAGCTGCTTCTCCCCGACGCCTTCCGACCAGCCCCAGACCCCGGACGACAATTGCGTTATCAGGTCCTCAGGGAGCCCGAGCGCTTTCCCGACATCGCGCAGCGCGCCCTTTGCCCGATAGCGGGTGACGGTCGAGCAGAGAGCCGAGCGCGAACGCCCGTAGGTCTCGTAAATCCACTGGATGACCTCCTCGCGGCGGGAGTGCTCGAAATCGACGTCGATATCCGGCGGCTCGTTGCGCTCCATCGACACGAAGCGCTCGAACAACAGGTCGGATGTCTCGGGATTGATGCTGGTGATCCCAAGACAGTAGCAGACCGCCGAATTGGCGGCGGACCCGCGTCCCTGGCAGAGGATGTCCTTCGAGCGGGCGAAGCGAACGATCGAGTACACCGTCAAAAAGTAGGGCGCATACGACATCTTCCTGATGAGATCGAGTTCATGAAGGATCGCCTTGCGAACTTTCTCCGGGATGCCTTCGGGATAACGCTCTGCTGCACCTTCCCAGGCGAACTTCGTCAGCGACTGCTGGGCATCGAGACCGGGAACTAGCGCCTCCTCCGGATACTGGTACTGGAGTTCAGATAGGTCGAACTTGCAGCGATCAACGATCTCGCGGGTGCGGGCAAGCGCCTCCGGGTACTCGGAAAACAGACGATGCATCTCCTCGGGAGCCTTCAGAAACCTGTCGGCATGCCTTTCCCTGTCGAAGCCCACGCTGTCGATCGTGGTGCGGCTGCGGATGCAGGTCACGATATCCTGGAGCTGGCGGCGAGAGGGATCATGGAACAGCACGTCGTTAGTGACGACCGTTTTGACCTTGTGGCGAAACGCCATGTTCGACAGGTTGTGCAGGCGCAGCCTGTCGTTCGGACGACGGCGAAGGCATAGGCTGACATAGGCGCGGTCACCAAAGATGGCAGAGACCTTGCGGAGCTGTCCCGCATAGACATCGTCGGCTTCGTCGGGGATCAGGACCGCGATCAGGCCGTCGCTGTAGGCTTCCACGTCGTTGAGGTTAAGGATGCACTTTCCCTTGCCGCCCCTGCTCTTCCCCAACGACAGCAGGCGGGTGAGCCTGGAGTAGGCAGGACGGTCGGTCGGGTAGACAAGGAGCGACATGCCGTCGGCGAGATCGAGACGGCAGGCGACAACCAAGCGAACGCCCGTCGCCTTCGCCGCCTCCCAAGACCGGACTATGCCAGCAAGGCTATTGCGGTCCACGACACCAAGCGCGTCGATGCCCATTGCAGCCGCAGTAGCGAAGAGTTCGTCGGCGGAACTAGCCCCGCGGAGAAAGCTGAAATGCGTCGTGACCTGGAGTTCGGCGTATTTCATCCGAAAACCCCGTGGAGGAACCACTTGTGAGAGCCTGTCGCCGTATCGACGCCGTCACCCGCCCGGTAGACCCAGAGGCGTTCGCCGTTCTCGTCCTCGACGACGAAGTAGTCGCGGACAGCTTCCATTTCGCGCGGACACAACCACCACTCGCCGAATATGCGCTCGGGGCCGTCGGCCCGGACGATGCGCCGTCGTTTGCCACGCCAGTTGATGACGACAGGCGGCTGGTCCGGCAGGACGGCGATGGTCTCGATCTGCTCCGGACGGGCCAGCAGTCGCGACGGACGAGGCCACTTCACGGCCCAGTCTGCCCCCGTTTCGTCCGCGGTCGAAGCTATCCTCATGACCGACCGCTCGGGGACATCGGAAGCTACCGGCGTCACTCGATACAGGCGCTGACCTCGATTTCCGAGGATATCGATGAGCGGGGTCACATCGACGACCTGTTCCTCGATCAGCGATGACGCGATCTGCCGCTCTTCCAGCGGCTCGGTCATCACCGCGACGAGGACCATCTTGTCGATACCGAAGCCGGGATCGATCTTTTCGATCTGGTCACAGATAAGCTTCGACAGCCGAGCCGGATCGCGGACAGGCTTCTGGAGCCCCGCGCGGACGGACTGCCTCGTGTTGTCGACGCGATGAATGACGAGGTCGGAACGGCGAACGCCGAGGCCGCGCTCTTGGAGCCTGGCTGTAAGATCGGCTACCAATTTTCGGATGTATTTCGCGATCGTCTCTGGCGCACCGATGGGTTCCTGAAAATTCCGGGAAACTTCGACAAGTTCAGGTGTTCGCAAAGGCTCGATGGGTTCGGCCACCCGACCAAAAAGCTGATCTAGCCGCCGTGCGACTTCCGCTCCGAAACGCAGGGTCAACGGAGCGCGGGGCATCGCCGACAGTTCGCCGACCGTCTCTATGCCGAGAGTCCGAAGCCCCTGGATGGTGTCGGACGGCAGTCGTAGGCAGTGGATGGACAGCCCGACCACGGCCTTGCTGACGCCTCCGACAGGAACAACCGTGGTCTCTGCAGTCGTCATGCGGGTGATCGCATGGGCAGCACCCCATGTGTCCGCAACGGCGGCTCTCGCCGCCAGGCCGCGGCTGCGGAGCAGATTGACGAGGCCCGAGATCAACATCTCTTCCCCGCCGCGCAGGTGGTCGGCACCCTCGATGTCGAGTACGAGACCATCCACGCCATCGACGGCTACGACGGGGCTGTATTGCCGGAGTGCCCACAGCGCCAACCGCTCGAGCGCGGCAGCGTCCGCAGCCGGGTCGGCGTCGATCATCGTCAGGTTCGCGATGACGGCCTGAGCTTTACTGGCCGCCATGCCAACACGAAGGCCGACCTTGCGGGCAGCAGTGTCAGCGGCCGACACCCAGCGCTTCGAGCCACTCCGCGAGATCACGACAAGCGGCTGGTCAGCTGGCACGGCTCCCTTGCCATGACGACGTATCCGATCTGTCGCGAGATACGGGAAGTAAACTGAGACGACCCTTGGCATCGCATGCTCCTAACTCAAACTCGGCACACTCGCCCGCCTTGACACGCATTAGTTCCGCCAGCCATCTGGCCCGCCCAACGCCCGCAGTTGGCAACGGCTCGGAAGGCAGCACGCTGACACGCCACCTCGTCGTCGAAGCCGTGGGGTTTCCGAAGTCTGCAGCCTCGGTCTGCCGCCTCCACCTCCTCACGACCAGCCCCATCGTTCCCGTCTTCTCAGCGGCCAACTGAAGGCGGCGGGAGGCCGTCATCGGCAACCGCACCAGTTCACCAACGACGGCCGCAAGACCGCCAAAGGCCAGCCCCTCTTCCATCGACGCCAGAACGTCCTCCTCCTTGTCGGATTCGCAGAATATGATCCGGTCGGGATGGAGGCCCGCCTGCGAAAGCGCCGGGGCGAAGAGATCGGGGCGGGTCAGACACCATAGGACCTTGCCCTTTGATCGCGCAGCAATCCCAGCCGTGAACAGGGCCGCTGCTGCGCCGTCCACCGTTCCGGAACCGCCGCCTGCGACCTCATGAAGCGCGCCGTATGCCAGGCCACCTCCCGGGAGTCGCTCATCGACCTCGGGGACACCGAATGGCAGCACCACCGCCTTCCGGGATGCGCAACCTTCCAGGTGCGCGATGCGCTCTCGGAGCTCTTCGACGACCTGAGAATTGCGGGCATGCGACATCGTTCACGACCCTCCTCAGGTTCGCGTTGCAGAGGACTTCATGTCCCTCAAAACGGCTGACGTTCTTCTTCTGTTCCGCTCAAAAGGGAGAGTCAAGCCGGTCCGAAGTGGTTTTTTAGACGACACTAACAGTCAATTTTTCGAATCGTGAAATGAATCAGCACTCTAAGCCCATTCCGCTAAATGACCGGCTCGATTGATTTTTTCGGGACGGCGGCGGTTGAGCCTTGCCCGACGGGTGGGCTGGGTACATGGTGCGGGCTTACTGGAGATGGAGGAGCGAGATGGCAAAGCCCGTAAAGCGAAGCATCAGGGTCAAGACCTCGAAGAACGTCTCCCTCGGTTCCTGTCTTGACGAGGTCGGATTCAAGCCGCTTGGACGCCGCATCAAGATCAAAGCAGGCATCGATCAACCTCCATTGAACAAGCCAAAATCAACGCCTGCGACGGAAAAACCGGCCGACTAGCCAGGTGTCACCGTCCGGTACCGTACGAAGTCCTGAAATACCTTGGCAGCGCCCGCTCTTGCGATATTCTGGGGGTCCTGATGGCGCGGAGCCATCGAGTGTGACAGTGGCCTTGTGCAGGAGTGGAAGATGACGAATTCGGTCAAAGTCATCCCCGAAGACGTGCAGTTCACCGTCCGCGTTGTTGAAGACGGTGAAGTCTCCGAGAAACATTTCTCATTCGAGAAGTTCGCGCGTTCGTGGGCTGATGGGCAGAAGGTAAGACTTGATCAAGCCAACGGAACCGACGACGCTCGAGCGCGTGGCTGACTTGCTTAGCCGACCAAACGTCCTTGGCTATCCCAATTGAACTCGTCGGTATCCGCACCGTCGATCTATCCATGAGGCGGTGTCGTCAGCCTACGGGAACAAAGGGTCGGTGCGGCAAACGACACTAGTGACGATTGTCGATCCAGCGACGTCTTCAATCGCTGCCGCTTCGGAACGATATTTCTCCGTAGTGCACCTGCAATCCGTTGCGATCTCGGACATTCACCCGGATATTCGCTGCGTCAGCATAGGAAATTTCGTCTTTTGCGATGTCAGTGAGAATGCGAGTTACCTCGCGCCTAATTTCGTTTTCGGAGGAGAGGTCCTGACCGTCGTCGTCTCGTTCCAGGCCGTGGCCGTTGATAACATCGAAATAATACCGGGGCATGCCCTCACCTTTTTGTACGCTCCCGTACCAATCATCTCCAACTCCGGAATGTTCCTGCTCGACCAGGCAAGCCATTCATATTAGATGGAACTAATAAACGCTGCGCTCATTGACAGGTCCTGCAACAGCGGTGGACCGATGACAATTTTTTATCTGGAAATTTCAGACAGCATCGAGGCGGAAACCTCGATCGATGTACCAAATCCTCAAGAAGCGATGAACGCAGCGTTGAATGCGCTCGCCCAATTTGCCTGCCGCAACTTTCCGCCGCCAGAAAAACTTGTAATCAAGGTCTCTGATGCGGATCGAGATCATATAGCGACGCTTCGCTTCGGCTTCAGCATCGACTACGCTGAAAGGTCGCTGACCTGAGAAAGGCTACCAGTCACCCGCGATCAGGTCGGCCAGTTCTTCATCCATTGGCGGTTCGTTGTCGTTGGCCGCCCCCTCCCGCAACTTGAGAAGGTTGGCCTTGTGACAAGCGAGGAACCATTCGGCCTTTTTACGCTCATCATCCGTCACGTCGCCTAAAGTCAGGGAGTATGATCCATTCACCTGCATCCAAGGCTCGCAACAGGTCTTCGTACTCGCGGATACTCGTTTCATGCGAGGCGAGCAGTTCCATTTCCCAATCTTCCAAGTGCCGGTCCATCCGGATGCTCCGTAGGCGCTATCTCCTAACGCCTATCGCCACCGTTTTGCTCCATCGCGCCGCTTTCATGGGGCTGCCCCACGTCGTCCTGACGGCCCTGATCTAGGATCGGCTGCCATGGACTTTTGACGCCGTCCGATCCGATTATCAATCATTCCCATCTTTCTTGGAGCGGCGCACAGGCCAGTATCGGCGGGGCCTATCTCAAATTTTTCGACGCCCTCCTGCGATACCTACCTGGAGAGCGTCCCATCGAAGGACTGGCGAGGTCGAGAGATCCCAGCATTGGTAAGATTGGTCTTGTGACGTTCGGTCGTTCGGGGCTCGTCAAACGCGCTCGCGCGGGCACGCGCTACCTTGCGTATATCGCGTCGAGCGACACCTATGTCTGCCAGATCGCGGTCTGACAGCCACCGCAGTTCCTGTTCGGTCGTCGCTCGTTGCCACCACCGGGCAATGAAGTGCGTTTTGTGGAGACAAACTCGCCCCGCCGTTGGAAGGCTGCGAATGAAGCGTGCGACGGATTCAAGTCGTTCTACTGGCATGGCTCACCTCCAGCTTTTGTTGCTGTGACGGCCAGTCTAGGGAATTGCCTGCGGACATGTTATTGTCATTCTGACAAAATGTATCTGTGAGACGCCATGATCGCTCGCGAGAACCTGACTACTGCCCACTTGCCGGAAGATGAGGTGGGAGACTATCCGTTCACGGCTGTCGCCCAAGGTGGAACAGAGCCCGCTGGGACGACATACGCCTATCATACCCACCACCGCGCCCAACTCTTTCAGATCGTGCGCGGGTCGCTGAGGCTTGAGACCTTGCGCGGGTACTTCATTGTGCCACCTGAACGCGCTGTCTTCGTTCCCTCTGGTGTCCTCCATGAAGTGACCTACCTCCAGGAAACCGAGCGCAGTTACCTGTTCTTCCGCCCCGAGGCTGTCGTGGACCTGCCCTTAGAGGTGTCGGTCATTGGTACAACGCCGCTCCTGCGCGAGCTCATCCTCGCATTCCTGGAAATACCTCGCTCAGATGCAGGCAATCCTCGCGCTGAACGGCTTGTGGCAGTTATCACTGATCAGCTTCAGACCAGTCCGGTTGCGCCGCTATCGCTTCCTTCGCCGATATCAGAGCGCCTTCAAATCATTGCTGCTGACATCCGCAATGAACCAGGTGAAGAGTGGCCACTCGAGCGACTGGCTTCTCGTGCGGCCATGTCGTCAAGGAGCTTTCAGCGTCATTTCCAAGCCGAGACGGGAATGAGTTTCCGCGCCTGGCGTCAGCAGGCGAAGCTTCTGAAGGCGGTGGAGTGGCTCGCTGCTGGCCAGAGCGTTAGCGATATTGCCTACTCTCTCGGCTATTCAGGCCCCAGCGCCTTCATTGCCGTCTTCGGAGCCGCCTTCGGAACCTCACCTGGAAGATATTTTCAATGCCGCACGGTTTAGTCACCGCTGCGGGGAGGATTTCGCAAAACGAATGTCACATTGAGCATTGGGCCGTACCGGCTTCCCAGTGAGCTGAGACCAAGGCTTCCCCGGCATTTCGGAGGGTCTTGGGTCAAACGCCGCGCCGATCTCTGCTGGTTACTTTCAATTTGCGGGGCGTCCTATCGAGGCAGCCGCTCCTATTGAAGTCGCCAACGTCGGCAGGCCCACTCCTAGAAGACCGCTACGCACGCCGCTCGACGATTAGGACGCCAGCTTCCGGTATCGCACTGGCTTTAGGTCAAAGCGTCTGCATATTCCGTTGCTCTTCCGGCGGCAAGCGTGGCGGCGACCGACCAACCGCTGACCATTCTTTTGATCTGAGAGAAACGATAGTGGCTTTCACATTGGACACGGAAGGATTTCCCGGTGTGTTGGCGCAAAGAAAAGCAACAGTCAGAAGGTGAATAAAAAGCCTGACGCAGGCTTATCACTGTCAGCCGCGTGGCACATTCTGCAAGCCTCGACGACGTCGCAGCCCTCAGGGGCTTGGGCGCGGTGGATTGACGTCCATCACCCAGTGCTCGACCCCACCCGGGTGCAGGTATGCTGCCATGAATGCGTCCAGATCAGCGCGCCTTGGCCCGAAGCTTTGGAAAATCTGCAACGCCTCCCTCGCTGGCAGATCATAGCTGTGGCGAAACGTGGTCATGGTATAGGTATCTTCGTCCGAAGATCTTGGCATGAATGCTCCTCCGATCGTGTAGGAATCCGGAGAAGCCGCAAATGTTCCATCAAGGCTCCGCCGCCGTCTAAGGGGCAGCGGCACGCCGGTAGCATGGCACCGCACAACGGCCAGTGAAATGGAGACTGATGGCGTCGCGAGATCGGCTGTGTCGCGAGAGCTGGTTCGTCGGCAAGTCACGATTTGGTCCACGGCGGTCCATTTCGATGCGCAATATCTAATTAAGTTATCCGTGTTTTCATCGTCTGGTTCGATACTGCGATTTCGCGTGGGCTTCAAAGATGCTCGCGACCATTTCAGGCATGGAAGACCAGCGATGTTCTTGGACGAAGATCACGACGCACACGAAGCAGCGGAGCTTACCAAGCAGACGCTTGTCGACACCCAGGAGAGGATGGGCATGATGCTCGACCTCATGCCTATGGGCCTCCTCATTCATACGCGGCAAGGGATTATTTTTGGAAACCAGGAGGCCGCACGCCTCCTGCACGTGCCGCAAAATGAAGTCGTGGGCAAACATTTCCTCGATTTTCTGTCCACCTGTGCCGACGAAGCGGCCCAGCAGATGGAGGAGGCCTTTCACGGCCGAATCAGCGTGGAACCGACAGAGGCCGAGATCAGAATTGCCACGGGTGAGGTGCGGACAATCAAATTGATCGCAGGCGCTTTGCCTTGGGAGGGTAATCCCGTCGTTCAGCTTCTTCTCCAGGACATCACGGACCTGAAGCTGATCCAGCACAGATTGCATCTTCTGGCGGTCACCGACGAACTAACGGGCGCGTTCAACCGCCGCCATGCGTTCAATATCGGCCATGCGCTATTTAAGGAAGGGGTGACCGCTTCCAGCAAAGTTGCCCTTGCTGTCCTTGATGTTGATCATTTCAAGCGTGTAAACGACACCTATGGCCACGCAGCCGGCGATGCGGCCCTCAAAGCGCTGACGCAGTCCATCCAGACGCTCATCGCGGCCGAAGCAGCCAGTGGGATGACGTTCGCCCGTGTCGGCGGCGAGGAATTCACGATCTTGTTCAGGGCCATGGAGCCAGAGGCAGTGTTGGAGATGTGCGAACAGATCAGGCATCAAATTGAGCAGCGCCCTGTTCTGTCGACGGCTGGTACTTTCAAGATCACGGTCTCTATTGGCATAGCGGTGCAAACCCCGACGGACGGTTCTTTCGACACCCTTTATTCGAACGCGGACAGGGCGCTTTACGAGGCGAAGTCGACCGGGCGAAATCGTGTTTGCCGGGATGGGGAAAAACAGCACTCATCCAGAGCTTTGACTGCGACCTGAGTGCAGGTCGCACAATTTCCGCGGCTGCGGCGGGCTCGCAAGATGTACGTCAGATGTTGAAGCGATGGGCATTCCGCTTCGTCAATTCGGATCGCGAGGCACAAGTCCTTATAGACCGGACGATACTCAAGGTGGCCGAGTGCCCCTTCAACTACGAAATGTCGCCAGAACAAGCCCTGTTCTGCGCAATGCATGAGGTTCTTTGGGCAGATCTAAAGAGAGACGCTGTGAGGGCGACAACACTGTCTACCCATCCGCGCGACAGGGAAGGAGCGTTCATCCGACTATCTGAAACACTTTCACAGCCACAACGCGAAGCACAACGAAAATGATGGCGACAGAGGCGAAAGCTCCAAGGGAATAAGGCCCAAAGTACCACCAAGCAGCGGTGAACATGAGGATGCCGGTCGGAACGAACAACAAATAGGCGGCCTTTTTGCTGACAAGTACGCGCTTCATGCTGACTTACATCTCCCAATATTTTTTGGAGAAAGTTGGATCGGCCTGCTTGCGGAAGATGCGCCTAGATTGCTCGCTAGTCATGTGGCCGCTTTGAAAGCGGTCGATCAGATGTAACCTGATCTCTTCCATTGCTGCAAAGCGTCTGGACAGGCAACCATACCGCCGATGATGAGTGGCACGCTTTGCGGCTTCCTTGACAGGAGCCTTTCTCGATAGTTGAGCTGGATACCCGCGTCGACCGCCAACGGCATCGAGTGGAAGCAGACTTAAAAGACACACCCCATGTAATTGTGAATGCGCTGGTTCCACAGCCAGAGGTTCGCAGGTAAGTTTGAACCCGTTCCCTCTCAGGAGATGCGGTTTGTCTCCTACATAGACCCGGCTCATGTAGTCGGGTCTCTTTTCGTTCTACCCCCTCAGGATTTCATCTAGCAAAATCAGTATGTCGCGAAAACGCGGCGAGCAGTAACCGGTGCTCCGCGCCCACATTGTCCTGTCTGTCCTAATCTGTGATCGCCTTTCCATGGGCGAGCGAACGGAGTTTCTCCATGGAGACTACCTTGGAGGTCTCATAACCAGCAAGTCTGGACGTGAGTTTCACCGGCACTGGCCGGACGAGTTGAAGGCGCGGATCGTTTCGGAAAGCCTTCGGTCCGGCGCGATGGTCAATGAAGTTGCTGAGCGACATGGGCTGGAGCCGAACCACCCGTCGACTTGGAGAACGATGGCCCGGCAGGGCGATTTCGCCTCCAAACTCAGAGACTCCCTTGATAGCGGGATAGGTCGCCTTGTCGACGCCGAGATGAACGACGCCGCGACGAGGCTCAAGGCCCTGCAGGCGCAACAACAACTGGCGATACAGTCGCTTCAGATCGCGAACTCGGACGCTCAGAACGTGATGCAGTTGTTCCGGTAGGCACCCATTGAAAGTCTGTTGGGCCAGTATATTTGTCGCACGGCGGCTTTAACATTGACGACGACACAGGGAATGGCTGACGTTTTGATGCGGAAACGGGAATTTCTGGCGGGCGTGGCCGCAGTCGCGCTTGCGGGCATTCACGGAGGGCAGGTGATGGCGGCATTGAACGACAACGTGGATGTCGCGGCGCTCGCCGCCCTGCGGCCCGGTATGCTGATGGCGAAGGTCGAGACAGCAATGGGTTCCGCCTGGAAGCCACCTCCCCCACACAAGGGCTGCAAGATCGACCTGCTCGAAAACAGCCATGGGTTCGTCGCGTGGATCGATCGGGACGGCTTGATCGGCATGCTCAACTACAATCATCGCTTCCTGCACCCGGTCGACGGGATCGCGATGGAGATGAAGATCGAGCAGGTGCGCGCCGCCATGCCCTCTCTCGAGATCGGCGACGACCTGCCGATGATGCGAGGGGTGCGCATGGGCGTGCGGCGGTTTCCCGAGGGCTATAATCTGCGTGTCCGCCTCACCCTCGAAACGGTCAACGAAATCGTCTTTTCCAACCCGGAGGCCGAGTATCCGGAACCGACTGAACCACCCTACCCGGCGGCGGCAGGCATTGCTGGTGCGCCTTTCGCGGACCCAAACCTCAAGCTCGTAGTCCTGTCTTCGCTTCTCGACGCGAAGCAGATCGATCTCGGCTCCCCTGAACAGCTCGCCACGCACGTCCTCCGTCGAGCGGTCGATCTCGAGCACGAGGGATACGAGATCATCTCCGAGGCCCGGGACTATCTGGAGCGATACCCGCTGACCGACGAGCTACTCGCCGCCGTGGAGGAGATCGAGTTCGACGGCGGAGGAACGGTCTATGAATACGCGTGGTATTTCTGGGATGGCGAAGACGACGTCTTCGACGTCAAGGACCTGTCGGGGATCGAACTCTGCTCGAACCTCAAGAGCTTTTCGGCGATCTCGATGATCGGAGAGGTCGATGTGCGAACCTTTCTGCCGTTCTCCAAACTCGAATCCCTGAACCTCAGCACCGGGATGAACCATATCGAGGCTTTGCTCGACTTGCCCGCGCTAAAGGGAGTGAGGGTCCTCAACGACGAGATTTATAGCGAGGTAACGACCGCCGGCACGCCGACCAGACGCATCTTCGAGGCGCTGAAGGATCGCGGGGTCCACGTCTGGGTCCACTGGATGTCTGCCACGGAGCCTACCCCACCTGCGTTCGAATGAGTTGTGTCGAAACTCGGCGACGCCGACCTCAGAATAGACGGTCCGCAAACCGATCCGTCTCCCAGGTCTTGAGGAACGTAGCTTCCCGAGCGATCCAGCCGACAGCGTTGCTACCCCATTCTTGCGATCGGCTGGCGTACTCCCCCATCAGCCAGAAGTGGCGGACGATGACAAAACGCTGTGCTGCCTCGAAGTCGTAGGGGGCAATCGGCCGCACCGCTCGATATCCCTCGATGAACGCGTCCCACATCGGTGTCAGCTTCCGGCCGAAGGACACCTTCGCCCACAGGAACACGGACAGGTCGTACGCGAGGTATCCCCGGCCTCCGTCATCGAAATCGAAGAAGACCGCATCGCCCGCGTCGTTGATCCTGGCATTGAAGCCATGACAGTCCCCGTGACAGTACGTCCACGTTAGATTGCCGAACGCTTCGACCGCCTTGGCGGTGCGCGAGGCGATATCTTCAAGGTCGCCAACGACTTTGGCGTCTTCCACGATTCCACTATCGCGTATCCGCGTGAGCGGCCGGTGCAGCAAGTGTTCGAGGTCGAGCCGATACAATGCTCCGTCAGACGAAAATGTCTCGGCTGCATTGTGCATCAGAGCCAGGGTCTTCCCGTTGGCCCGTGCATCGCCAGCATCGGTCGCAATAGGCTCTCGACCGGCCACAGCTCGGAAAAGCACGCCTTCACGCACCCCTTCTGCAGCGCGTCCTTTGGTGTAGAGGGCACCATCACGCGTCGGGATGGGCGCTGCGACAGGCACTTTGGCCCGTGAAAGATGGTCGAGGAAAGCCGTCTCGGATTCGACATCGGCTCGACCGCGGGCCCGGACGTGGGAAAGTCTGAATACGTAACGCTGACCGCTGTTGTCGGTGACGAGATAGACGTCGTTCAACCCACGATGAAGCATCCGGCAGCGAACCGACCCTGCAATTGCATAGTGCTGTTCTATAAACCGTTCGATCGACGCACCCTGAGGGGTCGAATATAACGGATCGAAGTCCAGCATCTCAGGCACCCCTGTAGGAGCTTTGGGAAGGCCGCAGAATAAGGTATTCTATGGCAGCCGCAATGACTGAAGGTCGGCTCGAAACAGGCTTCAATTCAGCTGAATTGATCCAAAGATTCGGGACTTCTATTGAAACACCCGCTATCGGCTGATCGCTGATCGTGTTTGCCAGGCGGCAATCCCCACCCAGAAGATCAAGAACATTGCCATCGGCAGCAGTGACCGCAAGGCTAGCCATGCATCTGTCTCCAAGAGTGGTGCCGTGACGCTGACAATCACCAGGCTGATGAGACTGCATAGGCACAGCCCGAAGTAGGTTTGCCGCCACTGTGCGTTGGAGAGCGACGAATGCTCCTCGAAGATGACGCCTGGCGGTGACTTCGCAGCCAGTGCCGCAAAGATGAAGATCGCGGGAAGAAGCGACACCGACAATCGGGTCTTGACAAGAGATACAGACTGCGGCGGCACCATCGCGGATACCACGTAAGTGATGATGGCGTTGATGATGAGGACCAAAACAGATCGCCAGAAGATGCTCCAAAATATGCGAATAAAAAGGATCATCGTTGCCATTTTCACCACAATATACCGAGAACAGAATATGCGCCTTGTTCAATGCGATGTCAGTTTAAGGTATCGTATGAGCAGGGCAATGACCTTTGCAAGGTCGCAGAATAGGCAGTTCTGCAAAGCCCGGATTACTTCTTCTGACCCACTCCGGAGTGGGCACCTTGCTGGCGGTCCTAAAGCGGTCTCAAATCCAACCACTATCCATCATGCGACCCAAACCGCCCTGACGGCCGAGCCCTCGGGGCCGTCTCCGATCGGCAGCAGCAGGACGGTCGCGCCTGCCCACCGCTTGCAAACCGCAGGTGATGCCCTAACTTCTCCACACGCTGCGGCTGAACGTGACTAAGTGTCGGGCCGAGACCTTTGACGGGGGCCAAGAGGGTATTCATGAACGACCAGCCTTTAGGTAGCGATTTTATCCAGGCATCGAGAGTGATCAAAATCTCCTCGCCGCTGGGCGAGAACGTCCTGCTTCCGGAGAGAGCCCGCGTCACCGAGGGTGTCAACAAGCTTTTTGAAATCCGGGTTTCGGTACGGTCCAAACAGGACGTCGCGCCGGCCGACCTGATCGGCAAACTCGTCGATGTCGAGCTGGAAGTTCAGCAGGGGGAAGACGCAGAAGCGGCAGTCCATCGCTGCTGGAATGGATTGGTCACTGAACTCCATGAAGGTCCTTCGGTGACGAGAGGACTCCGGTCCTATCAACTCGTGCTGCGGCCCTCCCTGTGGCTCCTTTCGCAGACCCGCGACTCGCGCATCTGGATGGATCAGACGGCTATCGATGTTCTCGACACGCTGATGCAAGAACATGGGCTGAAGCATGCCGACACGAGCGGCGTCCTCAGTCCGAAACCGCTCCACTATTCATGCCAGTTCAACGAAAGCGATCTTCGTTATCTCTTCCGGCGGTTCGAGGAGGACGGATATTTCTGGTGGTTTACGCATCGCAAGGGCGCGCATACGCTGCATTTGGTCAACCACACCTCCGGCTGGCTTGACCCCTCCGACGCCGCCCAGGGTGAAGGCAGGGTCAGGCTCGCGCGCGGCAGCTCGAATCAGAACCACATCTGCGAGTGGATGCGCCGCTTTTCCTATGTGCCAGGAAGCCGCACAGGAGCGGACTGGAACTACAAGACCTTCGGCACCATCCCACAAAACACCACGCCGTCGCTGGTCGATTTGCCCGGCAATGACAGGCGGGAGGTGTTCGAATGGCCGGCGCGGGCAATGATGCACGACGAGGCAGAACAGGTGGAGAAGCTTCGCTCGCAGGCAAGCGAAGCGGATCACGAGCGGGTGACGGGGGCGTCCACGGTTCGCGTCCTTGAACCGGGTCGTCGCTTCACGCCATACGACGTGGCCAATCCGGACGCGCTCTATGAGGAGCATGTCATTGTTTCTGCCGAGCACGTTGTCATCGACCGTTCCTACGAAACGGATTCCAGCACGGAACCGGAATATCGCAACACGTTCGAGGCGATCCCGTCACGGGTTCCTCTGACCCCGCATCGCACCACGCCCAAGCCGAAAATAGAGGGCTTGCAGGTCGCGGTCGTCGCCGGGCCTGAGGGTGAGGAAATCCACTGCGATCCGGACGGCTGCGTAAAGCTGTGGTTCCCGTGGCAGCGCCATCGCGCCAGGAAGGACGGGTCCGACACCAAGTGGGTCAGGGTCGCCACCAACTGGGCCGGCCAGGGCTGGGGCGGCCAGGTAATCCCCCGGATCGGAATGGAAGTACTCACGGCATTCCTGGACAGTGATCCCGATCGGCCGATCGTCGTTGGCTTGGTGCCCAATCCGAAGAACAGGGTTCCATACCAACTTCCGGCCAACAAGACCAAGAGCGTGTTCCGGACCAACACTCACAAGGGGACCGGGTTCAACGAACTGACCTTCGAAGACGAGAGAAACCGTGAGGAAATCTACCTTCATGCCCAGAAGGACTTTACGGCCAAGGTCGAAAATCATGCGACCGAGCGCGTAGATGCCAACAAGATCGTCTCCGTGGGCGGCATGTCCCTGACCGAAGTCGAGAGGTCGAGCACGCAAAACATCGCTCAGAACCTGTCCATCAATGTCGGCACGGGCTCATTTGGCAATCTCATCAGCGGCGAGGCCCGCCGTGATCCCTTTGGTATGCGTCCCGCCGGCTATTTCCTGAGCCATTCTCTCGACCAGGCCGTTGGGCGGGGCAATCTCAGTATCGACGCGGCCAACTCCATCCGGATAAATACCACATCAGCGTACAGCATCGAGGTGTCAGGGGTGTATCTCACGACTGTAGGTGCCGCCTATACGGTCAATGTCGGCGGAGCCGCGTTCATTTCCACGGGGCAGGATTCGAGAGAGGTGGTCGCAAAGAAGAAGATGATCGACGCCCATGGCGAGATACATTTCCGATGCGGCAAATCGGAAATCTTGATGCAGCCAGACGGCACGATCACGATGAAGGGCGTCAAGCTAATCGTCCAGGAAGAGGAGCATATCGATATGAAGGCCGCCCGCATTGACCTTAATTCCTAGAGGACGACGGGATGCGAAATCTACGGTACCCAATGGCGATTTTGTTGCCCATTTTATTGGCAGGCAGCAGCTACTCGTACGCAGTCGCGGAGGATAAAAAGAAGATGCTTTCCGACGTAACGATTTACCTCAAGCCACCAATCCTTGGTCGGGGTGGAACGGTAATTGTCTTGCCAAAGCAGGTGTCGACCGAAGACTGGAGGCAATCGACAGGCTTCGAAAATCCGGCCCTAAATGATCAACGAGTTAGTAGCGCCAAGCCAATCGGCGACGCCGACCGTCGACTCGGCGCGGTGGCGTCAGATGTCGTGAGCATTGTTCAGTTCGACTATCCAGAAGACGGCACATTTCGCTTCCGTTTCGCGCCGTTTCCCGGAGCCGACTATCCAATGGAGAAGCTCGGGACCAAGCAAGTGAGCATTGGAGGGGTCGGGCAGGACATGCATCCGGCAAGCCATGAGATTGTAAATGTCGGCCCGCTTCAAGTTATGCATATACTGGGAACCGACCATTCCGAAGAAGAAAGTCGGATAGCGGGCAGTGCGAAACGAATAGGGTTTTTAACCGAACGATATAGTTGCGTGAAATTCGACCACGTACTTTCCTGCTCGGCATCGAAGGATAGGTTTCATGACTGAAATCGCTCTTCATACACGTTCCTTTCATCCTCAGGAGAACTTTGGGGCTGGAGGATTGTTCTACGAGGGGGACAATAGAGGATTTTCGACCAGCCTTGGGGCAACGTCCAGAATTAAGCATGAGGTCGTGATCAATCTGGAAGCTGCAAAACTAATCGCCAGACCAGCAATATCGGACGTCAGCCGGAATGCGATTTTCGGCTTGGATCAGGACTACAGTGATCCTAGAAAGCAGCCCAAGGCAGAGGTGCACGGCCAGGTGGACCCGTATCGCAAAGATGGCGATCAGCACGCGCAAGTCTTTCTCTCCTACCGCGGCCAGAATTTCGCCATGCCCAATTCCGACGCTTGGCACGACTTTTACAAAGGCGTGGTTCCTGAGCTCGATGTGTCCAATTCGCTCGACATCCACATTGACCGGACGAGCAAAAAGATGACATTCGCCTGCCGTATGGTGGGCGACGGCTTTCCGAACGCTGAAAGCTTTCTCCTCGACGGTTCCAATCAGCCACTTTTTCTGGTGACACATCGACGGATCGGGTCAGCGACCGGGCAGCTCCATGGCAATCGGAGGATCGCCATGGCAGCCGCATCGGGGAAGGTCGATTTCCCAAGCGATCTGCTCGGCTCCGGCTTGGAAGCCTACTTCGCGCTTGACTATGCCACGCATGTGGGCGGTCCCATCGATTTGTTCGAGGAAAACGGAGGGAAACCTTCAAGCCGTGGCGCTTGGAACCAGATGCATGCGAGGCGAGACGCACGCGGCGACTGGATCCGCCGTTGGATATCGGACAACGATGTCCAATGGGTTAGAGGCCGTGCGGGCAGTTCCATGCCGTGAGCGAGTTTTTGGTGTTTTGAAGGGGCCACTCATGAAGCGATCGGCTGTTGCTATGACTGCAACTTTCGCTGACGGGAATGAAGAGCGGGGCTTCGTATGGCAATTCATCGAGACGCATCCGTGTTTGGAGCGCGAGACATCGGGAAAAACGTGCAAACGTCCGTAGGAATGACGAGAATGCCAGGGTTTTGACAATGGACTTGAGAGGTTAAGGCCATGCCACCAGCACATCGACGAGAAGACATCGGCTCGGGTCATGCATGCCATTTTCCTCCGAGCAATGCGACGGGTGGCAGCCCCAATGTCTATGTCAACAGCAAGCCACTCATGCGAGTGGGCGACGCCTACGAACCGCATGGCTGCCCCTCATGTCCCGAGCCCGCACATGGACGTTCTTTGACCGTAGGGTCGGGTTCCGTCTTCATCAATGGCAAGCCAGCCGGGCGGGTGGGCGACGCGATCGACTGCGGCGGGCATGCCCAGTCGGGATCGGAGAATGTCGAGATTGGCGGCTGAGAACGCAATGACGCAGTACTCCGGCACATATTGACACGGACCCGTCTCACCTCCCCGGTCGCGCATATCTCGACCTGCGAGAAGTCGTCGCATGATCTGTTCGACGATGCAAACGAGACGGCAGGTCCACCCTAGCCCGTCGCCGTGGTGCGGATGTCCTCGTCACCCCCCGATTTTGAGAGTTCCCCAACGCCCATGTGCGGCTATACCTATGAGGTGCTTGTCCGAGGAAGATGGAATGGAATTGGTTGTATTTGGGTATCAGATCGTGCCGGGCAGTGACGATTCTTTGGGCTTCGAGGCTTCCCTGGAGGATTGCCAGCGTGAAGCATTGTCCGAGCGTGAAGAACTTCGGCGGCATGACCCGGATCTGGAGCCCCTTGGAGCAATGGCCATATATCGGTTCACCATGGCTTGGCCGGACACCGACGGGCTGCTTGCCGTGCTGAACGAGAAGACCTCGCTGCTGGATGCCCTTATCGTCGAGCGCAAGCTTGTAGGTGTTGTGGCGGACTAAACCCTGGTTCCTGCAACGGCATCGAGCCACCGCTTTGCTCCAGGACGCATGCCTGCCTGTCCGCTTCCGTACGCAAGCCCCTCCTTACTTAAAAGTGGTTGGAAGGCTCGCCTCGCATTCCCTATAGTTGCCTCTCCCATCAAGGCGGGTCTTCAACTTCGACTTTTTCCCTCAACTGGACATCCCAGGGCGGGCCGGCGGCCGGAGCGCGCTTCAGTGCAGCTCCGGCCGCACTTTCCATCGGAACCAATTGCCCAGCCGGGCGTTTGAGGTGGGTCGCGAGGGTACTTCCCCCGTCCCCCGGAAAAGATCGTTCGCACCCCCAACGAACATCCCCTCGCGACCCTTCCGCCCACTTCAGCGAACCGTTCCACAAATTGCGACATCGCATTTGGGACCAATCGTGTTCATCCTCCCTACGTCGTTCGCACAGCCGTCACAAAGGCCTCATCAAAATCTGGCAAGGCTTTGTGAATGACCCCCTTGGAGGCTTGGATGCGCGAGAAGAAGCTTCGGGAGATCGAGAAGATCGCGAATACGATCAGAGAACTCGCTATCCCCGGAATGAAGCCCAAGGCGCTGGTGGATGCAGTTAAGGCACGGCATCCCCAGGCGACGAGAAAGGAAATCGCCCGAGCGGCATTTCTGGGCGTGATACTTTCTGCTGAGTACGCTCCTGAGGACACGCTAGCCCTTCACGATATAGCCGTGGAAACCCGTGACGACTCCACGGACTAGGCGCGGTCGTCCGATTCAGGGCCATCGTCGTCGGCGACAAGTGGAGCCGGATCGATTGGATTGATGCCGTGGATTTTTTCGGCTCTCCGTAGCTAGAGCCTGCCGCAACGGTTCCCTTGGACCAACCTCCCTTAGGGTGTCGGGTTGCTTGGTAGGCATGGCACATTCGCACCATTGCGCCATCGAAACCTGAAGGCCTTTTCCACCCGGTGAATTTCTATTCTTGGTGCTTTGTCTTCCTCCAAGATTATGACCCCCGGGGCATCGTCACTCCCTGAACACGCTCTTCGAAAGGCCTTCATCACGGGGCCATAAACAAACTGGTAGCGACCAAGGTCGATGCAGTTGGGTTCTCCCGTAGTCGTCGGATTTCCGTTGGCATCACACCTCTCTGTATAGGAGAAATTGCTTGCCGCCGCTGATAGTCGGCTGAGAGCGGCGCTCGAACCGTAAGTTTCCCAAAAGAAGAACAGGACGAAAGCGACACATCCGAAGAGAACGCCGATTCTGAAAAGACCGCGAGCTAGGCTAGGGCCGTTGTCGTCATCCTGCAATTTCATGCTTCTCTCATGGGAATTCTGACCTTCTACCTGCTGTGCAAAATTGCGGATGAAGTGCAGCGCGTCGGCCGTCGCGGGACGTAGATGCCCAACTCGCAACTGACGAGCGGTTGACGCCCCCAGCGTAGCTTTAGTTCTCAGCAGTTGCAATGTGACCAGCGTCCATGGAACTTCTGATTGCACCCCTTTAGAATTTCTTGGGGAGAAGTCTGATAAGCATCTCCGCTATTGAAAGTGGCGGCGTCCGTGTCATGAAGGGTGAAGAGCAGGTGCGCAGACATTTCCCGATCTCGCTCGTTGGCCTGGTCGTGACCGGGTGCGTCTTCGTCCTTCAAGCCATACCGTTTACGGGCATTTTCCTGATGTTCGCGATGGCGATGGCTTGGTCGGTCGTGCTCGTGAATGGCAGCATGATTGGGGTCGCCATCGAGGCGATCATGGGGCGGGTTTCGCGCCTGTGGCTTCTGCTGCCACTGATCTTTTACGGAGGGTACTTGACAGTTGCAGCACTGGAACATTCCGCGTTGCGTGAGCTCAGCGGCCGCACCGACGCAGCCAACCTGCAGGTTGTGACGGGTTTTGATCCTGCTCACCACGCCCTCGTCTTCGAGAGAGACGAAAACGGGAATAGCGCCTGGCTCACCAATAACTTCGCGCTATCGGTCGCTTACACCGTCAAAGGCAATGTTCCAGAGGGTTATCTGTCCAAGCGGATGATCGAACGACCTCTATGCGTCAAGCTCCGCGAGACCCGCGATCTACAGTCTACAAATGTGCAGACTTCGGAGTTTCGTGATGGTGAAGCCTTCGCCTACGGACCCCTGGAAACACGTTTCTGCAATCTGTCGATGCCGGAAAGGCCAGAACTACCGATCGTTACGGTGAGCCGGAAGGAGACGAAGGGTTTCGAGAAAAGCCTTCCAGTGACACGGATAACGACGACCATCACCATGCCGGACGGCCGCAGTTTCCAGGTCCTCGGGGGCGTCGCCGCACCTCTCGGTTGGATACCGATGCCGCTCATCGGCTGCGGTCTTGATTCTGGAGCGGCGAGATGGGAATGCAGTGCCGGGTTCTCGCGAAACAGTCATACGCCCATTGTCCAGGGCAGCACCCCATACAGGCAAGATTCAAATGTCCTCGCACGGGCTCTCGGGCTCGTGCCTATCGCGACCGACGATCGAGCCGGAAGCGATAGCGTTGTGGTGCTGGCGAAGATTGTCAGGATACAGGAGGCAATCATCGCACGCCAGCTTGCCAACGTCGACGGGATGATCGCAGACCCGACAGCGAAGGTCACTGAATGGCGCATCGATGTCCTGGTCAGTCGCGCCGATGTCCTTGCCTCCCACGCCGATGCGGTCATGACGGGCATCGAACGAGCAGCGCGCTTGCATTTAAAGGCGCGCGAGAGCGGCCTTGTCCTTGCTCGACTCGCGGCCGCTCTGCCCCCAGGCGAATTCGCTGAACTCAAATCCCGTCTTCTGGCGGTTTACGCGAGTGCCGGCAACGATCACTGGCTTTGGGAGGTGCAGCCGCTACTCCGGCGGCTGGGTGACCTCGGCCCCGATGCCTTGCCCTATCTGATGAATCCACGCGCTTCTTTACCCTCCGTTGATGGAGCAGCCATAGAAGGCTTATGTCGCGTCGGCTCTTCCGCGCGCGTGGTCGCCGAACCTGTCCTGCTGGCCCTGTGGGCTAAGCCCAATCTTTCATATGACCTACTTAATGATCTGTTTGTGGCGATGCACCGAATGGGGATTTCTCCGCCGCCTCTGGTCGATGACAAGCGCAATCTCTTCGTCAAACTTCAAGCCGACTGGGCGAATGTCTCACCGTCGTCACCCCCTCGGGTTTGTGCGACTGGAGCGGAACGCATCGCACGGGAGCAGGAAAGGACTGGCGGCGTCCGTCGACAAAACCTTTACTGAAACGCTGCTCCGCAATAGGGGGCCCTGCTCTCTGAAAGGCGGTAATTTGACGTTGTAATTGTGAGAGCGTCGAACAGACGCCCTGGGCGCTGTTCATGTCGACGAAGATCACAGACCGTTTGCTGGCGATCCAGGCGACGCCGATGGCCACAGCCAACCTAAACCAGGCAGCTCTTCAGAGTGGCTTCACGACTTGCCCGACTGCGATCGCGATCGCGGCCCGACCGTTGCTAGCCTTCCAGCATATCAGCCTGTTGACGTATTCAATCGGAATTTCACCGGATATCAGGAAGTCGCGACGCAAAAGCTCTCCCCAAATGGCGCTGCGCGTTTGAAGCTCCTCTCTGAAAATCCAAGCGTTATTGTGCTTTAACTCGACAATGGCATTCTGGCAGTCATCGAGAAAATCTTGATCCAGTGTTGTCTTCTGCTCGTCCGGAGCGGGTTCAACAGGCGGTATGCCGTCAAAAGTCTCGCTAGGTGTTACCATGAACGTCATCGTTCTCTTGGAGAAGCTCCCTTCGCATCATCGATGCAAAGCCCATCACAGGTCAAGACAGGCAGGACAATGTGGGAACCGCACATCGGTTACGGTTTTTCGGTGGTCTTTGCTACCTAATGCGGAAAAATTCGCCGCGAAACTCCAGCTTTTGCGAACGAGTTCCGCGACGAGAATCCGCAAACCCCTTGAGAGAAAGCCGATACGTCGCAAAAGTTAGTACTTTGCGACGGCTTTGGGTCGGCCATCGCTCATCAGCTCGATGAGTCTATGCAGACGAGTCACCACGTCATTGGTTTCCAAGAGTTGCTGCTTCTGTTCGATAGTGGTCGATAGCAACGGGGCGACTGTGTCGGCTAACAGGCTCGGATTTCCGATCGACGGTAGGCCGAACCTGGCCTTAGATCCCGGCGGTAGTTTAGAAAAATCGACCTCGGCGTAGATCTGGTACGCATCGAGAACCGCACTCGACAGAGCGGCTGCCTCCGTCGACTGGCCGCGTTCGTCGTCGATTGGTGTAATCTCCGCCGCCAGAAACACGTCATCGGTGAGCCGGACCATGCCTGTTCGCTGAAGCCCGCAGACGGTAACCTTGAGAGTCCCGTCCACCTGTGTCTGGCGATCGACTACGTTTGCTATGACTCCCACTGGATAGAAGGCTTCAAGAGTGCCGGGATGATCGTCGCCGCCATGCCTTTGGGCGACGACGAGAACGCGCCGGTCGCTGGCAAGAGCGTGTTCCACGGCCTGTCGGGTTTTCTCGCGCGCCACGAAAATCCGCGAGATCATGTGCGGAAACATGACCAAGTCCCGCATAGGAACGAGGGGGATCTCCGCCCCCGCTGGAATAGACGTTTCGCTACTCACCGATTTAGCTGGCGGCTGCGTCGCTTGGATCATTGCGGCCAATACGTTCCAGTCTCGAAAGCCAAGAATTCGAGCAACGAGCTCCTGGCTCTCACTGTTGGTGAAGGCGAAAGATTTGGCGTGAAGCGCTTCACGTAGGGTTTTTGCCATAGCTTTGGCATCGCGGAAATCGCGCATGGGATGATCCTTTGCATAAACGAACGGAAAGCGTCAGGGGCTTGCGTTGCTGACCCGTTCGTTCGGGCAAAGAGAGCCATAAGCGGCTCGATACATTCACCGTACCCCAAGGGGGCGCAAGCAGCAGGTCGTATCCACCGAGGACTAATTGTTCGCAGAAGGTTTGTTGCCTGTCAATCTTAGGCTTGGCGAGAGCCCGTTCTGGGGAAGGTGTTGGCGCGAAGCGGCCGCAGTCTACAAAGTGGCCTCAGACGCATACATTTGCGCTATCTATGTCGGACGGACTAACACAAGGAGTCACAATGTCCGCTGAAGCCAAAGTACACGTTTTCACCGCGATGTTCGAAGCCAACGAAGATGCGTCCGCATTCGGACATCCTCATTGGGAACCTGAACCCAATGGCGACGCGTCTGACGACGAGTACGCCGCGTGGGAGGACCGCAATCCCATATGGCCACTAAAATCGGAACTAGGTCACCGCCTCGACAGCGATTTCATTGAAGTCATATGGAAAAGCGGCCAAGAGCCGGATTGGGACTATTTGCGGTCTCGGCTACACGACACGGATGTTACCGAAATCGAGAAAAGCGGGACACCCGCGAATACCTTTGTCCTTGTGGACCAGACGGCGTTCGGTGACGATGAGGTTGAGCTTCGGTCCACCCCGAACCTAACCTATCACGGAAGTTATCCGTCTCTCCGATAGCAATATCCCATACCCACGACGGTTGATCACTGGATTAGTGGCGTGGCGTTCGACTGATTCTTCGCGATGAAAGGACCTGAGGCATGGACACCGTCCGCATCGCCGCCGTGCAGACGCCAGAATTCAGGGGAGACGTTGAAGCTTCCCTATCCTACGCCGCGGGGGTCATCACCGAGGCATCGGCTCGTGGTGCCCGATTGCTTTGTTTCCCGGAATGCTTCTTACAGGGATATCTGCTTGACGAGGCCGAGGCCCGGCGATCTGCACTAGACCTCGCTTCGCCAGAATTTCAATCCATCGTCGCTCGACTGCCGTTGACGGACATGGTCATCGCCCTGGGCATGATCGAGGCAAGTTCAGGTAGTCTCTTCAACACCGCAGCGGTCATCCAGAGTGGAGCGATCAAAGGGTTTTACCGAAAAACACATCTCCTCAAGTCGGAGGGCTTCTTCGCTCCAGGTGCGGAAACCCCTGTGTTCTCGGTCGAAGGACTGACGTTTGGTATCAACATCTGCTACGACACGAACTTCCCGGCCATGGCGAAGGTGATCGCCGATCAAGGTGGCACATTGATCGTCTGTCTCGCGAACAACATGATGCCTCGCCAACGAGCAGCAGAGTACCGTGATGTGCACAACATGGTGCGTGCCGAGAGATGCAAGGAGCATAGTCTCTGGCTCGTTTCATCGGACATTTTCGGAGAGCGAGATGGACGGGTGTCGTGGGGACCTACCACCGTGATCGACCCGTACGGCCGGGTCGTGGCGCAACTCGAATTGGAAAAGGCTGGGCTGCTGGTCTTCGACATCCCGATACTGCGGCAATGACTCCCGTTGGCCGCAATGCCGTCGCCGGATGTTCCTGTATGATACGACCCGCCGCTCCACCGAGACTGCTCAGACTGCCCGAACTTCGGCAAGCCGCTTGACCGCGTAGTCGTCGTTCCAGCAGACGGCTGCCTCCCATGCGGCTGACGCTTGCGCTACGATGTCATGCGCGCCATCGCCGAGATCGGCGGCATTCTCGGGTCCCCGCCACTTGCAATTATCAAGAATGCTGGCGTGGCTCGACAACCAGCTGGGCGTTATCGCATCGAGGATGCCGTCTTAAACCGTTCAGTGTCGTTGACGTCTCATTCGTTGATCCCCCGCAGACAGCTCCTGCGAGAGCTTCTCGCTTATCCTCAATATGGCTGCCACAAATTTGATATTCGCGCTTGAGCGTGGAGAACATCGAGATCCAAGTCGGCGTATATGTCGTTACCTCCGGACCTCAGCAGGCTCCTTCAGCTGTATACCAGAAACAGTGTGACCAGGGAGTCAAACATCAGACAGAAACACGTGATACTAAACCCCCGATGCCTGCTTATCCCGAAGGAATTCGTCACGGCCTGAGACACAGCCATCAACATGTAGAAAAGAGGCCATATGAACAACGCCCCGCCGATGGTGTATTTCAGTCCCTTGTATCCATAGCGCATCAAATCGAGATAAATGATATCGGCAAGATAACATCCTGACATGAACAAAGTTATGTATACATATCTTATATTAATTCCGTATCTATTTCGAAATACGAACGATGAAATGCAGATCACGAGAACAGATAGCGAGAAGTAGATATTTAGAATAAGTATCGGCGTCAGCGTTATTGTGTGTGTCGACATCTCATCCTTCCGCCTTACCAACCGTGCTGGAACGAGCGGTAAACGATTGCACCACTGCCTTCTCGCTCCCCACCGAGACTGATCGAACCGCACGAACTTCGGCAAGACACTTGACCGCGTAGTCATCCTTCCAGCAGACGGCGGCCTCCCATGCGGCTGAC
This sequence comes from Neorhizobium tomejilense, assembly GCA_002968845.1. GTDB lineage: Bacteria > Pseudomonadota > Alphaproteobacteria > Rhizobiales > Rhizobiaceae > Neorhizobium > Neorhizobium tomejilense. The sequence continues at coordinate 368,862 of PVBG01000003.1, read as the reverse complement.
GCTTGTGCGGCGATGTCATGCGCGTCGTCATCGAGATCGGCGGCGTTGTCGGGCAGCACAAGGTCAAGGTCGGGGATGTCGACGTGGGACTCATCCCAGTCGATCAGCGCGACCCGGTCTGCGGTCATGCGGACGTTGCCCGGGTTATTTGGGTTGCCGTGGACAACGCATGTCCGACGCCCGATGAGCCGTGCCCACGCTGCTCGACATCGAAGAACACCCTCGGGCGGCATCGCGGTGAGGTTGATCCTCGTTCCGGTCTCGGCCTGCAGGAGGTCGATCGATGACCGCCAACTTGGGCGCTGCGGCCAGCCCAGTGTCAATCGATGCAGTTCCCGGAGCGCGTCGGCGACGCGACGCCAGTCGGACTTCGTCTCGGGCGGTCCGCCCTCCATGTATTTCATCACCACCAGACCGTCCGCGAACAGGCGGCCGTCCGTCGTCGGGATCGGTACTGGAACGGTCATGCCTTCACGGTCGAGGTATCGGAGCAGGTCTGTTTCCCATGCGAGGTCAGCGTCGCTCCTGGAGCCGAGACGCCCGACGGCGATCCGGCCGTGGATGCGAACGCTCCACACGTCGTTGGCCGATCCACCAGCCAGCGGTTCGATGCGAACCGCGTCTTCTCCCCATCGCCCGAGTGCATCCCATCCCATTGGCTAACCTTCGTGGTCGAGATCAAATTGACGGGAAATAGAGGGAATTTCAGACGCCACAATGTCCCCTGAGTGCCGCCAGTCAGACATCCGCCTATCGGGCGCAATAGGCCCTGTTCGCAAGCCCCGAAAGCTCGGTTCCTTCCACGCTGCCCGTCATCGCGGTCAACTCGATCACTTCTCCGCATCCCGTATCGAATTCGAACTCGATGTAGCGGGCCGTTGGGGGATCGAATGACATCCGGGGGCCGAGGATACGGATGTTGCGGATTTGTCGGTCGAGATCAACAACCCTGATTTTGTCCGGAGAGGAACGCGCCTCCTGCTTGATCAGGAACTCCAGCATGGGGCGGGCCGCTTCCTCGGTGTCGATCGGGTGGTACTCTCGGGAACCATGAAGATACAGGGCGAGGACGGCGAGAAGCAGGCACGCCACTGATCCCGCAAGCGCACCGCGCCGCCATCGACGCTCCCTGCCAAGGATAAGCGTCAAGCCAGCAGCAAAACATGAAGCTAAGGCAAGCCAGATTGATCCCAAAAAGATAACGCCATCTTTTTGAATTTCACCGTTGCCAACAGAAACGGCGATGAGCCAAGTCAATAGCGCTAGCGCCGACATCGCGAGGATGACGGCAACAACGACACCTAGAGTCGCCATATACTTGGTCACCGAGGTCATTCGTCTCTTCATGGCTTGTCCAAGCGCGGAGGGTCACCCGCATTACATTTCATCATCTGTGATCAAGGGGACGCGGGACTGGCCCACGCTGAAAACGCCATCGTCCCACTCCGTCCTACCGCCTACCGATCCCCAGAATGATGACCAGGAACATAAAAACTGGCATTCCCGTCAAAAGGCTTACCCACCCAAACATCACGAGCGCTCTAAGGGTCGGTACGCAGCGGAATATCCAGAAAGCGCTGGCTGACGGGCAATAGGTGGCATGGGCCCCGCCGTGCAGGGCGATCATCGTGAGACTTGAGGCTGCTATCGCTCCGGCGATTGCGCTCGCGACAAGCGCATAAATCAGCCGGCGGGAGATCCTTATCAGTTTCATTGCCACCCCCTATCACGTCGATGGAAAGCGCACCGCATTGGCTACAGGGGGGCCGCGGAGGTTCCGAGCGGTTGTCGCTGTCATGTTTCCCCGAACTGTACTGCCGATAGGAAGACTGCTTGACTTCATATTCGTAAAAGGAAGAGATCCGAGGCTCAAAATTGCCGGCCACCAACAATGCAAGGTATGGGGCAACAGTGATGTCTTGGTTGAGCGCGCAATTCAACGCCGTAAAAGGGTTGATGGTTGACGAGATAGTTTCAGAAATTGCGATCGTGTCATCAGTAGGAAAAGCACTTTGCTGGTGCCAGTTGAGGCGACGCAAGTCGTCGGCGGAAACGTACGTGGTGATCAAATCCAAGGGTGGAGATGCCACGGTATGGGTTCCGATTGAATTGAGTGAGGCGCGCAAGCTAGCGGCATACCTCGAACAAATTACGGCTAACGTTGAACCCCTTGCAAAACCTCCGTCCTCTTTGTGACCGTTTAAGTAAGCTTCACCTTCAAGCCCCACACGCATTTAGGGTGCGGGTGTCGTCATCACCGCGAATCGGCCCAGGCACTTCGGCCAAGGAGGCGGCTGGCCGACTCACGAATCAACGAGCTGGGCCTCGATTGCGGCCTTATCAACCACCGACCATACCGAACTGATCTTCGATCCCGTAAACTCGTAGAAGACGTTCTCCGTGAAGGACACGCGACGTCCGTTGACACTCAGGCCCAGGAACTCGTCGTTCGGGGAGCAATCGAATGACAGGCGGGCGGCAAGGCGCGGCCGCTCGCAGACAAGCAATTGAATGTTGAAGTGCAAATCCGGAATATCTGCGAAATCCTTCACCAGCATTTCCCGATAACCCCGTAACCTTAGCAGCCGACCGTTATGCTGTACGTTATCGTCAACGAAGCGGCCAAGCTCGTCCCAGGCCTGCCGATTGAGGCAATCCAGGTAGGCACGATATGTATCAGCGAGTTTTCCGATCATTGGCTGTCTCCCTCCGCCGAAGGCCCAAATGCCGAGCAGTCCTTAAAAGGTGGAGATATGGCGCACCCTCCCCTTCCTCCAAGTCGGCGACTGGCGTCTTCATTGGCAGGTAGCGCGAAAGCTGCCTTGACGACGCGATCTCCTGTCACACTTAGAAAGACCGGGGATCACAGCCCATAACATGACAGGAGGCCACACTGAGCAGTGACAACATTATGCCGTTCCGACCGTCGGACAGTCTTTCGAAATTCGTGGCATCGCCCCTGGTCATCAGGCGTTACGGCGGTGCGAACGCGGAGGGCTTGGCCGCATACGAGCGCGACTACGGTGTCCGTTTCTCCGATGCATATCGGCGTTTCCTGATGCGGGAGAATGGACTGGACTACGCTCTTCCTCACGATGGCATTGATGCACTGCCTACTGACCAGCGTCGTGACGCGTTCATCCTCTCGGATATCAACACCCTGTTCGGCATAGGCAACGGCCATCCTTATTTCGACCTCGAAGCCCTCGCACCCGAGATGGGCTTTCACGACTATGGCCTCACACCGTTCGCCCATGTTGTCGGTCTCGGCGGTGATTTCTCCACCCTCGTCGAGATCACCGAAGGCGAGCATGCGGGCAGGATCATCTATACCGACGGCGAGTTGTTCCACGGCCTTACCCACGACGACCTGGACGGCAAGTCCGCAGACGCAGCCGTCGAATATCTTACGGAGATCGGCTATTACGCTCCCATTGCGAAAGATTTCGACGATCTGCTCGACAAGTTCGCCCGCCTCAGCTGAGAACTCTCAGGGTGTCAGCAGGGCATTGCTACCTCGGCCAATCGCGTCCAGTAGGCGACACCGTATGGTATCGCGGCATCGTTGAAGTCATAGGCGGGATCATGCAGGCCTGCCGAGCTGCCGTTGCCAAGGAGCGCGATGTTGGCGGGCCGTTGTTCCAGCATGAACGCGAAATCCTCAGGCCCATGAGCTGCGGGTGGTCGGGTCAACGGCATCTAACCCCATGACGGCACGGGTGCCCCCCGCACGGTTCGTGCGCCCGAACGGCGACGTAGCCAGCCCGGACAATCTCACCTAAGCCGCTTAGGTTTTCGGGTATTTGCAGGGTTGATTTACCCCAAGCCCAATATTCAAGACCTCACGGCCGTGATTGGGAAAGCCGTAAACCTTTTCGAAAGAGGAACATCGCACTCCTCTACCGGTTGATGGTGTGGAGGAAACACGATGAACGCGACCTGTGTCGGCCACCAGCATCCTTCGGTCGCATTTTACCGGGACTCGGAGACGGTGATTAGCCTCCCGGTGAGCACCCTTTCGCGGGCTGATCTGGCCGCTGCCACGGCGGTCCTGATGTGAGCGAAACAGTCGAAACGGCGCTTTTGGTCACGGTCGTCCTCGCCATGCTCGCTTACGGCGCATGGTGGCGATAAGAGCTGCCACCGCCAGCTTTGATATTCACTAGGTTCATCCTTTTGTCGCCAGCATATTGATGATTTTCAGGCTTCCGGCTGGCCAGGAAACTGATTTGGGCATATACAGGCACATCTCCCAGGAGATGTGGCGGACCCAAGGCCCGGCATCGATTAGCCGGGCTTCTTTCGCGTTACCCCCTTCATAAGCAGGCGGAACAAGCAGCGCACGTACACAGCATATCCACAGAACATACCCTCTTTTCCATCACAGCCTGTGAATAATGCAGTCCATTCACCGGGGACGCTGGCTCAGTGAATAAGGTAGATCGGTCTAGGCCGACCCTCCCGTCCCATTCCAACGCCCCTGTCTTCGACATCGTTGCTTTATCTGCCGGAACCTCTGTCGATGATCGCAGTTCTTCATCTCCCCAAATGATGGAGTTTCCATGGACATCTCTAGCACCCGCAGCATCTTATCGGACAGACCCGCGCAGACCGCCGGGAGCCTCCTCAGCGCCCGACTGTCAAAAGGTTACAGCGTGAGCGAACTCGCTATCGCGACCGGCCTGACCGAGACCGAGATCAGGCTCGCGGAAGAAGGGCGAATGCAGAAGCCCGACTACATCCGCCGTATCAAATCGGCGCTCGCGTAGAGCGCGGAATATCAATGGACGACTTTCGCTCGGATTTTTTCGATACGATCCAGGACCTCTGCGATGTCGCGGAAGGTGCCACGCAGTTTGACCAAGCTGTATGGAAAGCCGAGTACCTCACCCGATCTGGCCACTGGTACAATTACTATGGGATCATCAGAGGCGGGAAGGCAGCGTCGATCGGGCACGATTACGATTGTCGTACCGGCATTTCGCATGACGCCGACGCCCACACTTTCGTCTTTACGCTCCTCGACTTCGCGACCAATGACGCAATCGCCTCGTATTGTGGCGGACGTTATGCCGCCACGGATATTCTGGAGGAGGTCGAGACCTCGGGAATGCAATCGTCGGAGGTTCTCCGGATCGGCGTCGAGGTGCGCGAGCGGCTGGCATGTGGTCGCTCCGTGATGACGGTGACCGATTTCGCGTTCGTCGGTCTGCTCCAGGATAGCCTGGAAGATGTCAAACCGCGGTGCCTTTCATCGCGGGAACAGGTTTCGCCGAAATGGTGCCGGGGGCGGCGCTTCATCGGAAGCGCTCCTCAGTTCGTCGGCAATGGCTGAACCGATAGTTCTAGTCGTGAACCTCTGCCCAGTGGGGATATGTCACATAGGCTGTGAGCGCTCCCTCCCCCTCCGTCGTAATCGTCACCGACTCCCCCTTGGGCATGTAGACGATCTCGCCCGGACCCGCCGTGACGGTGCCGGCTCCCGTCGAGACCGCCAGCCGTCCTTCCAGAACGATCATGACGTCATCGACCGCTATGGTTTCTGTGAGGGTCTGACCCGGAGCGTACCGGCCGTAGCCGATGGTGATCGGCCCGCCGTTCTTCTCGTCGACCAGGTTCCCGACGAATATATCGGCATCCTGTCCCGGAGACCTGACCAGGTTCGCGTCCGCCACATAGAATTTCTGGACTTTCATCGGCTTCTCCCGTTTTTGACGGAGGTAGCGCGCCTGCCGAGGATGCCAAGACCGACAACGGCACGGAGACATGCACGTCGACCAAGGGGTGGCTTGTTCCAACGCCCGCCAGAGACGTTTCATGGGGATCAGGTAGCGAGGACCATCCACGGCCTCTACAAGACGATCGACGACTTCATGTAACCCTCGAGCGAGATGGTTTCTGGTTCATCAGGATGCCTCATGCGGAACCACAGCCAAGATCGCTCGTTTATCGCCGAGATCAAGGAGACCAGACATGGCCAGCGGACCACTCAAAGCGCTTCTCGCCGTCCTCGCAGTCGCAGGATTTCAGAACCGCGATCGGATCGCCGAAATCCTAAAGGGCGTAGCCGAGCGCCAACGGACGTCGCCGGGTGGAGCGACACAGGGAAGCGCGGCGAATGCAGCCCCCGGATCGGATGGCGGTATCGACGACATTCTTAGCAGGTTGCGGACAGGCGGACTTGGAAGCTTGGTCAGTGGTGGCAGCATCGGGTCGATACTTAACGGCGGCTTGAGCGACCTCCTCGACCAATTCCGTCAGGCCGGGCAGGAGAAGAAAGCTGAGTCATGGGTCAAGCCCGGGGCGAACGATCCGATCAATGATAGCGAGCTCGCTTCAGCGCTGGGACCAGATGTCCTGCGAGACATCGCCACGCGAACCGGCATGTCAGAAGAGGAAATCCTAAAACGCCTCTCCGAGAACCTGCCCAATGCAGTCGACGGCCTCACGCCTGACGGAACGGTTCCGCCTGCATCCGCCACTTGACCCCGACATAGCTTCAGCAAAACAGTCTTGTCGGCGACTTCCTCAAGAGGCAGGCGCGAGTACGGGTTATCGATCGGCACTGGCTGTCAGCCGCGTGGCGACCCCCAATGCGAGCGCACAGAAGCTGAAGGTTCCTCCCATCAAGCAGACTCCCGGCCAGCCGAGCCAGCCGTAGGCGGACGTTCCTGTGATCGCCCCAATGGCGCTGCCGACAGAGTAGAACATCATATAGCCTCCGATCAGCTGACCGCTGCGTTGTGGATCCAGAGCCACGACGACGCTGAGATTGGTGACGTGGACGGCTTGGACTCCCAGGTCGAGCAACAGCACGCCTGCCAACATCAGCGGAATGGAAGACGGAAGGAGAGCGATTAGCCCCCAGGATGCCAACAAGAGCACCAGAGAGACCCCGGTCGTCCATTTGCCATGGCCGCGATCAGCAAGTCTTCCGGCATAGGTCGCCGCAATCGCTCCGGCCAGTCCGGCAAGGCCGAATAGACCAATCCTGGTATGCGAATAGGAAAACGGCGATGCACTGAGCGGCAGGACCAAGGCTGTCCAGAACGTGCTGAAGGACGCAAAGATGAGGAGCGCGAGGCCCCCTCTAAGACGCAGGACCGGTTCGCGCAGGAACGTGCGCGGGATAGAGATCAGCGCATCGACATAAGTTCCGGAACCTGGCCCTGCGGAAGGCTTGGGCAGCACAGAATTGAGAACGCCGACCATGACGACCATGGATAGCGCAGAGGCCATATACACCGCCCGCCATCCGCCGACATCAGCAACCACACCGGCTACCGAACGCGCAGCAAGGATACCGGTGACGACGCCGCTGGTGACCATGCCGACGACCCTGCCCCGCTGGGCCGGCGTAGCCAGGGCCGCCGCATGGGCGACAAGTATCTGCACCAGGACCGCCAGCAGCCCCACAAGGGCCATGCCGAGGAGAAGGATCCTTTTCGACCCTGCAGTCGCCACGACCACGAGAGCGATAGCCGCCAGCAGTCCTTGGACCTTGACGAGACTTCGCCGATCCACAAGGTCGCTGATCGGCACGATGAAGATCAAGCCCAACCCATAGCCGACCTGGGTCAGCGTCACGATGAGACCGATGGCGGCTGGCGAAATGGCAAGGTCCTTCGCCATGAGGTCAAGCAATGGCTGGGCATAATACACGTTGGCCACGCTGAGGCCCGCCGCCGCCGCCATGATGAGCGACTGTACTCCCGACAAGCCGTCTCTTTGCGCCTCGTGGGTAAATCGGGTTGACCTGGCATCCATTTGGAAGTTCCTCGCAATCTCGTTCTAGCCCCTGTTGAGACCACTTGGCCTGGTTTGATTCTAGTTCTAAGTTAGAACCAGTTTAACCCGAGGGAGATCACCGATGGTGAAACGTGTCAGCCAGTGGAATGCTGGATGCCCGATAGCCCGCTCGCTCGATGTAATCGGCGACTGGTGGTCCCTGCTGATCATCCGAGACGCATTCGACGGCTCGCGCCGGTTCGGCGAGTTTCAGTCAGGACTGGGCATAGGCAAAGGGGTGCTGGCGACGCGATTGCGCGACCTCGTGGAACGGGGGATCTTCGAAACCGCGCCAGCCTCAGATGGAACCGCCTATCGGGAATACGTCCTCACGGTGAAGGGCCGCGGCTTGTTCCCGGTGATCGTATCGCTCCGTCAATGGGGTGAGGACCACCTGTTCGCTGCCGACGAGAAGCGATCTTTACTCGTGGATAGAGAGAAAGGCGCGCCGATCGCACAGCTTGAAGTTCGCTCGAGGGATGGTCGCTCTCTTGCTTGGTTCGACACCCAGGTGCTCGCGAAAAGCAGTTGTTTGCCGGGAAGCGGATGATCGGTAATTTGTCAGGTCACGAAATGTAATCTGCTTCAGCGCCTTCGTGCCACGCGCGTATATTCATGCAGAGCAGTCCGACCAACACGTGTGACAGCAGCGGCTCTGACGCGCCGTCGGGTGTAAAGGATGGGTGCTCGTGATTATCCATGGTCCATGTCCCGAGGAGCTCTCCATCTTTTGTTACCACCGAACCCTCATCGCAAAGGTTGATTGGGTAGCGTAGCGGCTCGTCGAGGGGCACGCCGTAAGCTTTCACCACCCTGTCTGAATCCGCTTTGTTCCATTCAGCAGGGATAGCAGGTGGGGCCGTAGTTCGTGTTATTTTTGGTCGAACCTTCGCCCTAGTTCTCTTTCGCGCCCAAGGCGGGCTTGGATTGGCGAGGGCACGCTCAATCTGGCGCTGAAGGCTTTCTGGGCGAAATGCACCACAGGGACCATCCTGGTCTTTGAAGATCGCTCCCACGGCAGCTATCTCGGGCAGTCTGCCGAGGCTTTTCCCTAAGCTCGGGATCGATGTGTTGAAGCGTGGCGCGTAGGCACGAATGGCCGTGCTCTCTCGTTCGTTCATCTCATCGACAGGACAGGGCGCGAAAGCTAATGACCAAGGTAGAGCGGTGTCGTCTACCCGGTGATAGATGTTGCCCAGGCTTTGAATCGGCCGTTCGTCGAAGCTCGCGGTCTGGCCGACGTAGACCACCTCATTAGCGCATCCGAGCAGATATATTCCTGCCCAAGAGCGCATGGATAGCAATGCGTCGAAATCTTCGTGGCGGCTGCGTAGGAAGACCTGACGTTTCCACAGGTGGAAGAGACCGCTACGTGTGATCATCACCCTCTACTTTTATCGTCGCGGGGCTCACTTTTGGGGCTGAGGTAGGCAGCATTCCATGTGTATTAATCTCTGCTGCCACAAGCAGCCCGCCGCGTGTTCCTGCTCGAGGGATGACCATTCTGTAGGACGCCCACTCCCCTGTGTCAGAGAGCAATTCTGCCCAATATGGTCTATGATCGCAACTCAATAGTCGGCCCGACTCGGACTCGAGGAAGGGATTGAGATCCCCTTCGTCTCATCATGTGCCAACACAGATATCACGGATAGAAGCCCTTGACGGATCTTGACGTCCGATTGGGCTGGAAGAGCCTGGAGCCGACCATGATTTACCTGACATTCGACACCATCGCTCGCGTCGACGAAATCGTCACCGATGTCTTGGCAATGGACCTTATTCACAGTTCACCGGAATTCCTGGCCGCAATTCTGGCGATTGCTGGCGAATCCCTTGATGCTAGACCGGTGGCGATCCGACGCTCGGTTGCCGATACATCGTTGGGTGAAACGGACATCGAGATGGTGGTAGAAAGTTCCGGCGGACGGTCTGCAATCCTCATTGAGAACAAAGTCCGAGCGCCCCTGATGGACCGGCAGTTTGCCCGCTACCGTATGCGCGGCAAAGCAGGCATCCTGAACGGGCAGTGGCACCGCTTCAAAGTGGTTCTTATGTCGCCGCGGAATTACTATGAGGCGCTGGCGGCCGAGCATTTCTCGCAGATAGACGCCAACTTGTCCTACGAGGTCATTGTCGATTTCCTCTCGGACCGACCCGAGTTCGCCTTCAAGCGCCATGTCTTCGAAAGCGCGATTGCGGACTACAGGAAGGGGTATGTGAAGTCGCCCGACACCGCAATGATGGAATTCTACCAGAACTATTGGGCGGTCGCCTGCTCCGAGTCCCCGCAACTGCGCCTGATAAAACCGGATGTCGTCGGGAAGGACGGCAGCTGGATTTACTTCCCTCCCCTGTATGCCGGCAACAGTGTTCGCCTGATCCACAAGTTCAAGGGTATCGGCTGTGAGCTTGCTGTGGCCACCAGGAATGCGGAGCAGTTGGCCGAGTCCTTGGGTCCATACCTGCAACCCGACATGATTGTCCGTCCGACGAAGTCCATGGCCTTCGTCAACGTGAAGACGCCTGCGATCAACCATATCCTCGATTTCGAAACGGTCAGAGGCGACGTTTTAACCAGCCTCCGAGCGCTCGAGCGTCTGCTAGAATTCGCCCTGGATAAGCAAGTCAGGAAACTCATCATGGCCGCTCTGTAAATCATCCGGCCGTCTCCCGGAAAACGGCGAGCCTAGCTAACCTCCGGTTCTCGGATATGATTCAAGGCGCTGGTGGCAACGAAAATCGCCATCGCGGACCTGTTTCCCCAGGACCAGGGCATGCCCCTGGTCGACAAAGTCGCCGTCAATAGATCGCCTCGTCAGAATCCTGCCTGTCCGGGTCGTAATCGTCTGCTTTTTTATGAAGGCTAACATCACCTTCCCGTAAAGGCACTGCGCATATTCGCGGTTCCTCGTCCGGTACTGACCTCGATCGGGCCGCTATGACGCCGTGCCTAGTCCGATAGTGGTCACGAAAGTGGCAAGCGACCTTCCGCGCGATGCTCCTTCACAACGCCTGGCAGTTCCACACTATCGGACGGAGTCCAAATTGCTCCGCCATGGCGACCTCCGCACCATCTCTCCCTTACAATATTACCACGCACGGGTTGCGGACCGAATAATCGGTTGCATAGAATTCGAAAGATCCGATGCCACACTAGCCATTTGAGGTTGCTGCTCATAGTGTGCCTGTATTGGGGGAAGGGATGTGACTGAAACAGCATTTTCAAAACCGCGTTGGCTCCGAGATTTAATCCGGTTTCTACCACTGAAAAGCCAGTTCGTGATCAGCGACAACGTTCGCGACCTTCAGGCGATCGGGGTGCCCAACGGCCCTACCGCGGCCATTCCGCTCATTAACTGCCTCGACGCGGAGCTTCGAGCCCTGGGGTACGAGGATGTTATCCTTTTCCGGCCCTTTTCCGGCTTCAGCCTGCCTGGCGGTGGTCCCGAGCAGACTTTGCATGATACCCTCAGGCGCAACGGATTTGGTGGCTCGAACAGCGGCGGCATCGGATTGGATGTCCTGGCAGCATCGCTTGATGCATTTGTCGCTTCGAAGGGGCCGCCCGCAACGCTGATCATCGACTTCGCGTCTCGGCTCGTAAATCGGAGCGACGTGCTGTCTGCTCCCGAGCACGCACTGTTCACCCGCGCCCAAATTGCCTCTCACTCTGCAACCAGCAGGCCAGCAGGTCCCGAGAGAAGACCGTTCTACAATACCGTTATATGGATCTCGGACCGTGAAGCCGATCTTCCCGACTGGCTCACTGTCGACAATCCGCGAATTCGAACAATCAGCATCCCCTCCCCTGATGGGGCAACTAGAAAATCCCTAGCCGGATCACTTCTGCGAATTCTCAAGGCCGGACATGAAACCAGTCCTGCAGAGGCGGCAGCGGCGGAGGAGACATTCGTCAATCTGACCGACGGGCTGCTCCTTTCAGACCTGAACTCAATTGCTCAACTCGGGCGAACCGAAGGATTGCCGATTACGCAGATCGCCGATGCTGTCCGGCGTTACAAAGTTGGCGTCACGGAAGATCCGTGGCAACGGATCGACCGCGCCAAGATCGCTGGAGCGGATGAATATATCCGTCGGCGGGTCAAAGGCCAGGAGCACGCTGTCACCCACCTGCTTGACATCATCAAGCGTGCGGTGACCGGGATTGGAAGATCCGGGTCAACTGGCCGTCCAAGAGGTGTGGCGTTCCTTGCGGGGCCGACTGGTGTTGGAAAAACAGAGCTGGCCAAGACGGTGACTAGCCTCCTATTCGGAGATGACTCGGCCTACATCCGTTTCGATATGTCGGAATTCAGCGCGGAGCATGCCGACCAGAGGTTGATCGGCGCTCCCCCAGGATATGTCGGATATGACGTCGGTGGCGAACTCACTAACGCCGTACGGGAAAAGCCGTTCAGCGTCATCTTGTTCGATGAAATCGAAAAGGCTCACCCACGTATCCTCGATAAGTTCCTTCAGATTCTCGACGATGGTGTCCTAACGTCAGGTCGCGGTGATCGGGTATATTTCTCCGAGGCGATCATCCTATTCACCTCCAACCTCGGTATTTACCGGACCGGAGCCGACGGGGAGCGGATTGCAAATGTCGGACCCGACGACGGCCAGGAAACTGTATCAACGAAAGTCCGCCAGGAGATCGAGAACCACTTCAAACTCGTCCTCAATCGACCGGAAATCCTGAACCGCATAGGCGAAAACGTCATAGTCTTCGACTTTATCCGGAGACCGATTGCCGAACAGATATTCGAGCAGATCGTTTCAGGGCTTTTGGAAGACACGGCCTCGCTGGCTTTCACGCTTGTCATATCCGACCGCGCTCTGCAGATACTGAGAGAACTCTGCCTAAAAGACCTCACAAACGGCGGTCGCGGCATCCGGAATATGGTCGAAGCCCATTTGGCTAATCCGTTGGCGAGAGCGCTTTTTGATACGGGTGCAACGTCCGGTGCTTTCGAGATATCGGATTTGATACCTGGGGCCGTGACCTCGATAAGCCTCACGGAGAAATCGAGATCCCCATGACCGGCATCGAAATCTCCCGCATGCACTTTCCAGTCACCACTTTAGGCCCCGGCAGCCGGATCGGCATCTGGTTTCAAGGCTGCTCCATCAGATGCCCAGGATGCATCTCCGCTGACACATGGGCTGTCGGCCGCGGCAGGACGACGGTTTCAGAAGTGGTCAGAGGGATCATGCCTTGGCTGGTCAGGGCTGACGGCCTGACAATCTCAGGCGGTGAACCTTTCGATCAACCCGAAGCGTTAGCAGCCCTGCTCAAGGAGACGAGAAGCCATTTGGACGGCAATGTGCTGGTTTATTCAGGTCATCCCTTAGAATACATCGAAAAACACCTATCGGCGATGGATGGACTGATTGACGCTCTGATCACTGATCCCTTCGTCATGAGTGAGACTGACAGGCTGGCGCTAAGGGGAAGCGACAATCAGCGACTTCATCTGCTGACGGAACGGGGCTGCCGGGAATTTTCACATTTTATGAAAGAGCCAGGACCCCGGCGCTTCGACGTAATGCTGGATGCCGAGGGCGAAGTCTGGATGGCAGGTATTCCTGGACGCACCGATTTCGAAAATCTCCGGAAGGTGCTCGGCAAGCAACTGCAAACCTTTACCGTAACCCAAGACCGTTCCAACCCCAGACCACGTGCGCAACGATGATCAGATTTTGCCCAAACTGCAAAACAGAACGCCCGCTCAGCGAATTCTTTTGCGAGGGCAGCCTTCCAGACGGCGCGACGTGTAACTGGGACCTTTCCGCGTACCCCGTCCAAGCGGCAGGGCAAGCCGAAGTCGTTGCAGCGGTTTCGGCCTCATCTCGAACGCCGCAGCAGCGTTGCTGCCCAAATGGTCATCCAATCGATGAGGGCGATCTCATTTGCCTTGAATGCGGTGCAGTGCTGGATGCCGACGAACCGGTGGCGGCTACCGCGCGGGTCCCGGAAACCAATCAAACGGTGGCCGAAGCGCCTGCCCTGCCGACGGAGATTGACGGCTGGACGCTGGTCGCACCAATGCCGTCTCATGGTTCTGTGCAAGAGCAGTTTACTTCGACACATCAGGAGTCGGGCCGTTCCGGCGTTTTGACGCTGTATGCGCAAGGATCGGAGCCTGACCGTGCGGTCTTCGACGCTCTTATGGGGATGCCACACGATCATATCCCGGAAATCATGGCTGTCGGCAGATGGCAAGAGCGCGTCTACGAAGTCAGTGAGCTTATTGCCGCCGGGGCACTGAGCGTCACATACTCAGAAGATGCGGTCTCTATACGGACCATTGCGATGGAGGTCGGGCGCGCGCTGGCCTCATTTTCTCAGGCTGGTCTTCGACACCGCGACGTGCGCCCCGAAAATATTCTCGTGCGGACGAAAGTTCCTCTCGACCTCGTGATCACCGGGTTCGGCTCCGCTAGGCTTTCGGACTACGATCTCGACGTTGTCGCGCCCCTTGAGACCACAAGATACATGGCCCCCGAAGCCATCGCTGGCGGTGTCGCTGCCGCCTCCGACTGGTGGAGCCTGGGAATGGTCTTGCTGGAAATCGCCACGCAGGGAAAATGTTTCGAGCACGTCAATCCACAGGCCTTTCTCATCAATGTTTTAACGAATGGCGTGGATATTCCGGAGGCACTCGATCCGGCGACCGGGCAACTTCTTAAGGGTCTACTCGCCCGCGATCACCGCAGCCGATGGCAGTGGGACGAGGTCCGAGCCTGGACCGAAGGGGACGACGTTCCCCTTCCTCCGGAAGCAGTTCAGGTTGCCGATCTCGAAGGTCGCGCTTCGATTCGACTTGGAGGCAAAGGCTTCACAAGGCCGACGGCTTACGCTCTGGCCGCCGCCGAACCGCAGAACTGGGACGAAGCCCGCACCCAAGCGGTACGCGGAGTCGTTGCTGCCTGGGTACAGGACGCTGGGCTCGAGGCTGGCATGCAGGCTGCGGTCCGACGATTGGCCCACACCGAAGGGCTGAGTGACGATCTCCGGCTTTCCATCACGTTGAAGATCCTTCACCCGTTGATGCCGCTGGTGGTAAAGGGCAATCTCGTCACGCCAGGCTGGCTGCTCGATCATCCAGATCAGGGTACTCAGCTCGTATTCGGAAGCGCGACGGAGTTTCTGGCGCGCCTGGAGGCAGAAGAATGGCTTCAGCGGCTTCGACAACGGGGCGAGGCAACCCGGGCCAGGGCCAAACAGTTTGAGATCGCACTAGACGAAGACGAACTCAAGATCAATTTGCTCTCGACGTCAAAAGCTCGCCTTGCAGCCTTATGGGCGGAGCGACGCAAGCTCTTGCCGGACACGGACCACCCCGGTTTGAACACGCTTCTCGAAAGAAGGCAGACCACCGAGGAAGACCTGATCCTGTTATTGTCGGCGCAGGTCGGCCAGTTCCGTTCCTTGAATGAAATTCTGGAGGAAGCGGAAGCCACAGCAGCAAAGGTTAGTATCGCTTCCTTCGACAGGGTCGAGGCCACCGCTCTTCTGTCAAATTCCCGCCGGGATCTTCATCGGCTTGTGGAGGAACGGCTCGCCGGTTTCGCACGATGCGATATTCCAAGAGTCGATGAGTGGGCAGATCAATTTCGCCTCGACCGCCGGATCCCGCTGGATCGCGCTCTGGCATTGCTCGCCGTTCCTGCGGCGAGCTGGAAGGAGCCTCCAAAGCAGTCGTATGTCTCGACTTTGCTTGACTACTTCTCGAAGAAAATTTCAGGCAGCATTCTCCGAGGTCCTCTCACGCGGATGACGATTGGGAAGACGACCCCTCGCCTTGATATCATTGAGCTTGATACGGCACGGCGGCCCGCCACTGCCCTTCTGGATCACCTGCTCGCGCGCACAGACCGTGCTGAAAGCCTCGACCCCGCAGCGTTTGCAAAGTCCGAAACACTGGAACGACGACTTCGAGCGCTTCACCACCACTCGCTTCTCTATAAGCGCGACACGGGTATCGACGGTCTCTACCTCGGCTTCCCGATATTGATCCACCGCGATGACAGGTCGAAGCCGAAGATTGCGCCTATCCTTTTATGGCCGCTTAAGGTCGTTCCTGAGGTTGGGAATCGCGGCCATGCCACGGTTGCTTTCGATAGAGATCGTGACGAGGTCCGACTGAACCCTGCCTTCGAGGGGATAATCGGGATAGAAGCCGCCAGACGATGGCAGGAGGCCGCAAACGATCTACTCGGGAGAGCGACCCTCACCGCCGCAGATGTGGTGGACGGCTTCTCAGGGCTCGCAAAACCCCGCGGACGCAGTCTAACCGCGCTGCCAAACAAGGACGCCCAGACAGAGATCGGCGTTCCCGAAATCGCTTGCGCCGCCTCTTTCTTCCACCTCGCCTACATGGGCCAGGCGATCGTCGAAGACCTACGCCAGCTCAAGAGCAGGCCGCTCAACGGCTCCGGCCTCGACACTGCACTGAAGGTAACGGAGAATCCGCCTCGCCCACCCGCTTCCCCACGCGTCGAAGAGATTGATCGCTTTTTTACAGTTGCCAGCGACCCCTCCCAGGAGGCTGCGGTCCTGGAGGCTCGAAACGCTCCTGGCCTACTGATCGAGGGGCCGCCGGGTACGGGAAAGAGCCAGACTATCGTCAATATGGTCGCAGATGCGATCGGGCGGAAAAAGAGCCTTCTCGTCATCTGCCAGAAGCAGGCGGCGCTCGAAGTGGTCAAAAAGCGGCTTGAGGCGGAAGGCCTAGAAGATCGTATTTTCATGATCACCGACATGAACAAAGACCGCGAGCCAGTATTGAAGGCTGTCCGAGAACAGCTAGAGGCGCAGCGGGGAGCGTACGGAAATCAGAATTGGAGGCGTGATCGACAGAGCTTCGCGCAACGCATCCAAAGCGTTGAGGCGGACCTCGACCGTCATCACGTATCAATCCACAAAGACGACGAGGCAAGTGGCCTGTCGTACCGCGCGCTGCTCGGCGAGCTTCTCCGATTGGAGCGTGGCGGCCCACCTATTGACGTTCCCTCGTTGCGAAGGCTCATGACTTCACTGAAGCGGGAGGAAGTGGATGCACTCGCCGACACCTGCGGCCCCAACGCCCGTTTCTGGTTGCCCGCCAATTTCGAAGGGAACGATCTCCAGGTCGTAAAGGTTTTCCAGCCCGACGCCGCGACAGTTAATGCATTCAAAGCTGACCTGACGTCATTCCGGAACAGCGAGAACCAGCGCCTTAGTATTCTCAAGAAAACAGAAGGGGCGCTTCCGATGGAAGAGCCTGAGCCTTTTCGGGAATGGCTCGCAGAGCACGATCAAGACTTCAGGGACCTCAGCGTCGAAGAATGGGCCGAATTCGCCCGTTGGCGGGGCCTGCTCAAACGGAACGGGACCGACGACAGCAAGGCCGTTTCCATAGTCAGGGAACTGGTCGCGGTGCGCGAGCAGCTCAAGGCCGTGCCAGGCGAAGCGCCCACTGATAGTCATCGACCGGCTACGACCTCAATGGCGGATCAGACGTTGTCGGATGCTGTTAGCCTTTCGAAAGCCGTGATCTCGAAGCCCTCGTTCCTTGGTCGTTTGAGCCCGTTCCGGTGGTTCCGTGCCAGGAAATTGCGGGCTCAGTTGACCGAACTCAATCTCGATCCGAACTCGCCGCACAACTTTCTGGTTTCTCTACAGTGGGAAGTTTGCCTTAGACCCCTACGGACAAAGCTTAGTGCAAACTTGCAGCAGTTGGGCGAAGCAGAGCTGATCTCGACCAGACTCACATCGGTCGAGCTTGCAGATATCGCCGCTCATCGCGCTCTCGCTTTGGTCAAGGTTCAATTGATCGCTGACGCCGCATCGTCACACCCCTCGCAGACAGCCATCGAATATGTCCTTAAGGCTTCAACGCGGGCCGCGTATGAAGAGCTACGCAACAGCACGGAATTAGCGTACGAGCGATACGAGGCGAAGCAGTTTTCTAACGCCGCTCTCTCCAATCTCGCCCAGTGGTTTGATCCTCGGTGGATCGAGCAACGCGCCACGGTAATCGATGAGAATGGAACGAATGCCTACGAGATTGGCAAAACTCTCGAAGCAGCCTCAGGCCTGGAGCCGTATCAGCGTTTCAGACTTCGATTGAATGGGATTCCCGCGGGGGCTTTGGCGGTATTTAAGGAGCTGCGCCCTCGCGCCGCCGACCTATCCCCTATCCCGACGCCAGCACTGGAGGCTGAAGTACGCCGGATTATTCGCAGGGAGGCACTACTTTCTTGGAAGACGAGGCTTGAAACCGAAAATCTGGCCCTGATGTATGAGCCCGCCGAGCTTCAGGAAAAGGTCCGCTTGCTCGCTGACGCAGACGTCTCCATGCGCAAGGCTAACCGAATGCTGTTGACGAAAGGCATCGATTTCTCGCGTGTTGCCTCCGATCGCGAATGGGAGCCCATCACACGGTTGCGCGGACAGCGCGCGCAGCGGCTCAGAGAATTCATGGAGAAAGGGGCCGATCTCGGTCTTATGGAGCTGCGTCCCGTCTGGTTGATGAACCCAGATGTCGCGAGCCGCGTGTTGCCGCTCAGGAAAGGCCTATTTGACATCGTCATCTACGATGAGGCGTCCCAAATGCCAGTCGAGTACGCCCTGCCGTCGTTATACCGTGGACAGGTAGTCATCGTCAGCGGTGACGAAAAGCAGATGCCACCAACGGCCTTCTTCAGCAGCAAGGTTGAGAACGACGAGGCAGACGCATTCGATGATGAGGAACTTCAGGAAGATGCGAGCGACGCCGAGCGGGAGACCTACAATGAGACATGGAACCGCAGGGAGATCAAGGATTGCCCTGACCTGCTTCAGCTCGCCAAGACGGTACTCCCGTCAACGACCCTGCAAATCCACTACCGCTCCGAATACCGTGAGCTAATAGGCTTTTCCAATGCCTCGTTCTACGGTAACCGCTTGAACGTGCCGGTTCGCCATCCCGACGACGAAATCGGTCGAGTGCGCCCGATTGAGGTCGTCCGCGCGGATGGTATATATGAGAACCAGACGAACGAGACCGAAGCACGGAAGGTCGTCGAGATCCTACGGGAAACCTGGAGTAAAAGCGGGAAGGTCCCCACCATCGGTGTTGTAACCTTCAACCGGAAACAGGCGGACCTGATTGAAGAAATCCTCGATGACGAAGCGGAAGGCGATCCATGGTTCAGCGGCGTTCTCGCACGGGAACGAGATCGCGTCGAGGGCGGTGAGGACGTCGGGTTCTTCGTCAAGAACGTAGAGAACGTACAGGGCGACGAGCGCGATCATATCATCTTCTCATCGACATTTGGTCGGAACACGCAGGGCACTTTCCGCCGGAACTTCGGCGTTTTGGGCCAAAAAGGTGGTGAGCGGCGCTTGAATGTCGCCGTCACCAGGGCGCGGTCCAGAGTCATCCTGGTGACATCGATGCCGATCGGCTCGGTCTCTGACTTGCTGACTAGCAGGCGACGCCCATCGATTCCTCGTGACTACTTGCAAGGGTATCTTGAATACGCCCGGGCGATGTCAGATGGAGAGTTGGACAATGGCCGGGTTTTGCTGAACCGCATGATGACCGAGCGGTCAAATGCCTCTGTTTTCGACGACGATGACAGTCTTGACGGCTTTGCCTCGTCCGTAGCGGAGTATCTCGGCGAAATTGGTGTCAAAGCCAATCAGGTCAGTGACGGGACAGCATTCGGTTTGGATTTCGCAATAGAGAATCCAAGAACCGGCCTATATGGGCTCGGCATCGAATGTGACGCCCCGCGCCACAGGATTCTTGATACCGCGCGGGCCCGCGAAGTCTGGAGACCCTCGGTCCTTCGTCGGTCCATTCCTGTGGTCCATCGGGTATCGTGCTACGGATGGTATCATTCGCGCCAGGAAGAAAAACGAAACCTCAAGGCTGCGGTCGATGCTGTGCTTTTCCAGGAGGCGGCTGAATGAGTGGTCCCAAGGTCGTCAGGATTGTCACCCGTCAGGAACTCATCGAGATCTGCGAAGGTCAGATAGCTGGTTTGGCGGCAGCGCTTCAGCGATGGCAGCGCGTGGGTCATAGGAACGATGTTGTCGACGAAACGGATGTCCAGGAAGCAAGGGAGCGATTGTCCGCAATCCGCACTCTTCTTGCCAACGACAAATTTGCGGAAGTTCAAAAACAGATTCCGGCCGAAGTCGCTTTTCTGGCCACCGACATCGAACGTCGTATCGCAAAGGCCGCCGATGCCGCAGCGTTGGAGCGCAAAAATAAACGGAGGGCGGCCTCTCTCGCCCAGAGCCTCAAGCAGGCCTTAATTGCAAAGGGCATTGCGGTTCCGCCCGTCCTCGATGCCCCAGGAAAACATGCTCCAGAGGAATTGGCCAAGGGCATCACAGCAGCGTTCGCGCTGTTGGCCCCGGAAAGCCGTACGGCAGGGCTGTCAGAACGACAAAAGGACCTCGCCGCCTATCTCGGCGGAGGCGAGGATCGTCAGACATTGGCCGAGTGGATCACGGCGGAACCCGGCACTCCAACCGCGCAAGCTGTCGCGGCTTGTGAAAGGATTGTCGACGAGCTTAGGGCGCTCGACCAGAGGGCGGCCTCCGCGTTCGATGAACGTCTCGCTGCTATACAGGAGGAGAACCGCGAGGGACGACAAGGGCTTCTGATTGACAGCCTAGTGCTCGACGTGTCGGCGGCGCGGAAGGATGCTGTTATCCGCGCGGGCTTGGCGATAACCTTGGAGGGGATTGCCGCGGAACTAACCAACTTGGCCGAGCCGGTCGCAACTGCGAAAGCCGTGGAGATCGGATCCCTGCTAAATCAGGAAGCGAAAACGGCTGACCTGCTGGGGATTCTGCAGCGGTCCCTGCAAATCTTAGACGAGGCGCGCACACGTAATGCAAACGCCCATCGTCGCACCGTCCTCCTCTCTGGGTTGGCCCGAATGGGTTATGAAGTTCGTCAGGAAATGGAAACGGCCTGGGTGCGGGATGGCAAGATCATCCTCCGTGACCGGGCCTCGGCGACCTACGGCGTCGAGATCGGCGGAAATCTGGATGGGATGGTACAGATGCGCACCGTGGCCTTCGATAGGCCTGGCGCGGTGCGAGACGGAAAGGACGACGTCAAAGCCGAGGAGTCCTTCTGTGATGCATTTGCGGCTCTGAGCGCAGACCTCGCCGCCGATGGAGGGGGGATTTCTGTAGTGAGAGCAGTCGGCGTGGGGGTTATGCCTGTCAAGTCAGTGCTCGTTACGAACGATGCTGAAGCAGAGTGGCTCGCATCGACAGAGACCGAAAGAACACGAACAAGATAGACTTCCACCGGTGCGCTCCTGAAGTGATTCCAGAATGCGTAGGTTTTGTCGCATAATACCATTCTATGGTCGCGCCATGCTCTGGCGAAAAGGTTATCGGTACCTGCGATGTCATGATATCCTTTCCGCGATTCTCCTGCAGCCGAGATGAGTTCACCCGGACGCCCAAGCAGCGCTTTAGGTGCCTTCCGAGACATCACCAGATTTCACGCCAGCCCCTATCGGAAGAGAGTGACAATACTATCTGCAGCCGCGTTGGCGATTGAAAGGGATTGGATGGCCAGCTGCTGCTGTGTCTGCAGTGCCTTCAGTCGAGTGGACGCTTCGTTCATGTCCGCGTCGACAAGACGTCCGACACCGCGATCAATGGTATTGCGCTGAACCGGAAGAACGCGCTCTTTGCAGGCCATGACGCGGGAGCAGAGAATTGGGCGACAATCGCCTCGCTGATCGAAACCTGCAAATTCAATGCCGTCGATCCGCTGACCTATTTGACTGCGACGCTCACCGCCATCGTCAACGGTCACAGGCAGAGTTGCATCGATGAGCTTTTGCCGTGGAATTATTCGGGACGAACAAACGGCTGAAGTCTGCTGTCGGCCCAAGGCTGACATAGTGACTAGCGTTCGAAGCGGTTTCTGAGATATGAGAGATTAACCTCATTGGAGAGTTGCGTGGCTTCAGAAGATCAGGAACTCCCGCTCATTCCACCTTATCCAGATGACAAGTCTTGCACCAAGTCTGTGGCTATGGGCACGCTCGACATAGCCACAGAGATTGTAGCCAGCGTTATTCCAGGCGTCTCAGGGGTAAAGAACGCCTTGGTTGAGAGGCTCGTTCGGGAACCCCTAGAGAAGCGCAGAGCAGCTTTTCACGCTCGTATAGCAGAAGGTCTCGCGCGCCTTGAAGCTCGCTTTGAAGGTTTCAATCCTACGGAGTTAGCAAACAACGAATCCTTCATCAGCGCCGTGTTCGAGACAACACAGGCAGCCATGAGGACGTCTGTCGAAGAAAAGCGCGAATACCTTGTGAATGCAGTTCTTAACGTCGCCACCGGCTTTACGCTTGACGATGTCATCCAAGCGTCGTTTGTACAGACCATAAGCCGTTTCAGCGGGCACCATGTCGCGGTTCTAAAATGTTATCAAAACCCAGGATCGCTTGCCCATTTGTTTCCTGAAAGCAATCCAAATTTGCATGCTCCAATGAAGGAATTACTTGCTCGTGATCTCGTCCCGAGAGGCGTATCCAAAGATGCCCTTGACCGCATTCACGATGATCTCGAAAACGAACGGATGATCGCCGTCTATGCGATATCAGGCACCTTGGACACCCATGGATCGCTTCTCACGCCTGTGGGCGAGCGTTTCCTAGACTTTATCTCCGGCCCGATTGAGCGAAATTCCTAAATCAAGATCGTGGTGGACCGCGCCTGTACAACCGCGCATCGGTCACTGCCTCCTCTGTCTTTCTACTCCCAACCAACGAACCCGATCTGCGAGGCCGTAGGACAACGCTTCCGTCTGGGTGAAATCGGACATGGCGAAGCCGGGGAAGGTCGCTGTACTGGCATCAAGAACGGGATAAACACATGCGGAAACAGCGCCTGCGCGGCCATCCTTTGAGCCTGAGGAGCCCCTCTTTCTTCGGAACTGAAGCCCACCAGGGCGTAGGGAGACCCCTTGTGATTACCATCCTCGGCACCTGCACTCACCCTTAAAAGGATCAAGTGGCGGGGCATGCAAAGAGGACAAGGGTGGCATGTGCGGACAGCCCGAAGGGCAACTCGGCCTCCTTGAGTGCGAAGCCAAGACCGTTCTTGGATGTTCTGCCATGCAGAACCGAGGGTGGGTGTAGGTACCGGAGATGGCAATCAGAGGACAATCATTCACAAACAAACGATCCCGACCATGCCGTTTGGTCACGAAATCATTTCCGTCTGAGCGGAACGACGTGGTTGAGGTGGTAGTTGAAAATCTCGGTCTTCAGGGCGTCGTCTGCAAAGTATGTCAGCAGCCGTTCGCAGTACCGGAAGTCATCGCCCTTGAGGTGGATCATAGCAGATCGGTTTAGGGCGGCTTCGTAGGCATTGAAAATCCAGCCGTAGGCGAAAAGGCCTTTCGCGCCCACGGTGTCGAGAGGTACATCCACAAAGCGGGGATTCGTGTCGCTGGTATATGCAATGGCGATATCGACGATCGCGCGTAGGAACCATGCATTATGCTCCTTGGCCTCCACTACCCAGCGTTTGACGGCGGCCTCTTCCACGTGCTCGGATTTCGGCAATCCTCGAGTCCGGTACATGACCTCGAGGTATTTGTGGAAAGGGGGCTGGCGGTTCTTCGTGTCCATGACGAAATTCATGCTGCACCTCGAGCATCGATACCGCTGGACTGTCCGGACTTTTCCATTCTTGACGAACTCACGGCTGTCGCAGTTCGGGCAGATGATTTCGTCCTGTTCGTTGCTCATGGCTGCGACCCGTCGTTGTCTGGCTTCTTCCAGTTCCGGAGCTCGCGGAGCAGTGCGGTAACAGCACCGAGCAGCGCAGCGGTTGCTAAGATTCCTCCGGTAATCAGGCTTACATCCATTCGAACCTCCATGCCCATCATAAACATGCACGAACGATATCGTTGATTTTGAAGGCGCAGAAGCCCGATAAATTTTTAGATAGATAGATTTTCTGGCTGGCATGCAGCCCAAGGAAAATCCGAGCAAACCGGGGGGCATCGTCGGCACGAAGCCATTCTGAAGGTCTAAAACTCGTCAGGCTCGTGGATCGCTTCCATGACGAGACTGTCTTCAGCCTGTCGCGCCCGTACGGATGCTGCGTGACATCCGGAGGAGGTCAGCTGCTATTTCGGTTTCGCAAACTCCCAGGGACACTCGTTTTCCTAACTTCTCCGACATCGCAGAATAGGGAAGATTTTGCGGCAGTCGCAATGACCGCTCATGGCGCATACCTCCATCATACTGCGATCAGTAAAGTGTAGCGTATGATTTCGGCCAAGGTGCGAGCGGCATGCCTCTTACGTCCTTCTTTGAAGGACAAGCCGTTTGCCGTCGTCTGTCCAGCCGCGGAACTCAGAGTGGAGCGCTAGGCAGACCACCTGTCAACCTGGGCACGATGGCGCAACAAGTTAAGTTTCGCTCCTAGCGCCGGTACTCCGCCTGGAATGCCATCTCAGCGACGACTTTTGTCGCGTTACCACGGCCACTGTATCGGCCGATGTATTCACCCTTGTCGTCCGGGGACGGCCTGTCTACGCGGAAAAGCTGCCATTTTTTTTCGGCTGTCGGCGACAGCCGGTACGTTCGCCCGTTCGTTCGACAATAAACGTGAGGCGCTCCCCGCAACTGCGTCCATTTACAATCCGCGCCAGCCATCAATTTGGCTTCGGCGGCATCCTGCTCTTCAAGGCGGGCCTGCTTGTAGCGCTGCTCGCGCTCAACGCGTAGACGCTCCTCCTCTTCCAAAACGAAATCGGCGATACGACCGATAATTGCCGGCAGCTCTGTTCCAAGCTCCGTTTCTTCATTGAAGATCGCCAGGCATCCCTCACGTAGCTCATCGTTTGGGTAGGAGGTATAAGGTTCTTCTGCGATGGCCTTCATGCGTTGCGCAACGTCCGTGGAAGTGAGCTTCGGACCGGAAAAGAGATTCATATAGTTTCGGAGGCTGTCCGTTGGAATCCAACATGCTACGGCCGATTTTATGAGGACCTCGCGTTCTCCCTCCCACTTCTGCCAAATTCCAGAGCCGCGATCGATTTTCTTCAGAATCCGACGCGAGATCGAAAGTATTGCAGAGGGGTCCCGAATGTGCCGCAGCGATGGGCTTGAAACGTGCTCCTTCACCAAATCTCGTACATGCCATATCCGGTCGTCTTCAAGCATCGGCTTTTCTCTCACTTGGCGAATGGGAACGGGAATAACGCTAACGCGTGAGTAGGTCGGTTTGGCATGGGCGCGCACGGCGACTTCTTTGGCGAGGCATCTGCAATCGCGGTCAATCAAAGCCGAAAACTAGCTCCCCAGCTCTCCAGCGGCCAATGATTATCTGTCCCAGGTCCAATTCGGAAATGAAAGTCCGTTAGCAATTTTTCTCTGAACAGCCAGCAGGTCTCGGTGAACTGCTGCCGGGTGACTTCGAAGCTGACATTCACAGACGGAATTTCATCGGATTTAAACATCAGGCCAGCTTCGATTCTTTCGGGTGTCAACGGCGTTCGCACCCAGAAGGAGACTACTGCCGGCCAGCGGAACTTGCTGATCGGCGAAATGACCACCGACCCGACCAGCAAGTAGGTAAACTCTACCACCTTGATGGGCGGCCCCGGCTGTATGTGCTGACCGATGTTCCCCGAGGGTGGACCAGCGAACTCCCCACGCCAGTCACCGACCTCGATCTCCGGCAAGGCGAATGCGCGGCGCGGCTTCGGTTTCCCTCGTGGCATGATACCCCTTCGCGCCGGCGCGCCGGTCGACCCGACCTACACTGCAAACAGTCGTATGTTCCACGAGTTTGCTGACGAAAAATGCTCGATGAGCAGGAAGATGTCGAGTGGGGTCCATGTTCGTTCTGCGGGGACGGAATAGCGCCAATGTTCCCCGACCCGCCCGCCTCACCGTCGGAACATCAGACGGCAAATGGCAGGGTTAGATTCGCCCCTATGGGCCAAAGCGCTAGCAGGACACCGCGTACGAAATAGCGCAATCGCTAGAAGATTTTCCTCGACTCCGACCAGCGGGGGGCCAGCATGTTAGAGACCGCTATGCATATCAATCATGCTCCAGTCCGAATGCCGGGGAGCAGCTTAGCCATCACTGATGGTCAACGGTCGTCCCTCAATCCAATGGCATTTTTGGGCGATTTACGCCGCCAGCTTTTTCCCAAGCTTTGAACCGGTGATCGGCAGCGCCGAAGCTGATGTCCATTAGTTCCTTCACTGCGTATCGCGTCTTGCCCGCATCAAAGAGGCGGTAGCAAATCTCAATGCCCCGATCCGTGAGCTTCAAGAGCCCACCAATTGCGTATTTGTTTCCGGGGTCTCGGGGATCGAATTCCGCTTCGTTCTTCTGATCCTCTGGGGCCAGAAGAGAGCGGAGCGTCGTGATCCCGGCCAGCGCGCGCTCCATTGCGGAAGCAATGTCATCGAGAGCTTTGCACACCGGGTCAAGTTCAACTGTGGTCGACGTCATGTTAAGAGCCTTTGAATTATCTCCTTAACCGATTTAAGAAGGTGGCTATCTATAACTAGGTTAGGGAGGCGCGTCAATTCTATCCTTAATTAGGTTAGTTACAGGATGCCTGAAACGTCCCCATTCGGCCACGTCTTGGCTCGTACCTTTCTGCATAGTCTCCAAGGTCGCTGCGCACGAGGATTGGCCCGCTTGCGAGCTTCCTCCATCCCGAACTTCACGAGCGTGTCCTGCGCTGTCCTCAGCGTGAGCAGCGCCATTGCTTTCGCAGCATCAAGGCTATCCGGCCAGCGGGCCATGTAGCCGCCCTCATGGATCATGGGGAACTTCCAGCGTCCCTTGCTCTTAGGAAGCAACATGACCGCGAAGTCGTCCACCTTGGCCCTGTAGGAGCCGTCAGGCAGCCGCATAGGGTGTTGCCGTGAAGGTTGGGCGCTAAAGGTTCAATGGTCCGAGCTTCGAAACGGCTTGTTGAAATCGCCAATCGTGCACAAGCGTCCAACCCCCACCAGAGTCCAGGAGGTGCCAATCATTCCAACCGTTTCGGCGGGTATTTGTTATTGCTCGTGAGGCCGCGGAAAACGTCGCGAACGGCGTGTAACCTTGGACCACCAGGTGGCCGTCCTCAATCACGCCGGAATATTCCTTACCGCCATATTTGAACCTGCATTTGGTGCCCGAGGGCGGAAGGGCGACGTTCTCTTCAATGAAAGGTTGACCCTGAAGTTCCTGTCGAATAGGCGCTTCCCAAATACCCCTCGCCGTATTGAACAGATCAATGCCCCGTGCTTGGATGGTTTCTTCGCTCCATTCGGAATATGAATTTAGATCGCGGTTCAACGCTAGGCTGGAATGAGCTCGAACGGCGGGCATTTTCACGAAGTATGGACCGTTGGATACCGACGCATTCAAGGAATGTGTAAGCAGCGTCAGGTTTCCCATACGATCGATGGCGGCGTCTCGTTCAGTTCTCTTGAGCACGTAGTCGGGATCGATGTCCAGATCGTCTTCTTCCACTTCGAAACCTGGGATAGGCCAGCTCCCCTGCCAAGTCTGGGGCATGATGTGTTCAATGGTAAGTGTCGATCTGATCGCGATGTCTTCGTTCAGCGCTGATCGCTTTGCAAGCTCGATCGCTTCGAAAATGTAACGAAGACGAGCCTGCCGCGGCCCCTTGTATTGACCTCGCCCGAGCCAAGCCCGCTGCCATTCGACATCGTCAGGCCAGCGATCGGTGTCGCTTTGTCGGCCCGAAAGGTATCCGATCAAGACATCGAGCTTGTTGCCTTCGGCTAGGCGGAGGCGCTCGATGATGCCGATGAAGAGACGGTTGTAGTTCTTGGTGGTCAGGCCGCAAATGTCGCGCCTCAAGATGTAGCTGACGAGAATCGCCAGTGCCCGATCGATGTCGGCGCTAGCGCTTGGATCAGTGGCGAGATAGATGACCAGGGGCATGGCGGTGGACACGTCGAAGGCATCCGCAAATCGCCCGAAGTTGCCGATCGGGTCTGACGGGGCCTGATCGAAGAGCTGCTTTTCAATCGCTGCGGTGGCCGAAATTGATTCGAGCTCGGCGGTCACGTTTGGGAACGGCCTGACGTTCAATAGCCACCGTCGATACCGCTCGAATAGGTTTTCTACGGACACTAGGTCTCCGATTTGCATAGAGAGATGATCCGTCAGCATCCAGTCCAGACGACTGCGTGATTGCCTCCCTCTCGACGCCGACTGAGCCCAGAAAGTGCGGTCGAGCGGAAGCCAATGCCTCTCGTAGAGCGTATCGACTAACAGTGAGTGATCTACTTGGCCCATTCCCTTTGCGCGCTGGAAGATGAAGTTGCGCATCAAGTCGCCCGGGGTCAAATCCACCCCGCGACTATTCAGGGTTTCGAAGATCGTCTGCGGATCGTCGCCCCCTTCCAGTTCGATGGAGACGATAGCAAGGCCTTCCTTCAATGCCTCGAAAAGGATTTCAAACCTACGCTCATCAAACCCTTCATCCGTGATCACATGGGCGGCGATCTTTTCTTTGAAGTATTCGTGTGCGGCAACAGAGCGGCGGACTACATCTGCTTCATCATCCGGAGGCGGACCAAAGGCGTGGGTGTCGACGTTCGGATCGATGATCTTCACGAACGATCGGCGATCGGTGATCGACGGCCACAATTTGTACCTCTCCTTCAACGGATCGTTCATGATCCCCTCGTTGAGCAGGTATTTCTGGAGTTCAGCCTCGTAGCTTGATCCGTGCGCTCCAGCGACATCGCGGAGAGCTGCCAGTAAGAGCTGAAACGTGGTCAGACGCTGCTGTCCATCGATAATTTCGAACGCCTGGAGTTCCTTGCCGAAGGTCTTCACTTGAGCGATGACGATGGCTCCCATGAAATGGGGGGTGAGAGACCGCCGGTCTTCCATCAGACGTGCGACGGACCGCTCGATGTCCTCCCATAGCAATTCAAGCTGCGGATGGGCCTTCCAGGCATACTGTCTTTGGTAGAGTGGGATAAGAAACCTTTTCTTCCCATCGAAAAGTTCGATTATCGATCGAGTATAAGGTTTCATAGCTTTCCTCTCAGCGTTGAATGAGTCAGTGCTCACCTTGAGTGTATTTGGGGGACGGCGGCAAGGCCCGTCCTGGAAGACTTTGGAGAAGGGAGGCTCAGGCGGTTGGTGTGCTGTGATATTAATCGACTTGGATTCTGAACATGGCGCTCCCAGGTCTTCAGCAAATGTGCCGGATCATGGGCATCGAAAATTGATGGAAGTGGTCTAAGTCTGGCATTCGTGAGCGAACGGGTGGACCGTGCAGGTCGACCGATTTCGAGGATGTACCTCTCACCGACGGACGACTTGAATTGGCCCGTTTGCCACCTCACGCAACGAAAACGAGAAACGATAGCGGGAAGTTGCCGAGAGGCGCACAAAGAATCGGGGCTAGCAGATGCACGTAGCGATTGACGATACTTATGGTCCGGAGCGGATTACACCAACGAAGTATGTAACTGGTGCGAGGAGGACCTACGTCGCGATCGAATTCCCAGACGAGCAAGTAAACTACATTCGGCAGAATATCCGAGACTGCGTGACTTGGCTGGAAGAGACTTTGGGCGCACCGCTCCCAGAATTGCATTTCAGTGACATCTACAATCGCAGGGGCGCTTGGAAGTCCTGCGCTGCCGGCGTAAATCTGCGCGTCGTTAGCTTTTTCGCTGAGATTTATCGACTTCACCGGTGGCGCGTGCACATTCAGACCGTAGATGACCGCACGTTCGCCGACCACAATTACAATCCGAGTCATGTCGTAGACGGAATTGACCTCTCCGAACGAGACGGCAGAGCTTTATTTCTGCTGGTGTTGAAGGTCAGAAAGTCAGTTCCGCAGCCTCCCGAACCTCTTGTGGTCAGGGTCGATGCCGGGCGAGCTAAAGCCGGCTCGTTGTTCGCACCAAAATCTTTCCGGCAGTGGGGCAATCTTTATGATGGACGATATGAGAACTCGCGCATCGACCCGCTTCTGCAGGTGGCAGACTTTCTTGCCTTCTCAATAAATCGAAACACCCACTTGGCGACCAAGTCGAGCATCACCGACATCGACAAGGAATTCCTCGCCATGATTAGCGATATGGACATTCAATCGAAGGACATTATCAGGGTCGAGTCTACGATGACTTCGATTAGGCAAGACCTTGAGCGGAGTCATTTCGAAGACCGGGTCGCCAAAGGCTTGGAGAAGTCGGAATAGAGGCTTGGCCACATTGATGAACGGGCCGTCCCGATGGCCGCTTTCGGCCCGAACCGGTCACTGGCGTCGCAAATATCGGTTACAGAACACTGACTTTTGCGGGTGAGTTTCGCGACGATGATTTTGCAAAAGGTCCAACCTTCAAAGTTGGCCGCAGACTTTAGGGAGGCCGTGCCGGTCCCGACCGATCGAGAGTAGCGTTTTAGGACGGTCTCTAGGAATTCAGCGACGAACGCCTTGAGACTCCGGGGCCGCTGCGTGCGACCCCGGAATTATGTGTTTAAAACGTCAACCCACATGCCTGACGGATAGCAACCTGAATCGGAGAGGGGGGCAAGGTCGGGTCAAACTCGCCTTTAGGCAGGAGCGGTGGTTGCGCCATGAAGCGCGGCCGCTGCCCCTGGTGAGGTTGTGCAGCATGGACCAGAAAAGGGTGGCACAGATAAACTGTGCCTGCCGCACCCGTCGCCAGTTCCACCGCGCAATCCCCAGTCGAAGCGTAACCGTTGGCCGAGAGCTGCCGGAGGGTTGCTCCCCCGTCGCCATAGGGCAGCAACTCTCTCGCAATGACACCATGTGAGCCTTTCCGTATCTTCGTCGGCGCATCATCATCGCTAACATCGGAAAACAGGAACAGCATCAACAATGCGCGCCCGCTGCTCTTCACGTTGGCCCGCCACTCCATGAAATCGGGATTGTCGGTGCCAAAACTCACATCCACATGCCAGCCATCATCGCCAGGGGATACTGCTGACGGAAAGCGGATCGGAAAGGTTCCTAGACCCTTGGGGGCAAGCCAACGGCCCTCCCCAACAAGCCGATCATAGGCTTTGTGCAGTTGCGGCGTGTTAGCGGCTTCAATGAAGGGGCGCGAGGACTTGGACGCCACCCGGATAACGGGTTGAACCCATTTTTCAGGATCGTTCGGTGACAGACCTATGTCGGCCCACAATTCGTCCCTGCCTTGTTTCGCAAGGTCAGCGCTGAAGGCATTTTCGATTTTGACAAAACCATCATCAATGAAGCTCTGAACCTGACTGGGAGTCAGGCCGATATGCTCAATTTTGGGCATTACACATTCTCCGTTCGGCTGCCGCCTCAAGCGGAGCCGTTTTGATCTGAATGGCGCAAAGCGCCGGAACGACTTTCAGTCGCTCAGATCAGCGGGAAGAATGTGGACATGAACATCATGGAAATATTCATATCTCGAAAGGAGAACGATAACAACCTCCTGTGGCAATATCTTGCCAGATGCCCGCTTGGGCAGCGGCCAGTAGCCATGGCGCGCTTGCTACGGCGAAAACCTGGACAGGATCGAGATTCTACGGAAGTCATACTTATTATAGTCCCGCCCCCAGAGGTCAGTGCCCGCCTGAGATTGCGCCTTGCCCGAAAGCACATCACCCGACGCAGCCAGTGCGATCGGCAACAAGTCCTTGTTCTGACAAGGTGCATTGTGGCTGGGCATGAGAATGTCGAACGCATCGAAATGGCGCATCAGAAGCTCGTAGCTCGCGTGCAATTCGCCAACGTCGCCGCCATCCAGATGGCACCAGACCGCGCCATTCAACAGGATATCACCGCAGAACAGGATTCCATGGGTTTGATCGAGGAGGCACACATGGTCCGGTGCCTCGCCCGGTGTGTGAAGCACCCGCAAGCGAATGTCGCCGATTTCCAGGACATCATCGTCTTTGATCCACCGCGATACTTTGAAGGGAGGGAGCACAGACTCCTCAATTCGAAAGTCATCCGGCCAGGGCAGTGTGACAAGTTCTTCCCTCTGAAGCTCCCAATGAAGAAGTTCCTGGGATGTGCCGTTCTCCGATAAACATCGCGAACGCGGATGATCGAACATCATAATTTCGGAAAACTGATGGTTGCTGCCGAGATGATCCAGATGGGTGTGCGTGTTGACAACTGTGATCGGCAAGGATGTCAGCTGCTCTACGACACGTCGCAAATTGCCAATGCCACAGCCGGTGTCGATGAGGATCGCACGGTCACTACCGAGCAGCAGATAGATGACAGTGTGCTCATAGTGGCGTGGCTCTGAAATGGCGAACAGGTAATCGGTGATCTTCAGAACTTCGAACCAGTCGTCGTTGGTCGCAATAGCCTGATGCTCGTTGTTTTGCAGTGCGGTGGTCATTGTGTCGGTCTCGCCGCCTGTCGCAAAAATCGCAACTTTTTTCGCGGTTTTGCGCCTATATTTGTTCCGTCGCACAATAGGTAGTTTTGCGGCAGCCGCAATGACTGCATTTGGCGCATTCTTGCCATCAATGTCGTAGCGGCATTTTTCGGAAAGCCCAATCGAGCTTGGTCAATGTGCGAGGAAAACACCGCTTACCCAGAGCCCCGTTTGGTACGAAAAAGATAAGACCTTCAACAAGGCTGCTTTGGACTACGTAGGCCGGGGCGGAAAGACTTCTAATGGTCCAACGAAGTCACCGGACAAACAGGCTTGAACTACGCCGCAAGACCGAGCAGGCCGCAGTCAACCGTGCAATCGCATGAGCGCTCATGGGTGCCTAAGGCCTCGCCCTGAACTATCCTAGCGTCTCTGCCTTCTGCGGAGCCGACACGGCTTTTCGTCGAGTGGAGGCCAGTTCGTCACGCCTCTTTCTAAGCTCAGCGAGATAGGTCCTCACCGTCTCAACTTCGCGCTTCATATCATCGACGCTGGGAGAATAGGGCAACCTGCCTTTGGACCAGTCGTGACCGGAAAGCTCTGAGGTCTTGCGCATTCCGAAATGTATTGCGGTAAAGTCACTGTCCCTGACCTCAACCCCACTCAGAGACTGTGTCATCACTCCGGGCTGGAAGCGGCCGACAACACCATTGAGAAGCATCTCCTCGACCAAGCGCTCCCAAGTCTCTCTCAGCCCAGTAAAGAAATCGGTGATTTCACGTTCGTAAGCCTCGGTGTCTTTTGATGCCCTACTGGCCATGGATGTCAACTTGATGTCCAGCGCTGCCAAGCGATCCTTGGTGGACTTGACTTGCCATGGTGCATCGTCGTTTCGAACAGTGCCAAAGCCATGTTCTTCCGTTTTCACGATCCAATGTCGCAAGACATCGACGTGAGCCTCCATGGCCTGATGCCAGAGTTCATAATAGAAGCTCAATTCATGGGTGAATACGATCACCTGACGGTGTTTGGCTTCCGCAAGGATACGGGTGGCCACCTGCCGAACATGCTTATGGTCGAGCGAGGAAACGGGGTCATCTAGGATCACGCCGTCATGGCCGTCAATGGAACCAATTTCGGCGAAGAAGCAAGCGAGCGACAACGCGCGGAACTCGCCTTCACTCAAGATATTCGAGGTCTTCGCTGAAATCGACTTCGACAGGTCGGGCCCAACATAACTGACCCCCTTATCGGTCCGTCCAGTCACAACGACAGGGAGATACTCTATGCCCAAGTCGCCTATTTCCTTCTGCAGCCTCCTGCGGAAGTCTTCGGTCAGGTGCTTCTCGCACAGTTCAGTATTTTTAGATGAGATCGGCGCGCTATGGCGAGAAGCAATGCATCCGGAAAGCTTCAACAAGCTCACCAGTTGGGTCCTTCGTTGGAGGACCGCTGGAAGATTGTCATGGAGCTGCTTGCGTCCGCGAAGATCTCGGAGTTCGATCTTGAGGCGGTTCAAACGTTCGGGATCAGTCGCGGCAGCCTGATCAGCCGCTGCGGCAGCGGCTAGCGCGCTTGCCCAAGTTTCCACCTCGCTGGACTTGCCCGGTTCCAGTACGCCGAGGAATGTAACATCTTGGAGTGCCTCGGCAGACTTCGTAAGCGCTGACCGAAACTGATCAGCGGATACCAACCATCTGAGTAGGTTGCTCACAACGCTCGCTTCAGCGCTGCCTTCCGCGAAGAAAGGAGTCAAAGCACTGACGATTTGATCGGCCAGCGGCAGGGTCAACTGTCGTAGAAACGAAACCTCGGAGGTCAGAGCCGCAAGCGTTGACTCAGCTTGCTTTGCCGCTTCGTTCGCGATGAGCGCGCGGAACTTAACGAGCCTATCGAACGCTCCATGAGATAGTTTCTGAGCGCAAAGGGGGCAAACGTCGTGATCGCCGTGCGATGGCAATTCCGCCCCATGAAACGCGTTAGCGTACACTGCTACCGCATATCCAAACATCTGCTTCCACGATTCAGAACCGATTACCGTTGCAAGCGGGTCTTCGCGGAATTCGAGGCTCGCAGCAAGAGTCGCTGCCTCCCGGGTTGCGACGCAATTCGCTATTGTAGAGTTCAAACGTATGATCGCGTCGGCGGACAATAGGTTTTCCGCACGTACGAGCTGCTCTTTGAGCTTTTTCAGAATGCCGACACCGCGAGTCTTCTCTTTGGCAAGAGCTGCCCGGTCGCTACGTATATCGTCCTGGACCAACCCGATCTCCGTGTCGTCAGCTGACGACCAAAGCGCAAGATTCTGATAAGCAGACGCGCTTGGAATGGATTTCAGAGCGGTCTTCTCGTTGAGCTTCCCGATGGCTTCGGCCTGTGGGGTGTCCCGCTCTATGTCGGGCAGAGGGCTGCCTACGATCGTCTTCAACGGCTCCATTTCGTCGTTCAAGCGTCGGCTTATTTCCGTGCATGCCTTGACCACCCGCGGCAATACATCCAACCCAGCCGGCAGAAACTCGATTTTGTCTTGCTTATCAGCATAGAGGGGTGCCAAGCGGCTGTCGAAGACGCTCACCCGGGACAAGGCTTGCGGAGGCGGAGCGCCCGTTTCCCACCGATGATCCTGGACTTCGGCTTGCCCTACTTTGAAGCGCACCGTGAGTGATGGCTTGGAGAGCCTGTCCGTCGAGTAGGCGTTCTCCAGAACGACTTCGTCATTGCGCTCTCGCCGAGCGCGGCAAATCTGCTTTAGAAGCTTGCAGTACCCGCTCTTGCCACTTCCGTTTTCACCGTAAACTATCGTCAACCCATTGACCGCGAAAGACAGCGTTTGTCCTGATGCCAACTGCATCGCGCTACGAATGTCGTTGATCGAACCGAGCACTACAGGATCAGCTCCGTCAGCCCTATGCAACACGTGATCGACTGTAAGCGGAACTGGATCACTCGCCGCAACGTGGAGTTCGATCCCATTAGCGGCCTTAATCATGGCCAAAACCTCAACGAAGTCATTTTCGACCAGATCAGGCTGCGTATAGACGCGCCTGAACAAGTCCTGTTCCCAGGCCGGTCTCGTCCTCGCAAATGCGAGTAGATCATCGGTAATGCTCATAGAATCGCTTGCCCAAGCTTTCTGATTTGGACAACTTACACTGGCAGTGCATGCCTTCAATCCCTCAACTACATCGCGAACAGGTTATTATTCGCCACTCCTGTTTTCGCGCATGTAGCCATACACAGCTCAAGCGATCAATCGATGTACAATTAATCAGCAGCCGTGCAACTTGCCGGAATGGCGTTGCGCGACCTGTTCATTTGCTCGCGGATTTCCGGCATATGCAGCTTAGAATTCTCCCCAGCCGCAACACGTTTCCGATCTAGGACAGAAATGCTGCTCGACAGTATCCGCTGCTCGAGACCGGCGATGGGTATCGACCATCAACTTAGCCAAGCACCCCGTGTACAATGGTGGTGCTACGCCGTTGGACTGGCAGCCTACTGCTGCCGCCGAGTTCAGGACCTCGAACAATCGCTGCTCGCCGCAGATAAAAAGCTACAGCTCCTACAAATATCACTGTCCGGTAGGGCACACCATGGTTCCGCGGAGGCGCAACAGCGAAGCAATCTGGGCCATACTGTGCTCGTATCCAGCGAGGCCACCTGCCGATCGCTTAGCTGGCGGCTTGCAAAGAAAGCGTTGGAACGTGATCAACGGCACCATGGACGCGGTGTCGGCGGACATGCGTTTGCGCCACAGACAAAAGGAACGGCTAGACCCTCAGAGATCAAGGTCTGCCCAACGTCGCGGCCGTTCACCTTAAGCGTCCCGCAACTCCTACCATGATTGCACTTCTTGGTGCCCTCGGTCCCAGGCGCACATGCGCACGCAACAAGCTTCAGATCGGTTGAGGTTGCCGTCGCCACCAGTTCCCTGAGACGCTCGGACGCTCTGTTTCCAAGCGCGGCCTCACGGGAACATCGCGGTTCGAACTTCTCTGGTGTGTTAAAGCCCACCAAACGAACTCGAGTCCCGTCATCCAGACGTATCGTGTCCCCGTCAGTAATGGAGAAGCTTGAACGACCTCGCGTCGCCGAAGCTTTGGGCTGCGGCGCGACGATCGAATTTTTGAGCGCAGTGTCCCCGGTGGTCGCATCAGGGGCCAAAAAGCTTCCGATAAACCCAACGATCATCACCATTGCCAACGACGCGAGCGTTAGCCCACGACCAAGGGTGGGCACTGAGCGGAACGCACGCGGGGGCCGCAAGAGATAACGGGGACGGAATGGATTGCTGACGCGAAAGGGGTTGCGGCGCAGAGGATTTCGCCCGCGTGGGCGCTGAACTCTTGATGGGTCACGCGGCGACGGTGGATGGGGCTCAGGTCGGGGATTGTCAGCAACAACCCCAAGGTCCCGCCATTC
The DNA here is from genome assembly GCA_002968845.1 of Neorhizobium tomejilense. GTDB lineage: Bacteria > Pseudomonadota > Alphaproteobacteria > Rhizobiales > Rhizobiaceae > Neorhizobium > Neorhizobium tomejilense. The sequence continues at coordinate 332,278 of PVBG01000003.1, read as the reverse complement.
CGTTGGCGTTCCCGTAAGGCGCTTCAACATGGAAAGTTGTTTTTCACTGAGCTTGGTTCGAACTCCGTAGCGACTAATCCTATCTTGAATTTCGCTTAGAAAGCGCCTCTGCCAATCCGTCAGAACCTCGTTTGAGAGCGCCTCATTGATCCGACCTTTCATCTGAGCAATTTCAGTCGAGCTTAGCATTCTTCATCCCGGACGGCAGTCTCAGTGGCTCACATAAGTTGGCAGCATTCGGACGCTACTCCGTGGCCAGCTCCTGAAGCGCGGACCGGATACGCGGTCTGAGGGAGTTCACAAAAGCATTCGTCCTCTCCCGGAGCCACGCCAACGCTCTCTCCTTCTCCACCGGATCTTCGAGATCTCGAACGACAAGCCGTTGCGAAATGTCCGGCCGGTCACCGGAGAAATCTACCGTCGCTCCACTGAGTTCCTCGGAAATCTGGCGTGCATCCTCGGCAAGTAGTTTCGACGCTCGTTCTCCCGGCGAGTTCAGGTTCGACGAAAGGGCCAGGCCCACGGCGTCGTAACGCGCGTCACGGTAAACAGTGATCCAGCTGGACCCTCCCGGAGCGCCGAGCTTGAAAACAACATGACCGCCAAGGGAGGGTGCAGGAAGCATCTGCTCGGGGTCGTCAAGCTTCAAGTTTCTCAAAAATTCGGTCCAGAACCTGTGCCGGATTTGACGCCGTCTCTCCCGTGCCTCGTTTTTCTCGGGCGTGTCCATCGGAATGAAACTCCCCTCGCCCTCTTCATCTTCATCCGCGACGATCATACCTTCAGGCACGGCTATGACCGTCCGAGCGATCGTATGGGTCTTCGCTAGAACTCGGGGCACCACCAGTTTCTCACCGGCAGGAGTGAGGTAGATCGGCATCTCGACCAGCCCGAGGGTGAAATGCAATCCCGCGTGAGCCTGCAAATAGTCGGCGATGGCCTCCACACCTTCCCGGATACCGTCTCCAACGATCAACAGGAGGAAACGACCGCGCCGCAGGTTGAAGGTCAGCGCATCGTTGAACATCACCTCGTCTACATCATGGCCAGCCTCCCTGACGAGGTCGAGCAGGACATTGCCCTTCCGGCCGACGCGGCGGCTTGCTTCCCGTTGGAGATCGGAAGCTGACCATTTCGTCAGCTCCTTTGAGTAGTCAAGAATCTGCCCGACTACTTCTCGTCGACCCTCTGGATTGCGCCAGAGCTTGCACTCTACAAGAACAGGAAGGCCAGACGGCGTCACCAGGAAGTTGTCGATCGCTCCCGCTGGAGTGACCAGTTCACGGCAGATCGCAACGGGTCCGGTGAACATCGGGTCGATTTCTGCGATCGGGAGGCACGCCGGAAAACGATGTACGAATTCCTGAATCGCGGCTTCGGTCAGCCCATGCCCCCCGACGCCCAGACCAAGCGGTATCACGGGTGACACCGTCCTCTCGTCGACGGAGATCAATAGCGGAGTGACGTGCTGCCTGGCCATGGTCGAGTCCCGGTGTTTGATCTCACCGATACCATCTTGAGCTGTGAGTCGCACTCAGATGGTGCTCGGCCCACAGTTTTCCCGCGTCCGCTCCGTGGCGTCCTTGGCAATGGGGGAAGTCGGCCGCCGCGCTGTTGCCTCCCGGAGCTTCAAACAGGGACGATGAACGTCTTGCCCGGAATGAACATCATGTTCTCTACCGAACTTCTGTTAAACCCAGTCCTGACGTACCCGCGTGGGTTACAGATCACGCGCGTCTGCGTGCCCGGAACGACGTAGTCGAAGGAGCTATGGGTATGCCCGTGTATCCAGAACTCAGGCTCGAACCTTTCGATCATCTCCGAGAGATTGGAGCAGAAGGCGGGCGTCAGTGGATCACCTCTGAACTCTTCCGCTACGGACATCTCATGTGGCGCGGTATGCGTGACGACGATCGTCGGCCCTTCAAAGGGCAAGGCTAGCGTCTGTTCCAGCCAAGCGCGGCTGCCACGATGAAGGCCGAGGGTGATCTCCGGGGTAAATCTTCGAGGACGTCCCTGTGCATCGCGCGACGTGATGAACCGGTAGTCGTTCATGCCAATACTTGCCGCGCTCATCGCCAGTTCCTGGTTTCCATAGAGCTCGAAGTCGGTCCAGAGCGTCGCTCCGAGGAAACGGACACCAGCTATCACGACACTTCTGTTTTCGAGCATATGAACGTGCGGCAGGTCAGGAACGTCGGCTATGCTCTCTTCGTACCCATGCCGGTAGTGTTCGTGGTTTCCGGCGACCATCACAACGGGCACGCCGTGACGCGCATAGCTCCTCCACGCCCAACGACAGCTTGAAGCGACTGGCGCGGTGACATCTCCGGCCACGATAACGACATCGACGTCCTCGGCCACATCGGGCGCGAAGTCTGGTTCCCCGGAATGGTCTAGGTGGAGATCGGAAAAGACTACGGCTTTCATCTATATCTGGAGCTTTTTCTTGAGAGCAGACGGTCGGTGCCGCAATTGCGGCTCGACGTGAGGATGTTCGCAAAAGGCTTGACCGGTCTGCTTTTGCCGGCGACCCTTTTCATGATCTGGAAAAGGAAGACCTCATGGAAAACGTCGCAAAGCTGTATCAAGATCTGGATGCTCAATTCTCGCAGGCAACAATGGGATTCCGATCCGTCCAAGCGAAGCTTGAAGTCCTGAGGGCTGAGGCTGAGGCACGTCTTGCCGCCGCACAAACTCACGACTTCGATCCGGACAGCGCGGGACAGGAGCGCCTGGCCCGACAGCAGTACTTCTCCATTGCACTGGTCACGCGGGAATTGGACTCCATGCTGCGGACGCTGGCCCGCGACAGGAACCGGCTAGTGGAACTCGGCACCGCTTCGTGATCACGTAGCCGCGGCGCTTCGGTGGAAATTTGACGTCTTGGTTTGCTTCACCAGGCTCACCCCCCTTCTGCGATATTTCTCGATAGACATGCGGATGGATGACCCGCTCATTTGTCTCAGTATCATTAGCTGATCAGTTACGTCGGTAAGCGCATGTCTGTTGCGCTCCAGAATATCGGTAGCGCGATCGAACTGCTCGGCCAGGAGACGTTTAACCGCCTCCCGCAATTCCGGTCGCCGCGCGCGTAGATGCGGGAGGTCCTCCTGGTCGACGATTTCCACCGCTAGCGTGTCACCCATTCCGAAACACGCTTCTATCCTCGTGCCGAGCTCAGTTGCCCTTGCCAAGTCTGACTTCGGCCCACCGGTAGAACCGTCCGCGAAGTCATCAAGGACAAGAGACTCCGCGGCAATCCCGGCGAGGAGCATCGTCAGATACCGCAGATAGTAGTCGCGTGTCTTTCGCTCGAAGTCCGATACCTCGAAACGCGCCGCCCCGATGGCGTTATAGCCTCCCGGAACGATCTCATCCATGATCTGCACCGCTGTCAGCTCGCCGACACCGACTTCAAGGCCTACGATCGCATGTCCGGCTTCGTGGAGCGCGGTCCGCCTCAGAAAATCGTGCGGAAGTGAGACCAACGGCGGGACAAAGCTCAAGACGTCTTTGATAGAAAACTGACCCGCATGGCGGCGCGCGCGCCGCTTCCCGTCTCGTACGAGCTGCTCGAGGTCGGCCCCGGAAAAGCCGTGCGTCGCTTGAAGAAACCTCTCCATATCTTCGATAGGAACCTCGAGCCCGGAGTGATGCTTCAGAATATGAAGGCGCGCTTCTCCGTCTGGCAGCGGTATGACTAGGTGACGGTCGAGGCGACCTGCCCTTCTGATAGCCGGATCGAGATGACCAGGATGGTTCGTGGCCGCGACCACGACAACCCCGGTTCTCCGCTCATATCCATCGAGGAGTTCAAGGAAGCCGTTGATGGCTTGTCTATTGTAGTCAGCGTTGTGGCCTTCGACCGAGCGGTCTCCGAACGAGTCGACCTCATCGATAAACAGGATACAAGGTGCTTTGGATCGAGCCTCGGCGAAGGAACTCCGCATCGCCTTGAGGAAGTCACTGAGATATCCTTTAGCTTGCCACTGTGCGGACGAAGCAACAATCATAGGCACCCCGCAGGTTCGGGCCAGCACTTCCGCGAACAGAGTCTTGCCGGTGCCAGGCGCTCCCGAAATCAAGACCCCGCCATCCACCTCATTCCAGGCGATGCTGCCTTTCGAGTAGTCCGCTAGGTCTTGTGCAAGTTGTGTTCCCCATTCGGCCGCTTCTCCGAATCCTTTCATCTCGTCGAGCTTAGAACCGGGTTCTCGAGCCGAATGTCTGGGCGACGTTTCCTTCGCCTGAATTTGGCGAAGACGCCTCAAACCAGCATTAAGGGGACGGTCAACGGGAAACGCCAATCTTAGGCTCGACCATGGGGCGGACAGAAGTCGGTAAAGATCGTCATTCGCCAGAGGCTGACCGGCCCTCTTGAAACCCGCTTTTAGCTGCCGTTCAGTGGGTCTCGGCAGCACGATATCCAGATCGACATAGAGGTCCGTTTCCTTGTCGAACTGAAGTTCACTCTCGCAGAGCAGGATGACCTGGCTCTTCTGGGTAGCCTTCCAAAGGACGTCGTATTCGGCTCGGTCTCCTTTTGTCGGGTTCTGCACCACCCCCACCATGCCCCGCTCGTAGTCCAGCCGGTCGTTGACCAAGGTGCGCAGGAACAACTTGGCGGCCTGCTCGAAGCAGCCAAGCGCATCGGCATTTTCCACCCGCAATATCGCCCTGAAGACTGCCTTGGGTCGCGCCACGTGCCGCAGCGCCGACACGATGCCGCAATAGGCCAGAAAAGTCGGAAGCGCCAGGTCCGTTTGCATGCCTTGGCCGATCTTCCAGACATGTCGCCGCCCTTTTAGATTTCTGTAGTCAGACATTAAGAATCCCAACCGAACTTTCTGCGGTCATAGCGAGACACGTCCGAGCTCCAGTAGCCAGGAACACGAATACGCCAGCTTGAAAACGTAGCTATCTGGGTGCGCGATCAAGGCGCTCTTCGTCACCCCGCTACACACTCACCATCTCGAGACTCTCGCGTTCCAGAACTCAGGGTCGGCGCGGTCGCCGAGGCTGTACCAGCGCGAAAAGGTTCTTGCGAGACCGCGATCAGTATCGAGGAAGAACAACTCGCTTGAGAAGAGCGGGGCACCATTGGCCACTTTGGGATGGCCCTGCGAAAACCCGATCAGGCAGGGTACCGCGCGACGGGCCAGAGCCCACTCCTCTACTGCGACTACATTCTCGCATACACTTGGGCTACCTCGCTCCAAGTCATTTGCCAGAAGCCTGAGATGCGACACTAGATCGCTCTGAGACATGCCGAACCAGGCTTCGGAGGAGGCATCCTCCGAGCGCGATGGTCCTTCGTTCCCCTTCGAATTTCGATGCACCTTAACCTCCGGGTTCGTCCAACATGGCGATTCGCGTCTTGAATTCTTCGGCGTGTTATACGCCATTATCGGCGTATTTCAAGTCATTTTTGGCGGCTTAATCGCCCTATTTGACAGACCCCGGTAAAACCGGTCTTCAGTAGACATGTCGACCATTCTGACCCCTCAATTGAGCAAGGCCGCGCGCGGACTCCTTGATTGGAGTCAGGAGGACCTTAGCGAAAAGGCTGGGGTGGGCCTTCGCTCAGTTTCTCGTTTCGAATCCAAAGGTGGTACAGCCACGCCAGTGGTGAGGCAGAAGCTCTACGAGGCTTTCAAGCAAGGAGGCATTGAGTTCATTGCGAGCAATTCGATGACGAATCACCTCGACGGGCTCGGGCTCAGGTTCAGGCCGTCTAATCCCAACGATGGCATCAAAATAATCTAACAGCTGCACGCGCAACCTTTTGCCGCAGCTCACACCACCCCGCATCGGAGGGGTAGATAGCGGGTAGCTCCTCCACCGTCGGATTTCCTACTAAGCAGCATTCTCGGAGCTAGGAACAATGCGCACGGAAATTCCAGATTGTGGAGGTTCACAGTGAATGGCGACGTTGTTAACTGCGGACCTCATACGGGCAGCCCGGGGGCTCATCGGCTGGAGCCAGATCGAGCTGGCCTGCCGCTCGCGTGTCTCGCAAAAATCACTCAGCGACTTTGAACGTAATAAGAGACCACTGACCGCATATACCAGTGGCAAGTTGCGGCAGGTGCTCGAGGCCAACGGCGTTCAGTTTATCGCCGAAAATGATAAACGAAACGAACTCGTCGGTGCTGGGGTCCGTTGGCGTTCTGACCGGAGCTCGCTGCACATCAAAGTCATTTAAGGTCTGTCGAGCAATCAAGCGGCTGGTCATGCCCGCAAAGCTGTCGTAGAATTTTCCGGTCTTTCGGAGAGACAGGGCTGATCTTTTAGGCTTTCCTCCAGCTCCCAACCGTCACCAGCGAAAAAAAACTCGGATGCTGCCCAAATTGCTGCCCAGCGGTTGGCGTGGCTAGCCTTGTCCTGGGTCAAAACCGTACGTTTCCTTGGCAGTTTCACTAGCGACCGCACGCTTCGTAGGCAGATGATACCCTTCCTCAAAAAGGATGAGGCAACGCTGCCCATTTGGTAGTAGCGTATGCTATTGATTTTGCGCCGACTTTTTGTCAATCTCCCGGCGGCTGGTGGAATTCCCCGCCGCCCCCGGGATTGCGACAACACAAGCACGCGCGCCGCAAGTCCCTGAAAGAGTTGGCGACCCCTGCAGGACTCGAACCTGCGACCTGCTGCTTAGAAGGCAGCTGCTCTATCCAGTTGAGCTAAGGGGCCGATCTCGGCAGCGGCGCCCGGGAAAGCCCGAGCGGCTCAAAAATCAATGCGTCCAGGGCTGGGTGCGGCTGAAGCGGAAATTGTCGGTGTAGGAAACGATCTGGCGGTTCGGATCCTTCGGCTGGATGACGCGGTATTCGATGCCTTCGCGCTTGGCATAGGCTTCCGCCTGTTCCTGGCTTTCGAACGTCAGCCGAACCTGCTGCTTCATGTCGCCGGAGGATGTGTAGCCAAGGATCGGATCGATGCGGCGCGGCTGTTCCTGGTCGAATTCCAGCACCCAGAGATGGGTCTTGGCCTTGCCGGACTGCATGGCGGTCTTTGCGGGACGATAGATCTTGGCGGCCATTCCTGTAACGCTCCATGGAATGGAACGGATAAGGAGCCTCACCTAAAAGCGTGGTCGGAGTGGAGAGATTCGAACTCCCGACCCTCTGGTCCCAAACCAGTGACCAGTACGCTCCAGGTGACGCTACACTCCATTCCAACGTTCCGGAAACGTCGGTTGATCCCCGTTCGTTCCCGTGTATTTCCGTTGTTTCGGTGGCGGCTCGGTGGCGGTAAATCCGCTCTCAAAACGCCGACCGAAACGGTTGTCCTTCAATGCCCCGACTCCCCCCGCAAGTCAAGCAGCGTCCGCCTCGGCGAGCTGGCGGTCACGCCTTGTCACCGATCCCACTCGGGGTTTGCCGCTGAAGGTCTTTTTGACGGTGAGTATTCACCTGGGATCACGTACTTGTATAGTGCGATACCGACCCCAAGCAGGCTTACCGTGGTGAGCAGGACCGCGAAGCTTAACATATGGGAAAATCCTGACGATGCTGCGCTCACGCGTTTTCCTCCAGCTAACAGTGGATCGCATCTCGAACTGCGAATTCGAGAATTGATTAGCGACGGAGCCGGAGAGATTTTCCAGTACGCAACGGTCACCGTTTGCGTAACAACACGCGCCGGCGGCCGGTTGTGGTACGGCGGCAACGTCGTCAGAATGCGGGTTGAACAGGCAAAGGCAGCTCTGCGCGATCGTGGCTCCGTGTGGTGGTCGGACGGCGCTCCGGACTTCAATCGGCACTTGGCGAAGAACACTCCGTATCCAGGCTGGTTCGAGGATTGGAAGGCGAAGCAAAATGACTAATGAGGACACTGGCCCGGCGGCTTTGCGGGAGACCTACCTCCGTTATCTGGAATGCCTCAATCGGCAGGCATGGAGCGAACTTGGAGAGTTCGTCCGCGACGACGCCGTACACAATGGCCGCGCTTTCGGACTGAAAGGCTATTGCGAGATGCTGATCAAGGATTATGAGGACATTCCCGACCTATATTTTAGCGCGTCGCTCGTGGTCTGCGAGCCGCCGATGATCGCGGCCCGCCTGGAATTCAGATGTTCACCACGAGGAGTATTCCTCGGCTTGCCCGTCAACGGCCGCACGATCTCGTTCGCGGAGCACGTCACCTATGAGTTCGAGGGTTCGAAGATTGTGAAGGTCTGGTCGATCCTCGACAAGTCGGTGGTTGAACTGCAAATCGCCGGCTGACAATGGCGGGCGGCTGTCGCGCTTCGAAGAACCAACAATCTGGGTTTACAGCTGACGGCGGCTTGATGTCTGCGACCAACGTGCTTTCGTTGTCGGTCATCGGCGTGACGGCGAAGACCTTCGGCACTATCGCCGGCCTGCACGTGCGGAGATGCCGCCTCGGCCTTCCCTACTCCATCGACCCTATCGGGGTCAATTTTAGAGCTGCCCGGGATTTGCGGGAGAAATCCGCGGAGGCGGTTCGACCATGTAGTGTCGCTCGCCGCGCCGGCAGAGATAGACCTCGCGCTCGGGATTGGCCTCGATCGTAAAGCCGGAACTGCGCAGCATCGCATCTATCGCCGCCTTGTTGGGGATGAACCAGTTGGTCGGATCCGCGGCGTAACGTTCTTCGACGAAGAAGAGTTTCGGGTAATCCGGCCGGTCGAAGACCGCCCATTCGGAAAACTCATAATTCTCCTGGAGATCCGGAGCCCGCTCGTCGCCGCGCTGCAGGCATTGGAAGAGCATCCGATCCGCGACCACGTGCTCGTGGAGAAGGTCGAGCGCCAGCAGCGGATGGCGCAGATGATAGAGCACCCCCATGAAGATCACGAGGTCGAACTTTTCACGCAACTGCCCGACGTCATAGACCGACATCTGCCTGAACTCGATATCGAGGCCGGATTGCTCCGAGGCAAACCGCGCCTGAGCAAGATAACGCGGGTCGGAATCGATGCCGACGACGCGGCCGGCATGCCGCCGCTTCATCTCCAGGGAATAAAAGCCGCCATTGCAGCCGATATCGAGGACGCTGCGCCCTTCGAGGTCTTCGGGAATGACATGCTGAAAACCGCGCCACTTGAAGGCCGGATAATCGCCGAGGAAATGATCCGGCGCCGTCTGCACGCCGCCGATTTCCATGTTGTGGAACCAGGGACCGAGCTCGGCGATCCGCCGTTGCAGGTCCTCGCGCGTTCTCCCTCTTCCCGCATCCATGGTCAGACCCTCATGCCCATTTCGGGAGAGACCGGCTGGGTCCGGACAGTGCTACTGCGCGGCTTCCTCTCCGCATCACTCCCGACCGTCGCGATGAACCAGTCCGCCGTGTGGCGCAATCCCTCCCGCAGCGGCACTTTCGGCTCCCAGCCGAGCAGTTCGCTCGCCCGCGAAATGTCCGGCCGGCGGCGCTGGGGATCGTCCTGCGGAAGCGGTTTGCGGACCATTTTCGAAACCGTCGGCACCATGGCGAGCACCAGGGCGGCGAGCTCGTTGATGGTGAACTCGCCGGGATTGCCGAGGTTGACCGGCGCTTGAGGATTGGGATCCACATCCATCAGCGCCATCAGGCCGGCGACCAGATCGCTGACGAAGCAGAAGGAGCGCGTCTGTTCGCCGGTGCCATAGATCGTCAGCGGCTTGCCGGAGATCGCCTGGACCAGAAGATTGGAGATGATCCGGCCGTCATTGGGCTGCATGCGCGGACCGTAGGTGTTGAAGATGCGCGCCACCCGGGCATCCACCCTTGCGCTCCGGAGCAGGTCGAAGCAGAGGGCCTCCGCCGCCCGTTTGCCTTCGTCGTAGCAGGCCCGCGGGCCGATGCAGTTGACGTTGCCGCGGTAGTCCTCGCGCTGCGGATGCTCGGCCGGGTCGCCATAGACTTCGCTCGTCGAGGCCTGCAGGAAGCTGGCACCGTGCTGTTCGGCAAGCGACAGGAGATTGCCGGTGCCGCTGACACAGGTCATCATCGTGTGGACGGGATCGGCCTGATATTGCGGCGGAGACGCGGCGCAGGCGAGGTTGTAGACCTGGTCCAGCGGCTCGTCGACGCGGTCGAACTCGCAGATATCCGCCTCGATCAGCCGGAAGTCCGGATGGTTCAGCAGCGGACGGACATTGTCCTTGGAACCGGTAATATAGCTGTCCACACAAATCACCCGATCACCGCGGGCAAGCAGGGCATCGCAAAGGTGCGAGCCGACGAAGCCGGCCCCTCCGGCAACAAGAACGGTTCTGCTTTTTCCGTTTCGGGTTCTTTGAAGCATTGAGGGCACTCCTTAGGCTGACAGGGATTGGATCATCGGTTCGGTGCGGGCGGATCGTTCGGGTAGGTCTTCGAGGGCGGCGGCGAGCTGGCGGGCACGGGCAAGGCCGGTATGGCCTTTCAGGACGCGAGCCTTGGCGGCCTCCGCCAGAGAGAGGCGAGCCTCCTCGCCGATCTCGGTCAACGCCTTCACCACGTCCTCCGGCTGCCTTGCGACAATGAGGGCTTCTCTATCGGGCAGAAGCTCGTCGAGGCCACGCCAGAAATCGCTGACGATCGGCGTGCCGCAGGCGGCGGCTTCGAACAGGCGAACGCTCGGAGACCAGCCGGCGGCGATCATGTCGGCCCTCGTGGCGTTCAGGGTAAATCGCTGCCGGCTGTAGAAGCCGGCATGCTCGCTCGGCGGCAGATGCTCGATGCGCTGCACGTTGGCAGGCCAGTCGATGTCCTCGGGATATTGCGGGCCGGCCACCACGAAGCGTAAGTGCGGCAACCGCCTTGCCGGTTCGATCAGCAGCCTTTCGAGCGTCGGCTGGCGGTCGGCACTGAATGTGCCGAGATAACCAAGATCCCACCGGAAAGTTTCACCGGTATTTCGGTACCGGTCCACATCGACCGAACAATAAAGCGCCTCGGCTTTCTTTGCTTCGAAACGCCGCTCCAGCCGCGTCAGGACCTCGCCACCCGAGAAGGAAAAATAGGTGTCGAAGAGCGGGATCTGCCGGAGAGCCAGATATTCCTCGTCTACCCTTTCGAGCTTGGAAAGCGTCACCGGCGTGTCGATATCGTAGAAGCACAAGCGTCTCGGCTGAAGGTCCGCCACCGCATCGATGACGCTCACGCCGTCGGGCACATAGGAGCCGATGATGACGGCGTCGGCGCGCCGAATGCGACCGCCATAGGCATCGATCATTCGGCTGACGTCGGAATAGTAGGCGAGTTCGCAGAAATCGGGATCGGCAAGGTCGCGCTGGTTCGCATACCAGGGAACATCGCGCTCCAGGAACAACACGCGGTGCCCGGCAGCCTTCAGCCCCCGGATCAGCGCCCGGAAGGTCGTGGCATGGCCGTTGCCCCATGAGGACGACAGCGACAGTCCGAGGAAAACGATGTCGAGCTGCTTTGTCATTCCGCAGCCTCCATGCGGGCGTCGGCATGGGCCCGGAAGATCGCATCAACCTCGCCTGCACGGTGGGTGTAAGTGTGTTCGGAAAGCACGCGAGCCAGCGCCCTCTTTCCGATCGCCTTTGCCCTCTCCTGCGTCAGGCCGGACAGGATCTCGATCACGTCCTGGCCGTCGCGGGCGACCAGAACCTCCTCGTCGCGCTTGAGAAAGAGGTCGATGCCTTCCCAATAATCGGTGATCAGGCAGGCTTCGGCGCCGGCCGCCTCGAACACCCGCGTCGCCGGCGAAAAGCCGTTTTCCGCCATGCTGGCGCGGGAAATGTTCAGCACAGCCTTCGGCGTCGCGTTGAAGGCATTGTGATCGCGGGTCGAGACGTGGCCGATGGAGCGCACGTTGTCGCTCATCGGCTTGTCCTGCCAGCCGGAGCCGCCGAGCAGGAACGTCTTCCGGGGCAGTCGTGCGGCCGGTTCCAGGAAGAACTGTTCGACGCGCGCCTCGCGGTCCGGCAGACGATTGCCGAGAAAACCGAGATCGGCGTTGAAGCGCGGTAGTGCCGGTACCGGATGATGGGTTTCAGCATCGAGCGCATTATAGACCGGGACGCAGTTGGCTGCCCCGAGGGCACGATAGGCGTTGACGACGGGGTCGCCGCCGCCATAGGTCAGAACGAGGTCGATCCTGCTGAGAGCCTGGCGAAGCGGATGCCCAGGGGCGGCCCGCAGTTCGGCAAGCGTCGCCGGCGCGTCCACGTCCCAGAAGATCTTCAGCGCCGTTGGCCGGGCGTTGCGAAGGACCTCTTCGAGCAGAAGGTCGTCTTCAAAACCGACCCCGCTTGCCTTGACTATGATATCGGCGTCGGCCGCCCTCACCGTAACGGCCTTCAACGCGTCGACGGTGCCCTCGTAAACGACGACCCTGCACCAGTCCGGCGGGTCGATATCGCGGTTCTTCTGGCGGTCGTAGACATCCGGTTCGTAGAAGGTGATGTCGTAGCCTTTTTGCGCCAGGGCCCGCAGGAGGCCGCGGTAGTAGGTGGCGGCGCCGTTCCAGTAGGCGGAGACGAGGCTCGATCCGTAAAAGGCGATCTTCATTCGGCTGCCTCCCTTGCTGCCAGTTTGCCGGTAACCCGTTCGGTGCCGCATTGACTGAGGATGAAGAGCAGTTCATCGACGCGGTGGCGACAGGTGTGGCGGGCGCGGATGGTTGCCAGACCGGAGGCGGTCAGGGATTCCGCCAGATTCGGATCGGACAGAACATCCCGCAGCAGACGCGTCATCTGCTCGCCATTGCGGGCGACCAGGTAATCGGTCTCCGGGCGAAAGAGATTTTCGGCGTCGTTCCAGGGGGCCGAGATCAGCGGGATGCCGCAGGCCAGCGCCTCGAAGACACGGATCGTCGGAATGCCCGGCAGGTTTTCGACATAGGGCCGTCGCGGAATATGCACGGTCGCTTTATGCCGTGCGAACGCGAGCGGTGCCTCGGCATTGGCAATCCAGCCGCCATAGGCGATCCCGGTCTGGCTGAGTTCTTCCAGCGCGTGTTCCGGATAGCGGACTCCGCGCACCGTCGCGTCGAGCTTCAGCGCCTTGGCGGGGCGAATGAGAAACTCCATGATCTCCGCGGACCGTTCGTCGTCACCCCAGTTGCCGATCCAGATGAGATCGCCCGTCTTGGCAATGTCCGGCCGCGGATGGAACAGCGTGTCGTCTGCAGCCTCATGCCAGGTGAAGACGGCCCTGCCCCAGCCCGCCTTGAGATATCGCTGCCGCAACGTCTCGCCGAAAGCCAGAACCGCGTCGTAGTCGGCAAGCCGCAGACCGGCTATATCGCTTTCGGCCGAAACGGCGCGGTGATGCGTATCGTGGAAGATCAGCGTGAACCTGCCGCCGTTGCGCCGGATCCTTCCAATCCGTTCCACAAGCTCCGGCTCGGTCCATTCGTGGACAACGACCACATCGGCGTCGGCGATCGCGGCCTCGTGGTCGAAATCCCCGTCATAGATCTGCGCCGTGAGCTCGGGAAATGTCTCACGGAACTTCTGGACGGCGACAGGCCCCTGCTCCTTCAGGAGGTTGGCACGACTCCAGGAATCCTGCGGCTCCAGCGCAAGCGCCTCATGGCCGCGGCGGATCAGGTGGCGCATGACGCCTCGAAGAAAATGAGCGTTTCCGTGATTCCAGTCGGAAATCAGGGAATGGGTGTAAAAAATGAACTTCATGATCACTCCGCTGCGGTGCGTGCGTGGTGGTTCGCCGGCAGGAGCCGGTCATAAATCTGCATGACCGCTGCGGCCTGGGCCTCCGGCGTATAATAACGAGCACGGGAAAGTGCTGCTTCTGCCAGTTCTTCCCGCAACCGCGTATCCCGGGAAAGGCGGTTGATAGTCCGGGCGAATGCCTGCGGGTCGTGAGGATCGGCAAACAGGGCCGCGCGATCCCAGAGCTCCCGGTAGGCCGGGATATCGGCCAACACCAAGGCGCTTCTGCTGCGGGCCGCTTCCAAAGCCGCCAGGCCGAACGGTTCATAGATGGAAGGCGATGCGACGATTGCGGCGCGGCCCATCAGCATCATGGTTTCGTTGTGGGAAAGCTCACCTCGCCATTGGACATTTTCGAGCGGCAGATATTGCCCGTTCGGCCCGCGGTTCGCGCCCCCTATGACCACCGGCCAGTCGACGTGTTTGGCTGCGGCATCCAGCACAGCGCCGTTCTTTCCGTCGTCCCACCAGCGGCCGGCGGCGAAGACGAAATCCTCTTTCGGGCCGCGCGGATGCTCGACCAGGCTTGCATTGCGGACGACCTGCAATCCGGCAATCGGTCCGTAGGCCTGTTGCAACGCCGCCGCATGGCTACGGCTCGGCGCAAGCACCGCGTCCCCACGATCGAACCCTTGCCGGTTGAGGCGAAACTGCCACTGCCAGTCATTGGGCACCGCGTGGCCGCGAACGGCGGCAAACCAGGTGACGACGCAGGAATGGGACATGGCCACCACCGGTATCTCGATCGCCAATCCCGCCGCCTGGGATGGGAGGTTGAGATGGACGAGGTCGATGCCTTCCCGCTCCGCAAGATTGGCGATGAGGTCCGGAACAGGTCTCAGTGCCGCCTCGTCTTCGGCCATCCAGTCGAGCGGGGCGTCGAGCCAGACCAGCTTTCCGAGGGCCTCCGCCTCGCGTGCCTGCTCGACCGATGGTCTAGGTCCCAGACCGGCGAAGACGACGTCGACCGCGTTCGATCGCAGACCCGAAGCGAGATCGAGCGCGTATCGCCAGACGCCGCCGACGGCGTCGAGCGTCATCAGCAGCCGACGGCTGCCGACAGGATTGTCACGCCCCCTCATGCCCGCACCTTCTGCTTCTGCCGAGGACGCGAACGGCCACCGAAGCGGTTGTCGGCCAGCCATTCGCCGAGGTGCCGCAGGCCGCTCTGCCAGCGCACCCGTGCCTGCCAGCCGAGCTGGCGTTCGAGCTTTCGCGTGTCCGCGACGAAATAATACTGGTCACCGGCGCGCCAGTCGCCGAAGCCGGTTTCCAGCGGATGCCCGGCGAGCTTCTCGATCTCTTCGAGGACGGCCAGAATGCTGACGGCGTTCAACGGTCCGCCGCCGAGATTGAAGACTTCGCCCTTGACCTCAGCGATGTTGGAAAGCACCGCCCGGTAGGCCTGGACGGCATCATCGACATGCAGGATGTCCCGCACCTGTTTGCCGTTGCCGTAGATGGAGATCGGCTCGCCCGATAGGGCGCGGATCAGGAAATGCGCCACCCAACCTTGATCCTCGGTTCCGAACTGTCGCGGCCCGTAGATGCAGCTCATGCGCAAAACCGCGGTCGGGATCGAATAGGATTTGGCGTAGTCGAGGACGTATTGGTCGGCAACGCCTTTCGAGCAGCCGTAGGGCGTGCAGAAATCGAGCGGTCTGTCCTCGCCGATGCCGTGTGACCGCACGCCTTCGTTCGCCGGAATGTAGCGGTCCTCCACCTCCAGCATCTTCAGATCGTCGAGGGCTCCATAGACCTTGTTGGTGCTTGCGAAGATCACCGGGGCATTCTTTCCGGCCTTTCGCACGGCTTCCAGCACGTTGACCGTGCCCCGCGCATTCGCCTCGAAATCGTCGATCGGATGCGCAAGGCTCGTGGTGACCGCGGTCTGCGCCGCGAAATGAAAGACCGCCTTGGCATCGCTGAAGGCCGCCTCGATGCTGCGCAGGTCCCGCACGTCGGCAAGCACCGGGTGGACCCGCTTGCCGTGGCGCTCGGTCAGCCACGCAAGGTTCTGATCGACGCCCGGTCGGCTGAGATTGTCGAGGATCACTACATCCTCGCCTTCCTGCAGAAAACTATCGGCGAGGTTGGAACCGATGAAGCCGCTGCCTCCAGTGACCACGACGGGCGCCGCACCGGCCGAAAGGTTCGGAGCCGCAAGTTGCGTCACGTCCTCGAGACGAGAAACACCGCCTTCCATCAACAGTCGGGCAAGCAGTTTCGGCTGATAGTCATGGGTGACCGCGCCGAGATGATAATGCCGCGGATCGAACCACAGCCCCTCCTGCACCGGCACGTCCGGCGGCACGTCGCACCACGAATACCAATACATGCGATCGGCGGGCACGGAGAGCGCCTTTACGAAACGCCGGGCCTGCTCCATCTCGTCGCTGCGCCAGGTGGAATAACCGGTTTCGGTGATCCAGACTTCGGCATCCCGATTATAACGATCGAGGATTTTGCGCATCTCGCCGAGATGCATGTCCCAGCCGCCCCAGGTGCCGGTCTCGCTGTCCCAAGTGCCTGGAAAGCCATGGAACCCGACGGCGTCGACGACACCCAGAACGCCCCGCTCGCCCATCAGGTTCAGCCAATAGGGATCGAAGGGACACGGGCCGCCAAGCACCGGCTTCCAGCCTCGATGTTTTGCCCAATAGGCAGCCCCGCCCACCATTTCGCAAAACAGGAGGAAGTCGCCGTCGTCGCGCCAATCCCAGTCCAGCAGATTGTTCGGCTCGTTCCACAGTTCAATGTGACTGAAATGCCGGCCGTAGCGGGTCAGCACATGATCGACGAAATCCGCATAGGATTTGAGATCGCGCGGCGCACCGGAGGACCGGCCGGTCCGCGACATCGACGGCGGCGTATAGTGGATGCAGGGCAGGAGATCGATCTGGCTGCCGAGGCGCGGGATCAGCCAGTCGAACCACTCTTCGCCGCCGGGCGCGAGATACTCGGCCCAGGAGAGATGGGTGCGCAGATAGCCGGCACCGCTCGCGAGGATGTTGGGCAGCAACTGCTCGGTCCGATCGAACTCGCCCGGCCGGAACCACTCGACGAAACCATAGGACTTGCGACGGACGGGATCTGCAGGGAACGGAACGGTTGGGTTCATGATACCAGCCCCCGCTCTTCGAGCTGCCGCTTCATTTCGGCACCGCGATCGACGGCGCCCGTGCTGCGGACCCATTCGGCGAACGGCTCCAGCGAGTTCTCCAGACGATATCCGGGTTCGAAGCCCAGGAGTTCGCGGGCCTTGGAGATATCGGCAAAGCAGTTGCGGATATCGCCGGAACGGGCCTTGTTCATGATATCAGGGGCGATGTCCGGAACGCCCATCGCCTCCGCCAGCAAGGTTGCCACCTCCGCGATCGTATAGGCCTGTCCGCTGCCGATGTTGATGACATGGCCGGGGGCGTTCGGCTTTTCGAGCGCCAGCCTGAATGCCCGGGCGACATCGCGCACATGGACGAAATCGCGGCGCTGCTGGCCGTCCTCGAAGATCATCGGTGGCTGGCCGTTGGCGAGCCGGGACGCGAAATTGGCGAGCACGCCGGTATAGGGGTTGGAAAGCGCCTGCCCGGCGCCGAAGACGTTGAACAGCCGCAGTGCCACCGCCTCGACCCCATAGGCCTCGCCGAAAATAAGCACCTGCTTTTCCTGCGCATATTTCGTCAGCGCATAGATCGAGGCGAGGTCGACCGGCTTTTCCTCGTCGGTGGCAATCGGTATCAGCGCCCTTCCATCGGGAGAGAGGGGATCCCACTGACCGATCCTGATCCGCTCCGGCTTCCGCCGGATGAAGCCGAGCTGGTCTCCATCGGCTGTCCGGTAACGCCCCTCGCCATAGACGCTCATGGACGAGGCCACCACGATCCTCCTGATGGGCCTGCCGATCATGGCTTCGAGGAGGACCGCCGTACCGAGGTCGTTTCCACCGACGTAACGGGCGATCTCGTACATCGACTGGCCGACCCCGACCTCGGCAGCGAGATGGATGACGCCGTCTACGCCCTCTAGTGCTTTTTCGACTGCCGATTTGTCTCTGACGTCGCCGCGGAAGACTTCCGCCGCATCGGGCACGGACGCTTCCGCGTCGCCGTGAACCTGATCGATCAGCGCATCGAGAATGCGTACGTCGTAGCCATTTTCCAGAAGTTCTTCAGTCACATGACGGCCGATAAAGCCGCAACCACCAGTTACAAGAATCGTTGCCATCGGATGTCCTAAATGCATGGAACATGGATTTCGATGGTCGCCGAACAGCAGTCGGGAACGAAAGTTCCTTCATCAATGACATCTTTGTCATCTATGACTTCATCAATGACATCATCCCCAGCGGCCGGAACCGCGCGCGGAGTCTCCGGTTAGGAGAAAAATGGACGCGCCATGACGGGATAGAGATGTGACCGATCAGGAAAAAGAAAAGACCCGGGCCACCGATGTCACCCGGAAGGGCCAGGCGGTCTCCGCCGTTCTCGACCGCAATATCAACGCGCTGATCCAGCGCCGGGCCGCAGACCAGAAGACGATGTCGCGGCAGGAGCGCATTGCGCAATCGATGACCAACTTTGCCGGCAGCATGCCCTTCGTCTACCTTCATGCGCTGGTTTTCGGTCTCTGGATCCTCGTCAACGTCGGATGGCTGCCGGTGATGCCCGCCTTCGACCCTTCGCTTGTCATCCTGGCGATGGTGGCTTCGGTGGAGGCCATCTTCATTTCGACCTTCGTGCTGATCAGCCAGAACCGCATGGCGCTCGAGGACGATAAACGCGCGGACCTCAGCCTCCAGATATCGCTTCTCAACGAACATGAGACGACGAAGCTGATCGCCATGGTGTCGGCAATCGCCGACAGACTCGGCATCGAAACCGAGGTCGAACAGCATGAAATCGAGGAGATGAAACGGAACGTACCGCCGGAAGTGGTCATGGAAGAGATCGAGCGGCAAGCTGACCGCTGATGCAGCTTCATCTTCTATGACTTCATCTTCTTCAACTTCTTCCGGAACTCTGCCGCGGGTTTCCAGTTCCACCCGCCGTGTCACGCGTTCCGAAGAGGAGAATCTGGCATGGATAGCACGACGATGCCGCGGCTGAAGGAGATGAAGGCCGCCATTATGACCGGCCCGGGCAGGATTGCCGTGGAGGCGCGGCCTTTACCCGAGCCCCGCCCTCGTCAGGTCAGGATCAGGCTGGAAGGATGCGGCGTATGCGCGTCCAACCTCGGCCCGTGGGCCGGCCCCGACTGGATGACGTTTCCCACCGAACCGGGCGGCCTGGGGCACGAAGGCTGGGGGCATGTCGATGCGGTGGGCCCTGGCGTCCGCAACGTCAAGATCGGCGACCGCGTTGCCGCCCTTTCCTATCATGCCTATGCCACGCATGACGTGGCCGACGAGGATATGGTCGTTCCTCTGCCGCCAGCGCTGGAGGGAAAACCCTTCCCCGGCGAGCCGCTCGGCTGCGCCATGAACATCCTCCGCCGCAGCGGAATAGAGCCCGGCCAGACGGTGGCGATCATCGGCATCGGCTTCCTCGGAGCTCTGCTGACCCGGCTCGCGTCGAATGCCGGCGCGCGGGTGATCGCCATTTCGCGGCGGCCGTTTTCGCTGGAGGTCGCCCGGCGGATGGGCGCAGCCGAGATCATCGTCATGGACGACCATTGGCGCATCATCGAGGAAGTCCGCCGGCTCACCGACGGTCGGTTCTGCGAACGGGTCATCGAGGCCGTCGGCAAGCAATGGCCGCTCGATCTCGCCGCGGAGCTGACGATGGAGCGCGGCAGGCTGATCATCGCCGGTTATCACCAGGACGGTCCGCGTCAGGTCAACATGCAGCTCTGGAACTGGCGAGGGCTGGATGTCGTCAATGCCCATGAGCGCGATCCCGCCATGTACATCGAAGGCATTCGCGAGGCGATCGAAGCCGTCGCGACCGGCCGGCTCGATCCCTCGTCGCTTTACACGCACAGCTACCGCCTGGACCAGCTCGACCAGGCGCTCAACGATACCCGCGACCGTCCGGCAAACTTTCTCAAGGCATTGGTGCTCTACGATGAATGAAATGATTTCCGAAAAAACAGTGTCCGTTTCCTCCAGGCCTGTAAGGCTCGGGTTCCTCGGGGTGGGCTGGATTGGCCGGCACCGCATGCAGGCCATCCTCGATACCGGGATTGCCGAGGCCGTCGCGATCGCCGACCTTTCCGGGGACATGGCGGCGGAGGCGAAAAAGATCGCGCCCGGTGCCGCAATGGCAGACGATCTCGATGCGCTCCTCGCTCACGGTCTGGATGGCGTCGTTATCGCGACCCCCAGCGCCCAGCATGCGGAACAGTCCATCGCCGCGCTGCGGGCGGGCGTCTCGGTCTTCTGCCAGAAACCGCTCGGCCGCTCGGCAGAAGAAGTGGCAGCGGTCGTGGAGGCGGCAAAGGTGTCCGACAGGCTGCTGGAGGTCGATTTTTCCTACCGGCATACCGCGGGCATGTCCCGTATCCGCGAGATCATCCGGGCAGAAGAACTGGGAAAGATATTTGCAGCCGACCTCGTGTTCCACAATGCCTATGGACCCGACAAGCCGTGGTTCTACGACAAGGCCAAATCGGGAGGCGGATGCCTGATGGATCTCGGTGTCCATCTGGTCGACATGGCGCTCTGGTCCCTCGATTTCCCGGCTGTGACATCCGTCTCCGGTCACCTGATGGCCGGCGGCCGGCCGATCATCGCCAATGATCATCAGGTTGAGGACTATGCCGTCGCGAACCTGACGCTTGGCGATGGAATGGCGGTCCGCCTTGCCTGCTCATGGCGATTGCAGGCCGGCCGCGAGGCTATCATCGAGGCAAGTTTCTACGGCACGAACGGGGGGATATCGATGCGCAATGTCGATGGGTCGTTCTACGATTTCACCCTCGAACGCTTTTACGGCACATCGCGCGAAACCCTGATCGAGCCTCCGGACGACTGGGGCGGACGCGCGGCGGCCGATTGGGCCCGGCGATTGGCTGCGGGAGAACGGTATGATCCCACATGCGAGAGGATTGTCGATGTGGGCAAGGTGATCGACCGGATCTACGGCTCTTCTCGCGAGGCCGGTTACAAGGCGCCGATCGCATAGCGGGAGAGTTGGCAAAGGCGGGCCGGAAGGCCCGCCTCGAATGATCTGATCAGTTGTTGGCTGAGCCGGGTTCGGCCATCTTGCGGTGCTGCTTGGCGAGCATGCCGGCCGGCGTGACATTGGCGGCCGCCGACATCAGCTTGTTCTTCCAGCCCGAAACGACATCGCCTTCGCCATCCATCATCGCATTGTAACCGATCTTTGCCACGACAGCCGGATGGTCCTTTTTGGACTGACCGACCTGGGTGTCCAGGAGGTCGGCGCGTTCGAAGAACTCGGTGTCCGTCGCACCGGGCATCAGGCAGGTCACCGTGATGCCGGTATCCTTCAGTTCCTCACGTAACGCGAAGGAGAAGGAATTGATGAAGGCTTTGGTGCCGTTATAGGCAGCCTGGAAGGTTCCCGGCACGAAGCCGGCGATCGAACCGGTGAAGAGAATGCGGCCCTGGCCGCGCGCCCGCATGCGGTTGCCGATGTCATGGACCAGCGCGATCGTGCCGCTGATATTGGTATCGACGACGCGCTGTACTTCGCGAATGTCTTCGTCGAGAAAACCGTTGCCCAGACCCCTGCCCGCATTGGCCATCAGCAGGTCGACCGGCCGTCCGAGCGCGGTAATACCCGCCACGAATCGCCTTACGCCATCCGGCGTGGCAAGATCCGCCTGCATCGCCTCGACCTTGCCGCCGAACTCCCTGAGCTTTACCCCTGCGTCCTGGATCTGCGGCTCATCGGCGGCGATGACGAGGTCGTAACCATCCTGTGCCGCGCATTTCGCCAGTTCGTAACCGATGCCGGTCGATGCGCCGGTGACGACCGCAAGGCCCCTGCCTGTTTCCACGGGATTCATGTTTCTCTCCTTTTCAGGGTTTCATGACGACTTTGATGCAGCCGTCCTGCTTGTCGCGGAAGGTCTTGTAGAGCTCCGGCCCGTCCTCCAGAGCAGCTCGATGGGTGATGACGAAGGACGGATCGATCTCTCCCTTCTGGATGCGCTCCATGAGGATCGGCAGGTAGCGCTGCACCGGCGTCTGAGCCATTTTGAAGGTCAGGCCGCGGTTGATCGCGGATCCCATGGGGATCTTGTCGAGAAAGCCGCCATAAACGCCGACGATCGACACGGTTCCGAAATTGCGGCAGCAATGGATCGCCTGGCGCAGGACGTGCGGCCGGTCGGTGCCCATGAAGGTCGCGACCTTGATCCGGTCGATGCGTGAGTCCCAGCTCGCCGAGGCATCCGCTTCGGTGCCGACCGCATCGATGCAGGCATCCGCGCCGCGACCACGGGTCAATTCCATGATCCGGTCGTAGATGTCCTCGTCGAGGAAATCGAGAGTGAGCGCGCCGGCGGAGGCTGCGAGCGCCAGCCGCTCCGGCACGGTGTCGACGGCGATGACCCTCTCGGCGCCGAGCAGGAAGGCGGAGCGGATTGCCATCTGGCCTACTGGGCCGCAGCCCCAGATGGCGATGGTGTCGCCCGGCTGGATGTTGCAGAAGTCCGCGGCCATGTAACCAGTCGGGAAGATGTCGGAGAGAAACAGGACCTGTTCGTCGCTCAGCCCTTCCGGGACTTTGATCGGTCCGACATCGGCATAGGGAACACGTAGGTACTCGGCTTGACCGCCGCTATAGCCGCCAAGCAGATGCGAGTAACCGAACAGCCCGGCCGGGGAATTGCCCCACAGCTTGGTCACCTTGCTGCGGTCGGGATTGGAGCGTTCACAGCCGGAATAAAAGCCGCGCTGGCAGAAGAAGCATTCGCCACAGGAGATCGTGAAGGGAACCACGACCCGATCCCCGACTTTCAGCTTGGCGTTGTCCCGGCCGACCTCGACGACTTCACCCATCGTCTCGTGGCCCATGATGTCGCCGCTGTGCATTTCCGGCATTACGCCGTCGAAGAGGTGCAGGTCGGAGCCGCAGATGGCGCAGGCGGTGACCTTGATGATGGCATCCCTGCCATCCTGAATTTCCGGATCCGGAACACGTTCGCAGCGGATGTCGTGCTTGCCGTGCCAGGTGAGAGCTTTCATGAGACGTCCTCCTGATTGAGCGTCCCGAACCTGCGGCTGCCGGTTTAGTTCCGATGCACGACACCGGATGCGCGTTCATTCGTCAGTGGGCGTGAGCGCCGCCCAGACGGGAAACCTTCTTCAATCCGGCTCCCGCAGCGGCGGCGTCCGCAAGGGCGGCATCCCCGAGCGAAATGACGCCCGTCAGCCGTTTGTCGCGATTGACGACAGGAAGACGGCAGCGATCGTTCCCACGTTGCCTGATCCGAAGATCGTCTCAAACTCTCTCGGACTCGGTCTACGGTGACTGATCTGCATGATGACGCAGACCCAGTTTTTGAGACGGAGTGATTTCCGCTAATATCCCCGGGGTCTCAGCGAAAGACACGAAGCGAGACGGATGGGAAAGACTACGACGGCTGCGAAAGCCCCATACTACGGAGCAGGCAGCGATGGGTCGTGGCTAGGGAGCAAGAATGAGAACCCTCTTCGGAGGGCGTTTTCATGCCGCCACGGTCCAGGAGGTGGCGGAAGCCGTATCGGTGGCGGCAAGTTCTAGGAATTGCTTTAGGCTTCGCTTGCAAGCCTTACCCCGCAGGGATTTCGAATGGTCGGAGTGGAGAGATTCGAACTCCCGACCCTCTGGTCCCAAACCAGATGCGCTACCAGGCTGCGCTACACTCCGTTCCGACGGTGGTTGCGAGATACACGGTTCCCCACTGTGCCGCAACAGCAAAATGGAACCGCGGTTACGCTAAAGCAAACAAGCCGAGGATAACCCCACAGGATCACCACTGGGGATCACCACTGATTGCCGATGCGTTTGCTGATAACCTTGTCGCCCACCTTGATGCCGAGCGACTTGGAGCGGCCGGCATTGAGCTCCAGCACAAATTTCACAGGTCCGCGCGAATCGATAATGTCGCGCGAATAGGGCACGGCGTTCTCGCGGATGTGCGAGATCGTGCCGTCGCCCTGAATGAAGAGCATGTCGAGGGAAAGGATAGTGTTCTCCATCCACATCGAGACCGGCCGCGGCGTGCCGAAATCGAAGAGCATGCCGGCATCCGGCGGCATCACCTTGCGATACATCAGCCCCCGCTCGCGCTGGGCATCGGTGAAAGCGAGCTCGACGGAAAACTTGTAGGCCTGGCCGGCCGCAGTCCTGATCAAAAGCTCCTCGCGCGGAAAGGTCACGTCCTGCGCAACCGCGCTGCCCGCCAAGATGAGAAAAAGCGCCGCAAGGGCGCTTTTCAGAAACGATGGAAACGAGAAACGCATCAGTGCGACCGGCTCACGGGATTGGGATTATCGGGGTGGATTTCCGCCGCCATCAGGCCCTTGTCACCCGGTCCGAAGCGCACCAGCACGACCTGGCCGGGGCGCAGCTCGGTGAGGCCGAAGCGGCGCAGCGTTTCCATGTGCACGAAGATATCTTCCGTCCCCTCGCCGCGCGTCAGGAAGCCGAAACCCTTGGTGCGGTTGAACCACTTCACCAGAGCCCGTTCCAGACCGCTGGTCGCAGTCACCTGTACGTGGGTACGCACCGGTGGAAGATCCGAGGGATGGACGGCGGTGGACTGATCCATGGACAGGATGCGGAACGCCTGGTAGCCGCGATCCCGCTTCTGGATCATCGCGACGATGCGCGTGCCCTCCAGAATGGTCTGGTATCCGTCTCGACGAAGGCAGGTCACGTGCAGAAGCACATCCTGCATGCCGTTATCGGGAACGATGAAGCCGAACCCCTTGGCCACATCGAACCATTTGACGACGCCGGTGATTTCGATCAGCTCGACCGGCTCGCCCGGAAGCTCTTCGAAACTGCCAACGTCTTTCGATGACATTCTGTCTGCCATATCCTGTCGGCCCCTCGATTACGCGTTACGACGTGACGATCAACTGATTCTTAGAGGATAGATTAACATCCTGCTAACCATCTAGCGCAAGTCCCTGCCTTGGCTTTATCCACCTTCATCTCTATCTGGAGTGGCTTGCTCCAGGCTGGCGTCTGCGCCATATCCAGCAAGGACCCGAACGAGGTCTATCGGCGACTGGATTTATCGGAGGGAGACACCATAATGCGTTATCTTCATACCATGGTCCGGGTGAAAGACCTGGACGCCTCACTTCATTTCTACACCACCGTTTTCGGCCTGAAAGAGATCCGCCGCATCGACAACGAGAAGGGCCGCTTCACGCTGGTCTTCCTCGCGGCCCCCGACGATCTCAGCGACGCCAAGGACGTTCTCGCCCCCTGCGTCGAGCTGACCTACAATTGGGACACGGAAGATTATACCGGCGGACGCAATTTTGGTCACCTCGCCTATGAGGTCGATAACATCTACGATTTCTGCCAGCATCTTTCGGACAACGGCATCACCATCAACCGTCCGCCGCGCGAAGGCCGGATGGCCTTTGTCCGCTCGCCGGACGGCATTTCGATCGAACTCCTCCAGAAAGGCGACAACCTGCCGGTTGCCGAACCCTGGGCTTCAGCTCCGAATATCGGCAGCTGGTAAGATTTTTCAACGCGGCGGCTTCTTTTTTACTCAACCGCCGCGTTCTTTCCCCCACCTTGGCCCAACCTTGCCCCAGGCTGACCTCGCCTGCCCTGACCGGCTTGTCCATGGCGGCCTTCCGCGAGATGCTCGGGCACGATGATTCGCGGCATGACGCCCGCGATACGAGCCGACGGGGCATGCCTTGCCAAAAACGCCTTTCCTTTGTTCGAACGTCCGCATGACGCTGGCAATCGTCTGCCTTTCCACGCTGACGCTCAGTGGCTGCACCACCACGAAAAAGACGGCTGACGCCACGACACCGGCGCCGCGCACCACGGTGGCGGCGAGCGCCAAGGGCATCCTTGCCAAGGGCGGCACCACGGCCTCGAACCGTCGTACCGATCCGGCCATCCCCAAGGCAGAAGCGCAGGCAGCCCAAGCACCGGCGGCAACCGCGCCGGCCGCCGTTCCCACCGCGGAAAACACGTTCCCGCCGGCACCTGCACAGCCACAGCAGGCCTCGATCGCGGGCCTTGCGACGCAATCGACCGGCGTGCGCGCCGACAGCGGTACGATCTTTTCGGCGAACCCGCCGATGGCTGCGGCCGCCCCATCCGGCAACGGCCCGGTTCCGGCCAATCTGCCGCGGCGGAATTTCAACGCCACCACCGCCAGCGTCTACAGCACGCCGCAGGCGGTGCCCGCCGCAGCCTGCGGGGCCGATGCTCAGGGCACGCCTTTAAGCTGCTGATTTGACGCCATTTTCATTCAAACCGCCGGCGCCGGAAAAGCCGTCATTTTTTTGTAAAAAAGATGGCTTTGGCGCTTGCAGGAAAGAAATCCCCTCTCTATAAGAGCGCCACGAAGCGCAGGCGCCCTTCGTCTATCGGTTAGGACACCAGATTTTCATTCTGGGAAGAGGGGTTCGACTCCCCTAGGGCGTGCCACTTCCACCTCCCCCAAGCTTTTGTTTTTATTTCCGTATCCAGCTTTCGCACGCCATCTTGCGGCCGCGCGATTTTTTGCGTTCGCAAGCGCTTAAAAATGCAATTTTGCGCTTGCGGGATACAAACACCCTGACTATAAGGGCGCCACCACGAAGCGCACGCGCCCTTCGTCTATCGGTTAGGACACCAGATTTTCATTCTGGGAAGAGGGGTTCGACTCCCCTAGGGCGTGCCACTTCCTCTCTCCGCAAAAGCGGATCCCATCCCGAAAATCGACCAGCTTCCTTACGGCGCCCTCACCGCGTCGAGCAGGCGGAGCTGCATCCGGCGGGTGCTCTGCCATTGGTCTGCACTGAGGCAGCCGGCGGCGTGGATCTGGGCGCCCCGGGAATTCAGTAGCATATTGCCGAGCGGCGTTTCGGCGGCGCGGAAGGCTATGCCTTCGAGCCGCGAGCCGTCGGCCGCCTCCAGCGTCACCTTGATATGCGCGGTCCCGACCAGGCGGGCATCCTTCAGCCGGTGGGCCGGGATCGCAAACACCGGCTGCGAATGACCGGACCCATAGGGGCCGGCCTGTTCGAGCTGGTCGAAAAGTTCGAGCGTCGCACCGGAAGCGGAAAGCGCGCCATCGATCTTCAGCACGTGATTGGTGACCAGCGCCGGCACGCCCTCGCCCGCCATCTCCTCGAAGAAGGCGCGCAGGCGGCCGAGATTGCTGCGCTCGACCGTCAACCCCGCCGCCATGGCGTGGCCGCCGCCCTTGACGAGCAGGCCGGTATCCACCGCCGCTCGCACCATGCGGCCCATGTCGAAACCGTTGATCGAGCGGCCGGAACCGGTTCCCCTGCCGGACGGATCGAAGGCGATCGCGAAAGCCGGCCGCTTGAATTTCTCCTTCAGCCGCGCCGCGATCAGCCCGACGATGCCGGGATGCCACTTGTCGCGCGCCGTGACGATGACGTTGGCCCCCTCGCCGTTCCCGTATTCGGCCAGCACTTCGGCTTCCGCCTCGGCAAGCATGGCGGCTTCCATGGCCTGCCGCTCGCGGTTGAGCTCGTCCAGCCGAGCGGCGATCACCTCGGCCTCGATCGAATCTTCCAGCGTCAGCAGACGGCTGCCGAGCGCCGCATCGCCGATCCGTCCGCCGGCATTGATGCGCGGGCCGATCAGGAAGCCGAAATGATAGGGCGTCACCGGGCCGCCAAGGCCTGCCTTGCGGAACAGCGCCGAAAGCCCGGCATTGCCCATGTGGCGGGCCGCAAGCAGGCCCTTGACCACATAGGCGCGGTTGAGCCCCTTCAGCGGCACCACGTCGCAGACCGTCGCCAGCGCAACGATATCGAGCCAGGCGAGCAGGTCGAGCGATCCGGCGCGCGGATCTCCGATCTGCCGCATGTGGCGCGCGGCGGCGACCAGAACCAGGAAAACCACGCCGGCGGCACAGAGATGGCCCTGGCCCGAAAGATCGTCCTCGCGATTCGGATTGACGAGCGCCAGGCACAGCGGCAGTTCGTGGCCGAGCTGGTGGTGATCGATGACCACGACGTCGCAGCCCTCGTCGCGCGCCGCGGCAAGCGCATCATGGCTGGTGGAGCCGCAGTCGACGGTGACGATGAGGTTGGCGCCGTTGGCGATCAGCTGGCGGATCGCCGTCGGATTGGGGCCGTACCCTTCGAAGATGCGGTCCGGAATATAGATTTCCGCCTCGACGCCGAAGTGGCGGAGGAACCGGTAGAGCAATGCCGAGGAGGATGCGCCGTCGACGTCGTAATCGCCGAAGATCGCCACCTTCTCCTGCCTGGCGATCGCGTCGGCGAGCCGCAGCACCGCCTTTTCGCAATCGGTGAGCGTATAGGGATCCGGCATCAGCGAGCGGATGGTCGGATCGAGGAAAGCCGGGGCATCGTCGAGCGTCACGCCGCGACCCGCAAGCACGCGGGCGACGAGGTCTGGAATCCCATGGATCTGGGCGATCGCCAGCGCCCGGTTCTGGGCTGCCTGATCGAGACGCGACACCCACCGCTGATCGCCCGCGGAGCGTTCAACGCCGAGGAATGCGCGCGGGACGGGATCAACCGTTTCCACTGTCGACGAAAGCGCGGAGAAAATTCTGGTCATGGAGCGCTTTTAGCGTATCGCGAGAGCAAGAGGAATCGCTTTGACGGGATTGCCGGTCGGATCTCGCGATCTTTCGGTAACCGGCCGGTCACAGCATCGACCAGACGAATGCGGAGCCACTGATGGTGGCCGCGACTGCGAAGAACACAAGCAGGAAAACAAAACCCCGCCCTTCAACACCGTCACCGCGCGGCTGATCATTGGCATGGGCGAAACGCATGGACGGAGAGCCATGTGGCTCGGGGCGGACGCCGCTGAGTTGCAGCCGGTATCCCTTGTTCCGCGTGTTCATTTTCGACGTATTCTTGGCCCGCATCTTCATGGCGATCGCGCAAGCCTCCTCGACAGTGATTGCCAGCGACAATCTACGTCCGGAGGCCCCGGAGCGGCCAGCCAGTGAGCCTTTGCGGCCATGCTTTTCACAGAGGTTCTGGAAAGGTTCCGGCGTTACCCACAGGAAACGGCAGCGCCGGCTTCTCGAAGCGACGTGTTTTTAAAAAGCCTTGGGCCGTTCGATGCGAATCACCTGGGGCTCGCCGACGAGATAGCTTTCCGCCTTGATCGCATCGACCGCCTTACGGATCGAATCCTCCATCGTCGCGTGGGTGACGAGAATGATCGTCTTCGGCGTGTCCGTCGCGGCGTCCGGCTTGGCCCGCTGCATGATCGATTCCAGCGAGATGCCGTTCTCGGCCATACGGGCAGCGATACTGGCAAAGACGCCGGTGCGGTCGGCGACCGTCAGGCGGATAAAATAACCACCCTCATGGCTCTGCATGCGGGCGCGCTTGTAGGGCGCGAGCGACGCGGCCGGTGTGCCGAGGACCGGAACACGCTGAGCGCCCGGGCTGCTCTTGGCAATGTCGGCAATATCGCCGAGAACCGCGGAAGCGGTCGCATTGCCGCCGGCGCCGGGACCGACCATCAGCAGTTCACCGAGGATATCGGATTCGATCGCCACCGCATTGGTGACGCCATCGACCTGGGCGATCACCGAGTCGTGCGGCACCATGGTCGGATGGACGCGCTGCTCGATACCGCTGTCAGTCAATTGGGCGACGCCCAGCAACTTGATCCGGTAGCCGAGATCGGCGGCCGCGTGGATGTCCTCGATCGAGATATTGCTGATGCCTTCGAGATAGATCTCGTCGGCGGCGATCTGCGTGCCGAAGGCGAGCGTCGTCAGGATTGCAAGCTTGTGGGCAGTGTCGTTGCCCTCGATGTCGAAGGCCGGATCGGCCTCCGCATAACCGAGCCGCTGGGCTTCCTTGAGGCAATCGGCAAACGACAAGCCTTCCTTCTCCATCCGGGTCAGGATGTAGTTGCAGGTGCCGTTCATGATGCCGTAGACGCGCGAGACCGTGTTGCCGGTCAGGGATTCACGAAGCGCCTTGATGACCGGGATGCCGCCGGCAACCGCCGCCTCGAAATTGAGGAGAACGCTCTTTTCTTCAGCGATCTTTGCAAGCTCGACACCGGACGCGGCAAGCAGCGCCTTGTTGGCTGTCACCACATGGAGACCACGCGTCAGCGCTGCCTTAACGGAATCGGCAGCAGCACCCGAGGCGCCGCCCATCAGTTCCACAAAGACGTCGATATCGGCCTCGTTGGCCATTTTTTCCGGCGTGTCGAACCAGGTGATGCCGGAAATATCGATGCCGCGGTCGCGCGACCTGTCGCGTGCCGTGACCGCCGTGATCTCTATCGCACGGCCGCACGTCGTTGCCAATTCATTCGCGCGGGTCTGGATGATCCGGACGAGCGAGGCACCCACAGTGCCGAGACCCGCAATGCCGACTTTGAGGGCGTCTGCCATGCTATTCTTCCTGATTGCCTGGGAGGCGGCCCGTCAGGGCCGCCGGAAATGCTGTTTCGATCAGCGGCGCGTGTTGAGCGAGATGACGTTGTGCATCGTCTCGTCGGCCGTCGACAGGAACTTCTTGATGTTGCGGGCCGCCTGACGGATGCGGTGCTCGTTCTCGACCAGCGCCAGACGAACATAGTCGTCGCCCATCTCGCCGAAACCGATGCCCGGCGCGACCGCGACATCCGCCTTTTCGACCAGGAGCTTCGAGAATTCGAGGCTGCCGAGGTGGCGGAACTTTTCCGGGATCTTTGCCCAGGCGAACATGGTGGCTGCCGGCGGCGGCACTTCGAAACCGGCCTTGCCGAAGGAGTCGACCATCACGTCGCGGCGGCGCTTGTAGACGTTGCGGACTTCGGCGATGTCGGAACCGTCGCCGTTGAGGGCATGGGTCGCGGCAACCTGGATCGGCGTGAAGGCGCCGTAATCGAGGTACGACTTGACGCGGGTCAGCGCCGAGATCAGCCGTTCGTTGCCGACCGCAAAGCCAATGCGCCAGCCGGGCATGGAGAAGGTCTTCGACATCGAGGTGAACTCGACGGCGATATCCATCGCACCGGGTACCTGCAGCACGGACGGTGGCGGTTCGCCGTCGAAATAGATTTCCGAATAGGCAAGGTCCGACAGCACGATGATGTCGTGCTTCTTGGCGAAGCTCACGACTTCCTTGTAGAAATCCAGCGAGGCGACATGCGCCGTCGGGTTGGACGGATAGTTGAGGATCAGCGCCAAGGGTTTTGGGATCGAATGCTTCACCGCGCGTTCGAGCGGCGGGAAGAAGCTGTCGTCAGGCTCGACCGACATGGAGCGGATCACGCCGCCGGCCATCAGGAAGCCGAAGGCATGGATCGGATAGGTTGGGTTCGGGCAGAGGATAACGTCGCCGGGCGCGGTGATCGCCTGCGCCATGTTGGCGAAGCCTTCCTTGGAGCCGAGCGTCGCGACGACCTGGGTATCCGGGTTGAGCTTCACGCCGAAACGGCGGGCATAATAGGCAGCCTGGGCGCGGCGCAGGCCGGGAATGCCCTTGGACGACGAATAACGATGGGTGCGCGGGTCCTGGACCACTTCGCACAGCTTGTCGACGATCGCCTTCGGGGTCGGAAGGTCGGGATTGCCCATGCCGAGATCGATAATGTCCGCGCCACCCGCTCGCGCGCTGGCCTTCAAACGGTTGACCTGTTCGAAGACGTATGGCGGCAGGCGTCGGACTTTATGAAACTCTTCCATCTTTCTCCCCGTGGAGGGCGCGCAGCGTCAGACGCGACGCGCCGGTGTCGCATGATTGGCGATTTTTTGCTTTGCGACCAAAAGCGCCGAAAGGCAAGTGCTATTTGCCGATATCGAGTTGCCCGGATGACTTGGTTTGCCTGGACTACCTGGAGATATTGGCCAATGCGTCCTTGCCATGCTCGGCGGCGAGCTTGCGGTATTCGGCGACCCGGCGCTGATATTCGGCTTCCGAGATCGAGCCCGACCTGCGCAGGCGGGCGAGCGACGCAAGGCGCGGCTCGGTCTTGTTGTAATCCTCGTCCTCGATCTGCTCGGCCGCAGCGCGCAGCGTCGGATCGAAGGTCGGATAGACGCCGGTGTTCTGCCTGGTGACAGGGCCTGGCGGCGGCGCGGTCTTGGTCTGGACGACCACGGCCGGCGGTGCGGTGTTCGGAATACCGTCATCCAGAGCAAACGTGTTGCTGTTGCAGCCGGCCAGCAGAGAGAGCGCGCCAAGACCGATGAAAAGCGGTAAGCTGCCGATCCGATGCCTCAGTTTTTCCATTTCCGTAACCCAGTTTCCGTCATCGGCCAATGCACCTGAAGGCGCCGATCGCTGGCACTTGTATTCGCTTTCAGGCACAATGTACAAACGAAAACAACTAACAAACTGTGGGGAGGCCGCACGTGGCGGAAAAGACCGACGATAAAGGGCAGACCGGACAGGAATTTCCGGGATTCGACCCCAAATCGGTCGAGGCCTATGTGGTCAAGGACCCGCAGGCGCTCGCCATGAACTTCGCGCGGGCGCTCGAAAACCTCGGCAAAGCGGCATCGGAATGGCTCGGCCCGCGCGAACGCGGCGAGATCGGCGATTCGGTCGCAGACCCGATGACCGACCTCGTGAAGACCCTTTCCAAGGTTACCGAATACTGGATTTCGGATCCGAAGCGGACGCTCGAAGCCCAGACCCTGCTGTTTTCCAGCTATATCGGCATCTGGACGCGGACGCTCGGGCAATTCACCGGCCAGCCGGTCGAGCCCGCGGCGGACACCTTGCCGAAGGACAAGCGTTTTGCCGACGACGACTGGGCAAAGAACCCGTTCTTCGCCCTCCTCCGGCAGCTCTACCTCGTCACCGCCTCCTGGGCCGACAAACTGGTCAACGAAGCCGAAGGGCTCGACGAGCACACCCGGCACAAGGCCGCCTTCTACGTGAAGCAGGTGACGGCAGCCCTTTCACCGGCCAATTTCGCTCTCACCAATCCGGAGGTGTATCGCGAGACGGTCGCCAGCAATGGCGCCAACCTGGTGGCCGGCATGAAGATGTTCGCTGAGGATATCGCCGCCGGGCGCGGCGACCTGAGGCTGCGCCACACCGACGCGACCAAGTTCGCGATCGGCCGCAATATGGCGCTGACGCCGGGCAAGGTGATCGCCCAGAGCGAGGTCTGCGAAGTCATCCAGTACGAACCCTCGACGGAAACCGTGCTGAAGCGCCCTCTCCTCATCTGCCCGCCGTGGATCAACAAGTTCTACATTCTCGACCTCAACCCGCAGAAAAGCTTCATCAAGTGGTGCGTCGACCAGGGCCATACGGTCTTCGTGATCTCCTGGGTCAATCCGGATGAACGCCACGCGAAAAAAGACTGGGAATCCTACATGCGCGAGGGGATCGACTTCGCGCTGACCACGGTCGAGAAGGCTACCGGCGAAAAACAGGTCAACGCGATCGGTTATTGCGTCGGCGGAACGCTGCTTGCCGCGACGCTTGCCTATCACGCGCAGAAGAAGAACAGCCGCATCGCGTCAGCGACCTTCCTCACCACCCAGGTGGATTTCACCCATGCGGGCGATCTCAAGGTCTTCGTCGACGAAGAACAGATCGCCGCGATCGAAAAGCATATGAACACGATCGGCTATCTCGACGGGTCAAAGATGGCCACCGCCTTCAACATGCTGCGCGCCTCGGAACTGATCTGGCCCTATGTGGTCAGCAACTACCTGAAGGGCCAGGAGCCGATGCCCTTCGACCTGCTCTACTGGAATTCCGACAGCACGCGCATGGCGGCCGCCAACCACGCCTATTACCTGCGCAACTGCTATCTCGACAACAATCTGAGCAAGGGCGAAATGAAGCTCGCGGGAAAGACGATCTCGCTGAAGGACATCAAGATCCCGGTCTACAATCTCGCCACCCGGGAGGACCATATCGCGCCGCCAAAATCAGTCTTTCTCGGCTCCTCGCTGTTCGGCGGTCCCGTGGATTTCGTGCTGACCGGTTCGGGGCACATCGCCGGCGTCGTCAATCCGCCCGACAAGCAGAAGTACCAGTACTGGACAGGCGGCAAGGCCGAAGGCCAGTACGAAGACTGGCTGACGGATGCCGGGGAAAACAAGGGATCCTGGTGGCCGCACTGGCATGCATGGGCCGAGGCAAAGGACGACGAGCGCGTGCCGGCCCGCAAGCCCGGCGGCAAGGCGCTCAATGCGATTGCCGATGCGCCCGGCACCTACGTGCTCGAGCGCGTCTGATCCTTATCACAGATGCGTTTCGATCCGCCGCTGGTGCCTGCGACCCTCCTGCAACGCTACAAGCGTTTCCTGTTCGACGCCGTGCTGGAGGACGGCACGCCGTTTACCGGCTCCTGCCCCAACACCGGTTCGATGCGAGGGCTGACGACACCGGGCTCGAAGATCTGGGTGTCGCTGCATGACAGCCCCACCCGCAAATACCGGCACATGTTCGAGATGGTCGAGGTGGACGGCGAGCGCGTCGGCATCAATACCGGCCTGCCGAACCGGCTGACGGAAGAGGCTATCCGTACAGGGCTGATCCCGAGCCTTGCCGGCTACCAGACGATCCTGCGCGAACAGCGCTACGGCCGCAATTCGCGCATCGACTTCCTGCTGATCGGCGACGGCCTTCCAAATGCGTATGTGGAGGTCAAGAACGTCCATTTCTGCCGTGAGCGGGGGCTGGCGGAATTTCCCGATACCGTCACCAAACGCGGCGCCAAACATCTGGAAGAGTTGGGCGACATGGCGGACATCGGTCACCGGGCGGTGATGATCTACCTCATCCAGCGGCACGACTGCTCGCGCTTCCGTATCTGCGGAGACCTCGATCCATTCTATGCGCTCGCCTTCGAGCGCGCCAAGTCACGCGGCGTCGAGGCCTATGCAGTGCATTGCCGTGTTTCGCCGGAGGAAATAACGCCTGCGGGGCTGATCGCCATGGACGAACCGGGCCTGGCTGCTTTATGAACGGAGAGATTGCGAGAGAAGAACCATGGTGAACTATATCGAGGCGGTTTCCGCCCCCCTGAAGAATACGGGTGCGATCCGCCTCTATGGTGCGGAGGACTTTGCCGGCATGCGCAAGGCCTGCCTGCTGACCGCGCGCTGCCTCGACGAGCTTGCAACGATCGTGCAGCCCGGCGTCACCACCAACGCGATAGACCGCTTCGTCTTCGAGTTCGGCATGGACCACGGGGCGCTGCCGGCGACGCTGAACTATCGCGGATACACAAAATCCTCCTGCACCTCCATCAATCACGTCGTCTGCCACGGCATCCCTGATGACAAACCGTTGCGCGAAGGGGACATCGTCAATATCGACGTCACCTATATCCTCGACGGATGGCACGGGGATTCCAGCCGCATGTATCCTGTCGGCCAAATCAAGCGCGCCTCCGAACGCCTGCTCGAAGTCACCTACGAATGCCTGATGCGCGGCATCGAGGCCGTGCGTCCCGGCGCCCGCACCGGTGCGATCGGCGAGGCGATCCAGACTTATGCGGAAGCGGAACGCTGCTCGGTGGTGCGCGATTTCTGCGGCCATGGGGTCGGCCGGCTTTTCCACGACTCCCCGAACATCCTCCATTACGGCCGCGCCGACGAGGGTCCGGAGATGAAGGAAGGCATGATCTTCACCATCGAGCCGATGATCAATCTCGGCAAGCCGCATGTGAAGGTGCTTTCCGACGGCTGGACCGCGGTGACCCGCGACCGGTCGCTGTCAGCGCAATACGAACATGCGATCGGCGTCACCGCCACCGGCTGCGAGATATTCACCTTGTCGCCCGGAGGTTTCGACCGACCCGGCCTGCCACCGCTTTCGAGGTAAGGGATGGCCAGCCGCTCCGCTCCTCCGCCGGACGAACAGCCGTCCTTCATCGAGGATGAGCGCGGCTTCTTCGCCGAACAGCTGACCAAGCCGAAAGCCATCAAGAAACCAGCCTCGATGGACGACGAAGAGCCGGGGGCGCATTACCACGGGCACCGCGAGCGCCTCAAAACCAAGTATCGCGAACATGGCGATACCGGACTTGCCGATTATGAAATCCTCGAACTCCTGCTGTTCCGGTCGATCCCGCGCCGCGATACGAAACCGCTTGCCAAGGCGCTGATCGCCCGGTTCGGAACGCTTGCCGGAGTCATGGGGGCGCCACTCGGATTGCTGCAGGAGGTCAAGGGCGTCGGCGAGGCGGTGGCGCTCGACCTGAAGCTCGTCGCGACCGTCGGTCATCGGATGCTGAAAAGCGAGCTGCGCGGCAAGCAGGTCCTGTCCTCCTGGTCTTCGGTCATCGATTATTGCCATGCGATCATGGCCTACGAGCCACGCGAACAGTTCCGCATCCTGTTCCTCGACAAGCGGAATGCGCTGATCGCCGACGAGGTGCAGGGCCACGGTACCGTCGACCATACGCCTGTCTATCCGCGCGAAGTCGTGCGCCGGGCGCTCGAACTGTCGGCGACCGCGATCATCCTCGTCCACAACCATCCGAGCGGCGATCCGACCCCGTCGCGCGCCGATATCGACATGACGAAGACGATCGTCGACACCGCAAAACCTCTCGGCATCACGGTGCACGACCACATCATCATCGGCAAGGACGGGCATGTCAGCCTGAAGGGGTTGAGGCTGATCTGAGTTTTCGCTGCCTCAGGCAGCGAAATAGGCCTCCCGGTCCAGATCCGCGATCAATCCCGGTCGGGCAGGTTGCCAGCCCAGCTGTTCCCGGGTCCAGGCGCTCGAAGCCCGGTTGTCGATTCCCACGAAATGCGCGAACCACCCGAAATGCTCGGCCGCCGCGTCATGCGTTTTTGCGACCACAGGCAGGTTCAGCCGCTTTCCGATCACGCCGGCTATCTCGCGGAACGGAATACCCTCATCGGCGACCGCATGATACCGCGCGCCCGCAACGCCCTTCTCCAGCACGAGCCTGTACAGCCGGGCGGCATCGAACCGATGCACTGCGGGCCACTGGTTGGTTCCATCGCCGACATAGGCCGAGACGCCTTTCCGACGGGCCGTGTCGATGAGGATCGGGACGAAGCCGTGGTCGCCGTCGCCATGCACCGAAGGCGGAAGCCGGACGACCGACACGCGCGGACCCGAGGTCACCGAGAATGCCGTCTGTTCCGAGACGCGCGGAACCGGGGAGCCGTAGGCGGGCGGCGTCTCTTCGGTCGCCAACCGGCCCGGCGAGAGCAGGCCGGTGCCGGAGGTGACGATCAGCGGCCGATCGGTGCCGGCGAGTGCATCGCCGAGCGCTTCGATGGCGCGCCGGTCGATCTCGCAACTCTCCCTGAATTTCGAAAAGTCGTGGATGAAGCCGGTGTGGATGACGGCATCGCAGGCGCCGACTCCAGCCTTCAGGCTTTCCAGATCCTCCAAGGTGCCGCGATGGACCTCGCCGCCTGCAGCCGTCAGTGCGGCGGCAGAAGCATCCGAGCGCGCAAGGCCCAGGACCTGATGGCCTGCCTCGATCAGTTCCTTGACGACGGCGGAGCCGACGAACCCGGTCGCGCCCGTTACAAAAACACGCATGATAGTCCTCTTCAGTTGTCTGACGAGGCTGTGATAGGGTTTTACGGATGGCGAAAAAGCCGTGACGACATACCGGTATAGGTACTAACAGGCTGAGCATGTCGACGATTGAGGACGAAAACCTTCTCGGAAACTATCTGAAGGACCGCCGGGCCAAATTGAACCCGGCCGCCTTCGGAATACCCTCGACACGCCGGCGCACGCCCGGCCTTCGGCGCGAAGAAGTGGCACAGCGCGCCAATGTCAGCGCCACCTGGTACACCTGGCTCGAACAGGGCCGCGGCGGCGCGCCTTCTGCGGATGTGCTCGACCGGCTCGCCAGGGCCCTGTCGCTGAACGATGCCGAGCGCGAGCACCTTTTCCTGCTAGCGCAGCACCGGCCGCCGGAAATGCGCTTCCGTTCTTTCGAGCCTGTCACTCCGCAGCTTCAGCGCGTGCTCGATTCGCTGGTCTACAGCCCAGCCGTCGTGCGCACGCCGCTCTGGGACGTCGTCGCCTGGAACGACGCGGCAGCGGTGGT
Organism: Neorhizobium tomejilense; assembly: GCA_002968845.1. GTDB lineage: Bacteria > Pseudomonadota > Alphaproteobacteria > Rhizobiales > Rhizobiaceae > Neorhizobium > Neorhizobium tomejilense. The sequence continues at coordinate 294,510 of PVBG01000003.1, read as the reverse complement.
GATGACCGACTATGCCGCCCTGCCGCCGGAAGAACGCAACATTCTGAAGCTGATCTTCCTCAACGACCGCGTCCGCGGGCATATGGTCAACTGGGAGCGTGACGCGCGTTCTGCCGTCGCCGCCTTCCGTGCGGAAGCGGCCCGCATCGGCGCGTTAGAGGTGGTGCAGGCACTGGTCGGCGAACTCGGCGACGCAAGCGCCGAGTTCCAAGCCATCTGGCGGGACTACGATATCCAGAGCTACGGCGAGGGCCTCAAGCACTTCCGTCACGAGACGGCTGGCGATCTCATGCTCGAATATTCGTCCTTCGCCGTTGACGGCCGACCGGACCTCGGCCTCGTCATCTTCAATCCGGTCACCGCGGACGATGCCGAACGGATCAGGGCGCTCGTCGAGAGCCGCAGGGCAGCCGCCTGAGCGCCGGCCCTCATGCCACCTGCACCAGATGGCCTTCGGAAACCTCGCGGTACTGGCGCGCCGGCGGCTGGAAACCCATCGGACGAACCGGGCTCTTCAACTCGTCGTTGGAAATGCCCCGGCGGATGCCGCGGCGGGCCGGGTCCGGCACCGGAACGGCTGCCATCAGCTTTTTCGTATAAGGATGCTGCGGATTGTCGAAGACCGCGGCGCGCGGGCCGATCTCGACGATCTCGCCGAGATACATGACCGCCACCCGGTGGCTGACCCGCTCGACGACCGCCATGTCGTGGCTGATGAACAGGAAGGCGAGGTTGAGGCTCTGCTGCAGGTCGAGGAGCAGGTTGCAGACCTGAGCCTTGATCGACACGTCAAGCGCCGAGACGCTTTCGTCGGCGACGATCACCTTCGGATCGAGCGACAGGGCGCGGGCAATGGCGATGCGCTGGCGCTGGCCCCCGGAAAATTCGTGCGGATAACGGCCAGCCATATCGGGTGAGAGACCGACCTTGCGGAGCAGGTCGGCTGTCTTTTCCTTGGCGTCCTTCGCGTTGCCGAGCTTGTGCTTGACGAAGGGCTCGGAGATTGCGGCGCCGACGGTCATACGCGGATTGAGCGACGAGAACGGATCCTGGAAGATCATCTGGATGGTCTTGCGCATGTCGCGCAGGCCCGTCTGGTCGAGGCGCAGGACATCGTAGCCGTCGAGCGCCACGTCACCGCTGGTGGGCTCGATCAGCCGCATGATCGAGCGGCCGGTCGTCGACTTGCCGCAGCCCGATTCACCGACCAGTGACAAGGTCTCGCCCTGGAAGAGATCGAAGGAAATGTTCTCGACCGCGTGGACGGAACCCGTCTGCGTCGCAAAGAGGCCGGAACGGACGGCGAAGCGGGTGACGAGGTTCTTCACCGCCAGTACCGGGGTCTTGCGGGTATCGACCGTGCCGGCGACTTCCTTGGGCTCGGCGGTCTCGCCGGTGATGATGTCGACGACCGGGAAACGGGTCGGCCATTTGCGGTCCTGCATCGAGCCGAGCCGCGGCACGGCGGAGAGAAGCGCCCGCGTATACGGGTGCTTGCCGCGATGGAAGATCTCCTCGGTCGGACCGCTTTCGACCGCCTCGCCGCGATACATGACGATGGTGCGGTCGGCGATCTCGGCGACGACACCCATGTCATGGGTGATGAAGAGCACCGACATGCCCTCCTCTTCCTGCAGTACCTTGATCAGGTCGAGGATCTGTCCCTGGATGGTGACATCGAGCGCGGTCGTCGGTTCGTCGGCGATCAGCAACCTCGGCTTCGACGCCAACGCCATGGCGATCATCACACGCTGGCGCATGCCGCCGGAGAACTGGTGCGGGTAGTCGTCGAACCGGGCGCCGGCGTTCGGGATGCGGACCTTTTCCAGCAGCCGCACGGTTTCGGCGCGCGCCTGCGATTTCGACAGTCCCTTGTGGCGCGTCAGCACTTCCGAGATCTGCCGCCCGATCGTGAAGATCGGGTTGAGCGAGGTCATCGGTTCCTGGAAAATCATCGAGGCGTCGTTGCCGCGCACACCCCGCATCTCCTTTTCGGAGATCGACAGGAGATCCCGGCCGGAGAGCAGGATGCTGCCCTCGATCTTGCTCGTGTTGGCCGCAAGCAGCCGCATGATCGACAGCGAGGTGACGCTCTTGCCGGAGCCGCTTTCGCCGACGATCGCGACCGTCTCGCCCGGATGCACATCGAAGGAGACGTCGCGGACGACGCTTTTCCATTCGCCGTCGACGAGGAAGGATGTCGTCAGGTTCCTGACGGAAAGAACAGGTGTCTCGGTCATTGGGGCTTCCGTCTTGGGGGCTTCCGTCATTGGGGCTTCCAGGGAGTGGCAAAGGAGGCCGAGGCGCGGCCTTCCGCTTCGCGGGCGGCTTCCAGCTCGGCGATCTTCTGGTCGATGACCCGGCGGTCGATCATGCCGTGCGGGTTTTCGCGGGTCGGCATGGTTTCGGCCACATGCAGGAAACGCTCCTGCGCTACCGCATAGAGCCGGCGCAGTTCGCCGAGCGGATCGGCGTGATCGTCGGCATTGATGCGCAGCCAGGGGTAATCCTGGTCGCGATAGAGAACCATGGCGGCAGACTGCTTGCCGCGCTTGTCACCGCCGGCGGCCTCGCCTGCATCCATGGCCGCAAGCAGGCGCTCGGCGAGCGGCGCGCCTTCGTCCGCCTTTTGCTTATAGACCCGCAGCGTCTCGGCGATCACCTGCGGCCCGGCCAGCATGTTGCCGGCAACGGAGACGTTGTCGTCGACCAGATGGCCGGCCCAGTCGACGCAGATTTCGCCGGTATAGGCGGCGTTGCGGCCGTTGGCGTCGATCAGGTGGAACTGGCGCTGGCGGCGGCCGTCGTCGCGCGCCGTCAGCACCTCGATGATCTCCTGCGGGCTCTTGCCCTCCTCCAGCAGTTTCAATCCGTCCGTGCCGTAGAGCGGGCTGACGAAGGCCTGCGTGGCGACGGCGCCTACCCTGCCCTTGATGTGCGGCACTGCGGCACCGACCGCGAAGAAGCGGCTGGCAACCGAAATTCCGAAGTGACCCGTTTCAGGATCGCGTGCGACGATGGACCAGGTCATGGTTATCTCCCAACCGCATAGGCCTGCATCAGGCGCGGCGTCGCCGCCGCCCGCAGCAATCCGTCGGCGTCGCGGCGAGCCGCGGTCAGGCGGCCGACGCTCCAGGGATCCGCCACCGTGATCTGGTGGCCGCGGCTGCGCAGTTCGGCGAGCACGTCGGCACCGATATTGCTTTCCACCATGATGTTCCCCGGCTGGCTGGTGCGCGGATAGAAGGAGCCGGGGAAATGCGTGGTGTGGAACAGCGGCATGTCGATCGCCGCCTGCAGGTTCGGCTTGTGGTGGACGTAACGCAGGAAGAAGGGCAGCTGCCATTGATCCTGCTGGTCGCCGCCGGGCGTGCCGAACACCAAAGTCGGGCGGCCCTGGTGCAGGGCCAGCGACGGAGTGAGCGTCGTGCGCGGGCGCTTTCCCGGTTCCAGCGACGTCGGCAGGCCGGGCTTCAGCCAGAACATCTGGGCGCGGGAGTTCAGCGCGAAACCAAGGCCGGGCACGATCGGCGAGGATTGCAGCCAGCCACCGGAAGGCGTGGTCGAGACCATGTTGCCCCAGCGGTCGATGACGTCGATATGGACCGTATCGCCGCGCTTTTCTGTGAGATGCGACATGGTCGGCTCGTAGACCGCGCCCTTGCCGCTCACTTCCGTCAGCATGCCCATGGTGAGTTCGAACTGGTGGTCGTAACCGGGCACGCGACCCGGCCGCAGTTCCAGCGAGGCTTGGCTGCCGATCAGCTTGCGGCGCTCGGCATTGTAGCCTTCCGAGAGCAGGTATTCGGTCGGGATCTGCGCGAAATCCGGGTCGCCGTAATAGACTTCGCGGTCGGCGAAGGCGAGCTTCATGGCCTCGACGACGACATGCACGAAATCCGGTCCGGCCGGATCCATCGCCGAAAGGTCAAAGCCCTTCAGCAGCGCCAGCGACTGCAGAAGCACCGGCCCCTGCCCCCAGGCCGGCGTCTTGGCGACGGTCCAGTCGTGATAGTCGTAGGTCTGGGGCGCCTCGACGGTCGCCCGCCAGTTGGCCATGTCGTCGGCGGTCAGCACGCCCTTGTGGCGGGATCCGCTCGCGTCCATCACCTCAGCCGTCGAGACATAACGGTCGATCGCCTCGGCCACGAAGCCGCGATAGAAAGCGTCCCGAGCGGCTTCGATCTGGTTTTCGCGGCCGGTCTTGGCTTCGGCTTCGGCGATGAGGCGCTTCCAGGTGTCGGCAAGCACCGGGTTTTTGAAATTGCTCTGCGCTTCGGGAGCCACGCCGCCCGGAAGCCAGGTCGCGTAGGACGTCGGCCACTCGGTCTCGAAGAAGTTCGCCAGCCCCTTGATGGTCGCTGAAACGCGGGCAAGCATCGGGTGGCCGTGTTCGGCATAATAAATGGCCGGCTCGAGCACGTCGCGCACGCTCATCGTGCCGTAGTCGCGCAGCATCAGCATCCAGCCGTCGAAGGCGCCGGGGATGACTGTCGCGAGCAGCCCGTCGCCGGGGATCAGCTTCAGGCCTTCCGAGGTGTAGTGCTCGATCGTCGCGCCGGCCGGTGCAGGCCCCTGGGCGCAGATGACTTCGACCTTGTCCTTCTTCTTCGAATAGAAGATGGCCGGCATGTCGCCGCCCGGGCCGCAGAGATGCGGCTCGACGATCTGCAGCACAAAGCCGGTCGCGACCGCCGCATCGAAGGCATTGCCGCCCTTTTCGAGGATCGCCATGCCGACGGCCGAAGCGATCCAGTGGGTCGAGGTGACGACCCCGAACGTGCCGAGGATTTCCGGCCGTGTGGTGAACTCAGTCATTGTGTTGGTCCTTTCAAATCATGCTTGGCGCGGCCGTCATGCCTCGCGGGGATCCAGCGCATCGCGCAGGCCATCGCCGAGGAGATTGAAGCCGATGACGACGAGGAAGATCGCCGCGCCCGGCCACATCGCCATCCAGGGCGCCTGGCTCAGGAAGTTCTTGGCGACGTTCAGCATCGAGCCCCAGGAGGGCGCTGGCGGCTGCTGGCCGAGGCCGAGGAAGGAAAGGCTCGCCTCGGCGATGATCGCGGTTGCGATCGTCAGCGTCGCCTGGACGATGATCGGGGCGAAAACGTTGGGCAGGATATAGCGGGTCATGATTTCGAAGTGGTTCAGGCCAACGGCGCGTGCGCCTTCGACATAGTCCTCCGTCTTGACCGCCAGGACCTGACCGCGGGTCAGCCGCACGAAGATCGGCATGGCGGACAGGCCGATGGCGATCATCGCATTCATCAGGCTCGGGCCCAAAAATGCCGCCAACGCGATCGCCATGATCAGGAAAGGCATGGCGAGCAGAGCTTCTGTGATCCGCGAGATCACCATATCCACCCAGCCGCCGAAATAACCCGAGATCAGGCCGAAGGGCACGCCGATGCCGACCGCAATGGCGACCGAGAACACCCCGGCCATCAGCGATGCCTGGGCGCCCCAGATCATCCGCGAAAGGATGTCGCGGCCGAGATCGTCGGTGCCGAGCCAGTACATGGCCGAAGGTGCCTTGCGGATCGCCGTCCAGCTCGTCGCGACGGGATCGATGATCGGCAGGATCGGGGCGCTGGCCGCAAGGATTGCGAAGAACAGGACGATAACGGCGCCGACCAGCGCGCTCCTGTTCTTCTTCATCTTTCGCCAGGCGCGGCTCTTGTCGCGCTTGGCTGCCGCAACCGGCGGCGCTTGGTCGATCGTGGTCATAGGGTGGCCCTCAGACGCGGATTGAGGAGGACGTAAAGCACGTCGGCGATGAGGTTCATCAGGATGAAGCCAACTGCCGTGCACAGCACGACGCCCTGCACCACCGCATAGTCGCGGTTGAAGACAGCATCGACGATGAGCTTACCGAAGCCCGGGATGGTGAAGATCTGCTCGGTCAGCACCGCACCGGCGAGCAGCTCCCCGAACAGCAGCGCCGACAGCGTCACGACCGGCAGAAGCGCATTGCGGAAACTGTGGCTGAGCACCACTTCGCGCGGCGACAGACCCTTGGCGCGGGCGGTGCGGATATAGTCGGCGCTGAGCACGCCGATCATCGCCGAGCGGGTATGGCGCATCAGCGTCGCCGCCAGCGCATTGCCGAGCACGAAGGCCGGCATGACCATGGTCTGCAGGGACCGGACGGGATCGACGAAGATCGACTCGAAGCCGGAAGCCGGCAGCCAGCCGAGCTGCACCGAGATCAGCAGGATGAGCATGATGCCGAGCCAGAAATTCGGGATCGACAGGCCGGTCAGCGCCAGCACATTGGCGATGTAGTCGATGAACGTGTTCTTCTTGACCGCCGCCAGGATACCGATCGGTATGCCGATCAGCATGGCGAAGAACATCGCCATGACAGCAAGCTGGATCGTCACCGGCAGCTTCTGGAGGATCAGTTCCAGGACAGGCTGGTTGGTGCGCAGCGAGATGCCGAAGTCGCCGGTCAGCACGCCGCCGAGCCAATAGAAATATTGCACCACGACCGGATCGTTCAGCCGGTATTTGTCGCGCAGGAATTCGATGACCGCAGGGTCACGCTCCTCGCCGGCCATCGCCAGAATGGGATCGCCGGGCAGCAGTTTCTGCAGTGAAAAGACGAAAATGGAGATGATCAGCAAGGTCGGTATGGCGACCAGCAGACGCTTTCCGATGTAGACAGGCATGACGCCGTCCCCCGTTGAGCAACATTGTTATTGTTACGAAGCGATGCGGAAAAGTGCCGCATGGGTCTCCCATGCGGCACGGGAGGCTTAGCCCTTCTTGACGCCTTGCAGGCGGATCATGCCGTCCGGACTGGCCACGAAGCCGGTAATGTTCTTCTTGTAAGCCCAGATCCAAGACTGATGGCCGAGATAGATGACCGGCATGTCTTCGTTGAGGATCACGGAAGCTGCGTCGTATTTCTGCTTGCGTACCGCATCGTCGGTCGAGGCGCGTGCTTCGTTGAGCAGCTTGTCGACGTCCGGGTTGCAGTATTTCACGTCGTTGATGCCGCCCTTGCAGCTGATGAACTGGTGGATATTGCCATCAGGATCGACACGGCCGGACCAGTCGGAGCGGCTGAGCTGAAAGTTGCCGCGGGTCTGCTCTTCGAGCAGGGTGGCGAACTCGGTCGACTTCAGGCTGACGTCGAAACCGGCTTCGGCAACCATCGACTGCAGGATCTGCATCATCTGCTGGGCGACCGGGTTGTTCGGGATCTGCAGCTCGACCGGAACACGATCGAAACCGGCGGCCTTGATGAGAGCCTTGGCCTTGGCGACGTCGCGGGCCGGAACCGGGATCGCCTTGTTGAACCACGGGCTGTTCGGCGGGAACGGCTGATTGCCGCCGACGGCGGTGCCTTCGTAGACGATCTGGTTCATGGCGTCGCGATCGATCGCCAGCGAGAAGGCCTGGCGCAGGCGCTTGTCCTTGCCGAACGGATTGTCGGCGCGCGCACCGTTGGCGATATTGGCATAAAGAGCCATGTACCCGATGTTGACGGTCGCGTCGAACTTCAGGCCCGAATTGCCCTTGACGGCAGCAACGTCGGTCGGAGCCAGACGCTCGATGAAGTCGAGGTCGCCCGACTGCAGGTTGGCGAGGCGGACGGTCGTATCCGGGATCGGCAGGTAGGTGACCTTGTCGACGAAGATCTTGTCCTTGGCCCAGTAATCCTTGAATTTTTCGAGCACGATGCGGTCCTGCTGGACGCGCTCGACAAACTTGAACGGGCCGGCGCAGACCGGCTTGGAGCCGAAATTGGCGCCGAGCGCCTTGGCGGCGGTCGGGGAAACGATCATGCCGGCGCGGTCGGAGAGCTGAGCGAGCAGCGTCACGTCCGGGGACTTCAGGGTGAACTTGACTTCCAGCGGCCCGGTCGCCTCGACCTTGGCGACGGAGGTCAGCTCGCTCTTGCGGCGCGATTCCGGCAGGGTCATGTTGCGTTCGATCGTGGCAACCACGGCGGCGGCATCGAGCGGGGTGTCGTCATGGAACTTGACGCCCTCGCGGATCTTCATCGTCAGCTCCTTGCCGTCGGCGGACCATTTCCACTCGGTGGCGAGCTGCGGGACGATCTTCAGGTCGGGCGAAACGTCGACCAGCTTGTCGCACATGGCGGTATAGACGATACGTCCGACGAAGGTGCGGGACTGGGCAGGATCGAGAACGTCGGCATCGTCCTGTAGGCCGATGCGCAAATCGACCGCAAGCGCCGGAAAGGCGAAAAGCGCGCCGGCCAGCAGCGCGGTCGTAAGCTTGGTAAGTCGCATCATGATGAACATTCCTCTCTTGTTTTTAGGTTCCTGTTTTTAGTCTTGGCCGGTTTCCGGCTTCTGGTGGTGGGCCGCGTGGCGGCCATTCAGCTTGCTTCGCTGAGCGACCCCTGTTCCACGGAGCCAAGGGACGTCGCGCGGATGAGCCGCTCCTGAAGCATCAGCAGGTGTTCGCGCATCGCCTCCCCCGCCTGCACCGGATCACGCGCAGCGATCGCCTCTATGATGGTCTTGTGCTGGGCAAACGAGATGTTGACCGCATTGCCGCTGGAGCGGGCGCGCTCGCGGATCGCCCGCCATGCCTCGTCCTGGCGGACGCGATTGATGACGTCGAAAATCGACAGGAAAAGCTGGTTGCCGGCGCTCTGGGCGATCAGCCGGTGCAGCGTTCCATCCCACAATTCGCGGGCGTCGGCATCACTGCTCTCGATGATCTTCGAGGCGATCTCGTACATCTTGGCGATATCCGCCGGCTTGGCGCGCATGGCCGCGAGCTGGGCGAGCTGCGGTTCGATCCTCAGACGGACCTCCATGATCTCCATGAAATCCGTGCCGGCGACGATCGCGCCCACATGGTTGCTCCACTCGCTCGGCCTTTCGCCGATAAAGGTGCCCGAGCCCTGGCGACGCCAGATGAGACCTTCGGATTCGAGCACCTCGAGTGCGCGTCGCACCGCACGCCGGCTGATGCCGAGCATGTCGGTCAAAGCCCGTTCGGTCGGCAGGCGGCCCTCCGAACCGAATTCTCCCGCCCTTAAAAGCTCCCTCAGGCGATCCAGCGCATAGCTCGAATTGTCATGAGCCTCGCCGGCTTTATCCTGTACCATTTGTTGTACCAATTTCTGATTGGTCCGAATGGACGGCATTTCCGGACCTCCGTCAAGTTAATTTTTCAGCAATTCTTGCAGTGCACAAAATTGATGCATACAGATTGAAATCAAGGCTTGGACGAGCCGCAATCAAAACTTTAGAATAGGTGGCTACAAAGGGATTCGTGAGCGCTGCCGCATCGCGGCGGCCGTCAGATTCGGAGCGGAGCATCCCATGAACCAATACGACCTCATCGTCGTCGGCAGCGGACCGGCCGGTCGCCGCGCGGCCATCCAGGCTGCCAAGCTCGACAAGAAGGTTCTGGTCGTCGAACAGGGCAAGAGGGTCGGTGGCGTCTCGGTCCATACCGGCACGATCCCGTCGAAGACGCTGCGCGAAACGGCGCTCAACCTGTCCGGCTGGCGCGAGCGCGGCTTCTACGGCAAAGCCTACCGGGTCAAGCAGGAAATCAGTGCGGAGGATCTGCGTCGCCGCCTGCTGATCACGCTCGACCACGAGGTCGAAGTGCTGGAACACCAGTTCGCCCGCAATCGCGTCCAGAGCATCCGTGGCAAGGCGACTTTCGTCACGCCCGACACGATGGCGATCGCCAAGGACGACGGCGACGTCATGCACGTCATGGGCAAGTCGATCCTGCTCGCGGTCGGCACCAAGCCTTTCCGCCCCGACTACATGCCGTTCGACGGCAAGACGGTTCTCGACAGCGACGAGCTGCTCGAAATCGACCAGCTCCCCCGTTCGATGGTGGTCATCGGCGCCGGCGTTATCGGCATCGAATACGCGACGATCTTCAGTGCCCTCGATACCGCCGTCACCGTCATCGATCCGAAATCGACCATGCTCGACTTCATCGACAAGGAAATCGTCGAGGACTTCACCTACCAGCTGCGCGACCGCAACATGAAACTGCTGCTCGGCCAGAAGGCGGACAAGGTGGAGCGCCTGCCGGACGGCAAGGTTCTGGTGCACGTCGACAGCGGCCGCCAGATCATTACCGACATGGTGCTGTTCGCCGCCGGCCGCATGGGTGCCACCGATACGCTGAACCTCGCAGCAGCGGGGCTCGAAGCCGACAGCCGCGGTCGCCTCAAGGTCAATCCGGAAACCTTCGAGACCTCCGTTCCCAACATCTACGCCGCCGGCGATGTCGTCGGGTTTCCGAGCCTTGCTTCGACCTCGATGGAACAGGGTCGCGTCGCGGCGCGCGTCGCCGTCGGCGCGATCGCCAAGGAACCGCAGAAATATTTCCCCTACGGCATCTATGCCGTGCCGGAAATCTCCACCTGCGGCCTCACCGAAGAGGAAATGAAGGAGCGCGGCATTCCCTATGAATGCGGCATCGCCCGCTTCCGCGAGACCTCGCGCGGCCACATCATGGGCCTCGATACCGGCCTCCTGAAGCTGATCTTCTCGCTGAAGACCCGCCGCCTGCTCGGCGTCCACATCGTCGGCGAAGGTGCGACCGAACTTGTCCACATCGGCCAGGCGGTCCTGAACCTTAAAGGCACGGTCGAATATTTCGTCGAGAACACGTTCAACTACCCGACGCTCGCGGAAGCCTACAAGATCGCTGGCCTCGACGCCTGGAACCGCATGGGCGAAGGCCCGAAGGAAGCGCCTGTCGCTACCTCCCAGTCCACGGACACGACCGCGACCACCACGGAACCTGCCGGCGAAAAGAAAAAAGCCACCTCCAAGTGAGGCGGTAGCTCCGGCCAACCTGTCCGATCAAACGAAAAAAGCCGCCTCGAAAGGCGGCTTTTCTTTTGTGTCGCAGAACCGCCCCGAAGGGCAATTCATCAACGCGAGTAGAATTCGACGACCAGCTGCGGTTCCATGATGACGGCGTAAGGAACGTCGCTCAGGCCAGGAATGCGGGCGAAGGTGGCAACCATCTTGTTGTGGTCGGCTTCGATATAGTCGGGAACGTCGCGTTCAGCGAGCGAAACGGCTTCGAGAACCGTGACGAGCTGCTTCGACTTCTGGCGGACTTCGATAACGTCGCCGGCCTTGCAACGGTAGGAACCGATGTTGACGCGGACGCCGTTGACGGTGACGTGGCCATGGTTGACGAACTGGCGGGCAGCAAAGACCGTCGGAACGAACTTGGCGCGGTAGACGATCGCGTCGAGGCGCGATTCGAGCAGGCCGATCAGGTTCTCCGAAGTGTCGCCCTTGCGGCGGTTGGCTTCGTCATAGATGGAGCGGAACTGCTTTTCGCGCAGGTCGCCGTAATAGCCCTTGAGCTTCTGCTTGGCGCGCAGCTGCACGCCGAAGTCGGAAAGCTTGCCCTTGCGGCGCTGGCCATGCTGGCCCGGGCCGTATTCGCGGCGGTTCACCGGGGACTTCGGACGGCCCCAGATGTTTTCGCCCATACGGCGGTCGATCTTGTATTTGGACGATTCGCGCTTGCTCATCGTATTTCCTTATCAAACGGTTACACCGACTTGTTGCCAAGCCGGATCAAGGAAACACGCCCTCCTCTGAGCCCTGATTTAAGAGCTCTGACAGGTCTCTCACGAAAGCGTCCGGAGAAAACCACGGGACATGTCAGTGAAACACCGGGTCTTTCGGCCCGGCGTTGGCGCGGTGTTTAGGCGGATGTCACAGGAATGTCAACTGCACCGACCTCTTAACCTTTCGGCAAGGCTGTCTACAGGCTTTTTTGACGGAACGGAGGGTTCGTACCATCTTAAGGGAAGGAGGTGTCGTGTCATGAAATCGAAACTCTGGAGCAGCCCGATCAGGATCGAAAATCCCGAAACCGGCATGGTCCGCACCGTCAAGACGGTACGCGAGGCAAAAACAGTCCTCGACCGTTTCTGGCCGGCCTATCACGGCAGCCAGCATCATCTGGCGGAACAGGTTTGCGACGAAGCATTAAAGGGAAAGTCGAGACCTTCGGAGGCCCGGCGCGCCTTTATCGCCGCGGCGGTGGAAGCGCATTTTCACATCCACTGACCGCCTATTCGGCAGCGGCCCTCGCCTCGCCCTCATCCGGCGCATCGGCGCTGCCCGGCGCGGTCTCCGCCTGCAGATCCGGGAAGGCAACAATACGTTTGCCCGAAAAGTCCGCATGCACGACGATCAGGCCCTGTTCCTCGAAATAACCGAGCAGGCGACGGGCGCGACGCGCCGAGTGGGTGCCGTAGGCCCGGGCGATCCGCGCATCCGACGGGCATGGTTCGCCTGATATCGCTGCCTTCGCCATCAGCAGGAAAACGCCCTGCAGGTCATCCGAAACGCCGGATGACAGCGACAGCGCTGTTCCCCAGGCCTCGCTGGAAGCGGTTTCCTCGTCGACACCCGAGCGGGCGATCGCCGTGCGGCGGCGGAATTCACCGAGCGAGAGCGGCGGACCCGGCAGGCGCCGCATCCGGGCGCGCACCAGAAAATCCTGATATAGGACGGAATCCGTCCGGTAGGCGGATTGCGGATCGTCGAGAATTTCCGACAGCACGGCCGACAGCCGCTCTTCGCGCTCCTCGGCGGACAATTCTGGCTGGGCGACACGCGACTCCTGCGGCGCCGAGATGGCGGCGGGTATCGAGCGCGACAGTTCGGCCAGGATATCCGTCGTCGGCCGCGGCGCCGGCGGGGCGCGGCGGACCATCGGCCGGGTGAATTCTTCCGGATCCGGCGTGAAGATCAGGTCCTCGACATCCTGCGGTGCATCCGGCAGCGGCATCAGCTTCGGGCTGGAAGAGCGCGCCGACGTCTCGACCGTACCGATGACGATCGGCAACGGGCGACGGGACAGTGCCGGGCCGAGGGCAACGAAATTGCCGCGCTTCAGATCACGGAACATTTCCGCCTGGCGACGGTCCATGCCGAGCAGATCGGCGGCGCGGGCCATATCGATATCGAGGAAGGTGCGGCCCATCAGGAAGTTGGAGGCTTCGGCGGCGACGTTCTTGGCGAGCTTTGCGAGCCGCTGGGTCGCGATGACGCCGGCAAGGCCGCGCTTTCGACCACGGCACATCAGGTTGGTCATGGCGCCGAGCGAAAGCTTTCTGGCGTCTTCCGACACATCGCCGCCGACCGATGGCGCAAACATCTGCGCCTCGTCGACCACGACCAGGACCGGATACCAGTATTCGCGGTCGGCATCGAACATGCCGTTCAGGAAAGCGGCGGCAGCGCGCATCTGCTCTTCGAGATCGAGGCCCTCGAGCGTCAGGACGCAGGAGACGCGATTCTTGCGGATACGGTTGGCGATGCCGGCAAGCTCGGCCTCGCTGCGCTCGCCATCGACCACCACATGGCCGAATTTTTCAGACAAAGTGACGAAATCGCCTTCTGGATCGATCACCACCTGCTGCACCCAGGGCGCGGATTGTTCCAGCAGGCGGCGCAGGAGATGCGACTTGCCGGAGCCGGAATTTCCCTGCACGAGCAGACGGGTCGCCAGAAGCTCCTCGATATCGAGCTTGGCCGGATCGCCCCCGGACACAATTCCCATATCGATGCCGACCTGCAATGCACTTACCTCGTATGCTGTCTCTTCGCGGTGACCGTTAGAAGCCGCGACTCCGGAACTCTAACAGAGATCGGGATTCGTTTCGCCGGGCAAGATCGAAAATGCACAAGCCTTTGCGAAACCGCTCAGGATGCCGCGCGACGATAGAATGCCAACGAGCCGGCAAGCGCCAGAAGCGCCCCACCGCAGAGCCTGTCGAGCCAGAGCGCACCCTTCTTCTTCAGAAGATGCACGGCACGCGAGCCGAGCAGCGCATAACCGAACATAACGGCAAAATCGATCAGCGCGAAGACCATTGCCAGGATCGCATATTGCTGAAACTGCGGCGCATCCGGCACGATAAATTGCGGCAGGAAAGCCGAGAAGAACAGGTATCCCTTGGGATTGGTCACCGCGACGAGGAAGCTCTTCAGGAAGATTGACGTTGCGGAACCCGAACCGGCCGCAGCATCGCCTGCCGTTACGTCAAGCGAGCCTTTCGAGCGCAGGAGCATCAGGCCGAGAAATGCAAGATAACCGGCACCCAGCCACTTGACGACCGAGAACCAGAATTCGGAGGCCGCCAGCAATGCGCCGAGGCCGAGCGCTACTGCGCCGATCAATACGAAGTCGGAGATCATCGCGCCCGCCATGCCCGGCAGGGCGCGGCGAAGGCCGTAACGCGAGCCGTTGGTGAGCGCCAGCAGCACCGTCGGCCCAGGCGTGGCGATGCCGATGAACGCGACGATCGCGAAAGCAAGCAGGGTCACGTCACTCATCGCTCTTCTCCTACCAGAGATGCCGGCCGTCGATGACCGTGTGAGGCCATTCCTCGGCATCGAAATCGTCGAACAATCGTGCATTCACGGCGATACGCCGGGTCTTGCCGTCCCAGGTGCCGTCCATCTGGAAATCCGGGCTGTCGCTATAGGTGGTGCAGCCGCATGTACCGCAGAAATGATGCGCCACCATCTTGGAATTCCATCGATAGACCTTGTCGGTCGCGGCATTGGCCGTGACCTTCACCTGCGTCGGCTCGTAATAGGCATGGAGCGCGCCGCGCCTTGAGCAGTAAGTGCAGGTGCAGCGGGTGAGTGCCTGCGGCAATTCACCCTTGATCTCGAAAACGGTCTCGCCGCAATGGCAACGCCCGGTGATCATCAGCTGTTCCTCCTTGACGAAGCTCAGGCGGCTGCGCGCTTGAAGCCGACCGACAACAGGCCGGCACCGATCATCAACGAACCGCCGGTGCGGTTGACGATCCGCTGGACCTTCGGCTTGCGGATCGTGTTGCGCGCCATCGAGGCCAGCAGGCCGTAGAGCGTGGCGTTCAGGGTCGCGAGCACCAGGAAGGTCACTTCGAAGACCACCATCTGGAAGAACAGCGGCTGGCTGAGGTCCAGGAACTGCGGCAGGAAGGCCACGAAGAAGACGATGCTCTTCGGGTTCAGTGCGGTGACCACATAGGTGTGCAGGAAAATCTTGAAGGGTTTTACGGACGTCACCTCGGCCTCGCCGAGATCGGCGGCCCGCTCGGAAACCGGCGCGCGCCAGAGCTTGATGCCGAGATAGATGAGATAGGCGGCGCCCACCCATTTCAACACAGTGAAGAGGGCTGCAGAGGTCGCAAGCAATGCGCCCAACCCGAGCATGGACGCGGTCATCGCCGTGAAATCGCCCAAGGCCGTGCCGGCAACCGTTGCGGACGCCACCTTGCGGCCATGGCTCAGCGCATAGGAAATGACGAGCAGGATCGTCGGCCCCGGAATGGCCAGGAGAACCGACGAAGCGGCGACGAAAGCGAGCCAGTGTTCAAGCGACATGCGGATTCTCCTCCATGGAATAGAGGGAGCAAGCCACCGAATTTTTCAGTTTGCAAGCGGTGTTTATTCAGTCGTCATGCGCCAGCGATAGAGGACATCCGGCTCTTTCTCCTCATTGCCTGAGCCATCAGTCTCCTCGGTTGCGACGAAACCATGCGTCTCATAGAAACGGCGGGCTGCGGTATTGCGCTGGAAGGTCCAGAGAAAAAGCTGCGGATGGGCTCCTTTGGCGATGTCCAGGAGCCGGGAACCGATCCCCTGCCCCTGCACGCTCGGCAGGATATAGAGCTGGTCGACCCAATCCTTGCGAAAGGCGATGACGCCGAGCAAGGTGCCGTCCCTTTCGGCGCCCCAGATGTCGCAGGTCGCGAAGAGATGCCCTCTCCAGTATCCGCGATCCTCCTCCGGCGTGTGAAGCTGAGCGAGCCACGGCAGCCGTTCTGTGAAGGACGTACGGTGAACGCTCGCAGCCTCCGCCATATCGTCACGGCAAAGTTTGCGGAAGATGGCCGTCATTGTCTCAACTCCAGACATAGGACCTTCATGTGAGGCCCCGGCGGCAAGCCCGCCGGGGACCCATCCCAGTCCTTTCACAGCCGGAGGTCCCAAAGGATGAACCGGACATTTCCGCGGTCGTCCTCGAGTTCGGGGAAACCGACATCGCGGCGCATCCGATTGGAAAGATCAGAGATTTGGTTCTCTTCTTGACGACGTCTCCAGGCTGCCAGGAGCAGTGCACCGGCAGTCTTCCAGACGCCATGTTCGCGGCAGAGTTCATGAACCGCAGCCGAAAGGGTATCAGCAACCATAAATTGTGATTCACGCATGATTTTTCGTCCCGGCGCGTGTCGCGACCAGGTCCTCTGAGATGAAGAAAGACGTGCGGATGCGGACGCGGAAACGCGATAAATCGCGTCGTCAGCCGGTCACGTCAGATCAATGGGAAAAGTGCCAAAACGGCGGAAATCCAGCCTTACACAGCCTGGAAGCACATGCCGGCCGGCATCGATGTGCGAGACACCGAGGCCACAATAGCCGTTCCGCCAGAAAGGCGCATATACATGGTAATGGACTTCATTTCACGCCTCCTGTGTTCGATTTGCGGAATGGATAAATAATACACGAGATCGCCCGATGAGCAAGCGCACAATCGCGAATTGCAGTCATCGCGAAAAAAGCGTGGCAAATAAGCCACATTGCTCGATGGTGCTCAGGTCCTGAGACCGAAACCCTGCATCAGGCGGCGGGTGGCGAAATCGGGATTGCCGGAGGTGAAGACGGCGAAATCGTAATTGTCGGGGTGTTCGGCGCCCTCGACCAGCGGCACTTTTCGACGTGCCTGCCGAGCGATCGCCTCGGCGGGGTCGAGCCAATCCACCGGCCAGGGGGCAAGTCTGCGGAACACATTGGCCATGAAGGGGTAATGGGTGCAGGCGAGCACGACGATATCGGTTTTCCGGTCGTCCTTCTCGACGAAACAAGGCGCGATCTCGGCCAGCACCGCCTCGTCGGAAATCGTCTCGCCCCGAATATACGCTTCCGCCATGCGGGCGAGGTTCTGCGAGCCGACGAGGCGCACATGACACTGGGTGGCAAAAGACTGGATGAGGTCGCGGGTATAGGCGCGCTTGACCGTGCCGGGGGTCGCGAGAACGGAGACCAGGCCGGAGCGGGTGCGTTCGGCAGCCGGCTTGATCGCCGGGACGGTGCCGACGAAGGTCATTTTCGGAAAGGTTTCGCGCAGATCCGCGCCGACCAGGGTGAAAGCAGTATTGCAGGAGATGACGCAGACTTCGGGATCGTATTCATCGAGGAGTTTTGCAAAGAGCGCTATCACCCTCTCGCGCAGGGCCGGCTCCTCCCAGTCGCCGTAGGGGAAACCGGCATCGTCGGCGACATAGATGAAGCCGCGTTCCGGGATCAGCACACGCGCCTCGCGCAGCACGGTCAGCCCGCCGATGCCCGAATCGAACATCAGCACGGGTTTCGATTCATTCGTCTGCGTCATTCCCCGTCTTCTCCCCAGATGCCCCTTTGGGCAGATCCGCCTTTGCAGGCTTCGGCCCGTCCTTTTTCGACCATCCGCGGGGAAAACGGTCGAGCGAGTTGATGACGCCCCGGAACACGCTGATCTCCTGCTCCGTAAAACCCCGCCGCGAGATGACTGCGCGGAGGTTGTCGATCATTCTTGGCTTTTTCGCGGGCGGATGGAAATAATTGCGGGCGTCCAATGCCTCTTCCAGATGCTCGAACAGGCCAATGACCTGTTCCTTGGTGGAAGGACGCTGCTCGATCGGCAGAAAGACCGTCTCGGTTAGATCGTCCATGCCCGACTTCATCCATTCATAGGACATCAGAAGCACCGCCTGGGCGATGTTCAGCGAAGCGAAGGCGGGGTTGACGGGAAAGGTGACGATCTCGTCGGCCAGCGCCACTTCCTCGTTGGTGAGGCCCCAGCGTTCGCGGCCGAAGAGAATGCCGGTCTTCTCGCCCGCCTTGAACCTGGTGCGCAGGGTCTCGGCAGCGGTCACCGGCGAGCGCACCGGCTTGAAGCCGTAACGTTCGCGCGCGGTCGTCGCATAAACGAAATTGAGGTCGGCGATCGCCTCCTCGAGCGTTTCGAACACCTTGGTGCCGTCGATGACGTGGTCGGCCTTGGAGGCGGCGGAGCGGGCCTTTTCGCTCGGCCAACCGTCGCGCGGTTTGACCAGGCGCAGTTCCGCGAGGCCGAAATTGGCCATGGCGCGCGCCACCATGCCGATATTCTCGCCGAGCTGCGGCTCGACCAGGATGACCGCCGGTCCTTCGGCTATGAGTTCGCGCTCGCTGTTGGTGCCTGACATTTGTGTTTCCGTATCCAAATCCGACGGCCGGAATACCGGTGCCCGAGGAAATCGGCAAGCCTCATGCCGTTGCGGGATAAAGCCTGCCCAGCATCGTGCCGATCATTTCGACGCCAACCCGACTGCCGTGCTTGAAAATCGGCAGATGGCGGCTGGCGCCTCGGCTCAGTTTGCGCTTTACCACGAAACATTCCGAACCGCGGGCCGAAAGCGCTCCGATATTGCTCAACACGTCCTCCAGCGCCGCCAGTACCTCACCTTCCGGCTTCTCCCCCGCCCGGACCGCATTGCGGGCGAAGATCCGCGCCCAATACGTAGCGCCGAGGAAGATGCCGAGCGTCTGGCGAACCTGGCCCGGACGGCTGACAACCGACCAGCTGGTGCCGAGCGGGCGCGCGGCGAGCGTGACCTCGCGATAGGCGGCGTCGAGCTTGTGGGAGAGCGCGATGATCTCAAAACCGCTCCGGCCCTCCCTGACCGCGGAAAGAAGTTCGCGCAGGCCATCGAACCAGCGCCCCAGCGCGAGATCGAGGGTCGAGCGTGTCGATGCCGGGAAAACGAGGAAGGCGACGATGGTTCCCGCAAGCGCGCCGATCAGCGTTTCCTCGATCCTGAGCTGGAGGAGGTCGAGGGTCAGCACCCCGGTCAGGCCGTAGACCAAGCAGAGCACGATCGAGATGAAGAAGGTCATCGCCGCATAGGAGATCTGCAGGCAGTAGAAGCCGAGGAAGATGCAGAGCGCCGCGATCGGCACGGAAACCAGCGGATAACCGCCGATCAGCGTTGCCAGCACCAGCCCGGATGCAATGCCGAGCAGCGTGCCGATCGAGCGCTGAAGGGCCCTGATCGCCGCATCGCCGCGCGACTTGGTGTTCGTGAAGATCAGGAAGGCAGTCAGCACAGCCCAGAACCAGCGGTCGCGCGACAACATCAGGCCGAAAACCATCGCCAGGCTCGATGCGGTCGTGATCTGCACCGCGGATCGCATCACCGGGTTCCTGAGCGAGAAGTCGATTTTTGCCGACCCCGGCGCGGCCGCGGCATCCTCGATGGCCTGGAAACGGTCGCGCCGCCCGTCCTCGATGGCTTCCGCCAAGGCCATCCTGACCTTCTGCAGCCAGATCAGGGCGGCTGCGTTTTCCGCCACCCGGTCGTCGCCCGCGACCGCCGGGCTGGCTACGATCTTTTCGGCCATGTCCTGGTCGCCCTCGATCAGCGCATGGACGAGCATGAAGGGCGGCAGCGCCTCGAAGGAGAGGACGATCACGCTTTCCGCAGCGAGATGCACGTCGAAAATCTTCATCGTGAGGGACGTGAGCGGTTCGTCTTCCGGATCGATCGTGCCGTCTGCCGTGCGTGGAAGGAAGCCTTCGGCCATCAGCACAACGTCCTTCAACCGCTCCTCGAGCTGCCGCAATTCGCGCCGATCACTGTCCGAGACGATCCCGCCGCTCGACAGAACCGCGAGCTTCATCAGGATATCGCCCACCCTGCCCTGGATCGCCACCAGCGACTGCAGAAGATCCCGCCGCCAGTCGTCCGGCAGGAGATAGGTGCGGACCAGATGGCCGGTAACGACCGCGATCACCGGGCCGATGGCTCCGAGCGGAAGGTCGGAAAGGCCGGGCTTGAGGTAGGCGCCCATGAAATAGGACGTAAATGCGAACATGCCGACCGCAAATCCGCGCGGTCCGTAGACGCGCCCGACCGTAGCGCCGGCAATGACGACCAGGAACATCGGATCGGAAATGTAACGGTAGTCTTCGAGCACCGCAGCCAGCCCGACGCAGACGAGGCTGACCACGCAGCCGATCAGCCGCGTCTTCAGCTGGTCGGACGGCAGCCGGTCGCGCACCGCGACGCCGCCTTCGATCGACAGGATGATCGCAAGTCCGTAGGCGATCGTCGGCAACGCCAGGCTGGCGACGTGGATGAGCGCAAGGCAGGCCACCGCGGCGATGACGGTCAGGGTCACCCGTCCAGCCATGCGCAGGCGCGACAGCGCCGGGTCGTTGGCGAGCAGCCAGTCTCGGATCTTCGCGGCAAACCTCATCCACTACCTCAGGCGGGTGCCGATACCCGCTCCTGGCCGCCGACTATATCGCCTGGGCAAGGTTTGGCGAGGCCAAGCATGGGTCTCAAGGCCACGATCGAGAGAGCGACATGCCGCCCGATCATCGCCGAGTTACTCGCCCTTGGCGATCGACTGCATCTCTTCGATCACCGAATCCCGCTCGCCGTCGGCGACGCGGTGGATGTCGTCGATGACCGGCTTGCCGGCTTCCTGGATGATGTCGAAATGCAGTTCGTTGACACTGTCCTTCACCGCCGCCTCATCGACGCAGGTCCACATCTTGAAGGTCACCGTGACATCCGTCATGCCGTTGGCGCCCTGTGCCGAGGTCGTCTTGATGTCCTTCAGCGGACAGCCGTCCTGCGACGAGGTGATCACGTCGTAACCGAAGGGATCGCCCGGCTGGTTGTTCTCCGTGTCGTAGGCCGGGTGCTTGGCGGCTTCCGCATAGGCGCCCTGGAATTTCTTGCTGAACAGGCGAGACAACGGATCGGCATCGAAGATGTATTTCCATTCGCTGTCGACGGTATTCCAGTTGTCCTCGGTGATCTTCATCACCTCTTTCACGGGATCGGTCACATCAGCCGCCGCAGTGAGGGTCGAGATCAATGAAAAGGCAAGGGCAAGCGGCAAGGTCCGCATAAGATCAAATCCGGCTGTTGGAGAGCGATTTGGCCGGACATTAATCAGGCATTATGGTTTGGCAAGGGCAATCGTCCGCAGGTCCGGACGCGCCGCGTTTTCTCGCATGAAAAGCCGCATATGATGGCCTCAATGCCTTTGCGTTCCAGCCCGGCGATGTTATAGCGCACCCACTGGTGTCCACCCGTCGGGACCTTGAGGTCCCTTCTACGTCCAAGAGGAATTCCATGCAAAAGATCAAGGTAGCCAACCCGGTCGTCGATCTCGACGGCGACGAGATGACCCGCATCATCTGGCAGCTCATCAAGGACAAGCTGGTCCTTCCCTATCTCGATCTCGACATCGAATATTACGACCTCTCGGTCGAGAATCGCGACGCCACCAACGACCAGGTGACCATCGACGCCGCCAACGCCATCAAGAAGCACGGCGTCGGCATCAAGTGCGCGACGATCACGCCGGATGAAGCCCGCGTCAAGGAATTCAACCTCAAGGAAATGTGGAAGAGCCCGAACGGCACGATCCGCAACATTCTCGGCGGCGTCATCTTCCGCGAGCCGATCATCTGCAAGAACGTGCCGCGCCTGGTTCCGGGCTGGACCAAGCCGATCGTCGTCGGTCGCCACGCCTTCGGCGACCAGTACAAGGCAACCGACTTCAAGTTCCCGGGCAAGGGCACGCTGTCGATCAAGTTCGTCGGCGAAGACGGCCAGGTGATCGAGAAGGAAGTGTTCAAGGCACCGGACGCCGGCGTGGCCATGGCCATGTACAACCTCGACGAATCGATTCGCGATTTCGCCCGCGCTTCGCTGAACTACGGCCTGATGCGCAAGTGGCCGGTCTACCTGTCGACCAAGAACACCATCCTCAAGGCCTATGACGGCCGCTTCAAGGATATCTTCGAGGAAATCTTCAACGCCGAATTCAAGGAACAGTTCGACGCGCTGAAGATCACCTACGAACACCGCCTGATCGACGACATGGTCGCAGCAGCCCTGAAATGGTCCGGCGGCTACGTCTGGGCCTGCAAGAACTACGACGGCGACGTCCAGTCCGACATCGTTGCCCAGGGCTTCGGCTCGCTCGGCCTGATGACCTCGGTTCTGCTTTCGCCCGACGGCCGCACGGTCGAAGCGGAAGCCGCCCACGGCACCGTCACCCGCCACTATCGCCAGCACCAGAAGGGCCAGGAGACCTCGACGAACTCGATCGCCTCGATCTTCGCCTGGACCCGTGGCCTCGCACATCGCGCCAAGCTCGACGACAATGCCGACCTCGCCAAGTTCGCTTCGACGCTCGAAAAGGTCTGCGTCGACACCGTCGAAGCCGGCTACATGACCAAGGACCTGGCGCTGCTCATCGGTCCGGATCAGCCGTGGCTCTCGACGACCGCCTTCCTCGACAAGGTGGACGAAAATCTCAAGGTGGCCATGGCTGCCTAAGTCCGAAAAATCGGCTAATCATTCGACGGCGGGGAGCAATCTCCGCCGTTTTCTTTTGTGAGGAAGTTTGCCATGACCGCCACGACGACACCTGCGATCATCCGTCCGCTCGAGCCAGCCGACCGCACCGCCTGGGAGCCGCTCTGGGAAGCCTATCTGCGCTTCTACGAGACCGTGCTGCCGAAGGAGATGTACGATCTCACCTGGAGCCGGTTTCATGATCCTGCCGAGCCGATGCATGCCCTTGGCGCATTCGACGAGACCGGCAAGATGATCGCCATGGCGCATGTCATCTTCCACCGATCCTGCTGGCTGCCCGAATCGACCTGTTATCTGCAGGACCTCTATGTCAAGAATACCCTGCGCGGCCGCGGAACCGGCGCAGCCCTGATCGAAGCGGTGGCAGATCTGGCGCGCGCGAACGGCGCCGGGCGGCTCTATTGGCTGACGCAGGAGAGCAATGCCGCCGCACGGCGGCTCTACGACCGCATCGCCCAAAACTCCGGCTTCATCCAGTACCGGAAGGCGCTCTAATTCGCCCTGGCGCCTTGATTGAAAAGCAAGCTGCTCCAAAACATAGACATCACTGCCGGGAGGACCACATGCCAGATGAACTTGTGCTTTACACGAACCCGATGTCACGCGGCCGGATTGCCCGCTGGATGCTGGAGGAGGTCGGCGTCCCCTATCGTACCGAAATCCTGCATTTCGGCACAACGATGAAGGGCGACAACTACAAAAGCGTCAACCCGATGGGCAAGGTGCCGAGCATCGTGCACGGCAAGACCATCGTCACCGAATGCGCGGCGATCTGCGCCTATCTGGCGGATGTCTTTCCGCAGGCGGGTCTTGCCCCCGCCCCCGCCCGGCGCGCCGATTATTACCGCTGGATGTTCTTTGCGGCCGGTCCGCTGGAAGCAGCCGTCAGCAACCGCGTGCTCGGCTTCGAAGTGCCGAAGGAACGCGAGCGGATGGTCGGTTACGGCACCTACCAGGACGTCATGGATACGCTGGAGGCGGCTGTCCGGGCGAACGCCTATATCGCCGGCGACACCTTCAGCGCCGCGGACGTCTATGTCGGCTCGCAGCTCGGCTACGGCCTGCAATTCGGCACGATCGAAAAACGCGCCGCATTTGAACAGTATTTCGGACGGCTCGCGCTACGCGAGGCCTACCAGCGGGCCAACGACAAGGACAATGCCGCGGCTGCCGAGCTGCAGAAGGTAGGATAGGCTTCAGGGATCAGCGGTCGACACCGGCCGGCGATCGTTTTGGCGACGGTGTCGGTATCGGCTTCGCGTTGCCGGTGTCGAAACGCAGCATCCACTCATTGCTCATGGAGCTGGCAAGGATCACCGGCGCGACAGAAGGCTTTACAGGCTGAGTTCCAGCCGGCTGGATGCTGGCGGAACGGATCGCCAAGGGATCCGGCCGCTCGATCGGAACCGGGACGTTCGTCGCCACCATCGGATCCGTGCCGGTCGCCGGGATCGACCCAACGTCGAATTCCTTCGCCTGGATCAGGCTGAACGGGTCGGGATTGCTTTGCACCAGGGCGAGCACGTATTCATCAACGGGCTTCGGCGGTGGCGTCTGCAGATCCCCGTCCCTGCCGCGCTTTTCGTAGAACGCATTGCCGCCGGCAACCGTGACATAATGCATGTTCTGGTAGGGGAAACGTAAGCCGGCCGTGTGGAAGAACATGGCGTCCTTGACTTCCGGGTTCCGCTCGCCGCGAATGATCGCATCGACGGCGGCATCGAGTTCCGGAACCGTCGCCTCATTCATCGCCCGGGTCATCACGCCCGGTGCGAATTGCCGCTCCTGGGCGACGATGCCGCAAATCGTGGACGGATAGGCGTCCGAGGTCAGCCTGTTCATGATCACGGTGCCGACTGCCATCAGCCCTTCGCGGCTCGATCGCTGGGACTCGAAATACATTGCCCGCTTCATGCAGTCGCGATCGGCCGGCGTGTAATGGTAGACCTGTTTCTTCGAGACCGGCGCCGGCTTCACCGTCGTGGTGGTGGGAGAGATCGACGCTGTCGTCTGCGCCGACGTGCATGCCGACAGGAACATCATTCCAACCAGACCGATTGCCGGTCGGAGAAAGGCCTTATCGCTCGCCGTCATGAATATCCCCCCTGCGGTATAATTCCAGAAATCGCTACGGCGCGAAAAGGGATACCTTAAAAACTGATTCAGATCAAACGGCATATGAGACAATCAAAACTGTGCAGAAAATCGTTCCGGCTGCAGGTCAGCCCGACGGTAAGCCCCCTCGAACCGAGGTCTTTTCGCGCGTGCCGGAACGACGTCTTACGACGGTCTTCCTAACGGAAGTTGACTTCCCGCCCTTGCCACAGCGTCCGCCGGCCGGAAACGATGGAGGCCGACGCCGCTTCGCCCCTGCCTCCTGTCTTGATCCTTAGCTTCGCAGCCCCGGCGCCTCATAGCCGGTGCGTTCCACATATTCCGTATAACCGCCGTCATAACGGTGGATGCCATCGGGTGTCAGTTCGAGCACGCGATTCGACAGTTCGGCGAGAAAATGCCGGTCGTGGCTGACGAACAGCATGGTGCCTTCGTATTCCGACAGCGCCTTGATCAGCATTTCCTTGGTGTCGAGGTCCAGGTGGTTGGTCGGCTCGTCGAGGACGAGGAAATTCGGCGGGTCGAACAGCATGGCCGCCATCACCAGGCGCGCCTTCTCTCCGCCGGACAGCACCCGGCACTTCTTCTCGACATCGTCTCCTGAAAAGCCGAAGCAGCCGGAAAGTGCCCGCAGCGACCCCTGCCCCGCGCGCGGAAACTGTTCTTCCAGCCATTCGAAGACGGTCAGGTCGCCGTCGAGGAGATCCATGGCGTGCTGGGCGAAATAACCCATCTTGACGCTGGCGCCGACCGAGACGCTGCCTTCATCCGGCTCGGTCGAGCCCGTTACCAGCTTCAGCAGCGTCGACTTGCCGGCGCCGTTGATGCCCATGATGCACCAGCGCTCGCGCCGCTTCACCATGAAGTCGAGACCTTCGTAGATCGAGCGGCTGCCGTATCGCTTGGCGACATTCCTGATGTTGACCACGTCTTCGCCGGAACGCGGCGCGGGCTGGAATTCAAAGGCGACCACTTGCCGGCGTTTTGGCGGCTCGACGCGCTCGATCTTGTCGAGCTTCTTCACCCGGCTCTGCACCTGGGCCGCGTGGGATGCGCGGGCCTTGAAGCGCTCGATGAACTTGATCTCCTTGGCGAGCATCGCCTGCTGGCGCTCGAACTGGGCCTGCTGCTGCTTTTCGTTCTGGGCCCGCTGCTGCTCGTAGAAACCGTAGTCGCCGGAATAGGTGGTGAGCGACCCGCCGTCGATCTCGATGATCTTGGTGACGATCCGGTTCATGAACTCGCGGTCGTGCGAGGTCATCAGCAGTGCGCCGTCATATCCTTTGAGAAACTGTTCCAGCCAGATCAGGCTTTCGAGGTCCAGATGGTTGCTCGGTTCATCGAGCAGCATGACGTCCGGACGCATCAGCAGGATGCGGGCGAGCGCCACGCGCATCTTCCAACCGCCGGACAGCTTGCCGACATCGCCGTCCATCATCTCCTGGGTGAAGCTCAGGCCGGCGAGAACCTCGCGGGCGCGGCCTTCGAGACCATAGCCGTCGAGCTCCTCGTACCGCGCCTGTACTTCGCCGTAGCGTTCAATAATCTGGTCCATCTCGTCGAGGCGATCGGGATCGACCATCGCCGATTCGAGTTCGTGCAGTTCGGCTGCGACGGTGCTTACCGGACCGGCGCCATCCATCACTTCAGTGACGGCGCTGCGGCCGGCCATTTCGCCGACATCCTGGTTGAAATAACCGATCGTGACGTTCTTCTCGACGCTGACCTGCCCCTCGTCCGGCATTTCCGAGCCGGTGATCATCCGGAAGAGCGTCGTCTTGCCGGCCCCGTTCGGGCCGACGAGGCCGATCTTCTCGCCACGGTTCAGCGCCGCGGAGGCCTCGATGAAGAGGATGCGGTGGCTGTTCGATTTGCTGATGTTTTCAATACGGATCATGGGCGGCGGACTCGGGAGGTTTCATCACAACAAAAAGCCGGGTCGTCGCCGACCCGGCTTTTCTATCCAATCAATGCGAAGGTTATTCGGCGCTGTCTTCAGCGGCCTTCTTCTTCGGAGCAGCCTTCTTCTTCGGAGCGGCAGCTTCTTCGCCTTCGGCGGCTTCGTCAGCAGCCTCAGCCTTTGCAGCCTTCTTCGGAGCGGCCTTCTTCTTGGCCGGCTTTTCAGTGCCTTCCGAGCCTTCCTCGTCTTCAGCCATCAGCTCTTCCTTGGTCACGACCTTGTCGGTGACCTTGATCTCGGAGAGCAGCTTGTCGACGACCTTCTCTTCGAAGATCGGCGCGCGCAGCGAGGCGGAAGCGCCGGGGGTGTTGCGGAAGAAATCGAGGATTTCCTTCTGCTGGCCCGGGAACTGCTGGAGCTGCGCATAAAGGGCGCGCTGCATTTCTTCCTCGGTCACTTCGACGCCGGCCTGTTCGCCGATTTCGGAGAGAACGAGACCGAGACGAACGCGACGTTCGGCAAGCTTGCGGTACTCGACGCGTGCGTCTTCCTCGGTCGTCTCTTCGTCTTCGAAGGTCTTGCCGGACTGCTGCAGGTCGGTGTTGATCTGGCGCCAGATGTTGTCGAACTCGGCGTCGACGAGGCCCTGCGGGGTGTCGAACTGGTACATGCCGTCGAGCTGGTCGAGGATCTGACGCTTGACCTTCTGCCGGGTGACGTTGCCGTACTGGCTTTCGATCTGGCCGCGGACGATCTCCTTCAGGCGATCGACGGATTCGATGCCGAGCTTGGAGGCGAGTTCGTCGTTGATCTCGAGAGCGGCCGGAGCTGCGACTTCCTTGACGGTGACGTCGAAGGTGGCTTCCTTGCCGGCAAGGTTCGCGGCCGGATATTCGGCTGGGAAGGTCACGGTGATGGTCTTGTCTTCACCGGCCTTGACGCCGACGAGCTGGTCTTCGAAGCCCGGGATGAAGCGGCCGGAGCCGAGAACCAGTTCGGCATCTTCGGCGGTGCCGCCGTCGAAGGCAACGCCGTCGACCTTGCCGAGATAGTTCATGGTGACGCGGTCGCCATCGGCAGCCTTGCCCTTCTTGGTCTCGAAGGTGCGGGCGCTCTCGGCGATCTTCTCGATCTGCTCGTTGACTTCGTCTTCGGTGACTTCGACGACTTCGCGAATGACGGAAAGGCCGTCGGTCGGCTGCAGTTCGATCTCCGGGATGACTTCGTAGGAGAGCGTGAATTCGAAATCGACCTCGGCGTTGAGGATCTTTTCCGCTTCGTTCTCGTCCTCGGTCATGGCGACCGACGGCTGGGTCGCCGACTTCTCGCCGCGGTCGGTGAGGATTTCGGTCGGACGCTCACGAACGATCTCGTTGACGAGATCCGCCATGATCGACTTGCCGTACATCTTCTTCAGATGGGCGATCGGCACCTTGCCCGGACGGAAACCGTTGATGCGGACCTTGTCCTTGGCGTCGGCGAGGCGCACGTTCAGCTGCGCTTCCATATCCCGCTTGGGGATAACGACCTTGATTTCGCGCTTCAGCCCTTCAGCGAGCGTTTCGGTAACCTGCATTTTCATACCTTCATATCGTGGCGGCGGTGCTCAGACAGCCGTTGGTTTCAATGAGCACATCGCCGGAACTTTGAGAGACCGGCCGCGGGCTTCAAGGAGCGCCGATCCTTTAGCCAGAACCGGCTCGGACCGCACTCCTGGCGGTTTTGATGCGGGGCGGTTCTGGTGCGGGTAGAGAGACTTGAACTCCCACGCCTTGCGGCACCAGAACCTAAATCTGGCGTGTCTACCAATTTCACCATACCCGCGCCCCAGCCGCGTCGAAAATCCTCGTCGCACAAGGCCTTCCGGAGCGCGCGTCTCTATATCACCCGTTTCGGCGCACGCAAAGGGAAAATGACGCTTTTTTGGCAGCTCCGAGAAACCGCGGTGGATAGGCGAATTTGCTCCCGCCGCACCCGGTCGAACCAGCGATTACCGGGATATTTAACTTTTTATTAAATTCTAATGTGTACATTGGAATCAACGGCGATGTGAGCCATGCAATAACCGCATGCCATCCATACGGATATTGCACTGCACAATTTCGCTGCAATCTCATAATATGCAGATACAGAGATTGATTGAAGGTTTCGGTCTCTCTGGTTTGGACGGCTTGGCGCCCGCCCTGAACGATGCAGATGCCCTCGGGGAGTTTCCCGTGACAGGAATTCGAGCCGCGCACTCCTCCTCCCAGCGCGGGCTTGATGGGACTGGCGATCCTCCTCCTCCCAAATCGCCAGTCGTTACAAATGACGCCCACCGGACCTCCTCCCCCGGTGGGCGTTATTTTTTGTCCTGCAGCATGCGACCTGCCTAAAACCAGCGCAAAATTTCAGCACTCCTGCATGGTAAACGATCTCGTAATGCGCCGGATGCATAGGTGGCATTCCGAATAGGCGCTGTTACTTTTTGCAGCGCAGCATATATTACCGGTCATGAGATTGAAGTCAGCGCCGAACGGGCCGCTGGCAAGGGCCTAGAAAGGGACAAGATCATGAACATCGCACAGAAGCTCACCACTTGGCGCAAGTACCGCGAAACCGTCAACGAGCTCGGCCGCATGAGCGACCGCGAACTCAACGACCTCGGCATCGGCCGCGCCGATATCCGCCGCGTTGCCCGGTCTGCCGTCGGCTTCTAAGCCTCGCACAGACATTGCTGCACCATCCAAAAGCGCTTCCTTCGGGAGGCGCTTTTTCTATTTGTTCCTGGAAATTTAAGGCCTAAAATTCCTGCCTGATTTTCGACCTGCGCCACAAATTTCAGCGATCTCTTGCACATTTGCATGGCAGTCGCACATTTTTTGCACTGCACATTCTTATTATGCGGATGTATAAGACCCTCATCGCTGATGACGACAGAGCATCAGGAAAAGATCTTGAGGAAACAACCATGAACCCGATCCGTATCGCCAAGAACTGGATCAGCTACCGCCGCACGATGAACGAGCTTGGAAATCTTTCGAGCCAGGCCCTCAGCGACATCGGTCTGACCCGCTACGACATCCGCCACATCGCGGCCCGCTCTTTTCGCTAATCCGCTGCTCGCAGGCGGACCCGCACGGCTCGAGGCCTTGCGGCGAGGATCAAGCGGTCCGAGAGGACATCCAAGGACGTATCAAAGGCACCTTTTCGGGTGCCTTTTTGATTCCGGTCCGGCAAATGGCGTGATAATGAGCCGGCCATGAGCAACATTTCTTCCTCCCCCACCTCTCCTGCTGCCATCCATGTCGTCGGCGGCGGCCTCGCAGGTTCCGAAGCCGCCTGGCAGATCGCCTCGGCCGGCGTGCCGGTGATTCTCCATGAAATGCGCGGCGTGCGCGGCACCGATGCCCACAAGACGGACGGACTTGCCGAACTCGTCTGCTCGAACTCCTTCCGCTCCGACGATGCGACGGCGAATGCCGTCGGCGTCATCCATGCGGAAATGCGGCTTGCCGGTTCGCTGATCATGGCATGTGCCGATAGTCACCAGGTACCGGCCGGCGGAGCGCTCGCCGTCGACCGCGATGGATTTTCCGACGCGGTCACCGAAGCGATCGAAAAGCATCCGCTCATCACCGTCGTGCGCGAGGAGGTCCAGGGCCTGCCGCCGAAGGAATGGGATCTGGCGATCATCGCCACCGGGCCCCTCACCTCGCCGGCGCTTGCAGCCGCGATCCAGGCGGAGACGGGCAAGGACCAGCTCGCTTTCTTCGATGCCATCGCGCCGATCGTGCACCGCGATTCGATCGACATGGATATCTGCTGGTACCAGTCGCGCTACGACAAGGTCGGTCCCGGCGGCACCGGCAAGGACTATATCAACTGCCCGATGGACGAGTCGCAGTACAATGCCTTCGTCGACGCGCTGATCGCCGGCGACTCGGTCGGTTTCAAGGAATGGGAAGGCACGCCCTATTTCGACGGCTGCCTGCCGATCGAAGTGATGGCCGAACGCGGCCGCGAAACGCTGCGTCATGGGCCGATGAAACCGATGGGTCTCACCAATGCACATAATCCGACGGTGAAAGCCTATGCGGTCGTGCAACTCCGGCAGGACAACGCGCTCGGCACGCTCTACAACATGGTCGGATTTCAGACGAAGCTGAAATACGGCGCCCAAGCGGACATTTTCCGGATGATTCCCGGCTTGCAGAATGCCGAATTCGCACGGCTCGGCGGCCTGCACCGCAACACCTACATCCACTCACCCGTGCTGCTCGACAAGAGCCTGACGCTGAAAAGCCGGCCGGGCCTGCGATTCGCCGGCCAGATCACGGGCTGCGAAGGGTATGTGGAAAGTGCAGCGATCGGGCTTCTCGCCGGCCGTTTCGCCGCTGCCGAACGCAAGGGCGAAACGCTCCCGGCACCGCCGGCGACGACCGCTCTAGGCTCGCTGCTCGGCCATATCACCGGCGGGCATCTGGTTTCGGACGACGAGCCAGGCAAGCGTTCGTTCCAACCGATGAACGTCAATTTCGGGCTGTTTCCGGAGCTGGAGCCGGGATCGATCGTCAAGCCGGAGGGCGTCAAGCGTTTCCGCGGCAAGGACAAGACGGTGATGAAGCGGCAGCTGCTCTCCGCCCGCGCGCTACAGGATTGCGCTAGTTGGCTCGGTCGGGGCTGACATCCCCGGAAGGCGTCCCCGGCTTTTCCTCCAGATCGCGGTCGGCAACGCTGACATAGTTGTCGAGCAGCCAGAGGGCCACTTCGGCTGCCTCCTTTTCCGTCGAGAAGAGATAGGTGCCGTTCTGCGTCGATGCGTCCAGAAATTCGACGGTGAACCCCTTGGCGTTCGGCAATGGGGTCACGCGTACTCGGCCGGGCTCGATCAGAAAGCAGGCGTAATGATTGCGGTGGCTGCGCATGAAGCCGGCCTTGTTGTCATGCAACCGCACGAAGATGGCGTCGCCCTTAGCCGTCACGTGCAGGCTGCGGATGGCCTCATTGGGAAAGGCCCGGCCGAACTCGAGGATTGCCATCCCCGTGTCATGCAGGTTGCCGTCCTTGTCCCTGTCCTTGCCGGACATTCGCGTGACGTAATAGGCAAGCGCCATGAGGAGTACGAAGATGATCGACCAGACGACAACGGGGCTCACACCGCTTCTCCTTATGATGGCGCCGGATTTGTGCTTCGTTCCTTAGCCGGCGAGCCTTGCGCGAATTTGGCGTCCCTCAAAAGCGCCTGGTGACGGAGGCCTTCATGAGCCGCAATTGGCGCCGCCACTGCGGCAGTTGCAGGGCCGAGTCGAGCACCGAGGCACCTGCACGCACTGCCCGGCGCAGCACCGGTTCCGCAAGCGCCACAGGCAGATAGGCCGGAAAAACCGCTGCCGGGATAGGTCCCGACTTTCTCGCCTTGGCCAGATGCTCCAATCCAAGCCCGGCAAAAGCCTCGATCGCGGCGGAAATGCGCGGTCTGTCCTCGCCGCGCAGAAATGTATCACGGTCGAGCCCGGTCGCCGAGAGAATATCGAGCGGCAGATAGAGCTGATGACGACGGCGATGGATCGGCATCAGAAGCAAGAAACCGGCGATCGCCTGCGCGACCCCAGAGTGGCCTGCCGCCTCTGCAGATTTTGCCGCATCGGCGGGAGAGAGCACCAGGCTCGCGAGCTGGATGAGTGCCGAAGCAGTCTCGCCGGCATAACCCTCGAGCGCGTTGCGATCGGTCAGCGGATCGTCGTAGAGATCGAATATGCGCGCCTCGATCATGTCGACGAGCGTCTGGCGCGGCAGGCGATAGGTCTCGACTGCGTCAAGCAGCCCGGCGACGATCGGGTTGCCGGTGCTGTCACCGTGAGCGTTGCCTTCGAGGAGGTCGCGCCACCATTGCAGGCGAATTTCGCCCGGAAGCGGCTCACGCACCACGTCGCGGACACGGGCAATCTCGGCGTTGAAGGCATAAAGCGCCGCAAGTGCGCCGCGCTTGTCCTCCGGCGACAGAAGACAGGCGAGATAACGGTCGCGATCGGTCTCCCTGAGCGTTGCGAGGCAGATATCGCCGTTCTGTCTGGCTGAATCGGCCATCTGTCAGACGGCAATCAAAGCTGCCGCGACGGCGCGCGATTCGGCCAGCATGATGTTGAAGGTGCGCACGGCAGCACCGGTACTCATGGGATCGGAGGCGATGCCCTTGGCTTTCAGCGCCGCCTTCACCTCAGCCGGGATGGGCTTGAGATTGGCGCCCGTGCCGACAAGCAACACCTCGATCTGGTTTGATTCGGCGAGCACCTTCATCAGGGAAGCGACCGTCAGCGGCTCACCGTCCTGCAGTTCCCAGCCGTGAACACCGGACGGAAGGCAGAGCAGCGAGCCGCGATGCGACATGTCGGCAAAACGGAAACCACCATTGCCATAGGCATCGATCGGAGCGCGACCGGGGAAATGGGCGTCGCGGATTTCGATGCCTTTCGCCATGGGTCACATGCCTTCTCGAAGAGGTTGCGAGCCGGAGATGATCCGGTTCTTTGCGTTCGAGGCCCTGCAACAGACAGGGCCCCCCTGTATCGGCGAAGCTTTAGGAAGCCGTTCCGGTCTTCGCAGGCTCGGTCTTGACCGGCTCGCCCTTGACGCGGACTTCGGCGATATAGGCGCGCATGGCGCGGATCTTTACGCCTTCGGCGATTTCGACTTCCACTTCGGTGTCGTCGACAACCTTGGTCACCTTGCCGGTTATGCCGCCGCCAAGAACGACCTGGTCGCCGCGGCGGATGTTGGACAGCGTCTCCTGGCGCTTCTTGGCATTGGCGCGCTGCGGACGGATCAGGAAGAAATACCAGACCACCATCAGCGGCGCGAACAGGAAGAGCATCTCAAGGCCGGAGCCGAACGCGGAGGCTCCCGGTGCTGCGGCTGGGGCCTGGGCGAATGCTTCGGTAATGAACATCGAAAACTCCTAAGATTACCGGAGACGCCGGGCCCCCGTTTCAAGCCGCCGGAATATAGTTGCGATAGGCCGGAATGCAACAGAAACACGCCAGCCGGCGTACCGAATCCACGGCTCTCAGGCTTTTGATGCACTAACGAGCATGTTACCGCAGCCAAAAGGCTCAAAAACTCGCCGATGCGACCGGAGAAACACCATGAGCAACGACATCAATACCCTGATCCTGACCGAGATCCGCAGGCTTGCGGATGCGCTGGAGCGGCTCGCCGGCCCTCCACCCGCCATCAACGACTGGAACGCCGCCGACTGCTTCGTCTGGGTACCGGCAAACCAGCGCCTGCAGCCGGTGCCGCGTCCGAACCGCGTCGCCCTGACGCTGATCCGGGGCGTCGACCATGTGCGCGATATCCTGCACGAAAACACCCTGCGGTTTGCGGAAGGCTTTGCAGCCAACAACGTGCTGCTGTGGGGCGCCCGCGGCATGGGCAAGTCCTCGCTGGTCAAGGCAGTGCACGAGGACGTGCGCGCCGCGACTGCGATTTCCCTGAAGCTCGTCGAAGTGCACCGCGAGGATATTGCCTCGCTCCCTGCCCTGCTCGATATCCTCAAGACTTCCGGCCAGCGCGTCATCGTCTTCTGCGACGATCTCTCCTTCGATCATGACGATACCGCCTACAAGTCGCTGAAGGCGGCGCTCGACGGCGGCATCGAAGGCCGGCCCGACAACGTTTTGTTCTACGCGACATCCAACCGCCGCCACCTCCTGCCGCGCCATATGATGGAGAACGAGCAGTCGACGGCGATCAACCCGTCCGAAGCGGTCGAGGAAAAGGTATCGTTGTCGGATCGGTTCGGCCTGTGGCTCGGCTTCCACAAATGCAGCCAGGACGACTACCTGACGATGATCGACGGATATGCCGAGTATTTCGAGCTTGGCCTCGACCAGCAGACGCTGCACCACGAGGCGCTCGAATGGGCGACCACCCGCGGCGGGCGTTCAGGCCGCGTCGCCTGGCAATATATCCAGGATCTTGGCGGGCGGCTGAGGAAGCCACTCTCCCGAGATTGAAACCCGGAAAAGCACTGAGAACGCAAAAAGCCCGGCACTGCCGGGCTTTTCTCCGTCCCCTGAAACGCACTACTTATTCAAGGAAGGTAATCGGGTTGACCGGGGTCGCGTCCTTGCGGACTTCGAAATGGACCTGCGGGCGTTTCGCGTCGCCGCTCATACCGGAGGCGGCGACCGTCTGGCCGCGGGTGATCTTCTGCCCGCGCGTGACGTTGATACTGCCGGCATGGCCGTAAACGGTGACCTTGCCGTCGTCGTGACGGACGAGAACCGTGTTGCCGAGCTGCTTCAGGCCGTTGCCCGCATAGATGACAACGCCGTTTTCAGCCGCCTTGATCGGCGTGCCTTCCGGAACCGAGATGTCGATGCCGTCATTGCGGTTGCCGTCGACGTTCTGGCCGTAGCCGGCGATGACTGCGCCGTTGACAGGCCAGCGATACTTGCCGATGCCGGTAGACTGGGGCGCCACTGAAGCGGTGTCCGACTTCTTTTCGACGTCGGCGACCGATGCGTTATCGACGGCAGCCTTGGCTGCGGCCGGTGCCACAGACACCTGGGCAACCTGGGCAGGTGCAGCGGCGGTAGCCGGCTTCGGGGCCGCGGCTGCGGCCTTTTCGACCGGCTTCTGCGGAATGGATGCCGTCTTGACCGGATCGGCTGCCGGAGCGGCCGCGCCGTTTGCCACCTTCAGCGTCTGGCCGATGCGGACGCCGCCCGATGTCAGGTTGTTGGCGGCCTTCAGCTGATCGACCGGCGTGCCGGTTTCACGGGCGATCTTGGTGATCGTGTCGCCCGGCTTGACCACGTAGGTGCCGCCGACCGGCTTGCCGCCCGGAGGCGTCAGCTTGGCGGGTTCGGCCATCGCCTTGTCACGCGCCGGGGTCGGCAGGACGGCGAGTTTCTGATCGGGCTCCCGGGCAGGCGCCGGACCCTTATTCTGGAGGTCGATCGTGCCGGCGGCATTCTTTGCCGAATTCTGCGCCGTACCGAAGGTCGGGATAAGGACGGACTGGCCGGCAGCAACGGCGCCGCCGTTTGCCTTCAGGATTTCCTTTTCCGGAACGCCGTAACGCTTGGAGAGCGTCGAGACCGTTTCGCCGGGCTTCAGGGTCACCTTGGGAGCGTTGACCGTGGACCAGCCGGACATCGGCTTCGGGGTCGTGCCGGTGACGACACTGTCGGCCTTCAGCGTCGAAGCGGACGGAGCGACAAGCGTGTTGGCGGCCGGCTGACGACCCGGGAATGGCTGGGCGAGCGCCTCCTGGCGAGCCGTGTCGCGGCCCATCGGGGCGGCGCTACGCTGCGCCGTGGCGCCAGTCGGAGCTGCGAGTTCGGTTCGCTGCACGGCAACGGGAGCGGATGCGGTGCGCGCCGGAGAGGTGTAGCCGCCGGAATTGCCCGGATAGGGCTGAGCCATGGCTGCGTTGCGCGAGCCGTAGTCGTTCTGCGGGATCGGCGGCAGCGCCTGAGCCTGGCCGGAGCCGAGATCTGCCTGCGGGGTCGGTGCACGGCCATAAGCCCCGCCACCCTGTCGCTGCGGAATGGACGCCGTCGTTATGTTGTCGGATTTCGAAAAGAGCCCCGAGAAACGGGTCGCGTCCGAACTGCACCCTGTCGCAGCGCTGGCAAGCAGTGCCGCGACAGCAAATTTGATTACGGATTTTCCGAATTTCGGAGAACTCTTCATACGCATGACTCGCTTACAGATACGCCACCATCGTGAGAGTCATTAAAGCGCGTTAGTCTTACTGCACCGTTAAAGGGCAGGCATTGTCCTAAAATTTTAGGGAAATTGATAACCATGACGGCTGAAATGCCGTCTGCGCATGGAACAAACGGCCTAGAGCGCCGCCGCGATATGCGGAACGATCGGCAAAAAAGGCACCGGGAACAGATCCTCCCGCTCGAATCGGCTGCCGGTCTTGGTGAGGCGCACCATCATGCAGGACTCGCCGTCGGTGAGCGGCGCGACCATCGAGCCGCCATGCGTGAGTTGCTCGGCATAGAATCGCGGCAGCGAAGAAAAGGCGGCCGTGACGAAAATGCGGTCGAAAGTGCCCTCGCCCGGCATGCCGTTGCCGCCGTCTGCCTGGCGCACGACGACATTGCGCAGCCCCAGCGCATCCATGCGGCCGTGGGCGGCAGTGACCAGGGTGCGGTATCGCTCGACGGTCAGCACCCGCTCGGCGATGCGGGCTATGACAGCGGCAGTGAAGCCGCTGCCCGTGCCGATTTCAAGCACCCTGTGACCGGGCTTGACCTGGAGGCGATGCAGCAAGCGCACGGCGAGATCTGCGCCTTCCATGAAGGAGCCGCAGTCTATCGGCACGGTACGGCTGGAATAGGCGTCCTCAGCAAGCGACAGCGGCACGAACTGCGAGCGCGGCGTCTGTTCAACGGCGGTCAGCAGATCGAGGTCGGAAATGCCTTCCGACCTGAGGCGCAGCACGAGCGCCGCAAAACCCTCTTTTTCGACCATGCCCGATTTCAATCGGCAGCTCCAAATCCCAGTGCTTTCGCCACACGATCCTGAACCGAATGATCGGTCAGGTCCAGTTTCAGCGGCGTTACGGAAATCTTGTTTTCCTTGAGCGCCTGAATATCGGTGCCCTCGCGGAAATGACCTTTCCGTTCGCCGAATCGCAGCCAGTAATAAGGCAGACCGCGGCCGTCATTGCGGGCGTCGATCGTCAGGCCGAAATCGAGCTTTCCTTGCGACGTCACTTCGACGCCCTGCACGTCGGCAGGTTCGCAGTTCGGGAAATTGAGGTTGAGGAAGGTGCCGTCGGGCAAGTCCACGTCAATCAGCTTGCGGATGAGGTCCGGGGCATAGGATTCGGCCACTTCCCACGGCGCATAACGACCGTTCTCGCGACGCACCGCCTGGCTCAGCGCGAAAGAGCGCACGCCCTGCAGCGTACCTTCGATGGCGCCGGCGATGGTGCCGGAATAGGTGACGTCATCGGCCATATTGGCGCCGTCGTTGACGCCTGAAAGCACCAGGTCAGGCTTTTCGGGCAGGATTTCGCGGATACCCATGATAACGCAATCGGTCGGCGTTCCGCGCAGGGCGAAATGTTTCTCGCCAACCTTGCGGAGCCTCAGTGGCTCGGAGAGCGTCAGCGAGTGGGCAAGGCCGCTCTGGTCAGTTTCCGGCGCGACGATCCAGACATCGTCCGAAAGTTTCCGGGCGATCCGCTCGAGAACGGCGAGGCCCTCGGCGTGAATGCCGTCGTCATTGGTCAGAAGTATCCGCATCAGGCCGCCCGCTCGATCTTTGTCAGACCACCCATATACGGCAGAAGCGCGTCCGGAATTGTGACCGAACCATCCTCGTTCAGGTAATTTTCCATGACGGCGATCAGGCAGCGGCCGACCGCGACGCCCGAGCCGTTCAGCGTGTGAACGAACTTCAGCGCCTTGTCGTCTTTGGCTCGATAGCGCGCATTCATGCGACGCCCCTGGAAATCGCCGCAGACGGAACAGGACGAGATTTCACGGTAGGTATCCTGACCCGGCAGCCAGACTTCGATGTCATAAGTCTTGCGTGCGCCAAAACCCATGTCGCCGGTGCAGAGCGTCATGGTGCGGAAATGCAGGCCAAGGCGCTTCAGCATGTTCTCGGCGCATTCGGTCATCCGTTCGTGCTCGGCGACCGAGCTTTCCTGATCGGTGATCGACACGAGTTCGCATTTCCAGAACTGGTGCTGGCGCAGCATGCCGCGGGTATCGCGGCCGGCGGAACCGGCTTCCGAACGGAAGGACGGCGTCAGCGCCGTGAAGCGCAGCGGCAGCTTTTCCTGTTCCAGCATTTCCCCGGCAACGAGGTTGGTGAGCGTCACTTCCGCCGTCGGGATCAGGTAGCGGCCATCCGTCGTCTTGAAGAGGTCTTCCTCGAACTTCGGCAACTGGCCCGTGCCGTACATGGCGTCGCCCTTCACCATCAGGGGCGAAGAGACCTCCGTGTAGCCGTGCTCCGTCGTGTGCATGTCGATCATGAACTGGCCGAGGGCCCGCTCAAGCCTGGCGAGTTGGCCGGTGAGGACGGTGAAACGCGAGCCGGAGAGCTTTGTCGCGCGTTCGAAATCCATCATTCCGAGCGCTTCGCCGATCTCGTAGTGCTCCTTGGCAGCATGGTTCCAGCGCGGCTTTTCGCCGACGACGTGTTTGACCACGTTGTCGTGTTCGTCCTTGCCGACCGGTACGTCGTCGAAGGGCACGTTCGGGATGCGCGACAGGGCGTCCTCGAGGGCCGCAACGGCCTCGCGCTCTTCCTGCTCGGCAAGCGGCATCGTGTCCTTGATCGACCCGATTTCGGCCTTCAGCCTTTCGGCGAGCTCGGAATTCTTCTGTCCGAGTGCAATGCCGATCTCCTTGGAGGCGGCGTTGCGGCGGGACTGCATGTCCTGAAGCTTCTGGATGACGGAACGGCGCTTGTCGTCCAGCGCCAGGAGGGTTGCCGCCATGGGCTCTGCGCCGCGCTTGCTGAGCGCCGCATCCAAAGCCCCTTCGTTTTCACGGATCCACTTGATATCGAGCATCTTGCCTTGCCTTTAGAGCGGAACGTCGCGGACTCGCAAGGCAGGCCGGAAGGCTTCAGGCCTTGTCCGTCTCCGCAACATCCGAAGGTTCCTGCTCAGAAAGCTTGTCCTCGGCACGTTTGCGCTCGACGAGTCGTGCGGCGTAGATGGAAATCTCGTAGAGAAGGATGGTCGGCAGTGCAAGACCGATCTGGGACATCGGATCTGGCGGGGTCAGCACGGCTGCGACCACGAAGGCCAGCACGATCGCGTATTTGCGCTTCTCCCGCAGCCAGTCGCTGGAGAGGATGCCGACGCGGGCGAGCAGCGTGGTGACGACCGGAAGCTGGAACACCAGCCCGAAGGACAGGACCAGCGTCATGATCAGGCTCAGATATTCCGAGACCCGCGGCAGAAGCGAAATGCCGACTTCACCTTCGGTCGGCGCCTGCTGCATGGCGAGGAAGAACCACATGACCATGGGAGTGAAGAAGAAATAGACCAGCGCGCCGCCCATCAGGAAGAGGACCGGCGAAGCGACCAGGAACGGCAGGAAGGCAGCCCGCTCGTTCTTGTAGAGGCCAGGCGCCACGAACTTGTAGATCTGCGACGCGATCACCGGGAAGGCAATCACCAGCGCCCCGAACATCGCCACCTTCACCTGGGTAAAGAAGAATTCCTGCGGCGCGGTGTAAATCAGCTCGGACTTGGCAAGATCGAGGCCGGCCCAGAGGACAGCCCATTTGTAAGGAACGACAAGCAGGTTGAAGAGCTGCTTGGCGAAGAAGAAACAGACGACGAACGCGACGAAAAATGCGCCGATCGACCACATCAGCCGAGTGCGCAGTTCCATCAGATGCTCGATGAGCGGCTGCGGCTTGTCTTCGATATCACCGCTCATGCGTCGTCCTTCGGGGTATCGGCCTTCTTCGGCGTGCGCTTGCGGGCCGGAGCCTTAACGATCGCCTCATCCACAGCCTGGGCAACAGGCGCCGGTTTTGCCGCCGCGCGAGGGCGTTTCGGTTTTTCGACAATAGCTGCCGGGGCAACCGGAGCCGCGGCGGTCTCGACGACGGGTTTTGCCCTGGCGGCGGTCTTGCGGACCGGCTTCGGCTTTTCCACTACGGTTGCCG
The DNA here is from genome assembly GCA_002968845.1 of Neorhizobium tomejilense. Lineage (GTDB taxonomy): Bacteria > Pseudomonadota > Alphaproteobacteria > Rhizobiales > Rhizobiaceae > Neorhizobium > Neorhizobium tomejilense. Next base: position 254,422 of record PVBG01000003.1, on the reverse strand, counting down.
CAGCCGCTGCCTCAGGTGAGGCAGGCGCGGACTGGGCCGGAGCTGGCGCAGGTGTCGAGGATGCAAGCGCTGCCGACGGGAAGTTTGCGGGAACCTCCGGAGCGGCGTCGATGCTCGACGTGCCCTCGACAGCCTGCTGGGCCTCGATATCGGTCTCGGCTACGGCCGGCGTCGGCATCTGCGTCGCCTTCTGCAGGTCGGCGCGGATTTCCTGCCCCATCTGCCGGAGCGGGTTGATCGCATCCCTCAGCGCGTTCGTCGGGTTCAGCCGCTGCGCATCCGAAATCGTCTTGCGCACGTCGTCGAGTTCCGACTCCTTCAGCGCCTCGTCGAATTGCGAGCGGAAATCCCCGGCCATCTTACGCAGATTGGTCGTCATCTTGCCAAAGGCCCTGAGCATGGGCGGCAAATCCTTCGGACCAACCACGACGATCAACACGATCGCAATGACGAGAAGCTCGGTCCAGCCGATATCTAACATTCAACGAGGCTCCTGGAACCCGCCACTCGGCCATTACGACCGGGTGGTTTCCTTGGCCTCTTCAGCCTTGAGATCAACGGTCTTCGTCGTGGTCGTCGCGCCGTTCGCCTCCGTGGCGTCCTCGTCGCTCATGCCCTTCTTGAAGCTCTTGATGCCCTTGGCGAAATCGCCCATCAGTTCCGGAATCTTGCCGCGTCCGAAGAGAACGAGCACGATGACCAGAACGATCAGCCAATGCCACACACTGAAAGAACCCATAAGTCCAACTCCATTAGTACTGTTTCATCGATGTAAGCTCTTTATGATGCTTTTTCAAACACCAAAATGTCGTCAGTGGACACCTTATCGAGACGTCCTTAACCCTGCACGACAACTCGTCGGCGCGGACCCGGCCACGGCCCGGCTGACTGACCCTGCGAACCGCGAACGTCTGGGATTCCAGGCCGCCGAGGGGAACCTCCCCACAGGTTTCCCGCCGCAAGCTGCGCGCCTTCGGGCACGCCACCACACTGTCCAGCCGGACAGCGGCCGAAGCCACCGGCGGTCACGATTGTGGGCGGCATAACAAGCGCGCCATCTTTCACCACGTCGACGAACCAGCTGATTTCCATGAGGAAACGAGCGGCGACAAATGAGAAGGTGAACGATAGCGCTCGTCCGATTTATCGACCTGCACCTGAAGGACATCCTTCAAAAAGTGCGATTGGTCTGCCACCCGCATCGCCCCCTCGGCATCGTGGCTGACTGCGATCGCCGTCGCGACACTCTCATCAGGGTCGCCGGCGGTTCGGCTCGGATAATCTCCTGTAGCCGAGAAACGAGGCCGGAAAAGGGCTCTTCCGTTAAAAAGTGACCTGCCCCAGGAGCCCGCGCGAGCCATGGGACGCCATGTTTGCTAGGGGAGCGTGAGGTGCGACAGACCGACGCGTCCCGAGGGCGTGACCACTCCGGCGAAATCACTCTTCCGCTTCTCCGCCCGGCGTCAGGAGGCCAAGTTCCTCGAGGTCGAGTTGCGTGATCGGGTCCTCGTCCTCGGAAAGATCGTCGACATTGAGCGGGACGGGTATCGCAAAGCCCGGCGGGATGCGGCCGGAAAGCAGACCGGCGCCCTTCAATTCTTCGAGACCGGGAAGATCGCGCAGTTCCTCCAGGCCAAAGTGGTCGAGGAAATCGGGCGTCGTGGCGAGCGTCACCGGCCGTCCCGGTGTGCGGCGGCGGCCACGGAAGCGGACCCAGCCCGCTTCCATCAGCACGTCCAGCGTGCCTCTGGATGTCTGTACACCGCGGATCTCCTCGATCTCGGCGCGGGTGACGGGCTGGTGATAGGCAATGATGGCCAGCACTTCGAGTGCGGCCCGCGACAGCTTCTTCGTCTCGTTGTCTTCGTTACGGATGACGAAGGAGAGATCGGCGGCAGTGCGGAAGGCCCAGCGGTCGCCGGTCCGGATCAGATTGACGCCGCGCAGTGCATAGACCTCCGCCAGTTGCTGCATGACGACATTGACATTGGTGCCGCGCGGCAGGCGTTCGGCCAGAAACGCCTCAGAGACCGGCTCGGCCGAGGCGAAGACCAGCGCTTCCGCGATCCGCTCGACTTCCACCGACGAGAAGGATGGGTGTTCCGCCTCTTCTTCCGCAGCGATCGGCAGATCGTCGTCCTCTTGCGGCGTCAATCAACGCCTCCCTTGGCGGACTGTGGTGGGGCGGGCTGCTGTGGCCCCGTCCCCTTGCGCAGAAAGATCGGCTGGAAGGCGCCGTCCTGGCGGATTTCGAGCTTGCCTTCGCGCACCAGTTCGAGCGACGCCGCAAAGGCACTGGCGGTTGCCGTGACGCGATCCTCCGGCGGCAGATAGGGCAAGAGATAGTGCTGCAGCGCCGTCCAGTCGACGATCTCGCCGAGCATGCGGGTCAGCAGTTCGCGGGCATCGACCAGCGACCAGACCTTGCGCCTCTCGATCGTCACCTGGGTGACGGCGGTGCGCTGGCGCAGGTTCGCATAGGCCGAGAGAAGGTCGTAAAGCGTCGCGTCATAAGCGGATTCGACGCGATGCGGGATATGTTCCGGCGCCCCGCGGGCAAAGACGTCGCGGCCGAGCCGATTGCGGTTGACCAGCCGGGTCGCCGACTCGCGCATCGCCTCAAGGCGCTTCAGGCGGAAAGCGAGCGTCGCCGCGAGTTCCTCGCCGCTCGGGCCGTCGTCACCCTTGGCCTGCTGCGGAATGAGCAACTTCGACTTGAGATAGGCCAGCCAGGCGGCCATGACGAGATAATCGGCGGCAAGCTCGATGCGAACCCTCCGGGCGCTGTCGATGAACAACAGATATTGCTCGACCAGCGCCAGAACGGAGATGCGGGCGAGATCGACCTTCTGGGTGCGGGCCAGATGAAGCAGCAGGTCGAGCGGACCTTCGAAACCGCTGACATCGATGACGAGTGCCGGATCGTCCGTCGCGCGTTCGGCGCCGGCATCCTGCCACAACTTGTCCATCGGAATGGCGTTCTGCGATGTCGTCGTTGCCATTCCCCAACCTCTTGCTGTCGACAGCCGTCAGGAGACGGCGAGAAGACCCTGGAACTCCGCGCGGACCGCCTCCTCGCTCAAGCCGTCGCCCCGGCCGAAGGCCGCTTCCACCGCCTTCGCACGCCGCAACGCTTCGCCGCCAAGCGGTATCGCTTCCTTCACGACGGCCTTCATTTCGTCCATCACGCCGTTGCAATGCAAGACAATATCGCAACCGCCCCCAACGATTCTCGCCGCACGCTCACCGATCGTGCCCTTCAGGGCGTTCATGGAGGTGTCGTCGGACATCAGCAGCCCGTCGAAGCCGATATGGCCGCGGATGATTTCGTCGATCACCTTGCGCGAAATGGTCGCCGGCTCGTCCGGGTCGATGGCGGTGAAGACGATATGGGCGCTCATCGCCATCAGCTCGTCCTTCATGGCAACGAAGGGCAGGAAGTCGTGCGCTTCCAGATCTGCGCGCGAGACGCTGACCACCGGCAGTTCGTGATGGCTGTCGGCCATGCCGCGGCCGTGACCCGGAATATGCTTCATCACCGGCAGCATGCCGCCCGCCTTGAGGCCGTCGGCAGCGGCCTGGCCCATTTCGGCAACCGTCTTCGGATCGAACCCATAGGCGCGATCGCCGATGACGTTGCTCGCTCCTTCGATCGGCACGTCGAGCACCGGTAGGCAATCGACATTGATGCCGAATTTCATCAGGTCGAAGGCATGCAGACGCGACATCAGCCATGCCGCCCGCAGGCCCTTTTCGCGATCCCGGCGGTAAAGCTCGCCGAGCACGGCGGCCGAGGGATAACGCTCGATCATCGGCGGCCGGATGCGCTGGACGCGGCCGCCCTCCTGGTCGATCAGCACCGGCGCATCCGGCCGGCCGACAGCGTCGCGCATGGACGCGACGAGATCGGTGATCTGCGCCGGCTCGACGCAATTGCGGGCAAACAGGATGAAGCCCCAGGGTCGTTCATCCCGGTAAAGCGCCACTTCGTCCGCGGTGAGGGTCGGGCCGCTGGAGCCCAGGATCATTGCTTTTGATTCGCTCATGGTCCGATCTTAGATCATTGGAGGGCCAACGAAAAACGGGGCGCCCAGGCGCCCCGTCCGATTTCTTCGTTTTTTCGGCGCTTACCGGCCGACCAGGCAGGTGCCTCCGGCGGCGCGGTAGCGTTCGCAGAGCGCCACGGCATCGCTCTTGCTGCCGGCCGGAATGCGGACGCGGTAGAACGTGCCCTTGCCGGCGATCTCGGCAGACTTGATATCGACGCCACGGCCGCCGATGACGTTGCCGAACTTGGCCGACAGGCTCTGGTAGGATTTTTGGGCTTCCGCCTGGGACGGCAGCGAGGCGATCTGGATCACATAGTCACCGGACCCCAGCGAAGCGACCTGGTTCGAGGCGGAACCCGGAGCGGCTGCCGCCGCCGGCTGGGCCGGCGCACGGACATTGCCTTGATCGGTAACCGCAGCGACCACGTTGACCGGCTGCTCGGCCGGACGTGCGATCGGAACCGGAGCCCTCGCCGCAGGTGCAGAAGCCTGAACCGGAGCGACAGGTGTCGGAGCCTGTGCGGCCGCAGGAGCAGGCGCCGTGGCGGCCGGGGCCGGCTGGGCGGGAGCGGCTGCGACGGGCGGCGTGACCGGGTTCGTTCTCACCACGTTGACGTGTTCGGCCGGAGCGGCCGGATTGGCAGGTGCCGAGACCGGAAGGATACCGCCAGCGCCGGCATTCGAGTTAGCCGGCACGGATTGCGTACGGGCCGGTGTCGCCGGAACAGAAGCCGGGACCTTCTCGGGGAAAGCAGCGGCCGTTTCAACCGGCTTGGCGCCGGCGGCGGGCAGCTTGACGGTTTCCGGCGCGGCAAGCGCCGGGGCTGCAATTTCCTGCTCGACCAGCTTGCCGTCGGGGCGGACGATCATCGTCTTGACCTTGCGCGGCATGACGGTCACGGGCTGCTGCTCAGCAGCGGTATTGTTCTGCGCGGTCCGATCCTGCGGCAGGAGGCGTGGATCCTCCGTCTCGCCGACATCGGTCGGCTCGATATCGTTCTCGCCTTCGAGCGGCAGCGTATCGGGCATCAGGGTCTTCTGCACGACGTCGATAGGCTCCTCGTTGGAGGAGATCAGGGTGCGCTGCTTCGGATCTTTCGGCGAAACGCCGGCGACACGGTCGTAGACCGCCTTGTCCTGGTTGGGGACAGTCTTGCCGCCCGGATTTTCCGGCGCAATCTTGATCGGTTCGTTGTCTGCGGCAATGACGACCGGTTCGCCGCCCGACACGACACCCGACACGCTGCTGCCGAAGAACGCGTAGGCGCCGAAACCTCCAAGGATCACAACCCCGGCAAGGACCAGCGGCACAGCCCAGCTGCGGACGGAACGGCGGGCGTTCTCGACGGTCGCGACATAGTCGGCGTCGGAATAATGCAGTTCTTCGTGCTCGGCGGCAGGCAGCGGCGTCGTCAGGCTGCGGCGGAAATCCTCTTCCAGTGCCCGTTCGAAGTCGTCGAGATCGGTATAGTTCGGCGAACGGGCGGCTTCGGCGGCGGCCTGCCGGCCCCTCGGCGCGATATCGATTTCCGGCTTGCGTGCCGGCGACGGCTTGCCGGGCGCGGCCAGAAGCGTCGCAAGCTCGGCATCGATGTCGAGTTCGTAATCGGGACGATAGGCCGGCGGCTGTTCCGGCTCTTCTGCCGGTAGCGACGGTACGTCGAGTTCGGCGATCGCCTCCACCTGGTCTTCCGAATCGGCAATCTGGGACGGATCGAACGGCAGGTCCGCAATCGATTCCGGCTCTTCTACAGCCTGCGTCTCCACGACCGGTGCCGCCGCAGCGGTGACGGGCGCAACGCGCGCGACCGGCGCCATGGAAGGAACGGCAGCAGGTGCAGGCTCGGCTTTAACAGGGGCTGGGGCTGGTGCCGGAGACGGTGCCTGAACCGGATGTGCCTGCGCCTCTTCGACGACGATCTCGGCAAGGTCGAGTTCGAGACCATCGAGCGCCAACTCGAACTCCTCGTCGGAGAACGGATCCGTCTCATCCAGAGGACTCGGTTCGGCAACCGGGGATTTGGCAACCGGCGTATCGAGAGAGGTGGCTGCCGGCGCGACAAATGCGGCGGCGGGGGTCACGGCCGGCTCGGGCTTCGCCACAGGCTTCACGAGCGGCTGGCCGTTCGATGTCGGCAGCGTATAACGCTGGACGTCGTAGATCAGTTCGTCAAGCGCGGAGAACCGATCCTTTTGCGGTGCGGCGGCGATCGGCGCAGGCTCCGGGGCCTTTGCGAAAGCCGGCGGCTCGGCAGCCGGTGCCGGCTCGATCTTCGGGCTCGGGATATCGTTCAGGACCGGAGGCTCGACCGCATATTCGTTCGGCGCGGGTGCAGTTACTTGAGAAGCGGCTGCAGCCGCCTGTGCGGAGGCCGCGGAGACGTCTCGTGCTACGCTGAAATTGCTGAGCGGCATCCGGAACCCGGGAATGTAGGCGCCCCTGCCCCTCTCCGTCTTCGGCTCCTGCTCAAACTTCGCTTCGGGTTCCAATTTCGCTTCAGGCTCGAACGCCGCCTGGGCCTCGGGGGCCGTCTCGGGTTCGAATGCCGCCCGAGGTACGAACCGGACTTCCGGCTCGAATCTCGCTTCGGGCTCCAACGTCCCTTCCGGCTCGAACGCCGCCTCGGACTCGGCCGCAATCGAGTTTTCCAGCTCCGCAGCGAGATCGAATTCCTCCGCGGGGTCTTCTGCCGACGCGGCGGGCGACATCGAGCCTGCAGCGGGAAAGTCGGGCAGATCGAAAACGGGCTCCATGCGCGCGGATTCGACAGCCGGCTCGAATACCGGTTCCGCAGCAACGTTCGCGTCAACGGCATCAACCGCCAACGGAGGCTCCTCGTCGCCGAAAATGTCAGCGCGCTCACTGATGGCGCTATCGGCCTGCGGCACTTCTACCGCGGCAGCTTCGGCCGGAACGAACTCCAGCTCCTCAGGCTCTACCGGCGGCGCGGCGAAATGCTGAGGGACATCGTCAAGCGCGATATCGTGAATGGGGTCGAGATGCGGCGTGTCATAACGTTCGAACTCCTGAAGAAGCTCGTCTTCGAGATTGAACGCCGGCTCCCGCCGCGCAGTCGATGAAGTATCGGCGGAAGATGATCCGGGCCCGGCAGCGACGGGGAGATCGTCGTAGCCTACGATGCGGGCGAGTTCAGCCAGCGGGTCATCATCGGCAAAGAAGTCCGGCAAATCATTCCGGCTACGCGCAAGGTTGTTATCGGCCATTACCTCGTCCACTCACCTACATTACAACGCATATGCCAGTGCAATGTGGGGAAATGGTGGCGATATCTACCGCATTTCTTCCGGTGCCGCAGTGCCCGTGATCCCAAGTCCTGACTTCAAAACAGAGGCGACAGCATGCACCAGCCCAAGCCTGGCAATACTCAATTCTCGGTTTTTATCGTTAACAAAGCGTAATTCCGGTTGTTCTTTACCCTTATTCCAATGCGCATGGAAGAAACTTGCCAGATCATAGAGGTAAAAAGCAAGCCGATGAGGCTCCTGCGCCTGAGCCGCAGCCTCAACGATCCTGGGGTATTCCGCAAGTTTGGCGACCAGCTGCATCTCGTTCGGATCGTTGATCAGGCTGGTCGAACCTTTGAGGTCGAGCGAATCGAAATCGAGACCCGGAAACGCTTCCTTTGCCTGCCGGAACACCGAAGAGCAGCGCGCATGGGCGTACTGCACGTAGAAGACCGGATTGTCCTTCGACTGTTCCGTCACCTTGGCGAAGTCGAAATCGAGCGGCTCGGAACTCTTCCTGTAGAGCATCATGAAACGCACCGCGTCGCGGCCGACCTCGTCGACCACTTCGCGAAGCGTCACGAAGTTGCCGGAACGCTTCGACATCTTCACCGGCTCGCCATTGCGGTACAGCTTGACGAGCTGGCAAAGGAGCACGGTAAGCTTCGCCTTGCCGCCCGAGACTGCGCGCGCGACGGCTTCCAGGCGTTTGACGTAGCCGCCGTGGTCGGCGCCGAGCACGTAGATCATCTCGTCGTAACCACGATCGAACTTGTCCTTGAAGTAGGCAACGTCCGCCGCAAAGTAAGTATAGCTGCCGTCCGACTTGATCAGCGGCCGATCCATATCGTCGCCCACTTCGGTGGAGCGAAACAGCGTCTGCTCGCGGTCCTCCCAGTCTTCGGGCAACTGGCCCTTCGGCGGCGGCAGCGTGCCCTTGTAGACGTGCCCCTTGAAGGTGAGGTCGTTGATCGCCTGGCGGATGCTTTGCGCGCCATTGGCGTGCAAGGCCCGCTCCGAATAGAAGACGTCGTGATGGACGTTGAGTGCTTCGAGATCGTCGCGGATCAGCGCCATCATCGCGTCGATCGCCGTGTCCTTGACGATCGGCATCCAGGCGTCTTCCGGCATGTTGTGCAGCCGGGGACCGTATTCCGCCGCCAGGGCCTGCCCGACCGGCACGAGATAGTCGCCCGGATAGAGACCCGAGGGAATCTCGCCAATCGTCTCGCCCAATGCCTCGCGGTAACGCAGGAAGACCGAGCGGGCCAGAATGTCGATCTGGCTGCCGGCATCGTTGATGTAGTATTCCTTGGTCACGTCGTAGCCGGCAAACTCCATCAGGTTCGCCAGCGCATCGCCCACCACAGCGCCGCGGCAATGGCCGACATGCATCGGGCCGGTCGGGTTGGCCGAGACGTATTCGACATTCGCCTTCTTCTCTGCACCAACCTTGGAGCGGCCGTAATCCGTGCCCTCGGCAATGATCGATGCGAGCAGGCGCTGCCAGTAAGGCGCACCAAGCCGGATGTTGATGAACCCTGGGCCGGCCACCGAAACCTCGCTGACATCGGCATCGGAACGCAGCGCTTCGGCGATGATATCGGCAAGCGCACGCGGATTGGTGCCAAGCGGCTTTGCCAGAACCATGGCGGCATTGGTCGCCACATCGCCGTGGCTCTGGTCCCGCGGCGGTTCGACTGCGATACGGCCAAAATCAATCTCGCTTCGCTTTTCCTTGATGATATCAAGGCCTTCCAAAGCGTTCTTAATTCTTGTTTCGAAGTCGGCAAAAAGATTCATGTTCAATCATCCCCGAGACTTGCCCGAGGACCCTTGCTGGCCAGTGTCATTGGTGGCGGTGCCTAGCGTAAATCCGGAGTGTGGTCAAACAGCTCCCCATGCGCCTTGATTGCGAACGTATCGGTCATCCCGGCGAGATAATCGCCCACGTGACGCGCCCTCGCCGTCTCGCCGAGCCCGGCAATGTGATTGACCCAATAGTGGCTGCGCATCAGCGACGGGTCATTCATATAGGCGCCGAACAGGTCCGAGACGATCTGCGAGGCGCCGGCGCGGATGCGCATGATGTCCGGATGCCGGTAGATGCGCGAGAACAGGAGCTTCTTGATGCAGCGGTCGGTCTCGGCCATCTCCTGCGAGAACGTGGCGATGACATGTCCCGCGGCACGGACGTCTTGGGCGCTCTGCGGGGCCACCTTACCGAGATTGCGCTGCGCCACGTCGATCACGTCCTCGACCATGTGGGTGATCTGCCGGCGCATGATCTCGTGGGCGAAACGGCTCGGTTCGAGATGCGGATAACGTGCCCTCACCTCCGTCATCAGCTTGGCGAGGAACGGGACCTCATCCAGCATCTCGAAGGTCAGCAGGCCGGAACGCAGCCCGTCGTCGATATCGTGGGTGTTATAGGCGATGTCGTCGGCGATCGCGGCGACTTGGGCTTCCAGGCTGGCATAGCTGGCGAGCTCCAGGTCGTGCAGTTCGCTATAGTCGCGGATCGGCTGCGGCACTGGACCGCGCGTCCCCTCGCCGGTGTCGGTCAGGAGCGGACCATTGTGCTTGACGAGGCCTTCGAGGCTTTCCCAGGTCAGATTGAGCCCGTCGAAATCCGCATAGCGGCGTTCGAGCTTGGTGACGATGCGGAGAGACTGGGCGTTATGGTCGAAACCGCCATAGGGCTTCAGCATCTCGTCAAGCGCGTCCTCTCCGGTATGGCCGAACGGCGTGTGGCCGAAGTCGTGGACCAGCGCCACGCCCTCGGCGAGATCCTCGTCGAGCTTCAGGGCGCGGGCAAGCGCGCGGGCGATCTGCGCCACCTCGATCGTGTGGGTCAGCCGGGTGCGGTAATGGTCGCCGTCGGGGCTGATGAACACCTGGGTCTTGTGCTTCAGCCGCCGGAATGCGGTGGTGTGGACGATGCGATCGCGGTCGCGCTGGAACTCGGAGCGGGTCAGGCTGCCGTCTTCGGGAAACAGACGTCCGCGCGACGCCCAGGGGTTGGCGGCATAGACCGCCCGTTCGCCACTGCCGAAACCCAGCGCCCTGGTATCGATCGTCATGCCGTCACCTGTTTGTTCATCCGCCGCCTGCCGCCCATTGACGTGCCGTTCACGTCTTCATACCTATAGTGAAGCTGTGCGCAATGCCGGTGACAGGAATCTCTCCGGGCCTTGAACCCGGCAGGAGGCGGATAATATGGAAACCAATGTAACTCTTTCAAATGCGGCGGCCAAGCGCATCGCCGAAATCGTCGGCAATGAAGCCGGCAAGCAGGCGCTGCGCGTCTCGGTCGAAGGCGGTGGCTGTTCGGGCTTCTCCTACAAGTTCGATCTCGCCGAAGCGGCCGCGGACGACGACGTGGTGATCGCCAATGGCGATGCCAAGGTGCTGATCGACAGCCTCTCGCTCGTCTACATGGCGGGTTCGGAGATCGACTTCGTCGACAACCTGCTCGGCCAGTCCTTCCAGATCAAGAACCCCAACGCGGTCGCCAGCTGCGGCTGCGGCACCAGCTTCTCAATCTGATAACTCTTCCTTCCGCGCAGTTCGCCCTTCCCAACGCTTCCTCTTTCGCTAAAAGAGGAAGCGAACATGGAGGCAAGGGCCGATGAAGATCGCCACCTGGAACATCAACGGCGTCAAGGCTCGTATCGACAGCCTGCGCCAGTGGCTGACCGATTCCTCTCCGGATATCGTCTGCCTGCAGGAAATCAAATCCGTCGATGAGACCTTCCCGCGGCTCGAGATCGAGGCGCTCGGTTATCACGTCGAGACCCACGGCCAGAAGGGGTTCAACGGTGTCGCACTGCTGTCGAAGACGAGGCCCGACGAGGTGATGCGCGGTCTGCCGGGTGGCGAAGGCCCGGACGGACTGGTGGACGAGCAGTCGCGTTATATCGAGGGGGTCTTTTCGGTGCCGGGCGGCGCGATCCGTGTAGCCTCTATCTATCTGCCGAACGGCAATCCAGCCGACGACCCGGTCAAGTACCCCTACAAGCTGGCCTGGATGGAGCGGCTGCGCCTGCATGCGCAGAACTGCCTTCTCCTCGAAGAGCCGCTAATCCTTGCCGGCGACTACAACGTCATTCCCGAGCCGCATGATTGTTTCGATCCGGCGGTGTGGGCGACGGACGCGCTGTTCCTGCCGCAGACCCGCGCCGCCTTCCGGCGCCTGGAAAACCTCGGCCTTATCGACGCAGTACGCGCCACGACCGACGCCACCAAGCTCTACTCTTTCTGGGATTATCAGGCCGGCGCCTGGCAGAAGAACAACGGCATCCGCATCGACCATCTTCTGCTCTCGGCGGAAGCCGCCGACAGGCTGAAATCCACGGCGATCGAGAAACATGTCCGGGCATGGGAAAAGCCGTCGGACCATGTGCCCGTCATCGGCATGTTCGATTTCGGTTGATCGCCCGAAAGATGGGCGACGTCGATTATTCGACGCCTCTGGCAAACTCCTGAGACAGGGCGACCGCACCGCGGCGATCCTCTTCGCCGACGACGGAGAATGCCTGTTCCTGCAATTGCTGCATCCAGATACATTCCTTGGCGGTGCACTTGTCGAGCGCTGCCGTCATGAAGGCGAGCCCCCGCACCGTCTGGCCTTCCTGGAAGAGGACGTTGCCGAAAACCGACATGGCGCCCGGATGGCCGCTCTTGCGGGCCTGGTTCAGCCATTTCTTCGCCTGCTGGATATTGGCGGTACCGCCCTCGCCGGCCAGAATCATCCGGGCCAGCTGAAACTGGGCTTCTGCCACGCCGAACGTGGATGCCGCCTGGAAATAGAGTTGGCGGGCCTGCGAAAGATCGGGTCTGACCGGGCTGCCGGGAATGCCGCGGCGATAGTAGTTGGCCAGCGACAGAAGCGCGTTGATGAAGAAGCCGGTGTCCTCCGAGCCGGGTTCGACGCCCTGTGCCGCGATCTCGTTATAGATCTTGAAGGCCTCGAAATCGTCCTTCGCGACGCCGTCGCCATAGGCGTACATATTGGCAAGCGCCCAGCGCGAACCGGTATGGCCTTTTTCGGCGGCATAACGATAGGCTTCGACCGCGTCTTCCTTCTGGCCGTTCTTATAGGCCTTGAAGCCGAACTTGAAGAGATCGAACGGCCCAGACTCCTTCGTCACGCCCGATTTGATGTCGAAGGCCGCCGCCGATCCCGCCAAAATCGAGGCGAGCGACGCTCCAAGAAGCAATACTCTCATGGATCCAAAATCAGACTTCGACATGGTTCAGTTTCTTTCACTCCGCGCGCGACTACCCGCCGCAGCCCGAGCGTCGCTCGCTGCCGGAACAAGATTTGTCCGGGAATATCCCGTGCCTGCTCCTCCCGAGAGACGAATGAAACTGTAGCCGCCGTTTTCGGCAAGACTAGGACCCATAACCGCAGCGATTGCGGCAGGACAGGACGGCATCAGAATCCGCCTGCCTGAGCGCAAAAAGCCCGGCTTTTCATAAAGAAACCCGCCCATGATACTCCAATTACGCGCCGCGCCCCCGCGTTCCGCGCCTGTTCTTCCTCTATCGCTGCTCCCCGTTTGTGGCGGGAAGTGGACAGAAACGCCCCTCTCAGGGCACCCGACAATAGTCTCGAAAAAGTGTTGCTAAATCGTCACAAGAGAAACGGCGAAACTGTTCTCATCTGAATTAAAGTTCGCCACAAAAAAGCCCGGTCGCAACCGGGCTTTCAAGCTTCAATCAAGTGAAGTCAGAACTTGACCTTCAGAGAGGTCGAGAGAGCAGCGACCAGATCGTCACCAAACCGGTATGTTGCTTCGTCACCAGCGGCAATGCCGTCGATGGTCACGGCACTTGAGCTGCCGCCGGTCAGGATGCCAAGCACGCCCGCCAGACGAATCTCGACGTTCTTGTTCGGCGAGTAGGCGACACCTGCGCCGACGGTCCAGGTATCCGTGAGGGTGCCAAAGCCCTGCGAAGTCCCGCGATCCCAGGTAAGGCTAACCGCACCGCTCCACTGTTCATTGAACTTGTGGCCTACGCCGCCGGTAACCGTCCAACCGTCCCGGTATCCGAGCTCAAGCGCGGTAACTTCCACGCCGCCGGCATTGTAGAACGGGATCCGCTGCAACACGCTCCAATTGGTCCATTTGACCGATCCGAACGCGAGCCAATCGGGAGCGATGCCAGACTGCAGCTTGAGCTCGATAGCCTCCGGCATAGCGGTTGAGCCTTCGACCGGAATGATTGTGCCGGCGCCGGGAACCAAACCACCCAGAGCCGCAGGAAGGTTGGTAAGGTCAACCTGGCCGGTGACGCTATCCAGTTTCACCTGGCTATAGTACATCAGGCTGGCACGCAGCGCGTATTCCGGAATTTCGTAGGCAACACCTGCCCGCCAGCCCCAGCCGTCACCTTCAAGATCGAGGCGGCCCACACCAGAGCCCGGTAACGGCGCGAAGACTGACGGCGCCACGACCAGACGTTCTTTGAAGCCGTCCATCTGGAGATAGTTTCCACCGGCGATGACGCGCAAGTCGCCCGGGCCGGCATCGAATTTGTAGGAGCAGGTCAGCGCGTAGTTGTCGCTGTTGATCTTTGTCTCGATGTTCTGGTTTGCCCCGGCCCAACCGGCGCCTGGGTTGGTATGAGCGCCATAGGGCTGCGAGTAGTCGGCCAAGCAGTCGAACCCCTCGAAGCCCGCCTTGGCGCCGATACGCGGAGACCAGTAGTCGTCCGTCTCGTCCACGGAGCTGGAATAACCCAAGGTGTTGAGCGCGCCATCCCCCGCGATTGTATCGGTGACGTTCTTGAGTTTCCTCTGGGGCATCACGTAGGTAGCCGTGGACTCGATCGCGACCGAAGACGGATCAAAAAGCAGATCGATATTGTATCCGCCCCGCTCGATGCCGCCTGCGAGCGCAGGCGACTGAAGGGTGCATCCAGCTACGAGAGCAAAGACGCCCCTTGAGATTAGTTTGCTTACCATAAATTCTCCCACTCCCTGGTAAGTGACCGAAATCACTCTAGATGGTTCGCTCCAATTGACAACTTTCGGCTGTCCGGCGCTTCGCGGCGCAAACGCTCTATAGATTTACGTAAGCAAACCAGGAACCGGGGCTTTGATGCCGATTTCGGCACAAAATTGCTCCTTCCCCCTTAATCGGATCGTTAAAATTAGAATTTTATTATTTTAAGCCGGCTATCTGTGTCAATGTGGCAACAATGCGGCTTTCTGCAAGTGAGCAGTTGCACACATGCGACCCAAGGCCAACAAACGGTTGCGAAAAAGGAAATGCCGCGTCCGTTTCCGGCGCGGCACCCCTTATTTCCACTGATTCACGATGAAAACGGTCAGCCTGCTTCGCTGATGCGCAGAAGAGCGGTCTTCAGGTTCGCCATCTGGACTTCCAGTTCGGCAAAGCGTTCGCGCTCGGCGGCAACCACTTCGGGATCGGCATTGGCGACGAACTTCTCGTTGGCCAGCTTCTTGCCGATGCGATCCATCTCGGCCTCGGTCTTGCCGACTGCCTTCTCGATGCGCGCCTTTTCGGCCACGAGGTCGATCAGGTTGCCGAGCGGCAGGCAGGCGGTCGCCTCGCCGACGACGATCTGGGCCGACCCCTTTGGGGCTGCGTCGGCAAGCTCGATGGTTTCGACGCGCGCAAGGCGACGGACGGCCGCCTCGTGACGGCGCAGACGCGCCTGGGTCAGCTCGTTGGCGCCGACGACGATCAGCGGTGCAACGGCCGATGGCGGCACGTTCATTTCGGCGCGGGCCGAGCGCAGACCGGTGACGAGGTCGACCAGCCAGTTGATCTCTTCCGCAGCCGCCTGGTCGGCGAATTCCGGCGCCGGCCAATCGGCGTGGCAAAGCAGGCCGTCGCGCGTTTCGGTGTGGGCCCAGAGCTCTTCCGTCATGAACGGCATGAACGGATGAAGGAGCTTGTAGGTCTCTTCCAGCACGTAGGCCGCACAGGCCTGGGCCTCCGCCTTGGCACCCTCGTCCTCGCTTGCGAAGATCGGCTTCAGGAGTTCCAGATACCAGTCGCAGACCTGGTTCCAGACGAAACGGTAGAGCGAACCCGCCGCCTCGTTGAACCGCTGGGTCTCGATGGCCTCCGTGACGTCGCGGATGGTCTCGGAAAGCTCCGTCAATATCCAGCGGTTGACGGTCAGCGCCGTTGCCTCCGGCAGGAAGGCCGGATCGCGCTTGACGCCGTTCATCTCCGCAAAGCGGGTGGCATTCCAGAGCTTGGTGCCGAAATTGCGGTAACCGGCGATGCGAGCCGGATCGAGCTTCACGTCACGCCCCTGCGCCGCCATGATCGCCAGCGTGAAGCGCAAGGCGTCGGCGCCGTATTCGTCGATCAGGTCGAGCGGATCGATGACGTTGCCCTTCGACTTCGACATCTTCTGACCGTTCTTGTCGCGAACGAGCGCGTGAATATAGATCGTATGGAAGGGTTCGACCGGATTGCCGTCCTCGTCCTTCATGAAATGCAGGCCCATCTGCATCATGCGGACCACCCAGAAGGGAATGATATCGAACCCGGTGACGAGAACGTTCGTCGGGTAGTACCGCTTGAGTTCCGGTGTCTGTTCCGGCCATCCGAGCGTCGAGAAAGGCCACAGTGCGGAAGAGAACCAGGTATCGAGCACGTCCTCGTCGCGGGTCAGTATCTCGCCCGGCTTGAAGTTCTCCAGCAGGTCCTCGACGAGGGCTTTCATCGGCCCTTCGTGCGACAGATAATGCTGAATTGCCGCCTGCAGCGCCTCCTCCTCAGTCTTTTCGACGAAGACCTGACCATCCGGGCCGTACCAGGCGGGGATCTGGTGTCCCCACCAGAGCTGACGGGAAATGCACCAGGGCTGGATGTTGTCCATCCACTGGAAATAGGTATTTTCCCAGTTCTTCGGAACAAACCTGGTGCGGCCCTCGCGAACTGAGGCGATAGCCGGCTGGGCAAGCGTCTTGTTGTCCACCCACCATTGTTCGGTCAGGCGCGGCTCGATCGGCACGCCACCACGGTCGCCATGCGGCACCATGTGCTTGTGCGGCTCGATCTTGTCGAGCAGCCCGGCTTCCTCGAATATTTCGACGATGATCTTGCGGGCCGTGAAACGATCCTGGCCTTCCAATCGATCCCAGGCACCATGCAAGGCCGCTGGATTGTCCAGGCCTTCCAGAAAATCCTCGTTGTCCTTGATGGTGACGGTACCGTCGATATCGAGAACATTGATCCGGCGCAAACCTGCCCGCTTGCCGACTTCGAAGTCGTTGAAGTCGTGGGCCGGTGTGATCTTGACCGCACCGCTACCGGCCGCCGGATCGGCGTAATCGTCCGCGACGATCGGGATCCTGCGGCCGACGATCGGCAGGATGACATGTTTGCCGACGATCGACCTGTAGCGTTCGTCATCCGGATTGACCGCAATGCCGGTATCGCCGAGCATGGTTTCGGGACGTGTCGTCGCGACGACGATATAGTCGCGCGTCTCGAACTCGGTCGCGTTGCCGTCTTCGTCGAAGGCGATTGGATACTGATAGGTGACGCCGTTTTCGAGCGGATAACGAAGGTGCCACAGATTGCCTTTGACCTCGATCTGCTCGACCTCCATGTCGGAGATCGCGGTCAGCAGCTTCGGGTCCCAGTTGACGAGGCGTTTGTCCTTGTAGATCAGGCCCTGCTTGTAGAGCGTGACGAAGACTTCGAGGACCGCGGCCGACAGGCCCTCGTCCATGGTGAAACGTTCGCGCGACCAGTCACAGGAAGCACCGAGACGCTTCAGCTGGTTGAAGATCAGACCGCCCGATTCTTCCTTCCACTCCCAGATCTTGTCGACGAAGGCCTCGCGGCCCATTTCGCGGCGTCCCGGAAGCTGGCGCTCCATCAACTGGCGCTCGACGACCATCTGGGTGGCGATGCCCGCATGGTCCATGCCCGGCTGCCACAGCACGTCCTTGCCGCGCATCCGCTCGAAGCGGATCATGATGTCCTGCAGCGTGTTGTTGAGCGCATGGCCCATATGCAGCGAACCGGTCACGTTCGGCGGCGGGATCACGATCGTGAAGGTTTCCGCGCCCGGCTTGGCGTTGACGCCGGCGCGGAAAGCGTCGGCCTCGTCCCAGGCCTTGGCGATCCTCGGTTCTACTTCTGCGGAATCATAGGTCTTTTCGAGCATTTCCTGACCCGTTTTTGTTCTTTGAGAGCTATCGGGGTGTAAATAGGATGGGGTGTTCCAAGTCAATAAAAAAGCCGCCCCGTCACCGGAGCGGCCGTATCGATTAGCCTTGCGGGCGGATGGGCCAAGCCAACCGCTGGCTTAGCGGCGCGTGCCGCGGGATACGCGTTCGATTTCCTCGCGCACCAGGCGCTCGACCAGCGTCGGCAGGTTGTCGTCCAGCCATTCCTGCAGCATCGGGCGCAGCATGTCGCCGGCCATGTCCTCGAGCGAGCGGCGCTCCATGCCGTTGAACACCGAGGCGAGCTCGCTGAAGGATTTCGCGACCTGAGCGCCGGCTTCGGCGGACAGGAGGTTCGCGGTCTCCTCGATCTTCGCCGGCAGGCTGCGCGCGGCCGGTTCCGCGGCGAGTTTCGGTTCCGTTTTCGGTTCGGGCCGCACCGGCGCCTCGGCTCTGTGCGTAGCCGACAGCGGCGGGTCGAAGACCGGCATCATGACACGCTGGACCGGCTCCGGCTGCGGCGCCACCGAGGCAGCCTGCGTGACGGGGGCTGGTTGGGTGGCCGGTTCGCGGAATTCGGGCATGCGCGGCATCGGGCGAAGCTGAGCCGGCTCCTCCTGGCGTGCCGCCGATGCAGGCGAGGACGGCGTTTGCGCGGAAGAGGCAGCCGCCGACGGGGCCGGCGCAGTCGAAGCGGCCGAGAGGCGTACGGGGCCGGTCTCCTGCTGGCGGGTGGAAGCGGCCCGTACCCTTGCGGCGACATCTGCGAGCGACAGGGTACGATCCTGCTGTGCCGTCTGGCCCGACGATCCCGACGGGTAGTTCATCGGCTCGTTGCGCGACGGCGCGCCGCGATCATTGGCAGCCATGTCGGGAACAAAGCCCGTCTCTTCGCCGTCTTCGATCTCGTCGTCGCCATAGACCGGGGGAAGCTGGCCGCTAAGCGCGTTCTCGGCGTTCGGTTCATTGCTTTCAATGATCCGGCGAATGGACGCCAAGATTTCTTCCATGGAGGGTTCACGCGCTACATTTGGCTGAGCCATTTTCATCCCCGCTGTTACCGGCACTCGAGTCGGCCCCGTGGAGGGTGAACCGAATCGACGTTACTCTAAGGTGTTGGGGGGGCTGGAAACAATGACAAGTGCCCCAGGCCTCCTACCGATACACAGTTTTGTTGGGGTTGTGAATCCCGTAAGTCACAGTTGCAGGAAACAAGTGACACTGGCGTGAAACAGACAGATGGCACCGCCGGAAACGACAAAGGGGCCGCAAGGCCCCTTCCCGTTCATGGCGTTCGAACCGCGCCGATCGATCAGAACACGAATTCCTTGGCCTTTCGGAAGCCCGGCAGTGGCTTCACCGACGCGTTGAAAGAGGCGCTTTCGGAGATGGAACCGTGCTCCTTCACCAGCACCTTCGCCTGGGCGGCATTGCCATAACCAACGACGGCGACCAGCCGTCCGCCATCGCGCAGCTGTTCCAGAAGCGCGGCAGGCACTTCCTCGACGGCACCGTTGACGAAGATGAGGTCATAGGGCGCCTCGGCGGCATAACCATTCTCGAGCTCGCCGGTCACGACCGCGACATTGTCGTAGCCAAGCGAGGAGAGCGTGGCGGTTGCCTGCGAGGCCAGCGCCTCATCCGCCTCCAGCGAGACGACGGAGCCTGCGATCAGCGACAGGACGGCGGTCGCATAACCACTGCCGGTGCCGATTTCGAGCACGACGTCGTCCTCGGTGATGGCGGCAAGCTGCAGAAGCTTGGCAAGCGGCGAAGCCTCCATCAGGTAGCGGCCGGGGGCAACCTCGATGTCCGCATCGATATAGGCGAGCGATTTTGCCTTGGCCGGCACGAAAGCCTCGCGCGGAACATTGTAGAAGGCCCGCAGAACCGAATGCGACGTGACATCGGTGGTGCGGATCTGATTTTCGACCATCTTCGTCCGTGCTGCTTCGAAATCCATCATCTCAGTCGTCCCAAATCACCCGGCGATGCGCCGGTCTACGCATGACCGTCTTACTGACGGCAAGACATGCTTTCAAGACACTGGCCGCTTTCGAAGCAAAAAAGCGGAGGAGGCCGCCTCGCTCTCCTCAGGCTCAACCGTGGGAGCCGAGGCTCAAGCGTAGGCCGGCGGCGCTTCTTCCAGCTTGCGGATGGTCACGTAGTCCCGGCTATAGGAAGAGCGCAGGCTATGGTCCTTGTCGAAGGCAGACCGCTCGGCGGAGGTCAGCGGGAACATGCCGTCGGCGAATGTGCCAGTGCCTTCGACCTCGTTGGCTGCCTGACGGTGTACGTTGATTATCCTGGTGATCATGGCGCCTTCCCTCCGTTCCACCCCG
The DNA here is from genome assembly GCA_002968845.1 of Neorhizobium tomejilense. Classification (GTDB taxonomy): domain Bacteria; phylum Pseudomonadota; class Alphaproteobacteria; order Rhizobiales; family Rhizobiaceae; genus Neorhizobium; species Neorhizobium tomejilense. Next base: position 234,614 of record PVBG01000003.1, on the reverse strand, counting down.
TAAATGCTGAGCGGGCCTTTCTGTTCCGAGCCTAGGAGGAGAAGGTTAAAAAATTAACCATGTTGCAGCGCACACAAATATGCGTGGTAAATGCTTGGTATCAAAGCACGTTTGGATTTGAGCAACAGGTCCGGAAAGAAGGGGAAATTGGAGGCCTCGCCGAGAATCGAACTCGGGTGCAAGGATTTGCAGTCCTCTGCGTCACCACTCCGCCACGAGGCCGTCCGAACGCATAAAGAGCGAGTGGTGTCGGGCGTTTAGAACGAATCGAATAACGGCGCAAGCGGGTTTGGCTCGTTTGTCATTTTTTTCCTGCATGAGACCACAGCCGGTAGGTCGACAGCTGCATTCCCGCCTCAAGCCGGCGTTCGCAGCCCCTCGGGATGAGGGGCCAAGATGGCGTCTCAAGCCGGTTTCATAAAAAATTCACCAAACCCAGGGAACCAAATCTTTTCGGATGAGTTACCTACGCCGCAATGCAAGGTGTAGACATGACGAGTAACGTAACTGAAGCAGATGATGCCCTGTGGAGTTCCCCGGTCAGAGTACGCGTTGGATACGGTTTTCCAGAAACGATCCACGGGCCCAAAGAAGCCCTGGAATACCTCAACTGGCGCTGGCCGGTTCGCGAAGGTACCTATTACCTCAAAGCCCTGAAGGAATGCGCCGCCTGCCTGCAGCGCAAGCTCCCCCTGGAAAAGGTGCGGGAAACCTTCATTCTCGCCAGTATCGAAGCGAAGATGCTAAACTAACCACGATCTAACTCCTGCCGATCATACGGAGGCGATCACGCTGGCCAGTAGAAGTCGGAACGATAGTCAGCCGGAATGTCGGCCAATCTGGCGATGGCTTCGGCCACGAATCCGATCTGCATGGCCAGATAACGGATTTCGCGCGGCACCGGTATGCCGGTCATTGTTTCGCGATTGCGCCAGGTCTCGTACCCGGTCGACCTGATCCTCCGTTCGGCCTCGCGAAGCACGTCGTCGCGGCTCGGCATCTCGCCCTCGGCCAGATCGGCAGGCTTCGCCACGCAGGCCGCAAGCCCGCCCTCGATCACTCTCAGACCCATGTTCATCCTCGTCTTCAATCCCGACAGCAATCCTAGTGATTCGGGGAGAGATGCGCCAGAGTCTCTGCGGCAACACTAAAGTAGCGACGGCCCGGCGACTGTGCTAAAATGAGGTCGTTGCCGGGTGGGGGAGCACCGGGCGGCGAAGATGCGGTAGGAGGAGACCGTAATGCAGTATCTGGAATTCATCACCACGCTCAATCCGGTGGTCCTGGCAATCCTCGCGGTCGTGCTTGCCTGCGGGGCGTACGATTATTGGGCACAGTCCCGATAACGGCCCGATAGCGCCCGCCGGACTGCGCGGCCTTTGATTTTCCATGAGACGCCGGGCGTTCACGTTTCCGGCAGGTTATGGCTCGCGCCTTTGCGAGGACACGGTTTGTTGATATCCATGCCGCTCAATTGAAGCGGAATGGAGAAACGAAGAGTGAGCGCAAGCATCGAGTTCGACGATACTTCAACCTCGCTGAGCGGCACGCTGCGGCAGCTTATCGACGGCATCACGGGTCAGTCGGTGACGTTGCGCCAGTTGATGGATGCGGTCGGCGAACAGGGCCTGCTGCTCATCTGCGCCGTCGCCTCCCTGCCCTTCCTCCTCCCCGTATCGATCCCCGGCGTCAGCACCGTGTTCGGCGCCGCGATCATCCTGATCAGCCTGGCGATCACCGCCAACCGGCTGCCGTGGCTGCCGAAGAAAATCCTCGACCGCGAGCTCGATACGAAAAAACTGCTGCCGGCGCTGGAAAAAGGTGTCAGCATCGTCTCGCGCCTGGACCGGTTCCTGAAGCCGCGCATCTCCGGTTTGACCACCGGGCGGCTCGTCAACCGAGTGAACGGCCTGGCGATCGCGGCCGGCGGCGTGCTCCTGATGTTTCCGCTGGGTCTGGTGCCATTCTCCAATACGCTGCCGGCGATCGCAATCCTGCTTCTGTCGACCGGCATGATCCAGCGCGACGGGCTGATCGTGCTCGGCGGTTACCTCTTCAACGTTGTGACGGTGATCTATTTCGCCGTGCTTGCTTACCTGGCGTTCAGCGCCGGCCAGGGTATCGCGTCAATGTTCGCCTGATCGGGCAGCCTTATCGCTGCTCGGCCTTGCGGCCTCGCCGCCTTGCCCACCAGAGCGCGATACGGCGGCGCTGGCGCCGCACGAAGGGCAGATCGTGCGAAAGCACCAGGAAACCCAGCGGCAGCATCCAGAAGCCAAGGATCGGCAGGAAGCCGAGCATGCCGCAGAAAATCAGGACGAGACCGACGATGACCCGGCCGATCCGCGAGCGCGGCATGGGAATCTGTACGCTTCCGAGCGCCAGCTTGCCGCTTTGCGGGTCCATTCCAAATCGCGTCGGCTTCCGTTCCTCTGCCACTCTCGCTTATCCTCACCGGTTAGAGGCCTAACTTTGCCCGGGAAATGGGGCTTTACCGGGGATAAAACAACCAAGTTCGTTTTTTTTGCAAAAACCGCTTGGCAAAACGACAAAGCATTTGTATTACCCGCCGCACACGCCGCGACCCTTCGCGGATGATCCCTGGTAGCTCAGCGGTAGAGCATTCGACTGTTAATCGACAGGTCGCCGGTTCGAATCCGGCCCGGGGAGCCATTTTCAGAATTAAGTGCCCATTATCGCTATATTTCTCGATAATGGGCACTTTCTTCCCCACTTCCCCTCCCCACTTTTGAAGTCCGCAAACCTGGTTCGACTCCTGTGGATAAGCGGAAGTTGCTACCGAGGTCTTGTACGCGGGTATACCTGGCTTGCGAAACTCGACGCGTTGAAGCCCGAAAGCAGATGAAAGCGACCGACTAGGCACAGGCGCTAGGCCGGATCACGCAGCCTTACGCCAGGACCATTGCCGTTCGAAATCGATAAAGATAATTTCGGCAGCCTCTAGGGGGGACCGGCGCGACGCCCTCTCCCTTGCCCGGGAGAGGGCTTTTTAATGAGATAGGCGAACCGGCCCGAAGTGAGTTTTGACAAAGAGGAACGATCAAGTTTGGTTCTGGTTTAATCCACATTGACGCTAGCGGAGACTACCATGTGGGCAATCCTGATCGGTGCCGCCCTAATAATCGGCGGACTTCTTCTTCTCTTTTCGTCTGCACTTGGTCGAAGACCGAGTGATCCGCATCGAATGCCGCAAGGCGGCGGCACGCTTGAGCCACGGCGCCAGGGCCTCAGGTACCTGGGAATATCGAAAAACTGGCCAGGCCTAGCCATAATCGCGGCAGGCGCACTTCTGTTGGCTCTGGGTGGTTATTCGTGACGCTCGACACGCTTGGCCGCGCCAAAACGTTGAATAGCTTTCCAATAACGCCTCACCAGCGCCACCACCACAGAGGAGACATCGGCAACGTTGTCGGCAACCTTGCCGACGGCATATCTGTGTTTTCGTTGGAAAAAGGTGTTGCATGGCAGAAGACCAAACTCCCGGCCTACTCGACGGGCTGATGTCGCCCCAGCAGATTTCCGAACGTATCAAGGCATCGGCCGGCGTCACGCTTGCCCCGCGCACAATATGGGAGAAGGCTCGCCGCATAGGCGTTGTGAAGAAGATCGGCAGATCCATGCTGATCCATGTCGACGATACCCCGAAGCTGCTGGAGCCGGAGACCAAGCCCGACTGGTGGCCGCGGCCCGGGGAGCCAATTTCAACAAAAGCGCGCTTTTTGGCGCGCTTTTGTCGTTTCGGGCGCCATTGAACCAGACTTTCACCCTGTCGCCGCCGCGAGCCTTGTTGAGCCCACGCGCGACCATGTGGCAAGCTGCCGGGCGCTGTTCCGGGATCGGGTTCTCTGCCGAGCTTATTTCAGGCCGAACAATTCCACCGCGTTGTCGCGGAAGATCGCGGAGCGCTCGGCCGGCGTCAGCGGTACCTTGAAGGCAAAACGCGGATCGTCGAAATCCCAGTGCGGATAGTCGGTCGAGAACATCAAGCGGTCAGTGCCGATCCAGCGCAGGATATCGAGGAGATGCCGGTTGTTCTCCGGCTCCTCGATCGGCTGGGTCGTGTACCAGAAGTTCTCGCGCACATATTCGGACGGCTTGCGCTTCACATGCGGAACCTCGTCGCGCATGCGCTTCCATTCCCGGTCGAGCCGCCAGACGAGTGACGGCAGCCAGGAGAACCCGCCTTCGACGAGCACGATCTTCAGCTTCGGGAATTGTTCGAACACGCCTTCGAGGATCATGCTGGAGAGCACGGTCTGGAGGCTGTTGGAGGCGGCGTAGTGCTCCTCCAGATAAAACGAGCTCCAGCCGGACGGCGTATTCGGGCGGTAGCCGAAGGCGCTGGTGTGCAGCCCGATCGGCAGGCCGTAATGCTCGGCCGCCTCGTAGATAGGCCAATAGCGGCGGCGGCCGCAGGGCTCCAGCGTGCGCGGCGGCATGGCGATCTGCACGAAGCGACGGTCGGTGACGCGCCGGTCGATCTCCGCAACCGATTCCCTCGCGTCCTCCTGGGGCACGCAGATGGAAGCCTTCAGGCGCGGTTCCGGCCCGGCGAACTTGTCGATCTGCCAGTCGTTGAGGGCGGCGCAGAGTGCGGCGCCAAGCTCCTGGTTGAAGGCGACGCTGCCGGCTGCGAGCGGCTGCAGGATGCCGTAGTCGATGTTGCACTCTTCGAGCAGCTGTTGCCGCAGGAATGCCAGATCGGAGGCCGGCGGGCCGCCGTTCGGAGGCCAGGAATCGCGGCGCATACCGTTGCCCGGCGTCATGCGCGGATAGGGCAGCGTGCCGAGCAAGGGGTTTGCCGTGCGCACTGCGAAATCCCGCACATGCGTTTTCCAGCGTTCGGGCAGGTAGTCGAGCAACTGGTCCGGCCGGGAGAAAGCCGGATGCACGTCGCAATCCACCACGCCCTGCATCTGGGATTTTTCGGAGCTACGTTCGAGTACCGGGGTTTCCATGGGGATCAGCCTCCAAATCTCGGATAGGTGGCGAGAACGTTGTCGCGAAGGATCTTGTTCACCTTCGCTTCCGGCAGGCCCTCGGGCAGCACGTCCAGCCCCTCGAAATGCCAATGGGGATAGTCCGAGGAGAACAGCAGCATATCATCGCTGAGCAGATGGTCGAGCGTCCTGGCGACGTCCTCGACGTCGTCAGGCCCGTCGAAGGGCTGCGACGTCATGCGGATATGCCTGCGGATAATGTCGGCCGGCGCGTCCTTGACCCACGGTACCTCGATGCGGGTGCCGCGCCAGTCCTTGCTCATGCGCCACATCAGCGCCGGCATCCAGGTGACGCCGGACTCGATCATCACGGCCTTCAGCTTCGGGTATTTGACGAAGACGCCCTCGGAAATCAGGCTCGCGACCTGGGTGGAGAAACCCTGCGGCTGAACCACATGGTCCTCGATCAGGAAGGAATGGAAGCCGCTATGGCTCGGCGCATGGCGGAAATTCGATCCCGCATGAATGCCGATCGGCAGGCCGTGTTTCTCCGCCGCCTCGTAGATCGGCCAATAGGTGCGGCGGCCGAGCGGCAGCTCGGTCATCGCAAGCGTCAGGACCTGCACGAAACGCCTGTCGTCGGCCCTGCGCTCGATCTCCTCGACCGCGGCCTCGACATTCTGGAACGGCACCAGCATCGATGCCCTGAGCCGGCTGTCGCGGCTCAGCCACTTGTCGGCGAGCCAGTCGTTGGTGGCGCGGCATATCGCGGCTGCGAGGTAGGGATCGAACAGGGCGTGGGCGCCTGAAACCACATTGAGGATGGCGCCTCCGAGACCCAGCGGGTCGAGCAGGTTCTTCTGCACCTGCGCGAGCGGATCACCGCTCCATGTCCAGTCCGGTCGCATATAGGGGCGGGTGCGCTCCGGATACCCCATCAGTTCCAGCACGTCGACTTCGCGTGACGTCACCATCTCCTGCCAGTAGTCATCGAGATAGGGAAGCAGGTCGGCGCGACGCGGTGTCGGCGGGTGGACGTCGCAATCGATCGCCCCGGCGGTGTCGAATCTAGCCATCTTCTTATGCGTCTCGCTCATCGTTGACATCTGTGCTGCTTTCATGTGTGCGGCCTCACGCCGCCTGCGTCCCCATCTTTTCCTCGAGTCCCAGCCTTTCCTCGCGGATGAAATCCGCCGCCTTTTCCGCGATCATCACGGTCGGGGCCTGGGTATTGCCGGAGACGATGGTCGGCATGATCGAGGCGTCGACGACGCGCAGCCCGGTGATACCGTGAACGCGCAGCCGATCGTCGACCACCGCCATGCGGTCGCGGCCCATCTTGCAGGTGCCGACCGGGTGAAAGGTGGTGTTGAGGGTTTGGCGCGCGTAGTCGAGCATTTCGTCTTGCGACTGCACGGCTGCGGTCGGCGCGATTTCCTCCGGCTCGAAAGGCGCCATGGCGGGGCTCGCAGCGATCCTCCGGACCGCTTCGATCGACCGGATCAGGATTTCGCGGTCGGCCTCCTCCTTCAGGAAATTGTGCAGGATGCGCGGCTGAGCCGAAGGGTCCCTGCCCCCAACATGGCAATAGCCGCGGCTTGCCGGCCGCAGGATGCAGGCAGACGAGGTGATGCCGGGGAACGGATGCATGGCGCCGCCGAAACTCGGCGAGGTGGCGCCGGAGACGTGGATCTGGATTTCCGGCGCCGGCGCATCCGGCGTGGTCTTGAGGAAGGCGCCCAACAGCGTCGGCGAGCCGCCAAGCGGCCCGCGTTTGGTCGCAAGATACTGCATGCCGAGCAGCATCCGGCCGAACCGCGTTCCGGCGCGGGTATTCAGCGTGTGGGTATTGCGAAGACGGTGCTGTACCCTGATGTGCCAGTGGTCCTGCAGGTTTTCGCCGACGCCCGGCAACGCGTGCAGCACCTCTATTCCGGCAGATGCAAGCACGCCCGGCGCACCAACGCCGGAGCGTTCGAGGATGGCCGGCGAGCTATAGGCTCCGGCCGACAGAATGACTTCCCGCCCCGCCTTCGCCTCGTGATTCCGGCCATCGAGGCTGAACACGACACCGCTCGCTTGGCTGCCCTCCAAGGTGATCCTGTCGACGAGAGCGCCGGTGATGACGGTCAGGTTGCGGCGGTTGCGGACAGGTTCCAGAAATGCGCGGGCGGTGGAATGGCGCACGCCGTTCTTGATGGTGGCGACGAAGAAGGCCACGCCTTCGTTGTCGCCGGAATTGTAGTCGTCGGCAGCGGGAAGACCCTGCTCGATCGCCGCCTGGCGATAGGCTTCCAGGGCCTCCCAGCGCACATTGGGATCGGAAACCGCCCATTCGCCCTCGGTGCCGTGCGCCTCGGAATCGGCCCGGTGGAACGTTTCGGAGCGCTTGAAATAGGGCAGCACGCTTTCCCAGGACCAGCCACGATTGCCGAGCTGCGCCCATTGATCGTAGTCGTAGGCATGGCCGCGCACATAGATGAGGCCATTGATCGCGGAACTGCCCCCGAGCATTTTTCCGCGCGGCAGGGCGAGCTGACGGCCGTTGAGGTAGGGTTCGGGCTCCCCCTTGTAGAGCCAGTCATATTGGGGCCTGCCGATGAGATGGGCGAGACCGAGCGGCATGTCGACGTAGAAGCCGCGCCCCTCGCCGCCGCCCTCGATCATCAGCACCTCGACCGTCGGGTCCGCAGACAGCCGGTTGGCCAGAACGCAGCCTGCCGTGCCACCGCCCACGATGACGTAATCGTAGATACGGGAATGCTCAAACGCACCCATGGTCTCTCCTCCACTTTCCGCAACAGGCAGCCGCGCGCCTCGCGATCACGGCGCCAAAACGGGCACCGGAAGAGCAAAGGACACAACGACCGCACAATCACAGCCTCCCGTATAATCATGGCATACGAGCCGGTTGGAAGGAAGTCGTGTTGCGGCAAAACCGAATACAAAAGTATACATCGATATCCTCCTGTTGTAGGTTTCCCCTACGGCAGGTTGTCGCAATTCGGGAGGAGGAAGCCGAATCGCGGGTGTGATGTATGCATCACCAGTCTTGTCGGCATGAGTTTGTTTCATCAGTTTGTTTCATTGGGGAGGAGCCCGGAGATGAGCAAGACGAAGGACGGCGTGCCGTCTGTCATCCATGACAGCAGGATCAACCGGAGAACGCTTCTGGCGTCCGGCGCAGCGCTGGGAGGCGCGATACTGCTGCCCGGGCAGATGTTCGCCCAGACGCCGCAGGCCAAACCGGGCGGCACCTTGCGCATCGCCATGCCGTTCAACCCGGCCGCACTCGACCCGATGACCGGGCGCAACGTGCCGGACTTCAACGCACTTTATGCGTTGTTCGACGCGCTGATCGCCTTCGATCCGGCGACGCTCGAGCTCAAGCCGATGCTCGCCAAGGACTGGACCTTCGCCGATCCGACGACGCTGGTGCTCAACCTCGTCGACGGCGTGAAATTCCATGACGGCACGCCGTTCAACGCCGAGGCCGTGAAGTTCAATCTCGACCGTTTCATCAACGACCCGCGCTCCAACGTGAAGTCGGACCTGGTTTCGGTCGCGTCGGTGGCGGTCACCGGTCCGAGCCAGGTGACGCTCAAGCTGAAGCAGCCGAACTATTCGCTGCCGACCATCCTGACGGGCCGCGTCGGCTGCATCGTCTCGCCTGCCTCCATCAAGGCGGCCGCAGATGGCAATGTCGATCGCATTCCGGTCGGCACCGGACCGTTCAAGTTCGCCGAGTGGCGCGACAACGACCTGATCCGCGTCGAGAAGAACTCCAACTACTGGCAGCCGGGCCTGCCCTATCTCGACGGCATCAACTTCCGCATCATCAACGAGCTCAACACCGCGGCCCGCACGGTGACGGCCGGTGAAACCGATCTCGCGCTCAACATGGCCGCGCAGCAGATCGCCACCGCCCGCCGGGTGCAGGACCTGACGGCCGAAGCCAATCCTTCGATGATCTTCTTCACCCTGATGATGAATTTCGCCAAGCCGCCGCTCAACGACCTCCGGGTCCGGCAGGCGATGAACTACGCCATCAATCGCGACGAACTGAACCAAGTCCTGATGCTCGGCCTCGGCGAGCCGACCTCGACCATGTTTCCCAAGGATTTCTGGGCGGTGGATGGCGACACGGCGCATTTCTACAAGCACGATCCGAACAAGGCGCGCAGCCTGCTGGCGGAGGCCGGCTATCCGAAGGGCCTGGAAGTCGAAACCTGGAGCTGGCCGGACCAGACGTCGATGCAGCGCATGGAACTGGTCGGCAACCAGCTCGAACAGGTCGGCATCCGCCTCAAGGTCACCCCCTCGCCCCCTCAGGTGGTCAACCAACGCTTCTACATCGAGGGTCAGGGCGCGATGATCCTCAACCCGCAGGGTGGGTGGCTCGATCCGAGCCAGACCTACGAGCGGCTGTTCGGGGCGACCGGCCAGTTCAACGCCGGCAAGGTGGAAGATCCGCAGTTCCGCAAGCTGCTCACCGCGACAGGCATTTCGGCCGATGCCGGCGAACGCAAGAAGGCATTTGCCGCGCTCCAGCGCTTCGTCGTGGAGCAGGCCCTGCACCTGCCGCTGGTGACCTCGGCCGCCATGTCGATCCGCAACAAGAAGGTCAAGGACTTCCGGTACGACCGGCTGCACTCGCCGCGCTTCCATCGCGTCTGGCTCGACCAGACCGCGTGATCCGCATACCAAGATACGATAGACGCGACGAAACAGCCCGACCGCGAGGCCGGGCTGTTTCGCATCTAGATTGCTCCGTTGTCACTCACCTTTCCCAAGCTTTACAGATTTGTAAGCTACTTAAGCGGTGGGAGTTCGGCACAGGCGAGACGGCGATACATCGACGCCATTTGCTCTGGCGCTATTCGTGCTCCGGAATCTAGCCACCAAATAAGCAGGGCCATAAAGCTTCCGGTGTAGAATGCGACGATCATCGGCTGAGGAATAAAGCTCTCCTCTGCAGAGACATCCGAGGTATGAATCTGCTTTCGAAGGAGGTCTCCAAATATTTGATCTATTCGGGCCAGAGCAATTGTTCTTCCTCGTCCGCGCCGGAGGGCTTTGTAAGAGCCGTAGTGATTGCGGGCATGCTGGAAAATCGGTTCGACAAAGTCGAAGGGGATGTTTGAGCCAATTGGACGTTGCCTTTCGATTTCGTTGAGCAGGTGCTCGAACACGCTTCGTTTGAGATCATCTTTGCCGGTGAAATGCAGGTAAAAGGTCGAGCGCGCGACGTTCGCCTCCGTGCAGATGTCATTGACTGTCACATTTTCGTAGCCCCTGGAGTGAATGAGGCTTTTCAGCGCGTGTTGAAGGGTGGTGCGGGTACGGTTGATCCGCCGGTCCCGAATTGGAGCCTGCATGTGTCCTCCACTGGTCATTCGCAGCCAAGTGTCCAAAAAACTTCATTCTGCGCATTCTGTTCGTTGATCCCATCCTGGACAACGTGTCACCGAATATTACGCCCGCTCCCGATAGCCAGCAAGCAGGAGGGGTTATCGCTCACGCCCACTCAAAGGATTCAGATGCTCTTCAGTCCGCATGTTCGAAAGGCAGCCCTGGTTCTTCACGTCGCTACCTCGGTAGGTTCGATAGGCTCCGTCGCCACCTTTTTGGCTTTGGCGGGAACAGGGCTGGTGACGTCAGAAACGGAGTTGTTCTCAGGTGTTTATCCATCGATGGACTTGATCACCTTGGTCGTTATCGTCCCCCTTCTTGGCTCGGCGCTGCTGCTTGGCATCATTCAGGCACTCTTCACCCCGTGGCGACTACTCGATCATTGGTGGGTGCTCGCCAAGCTGGTAATTTCCATAGCTATTCTAGCGGTTCTCCTTGCACAGCTGCCAGGGATTGCCAGCCTGGCCGATGCCAGTGTCGCGAGACTCCCTTTTCCCCCCGAACTGAGGCGAATTCAGCTTTCGGTCGTAGTCCATTCTGCGGCAGGGTTGATCGTGCTTCTCATTCCTCTCCTGCTTTCCATTTACAAGCCGGGGGGACTGACGGCTTTTGGAAGGCGCAAAGCCGAACGAAGACATCGTCGATGACGTCGACAAGACAAGATCTCAAGGACCTGCCGGATATGACCCGGATTGAACAGGATCTGCTCTAAAATCGGGAATTACCGGCGCTTGATGGTCGGATCGAGGAGCACGCGGATCGATTCGCCGAGCGTGTTGAAGGCGAGCGCCGTGAACAGGATGGCAAAACCCGGCGCATACATCTGTTCGGGCGCAACCTCGACATAGTGGTAGGCGCGCGCCAGCATGCCGCCCCAGCTCGACTCAGGGGGCTGGACGCCGAGCGACAGGAAGCTCAATCCAGCCTCCGCCAGAAGAGCCACGGCCAGCATCAGTGTCACCTCGACGATGACAGGCTGAATGGCATTGGGCAGGATATGGCGCAGGATCAGGTGCAGGCGCGATGCGCCGAAACCGGTCGCTGCCTCGACATAAAGCGCGTTCTTCACCACCAGCGTCTGCGCCCGCATTGTCCGGGCAAGCACCGGCGCGAAGGCGAAGCCGACGGCGATCATCGCATTGGTGAGACCGATGCCGAGCGCGCCTGTCACGGCGACGGCCAGAACGAGCGGCGGAAAGGCAAGAACCCCGTCGATGATGCGGCTGCCGACCTGGTCGACCCAGCCACCGACAAAACCGATGAACACGCCGAGCGGCACGCCGATCGCCACGCCGATGCCGACGGCGAGGCTCGCGGCATAGAGCGCGTTGTAGGAACCGTATATCAGTCTGCTCAGCGTATCGCGGCCAAGGTCGTCGGTGCCGAGCCAGTGCGCGCCGCTCGGCGGCGCCAGAAGGTCCATCAGGTTCTGCTTGTTCGGCGCATAGGGCGCGATCACCGGCGCGAAGATCGCCGCCAGAACCAGAACGGAGAGGTAGGCAAGGCTGACCAGCGCCCGCTTGTCAGCCCATAGCCAGGCCCAGAAACGGAAGCGGACGGGGGGCGGAAGGGTCGCCCTGGCTGCCGGCGCAGCAGCGGTTTGGGTCATCGCGGTCATGTTCGTATCGGTCATGTGGAGGCTGCCACTCTGGGATCGAAAGTCGCGTTGAGCACGTCGACCAGGAGATTGGTGAGGATAACCACCAGCACGAGCACGAGCGCCACGCCCTGCACCACCGGGAAATCCTTGTTGAGCGCCGAATAGCTGATGAGGTTGCCGACGCCAGGAATTGCGAAGACCGCCTCGATGATGACGGCGCTGGAAAACAGCCGATTCACCTGCAGGCCGGCAATCGTCAGCATCGTCGCCGCCACGTTGCGCAGCCCGTGCTTCCAGAGGATGGCGCCGGAACCGAGCCCCTTGGCGCGCAGCGTGCGGATATATTGCGAGCCGAGCACTTCGAGCAGCGCGCTGCGCACCTGCCTCGCCAGAACGGCAACCACGCCGGTGGAGAGTGCTACCGCCGGAAGGGTCGCGTAATACAGCGACTCCAGCGGTTTTTCGAAGACGGATACGGCACCGGTGGCCGGGAACCAGCGATAACCGAGCGAAAAGAGCGTCACCAGAATGATGCCGAGCCAGAAATTGGGCACCGCGACACCGAGCGAGGCGACGCTGGTGATGATCTTGTCGAGTGTGGTGCCCTGGCGTGTCGCGGCAAGAATGCCGAGGGGAATGCCGAGTGCGGCGCCGAGAACCAGCGCATAGAGCACCAGCAGGACCGTGTGCGGCAGGCGCGAAAGGATCAGCCGCAGAACCGATTCGTTCGAGAACAGCGAATGACCGAGATCGCCCTGCAGGGCATTTCCCAGCCAGAAGAAATATTGCACCAGCATCGGACGGTCGAATCCGTAGATCTGGCGGATTTCCGCGATCCGTTCCGCCGTCGCATAGTCGCCCGCGATCATCATGGCCGGGTCGCCAGGCATCATGTAGACGAGGGAAAACACCACGAAGGTGGCCACAATCATCACGGGCACCAGCTGCATGAGCCTTTGCGCAACCATCCCGGGGACGCCGTACATCATCGATACTCCGTCAATCCGCAATTGACGCCGGCCAATTCAGGGGTCGGCGCGGGAACACCGGACGCGCAGAATACTGCCTTCCGATGCGGGGGCGGCACGGGCGAAACCGCAGCGCTCCGGTTCCGAGCGATCCCCGATGCGACGGTCGCATCGGGGATCGCATCGCTTGGGGCTCAGGCCTCCATCCACACCTTGTGGAAGCGCGGGCGCTGCAGCAGGCTGAAGTTGAAGCCGTGCACCTTCGGCGTACGAATGATGATGCCGGCAGACGAGAACTGCGGCAGGTGCAGCGCGTTTTCCAACACGAAACGCTGCATCTTGTGGAGCACGTCCTTGCGCTTGGCATTGTCGAACGTGTTCATCGACGCATCCATCAGCTCACGATAACCTGGCAGCTCGATCTTGGCCGCGTTGCGGTAGGCCGTCGCGGAGAATTGGCGATCGTAGGCGGTTGCCGGATCCGGAAGACCGCCGGTCGGGGTCATCAGCATCTGACCCTTCTTCTCGGTGAGGAAGTATTGCATCGTCTGCGCCGGCTGCGCCGGAGTGACCTTCAGCCGGATGCCCGCCTCGGCAAGCTGGGCGCCAAGGACTTCCTGACGCTGTACCGCCGCCTGGTCGGCCCAGGTGAAGGTGGCGATCTCGATGCCCTTTGCGAAACCTGCCGCCTTCAGCAGCGACTTGGCGCGGTCGAGATCCAGCTTGTAATAGTTTTCGGTCGCCGGGTCGTTGGCCCAGAAGCCTGACGGGAACATGCTGCAATGTCCGCCGCCGAGACCACCCCACAAGACCTGATTGAGCACCGGCCGGTCGAGCGCCCAGTTCATGGCCTGCCGAACGCGAACGTCCTTCAGCGGCCCCTCACCGTAGTTCAGGAACGCGGTGTAGTAGATCATCGAGGGCGTCGCTTCGGCGATCAGCTTCGGGTCACGCTTGGCCACGGCCATCTGCTGCGCGCTCATGTTGAGAACGATATCGGATTCGCCGGCCGTCACCGTGCGTACAGCCGTGTTGAACTCGTTGACGATGCGCATGTCGACGCCGTCGAGATAGGGCTTTTCACCCCAGTAATTGGCGTTTTTCACGACCTTGATAAGGGTGTTGTCCTGCCATTCGACGAACTTGAACGGCCCGGTGCCGACAGGCGCGCGGTCGACATTGCCGCCCGCGGCAGCCTTGACCGAAGCAGGCGACACGATGAGACCGGCGCGGTCGGTCAGGATCGCAGGCAGGGTGGCGTCCGGATATTTCAGCTTCAGCGAAACCTGATAGGGGCCGGTCGCCTCGACCTTGTCGACGACAGCAAGATCCGATTTGACGTTGGAGCGATCGTAGGTGCTGCAGCGCTGCAGGTGGAAGACCACCGCCTCGGCATTGAACGGCGTGCCATCATGGAACTCGACGCCCTGGCGCAGTTCGAGAACCAGCGTCGTCGGGTCGGTGAACTTCCACGAGGTCGCCAGCATCGGCTGCAGTTCGAGCGTCTGCGGATCAAAGCCGATCAGCGCGTCGAACATCAGCAGAAGGGCGTTGAAATCGGGATTGTTGCGGCCCGTCAGCGGGTCGAGCGCGGCGGGGTTGAACGGCATCACGGCCCTCAGAGTGCCGCCGGATCTCGGTTGCGGAGCCTGAGCCCGCGCCGTTGCCGGCAGCAGGGCCAGGCCGCCGGCGGCGACCGTTCCAGCCAACAGCGAACGACGGCTAATATCGGGTATCTTTCCAAATAAATTTGTGGTCACGTCTTCTCCTCCATCATCCATGACCGGCCGTGTTCGGCCGCAATATCAGCGTCACATCATCTCAGCGCCCTGCGCGGCAGCGCCTTGGTGGGCAGCGTTCCTTTCCGCAAGACCAAGACTTCTCCTCTCCTTTTCGCCCAGCATCTCCTCGGCGAAATGGCATGCGACATGCCGCCCGGGCAGCAGTTCGCGCTGCGGGGGTTCCTGCGTGCGACAGATGTCGCGCACCCGCGGGCAGCGCGTGTGGAAACGGCAGCCGCTTGGCGGCGCGATCGCGCTCGGTATCTCGCCCTGCAGGATGATCCTCTGCCGGGCATCGGCGGCCGTGGGGTCGATCTCAGGTTCGGCCGAGCGCAGCGCCTCCGTATAGGGATGCAGCGGCGTTTCGATTACGGCGTGGGCGGGGCCGACCTCGACGATCTTGCCGAAATACATGACGGCCACCCGGTCGCTGATATGGCTGACCACCCGCAGGTCATGGCTGATGAAGACGTAGGTGAGGCCGAACTGCTCCTGCAGCCGGGCGAATAGATTGAGCATGTCGGCCTGGATCGACACGTCGAGCGCCGCCACCACCTCGTCGCAGACGATCACGTTCGGATCCAGCATCAGCGCACGGGCGATATTGGCGCGCTGCTTCTGGCCGCCGGAAATCTCGTGCGGATAACGGTTGGCCATTTCGGCCGACAGCGACACCCGGTCGAGCATCGCGAACGCCTTTTCACGCCGCTCGGCCTTCGTCCCCTCGCCGGCAATGTTCAAGGGCTCGCAGATGCTCTGGAGGATGGTCATGCGCGGATCGAAAGCCGCATTCGGATCCTGCGAGACGATCTGATACTTGCGCCGGTGGCGGTTGAGTTCGCTGCGGGAAAACTTGAACGGATCGATACCGTCATGCAGAACGCCGCCGCCGCTTGGACTGAGCAGGCCGACGAGACAACGTCCGAGCGTCGACTTGCCGGAGCCGGATTCGCCGATCACGCCGAAAATCTCGCCCCTGCGGACACTGAAGCTGACCCCGTCGACGGCGCGGATCAGCGAGCCGCGCCGAGGATTGCCGAAAGTGACATGCAGATCATCGACATCAAGCGCCGACTGCTCGGAAGGAGCGCTCAAACTCATGCCCCGACCCCTCTCAATGCGAGTTCTTCCCAGCGATTGCAGCGCACTTCCCTGCGATCAACATCCTCTACGCCCTCGTTCTCGATGCTCTGGGGCAGTTCGCAGGGCTGCATTGAATAGGAACAGCGCGGCCCGAAGCGACAGCCCTTCGGCATGTGACGTAGCGACGGCACGCGGCCGGCGATCGAGGGCAGCGTGCCGCGTGCGCGGTTGCTGTCGGGTATCGAGTGCAGTAGACCGGCCGTATAAGGATGGCGGGGACCAGCGATGACGTCCCTCACAGGACCGCCCTCGACCACCTGCCCTGCATACATCGTGACCATCCGGTGGCAGCTCTGCGCGACCAGACCGAGATTGTGGGTGATGAACATGATGGCCGTGCCGGTGCGGTCGGCCAGGCCTAAAAGCAGGTCCATGATCTGCGCCTGGATGGTTACGTCGAGAGCCGTGGTCGGCTCGTCGGCGATGAGCAGGCGCGGTTCGCAGACCAGCGCCATGGCGATCATCACCCGCTGGCGCATGCCGCCCGAAAGGTTCATCGGATAGAGCGTCGCGACGTGGCGCGGCGATGCGATGCCGACCGAATTTAGCGCCGCGATGGCACGTTCCGAAGCCTCCCGACGGCTGAGCTTGAAATGTCGTTGAAGGGTTTCCTCGATCTGGTACCCCACGGTGAACACCGGGTCGAGGGCGCTCATCGGCTCCTGGAAAATCATGCTGATGTGCCGGCCGCGAATGCGATTCATCTGCGATTCAGAACAGGCGGCGAGGTTCTGGCCACCGAACAGAATCTTACCACCAAGGCGAGAATCGCGCGGCGGCAGGAGCCGGAGAATGGAGAGGGCGGTCATCGACTTGCCACAGCCACTCTCGCCGACAACGCCGAGAATTTCCTTCGGCTTCACCGAAAGCGAAACATTGTTGAGGACTTCGACCCAACCTGATTGGTCACGCAGTGACAATGTCAGGTTCTGGATATCCAGAAGCGTGTCCTGGCCGGCCATGGTGGTCTCGGCAAGCTGCTGCATCCGGCCCTGATCCTCCTATCAGTCCGCTGCCCGCTTGATCAATATGTGACATGCGGGCGGCTGCTACGCATTCTCCTCACCGCGCCGAAGCCCCGTCAGGGATCCTGATACGCGATATAGACTCCTCCCCGAGAGCCCGATCATGTATACATTACACGTCACGATGACGAAAGCCAGAATGAAAATTGCCGTTGTCCAACGCCTGGGCTTTCAGCTCAGGCTCTCGCGGATTGCCTCCCAGCTCGCCGCATCGGCCGCAAGCAGCAACCGTCCTTTCGCCATCGCGGGACGATAGGGTTCGCCGCTCAGAAGCCCGCTATGGCCGCCGGCTTCGCGGTGGATCAGCTCGCCCGCCGCATGATCCCACGGATTCATGTCCGCATTCAGCGAGAAGCTCATCGCTCCGGTCGCCACCATCCGGTATTCGAAGGCGGAGCAGCGCCATGTGGTGGTACGGCCGAAACGCAGGACCCGCGACGCGAACGCCGCCTGCTCTTGCGACGAGAACATGTGCAGCGGTACGAAACCGCTCATTTCGCTGACCGGAACCGGCGCGGCCACGGCAAGACGGGTTCGAATTCCGTCACGGGCGACATGCCAGGCCCCCTCGCCCGGCCGCGCCACGAGGAAATCACCGGTCAACGGATAGTGGATCAGCCCGGCGACGGTGTTTCCGCCGGAAACGATCGCCACGATCATGCCGAACAGTGGCACGCCATGGGCGAAATTCCAGGTGCCGTCGACAGGATCGATGATTGCCGCCAGTTCGGCATCCGCCAGCCGGTCGAGCAGCGCGGGATCAGCCGAGACCGCTTCCTCGCCGACGATCAGCGCCTCGGGAAAATAACCGGCGAGTGCTGCGGAAAGCCGACGTTCCGCACCCAGGTCGGCATCGGTGACGATGTCGTCCGGGGCGGTCTTGGCGCGGATGCCATCCGCCGTTATGCCGAGGAAACGAGGCAGAACCTCCGCCTCCCCCGCCTGGCGCATATCCTCCATGAGGGACTGGAGCACTGCCTCGGAAATGATCGTCATGCTCGGCGAGCCTTTATGTAGGATTTCAATGCGGCGGGCTGGTCCGTCTGGATAACGCTGATGCCCGCGTCCATCAAACGGCCCCAGATCAGATCGGGGTTGGCAAGCGCCGCACTGTCCGTCCATTCGCCACTGCCCGGTTGGTCGAGCGTGTTGACCCAGAGCGCCATGCCCGCCTTGGCGAAGGCCTCGCGGTGATGGGCGATCGTTTCGAGGCTGTCGAAGCGGATTTCGCACATGAAGGGCGAGAGTTCGGAGAGCACTGCCAGCGCGTCGCCGGTGTTTTCGGCGGTGAAACGGGCCATGCCCATGAACGGCACGCCGTCGATCTTCTGGGCACGCACCCATTCCACGTCGGCCATGCTGTGGACCTTCGTCTTGAGGTCGACATCGGCGGCCGCGCCCATCTCGCGGGCGCAGGCGGCGACTTCGGAGAACAGTCCGCGATCCTTGAGATCGAGATCGGCGAAGATGCGGCCGCGGATGACGTCCAGCGCCTGTCTGAGCGTGGGAATGGGCTGGTCGCTCACCGCGCGGCCTTCGCCGCCGTCGTCCTCGCGCAGCATGATCGCCTGCAGCTCCGCCATGGTGAAAGTCTCGGCATCGCGGTCGATGCCGGCCATGCGTTCCAACGTATCGTCGTGCATCAGGAAAAGCTCGCCGTCGGCGCTCTTGCGCACGTCGAGTTCGACGATCTCGCAGCCGAGCGCAATGGCGTTCTCGATCGCCGCCAGGCTGTTTTCCGGAGCGCCGTGCCAGGCGCCGCGATGGGCAACGACGGCGCAGCTACGTGCCTGATCGGCGATGAAGTCTCGATAGTTCATGAGGGTTTCTTTCATAGGGCGCCTTGAGCGCCGGGCTTTCATTGGGCGCCGAAGGCACCGGGTATGGCCCGACCCGTCGCAGCATCGAAAAGATGCAGCCGCGAGGTCGGGAAATTCAGATGAAGTTCGAGCTGGTCGGCAATCTCCGCGCCGAAGGGCGTCGCGATGCGGACGATCGAGCCGCCGAGATCGGCGGCCAGCACCGAATGGGAGCCGAGATCCTCGCGGAACCTGAGTTTTGCCTTGACCGCATGGCCGTCCGCCTTGCCATCGACGACGATATCCTCAGGCCGGAGGCCGAGCTGGTAGGCGCCGGTCAGCGGGGCGTTCGCCACCACCTGCCCGTCGGCGAGCCGCAGCGCCGATCCATCTCCGGTCACGGACAAGATATTCATCGGCGGGGCACCGATGAATTTCGCGACGAAGACCGAGGCCGGATGGTGATAGATGGCCTTCGGCGTATCGAACTGTTCGATCCGGCCTTTGTTGAGGATCAGGATACGGTCGGCGAGCGTCATCGCCTCCACCTGGTCGTGGGTGACGAAGACGGTGGTGGCGCCGATGCGGCGGTGCAGGTCGGCAAGCTCGACGCGCATGTCGTGGCGAAGCTGCGCATCGAGGTTGGACAGCGGCTCGTCGAACAGCAGCACGCCGGGTTCGCGCACGATGGCGCGGCCGATCGCGACGCGCTGGCGCTGGCCACCGGAAAGCTGTCCTGGCTTGCGTTGCAGATAGTCGGCAAGGCCGAGCATCTTTGCGACTGCTGCTACCCGCTCGGTGCGCTCGGCCTTCTGCATGCCGGCGACCTTCAGGCTGTAAGCCATGTTCTCGAACACCGTCATGTGCGGATAGAGCGCATAATTCTGGAACACCATGGCGCAGCCACGATGTTTCGGTTCGAGGTCCTGAACCTCGCGGGCGCCGATGAGGATCTTGCCGCCGCTCACCCGTTCCAGCCCGGCGATCATCTGCAACAGGGTGGACTTGCCGCAGCCGGAAGGACCGAGCACGACCGTGAATTCGCCGGCCTTGAGCTCGACATCCATCGGCGGAATGACCACCGTCTGGGCGTCGTAGGCCTTGGTCAGGCCCTTGACCGTGATGCTCGCGGCGGCCGCGCGGATGGCTGTATCTATGGCGTTCATCGCTATTTCTCCGAAAGCACGAGGCCCTGCACCAGATACCGCTGTAAGAGCGCGATCATCAGGAGGGGCACGAGGGAAACGATCACGGCGCCCGCCATGATCATCGGAAAGTCGGGCACGGTGCCGTCCGAATCCGGCAGCAACCGCGCGAGGCCAACAACGGCGGTCTGCATGTCGGGCGTCGAGGAGGCCACAAGCGGCCAGAGATACTGCGTCCAGCCGCTCAGGAAGGTCAGCACGAACAGCGCCGCGAAACTGGTGCGCGACAGGGGCAGCAGGATATCGAACATGAAGCGGACTGGCCCCGCCCCGTCCATGCGGGCGGCCTTGAACAAATCTCCCGGCAGGGTGCGGAAGAACTGACGGAACAGGAACGTGCCGGTGCCGTGCGCGGCAAGCGGCGCGATGAGGCCGAAATGGGTGTTCAGGACGCTCAGTTCGAGCTGGACGGGCGCTCCGAAGAGTTCCGAGATCACACCATTCAAGCCCGTCACGTCGAGCAACGCATTGATCGGCGAGAATATGTTCGACGCCACCTGATAGGTGGTGATGACACGGATATCGACCGGCAGCATGATGGTGGCGAGGATCAATGCGAAGGCGACGCCTGCCCAGCGGATGCGGAAATAGACGATGGCATAGGCCGACAGGAAGGACAGGATGCAGGTCGCGATCGCCAGGCTGAACGCCACGGCGAGGCTGTTGAACATCTGGATCGGGATGCGCGTCTCGGTGAAGATGCGCGCCGCATTGTTCAGGAACTGGTCGCCGGGGTACCAGGCAAGCCCATTGCGCAGCAGGAATTCATAGGATTGCGATGCCGTCGCCAGCGTCAGGTAGAGCGGGCCGAGGATATAGAGCATGCCGACCAAGAGGATCAGGCTCGCGGCGATGTTGAGGGAGCGTGCGTTCTCGATCATCTGTCAGCGCTCGTAGTTGATGCGCCGGCCGAGGAAGACGAACTGGGCGGCGGTGAGAAGGATGACGAAGACCATCAGGATCGCGGTCTGGGTGGAGGCGCCTGACAAATCGTAGCCGCTGAAACCATCCTTGTAGATCTTGTAGACGAGCAGCGTGGTCGCGCCGCCCGGACCGCCATGGGTGATCGTGTCGATCAGCGCGAAGGCGGAGGTGACGCTTTCAGTGAATTCCAGCACCAGCGTCAGGAAGAGCTGCGGCATGATCAGCGGCAATTGCACATCAAAGATCCGCCGCCAGGGCCCTGCCCCGTCCATCGCCGCCGCTTGGTGCATGGTGCGGGGGATCGATTGCAGTCCTGCCAGGAGGATGACGAAATTGAACGGGATGCCTCCCCAGACATGCGCGGCGATCAGGGTGATGAAGGCATCCGTGCCATCGATGCCGGGCGCCCAGATGCCGGGAAAGGCCTGGTTGAGCGGCGCCAGGATGCCGACGAACGGATTGAAGACGAAAGCGAACACGACGCCGATCGAAGCGCCCGCGACGCCCTTCGGCCAGACCAGCACGTTGCGGGCCGGCAGTGACAGGCGAATCTTCCGGTCGGCGGCGACCGCGAGGATCAGCGGGACCAGCACGGCGAGCGACGATCCGGTCACCATGAACAGGATGGTGCGCCAGCCTGCCTGCCAGAACTCCCGGTCGGAAAGGACGCGGGCGAAATTGTCGAGGCCCACGAACATCGAACCGCCGCCGAACGGCTGTTCGAGAAAGAAGGACCAGTAGAAGGCCTGGAAGATCGGCACGTAGAAGAAAAGGACGATCAGCAGCATGAACGGCGCGACCAGCAGGGCCGGCAGCCAGCGATTGCTGAAGAGGGTGGATTCAGAGGTCATGGGAAAAGCCCGAAGTGAGGGATCGGCACGGACAGGTTTTGTCCCGCCCGCGCCGATCAAGCTTGGATCAAGGCAGCTTGACGCCCTTGTAGGTCTGCTCGAAGCGGCGCAACAACTCGTCGCCACGCTTCTTGGCGTTGTCGAGCGAGACCTGCATGGTCTGCTGGCCGCCATAGGCCTTCTGGGTCTCTTCCATGAAGATCTCGCGGAACTGCACGTAGAAGCCGAGGCGAATACCGCGGCTGTCGGCGGTCGGTGGCTGGTTCATCGACTCGATGCCGATGGCGGCAGTCGCGTATTTCGCGGCCTTGGCGTCGCCGCTGTTGTTGATCGCCTCGAGCACGTCGTTGGTGACGGGGACGTAACCGGTCGCCGCGGTGAATGCCATCTGCTGTTCCGGCTTGCGCAGGAAGTCGAGGAAGGCCTTGGCGCCATCGACCTGAGCCTGGTCATGGCCCTTCATCACGTAGATCGAAGCGCCGCCCACCAGCGTATTGTGGCGATCGTAACCCTTGTACATCGGCGCCATGTTGACGCTGAGCTGGTACTTGCCGTCGAAGGCCTTGGTGGAGGCGGCGTAGGAGCCGGAGGAGCCTTCCATCATCGCGCATTCGCCGGCGTTGAAGGCGGCGGTGTAATTGCCGGCCTTGGTATCGGCGTTGAGCTTGACCAGGCCTTCCTTGCGCCAGTCCACCAGGTTCTGGAGGTGCTTGGCGGCGAAGGTGGTGTTGAAGACGTATTCGGCGTCGAGGCCATCATAGCCATTGTGCCTGGAAGCGATCGGCAGGCCGTGGCGGGCGGAGAACTGCTCCAGCACACGCCAGGTATCGCCATCGGTGACGAACGGGCATGCATGGCCGGCAGCCTTGAGCTTGCGGGCGGCGTTGATCACCTCTTCCCACGTGGTCGGGGTCTGGGTGATGCCGGCCTTCTCGAGCTCGGTCCTGTTCGTATAAAACAGCAGCGTCGAGGCATTGTAGGGCTGTGCGAACAGCTTGCCGCCGGACGTTTCGTAATAGGCGCGGGCGCCGGCGATATAATTGTCCCATTTGACGTCGGGCAGGATTTCCTGGACCGGCACGACGGCGTTCGACAGCATCAGGTCGAGCGTGCCGGCGTCGAAGAACTGGATCAGCACCGGATGGTTCTTGGCACGAAAGGCGGCGATCGCCTTCTGCATCGACACTTCGTAGCTGCCCTGGCCGACGCAGGTGACCTTGTGCTGCGGCTGCGCGGCATTGAAAGCATCGCACTGGGCCTTGATCGCGGATTCGACAGGGCCCGTATTGCCGTACCAGAACTCGATATTGGCGGCCTGCGCGGAACACGCGCCCGCCATCAGGGCGGCAGCCGCCGCCAGAATGGAAATCTTCATCATTTGCCCTCGCCTGTTTGGGTGATCGGCCGAGTGGGATCGGCATTGGAACGCGGCATTACTACACTTTATGTGTAACAATTAAATGACGAAGCGATACCCTTGCCGCGCAAGGTATTTCCATCTAAGCAAAGGAAAACGCGAGGTAGACGGCGGATTACAACCGCGATTATTACACCTCGATGGTAATTGTCGGCGACGGAGGTGGATCAGTGGCCTATTTTCCCGAAGTTCTGATCCCGCCCCAATTCCTGCGCGCAGGTGAAAGCGGCGTCGTTTCGCCGAACGAGCGCAGCCTGCTCAAGCTCATCTGGCGTCACCCCGGTCTCTCCCGCTCCGAAGTGACCGATCATACCGACCTCACCCAGCAATCGGTCTATCGGATCATCGACCAGTTGGCGGAACGCGGCGTCGTCTTGCTCGGCTCTCCAAAACCTGGCGTCGGCCGCGGGCAACCGAGCCCGACGATCCGCCTCAACCCCCGCTACGCCTATTCCTGCGGCATCTCGGTCAATACCGACGTTATCGGCATCTGCCTGATGGACCTTGCCGGCAATATCCTCGCCGAAAGCAGCGTGACGCTGCGCGAACACACGATGGCCCAATCCCTCGATCTCGTCAGGACGCGGCTCGCGGAGGCACAGAAACTCAACGACCTGTCCCCGGAGGCTCTTTTCGCCATCGGCTTCGCAATAGCGGGCTATCATGTCGGAGGAACCCGCTACAATGCGCCCCTGCCGCTGCATGAATGGTCGCTGATCGAACTCGGTCCGCTGCTCGCTGAATATTTCGGCAAACCGGTCTGGGTGCACAATGGCGCCAATACGGGGTCAATCGCCGAAGCGATGTTCGGCGTCGGGCGTTATATCAAGCATTTCGCTTATCTGAGCTTCAACTACGGTTTCGGCGGCGGATTGATCAGCGACGGGGAACTGCTGCTTGGCGGCAATGGCAACGCCGGGGAATTCTCCGGGATCTACGACGCGGAAGAATCGAAACACCGGCCGGCGCTGCAGTACCTGATCGAGCGGCTGAATCGCAACGGTGTCGACGTGCCCTCGATCAGCTACATGCGCAAACATTTCGACCGGAACTGGCCAGGCGTCACCGAATGGGTGGACGAGGTCACGCCCGCCTACAATCGCCTCATCAACGCCATCCGGGCAATCGTGGATCCGCAGGCGATCGTGTTCGGCGGCCAGATTCCCCCGGACCTGGCGCAGATGATGGTCGATCGGACCCGCATTTATGATCGACCGCGCTATGGCGTGCACCGCCCCGGCCCCAAGCTGATCATCTCGGAAATCGCCAGCGACGCATCGGCGATGGGGGCTGCGGTCACGCCTTTCCACTCGACGTTCTACTGATACGCGGTTGCTGCCTATCTCTCGTGCGCCCGGATCACCGCCAGGAAGGCGTCGCCGTAACGCTCGAGCTTCGATTGCCCTACCCCGGAAATGCCGAGCAGCGCGTCGCGGCTCGTCGGGCGGGCGGTCGCAAACGCGACCAGGGTCGTATCCGGAAAAACGACATAGGGCGGCACCGAAAGCTCCTTGGCAATCCCCAGGCGCGCGACGCGCAGTGCCTCGAAGAGTTCGGCATCGGACCCTTCCAACGCAGATCTTGCGTTTGCCGCGCTCGGCGATGCGCTTCGCGATGCCTTGCCCGTCGTCGGGCGGTCCTTGCGGAAACGGACCTCGCGTTCGCGCTTGAAAACGGCGCGCGCGCCCTCTTCCAGCTTCAGCGCGCCGAACGCCTCATGATCGACGCTGACGAAGCCGGCGGCGAGGAGTTGGCGATAGACCGATTGCCAGGTCTTCGACGGAATATCCTTGCCGACGCCGAAGACAGGCATGTCCGCATGGCCGAAGCGCGTGGTCTTCTCGTTCCGGTTCCCGAGCAACACGTCGATCAGGTGGCCGGTGCCGAAACGTTCGCCAGTCCGGTAGATCGCCGCCAGCGCCTTGATGGCGGCCTCGGTTCCGTCCCAAGTTTCGACCGGCTTGAGGCAGGTGTCGCAGTTGCCGCACTCGCCGCCATGCGCCTCGCCGAAATGAGCGAGGATCGCCTGCCTTCGGCAGCCCGGCGTTTCGCAGATGCCGAGCAGCGCATTGAGCTTGGCGCGCTCGACCCGTTTGATGTCATCGCCCGACGTGCCGCCGTCGATCATCCGGCCGCGCTGGATGACGTCAGCCATGCCATAGGCCATCCAGACATCGGACGGCAGGCCGTCACGCCCGGCGCGGCCGGTCTCCTGGTAATAGGCCTCGACCGAACCGGGCAGAT
Organism: Neorhizobium tomejilense; assembly: GCA_002968845.1. Taxonomy (GTDB): domain Bacteria; phylum Pseudomonadota; class Alphaproteobacteria; order Rhizobiales; family Rhizobiaceae; genus Neorhizobium; species Neorhizobium tomejilense. The sequence continues at coordinate 209,284 of PVBG01000003.1, read as the reverse complement.
CGAGATGGGCGACATAACGCACGTTCGGCTTGTCGATGCCCATGCCGAAGGCGACGGTGGCGACCAGGCAGAGGTCCTCTTCCTTCAGGAACGCGTCCTGATTGGCATCGCGCATGCTGCGATCCATGCCCGCGTGGTAGGCGAGCGCGCGAATACCCTGCCCGTTCAGCCACTCGGCGGTATCCTCGACCTTGGCGCGCGACAGGCAATAGACGATGCCGCTCGAACCCTTGTGGCGGGAGAGAAAACGCAGGAGCTGCTGGCGCGGCTGGTCCCGCTCGACGATCTCATAGGCGATGTTCGGTCGGTCGAAAGAAGTGGTGAACACCTCCGCCGAGCGGAGCGCAAGCTTGTCGATGATATCTTCGCGGGTGTGTGGATCGGCGGTCGCCGTCAGCGCCATGCGCGGCACGCCTGGATAATATTCCGCGAGATGGCCGAGCTCGCGATATTCCGGGCGGAAGTCGTGGCCCCATTGCGAGACGCAGTGCGCCTCGTCGATCGCGAACAACGCGATCCTCGCATTGCCGATCATCTCCTTGAAGGCCGGCGTGACGATGCGCTCGGGGGTCACATAGAGAAGATCGAGATCGCCGTTTGTGATCGCCCGGCGGACGTCGACGAATTCTTCGCGCGTCAGCGAGGAATTGAGGGCGGCGGCGCGCACGCCGAGCTGTTTCAGCGCCTCCACCTGGTCGCGCATCAGGGCGATCAGCGGCGAAACGACAATGCCGACGCCGTCACGGCAGAGGGCGGGGATCTGGAAGCAGAGCGATTTGCCCGCACCGGTCGGAAACAGCACCACGGCATCGCCGCCCGATACGACCTGCTCGACGACAGCCGCTTGTTTGCCCCGGAACGACGAATAGCCGTAGACGCGCTTCAGCACGTCGAGCGGGTTTTTCGTGCCTTGTCTGTCAAACAGGGGATCGATGCGGTCTGGGGTCGGTGGCATGGAATCGCTTTCGTCGGAAGGACCGCACTATGGCACAGGTCCGGCGGCCAGAGCGAGCACCTGGGCACTCGACCATGGGTGTCCCTATATGAATTGAGGCCCGGCAATTCTCCCGGCGCCCCTGCGGCCCGTTTTGCTTGAAGCGTCTTTCGCGGCCGTATAAGCCTTGTCTGCCCGCCCCTCGCCCCGTCACTGGCATGGATATTCCGCATGGCCGCAGACCCCGAACCGGATCACCTCGCTGACAAAGGACCCGAGCACGCCCGGGTGGCAGTCAAGGTCGATATCGTCGTGATCGGAGCCGGCCAGGCGGGCCTGTCCTCGGCCTATCACCTGCGCAAGCTCGGCCTTGCGCCGGACAAGGATTTCGTGGTCTTCGACCAGTCTCCGGAGCCTGGCGGTGCCTGGCAGTTTCGCTGGCCTTCTTTGACGCTGGCCACCGCCAACCGCGTGCATGATCTCCCCGGAATGCGGTTCGAGGAGGTGGTCGATACTTCAGCCAATCTGGTGAAGGCGTCGGTCGCCGTGCCGCAATATTTTGCGGCCTACGAAGCCGCCTTCGATCTGCGCGTCCATCGTCCCGTCAAGGTGACGGTCGTCTGCCCGAGGGGCGATCGGTTGAGGGTCGAAACCGACCGCGGCGCCTTTTCGGCGCGGGGCTTGATCAATGCCACCGGCACATGGGAATCGCCTTACATCCCCGACTATCCCGGCGCTGACCGTTTCCATGGGCGGCAGCTCCATACGCGCGATTATCGCACCGCCGAGGAATTTTCTGGCCTGCATGTCGTCGTGGTCGGCGGCGGGATTTCGGCGATCCAGTTGCTCGACGAGATCTCCCACGTCACCTCGACCACCTGGGTGACGCGACGGGAGCCGCAATTCCGCGACGAGCCGTTCACCCCGGAGGTGGGACGCGCGGCTGTGGCTTTGGTGGAAGATCGTGTCCGCCAGGGCCTTCCGCCGGGTTCAGTGGTTTCGGTGACCGGCCTGCCCGTCACGCCGGCGATCCAGGCGGCGCGCGAACGGGGCACGCTGAAAAGGTTGCCGATGTTTTCCGAGATCACCGAACACGGGATACGCTGGGCGGATGGCTCCGAGCAACGGGCCGATGTGATCCTCTGGTGCACGGGCTTTCGCAGCTCGCTCGATCACCTCGCCCCGCTGCAACTGCGCGAGGCGAGCGGCGGCATCCTGATGACCGGTCGGCTGGCGACGCAGGTCGCCAAGGACCCGCGCATCCACCTGGTCGGCTACGGCCCATCTGCTTCGACGATCGGGGCGAACCGTGCAGGCAGCGCAGCCGCGCGGGAATTGAAAGCTTTCCTCGACGCTCCAGTCAATCTCGGCAAATGATGCGACCTAGCTGGCGCGTCTCACCAGCTTTCCTTCTTCCGCCTTGTAGAAATACTGGCTCGCCACCAGCCAACCCTTCAGCGGCCGAAGCGGCGGGATGCAGGTGAGAAGCATGAAGGGCAATGTTACCAGCAGGTGAACCCACCAGGCCGGCTGATACTGCACTTCCAGCCAGACGCCGAGAAGCACGCTCGGCACGCAGGCAAAGCACATCACGAAGAAGGCCGGACCGTCTGCGGGGTCGGCGAAGGAATAATCCAGTCCGCAGGATTCGCATTTCCGGCTGAGCGTCAGGAAGCCGTTGAACAGATGCCCCTGACCACAACGTGGGCAGCGCCCGCGGATACCGGTCTGCATGGGAGGGAGAGGAGGCCATTCGTGATCCATGATCATCGTCCTTGGGAGCAAAGCGATCAAATCGTCAATTGATTGCACTCATTATATAAATTGATGCATTCAATGAGTCGATTAGCCAGAATGCCGCAGGCGTTCCGGCCATGGATCGCAGAGTGGAGAGATCAGAAGAAGGAGCCGGCCATTTCGGGCGAGCTTTGCAGCGCATGTCCCATGAATTCCAGGGCAGCCTCGAGCGCCGGCCGCTGGATGGGACCGCCGAGGCATACGCGCACCGCTTCCGGTGCCGGGCCGTCGACGCAGAAGGCGTCGCTCGCCACAACGCCGATGCCGGCGGAACGCATGTGGCTGCCGAACGTCGAGCGGGTCCAGCCCTGTGCCAACGGCAGCCAGATGTTGAAGCTGAGCGGGTCGCCGCGATAGCTGCCCTCCGGCAGTATGTTTGCGACCAGCGCCTGGCGGGCCATCGCTTCGGTCCTGACGAAGTGCAGGATGTTGTCGGCCGTGCCGTCCTCGATCCAACGGGTGGCGAGCGCTGCCGACAGCGGCGATGCCATGACGTTGTTGGCGCGCATGGCGCTGACGAAGGGCCACGCGGCCCTGGTATCCGGGGCGACGACATAGGCGAGCCTGAGGCCGGCGCCGAGAGATTTGGAAAGCCCGCCGACATGCCAGGTCAGGTCCGGAGCGATCGCCGCCAGCGGTGCCGGCGCGCGCAGGGGAATGAAGCCGTAGGCATCGTCCTCGACGATCGGCACGCCATATTTTCGCGCCACGGCGCAGATCTCCTCGCGACGCCGTTCCGGAACGGTCAGCGTCATCGGGTTCTGCAGGATCGGATTGAGATAGAGTGCCTTCGGCTTCTTCTTCTCGCAGGCCTCGGCAAAGGCTGCCGGCAGAATGCCCTCGTCATCCATCGGCAGGCCGACAAGGGTCAGTCGCAGTTGTGCTGCGATCGAGCGCATACCGGGATAGGTGATGTTCTCAGACAGCACGGTCTCGCCCGGCTTTGCCAGCATGCCGAAGATCGCCAGCAGCGCCGGATGCGCGCCGGGGGTGAGGAAGATACGCTCCTGCGACGGAACCAGGCCGCGCCGGCCGAGCCAAACCGCCGCCGCCTCCTTGTCGACGCCGGCACCACCGAAACTCTGATAACGCAGCAAAGGCACGAGGTTGGTGGCGACGGTGGTCAGCCCGCCTTGCATCCGGCCAATCAGTTCCGGATCGTCCGGCTCCGGCGGCATGTTCATGGAAAAATCAACGATCGAGGCCCGGCGCGGATCCGGCGCGGCGTCGGAGACGAAACCCCGGCGCTCCTTGTTGGCACCGCCGGTCACGAAGGTGCCGCGCCCGACATGCGAACTGACCAGACCACGCTTCTGGGCTTCCAGATAGCCGCGCGCTACGGTGGTGAAGTCGACGTTGAGCACCTTGGCCAGCTCGCGCTGCGGCGGCAATCGATCACCGATCACGAGGTTGCCGCTCCGCAAATCCATCTCGATGACATCGGCGATCGCCATGTAGCGCGGGGAGCGGCTGCGGGTAAGGTCAGGCTTCCAGGTCTTCATCCATGACGTCCGATAGTTAGTCCTGGATTGACTGTATATTGTTGCTCAGTGAGTCTGTCATCAGGAAAAAAGCGGCCATCGCGCCGCAGCCCGCAGATCAGAGATGTCGGCGATTGCCGCCCACTTTCGCCGCCCAGCTGGAGCGCCCTACCCTTTCCGGGGATCGCTCTCGCCCAAATCCTCCCCGGCGGGTTGGCTCCTGTTCGGCTTGTCCGGAACATTGCCGTTGCCTTCCGCACGGTCGCGGTGGAGAGCCGCGCGGGCGAGCAGCATGAAGGTAATCGGCGTCGTCACCGTGACGAAGATGCCGATCAGGAGTTCGTGGAAGACTGGACGCCCCGAGGACACCGTGAAGAAGATCATCGAGGCCAGCATGACGCCGCCGATCCCCCAGCTGGTGCCGAGCGTCGGGGCATGGATGCGCTCGTAGAATGTCGGCAGGCGCAGGAAGCCGATCGCACCGATCAGCGCCAGGCCGGAGCCGATCAGCAGGAAAAACGCGACCGCAATCGCTGCCCACACGGGCATGTCGGCGGCAGACTGCATCATTCGATCACCTCCCCGCGCATCAGGAATTTCGCGAGCGCCACAGTCGCCACGAAGCCCAGCATGCCCATGACCAGCGCTGCCTCGAAATAGATCACGCGGCCCGTGCCGATACCGAAGGTCACCAGGAGCAGCATCGCGTTGATGTAGAGCGTGTCGAGGCCGATGATGCGGTCCTGTGCCCTTGGGCCCCGGAACATGCGCAGCGAGGCGATCGCCATCGCCGCGGCCAGCATCAGTTGCGCGATCGAAACCGCACTGAAGAGAATGATGGCGCTCATGCGAATATCTCCATCAGCAGCTTCTCATACCTGTTCTTGATCGTATCCCGCCACTCCGCCTCGTTGTCGATATCGAGCACATGCAGCAGCACTGTCCGGTCGTTGGAATCGTATTCCAGCCAGGCCGATCCCGGCGTGCTGGTCAGCACCACGGCGAGTACCGCAATCGCCGTGTGGTTCTCGATGTCCAGCGGGACGGTCAGGAAGCCCGGATTGTGGCTGCGCCGGCCGCTCCTGAGAATAATCCTCGCCACCGCGATATTTGATTTGACGATATCGTAGAGCACGATCCCGAACAATTTCGGCAGCAGGTACCATTTGACGAGCCTCGGCTTGTCCGGGCGCAGCGACGCCATCGCCCATGAAGCGAAGACGGCGACCAGGACGCCAAGCACGAGATGGCCGCGCGTGAAGCCGTTGAGCAGCAGCCACATCAGGATCAGCAACAAGGTGAGCAGCGGATAGGGCAGCATCACTTGCTCCCTGCGTTGGTCGAGGAGACGCCGTCATAATCGGCAACGGGCGCTGCGTTACGCACTGCGTCGATATAGATCCTCGGATTGCTGAGGCTGCGGATCGTAGTGTCCATGTACTGCATCGCGGGGCCTGCCTGGACAGTCAAAGCCAGCGTCAGGAAAAGCAGGAACATCACCGGCACGATCTCGATGACGAGGACGCGCGGCACGGTTCCTTCGAGCGAGCTCCAGAAAGTGCGGATGCCGGCGCGCGTCATCGAAATCAGCGCGGCGATGCCGGAGAGAATAACCAGGGTGACCAGAACCCAGACGGCCGCCGTCGGCGGCACGCCGATTGCCCCCGTCCCCATCATCGCCGACAGCATCGCGAACTTGGCGATAAAGCCGGAAAGCGGCGGCAGGCCGGAGAGCAGGATACCGCAGGCGGCAAAGCAGATGCCGAGGATTGCCATCGTGCCCGGCATGGTGACGCCGTCGCCCTCCTCTGGCTCGTCGTCGTCCGCGTCGCCATAGGCCTCCATGGTGACGGCAAGCACGATCGCACCGGCATCCTGGCCGCGTTCCACCAGTTCGATCAGCATGAAGAAGGCGCTGATCGTCAGCGTCGAGCTGACGAGGTAGAGCAGCGCGCCGGACGAGATCGCCCCGTCATTGATGCCGAGCACCATCAGCAGCGTGCCCGACGAGACCAGAACCGAGAAACCGGCAAGCCTTCCCAGCGCCTGCGACGCCAGCACGCCGACCGTGCCGAAGATCAGAGTCGCGATGCCGCCGTAGAGAAGCACGTCCGCACCGAAACCGGCGGAAGGTCCTTCGCCGAAGAGCAGCATGGTCAGCCGCAGGATGATGTAGATGCCGAGCTTGCTCATGATCGCGAATATGCCGGCGACCGGGGCGGAGGCGGCGCTATAGGCGGTCGGCAGCCAGAAACAGAGCGGCCACATGCCCGCCTTGATGAGGAAGGCGATGCCGAGCACGCCCGCTCCCGCTTCCATCAGCATCCGCCGGTCCGGCTCGATATCGGGAATGCGGGCTGCAAGATCGGCCATGTTGAGCGTGCCGGCGGTGCCGTAGATCAGGCTCACGCCGATCAGGAACAGAAGTGCTGCGGCAAGGTTGACGGCGATATAGTGCATGCCCGCCTTGACGCGTAGCGGGCCGGAACCGTGCAGCAGCAATCCATAGGACGCCGCCAGCATCACCTCGAAGAAGACGAAGAGGTTGAAGAGGTCGCCGGTCAGGAAGGCGCCGTTCAGCCCCACCAGCAGAAGCTGGAACATGGTGTGGAAATGCGCGCCGACCGCATGCCAGCGGGCTAGCGAAAAGACCAGCGCGGCGACGGAGAGCAGCGCCGCCAGCAGCAGCATCAGCGCCGACAGCGCATCGAGCACCAGCACGATGCCGAACGGCGCCGCCCAGTTTCCGAGAAGATAGACGCCGTCGAAATCGTTCGGGCCGCTTTCGATCCGCAGCAGCGCGAGCGAGACCGCAACCAGGATCAGCGTCGATGCAAGGCTGATCATCGCCTTTACGACGCGCTGGCGCTCGTCGAAGAACAGCAGGAGCGCGGCGACGACCAGCGGCACCAGGATCGGCGCGATGATGAGGTGATGGGTCCAGCCGCTCATCTCGGATCGTTCCTCCCGTCGACATGGTCGGTACCGGTCAAGCCTCGGGAGGCCAGCAGCACGACGAGGAACAGCGCGGTCGTCGCGAACCCGATGACGATGGCCGTCAGCACCAGCGCCTGCGGCACCGGATCTGCAAGCGTCGAATTGGGTACGCCGTCGACGAGGATCGGCGGGACATTGGTCTTCACGCCTCCGACGCCGAAGATGAAGAGATTGACAGCATAGGAGAGAAGCGAAAGGCCGACGATGACCTGATAGGTGCGCGGGCGCAGGATCAGCCAGACGCCGCAGCCCGTCATCACACCGATTGCAGTGGCAAGAACAAGTTCCATCAGCCCTCCTCCGTCCGCGCCGCATCGATCGCCCGCAGGCGGTTGATGCGGATCGACTGGTGCGCCAGCGCCACGAGAATGAGGACCGTGGAGCCGACCACCAGCGAGAACACGCCGAGATCGAAGAGCAGCGCGGTGGCGGCCGGCATCTTGCCGATCAGCGGCAGCTCGACATACTGGAAATGCGAGGTCAGGAACGGGTAACCGAAGAACCAGGCGCCGATGCCCGTCGCCGAGGCGGTGAGTATGCCCGCCCCCATCCAGCGCAATGGCAGAATGCGCAGGCGATCTTCCGCCCAGCGCGTGCCGCCGGCCAGATATTGCAGCAGGAATGCGATCGACAGCGTCAGCCCGGCCGAAAAACCGCCGCCCGGCATGTCGTGACCGCGCATGAAAATATAGACGGCGAAGGTGATGATCACCGGGAAAAGCCAGGTCATGATGACCGAGGGCACGAGCAGGTAGTCGCGCACCGTATCGCCGGCCGAACGCTCCGGACGATCCTCATCGAAACTGTTCTGGATCCGCTGCTGCTCCGGCAGATCCATGCTGTCATCAGCGGGACGGAAACGGCGAAGCAGCGCGAACACCGTCAGCGCCACGACGCCGAGCACGGCGATCTCGCCGAGCGTATCGAAGCCGCGGAAATCCACCAGGATGACGTTGACGACATTGCGCCCGCCGCCCTGCGAATAGGCGTTCTCGAGGAAATAGTTGGCGATCGTATCCGGCACCGGCATGGTCATGACGGCATAGGCGATGAAGGTCATGCCGATGCCGCAGACGACGGCGAGCGCCAGGTCCCGGAAGCGGCGGAAACGAGCGCGCAGGGTGATGGACTCGGCCAGTCCCTCCGTCCGCTTCGGCAGCCAGCGCAGGCCGAGAAGGATGAGGACGGTGGTGACGATCTCGACGAGGAGCTGGGTGATGGCGAGATCCGGCGCCGACAGCCAGACGAAGGTGATGCAGACGATCAGCCCGACGCCGCCTAGCATGACGAGGGCTGCAAGGCGATGGTATTTGGCGAGATATGCGGTGCCGAAGGCGAGGCAGATGCCAAGCAGCCAGATCGCGGCAAAGGCTGGATCGATGCCGGAAAAGGCGATGTCGCGGGTTTCGAAACCGGAGAGATAGAGCGGCAGGAGCCCGGCGAGGAAACCGGTCGCCACCACCCAGCGAAGCTGCGGTTGGAGATTGCGGGTGCCGAAGCGGCGTTCGAGCGAGCGAGCCCAGCGCCAGGACACTTCCACAAGAACCCGCTCGAAGATGCGCTGGCCCTTGAGGTTGCGCAATATCGGCGGGCCGTCCTCGCAGGTCGCGAGATATTTGCGCAGCGAGAGATAGAGCAGCGTGCCACCGACGAGTGCGATGGCGCTCATGATCAGCGGCAGGTTGACGCCGTGCCAGATGGAAAGGCTGTATTCCGGGGTCTCCGGACCCAGCACGCTGACGACGGCGGTATGCAGGAAAGGTCCGATCGAAATCGCCGGAATGATCCCGACGATCAGACAGGCGACCACGAGAAGGTCGATGGGAAAGCGCATCCAGCGCGGCGGCTCATGAGGCTTCGGTTTCGGCAGGTCCGTCGGCGGCGGGCCGAAGAACACCGTGTGGATGAAGCGCAGCGAATAGGCGACGCTGAAGGCGCTGGCGAGGGTCGCCACATAGGGGAGGATGCGGTCGAGAATGGAATCCGCATGGGTTTCGACCGCTTCCGCAAAGAACATTTCCTTCGACAGGAAGCCGTTCAGCAGAGGAACGCCCGCCATGGCGGCACTCGCCACCATGGCAAGCGTGCCGGTGATCGGCAGATAGCGGAAAAGCCCGCTCAATCGCCGCATGTCGCGCGTGCCGGTCTCGTGGTCGATGATGCCGGCGGCCATGAACAGCGACGCCTTGAAGGTCGCGTGGTTGACCATGTGGAAGATCGCCGCGACGGTCGCGAGCGGACTGCCGAGGCTCAGGAGCGTGGTGATGAGGCCGAGATGGCTGATCGTCGAATAGGCGAGCAGGCCCTTCAGGTCCTGCTGGAACATCGCGAAATAGGCGCCGAGCACCAGCGTGATGATGCCGGCCAGACCGACCAGATAGAACCATTCATAGGTACCGGAGAGCACCGGCCAGAAGCGCACCAGCAGGAAGACGCCCGCCTTCACCATGGTCGCCGAATGCAGGTAGGCCGAGACCGGGGTCGGCGCCGACATCGCATTGGGCAGCCAGAAATGGAAGGGGAACTGCGCGCTCTTGGTCAATGCGCCGAGCAGGATGAAGACCAGGGCCGGCACATAGAGGGAATGGCCGCGGATGACGTCGCCGGCGGCCAATATCTTGTCGAGGTCGTAGCTGCCGACGATGTTGCCGAGTAGCAGCAGCCCGATCAGCAGGCAGAAACCGCCGATCCCGGTGATCGTCAATGCCATGCGGGCGCCGTCGCGGGCCGCGGCATTGTTGTGCCAGTAGCTGATCAGCAGGAAGGAGAAGATGCTGGTCAGCTCCCAGAACACCGACAGCAGAATGACATTGCCTGAGATGACGATGCCGAGCATCGCGCCCATGAAGGCGAGAAGGAAGGAGAAGAAGCGCGGAACCGGATCGTCTTCCGACATGTAATAGCGGGCGTAAACGACCACGAGAAAGCCGATGCCGGCAATCAGCATGGAGAAGAGCCAGGCGAAACCATCCATCCGAAGAGTGAAGTTGAGGCCGAGCTGCGGCAGCCAAGTCCCCTCGAAGCGCAGCACGCCGCCATTGGTGACGCTCGGATAGAAGGATGCGACGATCAACAGGGAGAGGAGCGCGGTGGCGCCGGCCACCCAGGACGGCAGGACGCGCGAACGGGTTCGCAGCAGAGATACGGAGACCAGGCTTCCGAGAAAAGGCAGGACCAGCAGGAAAAGAAGAAGATATGGTCCTGAGGTTATCCCAATGCTCCGGCCTTTCCATGTGCTGCGCTTCGCCCAGCGCCTGATGCGAAGATGCCTGCGAATGCTCCATCTAGCAATCGAATCCAAATTGCCATATATGGGAGATATTGACCAATATGGGCAGTTTGGTGAGATGGGTCAAGCCGCAAAGAACGCAATTTTAACGCCGGCCTTGTGTCGCGCCGCCCGCGGTTTTCTGGACTGGACGCAGACCGATCTCGCCGACCGGTCGGGCGTGTCGCGCAGCACCATCCGTGATTACGAAGGCAGCCGGCACGACCTGCACCGCGCGACGGAGGCGCAGCTGCGCCTCGCCTTCGAAGAGGGAGGCGTCGCCTTCGTCCACATGGAAGGCGGCCATTTCGGCGTCTGCCCGAGAGCCGTCCAGACACGGCAATAGGTCGAGCGGAGCCCGGCCCTGACCCGGTATCCCCAGCTGGTGACCGAGCCGTCCCGGCGCCGTTTAAACCCTCGGCATGCCTTCAGGGCGAAGCGCCCTCTTCAGCGCCGCGATCCGGAAGATCGCGTTCGGAGCGCCGTAGCCGCGATAGCCGCGCCGTTCGACAATCTCGAAGAAGAAGCCCTCGCCATAGGTCATGCTGTAGAGCTGGAAATACTCGCCGTGCTCGTCGCGGTCGTAGAGGATGTTCTCTTCCTTCAGCCGCTCCGAAAGCTCCGCATCGAGGCCGAAGCGGGCTTCGACGTCGCCATAGTAGTTGGGCGAGATGGCAAGCGGCTTGAAACCGTTCTTGCGCAACGCCGCGGCCGTCGCAAAGATGTCGTCGGTCTGAAAGGCGAGATGCTGGACGCCGGATCCGAATTTTTCGGCGATGAAATGACCCGCGAGCGTACGGCGATTCTCGGCACCGTTCAGTGTGATGCGTAACGTGCCGGAGGTGTTTTCGACGACCTGGCTGCGTATCACGCCGGCCGGATCGATGATGTCGACCATCGGCGTCTTCTGCGTCTCGAAAATCGAGGTGTAGAAGAGCAGCCAGGTCAGCATCTCCTCGTAGGCGACCGTCTGGGCGATATGATCGACATGCCTGAGATGCGCCGGCGTCACCTCGGCTTCGCCCTCTTCGCTGACGGGCCAGAAATCGATCTCGGAAAAACGGCCGAGATTGCTCTTGTCGTCGATCAGGTAGACAAGCCCGCCGCCGACGCCGCGGATCGCCGGTATCTCCACTTCGCCCTCGGCCACCTGCTGCCGGAACGGTTCCGCCCCCAGTGCCACCGCCCTTTCGAACGCCTGCCCGGCATCCTCGACGACGAGAGCCATCGCATAGGCCGAGGTGCCGTGGACGGCAAACGAGGCGTTGGCAAACCCCTTTTCGTCGGTATTGACGAGGAGACGGATATCTCCCTGGCTGTAGAGGCTGACCTTCTTCGACTTGTGCACGGCGGTCTTGCGGAAGCCGAGCGTTCGCAGGATCGCGGCAAGATCGGCCGCATCCTTCTCGTCGGAGGAGAATTCCACGAAACCGACTCCCTTGACCGAAGCGCGGTCCGGCATGTCGCGGACCGTCAGGCCCGATGCGTTCGGGCTGCGCCGCACCTGATCGCCGAGATAGATGAGCGAGCGGTAGCCGTCATCGGCAATCGCCCGGCTGGATCCGCCACGGAACTGGTCGTTGAAGATTTCCAGCGAGAAATACCCGTCGTAGCCGGTCTCGGCGATTGCGGTGGTAAAGGCGGTCACCGGCAGATCGCCCTCGCCCGGCATGTTGCGGAAATGCCGCGACCAGTAGAGCAGGTCCATGTCGATTAGCGGCGCATCGGCAAGCTGGACGATGAAAATCTTGTCCTTCGGGATGGAGCGGATCGAATTGATGTCGATCTTCCGCGACAGGGTGTGAAAGCTGTCGAGGATCAGCCCGATATTCGGGTGGTCAGCGCGCCGCACGATCTCCCAGGCATCGCGGTGGTCGTTGATATGTCGGCCCCAGGCGAGCGCCTCATAACCCACCCTCAACCCGCGCTTGGCGGCCCGTTCGCCGAGTTCGTGGAAATCGGCCGCCGCCCGGTCGATGCCGCCGAGCGAGACCGGCGAGACGTTGGAGCAGACGAGGACGAGGTCGGTGCCGAGTTCCTGCATCACGTCGAACTTGCGTTCGGCGCGATCGAAGGTGCGGCTTCGATGCGAGGGCGGCATGCCCTCAAAATCGCGGAACGGCTGGAACAACGTGATCTCCAGGCCGTGATCGCGGACCATTTTCCCGACATCCGAAGGGCTGCCGTCGAAGGCGAGGAAATCGTTCTCGAAGATCTCCACTCCATCGAAACCGGCCTTGGCAATCGCTTCGAGCTTCTCGGGCAGCTCTCCGCTGATCGAAACCGTGGCTATCGACGTTTTCATGCGCTCCCTCCCATTTCCTCGGAATGTGACCGAAGAGGCTCCTCAGATGCACCGGCGAGCGACCTCCCGCTTCGAGCCGGCCTCAGCGACACTATTTTGTACTAAATAGTTCGTAACATCAAATGGGAAGTTTATGGCCTACCGATGGCCAGCCTCGGCAACAGCATTCGAACGCTTCCGGAGACCGCGAATGTCGGAGGCTTAGGCCGCGTTCAGGGCCTCAACCGTGCAGTCCAGGCCAGCACGGTCTCCGCCATCGTCGCGAGATGGTCGGCGGCTGAAAATCCGGAGATCGTCTTGCGCGGCTTCAGGTCGTGGTCGCCATCCTCCAGCCAGAGGATTTCGATGGCTTTGGAAAGTTCGTAGCCGGGTACTTCTTCGCGGGTGCCGAATTCATCGCGGGTTCCCTGGCAGATCAGCGTCGGGGTTCTGAGCCCCTTGAGATGTTGAGTGCGGAGCTGCTCCGGTTTTCCCGGAGGATGGAACGGATAACCAAGGCACAACAGGCCGGCGATCCTGCCTTCCGTGTAGAGTTCGTCGGCGATCATGCTCGCCACCCGGCCGCCCATCGACTTGCCGCCGATGATCAGGGGTCCCTTCGCGTCGAGTTCGGCGATCGCCGCCTTGTATTCGGGATTGAGCGTCTCGGCCCGCGGCGGCGGTTTGCGATCGCCGGAGATCCGCCGCGCCGCCATGTAGCCGAACTCGAAACGCGCCACGCGAAAACCCATGGCCGACAGGGCTTTCGCCGCAGCCGTCATCGATGCCGAATCCATCGGCGCGCCGGCGCCGTGCGCAAGCAGGATCGTGAGACGTGCGTCTTCCGGTCCCTCGATCAGAAATCGCCCTGACATCTTGCGCCCCCAATTCCGGTTCATTTTTCCCACGCGCCTGTCGGAATAGACCGCCGACGCACGTCCTTTATGTGGGCGTGCCTGTGTTCGCCCACAATTTGGCGACTATATCAGCGGGGGCAAGGCCAAGTCTCCTGCCCGGCCATTACAGATGGAGGAATGTCATGGATATGCAGAGCCTCACACCAGCAATCGAACTTGCCAGAAAGAACGGCGTGCACTTTCCCAACGAAAGCGCCGCATACAGGGAGGCGCGCGAGGCGCTTCTTGCCGAGGAAATCGAGCTCCGCCGCCATATCGAGCGCGTGGCCGAGCAGCGACGCCATCTGCCGCCGGGCGGGCATGTGCCGAAGAACTACACGTTCGAGGGCGTGAACGGCACGATCTCGCTCGAGGAACTGTTCGGAGACAAGGAAACGCTGGTCATCTACAGCTATATGTTCGGTCCGGAGCGGGAGCGGCCCTGCCCGATGTGCACCTCGCTGCTCTCCTCCTGGGACGGCGAGGTTCCGGACATCCAGCAGCGTGTCGCGTTCGCGGTCGTCGCACGCTCGCCGCTGCAGCGCCTGACCGATTTCAAACGGGAGCGCGGCTGGCATCATCTGCCGCTCTATTCGGATACGAGCGGCGAGTTCAGCCGGGATTACCATGCGCTCGGCAAGGACGGCGGCGATGACGCGGCCTTCAATGTGTTCACCCGCCGGGATGGAACCATGCGGCATTTCTGGAGCGGCGAGATGGGCGGTGCCACTGCCGACCCCGGCCAGGACCCGCGCGGCGCACCCGATCTGATGCCTATCTGGACGATCCTCGACTCTACCCCGGAAGGCCGCGCGCCGCACTGGTATCCCAAGCTGTCCTACTAGGACTGAAGTCCTAAGCGCCCATCGCAGCGGAACGAAAGATGATGCCGCCACGTTCTCCGGCCACTTCAACCGAAAGGAAGTGACCATGAAAAAGCTCATCATTCTCTCCGCCGCGATCGGTCTCCTCGCGACCGGCGCCATGGCCCAGCAGAGCACGGTCAACGGTGCCGTGGGCGGTGCGGTTACCGGTGCAATCGTCGGTGGACCGGTCGGTGCTGCCGTGGGCGGCGTGGTCGGCGCGGTCGCCGGCACGGCGATCGATCCGCCGCCGGAACGGGTCGTCACCTATGTACGCCAGCAACCTGTCCAGCAGTCCGTGGTGGTGCAGGAGCGCGTCGTCGTCGGCCAGCCAATCCCGCAACAGGTCGTCCTCACCCCCATCCCGGAATCGCCGACCTATGCCTATGCGGTCGTCAACCAGCAGCGCGTCATCGTCGATCCGCGCACCCACACTGTGGTTCAGGTCGTCGAATAATCGCCCCGTATTGCTGACCGGAAGCCGTCGTATCGAAAGGTACGGCGGCTCGTTTTTTTGGCCATCGCCTGCCGATGAAATTTTTTTGGCATCCGACGGAACCAATTGCTTGCTTCGTCGTTTTTCAAGGTTGGTATCCAGGGAGGAAACGAAAGATGCCGCAGGCAAGTTGGCAAAAACCGGTGCGCGTCGCCTTCGGGCAGCTCGGTACTGAGGTCATCAACGGACCGTTCGAGGCGCTCGCGCTCCTGACGGATCGGTGGCCGGATATGCGCGGACCACACTTTGTCAAGGCGCGCAGCGTCTGCCGGGCAGCGCTCGATGGGCGCAGATCGCCGGAGGAAGCGCGCCAGCAATTCGAAGAAGCGGTCAGCGAAGCGCAAC
Organism: Neorhizobium tomejilense; assembly: GCA_002968845.1. GTDB lineage: Bacteria > Pseudomonadota > Alphaproteobacteria > Rhizobiales > Rhizobiaceae > Neorhizobium > Neorhizobium tomejilense. The sequence continues at coordinate 193,923 of PVBG01000003.1, read as the reverse complement.
TGCATCTGAACTGAACGAATGGGCCGGCGGTCGCCGGCCTTGATGGTTCAGAGACCGATGAGATCGCCGAAAAGCCGGAGGGTGGAGCCGGAAAGGGCGATCGGCGCGAACAGCACGGAAAAACAGAGACACGGCTCGCGCTTGCCCGCGATCGGCCGATGATCTAGCATTTCGTCCGCGATCGAGACATCACCCTTGCCGAAATTGCCGCGATGGTCGTGAAATTCGCCGTCGAGCACCAAGGTCAGTTCAAGCCCCTGATGGCCGTGCTGGGGCAGCGCCCTTCCCGGCCGTACCCATAAAAGGCTCGCCTCGAGATCCTTCGACCTTTCGATGACGTGATGGCGCAATCCCGGGAGTTTCGTTTTCCATCTGATATCGGCAAGGTCCGTACCCGCATAGGCTCGCAGCGGCGCGGGAAATTCCGACTTTTCGAGAATCCTGGCAGGAGGCTCCGCCGGCGCGGCGGAGGCGAAGATCTCAGCCAACCGTCGCTCGCGGGCCGACAATGCCACGGGCGGGGTCATATGCAGGATCTCACCGGCAAAGCCCTCCATGAGACCGGCCAGTTTCGCGGCGGAGGCCTGCATTTCCAGATGCGAACCGACGAGAACGTGAGCCGGCTCCGGAAGTGAGCCGGACACGTAATGCGCGATCAGAAGATCCAGCCGTTCAAGGTTCCGCAGCATGTCCAAAATGCCAGTTTTATGCAAAAATCCGGTCAAAGCGAGGTCAATGCGTCGCCTAAAGCGGTTTCGTCTCTGCTTTAACTGTACGTCTATACGCATGGAGAGAAATTTGGATTACTACTTCCAATATAATAGGGCCGATTTTTTTAAGGGCTTGTCGATACATTAGAGGGCGGCACTTCGAGCCCTCTTTCAACCGCCCCCCCGCAACCGCGGATCCGGCCTCGGATAGATGGATTTTACGGGGGCAAACCCTTTCCGGAAACAGAATTTCTTGCCTCCGGGTCCTTGTCCGCCGAAAAGACCCTGTTTACATGTGCGATGAACAAGAAGGCACCCCCGATGACCTCCCATTCCTCCGTCCTCGACGTGATTGGCAACACGCCCCTCATCCGGCTGAACGGCGCTTCCGAAGCGACCGGCTGCGAAATCCTCGGCAAGGCGGAGTTCCTGAACCCCGGCCAATCGGTCAAGGATCGGGCAGCGCTCTACATCATCCGCGATGCTGAAAAGAAGGGGCTCCTGCGCCCTGGCGGCGTCATCGTCGAAGGCACGGCCGGCAATACCGGCATCGGCCTGACCGTGGTCGCCAAGGCGCTCGGCTATCGCACCGTCATCGTCATCCCGGAAACCCAGAGCCAGGAAAAGAAGGACGCGCTGAAACTGCTCGGTGCCGAACTGGTCGAGGTTCCTGCCGTCCCTTACAAGAACCCGAACAACTACGTGAAAATCTCAGGCCGCCTTGCCGAGCAGCTTGCAAGGACCGAACCCGCCGGCGCGATCTGGGCCAACCAGTTCGACAACGTCGCCAACCGCGAAGCCCATGTCCAGACCACGGCGCCCGAGATCTTCGAGCAGACCGGCGGCAAGGTCGACGGCTTCATCTGCGCAGTCGGCTCAGGCGGTACGCTTGCCGGCGTCGCCCTCGGCCTCAAGGCCCGCAACCCGGACATCAAGATCGGCATCGCTGATCCGGAAGGTGCCGCCCTTTATGAATTCTACGCCCATGGCGAGTTCAAGTCGGAAGGCAATTCGATCACCGAGGGCATCGGCCAGGGCCGCATCACCGCCAATCTCGAAGGTTTCAAACCGGATTTCGCCTACCAGATCCCGGATGCGGAAGCGCTGCCCTATATCTTCGACCTGGTCGAGCACGAAGGCCTCTGCCTCGGCGGCTCGACCGGCATCAACATCGCCGGCGCCGTTCGCCTCGCCAGGGATCTCGGCCCCGGCCACACGATCGTGACGGTGCTTTGCGACTACGGCAACCGCTATCAGTCCAAGCTTTTCAACCCGGATTTCCTGAAATCCAAGGGCTTGCCGGTGCCGGCATGGCTGACGCAGAAACGGCAGATCGACATTCCCTTCCAGACGGTCTGATACCCTTCAAAGAACAGAGTGATCCATGCCCGTTGAAGCTCTCTACCGCGACGACTTCTATCTATCGACAGCAGAAGCGGTGGTGACGGCCATCCACGAGGACGGCGGCATCGAGCTCGATCGCACCTGTTTTTACGCCGCGTCCGGCGGTCAGCCGGGCGATACCGGCTTTCTCGAACGCGCCGACGGCACCAAAATCCAGCTTGGGCAGACCAGACACGGCGCCACCAAGGATGTCGTCATCCACGTGCCGCTCGAAAGCGAGGCGCAGCCGCTGGTCGGCGAAAACCTGGTCATGCATATCGACTGGCAGCGCCGCTACAGACTGATGCGCATGCACACCGCCTGCCATCTTCTCTCCGTCGTCTGCCAGTATCCGATCACCGGGGCCGCCGTCGGCGAAGAGGAGTCGCGTGTCGATTTCGACATGACCGACACGATCGACCGGCAGGAGGTGACCGCCAGGCTGATGGAGCTCGTCGGCCAGAACCACCCCGTCTACGTGCAGTGGATCACCGACGAGGAGCTTGCCGCCAATCCGGGCATCGTCAAGTCGAAGAACGTGCGCCCGCCGATGGGTCTCGGGCGGGTCAGCCTCGTCTGCATAGGCGAAAATTCCAGCGTTGACAGCCAGCCCTGCGGTGGAACACATGTCTCCGAAACGCAGGAGGTCGGGGCGATTCATATCGCCAAGATCGAGAAGAAGGGCAAGGAAAACCGCCGGTTCCGCATCCGGTTCGGCGAGCCCGGCGCAGAGGCCTGATATATCGGCCCAAAGGAGATATGACATGAGTGAAACCAGCCGTTTCGTCGTTTCGTCCGAGTGGCTTCACAACGAGCTCGGCAGCCCCGATCTCAAGATCCTCGACGCCTCCTTCTATCTTCCCGCGCAGAACCGCGACGCGGATGCCGAATACGCGGCCGGGCACATCCCCGGCGCCATCCGCTTCGACCACGACAAGGTCGCCGATCACTCGACCGGCCTGCCGCATATGGTGCCGGCGCCGGATGTGTTTGCCGAGACGGTCGGCCGCATGGGCATCCGAGAAAACGACCGGATCGTCATCTATGACGGTCCCGGCATCTTCTCCTCGCCGCGCGGCTGGTGGCTGTTCCGGATCATGGGGGCAAGGCAGGTCTTCGTGCTTGACGGCGGCATCGACGGCTGGAAGGCCGAGGGCCGACCCCTCGAAACGACCGTCCCCTCGCCCGAACCCGTCACCTTCACCCCGAATTTCCGGGTCGACAAGGTGATCGACTTCCAGACCATGCTGTCGATCGTCAGCGACGGCACGCGCCAGATCGCCGATGCACGGCCGGCCGGCCGTTTCGCCGGCACCGATCCGGAGCCACGCGCCGGCATGCGTTCCGGCCATATGCCGGGCGCGCTCAGTCTTCCGTCCGGCACGTTCTCGGTCAACGGCAAGCTGCGTTCGCTGCCCGAGCTGCAAAAGGCGATCGAGGATGCCGGCATCGATTTCGGCCGGCCGGTGGTGACCAGTTGCGGCTCCGGCATCACCGCCGCAATCATCACGCTGGCGCTCGAATCCCTCGGCCACGAGGACAACGCGCTCTATGACGGTTCATGGACCGAATGGGGCAGCAGGCAGGATACGCCTGTGGTTACCGGCCCGCCCGCGCCGAAAGCGGCGTGAGCGTCATGGCCAGGAAGCCCGCTCCGCTGAAAGCCCATGTCACCAGCCTGGAAATGACAGCACCGCCGAAAACAAGCCTGGCCGTGCCGGTCAATATCCAGACGGCGATCATCCGCGCCCCCGAAATCCCGCTTCACTACTATCGCTATCTCTATCGGCAGGTGGGCAAGCGCTGGCACTGGTACAAGCGCCTGCGCATGGGTGACGACGAACTTGCCGCCGCCGTCCACAATCCGCGAACCTCCGTGACGGTGCTCTACGTCAACGGCGCGCCAGCCGGCTTTTTCGAGCTGTTCAACGAAAGCGACGACGTCATCGAGCTCTCCTACTTCGGCCTGTTCGAGCGGGCGATCGGGCTCGGCATCGGCAAGTGGTTCCTGCTCCAGGCGCTCTATGCCGCCTGGCAGGACAATCCGCTGAAAGTGACTGTCACCACCAATACGCTCGACCATCCGCGCGCCCTGCAGCTCTACCAGATGATGGGTTTTTCGCCGGTTTCGACCTACGAGGCACTGGTTCCGCCGATGACGGATGCCGAGCTCCTGAAAGCGCTCGACGGCTGATGTCGCGATTTTCACCCAAGGCGATGTTGATCGCTTTCGTGGTGATGATGCTCGTCGTCCTCCTGTTATTTGTCTCCTGGTGGGCGGTCAGGATCACCCTCTACATTCCGCAAACGGTCGGCATCGACAGGGTCGAAGTCCTTTGTTCGAAGTGGCCGCCGCGTCGGCAGATGCCCTTTTTCGAACCACCGCGCAAATGGAGCTCGGATTGCGGCGCGGTGCGGCGGCAGTTCGGGTCGCACGTATCCGAAGACACGTTCATCTCCTTCACTTACATCTCCCCCTTCGACAACAGGAGCTATCGCGGCACCCTGCAGCGGAACTGGAACGACCAGAACCAGACCACGCGGACAGGCGACCGAATCGAGATCGAAGCATTGCGGCTGATGGCTGAAACCTTCACGGACTGGTCGAGCCCCAGCATCGTCGCGGAAAACATCATACGCTCGCCGCCCAAAGGCAACTGATACCGCCCGCTGGCGCAACGGATTTCATATTCTTGACCGGAGGCAAGTATCGGGTGGCGAGACGCGTCCTGCAGGCGCATCTGTTGTGCAACATGCACCAGAGGAGAGCCCGATGACCATTTCCTTCAAAGCCATGCCCGCCGCCGATGCCGAGCATCTCTGGAAGGGTGGTGCCGACGCCTACGGACGCCAGCCTGAAACGATGACGTCCGACGGCCCCGGTTATCCCTGCCGCCATTGCCTCAAGAGTATCGATGCCGGCGAGGAATTGCTGGTTCTCGCCTACCGGCCCTTCCCCGAACTGCAGCCCTATGCGGAAACCGGCCCGATCTTCCTGCACAAGCAGCCCTGCCGGCGTTACGCGGCTGAAGAGGTCCTGCCGCCGATGCTGGCGAGCACGGATTATATCGTCCGCGGCTACGGCCCGGACGACCGGATCGTCTATGGCAGCGGCGCGGTGACGCCGACCGAGAGGATCACCTCGCGCGCCGAGGAACTGCTCGCCCGCGACGACATCGCCTATGTGCATGTCCGCTCGGCCCGCAACAATTGTTACCAGTGCCGGATCGAAAAGGTCGAGGTGCCGGCGTTCGCGGACCCGGCCCCGGCGATCTGAAACGCGAAAGCGCGCCGTTCTATCGAAGCGGCGCGCCATCATGTTCGTTCTGAAGCCCGCTTAGGCTTCAATTCTGGGTATTGTCACCCTGCTCGTCGCCGCGTTCGAGGCTTTCGGCGAGATCGAGCAGTAATCTGACGATCTCGCTGCCCTTTCTTTCGTCACCCTCGAGCTTGCGGGCGACCACCTCGCGAAGGTTGAGCATGGCGGAATCGACGCTGCGCGGCAGTGACGGGCCGGTTTCGCGTCCGCGCTCGTGGCGCTCCTGCCGCTGCTTGATGCGCTCGGCGAGCTGCGACAACCGATCGAGGATCGTCGCGGCAAAGCTGCGGTTCTCGTCGAGATATTTGCGGCCTTCGTCGGTGATCGCATAGCGCTTCTTGTTGCCGTCCGCCTCGGCGACGACATAGCCGGCCTCTTCGAGGTAGGTCAGCGTCGGGTAGATGACGCCGGGGCTCGGCGCGTAAAAGCCGTAGGTGAGATCCTCGATATGCTTGATGATCTCGTAGCCGTGGCGCGGTTCCTTCTCGATCAGCGCCAATACGACGAGGCGCAGGTCGCCCTGCATCAGGAAGCGGCCAATCCGGCCCTCGCCGTCATCGCCGAAACCGCGGCCACCGCCGGGACCACCCCGACCGCCGCGTCCAAATCCTCCACCGAACGGGCCTCCGCGGGCGGCGAACACTTCCTCGAACCCTTTGCGGCCGCCGCGTTCGCCGCAGCCATTACGTCCATCGAACCTGTGCTTGAACATTTTAATCTCCGTAGACCGTCTTTCGATATATCTAAAGATAAGCGCACCAAATGCTCCGTCAATAACTTAGATATATCTAAATCATATCGTATTGATTTTGAACACGGAAAAACGCCGGACGCGAAGCGCCCGGCGTCTCTCCAGCCCCTAAAGTGTCTCAGCCGGTCCGCGGCACTTCCGGTTACGCGACGCTGAGCAGGCTTTCCGGAGCGAAGGCCTCGTAGCCGAGCGCTTCCGCGACAGGCTTGTTGGTTACCCGGCCCCGATGAACGTTGAGGCCGTTGCGCAGGTGCCTGTCTTCGGCGATCGCCCGCAAGCCGCGGTCGGCCAGCGCCAGCCCGTGCTGCAGCGTCGCATTGTTCAGCGCATGCGCCGAGGTCACCGGCACGGCACCCGGCATGTTGGCCACGCAATAATGGACGATGCCGTCGACCTCATAGGTCGGCTCGGAATGGGTCGTCGCATGCGAGGTTTCGAAGCAGCCGCCCTGGTCGATCGCGACGTCGACCATGACTGCGCCCTGTTTCATGCCCGAGAGCATTTCGCGGCTGACCAATTTTGGCGCGGCAGCACCGGGGATCAGCACGGCGCCGATGATCAGGTCGGCGGAGAAGACCTCCTCTTCCACCGCATCGATGGTCGAATAACGGGTGTGAACGCGGCCGTTGAAGATGTCGTCGAGCTGGCGCAGGCGCGGCAGCGACCGGTCGATGATCGAGACGTCGGCGCCAAGCCCGGCAGCCATTCGGGCCGCATGCAGGCCGACGACGCCGCCGCCGATGACGGCGACCTTGGCCGGCAGCACGCCGGGCACGCCGCCGAGCAGGATGCCGCGGCCGCCATGGGCCTTCTGCAGCGCGGTCGCACCCGCCTGGATCGCCAGGCGGCCGGCGACTTCCGACATCGGAGCCAGCAGCGGCAACCCGCCGCGATCGTCGGTGACGGTCTCGTAGGCGATGGCGGTAACGCCGGACGCGAGCAGACCCTTGGTCTGTTCCGGATCGGGCGCAAGATGGAGATAGGTGTAGAGAAGCTGGCCGTCGCGGAGCTGCACCCATTCGGAGGGCTGCGGTTCCTTGACCTTGACGACCATGTCGGATTTTTCGAAGATTTCCTTGGCCGAACCGACGATCCTGGCCCCGGCTGCCACATAGGCGCCGTCATCCGCGCCGATGCCGGCGCCTGCCTTGGTCTCGATCAGCACCTCGTGGCCGTGGGCCACATATTCACGTACCGCGCCGGGCGTCAGCCCCACGCGGTATTCATGGTTTTTGATTTCCTTCGGGCATCCGACACGCATTCAGCGTTCCTCTCAGTTGTGGCTTTCGCCGTTGATGTTCCCGTGAGGAAGAAAACCAGAAAATCGCGTGAATGTCCTTGCGAAGACGAATTGCGAAATGTCGCATTTTCGCAGATAATTGCTTGAACGGCCAATTTTTCGAAGGATCCACGAATGAGCGCATTCGATGCCATTGATGTTGCGATCATGCGAACCTTGCAGCAGGAAGGCCGCATCTCCAATGCGGAGCTTGCCGAGCGTGTCGGGCTGTCGGCGTCGGCCTGTTCGCGGCGGCTCGACATCCTTGAGAAGAGCGGCACGATCAGCGGTTATCACGCCCGGCTTTCCAACAAGGCGCTCGACTACAAGATGATGGTGATCGTCCACATCTCGCTGTCCGGCCAGTTCGCCAGGACACTCACCGAATTCGAGGCGGCGGTGAAGCTCTGCCCCAACGTCCTGGTCTGTTACCTGATGTCGGGCGAATACGACTACATCCTGCGGGTCGCCGCCAAGGACCTCGAGGATTACGAGCGTATCCATCGCGACTGGCTGTCGGCGCTGCCGCATGTGGTGAAGATCAATTCGAGCTTTGCGCTGCGCGAAATCATCGACAAGCCGAATGTGGGACTATGATCGGGATCGCTCGACTTTTACGTATCCTCCTAAAGGGATTTCAAGGCGCGGCGTGTATCTTCCGCGTCTGAGAAAACAACGAGGGGTGGACCATGATTAACGGACGAATGAAGACCCGTAGTGCCGAGCGAAAGAAGACCCGCATCCTCGGTACGGTCAAATACTTCAATCAAGCCGTCGAAGGCCGCGTTACCGACCTTTCGCCAACCGGCATGGCGCTCGATCTCGGCGGACGCACGTTGCATGCCGCCGACGGCAGTCCGGTCCGGATCGAAAGCGAAGAACTCGGCATCCTGGAAGGCACCGTCAAATGGCGCCGCAGCGGCCGGCTCGGTGTGCAGTTCAGCATCAACAGCAATGCGGTGGCGCAGGTATCGTCCTATTTCCGCTTCTTCCACAGAGAGGTTCCAGCCTCGCGCTGAAGGCCGGTTGGCTCAATTCGCTTCCACTCTACTTCAATTTATTCGTGCGTCCCTAATCATCGCCATGCATAATTGAAACCAATGTAAAGACGGCGCCCAACGGAAATATCAAGCGATGAGTGGCATTTACTAATTATTTACTACTTGCCGTTGAATCCATAAGTGATAAAACCCTAATCTAAACCGGAGCCGGCGAAACTAAAACCGCCCTCGTCAAGAGTAGCGGCTGTTCAAGTGTCCACGTTTTTTCCGCCTGTATTGAGCCGACAGCCACGGCGCACAGGCAAAACAAAGGATGCTTAGATGGTTGCTGTTCCCTTTAGCCTGCCCTCTCCGACATCGCGGGCGCCGCGCCTGCTGGTTACCCTCGTGACATGCTTGGTAGTCGCGCTCCTGGCACTGGGCGCACTTCTGGCGCAGTCCGACGAGCCGAGCCGTCCGGCCGTCACTGCGGCCGAGGCGGCGGTCCTGCTGGCGCTTGCGACCGCCTTGTTCGCAGCATCCATCTGGGCAAAACGAAGGATACAGCGCGATATCGACGCCAAGTTCTGCCGGCTCGAACGGTTCATACAGGCATTCGGGCAGACGCAGGGCATGTTGCGCAGTCTTGACGGCAGGATCGTATTCTGGGGGATCGGCTCGGAGCGCCTTTACGGCTATTCCGAGAAGGAAGCCCTTGGAAAGGACAGTGTCGAGCTCCTGCACACCCGCTGCCCAAGCTCTCTCGAGGAAATCAATTCGGCCCTCGTTCGTGATGGCGAATGGCAGGGTGAGCTCACGCGTCGCCATAAGGACGGCAGGGAGATCCACATCGTCAGCAAATGGTCGCTGAGCCGCGGCGAGGCCGGGGAGCCGGAAGTCGCGATCGAAGTCAGCCATGATATCACCTCCATCAAGCTGGCCGAACGGCAGCTCCATCAGACCAACACCCTGCTGCGCATCATCCTGGAGACCGCGCCGGGACTGATCTACGCCAAGGACCTGGAGGGTCGCATCATCCTGGCGAATGTCACGACGCTCGACCTGATCGGCAGGCCATGGTCCGAAGTCGAGGGCCGCACGGACATGGAATTCCTGGGCAGCAAAAGCCAGGCCGGGGCGGTCATGGCCAACGATCGCCGGATCATGGACCAGGCAAAAACCGAGGAATTCGAAGAGGCCATCAGCCACGCGGGCCACCATCCGCGGATATGGTCGTCGACCAAAGCCCCCTTGCGCGACGCGGATGGCAAAGTCATCGGCCTGGTCGGCGTCTCGGTCGAGATCACCGACAGAAAACGGATCGAAGAGCGGCTGCAGCTCATGGTCAACGAGTTGAACCACCGCGTCAAAAACACGCTTGCGACCATCCAGGCCATCGCCTCCCAGACCCTGCGGGGCGGCGATCCGATCGTGCGCCAGAACCTGGAGCGGCGGCTCATGGCGCTGGCCGCCGCCCATGACGTGCTCACCCGCGAAAACTGGGAGGGGGCCAATATCGACGACGTGGTGACCGGCGCGCTGGCACCATTCGGCGAAGGTGGGGACTATCGCTTCGCCGTCTCCGGGCCGCCCCTCCGGCTGCTGCCGCGGGCGGCGCTCGCGCTCGCCATGGGTCTGCACGAATTGACGACCAATGCCCTGAAATACGGCGCGCTCTCGACGCTCAATGGTCAGGTCGCGATCAACTGGCAGATTGTCGGGGGCGCCAAACCTCTGCTGCGATTGACATGGGCGGAAAGCGGCGGCCCACCGGTCGTGGCGCCCTCGAGACGCGGGTTCGGCGTCAGGCTGATCGAGCGCAGCCTTGCCCAGGATCTCGGCGGCAAGGCATCGGTGATATTCGATCAGCCTGCCGGGATCATCGGCACGATGGAAGCCCCGCTCGCCGATGTCGCCGTCTCGGCGGAGGTGACGCCATTCATGCAAATGGGGGCAAGGTGAACGACACCCATATCTTCGCCGGAATTCGCGTCCTCATCATCGAAGACGAGGCGCTTGTCTCGATGATGCTCGAAGAGTTCCTGGAGCAGATCGGCTGCAGGACGATGGCGACGGCCTCGCGGCTCGATGATGCGATCATCAAGGCCCGGTCGCTTCCGCTGGACATGGCCCTGCTGGACGTGAACCTCGCCGGCGAAGCCAGCTTTCCGGTCGCCGAGATCCTTACTGCGCGGGACATTCCCTTCATTTTCGTGACCGGATACGGACCGCTCGGCCTGCCTGCCGACATGCGCCATATCCCCGTCCTTCCCAAACCCTTCCAGATGGCCCAACTCGTCGACGCGATGCGGATGGCGGCCTATTGATACGTCCGGTTGACGCCTCCTTCCGACCGCTTTTGGGATGGAGCCAGCGATCCTCACGACTATCTCCTCCACCGGTCAGAATCCGCTTGGCGATACAATCCACGCGGGTCAATATGGCGCCGAATTGTCGCTTATCGGTCCGCTCCAAGGAGGCTGCCATGTCATCGCTCAACGATCTTCATCCGATCACCCGCCGCTCGCTGCTCGGAGGTCTTGCCGCCTCTTCGGCGCTCGTGATGCTGCACCCGTTCGCCGCCCGTGCGGCCGGCAATCAGGCGCATCTGCGCATCATGGAAACGACCGACATCCACGTCCACGTCTTCCCCTACGACTATTACGCCGACAAGCCGAACGACACCCTCGGCCTTGCCCGCACCGCCTCGGTCATCGACGCGATCCGCGCCGAAGCCGGCAATTCCATGCTGATCGACAATGGCGACTTCCTGCAGGGCAATCCCATGGGCGACTACATGGCCTATGAGCGGGGCATGAAGGACGGCGACAAACACCCGGTCATCAAGGCGATGAATGTGCTCGGCTACGATGCAGGCACGCTCGGCAACCACGAATTCAACTATGGCCTCGATTTCCTGTTCAAGGTTCTGGCCGGTTCCGGCTTTCCTTATGTCTGCGCCAACCTCACCAAGGGCCAGCTCGCCTCCGACGCCAAGAAGGACGAGCTTTTCCTGAAGCCCTACGTGATCGTCGAAAAGCAGATCCGTGACGGGTCGGGCGCGACGAGCCCGGTCAAGGTCGGCTTTATCGGCTTCGTGCCGCCGCAGATCATGACATGGGATGCAAAGAACCTCGAAGGCAAGGCGCAGACCCGAGACATCGTCGATGCGGCCAAAGCCTGGGTGCCGGTCATGAAGGAGGAAGGCGCTGACATCGTCATCGCCCTCTCCCATTCCGGCATCGACGGCGGCGGACAGAGCAACCGGATGGAAAACGCCTCGCTCTATCTCGCGGGTATCCAAGGCATCGATGCGGTCTTCACCGGCCACCAGCATCTGGTCTTCCCGGGCACCAAGGATTTCGACGGCATTGTCGGCGCCGACACCAAGAAGGGCAAGCTGATGGGCAAGCCGGCGGTCATGGGCGGTTTCTGGGGCTCGCATATGGGGCTGATCGACCTGCTGCTCGAAAAGGACGGCAAGAGCTGGAAGATCGTCGATTCCACGTCCGAAGCACGGCCGATCTACCACCGCGACGAGGCCCGTAAGATCGTCGCAGACGTCAAGGACAAGCCGGAAGTCATCGCCGCCGCCAAGGAAGAGCATGAGGCCACGCTCGCCTATATCCGCCGCGCGGTCGGCAAGAGCTCGGCGCCGCTCTATTCCTACTTCGCGCTGGTCGCCGACGATCCGTCGGTACAGATCGTCGCCAATGCCCAGACCTGGTACATCAAGGACATGCTGAAAGAGGGTCAATACAAGGACATTCCCGTCCTCTCGGCCGCAGCGCCCTTCAAGGCAGGCGGCCGCGGCGGCGCCGAGTATTTCACGGATGTCCCGGCGGGCGACATCGCCATCAAGAACGTCGCCGACCTCTATCTCTATCCGAACACCGTGCAGGCGGTGCTGATCACGGGAGCGCAGGTCAAGAACTGGCTCGAAATGTCGGCCGGCATGTTCAACCAGGTGCAGGCCGGCGCGAAAGACGCGCCTCTCCTCAACAATGACTTCCCGTCCTACAATTACGACGTCATCGACGGAGTGACCTACCAGATCGACCTGTCGCAGCCGACCCGGTTCGACAAGGACGGCAAGCTCATCAACGCCAACTCCAACCGCATCGTCGATCTCAAGTACAACGGCAAGCCGATCGATCCGGCCCAGAAATTCGTGGTGGCGACCAACAATTACCGCGCAGGCGGTGGCGGCAAGTTCCCGGAAATCGCCGGCGACAAGGTGATCTTCGTGGCGCCCGACACCAACCGCGACGTGATCGTGCGCTATATCGTCGAACAGGGCACGATCAACCCGTCGGCCGACGCCAACTGGTCGTTCAAGCCCCTGCCCGGCACAAGCGCCATCTTCGAGACCGGCCCCAAGGCCCGCCAGTTCGCGACCGCGGTCAAGGGTGCCAAGATCGAGGACGCCGGCGACGGCGAGAACGGCTTCGCCAAGTTCCGGCTCGTGCTGTAACGGCCAATACCACCCTTCGGCGATATCTGGACGGCAGCCTTGGCTGCCGTCTTTCTTTTCAACTGCATGAGGCAAGGCAATGCCAAAATTCTCCTTCCAGCAGGTCGACGTCTTCTCCAGCCAGCCGATGCGCGGTAATCCGCTTGCCGTGGTGATCGGCGCCGACGGCCTGAGCGACGCGCAGATGCAGTCCTTCGCCAACTGGACCAATCTCAGCGAAACGACATTCCTGCTCGAGCCGACCGATCCGAAGGCCAGCTACCGGGTCAGGATTTTCACACCGTCGCAGGAACTGCCTTTCGCCGGCCATCCGACGCTCGGCAGTGCGCATGTCTGGCTCTCGCAGCAACAGGCGTCACCGACCGGCGACATCGTACAGGAATGCGGCGCGGGCCTCGTCCGTATCCGCCGTGACGGCAATCGGCTTGCGTTTGCGGCGCCGCCGCTTAGGCGCAGCGGCCCGGTGGATCCGGCACTGGTGGAGCGGATCGCCAAGGCGCTCAGCCTGCCCGCCAACCTGATCGAGGATTCCAACTGGTGCGAGAACGGCCCGGACTGGATCGGCGTGCGCCTGCCCTCGCGCGCCGATGTGCTGGCGGTCAAGCCGGACTATTCCGCTCTCGCCGGCACCCGCGTCGGGCTCATCGGACGCTTCAATCCCGATCTTGACGGCAAGGAGGCGCAATTCGAGGTGCGTGCTTTTACCCGCAACGGCTATGAGGATCCGGTCACCGGCAGTCTCAATGCCGGCCTTGCCCAATGGCTGATCGGATCCGGTGTCGCGCCGGAAAGCTACGTTGCGGCCCAAGGCACCGTGCTCGGTCGCGCCGGCCGAGTGTATGTCGACAAAGTCGGCGACGATATCTGGATCGGTGGGGACGTGGTCGCATGTATTCAGGGGACCCTGGAACTCTGACCCCGGCGGAGATGCCATCGGCGGGGAAATTCCCAACCGATGGCTCACGATCGCGATCTGAACCGACCGGAATGGGCGACCGGCGGCTATGCCGCCGTTGCCCTGGCGAGACCGATCCGCGATAGCAGCAGCTTCAATTCCGCCGGCGGCTTCTGCTCGATGCGGCGGTATTCACGGCCGTCGCGGGTGCGCTGGACGAGACCGAAATCGAAGAGGTCGCGGCGCAACATCGCGGCATCGCCGAACAGATGCAGCGTGTTCAGCAGCTCGCTGATCTGACGTTCGGTGAACTCCCGGTCCGCCGGTATCTTCGACCACAGGAACCACAGGCAGAGCTCCTGCAGCCCGCGCTTGCCGGGCCAGCGCACCAGCCTGCCCTCCTCATCGAAATGGCGCGCTGTCTTCAGCACCCGCGCCTCATCGGGGGCCGGCATGTCGTCCAGCACCGGGCGCCACTCGGCGATCACGTCGGCCGTTTTGGCAGCAGCCCGAAAATGCTGGTAATTGCGAAAACCCGCTGCGCGCGTCAGGAGATTGAGCATCTCCAGATGGCTCGGCTTGTGATCGAACCTGAGGATTTCGCTGCGAAGGGATTTGGCGAAAGCCGACAGGTCGGCGATCTCCATGGGAAAGGTGGATCTCGGCATGTCTTATCCTTAAACGCGCCATTCCCTCAAAATCAGGGTGTCGCTGGTCGCCGGCTTGTCGACTCTAGCACGGGATAAGTGCTGATCATCTTTGTCTATGCAGGTTTAGCTTCCCTTTCGGGACGGCAACGCCTCGGTGAACTGCAGACCGTGGCGCCGTTATAGCAGAGGTCGAAATATCGTCAACTCGCAGCCGGCGCGCTCCGGTCGTTCCGCCGTTGTTGAGGGAATGCTTACCCTTCGCGGGCATGGTATTTGCTGGTAGAATCGATCCGAAAATCGGCGGGGAGGACGCGCACGGATGCTCGAAAAGGCAAAGACCGCTGTAAGCTACGGAGACGAGCCCGGCCTGCGCTTCGCCCTTGTCCTCGACGGGCACGGCGGCTGCAGGACGATGAACATGGCCGAGGCCTGCAGCTGGAAGCCGGGAGACGGTCTCGTCTGGCTGCATTTCGAGCGCGATCATCCGGCAACGGCGGATTGGATAAACACCAATGGCGGCTTCGATCCGCTGGTGGCGGAGGCGCTTCTTGCGGAGGATTCCCGCCCGCGCGTCGAGCCCCTGGACGACGGGCTGCTGATCATCCTGCGCGGTGTCTGCGCCGCTCCGCCGGAAGAAGCAGAAAAGAACTCCGACGAGATCGACCTCGTCCCCCTGCATATCTGGGTGGACGAACACCGGCTGGTGACATTGCGCGACAGCGGCCACTATATCACGGCACTACGCGACATCCGGCGGGCGCTCGACAACGGCAAGGGTCCCCGGCAGGCGGGAGAACTGCTGGCGCTCGTCAGCGACAAGCTCGTCCGCGATCTGGAGCCGGTGCTCGACGACATGGACGAAGAGGTCGACGAACTCGACGAGCTGATTTTCAAGGGAGAAGCGAGCGAGGTCCGCCAGAGGCTCAAGCTGCTGCGTCGCCGCGCCGTGCAGCTACGCCGCTATCTCGCGCCGCAACGCGACGCGCTCAGCAGGATCGAGCACGACGACGCGCCATGGCTCAGAGAGCGGGACAAGCTCCGCTTCCGCGAGGTCATCGACAAACTGATGCGATTCATCGAATATCTCGACGCGATCCGCGACCGAACCGGCATCCTTCACGACGACCTTTCGACGGTCATCGGCGAGCGGATCGCGCGCAATTCCAACCGGCTTGCCGCGCTGGCGGCCCTTCTCCTGCCCCCGAGCGTCGTCGCCGGCCTCTTCGGCATGAATGTCGGCGGCATTCCCGGCGTCGGCGAGACCTGGGCTTTCCTGCTCATCGTTGCGCTGGTCATCGTTATTTCCGCCAGTACGCTGTGGATCCTCAAGCGCATCGAGTGGCTTTGAACCCCGCGTCGATGCGCTCGGCCGGAACCGGCTCGGCTATTCGGCGGCTTGAGGGATCCCTTCCCGAGGTTCGATGCCGAGCATCTGCTTGAAGTCGTCATGGCTCGGGCAGCTCGAAAGGCGGCGCTCCATGGCCTCGACCAGCCACCGGCCCGCAGGTCCCAGCGGGTTTGCTGCTTTTCGCATGGCATAGAGCGGGTATTGGCTCTGCTCGTAGGCTTCGAGATCGAGCGCCACGAGAGTTCCGTCCATGATGTCCCGTCCGGCGACCGAAGCCGGCAGGCCGCCCCAGCCAAGACCACCCTTGATCAACTGGTGTTTTGTGGCGATGTCGCTGACGCGCCATGTCTTGTAGGACAGGACATTGAAATCGCGGCCCTTGGTCAGGCCGGATGTGTCCGTGACGACCATCTGGACTTCTTCGCGCACGTCCGCGAGCGTCAGGGGCCGACCGAGTTTTGCAAGCGGATGTTCGGCAGCGGCGACCGGGATCATGAAGGAGTAGCCGATCTTCTCCATCACCACCGAATCCTCCTGCCGAAGGATCGATCCGCCGATACCGATATCGGCCTTCCCGGAAATGACCATCTCCATGACCATGCCGAGCTCGCCGATATTGAGATTGAGCGCCACGCTCGGGAACCTCTCCCGGAACTCGCGCAGCTCCGTCACGACGGCATCCGACGGAACCATCACGCTCAGCGCCACCGACAGTTCTGCCTCCAGCCCCTGCTTGATGCTCTTGGCCCGGGCGCGCATCACCTGGAGGTCGGCGACAATGCGCCGGGCGTCCGTCAGCAGCGCCTTGCCCGCTTCGGTCAACTTGGGCTGGCGGGCGCCGCTGCGCTCGAAAAGCGTCACTTCCAGCTGGGCTTCAAGATTGCCGATCGTATAGCTGACCACCGATTGCGCCCGGTTCAGCACCCGCGAAGCTGCGGAAAAGCTGCCCGTTTCGGCAACCGCCAGAAACACCTGCAACTGATCGAGTGTGGGATTGGCATCCATGGTCGTCATCCAGATTTTCGATAGATAGCTTCGATATTATCTCAGTTTTATCGATGGGCGTCCACGCCTATCTATTCTCTCGAACACGGCGGATCCACCCGCTCCCCAATCCTTCTGCAGGCCCAAGACCGCAGATAAGATCTCCAGATAAGGAAAAGAAGCATGTCCTCGATCCTCCTCGTCACTTCCAGCCCGCGCGGCGACGACTCGCTCTCCAGCAAGGTCGCCCATGACCTTGCCAACGAACTGAGCGCCCGCGACAATGGTACGTCGGTCGTCCATCGCGATCTCGGTGCCAATCCGATCCCGCATCTCGACAGCGTCACAACGTCCGCCATCCGCAAGCCTGCGGCTGACCGCACCCCGGCAGAAGCTGCCGCCGCCGACTATTCCGACAAGCTGGTCGCCGAACTGATGGCTGCCGATACCGTGGTCATCGCCACCGGCCTCATCAACTTCAACATTTATTCGACGCTGAAGAGCTGGATCGACAACATTGCCCGCGCTGGCCAGACGTTCCGCTATACGGCTGAAGGCCCGGAAGGCCTCGCCAAGGGTAAGAAGATCTATATCGTGCTCGCCTCCGGCGGCGTCTATTCCGAAGGCCCGGCCACCGGCATGAACCATGCCGTCCCGTACCTCACGACCATCCTCGGCTTCCTGGGTATGACCGATGTGGAAGTCATCTATGTCGAAGGCGTCGCCTTCGGCCCCGAGGCTGCTGAAAAGGCGATCGCCAGCGCCCAGCAGCGCAACCGGCAGCTCGCTCTCGCCGCTTAAGCCGTCCCTGCGCCTGACGGGACGAGCCTGCCAAGACGGCCGTGGACATTGTCCCGGCCGTCATTTTTTGCGCGGTAGAGCCGCTCGTCGGCGCGCCCGAGCAGTGTATCGAGTGCGTGTCCGTCTTCCGGAGCCGTGGCCACGCCGATCGAGACAGTCACGCATTGGCCGTCAGGACGTATGACCGATCGGCAGATCGCAATGCGCAGACGTTCTGCGATCGTCAGGGCGCCGTCGTGATCGGTATCGGGCAGGATCAGCACGAACTCCTCGCCGCCGAAACGGGAAAGATGGTCGCTCGGGCGCGAGCCCGCCTGCAGACATAGCGCAATTTCCTTCAGCACCTCGTCGCCCTTCAGATGGCCGAAGAGGTCGTTGACCTGCTTGAAATGATCCGCGTCGACAATGATAAGGCTGAGCCCTGTTCCGCGATCGAGGCAGCGGTGAATGAGCTTCGGAACGTCTGCCTCCAGTCGGCCTCGATCGAAAAGGCCGGTCAGCCCGTCGACGCCGCTCTTAGCAAGCAGCGCCTGATAACGCTCGCGGAACGTCAAGTCGTTGAAGATATCGGTGATCTCGCGCGTCGATCTGGCGAGCCGCGGGATCTGCTCGATCTTGAGATAGACGGCAAACAGCAGCGAATAGAGCACCACGGACAGCAGCTTGGCATACCACCCACCGAAGAAGACCGAAGGCGGCGCACCGAAGAGGATGTTCAGCGCCGAATAAAAGCCGATCTGGTCGAAGGTCAGGACAGCCGCGCCGCTGATCGCGAAACGCAGCACCACATTGCCGCGCAGCACCCGCCCCAGCCGCTCATAGAGCAGGATGATGCCGATCGCGTCGACATAGAGCAGCGCCGTGCCCCACACCATCAGCCAGCCCATCTCGCTCAGGAACACCATGTCTGCGGCGCGGCCGCCCGGCAGTGCCACGACCTCATGCGCCTGGAGAATCTGGGCGATGCCGACCGTCAGGAGATTGCCGAGAAAAAGCCCATAGATCGGCTGGCGGACGACTGCCGCATCCTCCTTCAGGTAAAGGAGCAGGATCATCATCAGCTTCCCGGCAAAAAAGACCGACGAGCCTGGTGAAACGGTGCCGAACGGAAGTTCGATGTAGAAGACCGCCGCAAGATAGGTCTCCATGAAATGCATGACGCCGAGTGCCGCAAGAAATATGCCAAGGCCGAGATGGCGGCGGAAATGCAGGAAGGCGGTCATGACCGCGAAATAGAACACCGCTTCGAGAAGAAAGAGGGCGAGATTGAACACCTGCATTTCGATCCGCTTTCACCCCCTGCAGACGCTATACCGCTGTAACGGCTATCGTTTTACGTGCTTCAACCCGTGCGGAGTATGGCCATTATGCATGACTATGCAACAACGGCTGGTGGGTTTCCCCTTCGAACGTGGGGTAATCCTGGATCTCCGGCAGCTTCTTTGGCACGTTACGGAGCTGAGTGGCGATGGCCGGATCGATTTCGCGCGTGATCTCGCTGACTTTCCGGGGCCTGCCGAGAAGATAACCCTGCAGCTCGTCGCAGCCTGCATGCGCAAGGAACAGCGCCTGCTCGGTCGTCTCGACGCCTTCGGCGACGATCTTCATGCCAAGGCCGGTGCCGAGGTCGATGATCGTGCGGACGATGATCTGCGCATTGTCGACCAGGTTCAGGTTGTTGACGAAGCTGCGGTCGATCTTGATCGTGTCGAACGGATAGCGGCTCAGATAGCTTAGGGACGAATATCCCGTGCCGAAATCGTCGAGCGCGATGTGGAAGCCCATGCGCTTCAGATCGTTGAGGATCTGCACGGCGCGCTTGTCGTCCTCGATCAGCACGCTTTCGGTGATCTCGAGCTCGATCCGGTGCGGATCGGCGCCGGTGCGCTTCAGCAGGTCGGCAAGATCGGCGACGAAATCCGCGTGACGAAACTGCAGCGGGCTGACGTTGACGCTGATATGGCCGTTGAGGTCGTCGAGTATTCTGCAGGCCTCGGCAAGCACCCAGGCGCCGAGCCGGATGATCTTGCCGGAGGCTTCGGCGACCGGAATGAAATCGCCCGGGCTGATCATGCCGCGCTTCGGATGGAACCAGCGCAGCAGCGCCTCGTGGCCGATAATGAGGCCGCTTTCGGCCTCGACGCGCGGCTGCAGGTAGAGTTCGAACTCGCCCCGCTGCAGGGCGATTTCCAGATCGCCTTCCAGCGCCCGGCGCTTTTCGATCAGTTCGTTCATACCCTGCTTGAACATGCGACAGGCGTTCCGGCCGGCATTCTTGGCATGATAGAGCGCAACGTCGGCGCAGCCGATCAGCGCGTCCATGTCCCCCGCGTTTTCGGGGCAGAGCGCAACGCCGATGCTGACGCTGACATTGACCTGCTCGCCGTGGCCGATATCGATCGGGTAGGCCATCGCGGCGAGCAGCCGATCGCCGAATTTCTCCAGTTCGTCGGTATCGGACGTATGGGCGATGACGACGGCGAACTCGTCTCCACCGAGCCGGGCGACAATGTTGTCCGGACCGGCTTCGGCCGCAAGCCGGACGGCGGTTTCTCGGATCACCGCGTCGCCCGCCTGGTGGCCATGGATGTCGTTGATGTCCTTGAAGCGGTCGAGATCGACCATCAGCACGCCGCATCCCTTGCCGTTTCCAGCCGCGTCCACCAGTTCGGTCAGCCGCTCGGAAAACAGCACGCGGTTCGGCAGTCCGGTCAGCGGATCGTGGAGGGCGAGGTAGCGCATGCGGCTCTCCGCCAGCTTGCGCTCCCTGAGGTCGACAAGGCAGCCGATACGGGCCTTCTCGCCGCGATATAGGATGTCGCGACCGCGCGCCTCGACGGGAATCTCCTCGCCGTTCGCCAGCCTCACGCGGATCTCGTGGCTGTTGTCGTCGTTGAGTTGCATCATGTCGACGACGCGGATCGTCTCGCCGTCATGCAGGAAATCGAAGGCGGAACGGCCGATGATCTCGACAAGCGGCAGGCCAATCATCTTGCCGAGCTGCTCGTTGCCATCGACGATGACCCCGTCCCGGTGGATCAGGATCGCCTCGAATGTGGCGTTCGCAAGCGCTGCGACGCGCTCTGATTCCTCATTGTCGCGCCGGAGCTCGATCAGCTCTCCGCGGCTGCGCTCCTCCTGCTCGACATTGTCCATCAGCCGGTTGAAAAGGCCGGTCAGCTTTTCCGCCTCGTCGCCCTTGACCATGGGGAGGCGCTTGCGCAGGTCGGCCTTGCCGCCGAGAAGATCGGTCAGCGCATCCTCCACGTGGCCGACGCCGAGGCGGGTCGCGTGTTCGGCAAGGTTCAGCCCGTCCTCTTCGTCTTTCGCCGAAACGCGGATGCGCATCAGCCGGTCGGCCGCCCAGAAGAAGGCGTAGCCGAGACCGAAGGACCAGTAGAAATTGACGCCGACGCCGACCAGCTGCACATGCAGCTGCGCCAGCCTGCCGCCAGCCGGAAGCTGATCGACCGGCGCGAGAAGCGCCAGAAGCAGGGTTCCGGTGACGCCGGCAAAGGCATGCACGCCAATCGCGCCGACAGCATCGTCGATCTTGAGCGTTCTCTCGATGAAGGCGTTGCCGAAGATCGCCACCGCGCCGCCGATCGCCCCGACCATCAGCGCGCTTGCCGGATCGAGGATATGGCAGCCGGCGGTGACCGCAACGAGCCCGCCGAGCATGCCGGAATTCGATTTTTCCGGGAGGATGACGCCGTCCTGGTAGAAGCCTATGACATAACCGACGCAGGTGCCCATGCCGCCGGCCAGCACCGTATTCATGATGATCGGCGCCACCTGGTCGGTAACGCCGAGCGTCGAACCGCCGTTGAAGCCGATCCAACCGATGAAGAGCAGCAGCGCGCCGGTGGTCGAGAGAACAGGGCTATGGCCGGCGATCCTGACCGGCGTGCCGTCGGCATCGAACTTGCCGATGCGCGGGCCGATAATCATGCAGGCCGCCAGCGCCACCCAGCCCCCGCTCGAATGAACGACCGTGGAACCGGCGAAATCGACGAACCCCATCTGGGAGAGGAAGGCGGATGCGTTCGGGAACAGCGCCGAGCCCCAGGCCCAGTGCACGAAGACCGGATAGATCAGCCCCGACATGAACAACGAGCCGAACACATAGGCCGCCAGCTTCATGCGCTCGGCGACGGCGCCCGACACGATCGTCGCGGCGGTGCCGCAGAACATGACCTGGAAGACGAAAAAGGCCGATTGCCAGCTGTCGAGACCACGCAGGAAATAGAACTCGCTCTGTGCTCCGAACAGGAAGCCGTTCGAACGGCTGAAGGCGATCATGAAGCCGACCGCGGCGAAGGCGACGACGCCGAAGACGAAATCGAGAAGGTTTTTCTGGGCTACGTTGATCGAATTCTTCGAGCGCACCATGCCGGCTTCGAGAAGAAGGAAGCCGACCTGCATCATCATCACCATTCCGGCGGCGACGAGAACCCAGGTCATGTCCAGCCGCGAGGCGCCCGAAGCAAGGTCATCCGCCAAGGCAAGACCAGGGACAAGGCCGCCGGAAAGCCCGGAGCCGATAAAAAGCATAAAATATGACCAGCGAGATCGCATTAAAAATCGACCGCAGAAAAGACATCGGAACAGATGCTTCAAGCTATCGCTAATGCTTTAATTTTGAGTGTGACTCACAATTTTTGCGATCACAATGCGGAACGCATGTCACGCGGAGCGCGACTTCTCCCCATCGGAAAACAGCGAGGGACCATTCTGGTCGATGATCTGCTGAGCCTTGCGGACGGTATATTCGACCGCGTCGTCCATGGAGGTAAAGACGTCGGCGCGAACGAAATTGCGCACCAGCGTTTCGCCGTCTACGTCCTTCTCGATACGTCCGGCCAGCCGGAACTGCGAGCCTTCGCGGATCGGCGCCGGATGGATGATGCAGCCGCCATGCTCGACCGGCTTGGCGGAAGCAGCAGGTGCCTCGGCCGATTTGCCGCCGCCAGAGAACATCGAGAAAATATTGGACAAAAACGAAGCCATGTCGGCTGCCTAGCATATTCCTGCGCGAGCCGGAAGCAGGATACCCAAGGAAAAGTCACAATCCAACGTCTCATATCACCCGCACGATTCAGGAACCTGACCGCATGAAATGGAAGATCGCCGCAGCATTCCTCCTCGCCGCCATCGCCGCGCTTTGGATCGGCAATACCTCCCTGTTCTCCCGCTTCCCGGAAACTCCGCTCAGGATCATTGCCCATCGCGGGCAACATCAGCTTTTCGATGCCACCGACATCAAGAACGATACCTGCACGGCGAGCCTGATGCTGCCGCCGACGCATGCCTATCTGGAAAATACCGTGGCAGGCATGAAGGCCGCCTTCGATGCCGGCGCCGACGTGGTCGAACTCGACGTGCATCTGACGCCGGACAAGCAGTTCGCCGTTTTCCACGACTGGACGCTCGATTGCCGCACCGAGGCCAAGGGCGTCACGGAACAGACGCCGATGCCGGTTTTGAAGACACTCGACATCGGCTACGGCTACACCGCCGATGGCGGCCGGACCTTTCCGTTCCGAGGCCAGGGCAAAGGCCTGATGCCGACCTTGCCGGAGGTTTTTGCCGCCCTGCCGGACGGCCGTTTCCTGATCAACTTCAAGAGCCGCCGCACGGAGGAAGGCGAAGCTCTGGCAACGCTTCTCAAGACTGACCCCGGCGCGCGGGCGGCGGCGTTCGGCGTTTATGGCGGAAACGAGCCGACCGAAAAAGCGGTGGCGCTTGTCCCTGGCCTTCCCGGCTATTCCAACCGCACGGCCAAATCCTGCCTCCTCAACTACCTGGCGCTCGGCTGGAGCGGCCATGTGCCGGAAGCCTGCCGCAATACCCTGGTCCCGGTTCCCGCCAATCTTGCCTTCCTACTCTGGGGCTGGCCGGAGCGTTTCTACAACCGGATGCAGGCAGCAGGATCGGATGTCGTGCTGATCGGCCCGTTCGAGGCTGGCGATGCCGGATCTTCCGGCATAGACGACCGGGATGCGTGGGATCTGGTGCCTTCAGGCTTTCCGGGCCTCGTCTGGACCAACGTGATCGAGAAGACACGGCCCGAGGTGGAGCGCCGCGGCTTCTGTGCCCTACCCTCCCGACCGCAGATATGCGGTTAGGCCACCAATCTGCGGCAGATAGACTTCCCGCCGTCACCAAGCCCGCCTATCATCTCCCCTGGTTCGGAGGGAGCGCCGGATGCGGAGGAGATTGTTGTCATGGCGGACGGTCATTTATGTCTGCGCGATCCTGGTCGCCGCCTTCGGACTGATGCTGATGTCCGGCCCGCGCATGCCCGCTGACGGTTTTCCGGCTTTCGACAAAAACCGCCTCGGCGCCGATATCGACGCGTATCTCGGCGCGAGCGAAAGCCACTTCGCCGACATTCGCCCGGGTGCTGCCAAACGGGTGGTCTGGGCCGATCCGGCGACGAAGGCGAAGACGGCTTTCGCGATCGTCTACCTGCACGGCTTCTCGGCTTCGGCCGAGGAGATACGCCCTCTGCCCGACCGCGTCGCGGCAGCGCTCGGTGCCAATCTCTATTTCACCCGCCTCGCCGGCCACGGTCGCAGCGGCGACGCCATGGGCGAAGCGCATCTCGAAGACTGGCTCGCGGATTTTTCCGAAAGTCTCGCGATCGGTGAAGCGCTCGGCAATCGCGTCGTCGTCATCGGCACCTCGACCGGCGCCTCGCTTGCGACGCTCGCACTTGCCGATCCGAAGATTGCATCGCGCATCTCGGCGGCCGTGTTCGTATCGCCGAACTACGGCATCAACAGCTTTGCTGCATTTCTGCTGACGACACCGGTCGCGCCGCAGCTTTCACGGCTGCTGCTTGGGGAAAACCGCGGCTTCACGCCCTATAACGACCGCCACGCCGCCCACTGGACGACCCGCTATCCGACAACAGCGCTGCTCCCGATGGCAGCGCTCGTGAAACTCTCGGTCGAGAGCCCGGTGGAGCGGATCAGGACGCCGGCCCTCTTCCTCTACTCCTCGCTCGATCAGGTCATCCGGCCCGACAAGGTGCGCGCGGTCGCCGGCCGCTGGGGCGGGCCTCATGCGCTTTTCGATGTCGGCCAGACCGGCGATCCCGGCAATCACGTGATTGCCGGCGACATCGTCTCCCCGGCGACCACCGGACCGCTTGCTGACCGCGTGATCGCGTGGCTGGAAGGGACGCTCAGATGACGAGGTTCGCCAGAATCTCGTTTTCGGTAATGTCCTGATAGCCCATGCCGGCCGCATCGAACCGTTCGAGCAGGCTGGCGAAATTCTCCGGCCTTGCGGTTTCGATACCGATCAGGATCGAGCCGAAATTGCGCGCCGATTTCTTCAGATACTCGAACCGGGCGATATCGTCTTCCGGTCCCAGAAGGTTGAGGAAATCGCGCAGCGCGCCGGGGCGCTGGGCGAGCCGCAGCACGAAATATTTCTTGAGACCGGAGTAACGCATGGCGCGTTCCTTGACGTCCGGCAGGCGCTCGAAATCGAAATTGCCGCCCGAGACGACGCAGACCACCGTCTTGCCCGCAAGCTTTTCGCGCCCCAGCATCTCGAGCGCGGTGATCGACAGGGCGCCGGCCGGCTCCAGCACGACACCCTCGACGTTGAGCATTTCGGTGATCGTCACGCAGATGGCGTTTTCCGGCACCAGCAGGACCTGATCCGGCGAAAAGCCCTTCAATGCTTCGAAATTCAGGTCGCCAATCCGGGCCACCGCGGCACCGTCGACGAAGTTGTCGAGCTTGGCGAGCGTGATCGGTTCACCGGCTTCGAGGCTCTTTTTGAGGCTCGGGGCGCCTTCCGGCTCAGTGAACAGAAAATCGTCCCGCACGACGATATCTTTCAGGTAACCGGTCGTGCCCGACGAAAGCCCGCCGCCGCCGACCGGCAGGATGACCAGATTGGGCGTGACGCCGTCCGGCAATTGTTCGAGCAGTTCGGCCGCGACGGTCGCCTGGCCTTCGATGATGTCGGCGTCGTCGAAAGGCGGCACCATGACACCGCCGGTCTCTTCCACGTGGGCGCGGGCCGCCGCATAGCACTGGTCGAAAATGTCGCCGATCAACCGGATGGTGATGAAAGGGCCGCCGAACATGCGGGTCTTGTCGATCTTCTGCTGCGGCGTCGTCACCGGCATGAAGACCACGCCCGGCACCTCGAAATGGCGGCAGACGAAGGCGAACCCCTGCGCGTGATTGCCGGCCGAGGCGCAGACGAATGTCTTACCTTTCGCGCCTGAGGCAATCGCCTTGCGCAGGAAGTTGAAGGCGCCGCGGATCTTGTAGGAGCGGACCGGAGACAGGTCTTCGCGCTTCAGCCAGATTTCGGCGCCATAACGGCGGCTGAGGTGCTCGTTCATCTGCAGCGGCGTTTCGGGAAAAATCTCCCGCATCGCCACTCTCGCTTCGTCCACGCCCGCTTTGGTTCCGCCCGCCTTGGTCACGTCTGCCTCGGTCACATCGGCCATCCATTGAATTTCAAGAATGGTCCCGCTATGCCATAGGCTTACGGCTGAGACAAAGCTTCTTTCAGTTGCCACGAACTTCGGGACAACCATTTTTGAACGCCAATCTTCTTCGGTCGGTCATCTACATAACGGCGCTCTGCGCGCTCTACCTGTCGCTCGCCATGTTCCTGCCGGCGATGGTGGACCTTTATTACGGGCATCGCGACTGGCAGGTTTTCGCGATGTCCGGCCTCATGGTCGGCGGACTGGCGGCGGCGGCGGCGCTTGCGACCCATGGCCCCCCGCCGGTCTTCAACAAGCGGCTGGGTTTCCTGCTGGTCAACGTGTTGTGGGCGATGTTTTCCGTGGTCGGCGCGATCCCGCTTTTTCTTGCCGAACACGAACTCTCGTTTGCACAGGCGCTGTTCGAATCGATTTCCGGCATCACCACCACCGGCTCGACGGTGATCGTCGGGCTGGACAACATGCCGCCCGGCATCCTGCTCTGGCGCTCGCTGCTCTGCTGGCTCGGCGGCATCGGAATCGTCGGCCTCGGCCTGTTCGTGCTCCCGTTCCTGAAAGTCGGCGGCGCCTCGATCTTCAAGCTGGAATCGTCGGAGACCAACGACAAGCCGTTCGCCCGGCTTGCGAGTTTCACCCGGGCCTTCCTGATCGTCTACGTGCTGCTGACGCTTGCCTGCACCGTCGCATATGATCTTGCCGGCATGGACCATTTCGATGCGCTGAACCATGCGATGACAACGATCGCGACCGCCGGTTTCTCGACCCACGACATGTCCTTCGCCTTCTTCGACAGCAACGCAATCCTGGTGATCGGCACGGTGTTCCTGGCGATCTGCAGCCTGCCGTTTTCGGTGCTGATCCTGCTGGCCGTGCGCAGCCGGCTGGATACGCTGCGCGACCCGCAAATCCTGGTTTTCCTCGGTTATCTCTGCGTCATCTCGATCGTCGTTGCGGTCTATCATCACCTGAGGAACGGCATCGAACTCCACGATGCGCTGATCCATTCGTTCTTCAACATGACCTCGATCCTGTCGACGGGCGGCTTTGCCAGCGACGACTACACGCTCTGGGGACCGTTCGCGGTGCTGGTCGCCTTCTTTGCCACCTTCATGGGCGGCTGCTCCGGTTCGACGGCCGGCGGCATCAAGGCCTATCGTTTCGTGGTGATGGTCAACGTCATCCGCGCCGGGCTTAACAAGCTCATCTATCCGAACGCGATCTATCCCGTACGTTACGGCAGCCTGACGGTGGATGCCGAAACGCAGCGTGCGGTCTTCCTGTTCGTCAGCCTCTACATTTTCCTCTGGGTGGTCGGCAGCGTCGGCATGGCGCTGTTCGGCTACGACGTCCTGACCGCCACGTCCTCGATCATCACCGCCCTGTCGAACGTCGGTCCCGGTATCGGCCCGATCGTCGGCCCCGTCGGCAACTTTTCCACGATCAGCGATCCGGCGCTCTATCTACTGTCGCTGATGATGCTGCTCGGGCGTCTCGAAATCCTCACCGTGCTGGTCCTGCTGACGCCGGTCTTCTGGCGGCACTAGCCCGGCACGCGCAGGAATTCGACGGGCCCGCCCGGTTCGTCGTCGTCGAAGACGGCGCAGGTCAGCTCGCCGCCGAATACGCAGCCGCTGTCGATATTGGTGCGGTTGCCGACCGTCTGCGGATTGCCGGGAAGAGGAGTGTGGCCGTGGCAGAGATGCCGGCCCCAGAATTCGCCGTCGTCGTCGCTCGCAAATCGCTTCCAGATCAGGTCGCGCTCCCGCTGCCCCTCGAGCGGCAACGTCTCGTCGACACCGGCATGCGCGAAGATCCGGTGCTGGTCGACAAGAATCAAGGGGCGATGCGCGCACCATGACAGCACCTGCGGCGGCACGTAGCCGTCGAAGGAAACCATCGTCTCGCGGCCGCCATTGTCGATCCAGAGGATTTCGTCGTGCCCACGGTTCTGGTGGGCGCGGACCATCATGTCCTCATGATTGCCCTTGAGCGCCGTCCACCGCCACCCTTCCTTGCGCGGCCCCGCCATGACGAGGTCGAGCACGCCCCTGCTCTTCGGCCCGCGATCGATATAGTCGCCGATGAAAACCACATGCCCGCTGGGCGCATGGTCCTCCACCTGCCCAAGCAGCTCCTTCAACTGCGCAAGACAACCGTGGATATCGCCGATCGCAAAGGTAAAGCCCAAAGCACGCCTCCATCGAAGTGGATATCAAACGGTCTTCATCGCAAACGGTTGCAGGCAAGGTCAGGCTTGGTGCGGACGGCGGGGATCGAACCCGCATGACCAAAGGCCGAGAGATTTTAAGTCTCTTGCGTCTACCAGTTTCGCCACGTCCGCATGGGCGTCCTGTTTCTTGAACTTGCGCGACGCCGTCAAGCACCGAAATTGCGGAAGCGGTTCGCCGGTTACGAAAAAAGCGAGACGGTCGGATGGGAGGAATGCAAAAAGGGCGCGGCGATATCCCGCCGCGCCCTTCGGAAATTATAGCAATTCACTCAACCAGCGAGCTTGGCAGCCAGCTTGGCGACGTGGGCGCCCTGGAACTTGGCGCCTTCGAGTTCGATCTCCGAAGGCTGGCGCGAGCCGTCGCCGTTGGTGATCGTGCTGGCGCCGTAGGGCGAGCCGCCCTTGACTTCTTCCGTGCCCATCTGGCCGGCAAAGGCATAGGGCAGGCCGGCAACGGCCATTCCCTGGTGCAGGAACGTGGGGATGAAGCCGAGGATGGTGGATTCCTGGCCGCCGTGCTGGGTGGCCGACGAGGTGAACATCGAGCCGAGCTTGCCGACCAGCTTGCCCTGTGCCCAGAGGCCGCCGGTCTGATCCCAGAAATTGCGCATCTGCGAGGCGACCGTGCCGAAGCGGGTGCCGGCGCCGACGATGATGGCGTCGTATTCGGTCAGTTCCTCGACGGTCGCGACCGGAGCCTGCTGGTCCATCTTATAGTAGGAGGCCTTGGCGACCTCGTCCGGGACCAGTTCCGGAACGCGCTTGACCGTCACGTCAGCGCCTGCCGACTTCGCGCCTTCCGCAACGGCGTAGGCCATCTTTTCGATGTGGCCGTAAGCGGAATAATAAAGCACGAGAACCTTCGCCATGATCTTCT
This sequence comes from Neorhizobium tomejilense, assembly GCA_002968845.1. Taxonomy (GTDB): domain Bacteria; phylum Pseudomonadota; class Alphaproteobacteria; order Rhizobiales; family Rhizobiaceae; genus Neorhizobium; species Neorhizobium tomejilense. The sequence continues at coordinate 164,757 of PVBG01000003.1, read as the reverse complement.
CCATTCAATATCTGATGTGTGAACAAGGCCGTCTGCGGCCAGAACCGAGGTCACATGTAACGGCTTCACGGGAGAACGACAGCCCTTGCCGGGTCTACGCACTGTTCAGCATCTGGAGACGATATTTCGCTTGCGGATCATAAATTCGTAACAGACGCGGTTTCTGCGTTCCTCACGACAAAATCGCTTCTGCGTTGAAAAAATTGGGCTTAGGAGTGTGGCACTTACGGAGGGATATCCATGTCTGACGCGCCGCAACCATCATCGATCGTCACCGCCGCCATGCTCGCGATCGGCGATGAACTTCTGTCCGGCCGGACCAAGGACAAGAATATTGGCCATCTCGCCGATCTGCTGACGCTTTCAGGCATCGACCTCAAGGAAGTGCGGATCGTCGCCGACGAGGAGGATGCGATCGTCGAGGCGCTGAATGCGCTGCGCGGCCGTTACGACTATGTGTTTACCTCCGGCGGCATCGGCCCGACCCATGACGACATCACGGCCGACGCGATCTCGAAGGCTTTCGGCGTGCCCTGCATCCACGACCCGGATGCGATGAAGCTGCTTGCCGACATGTACAAGCGCCGCGAGATGGAATTCACCGAAGCCCGCCAGCGCATGGCCCGCATGCCCGAGGGCTCGAGGCATATCGCAAACCCGGTCTCGACCGCCCCGGGCTTCATCATCGGCAATGTCTATGTGATGGCCGGCGTGCCGCAGGTTTTCCAGGCGATGGTCGACAACGTGCTGCCGATGTTGCGCTCGGGCGCAAAAATGCTGTCGCGGGCGCTGCCCTGCCCCTATGGCGAAGGCGATATCGGTACCCTTCTGTCGGCCGTTCAAAAGGCGCATCCGGAGACCAGCATCGGCTCCTATCCGAAATATGACGGGCAGCGGTTCTCGACCGAGATTGTCGTGCGCGCCCGCGACCCGCAGGTTCTGGATGCGGCCGCGCAGGCCGTTGCGGAGATGATTGCCGGCATCGACCGAGCCAAGATCGCCACCAATCCGACAGCCGACGCCTGACCCGCGGCACTCTGCCTCTCCGTCTCTCGGCGGCCACTCCTTGACCGGGATCAACGTGCGACACACGTAATTATCAGAGACTGGTTCCCAATCCCGCAGAACCAGTTGATGAGGAGATGCAGTCATGGCCTACAAGACCATTCTAGCGGTTCTCGACACACCTCAAAACGCAAGGCCGATCACCGATTACGGGATCGCGCTCGCCGAACGCTTTTCCGCCCACCTGATCGGCGTCCACGCAGAAACGCTGGCCGCCGTGCCGCTGATCGCGCCGATGGAAATTCCGGATCCCTCCGCCGTGCAGATCCTGCAGGACGCGGCGCAGAAGGAGACAGCGGAGGTGGAGCGGATCTTCAAGCAACAGTCGTCCCGCGAGGGACTTTCCACCGAGTGGCGCAGTTGCATGTCGTCGGCGGGCTACGGCTCCCATTCGGTGATGGACACCGCCCGCTCGGTCGATCTGATCGTCGCGAGCCAGAGCGATCCGGCGCATGCCGATCACCGCGCCGATCTCGAGACTTTCCTCTTCGACAGCGGCCGGCCGATGCTGCTCGTCCCCTACACGATGAAGGTGCCGCAGCCGATCAAGCGGGTGATGATCGCCTGGAACGGATCGCGGGAGGCTGCGCGTGCGACCTTCGATTCGATGCCGTTCCTCAAAGCTGCCGATAGCGTCGAAGTGTTTTGCGTCGATCCGAGCGACCGCAGCAGCCAGACGTCGGAAACGGCCGGCGCCGAGATCGCTGCAACTCTTGCACGGCACGGCATCAACGTGACGCTGACGACCCGGGAGGCGCATGGCGTGACCACCGCAGCGGCGATCGAGAATCGCCTCTCCGAGGGCAGCGTCGACCTTCTGGTGATGGGCGGTTACGGCCATTCGCGCTGGTGGGAAATGCTGTTTGGCGGCGTGACGCGCAGCGTGCTCGATTCGATGACGGCGCTGACTTTGCTTTCCCGCTGACAAATCCTTGCGTCTACGGGCGAATTGCCGCTATTAGCGAGAGCCAGCAACATGCTTTCGCTAATGGTGGCCAGCCTCATGTCTCTTCCCGAAAAAGCCTTCCCCGTTTCCTGGGATCAATTCCATCGTGACGCCCGGGCGCTTGCCTGGCGTCTCGCAGGCCTCAAGCGGGATTTCCGCGCGATCGTCTGCATCACCCGCGGCGGCCTGGTGCCGGCGGCGATCATTTCGCGCGAACTCAATATCCGCCTCATCGAGACGGTCTGCATCGCCTCCTACCACGACTACGTCAACCAGGGCGAAATGAACCTGCTCAAGGGGATCACGCCGGAATTGACGGTTGACGAAGGCGCCGGCGTTCTGGTGATCGACGACCTGACCGATACCGGCAAGACGGCATCGGAGGTGCGCGCCATGTTGCCGAAGGCGCATTTCGCCTGCGTCTATGCCAAACCCTCCGGCGTGCCGACCATCGACACTTTCGTCACGGAAGTCAGCCAGGACACCTGGATCTATTTCCCCTGGGACATGGGCTTCACCTATCAGGAGCCGATCGCCAAGGCGGACCGCAGCTAAGGTCTATAACAGCAAGCTTCGGGCGGGGGCGCGACGACGTAGAGCGATCTCCGCGAGAGCGCTTCGTGCGGACGAGCCCACGAAATCCGGCGCGCCCCAAAGCCCTGCGCGAAATCATTCATTTCGGCTCGTGAAGGCTCGAGGAGAACTCCTCGCGGCTTGAATTTGGCATTCATCAAGGAACTCGCGTCGAGGTTTCGTCCCAGGCGCTATATTTCTCCGCTTTCCTCATGAGGGCGTCCTAATTTTATTTTTTCTTCATATAAAGAAGGAACACTGTCGTCCGTAGGCTTTGCCTGACAATGGCGGCACGGGCATGATGCCTGTCGTGTAACACTCTCAGCGTACGATGTCCGAGTTCAATCCGCCAGGCTGGGGTCCCCCCGGTCGCGTCTGCATGACATCGAGGCCCGCATGCGTGATTTTTTGAATAGGATGCCGCTGACCACGAAACTGGCGGCGCTTATTGTCGCGGTCAACATTTGTGGCGTTTCCGCCCTGGCCACCTATACCTGGATATCGGAAACGCGCTTGCTGATCAGCACGGCGACGGCACATTGGTCGCGCGGCGCCGAACAGTTCGCCTCGGTTGCGGCCGGCGGCGTGAAATGGGGCAAAGTCAACGCGGTGCGGGAAGCCTATGCCCTGCAGCGCGACAACCCTAACCTCGACCTCGTCCAGTTCGCGGCGTTCAACGCCGAGCTCGCGCCAGTCGACATCTGGGCACGCGACGGCGTGGCAGGCGTCCTGTCCTCCGCCGAACTGGCCCAGACGATCGGTCAGAAACCCGACAGCACGGTTGTCGATACGACGCTGGCTTCCAGAGGTCTGGTCGGGATCGTCGTTCCCCTGCCCCCGGACAAATCCGGCAAGGTCACGGGCTATCTCTTCACTGCCTGGTCGGTAGAGAAAATCCTCGCCAAGGCGCAGCAGGAAGTGCTGAACACGCTGCTTATCCAATTGCTCGTCATCACCGTTGCGGTCACGGCCTTCCTCGTCGCAATGCGCCGGTTGGTCGGGCGCCCTGTCAGGAACCTCAGTGCGCGCATCATCGCTTTGCAAACCGGCGACCTCACCTCCCCTGTCGAATACCAGCACAATGGCGACGAGATAGGCGTTCTCGCGCGCGCACTGGAAGTGTTCCGCGGCGAGGCTATCGCGAAGGTCGAGGAAGAGCGTATCGCCGCGGAGCAACGCCAGTCGCTTGACGAGGAACGCGCCCGTAATACGAGGATCACCGAGGAAACCAGCAACACCCAACGAGCCGTCATGGCAGAGCTCGGGCACGCGCTGGAAAAGCTGGCCGGAGGCGATTTTTCGATTCATCTCAATGGCCTCGGGCCGGATTTTGAAAAACTGCAGCAGGACTTCAACAACATGGTCGAGGCGGTTGCCGCCGCCCTGACGGAGATCAAGGAAGCGTCCCACCAGGTGGAGGATCGCTCCAGCGAGCTTGCCGGCGCCGCCGACCAGCTGGCTCAGCGCACGGAACGACAGGCCGCTGCTCTCCAGGAGACCGCCGCCTCCCTTGGCCAGGTCACAACAACGGTCAGGACCTCTTCGCAGAAGGCCGAGAGCGCCGGGCACCTCGTCGAGGAGACGAAAAAGGGCGCCCATTCCTCCGCGACCGTCGTCCGCAACGCAATCGGGGCGATGGACCGGATCCAGGCCTCGTCCAGCCAGATCGGCCACATCATCAGCGTTATCGACGAGATCGCCTTCCAGACCAATCTCCTGGCGCTGAATGCCGGCGTCGAGGCGGCCCGCGCGGGCGAGGCCGGCAAGGGTTTTGCAGTCGTTGCGCAGGAAGTGCGCGAACTGGCCCAGAGATCGGCCAATGCGGCCAAGGAAATCAAGGTTCTGATCACCAGTTCCAATCAAGAGGTCGCTGCCGGCGTCGGGCTTGTCAACGACACGGGCGATGCCCTTCTCCAGATCGGCGACCAGATCAACCGCATCAGCGACAGCATCGTTTCGATCGTCCAGTCCTATCGGGAACAGGCCATGGGCCTGCAGGAGATCAACACCGCGATCAACCAAATGGATCATGCCACGCAGCAGAATGCCGCGATGGTGGAGGAAACCAATGCGGCCTGCCAGGAACTGCTCTCGCAAGGTCGCTTGCTGCTGAGTTCGGCCAGCAGCTTCACTGTCGGAAACACAGCCGGAAATGGTGCCCGGGCCCATTCCGAATCGGGGAGACATCAATCTCTCTCCGACAAAAAAAACGGCTTTGCCGCTCCGTTCAGACAAGCGTCCTGAATACGCCTCTGAAGCGGCATGACCTCATAAACGTCAGCAACCTATGGAAGGGAAACACCTATGCATAAGATCATCGTCATGCTCCTTCTCGGCAGCACCGTATCCGCCCTGCCGCTTGGCACGGCTCTGGCCGAGGAGGCCCACGTCGCGCCGGTGACCGAATATGTCACCGGTAAAGTAAAGCCCTGGCTCACCGACACAGTGATCATTTCGGCGATCAAGGCCCAGAATGCCACCAATGCCAAGCTGAGCGACGCCGATATCCTGGCGCTCGACAAGAAATGGCGCGCCGAGGTCGACAGTTCCAGTCGTGCGACGATCGACGGCGTGCTGAACAACGCCTTGTCGAAACTTCTCGTGGAAAAGAAGGAAAAGTCCGAGGGGGCGATTACGGAAATCTTCGTCATGGACGCCAAGGGCCTCAATGTCGGCCAGAGCGACATCACCTCCGATTACTGGCAGGGCGACGAGGCAAAGTTCAAAAAATCCTTCGGTGCCGGCAAGAACGCGCTGTTCGTCGACGAGGTTGAAAAGGACGAATCGTCCCAGACGCTGCAGTCGCAGGCAAGCGTGACGATTACCGATGAGAGCGGAGCGCCGATCGGCGCCGTGACGATCGGGATAAACGTCGATTCTCTCTGAGCCGGGCGAGATACCCCTGGCGCTGCGGCGTCGTTGACGCCGCAGCGCCAGGAAAAGATAAACGAAGACCCCGCGCTCGCCGATGGCGAACCTGTTCGGCACACATCCGCGCCCTTTCGGGTAGCCTGCACGGCTATCGTCCCGACTCGCTTAAAGTCAGCCGGGACACCTGGGCCTCTTTTCCGCGGGATAGGCTTCATCGGGAGCCGAGCACCAACGGCTGATTCTTTCCGGCCCTTTTCAAAAATCTTGGTCCTTGTCACTGGCCCGCCGGTTAAAAAACCGCGCGGGCTTATCTATTAGTGGTGGCCACAGATTCTTGAACTGCCTCGATATGGTACGGCCGAACCCTCAAAACCCTGCTGGACCGGGCTTTCGGCACCTGCCGCCGCTCACGAAATATTTCCGCGTCTCGCAACGCAAGTTTCAGGCTGTCCCCGCAACTGCCTGAGAATCCTCGTCTATTTCTTCGTCCCCGTTATCCACAGCCACGAACCACAATATCTTGTGGTTATAAAAGCGTTGCAATCTACGCCTTGACGAATCTCTCGGCTCGTTCGACAGTGTTCCTTACGTTGCGGCGGCGACTGGACCGGAATTAACGAGGCCGGTTCTTCTTCGAGTTTGACGGGAAAGATCATGCAGTCCGGCTATGAGGGACGGGCTGCTATCACGGTCTCCGTGCGTGCTCGATTTTCCGCTCCGGAACAACGGCTGGGACTGGCGGAAAGATTCTGTTAATACTATATGTAGTAGTGTTGCAGCCGTTATCACCACAACATACAGGTTGGCATCTGCGGATGATCACCTGGGATCGGGAGCATTCAACCGGCTGCGCGCGTCGAACGTGTGGGCTGGAGCGGCACATCTGCGCCTTATCATCAGGCGCCAACGGACGAGGATTAAGGCAATGCGCATCGAACGTCGTTTCACCAAGCCGGATACAGGCGCTTATGGGGAAATCGAATTCCGCAAGGGGATCAGCGAGATCCGCAATCCGGACGGCTCGATCGTCTTCCGGCTTGCCGATATCGACGTGCCGGCGCAGTTCTCCCAGGTTGCGACGGACGTTCTGGCGCAGAAGTATTTCCGCAAGGCCGGCGTTCCGAAGTTTCTGAAAAAGGTCGAGGAAAACGACGTCCCCTCCTTCCTGTGGCGCTCTGTAGCTGACACGGAAGCGATGAAGGCACTGCCGAAGGAAGAGCAGTACGGTTCCGAAACCGATGCGCGCCAGGTTTTCTCCCGCCTTGCCGGCACCTGGACCTATTGGGGCTGGAAGGGCGGCTATTTCACCTCCGAAGAAGACGCGGCCGCCTTCATGGACGAGCTTGCCTACATGCTCGCCACCCAGCGCGTCGCTCCGAATTCCCCGCAATGGTTCAACACCGGCCTGCATTGGGCCTATGGCATCGACGGCCCCGGCCAGGGCCATTTCTATGTCGACCCCTTCACGGCTAAGCTCACCAAGTCGAAGTCGGCCTATGAGCATCCGCAGCCGCATGCCTGCTTCATCCAGTCGGTCGAGGACGATCTCGTCAACGAAGGCGGCATCATGGACCTTTGGGTCCGCGAAGCCCGCCTGTTCAAATACGGCTCCGGCACCGGCTCCAACTTCTCGATGCTGCGCGGCGCGGGCGAAAAGCTCTCCGGCGGCGGCCGTTCGTCGGGCCTCATGAGCTTCCTGAAAATCGGCGACCGCGCTGCCGGCGCCATCAAGTCGGGCGGCACCACCCGCCGCGCCGCCAAGATGGTCGTCGTCGACATCGACCATCCGGATATCGAGGAATACATCAACTGGAAGGTCAAGGAAGAGCAGAAGGTGGCGGCCCTCGTCACCGGTTCGAAGATCGTCTCCAAGCACCTGAAGGCCATCATGAAGGCCTGCCTCAACTGCGAAGGCGGGAGCGGCGACGACTGCTACGACCCGCTCAAGAACCCGGCCCTGAAGCGCGAGATCAAGGCTGCCAAGAAGGACCAGGTTCCGGAAAACTATATCGGCCGCGTCATCCAGTTCGCCCGCCAGGGCTACAAGGACCTGGAATTCAAGACCTATGACACGGACTGGGATTCGGAAGCCTATCTCACCGTCTCCGGCCAGAACTCCAACAACTCCGTCTCGCTGAAGGACGACTTTCTGCACGCTGTCGAGACCGACGGCGACTGGAACCTGACCGCTCGCAAGGACGGCCGGGTGATGAAGACGCTGAAGGCCAAGGACCTCTGGGAACAGATTTCCTACGCCGCCTGGGCGTCCGCCGATCCGGGCATCCATTTCAACACGACGATGAACGACTGGCACACCTCGCCGGCCGGCGGCCCGATCCGCGGCTCGAACCCGTGCTCGGAATACATGTTCCTCGACGACACGGCCTGCAACCTCGCCTCCATGAACCTGCTGCAGTTCAAGGACAAGACGACCGCCCGCATCAACATCGCCGATTACGAACATGCGACGCGGCTGTGGACCGTCGTGCTGGAAATCTCGGTGATGATGGCGCAGTTCCCGTCGCGCCAGATCGCCGAGCTCTCCTACCAGTACCGCACGCTCGGCCTCGGCTACGCCAATATCGGCGGCCTGCTGATGTCGACCGGCATCGCCTACGACTCTCCGGAAGGCCGCGCCATCGCCGGTTCGCTGACCGCGATCATGACCGGCATTTCCTACGCCACCTCGGCTGAAATCGCCTCCGAGCTCGGTCCCTTCCCGAACTACGCGCCGAACCGCGACAGCATGCTGCGGGTCATCCGCAACCATCGCCGCGCCGCCCATGGCGAAACCTCCGGCTACGAACAGCTGTCGGTCAATCCGGTGGCGCTGATCCATTCGGAAAACCCGGACCAGGATCTGGTCGCCCATGCCAAGGCTGCCTGGGACAAGGCGCTTGTCCTTGGCGAACAGCACGGCTACCGCAACGCGCAGGTCTCGGTCATCGCCCCGACCGGCACGATCGGCCTCGTGATGGATTGCGACACGACCGGCATCGAGCCCGATTTCGCGCTCGTCAAGTTCAAGAAGCTCGCCGGCGGCGGCTACTGGAAGATCATCAACCGCGCCGTCCCGGAAGCCCTGCGCACGCTCGGTTATTCGGAAAGCCAGATCGCCGAGATCGAGGCATATGCCGTCGGCCACGGCAACCTCAACCAGGCGCCCGGCATCAACGCCGGCTCGCTTCGGGCCAAGGGCTTCACCGACGACAAGATCGAAGCCATCAACGGCGCCACCAAGGCCGCCTTCGACATCAAGTTCGTCTTCAACCAGTGGACGCTTGGCGCAGACTTCCTGAAGGGCACGCTTGGGGTCACCGACGAGCAGCTCGCCGACGTGAGCTTCAACCTGCTCGAACATATCGGCTTCTCCAAGAAGGACATCGAAGCCGCCAACATCCATGTCTGCGGCGCGATGACGCTCGAAGGTGCTCCCTTCCTGAAGGCCGAACATTTGGCCGTCTTCGATTGCGCCAACCCCTGCGGCAAGATCGGCAAGCGCTATCTCTCGGTCGAAAGCCATATCCGCATGATGGCGGCCGCCCAGCCGTTCATCTCGGGTGCGATCTCCAAAACGATCAACATGCCGAACGACGCGACCGTCGAGGATTGCGGCTCCGCCTACATGCTGTCCTGGAAGCTCGGCGTCAAAGCGAACGCGCTTTATCGCGACGGCTCGAAGCTCTCCCAGCCGCTCAACTCGTCGCTGATTGCCGATGATGACGCGGAAGACGCGGTCGAGGAACTGCTGGCCCAGCCGGCAGCAGCCCAGGCCGTGACGATCACCGAAAAGATCGTCGAGCGGATCATCGAAAAGGTCGTCCGCAGCCAGGAAAAGCTGCCCGGCCGCCGCAAGGGTTATACCCAGAAGGCGAAGATCGGCGGACACACGATCTTCCTGCGCACCGGCGAATACGACGACGGCCGCCTCGGCGAAATCTTCCTCGACATGAACAAGGAAGGCTCGGCGCTGCGCGCCTTCATCAACAACTTCGCGATCTCCGTCTCGCTCGGCCTGCAGTATGGCGTGCCGCTCGAGGAATATGTCGACGCCTTCACGTTCACCAAGTTCGAACCGGCCGGCATCGTCACGGGCAATGACGCGATCAAGAACGCCACGTCGATCCTCGACTACGTGTTCCGCGAACTGGCGATCTCCTATCTCGGCCGCCACGACCTCGCGCACGTCGATACGTCGGACTTCTCCAACACCGCGCTTGGCCGCGGCGTTTCGGAAGGCAAGGCGGACGTGGTCTCCAAGGGCCTGACCCGCGGTTATAAGCCGACCCTCGTCTCCGGCACCGGCGGCGACCGCCCGGCCGACATCAAGGGCTCGGCGACCGCTGCCCCTGCCCGCGCCTCGGCCGGCACCAACGTCACCGCCTTTGCCGGTGCCGCCGCCCGCAAGCTGGAACCGACCGTCGCCATCTCGACTTCCGAAATCGTCTCCTTCAAGCGGGACTACGAGGAGCGCGCCAAGGAACTCGCCGAAGAGATCGTCGAGGAACTGACCGAAGAACAGGCAGCCACCACGGCCCTCTTCTCCGACAAGGCCGCCGACGAGGCTGCGACCGCGAAGACGGAAGCCAAAAAGGTCGAAAACGAACGCCGCATGCGCTCGATCGCACAGGGCTATACGGGCAACATGTGCGGCGAGTGCCAGAACTTCACGATGGTCCGGAATGGGACTTGCGAGAAGTGCGACACTTGTGGCGCTACGAGCGGGTGCAGCTGATTTAGCAAGGCGCTCTAGTGAGCATCTTTGACGAGCGCGAAGTAGAGGCGGGCCATCATCGGCTCGCCTCTACCGTTTCTGCTCAAGTCGAAGTTCTCGTGGCGTCGGCTGATCTGATCCGCAAGGCACTGCTTCATCTGAGTGTCGCGCGACACGATCCAGAAGAACACGCCGACTATCTGGCTATTTCGCAGCAGCTCGGTTTTCGTGTAGTCAATAACATCGGCGCAGCCACGAAGCTTCTGGACTGCGGATATTTCGTTCAGGCTGCGGGCCTCCTTCGCGACATAGCCGAAATCGGAATGCTCGCCCTCTATTTTGTTGAAGCCCCTAACGAGGTTCGGCGATGGAGAAAGCTAACTGGTAGAAATTTGTTTAACGAATTTGGGCCAGGCGCCCTCAGATTAAAACTAAAGGGTAGTGCAAAGCTCGCATTTCTCAATGAGAGATTTCGCCTCTTTTCAGACTACGGCACTCATCCGTCTCCAACATCAATGATAGCTCATCCTGACGGCACTCGATTTCACATCGGCCCACACGTCAACGAACAGCTTTATGTGATTACCTACAGTGATCTGGCCAACCTGACGTGGCATACTACCGACGCATGCGGAGATGCGTATTTCAGAATATTTAATGTCTATGCGGCTGACCTCTATCCGACAGAAACTCAGCGTTTCATCCAGTCGTGGAATGCGATAACCCCGCCTTCGCTCACACCCTAGGTAAAACTCAGGAAATGAATGAAGCCATGCACGCCTCTGTCTGCCTTCTTGCGGGGGGAGTTTCTAACACTTAACTTCAGCTAAGCATTTTGAAATTCCAAGAGAGGGGATCCAACGCCGGCGCCAACAGCAAATCCCCTCACCTGAAAAATCTGGCACTTAGCTGACGCTAAGTACCGATTTTTTTCCTCTCCCGCAGGGGGAGAGGTAACCCGCGGCACTGTCGCACCACAACGAGGCAGGTGCGGCGGCAAGCGCGGCATCGCTACCTCTCCCCTGGCGGGAGAGGTTACAAAATCATGATCTTAGCGCCAGCTAAGTCATAGATTTTGTTGGTGAGGGGGTCCGCCGACCGATCGGCAGATTCACTCCCCACCGTTCTTCAACTCCGCCAGAATGGTCAGCACCGCGCCATCGAGATTGGTCACCACCTCGTCGTTCCAGAAGCGCAGGATGCGGAAGCCCTGGCTTTGGAAATATGCATCCCGGATTTGGTCGGATATGCTCCCGGCGTGTTGTCCGCCATCCACCTCGATGATCAACCGCCCTTCGAAGCAGACGAAATCGAGGATATAACCGTCCAGCGGAACCTGACGCTTGAACTTGAAGCCGCCGATCTGCCGGTTGCGGACGGCCTGCCACAGGATATTTTCCGCCTTGGTCGAATCCGACCGCATGGCTCTCGCAAACCGTCGATGTCGATCCGGAATGTCGCGGCGCATCACAATCCCCGATGGTGGCCATGCACTTACGCACGGAGACGAGGGATACGGCAAGAGCGCGGCAGGCGCCCTATCTCCCCCCTGGCCGGGGAGAATGGAATTTCAACATCTTAGCTTCAGCTAAGTGTTAAAAATTCCAAGAGAGGGGGTCCAACGCCGGTGCCAACAGCAAAACCCGCCAGCCTCCATGGCAGCGCTCCGCGGGGGTGCGCCACGAGCCGGTCAGGACAAAGGTTGGCCTGAAGTCCAAGGAGACTGCGTCAGAAATCGCCCAAAGCGTATCCGGCGCCGCGCACGGTCCGGATCACGTTGTCGGACTTGCCAAGGCTGATGACTTTGCGAAGCCGGCCTATATGGACGTCGATGGCGCGTTCATCGACGGTCGTGTCGTCGCCCCATAGGGATGCCTTGAGCTCCGAGCGGGAATAGACCTTGCCCGGTGTCCGCATCAGGAATTCAAGAAGCTTGAACTCCTTCGGCCCGAGCTTGACCTCACGTTTCTGCCGGTGAACCCGATGGGCTTCCCGGTCGAGCGTGAGATCGCCGACCTTGAGCATGTGGTCCAGGAGGGCGGGGTTGACGCGCCTCAGCAGGTTCTTCACACGGACGACGAGCTCGACCGGGGAAAATGGCTTCATGAGGCAATCGTCGGCACCCGCCGCAAGGGCGATGAGGTGAAGGCCCTCGCCACCCGACGGCACGAGGAGGATGATCGGAAGGCGCGATAACACAGGGTCGAGACGCACCTCGCGGCAGACCTCGAGACCTCGCACGCCCGGAAGATCCGAACTCATCACCAGGATATCCGGCGGAACAGCTTTCAGGCGATCTGAGATCTCGGCTCCACTTGCCAGCATCGATACGACGAAGCTGTCGGCCACGAGGGCTTTCTGCAATATCAGACGGAACGACTCGTCGTCGTCGACCAACAGGACCCGCGCGCTCATCTCGTGGCCACCAACTATGTTTCCATGGAGTATCCGGCACCGCGGACGGTGCGGATGACATCCTGCATGTTGGAGAAGTTGAGTGCCTTGCGAAGTCTTCCCACATGGACGTCGACGGTACGCTCGTCGACATAGATGTCGTGGCCCCAGACGCCGTCCAGAAGCTGCGAGCGGGAAAAGACCCGCCCTGGCGCTGCCATCAGGAATTCGAGCAGGCGGAATTCGGTCGGGCCAAGGCGCACTTCGCGGCTCTTGCGGTGAACGCGATGGGTTTCCCGATCGAGTTCGATATCGCCGCAGCGGAGAACGCTGGAGAGCACCTCGGGCCGGGCCCGGCGCAGCATGGCCTTGACGCGGGCCATCAGTTCCGGCGTCGAGAAGGGTTTTACCACATAGTCGTCGGCGCCGGTGGCGAGGCCGCGAACACGTTCGCTCTCCTCGCCGCGGGCCGTCAGCATGATGATCGGCAGGCGCTCGGTTTCCGGGCGCATGCGTAGCCGGCGGCAGAGTTCGATGCCGGAAACGCCGGGCAGCATCCAGTCCAGGATCAGAAGGTCCGGTACCCGCTCCTGAAGCCGAATTTCGGCTTCGTCGCCCCGCAAAACGGTATCGACCTCATAACCCTCGGCTTCCAGATTGTAACGAAGAAGCACGCTCAGCGCTTCTTCGTCTTCTACGACAGCGATTTTCGGCAGCATTCTTGGCCTGCTCCGTCAGTTCTATTCAGTGATCGCGCCGAGCGTGTTCGACGAGTCGTCCTTCGGACGATCGCCTTCCGGCTGGGCGCCCGTCGTCATGTAGTAGATGGTCTCGGCGATATTGGTGGCGTGGTCGCCGATACGCTCGATGTTCTTGGCGCAGAACAGAAGATGCGTGCAGGTGGTGATGTTGCGCGGATCCTCCATCATGTAGGTGAGGAGTTCGCGGAACAGCGAGGTGTACATCGCGTCGATTTCCTCGTCGCGGCTGCGGATCGCCTCGGCCTTTTCCGCCGAACGCGTCGCGTAGACGTCGAGGACGTCCTTGAGCTGCACGAGGGCGAGATCGGAGAGATGTTCGAGGCCGCGGGCGAGTTTGCGCGGAACGCCGGTGCCCTGAACCGCGATAACGCGCTTGGCGGTGTTCTTGCCAAGGTCGCCGACGCGCTCGAGATCGGAGGCGATGCGCAGCGAACCGACGATCTCGCGAAGGTCGGCCGCAACCGGCTGGCGGCGGGCGATCGTGATGATCGCCTTGTCGCCGATCTCGCGCTCGGCATGATCGAGGATCACGTCGTCGGAGATAACCTTCTGCGCGAGTGCGGCGTCGGAATTGACCAGCGCCCGCACGGCGTCCGAGCACATCTGCTCAGCGAGGCCGCCCATTTCGGAAATGCGGCGGCTCAAGTATTTCAGTTCGTCGTCATAAGCCGACAGGATATGGGTCGATGCCATCTTCTAGTCCTCAAAATTGATTTTCAGGCGGCACAATCGGCTGGATCAGCCGAAGCGGCCCATGATGTAATCCTGGGTGCGCTGATCGTCGGGATTGGTGAACATCTTGTCGGTGTCGTTCTCCTCGACGAGCTGGCCGAGATGGAACATGGCGGTACGCTGCGACACGCGGGCAGCCTGCTGCATCGAGTGCGTCACGATGACGATCGTGTAGTTGGCACGCAGTTCATGGATGAGTTCTTCAACCTTGGCGGTCGCGATCGGGTCGAGAGCCGAGCAGGGTTCGTCCATGAGGATGACTTCCGGCGACACGGCGATCGCACGGGCGATGCACAGACGCTGCTGCTGGCCGCCGGAGAGGCCGGTGCCGGATTCGTGCAGGCGATCCTTGACTTCGCCCCAGAGACCGGCGCGCTGCAGGCTCGCCTCGACGATCTGGTCCATGTCGGCCTTGTTCTTGGAAAGACCGTGGATGCGCGGACCGTAGGAAATGTTCTCGTAGATGGTCTTCGGGAACGGGTTCGGCTTCTGGAACACCATGCCGACGCGGGCGCGAAGTTCCACGACGTCGATGTTATTGTCGTAGATATCGTCCGTGTCGAGGGTGATCTTGCCGGTGACGCGGCAATTCTCGATCGTGTCGTTCATGCGGTTGAGGCAGCGCAGGAAGGTGGACTTGCCGCAGCCGGAAGGACCGATGAGAGCCGTCACAGTGTTTTCGCGGACGTTGAGGTTGACGTCGAAAAGCGCACGCTTTTCGCCGTAATAAACCGAAACGTCCTTGCCGATCATCTTGTGGGAAGCATCGCTCATCTTTTGGTCCAGCGCCTTTTCTACTGCCGATTCTGACATCATATTCATTGTCATACTCCTTCTACCAGCGCCGCTCGAAGCGACGCCGCAAGAGAATTGCGCCAACATTCATTAGGATGAGGAACAGGAGCAGGATGATGATTGCTCCCGAGGTACGCTCGACGAACGCGCGCTCCGCTTCGTTCGCCCACATGTAGATCTGGACCGGCAGCGCCGTCGACGGGTCGAGCGGCGTGGTCGGATAGTTGGCGACGAAGGCCACCATGCCGATCAGAAGCAGCGGCGCGGTTTCGCCGAGTGCGTGGGCCAGGCCGATGATGGTGCCGGTCAGAATGCCCGGCATGGCAAGCGGCAGGACATGGTGGAAGATCGTCTGCATCTTCGATGCGCCGAGCCCGAGGGCGGCCGCACGTATCGAAGGCGGAACGGCCTTCAGCGCCGCGCGGGTCGCGATGATGATCGTCGGCAGCGTCATGAGGGTGAGCACCAGACCGCCGACGAAGGAGGCGGAACGCGGCAGGCCCATGAAGTTAACGAAGACCGCCAGACCGAGCAGACCGTAGACGATCGAGGGAACGGCCGCCAGATTGTTGATGTTCACCTCGATCAGGTCGGTGAACTTGTTCTTCGGGGCGAACTCCTCGAGATAGATCGAGGCGGCGACGCCGATCGGCAGCGCCAGGACAAGCACGATCAACATCATGTAGAACGAGCCGATGAGCGCGACGCCGACGCCGGCCGCTTCCGGACGGCTCGATGCGCCGTTGACGAAAATGCCGCTGTTGAAATGCTTGGCAAGCGCTCCGCTGTCGGAGAGCTGGGTCATCCAGCCGAGCTGCTGGTCGTTGATCTTGCGGTTCTCCTGGCCGACGTTGAGGTCGATCTGGCCCTTGTAGGCCGAGTCGATATCGCCGGAAGCGAGCAGTCTTACCGTCTGCGTCGTGCCGATGATCGCCGGATTGGCGACCACCAGGTCACGCAGCTGAACGCGGACGCCATCCGACAGCATCTGGCTAACTGCGCGGGCTGCGACACGGTCGTCCACGCTGACATTGAGCAGCTTGGCGAGAGCGTTGCGGGCGACGACCGGATAGTTCGCCGTCATCAGCTTCTGCGGGTTGGTGGCACGTTCGTTCTGCGGATCGATGATCTGCTGCGAAAACTCGACCGGCATGGTGATCATGGTCTGCTGGAAGGCGGTGTATCCCTTGGAGACCACCGACCACAGGAGAAGCATCAGGAAGATGATGCCGAAGGAAAGCGCGGCGATGCCATAGGCACGGAAGCGACGCTCGGCAGCGTAACGGCGTTTGATGCCGATATCGCGACGGACGGACTTGGCCTTGGGGATGCCGGCGGCGGGAGAAACCACATCGGTCATTCGTACTGCTCCCGGTATTTGCGCACGATATAGAGCGCGTAGATGTTGAGGCAAAGCGTGATTGCGAACAGCGTGATGCCCAGCGCGAAGGCAACCAGGGTCTGCGGCGAGGTGAACTCGAGGTCACCCGTCAGCTGGTTGACGATCTTGACGGTCACGGTCGTCATCGGCTCGAACGGATTGATCTGCAGGCGGGCGGCGACACCGGCCGCAAGCACGACGATCATGGTTTCGCCGACGGCGCGTGATGCAGTCATCAGGAGCGCGCCGACGATGCCCGGCAAAGCGGCCGGCAGGACGACCTTCTTGATGGTTTCCGAACGGGTAGCGCCAAGACCGAGCGAACCGTCACGCAGGGCGCGAGGCACTGCCGTGATGATGTCGTCCGACAGCGAGGAGACGTAGGGGATCAGCATGATGCCCATAACGAAACCGGCCGTCAGAACGCTCTGTGCCTGGATGAAATTGGCATAGTCGCCGGTGACAAGGCCGTTCAGCTGCGAAGAAATGTCGCGAAGGAACGGACCGACCGTCGTCAATGCGAAGAAGCCGTAGACGATGGTCGGAATGCCGGCGAGCACTTCGAGCAGCGGCTTGGCAACCGAGCGGACCTTCGGCGACGCGTATTCCGACATGTAGATTGCCGAAAAGAGGCCGATCGGAACCGCGAAGAGCATCGCGACGAAACCGATATAGAGCGTGCCGAGCAACAGCGGAATGAGGCCGAACTGACCTTCGGACCCACCCGAACCCGCAGCCGCGAAACGCGGATCCCATACCGTGCCGAAGAAGAATTCCCAGGCAGGAATGGCGGTGAAGAAGTGGGCGGCTTCCGTCAGCATCGATGCGACGATGCCGACCGTGGTCAGAATAGCGATCGAAGAAGCGACGACGAGGCTGCCGAGTATCACTTTTTCCACCCGATTGCGGGCGCGGAAGCGCGGCGCGATCTGGCGGTAAGCAAAGAGAGCGCCGCCGATGGAAGCCCCCAGAACGAGGATCGTCATGAGGATACGGCTGACGAAGGTCATCCTGTTCAGTTCGGCAGCGGCCTTGACCATGAAGGGCTGCGGATCACCCGCAAGCGGAACGCCCTTGGCGCCAAGCGCAGCACGAAGCTCCACCGGATTATTCTCGATGCGGGCGATCTCGTCGCCGGTCAGCGCGTTCATGCCGCGGGCAATCGAGGTGATCATGCCGTAGCTCAGGCCCTGCTCGGCCTGCGATTGGGTTTTCACCTCTTCGGGAAACGCGCCGCGCACCGAGGAACTGATAAACATGGGGCTGGCGACCAGCCAGACAAAAAGAATGACGACGGCCGGCAGGATCGCCCAGACGGCGACAAAAGAACCGTAATATCCAGGCCGCGAATGAAGTTTGGAGGAAATTCCTCCGACCAGTGCCATTGCATACCGGGCACCGGCGACGTAACCGGCTATGCCGATTATCGCCAAAATCAACAATATTAGTGATGTGTTCATCATAATCCCCCGGCGTACCGCCTTCGGCGGCAACCCATCACCGCCCAGCTCCGTTCATCGGAACCGATCGCATCGCCGTCGCGCCTCGCGCAACATCATCGCCGCAAAATCGACGATTCCCCACCGAGGCAAAAGGCTTCGGTCGGAAAGAAAACGGCGCCGCTTCAAAAAGCGGCGCCGGTCTTTCAATTACATGGTCTTGCCAGCGGCAAAGTCCTTGCGGAGCTGCACGCGCTGCGCTTCCGGAGCGGCAACGAGGCCGTACTCGACGAGCGGCGAGTCAGGACCGATCATGTCATCAGAGGTGAAGAACTCGACGTATTCCTTGAGGCCCGGAACAACACCCAGGTGAGCCTTCTTGACGTAGAAGAACAGCGGGCGGGAGACGGGGTAGGTACCGTCAGCAATCACAGCCGCGGTCGGCTTGATGCCGTTGACGGTGGCGACTTTCAGCTTATCGGCATTGTTTTCGTAGAAGGCGAGGCCGAATACGCCAACGCCAGTCTTGTTGGCGGCGATACGAGCGAGCGTCTCGGTATAGTCGCCGTCGATGTCCACAGCAACGCCGTCCTTGCGAACAGCGACGCACTTGGCGGTCGCCTGCTTGGCGTCCGGAACGAGCTTCTTGATGGCTTCCGCGGCACCAACTTCCTTGCAGCCTTCCGACAATACCTTCTCTTCGAAGACTTCGCGCGTACCGTGCTTCGTGCCCGGAATATAGGCAGCGATCGGGCCCTTCGGCAGAGTCGGGTTGATCTCCGACCAGTTCTTGTAAGGGTTGGCGACGAGCTTTCCGTCAACAACCACTTCAGCGGCGAGAGCCTTGTAGAAGTCCTTCGGTTCGATCTTCATGTCGCCGTTGCTGCTGGCGGCCGCGAAGACGATACCATCGTAACCGATGCGAATTTCCTGGACGTCAGTCACGCCGGCTGCCTTGCAGGCTTCCAGTTCGCTCTTGTTGATCGGACGCGAAGAATTAGCAATGTCGATCGTGGCTTCGCCGACGCCCTTGCAGAATTCCTTGAGGCCGGCGCCCGAGCCGCCCGACTCGACGATCGGGGTCTTGAATTTCGGGAAGGCTTCGCCGAAAGCTTCCGCAACGATCTTCGCATAGGGAAGAACGGTGGAGGAACCGGCAACCTGAACCTGATCGCGAGCCGTTGCGACGCCTGCGGTGGCCAGCAAAATTGCGGCTACAGCGCAGCTTCCTAGATACTTCTTCATGGATTTCTCCCTTGGAATTCGGATTGACGCTTGGGCGTCGGCTACCCTCTATCTGTTGCTCATTACAGTTTTGTGACAGATTTATTTCATTTGTGAAAAGGACACGCCCCAGCATTTGCACAGGTTTGCAGCCTCCGTGCCTGCTTCGGCAGAAGGGACAGAATATCGGTTATGACACCGAATTGGCGAGGGTGGACACTTCCACCGCCGCAGTTCGTCGAACGCATCAGGATATCTGATCCGGTATCGGTGACATCCTCGTTCGATGTCGTGCAAGAACCCGACGGATCGTTGCCATGGAATACAGGGAGTTTCTATCTGGCCAGCGGACCACCTCAGTCGCTCCGCGGCACGGTGTCGAGCCAGGTCGAGACCGTGTCCAGCGTGCGCTTCTCCTGATCGGCTTCCAGGGAAAAACCGGGGCGGACGTTTGCCCTGGGGGCATGGGCCTCGACAACGCCGATGCTGTTGCCCGGGCCATAACCGCCGTGGGTTATGAACGGAACGACCTGCCTTCCCGCCAGGTCGTGGGCCAGCAGGAATGAGCGGATCACCGGCGGCGCGGTCATTCCCCATATGGGAAAGCCCAGGAAGATCGTATCGTAGGATTGTATGTCGGCAACAAAATGCATGAGGGGCGGCAGATAGGAGGATCTGGTCTCTGCCGCAGCCTGAGCGACCGTTGCCTGGTAATCCTCCGGATAGGGCGTCGCCGCCATGATTTCAAAGAGCGTGGCATCGCGGGCGCGCCGGATCTGTTTCGCGATCACCCGCGTGTTCCCGGTTCGGGAGAAATAGGCCACCAGCACGCGGGGCTGCGTGGCTGCGAGTGCCGGCACCCGGGGCATGACGACACCTGCGGCTGTCAGCGATATCGCCTTCAAGAGCGTGCGTTTCGGGATCTCATGGCTCACGCCCCGCCTCCTCCGTCAGGACCCGTACTTGTAGAGCGCCGCGCGATTGAACGGATCGATCTTCAGTGTCGAGACCTCCCGGAGGGCGTCACCCCGCCAGTCCGTGGCCGCCTCACACGTCGCATCGATCAGCATCGTCGTCCTCGCTGTGGCGTCGTACGGCTTCCATTCCGGCATGCGGTCGTTGTTCGGGTTTCCGGTCCGCGCGAAGTTCGCGAAGGCCGACATCAGGTTCATGGAGGTCTCCATCGCCTCGTCGCCCGCCCCCGTCATCTCCCCGGCCTCGTTGACGGTGCCGAACGCAAACGGGATGTCCACGGCATGCGGCGAGCCGAGCACGCCGTTCTCCCACGGGATGGGCCAGTTGAAACTGTACATGTAGACGGGAGCCTGCCCGGAGGCGCCCGACTTGGTTTCGGCGGCCCCGGTCAGCGGAAGGCGGAACTGCACGTCGGAGGCGACGGCTACCAGGATGTCGGACGGGGTCATCTCGGGTGACGCCTTGCGGTACGCCGCCACGATCGCATCGACCTTCCGGTCGTCGATCTTGAACACCGTGCGCATCCTCGTCCGCATCTGATCGTCGGTGAGCTTGAAGTTCCGCATGTCGCTCTGGAAGAACAGGCTGGCCTCCGTCTTGGTGCTCCCCATCATCAGCGGCACCTTGGCATGCATTGCGAGGCCTTCCGCCGTCATCGGACGGGTGACGATGTGCTTTCCGTCGATGACCGGGCGGGCGCCTTCGAACGAGGCGGCCACGGCACGGTTGCGTGCGTCGAGCACGGTCTGCATCGGGATCTGCTGTGCCGCGGCGAGGTTTTTCGGATCGACACCGAGCTCCTTGATGAACGCGTTGGCATAAGGCTCCATGGCCGCCGCCGGATCGACGTTGAGGCCGGCCGCGCCGCTCATGCTGATGGCGCGATGGAACAAACCTTCGGCCTTCGGCATCGCCAGCAGGGTCATGATCTTCGATCCGCCGCCGGACTGCCCGAAGACGGTTACGCTGCCGGGGTCTCCGCCGAATGCAGCGATGTTGTCGCGGACCCATTCCAGTGCCGCAACGATGTCGAGATTGCCGGCATTGGCTGCGTCACCGAAACGCTCGGCATCGAGGTGGGACAGATTGGTGTAGCCGAACGCGTTGAGGCGGTGGTTGATCGTGACGACCACGACCTCGCCGTAGCGGGCGAGATTGCTTCCGTCCAGACCGGCACCGCCTCCCCCGCCGTTGATGTATCCGCCGCCATGGATGTAGAACATCACCGGGCGATTGGCATTCCTGTCCAGGTCGGGCGTGAAAACGTTGAGGACGCAGCAGTCCTCGCCAAGCGGTTCGTTCTGGTTATACCAGCCGAACACAGGCCCGCTCATTCCGGTGTTGATCTGCGGACTGAGGGAACCGTATTTCGTGGCATCGCGCTCGCCCCACCAGTCCTGCACCGGTTGCGGAGCCTTGAAGCGATTGGCACCGGCCGTGTTTGCGGCATAGGGAATCCCCTTGAAGCTGACGGCCCCCTTTGCAAAGGAGCCACGCAGGACGCCATTCCTGATCCCGACGGTCGTGGATTGGGCCGCCACCGACATGGTCCCTCTGAAAAAGACTGGCGCGGCCAAGCCGACTGCCAGGGTGGAAAGGAACCCGCGTCTGCTCTGCTGCCCGGCCTTCATCGTTTTCTCCATGTCCTCGATCGCGCAAGGAAACCTAATCCGACTTGCTTCCATCGAAAAGATGGTGGAATGCTCTAGGGGCTATTAGAAAAACTTATCGATGGCCAAGCTTTATAACGACCTTGCCGTGTTCGTCGCCGTCGCCCGAGAGGGCAGCTTCACGAAGGCCGCCGCGAGATTGAACGTCTCGCAGTCGGCTCTGAGCCAGACGATCAAGAACCTGGAAGAACGTCTCGGATTGCGGCTTCTTGCACGGACATCCCGAAACATTTCGGCCACGGAAGCGGGTGAGCGCCTCCTGGCATCGCTCAGGCCCCGTTTCGAGGAGATCGACGCGGAACTTGATTCATTGATGCATCTCCGGGAACGCCCTGCCGGAAGGATTGCCATCACGTCGAGCCAGCATGCGGCCGAGACAATCCTGTGGCCGGTGCTCGAGACGTTTCTCCGCGAATACCCGGAGGTGAAGATCGAAGTGATCGTCGATGCGGCCATGGTCGATCTCGTGGCCGAGCGGTTTGATGCCGGGGTTCGTCTGGGAGAACAGGTCGAGAAAGACATGATCGCGGTGCGCATCGGGCCTGACCTGAGAATGGCGGTGGTCGGCTCGCCGTCCTATTTCGAAAAGCAGGGATTGCCCGTAACTCCCGAGGATCTGACGCATCACAACTGCATCAACATCCGGATGCCGACCTCCAAGGCCATCAACGCCTGGGAGTTTGAGAAGGCTGGAAAAGTCGTCAACGTCAGGGTTGACGGACAGGCGGTGTTCAACAGCGGTTCACTCAGGATCAACGCGGCCCTCGCTGGCCTTGGCATCGCCTACCTGCTGGAGGACTACGCCCAGCCATATATCGATGACGGACGCCTGGTCCGTGTTCTTGAAGATTGGTGCCCGCCCTTTCCTGGCTATCATCTATATTACCCGAGCCGGCGGCAGCATTCCCCCGCATTCGTGCTCTTGCTGAACGCGCTTCGTTACCGCGCCTAGGTTTCGGTCAAAGCGACGCCGCGCGGTCAGGCGTTCATGTGGACAACGGGCTCCCAATGAGACCAATGTCCCCGCCCCCCACCGGACCTTGGTCCCGAAGGCAGGCTCATTGGTCCTAATCCCATGGATTTATATACGCCGCTGCTCCAGAATGCACGGCATCTGAAAAGCCGCGAAGCGCAAAGCTTCTGTGGCTTTGGCAATACAAATCAGGAGATCGGTGAACATGAACAAGGTCCTCAAGAACGGCATCGTCGTCCTGGCGCTCGCTGCAGTGTCCGTCGGCGGAGGCATAACCGGATTTCCGGACCTCGCCTTGGCCAAGGACGGCAATGGCGGCGGTAACGGCGGCGGCAATGGTGGCGGCGGTGGAAACGGCGGCGGCAAGGGCGGTGGTCGTGACGAGGTCTCGAATCATGGCAATTCCAGTAAGAGCCGGTCGACCTCGGCCAGTCTCGGCTCCGGCAAGGAGCGGACGAAGAAGGATGCCGACCGCAAGGTCTCGAAGGCAACGCCAACGGAGAAAGCCAAACCCCAGGCCGCAAAAGTGGCAGGCCTCAGCTCCCTGAAGCGCAATTACAACGCCTACCTCAACACCAACGATCCGCGGATGACCTCGCTCTCGGCCTATGTGAAGGCCTATGCGCAATACGAACAGACGAACGGCATCGATCCTGCCGCCACCGATCCCGAGCTCGGCGAGGCAGCGCTTCGCGATGCGCTGGAGGATTTCGCGGGCGCGCCGGTGAGCGACGAGGCCTTCGGATGGGCGCAGGACGAGCTTGGAGTGGGGCCGGCCGTCGGCAAGATCGACCAGGTCCGCGACCAGCTCGACACGGACGCGGCTCTCTGAGAACCGCCCTTCAAACCAACAGCGCCGTAGGCCTTCCGGCATACGGCGCTTTAAAGATTGTCGAACCGCGACAATGCCCTCTCCAGATCCGATGGATCCGGAGAGTTTTTTGCGGGACTAGAACTTGTAGTTCACGCCAGCCTTGAGCGTCTGGTCGCGCACGTCGGTCCTGGAGGAGACGCCGCCGGAGGTGCTGCGGACATCGTTGGTCATGGTGTAATTGTATTCGACCCGGGCCGACAGATTGTCGGTCAGCTTCTGCTCGACGCCGGCGCCCAAGACCCAGCCCGGCTTCCAGCCGTCCGGACCAGACGTGCCGTTCTTGCCGCCGAAGCTGGTGAGCGCGACGCCCGCGGTGCCGTAGACGAGCGTCTGGTTCAAGCCAACGCCGGCCTTGGCCTTGGCGGCCACGCGGCCCTTTTCGGTGATCTTGCCGCCCGGTACGCGGCTTTCCACGTTGCCCAGATGCGAGGCTTCGATTTCCGCGCCGACGACGCCGGAATCGAGGTCTATATTGTAGCCGCCGTGAGCACCCAGAACGAGGCCCTTGTCGCCATCGAACGGGTTCAGCTTGCGGGATGCCATGCCAAGATCGGCACCGACATAGGCGCCACCCCAGCCCGCTTTCGGCGCGCCGGCAGGTTCGTTATAGGCCGGCGGTTCGGAATAGGGCGCGAGGTCGGCAGCCCAGAGGGGCGTGGCGAAAGATGCGGCGAAGATCGCCAGGGCGAAGGGCTTCTTGTTCATGGTCTTGGCTTTACTCCGTACAGCACCTGCGTCGCGAACACATGCAGGCGGTTACTCAAAAGGTTACGCACCGCGCGGCAGTCACGGTCATCCCAACCAAGCCCCCTCAGGCCCGGACCGCCGGCAAGTATCCATTCATTTTTCACGAATTCATAAACACTTCCTTAACTCGCCGGCCGCGAGTGGCAGAGAACCGATCAACAAGTGTAACAGCATCGGGAGCAGGCTCCCGCGCCGATGGAATGAAGCGGCGGCGCCGGAACAGGTTCTCTACGGATGGTGTGGACATCAGAGAGCACGCAGCTTTAGCGGCCCGTCTCCGCTCTTCATCAATCCGTCGCCGCCGCGAGAATTTGGCCGCCATTGCGCTCCTGGACGAGCAGAGCACGTTTCTCGTTGGGCTTTGCCGGCGGGATCGTCCGGCTTTGCGGCTTGCCGTCCCATAGCCCAAGATGCGTCAGTTGGCGCACCACATGTGCATGGGGCAATGTCTCGCCGGCATTTTCGCCGCGCGCCACGGGAACTTCGACAAGACCCGCATCATAGCGGACCAGCCAGATATCGGCAGGCGAAGCCGGTTTGCCGCCGCCATCGATCGCGGCCGTGTCGCCCTTCAGGCGCACCGCAGGTCCGGCAAGCGGCTTTTCTGCTGCGATCAGGCTGCGAACTTCACCGAGATCCTGGCCGACCGTCGAAGTGCGGCCATTGATGACCATCTGAGGCGTGAACGGGCCCGACTGGCCGAGTGCCGGTTCGTAGGTCACCTGGCGCTGGGTGAACTCCTTCCTGCCGAAAATGTCCTTCCAGCCGAGGTAGTCCCAATAGGTCACAGCGAAGCTGAGCGCCAGAATGTCGGGATCGCTGCTCAGCTTGACCAGATTGGCATTGGCGGGCGGGCAGGACGAACAGCCCTGGCTGGTGAACAGCTCGACCACGACCGGATTTCGGGCGCCGGCCAGGGCGGGTGCTGCACCGAGAAGGCTGAGGGACGCGGCGGCGATCACGATACGAAACGAATTCAGGTTTTTCACGGGGATGCTCCTTGCAGCATTGCCATCGCACCTTCATTCGCGGCGGTCCGCGCCCCGGTTACAGGCTCACGGTTTAGTGACCTCTCCCGGACAGCCTGGCCGCCCCTTTTCGCGTCTACCGCTTGACGGCGCGGATGTGCAGGAAGATCGGCGCGACGCGGGTGTCGGCGACCACCGGCTCGGCCCGCGCCACCTCTTCGGATGCCATCGGCTCGCCAAAGGCCTCGATCACCAGTCCGGCGCCGACGATCATCGACACCCAAGTGGTCAGCGTCCGGTGGAAACGCGGCACCGCAAACGGCGTCAGCTTCGCCCGCTCCTCAGCCGGGATGTCCGAAAACAGCCAGCGTTCGATCCGCCCGTCCGTCTCGTCGAAATAGTCGGCCACCTGGACGGCGACCGCCTCGCCCGTCTCGTCACGGATGTTCTTGCGCGTCGGCGGCACGAAACAGGGATGCAGGATCGAGAACTGCAGGAAACCGCCGGGTTTCAGGATGCGATGGACGCCCTTCAGCACTTCGCGCTGATCGGCCATGTCCATCATCGACATGAAGGCGGTGACGAAATCGAAGGTTTCGTCCGGGAAATCGATCCCCTGCCCGTCGCCGAGCACATAGGCAATGCCGAGCGGATCGGCAGCCTCCGTCTCGCGGGCGTAACGGATGAAGGTCGGGGCAATGTCCAGCCCGGTCATCTCGGCACCGCGCCGAGCGACCTCGCGGGTATTGGTGCCCTCGCCGCAGCCGAGATCGAGGCCTTTCAATCCGGCGACCGGCGGCAGCATATCGAGAAAGGCCGGCGTATTCAGCGCATCCCGGTATTTGTCGTAACCGGCCCGCGAATAGATCGTCCAGGTCTCGGCATTGCTCTCCCAATGGGCGCCGACATCAGTCGCATCCATGCTCGTCCTCCTCTCAATCGTCGAATGGGCCGCGAGCTATACCGCCACGCGATGACGGTGGAAAGACGAGGAAGGGCGGAAAAGTAAAAGCCTCCCGGCAGCCGAAACCGCCGGAAGGCATTTGCGAGAACCGGTCCCTGTGGTCAAAAAACCGGAAAGCGGTTGCGGTGGAAACGGGATACCTCCTCGCGAAAGCCGATATCGCGCAGCAGGTGCTCGTCGATCATGGGCAGGGTCCTGAGCCTCGCCCGGGCGCGTTCGCCATCGGCATCCTTCACCGTGACGCAGGGATTGAGCCAACGGCCGGAGATCAGGGCGATGGCGCCGAACAATGTCGTGGCAGGCATGTTCATGCCTCCGCCTCAGGCCGCGGCCGCCGGCAGGCAGGCGTCGCAGATCGCCTGCAGATGCCGGTGGTCGGTGCCGCAGCAACCGCCAAGCACCCGCATCGCCGGATAGTTCTGCCGGAGCGCGCGGTAGCGGGCGCCGAGGTCGAGCGGATCGCCGATATCCAGTTCCGTCGAATCGTCGAGTTCCTGATGGCTCTTGGCGGACGCGTTGGCGCGGATGCCGGAGATCCGCCTCACCCAACTTTCGCCGCGGGAAAGCGCCTGCTCGAAATGGGTGGGGTGGGCGCAGTTGACCATGTAATAGGCCGCGTAACCGTCGGTCGCCGCATCGGTTTCCTCGATC
The DNA here is from genome assembly GCA_002968845.1 of Neorhizobium tomejilense. Classification (GTDB taxonomy): domain Bacteria; phylum Pseudomonadota; class Alphaproteobacteria; order Rhizobiales; family Rhizobiaceae; genus Neorhizobium; species Neorhizobium tomejilense. Next base: position 138,040 of record PVBG01000003.1, on the reverse strand, counting down.
GCCGCCCGCAACGTCTTGCCGTTGACCAGCCGGCCGGCCGTCTCGACCGTAAAGGACACGATGCAGGGCATGCCGACGCGCCTAGATGCCCGGACGATGCCGACTGCCTCGCCGACATTGTTCATGGCGATCGCCGAGATCATGTCGGCCTCGCTCTCGGCAAAGGCCTCAGCCTGGAAGGCGTGATAGTCCTCGGCCGCCAAGGGCTCCATGTTGCCGTCCTTGTAGCCGTCGCCGCGCGGTCCGATGACGCCGTTGAGGACGATCGGCCGGCTGGGGCGCTCCCAGAGCCGACGCAGCTTTTCGATGTATTCCACTGAGCGTATATTCAGCGCCCTCAGCGCCTCGCGATCGTAACCGAGCTGCGGCCCCCAGTCGGCATTCGCACGCCAGGTCGGCGTGTCGAGGATGAAGCCAAGGCCCCGCTCTCGGGCGATCGCCAGGTAGGCCTCGTAATATTCGGTCAGTTCCTCGCGGCCCTTTGCGTCATCGAGAAGCGGAAAGGCGGCGAAGGCCGGAAGATCGATGCCGCGGTGGAAGACCAGCGTCGTCTCGAGCCCGCCGTCGGAAAGAAAATCGCCGCTCTTGATCTGCGGCAGGTTGTGGCGATACTTGGCCATCGTCTGTCTCCTGTGGTAAACATGGAAAGCGTATCCCGGATATTGCTCCGGGCCGCTCAATGAATGACCGTTTTTCGCAGATTTACGTGCAGGGCTTCTAGTAAGCTCATGGTACAGCCGAGCATGCTTTTGAAATTTGTCCGAATTTACGGGAGGTTAGCATGTCTCAGAGGGCAGAGAATCTCGGCGCCGCCGCGGTGAGGCCGCGCGAAACTGTACCGCCGGTCAAGTCTTCGGAGACGCGAGAGACGCGCAAAGGGGCAGCCACCCGCGACCGCATCATGGAAATTGCGGAAGCGTCCGTGCTCGCCAAGGGCTTTGCCGCCACATCGATCGACGAACTGATCGCCGAAGCCGGTATCACCAAGAGCGGGTTCTTCTACCATTTCAAGGACAAGAACGAACTGGCGCGCGAGATGCTGCGCCGCTACGTCGCCGAAAACGACCAGGTCTTCGACGACATCTTTGGCCGAGGCCGGGAACTCAGCGACGATCCGCTGCAGGCTTTCCTACTGGGGCTGAAGTTCCTGAGCGAACTGGTGCGCGATCTGCCGGGCGGCCATCCAGGCTGCCTGATCGCGGCCGTCTGTTATCAGGAGCGGCTTTTCGATCATGAAGTCTTGAAGCTGAACTCGGATTCGATCCGGTCCTGGAACGCGCGCTTTCTCGAGCATATCGAGGAGATCGCGGCGGTTTATCCGCCCCGCGAACCGGTGGCTCTGGCAGATGTGGCGAACATGCTGTCCTGCATCATGGACGGGGCGATCATCATGTCGAAGGCGCTGAAGGATCCCCGGCAACTGGAGCGGCAGATCCTTGCCTACCGCTCCTATATAAAACTGCTGTTTTCCAGATAAGCGAACCGACGTTACTGCAGCGTGCGCTGGAAAGTCTGCATGTCCGCCGGAGTGCCGGGAGCGACACCGGCTTCGCCGCCATCGAGGCCGGTCGCGACCACCGAGACACGGAACTTGCCATCGAGACTGCGGTCGAAGATCGCGCCGACGACGATGTCGGCATCGTCCATGACTTCGTCGCGGATGCGGCTTGCGGCTTCATCCACCTCGAACAGCGTCATGTCGGAACCGCCAGAGATCGAGATCAGCACGCCCTTGGCGCCCTTCATCGAGATGTCGTCGAGCAGCGGGTTGGCGATCGCAGCTTCCGCGGCGAGCAGCGCACGGCCGTCGCCGGAGGCTTCGCCGGTGCCCATCATTGCCCGGCCCATGCCCTTCATCACCGACTTCACGTCGGCGAAATCGAGGTTGATGAGGCCTTCCTTGACGATCAGGTCGGTAATGCAGCCGACGCCGGCAAACAGCACCTTGTCGGCAGTCATGAACGCGTCGGCAAACGTGGTCTTGGCATCGGCGATGCGGAACAGGTTCTGGTTCGGAATGACGATGACGGTATCGGCAGCCCGGCGCAGTTCCTCGATGCCGGCATCGGCCGTCTTCATGCGGCGGTTGCCTTCGAAGGTGAAGGGCTTGGTGACGACCCCGACGGTGAGAATGCCGGCATTGCGGGCAGCATGGGCGATGACCGGTGCGGCACCGGTGCCTGTGCCGCCGCCCATGCCGGCCGTCACGAAGCACATGTGCGAGCCGGAGAGATGGTCCATGATCTCGTCGATCGATTCTTCCGCTGCAGCGCGGCCGATCTCCGGCAGCGAGCCGGCACCGAGGCCTTCGGTCACGTGGGCGCCGAGCTGGATGCGCCGCGACGCCTTGGAGGTTGCCAGAACCTGCGCGTCGGTATTGGCGGCGATGAAATCGACGCCTTCCAATTCCTCGGCGATCATGTTGTTGATGGCGTTGCCGCCGCCGCCACCGACGCCGATCACGGTGATCTTCGGCCGCATTTCGGTGATCTGGTATTTTTTGGCGTCCGTCATCGCAATCTCCTTGGCATCGGCACCCGCCGGCCGGGCGGCCTCGTGGCACCCGAATCACTTGCATTTTAGCTCGGCAACAAGGCAGAGGCTTGGCGAAAGAACAAGCTCGGTGCTGCAGAAAGCGGCCGAATGAAATTTTCCACAGGTTGCGTGGAACCTTTTGCGGTCATAGCAATTGTGAACAGTCGATCACAAAAGAGAGAGGAGCACCACGTACCATGCCTACGTCCGCCGCACGTGCGTCCATAGCCCCGCCCGATGAACATATCCTCACCGTTCAGGAGGCCCTCGAACCGCTCTTTCTTGCCCTCGAAGAGGAGGCGGAGATCAAGATGATCGCCGCTGCCGTCAAGGCCGGCTGGTCCGTGGAAGATGCAGTCACCGCGATCGACGAGCTTCGCCGGACAGAACTCGTTTCCGCCAACTGGGCCCATTGACCCATCACAAAAACTCGTTCGCCTGACCGCCGGAGATGCCCTAGATCTACCCGCACTGCATTTCAGCGTCGGTGAGGATCATGACCATCAGGAATATCTGCATTTATGGTGCGGGCGCTCTCGGAGGCACGTTCGCGACGAAGATCGCGAACGGGCTCGGCTCGGAGGCCAATGTCTCGATCGTGGCGCGCGGCGCACATCTCGCCGCCATTCGCGACAAGGGCCTGGTCGTCGAGCACGGCGGCGATGCCGCGCCGCTCCATGCGCGTGTCACCGCCACCAGCGACCCGTCGGAACTGCCGAAACAGGACCTGATCGTTACCGGTCTCAAGGGACACCAGCTTGGCGATGCGGCCGAGGGCCTTGCGAACCTTCTCAGGCAAGACACGCGGGTCATCATGATCCTCAACGGCATTCCCTGGTGGTATTTCCATCGGGATTCCGAAAGCGGGCATGCGGAAAGGCAGCTTCCGGAACTCGATCCGGACGGCAAGCTCTGGCGGCTGGTCGGTCCGGAACGGGTCATCGGCTGCGTCGCCTATCAGGGGGCGGAAGTGACCGAACCCGGCACCATTCGCCTCAATGGCGACGGCCGCTTTTTCCTCGGCGAACCATCCGGCGAGCTTTCGCCGGACCTGGTGTCGATCTCCGGGCTTCTCGGCCGTGCCGGCCTCAACATCATCCCGACGCAGCGGATCCGCGACGAGATCTGGACCAAACTGATGGGCAACGCCGCATATAACCCGATCAGCGCGCTGACCCGCGGCCGGATGAACAGCATCATGGAAAATGCAGCGCTGGTCGCGCAGGTCGGCAAGGTGATGGCGGAAACCAGGGCCGTCGGCGAGGCGCTTGGCGCGGTCTTCAGCCGAAGCCTCGAAGAACAGCTCGGCCGGTCAGGCGGCTTCGGCCCGGTCAGGACCTCGATGCTGCAGGACCTGCTTGCCGGAAAGGCGCTGGAGATCGTTCCGCTGACCGGCATGGTGGTGGCGCTTGGCAAGCTCGCCGGCGTGCCGACCCCGACCTGCGAAACAATGCTGGCGCTGACGCTGCAGCTCGACCGCGAAAACCTCAGAAACTGATTCAAGTGTTTCTGAACGGGAATCCGCAGATGCCGGCAAGTGCTTGAAATCAAAGCTATGCCGGCCTTTCGGCCGGCATAGCTTTTGTTGCGGTTTTCACTTCTTCACCTGCTCCGCCCAGTTCGGCGCATTGCTCTTGCCGTCCAGGAAAGGCAGCACGGTCGGCGCCAGGGCCGGCGATGCGAATGCCTCGTAGTGGGTGAGATCGGGCAGGATCGCCAGCCGGTTCTTCGGCATGTTCTCCCGCATCCAGCCGGCATCCTTCAGGCCGCCGCCGAGCTTCTGATAAAACTCGACAATATGCTCCGGGCGCACCATGTCGCTGTCGCCGAAGACCAGCATGACCGGCATGGTCAACTTGGCGACCGCATCGGAGAAATCGTAGTCCCGGCGCATCAGGTCGCCCATCGCATCGAGGAGTCGCGGGAATTCGGAGACATCCGGAGCCACGGCCTTGTAGGAGATGAACATCGGCGTGTCCTTCATCATCTCGGCCATGGCACCGGTGACAGACTCCTGCTGCGGGATCATTTCCGGAAAGAAGCCGCGTTTGGCAAACGGTGCCGAAGCGATGACCAGCCGCCGCACCTTTTCCGGCGCCTGAGCGGCCATCTGCAGCGCGATGCCGCCGCCCATGGAATAGCCCAGCACATCGACCTGGCGGTAGCCGAGTTCTGAGACGACCCTGCCCATGTCGGCGCCCATGGCTTCCAGGCTGATCGGGCGCTTGCCAAGCGGGGTGCGGCCATGGCCCTGGAGGTCGACGGCGATGACCTGGCGAGGCTGCATCAGCGCCGGCATGATCGGGGCGAACATATCGACTGAGCCGAGGCCGCCATGGAGCAGCAGGAGCGGTTCGCCTTCCCCGCGGATCTCGTAATAATAACTGATGCCACCAGCCTCGACACGGCCCTTCTTCGATGGCTCCGCGGCGGTCACCTGCGGTGCGGCGGATTTCGGCTCCTGCGCTTCGGCGAATGCAGGAACGAGCGATGCGGCAAGGGCCGCGATTGCGGTGGCGATTATCCTGATCGACATGACGTCCTCCTCGGGGACCTGATTGGTGGTGATGCCCCAAGGACGGAGAGGAAGAGCCCGGGCCGACAATCCACGCTAAAAATTGTTCGCGCAAAGAAAATCCCGCCGCGAGGAGACGGCGGGACAGGCAGATTGGAGGTCAAAATATTATTCTTGTACGGCGGCTGCAGGGGATGAAAGCCGCCTGATTATCTTCGGCGCGGCATGGGGACTGTGCCGGCTGAAGATGGTCTTCAGAAACTAAACACACAGGTAGCCGCTAGGTTCCACCATTCGTTAACGACATTTTGTTAAGATTGATGAACTTCTATGCTGGCATCAATGAGGCAGGAATGGCCGTACCGAATTTCCGCTTTACCCACTACGATCTGAAACCGCAACGCGCGGGGACGACGATCGAGGTGACGTTGAATGCGGTCAACAACGTGCGCCTGATGAACGCCGCCAACTTCCAGCGCTTTACCGAGCTTCTCGATTTCAAATATATCGGCGGCATCGCCAAACGGTCCCCCATCCGCCTGGTGATCCCGGAGGCTGGCCACTGGCACGTCATCGTCGACATGGAAGGCCATCACGGGCTGGCGGAATCTTCCGTCAGGCTGATCGGCGCGCCGGCCAATGTCGTGGCCCAGAAACAGGCCTCCTGATCGGTTTCAGACGAGGGTCACTTCGGGTTTCGTTCCTTGCGAAGCTTGGCCCACCAGTCGAGCCGCTTGCGGATGTCACGCTCGAAGCCGCGCTCCGGCGGGTCGTAGAACGTCTGCCGGCCCATCTTTTCCGGAAAATAATCCTGACCTGAAAACGCGTCCGGCTCATCGTGGTCGTAGCGGTAACCGTCGCCATACCCCTCGCCCTTCATCAGCTTGGTCGGGGCATTGAGGATGTGCTTGGGCGGCAGGAGCGAACCGTTTTCCTTGGCGGCGCGGGTGGCAGCCTTGAAGGCGGTATAGACCGCGTTGGATTTCGGCGCGGTCGCCAGATAGACGCAGGCCTGCGCGAATGCCAGCTCGCCTTCAGGCGAACCGAGATAGTCATAGGCATCCTTGGCGGCATTGCAGACGACCAGCGCCTGCGGATCGGCAAGGCCGATATCCTCGACCGCCATGCGCACTAGCCGGCGGCCGAGATAAAGCGGGTCCTCGCCGGCATCGAACATGCGCGCCAGATAATAGAGCGCAGCATCCGGATCCGAGCCGCGCACCGACTTGTGGAGCGCCGAGATCAGATTGTAATGGCCGTCCTGCGCCTTGTCGTAGACCGGGGCGCGGCGCTGGACGATCTGGGTGAGGCCCGTCGTATCGAAGACCTCCCCTTCCCGCGCGGCGCGCCAGACCTCCTCGGCGAGCGTCAGCACGGCGCGGCCGTCGCCATCGGCCATGCGGATCAGACTTGCACGCGCATCCTCATCAAGCGGCAGCGGCCTGCCCTCGGCCTGTTCGGCGCGGGCCAGAAGCTCGCTGAGACTCTCCTCGTCATGGCTGCGGAAAGTCAGCACCCGGGCACGCGACAGAAGAGCGGCGTTGAGCTCAAAGCTCGGGTTCTCGGTGGTGGCACCAACCAGGATGACGGTGCCATCCTCCATGACGGGCAGGAAACTGTCCTGCTGGGCGCGGTTGAAGCGATGTATCTCATCGACGAAGAGCAGCGTCTGGCGCCCATCCATGCGGCGCAGGCGTGCGGTCTCGAAGACCTTCTTCAAGTCGGCGACCCCGGAAAAGATCGCCGATATCTGCTCGAAGGCGAGACCCGCCTCGCCGGAAAGCAGCCGCGCCACCGTGGTCTTGCCGGTGCCGGGCGGCCCCCAGAAAATCATCGAGCCGAGCGAGCCGCTATCGATCATCCGCCGCAGCGCACCGTCCTCGCCCGTCAGGTGCGGCTGCCCGGTGACTTCGGCAAGCGACTTCGGCCGCAGGCGATCGGCAAGCGGCCGCCGGTTGGCGACCTCTTCCGGAACCTTCGGCGCGAAGAGATCACCGCTCATCGGAAGAACTGCCTGATGCGCTGGCCGCCACGCTCGATCTCCACCCGCCAGAAGCCCGGATCGTCGCCGAGCATGGTTTCCATGCCCTTGGTGCTGGTGACGGCAGTGCCGTTCAGGGAGATGAGGATGTCCTTCGGCTCGAAACCGAGGCGGGCGGCGGGAGAGTTGCGCGTCACGTCGGTCACGACCACGCCGGTCTTTTCAGCCGGGATGCGCAGTTCGGTCGCAAGCTTCGGCGACAGGTTGGCCACGCGAAGGCCGGCAAACGGATTGCGCCCCTCGATCAGCCGCTCGTCGCGGGGCGTTGTTTCCGGGGCGGTGTTGAGCGCCAGATTCACCTGCCGCTGGCCGTCGGCGGTCTGGATGGTCAGCACCGCCTGCCTGCCGAGACCGGCGGTGGTCAGCCGGTAACCGAGAGCATCGGGATGCTCGACCGAAATGCCGTTGACGGCGGTCACCACTTCGCCGGGCTTCAGGCCGGCCTTGTCCGCCGGTCCGCCTTCGACAACGCGTGTCACCAGTGCGCCGCGGGCGGTCTTGAGGCCGAGCGCTTCGGCCACATCCGAATTGACGGCATCGAAGCTCGCGCCGACGAAGGGGCGTTCGAAGCTCGTCTTGCCTGAGGCAGCCGTGGCGAGGAAAACTTTCACGAGATTGGCGGGGATCGCGAACCCGATGCCATTAGAGCCGCCGCCGCGCGAAAAGATCGCGGTGTTGATGCCGATCAGCTCGCCGTTCATGTTCATCAGCGCGCCGCCGGAATTGCCCGGGTTGATGGAGGCGTCGGTCTGGATGAAGAAGCCGAAATCGCCGGTGGTGACCTGGTTACGGGCAAGTGCGGAGACGATGCCGCTCGTCACCGTCTGGCCGACGCCGAACGGGTTGCCGATCGCAAGCACCAGATCGCCTACTTCGGTGCGATCGGAATCACCGATGGCGAGAACCGGAAAAGGCTCCTTCGACTTGATGCGCAGCACGGCCAGGTCGATGCTCGCGTCCTTCAGCACCACGTCACAGGGGAATTCGCGGCCGTCGGCGAGCGCGATCTTGATATCGTCGGCACCTTCGATCACGTGGTTGTTGGTAACGACGAGCCCATCTGCCGCAAGGATGACGCCGGAGCCGAGCGACGACTGCTTTTCCGAACGGTTCGGCATTCGCTGGCCGAAGAACTGCTCGAAGAAGGGGTCCCCCGCAAACGGATTGAGGCGCTGCACGACCCGTTCGGCATAGACGTTGACGACGGCGCCGGCCGTCTGCTTGACCAGTGGCGAGAAGGAGAGCTGCATTTCCTGACGGCTCTGCGGCACCACCTTTTCCTGGGCGAGTGCCGCAACAGGCATCAGAAGAACAAGAGCGAGAAGGCCGGTCGACACGCGTTTCGGCATGGTCAGCATGTAAGTCCTCATTTGAGAAAAATCCGGATCGATTTGTAGCGCGCCACGCTAGAAAGGAAAGGTGGCGGAACAACGGAGATTGTGGCGAAAACCGTCAAGCTTTCTTCCCTATATAGGGTCGAGATCGGGAGAAGAACATTGAACTGGCTGGCAGGCATGAAAGGTTGGGCGAAACGGCTGAAACGCGACGTTCTGGCGCTATGGCTCGCCGCGCGCGACCGCCGCGTGCCATGGCATGCCAAGCTGGTCGCCGGCGCGGTCGCGGCCTATGCGCTGTCGCCGATCGACCTCATTCCCGATTTCATTCCCGTTCTCGGTTATCTCGACGATCTGCTGATCGTGCCGCTCGGCATCGTGCTTGCCATCAGGCTGGTCCCCGCGCCGCTGATGAGCGAGTTCCGCGCCAAGGCCGAGCGTTGGGCCGAACGCCCCACCAGCCGCACCGGCTTCGCCTTCATCCTTTTCATCTGGTTCTCTTGTCTCGTCTTCGCTCTGTGGAACCTCTGGGAACTGACCTGATCTCCAGGCGTTGCGACTGGAGATCAGGAGTGCAGCCATGAGACGTTTTACCATCGCCGTCGCCTTGACGAGTCTTCTCGGCCTGACGCTCTCAGGCTCGCCCCGAACTGCAACTGCTGCGAGTTTCGACTGCGAGCGGGCAAACCTTGCGGCCGACGAGAAGGTGATCTGCGACACCCGCACGCTCAACGATGCCGACGTGAAGATGGTCACCACCTTCGACATCCTCACCAGCCTGATGGCGATGGGAAACCGCGGCAAACTGCAGGACGAACAGAGCGCCTGGCTGAAGAGGCGGCAGGCCTGCGGCGAGGATGTCGAATGCCTCCGGGCGGCCTATGGCGAGAGGCTGAAGCAGTTGGATGAGGCCTATAGGAATTTGAACCGGCCGCTTTGAGGGAGCAGCAACTCGCTCAGATGACCTCTATAAGCGTCTCGCCGCGCTCCAGAGCATCGATGATGTCCGGCAGCGCTCTTTCGAACCAGGCCAGCAGATCGCGGCGACGCGAATTCGGCAGGCGGACCCAGACGATGGACGGCCCGGACTGTGAAAGAGCTTTGCGCTGGGCGAAATCCTCATCCTTGGTGACAACGATCGCACCCGAGACAGCCGCAAAATCCCATATCTCCCGGTCCGGGGCTGACTGAAGGCCGCAATCCATGACATGTTCGGCGTCATGGCCACGTTCGACGAGCCATCGTGCAAGGGCTGGCGGCAATTGTGCATCCACCAGAAAGCGCATCAGGCAACGCGCAATACGATGTGATCGCTTTGACGTGCGGCGTATTCAAGCGCGGCAACAATGTCCGGCGCTTCCAGCAACGGGTAGTCTTCCAGAATTTCTTCATGCGTTGCGCCTGAAGCCAGCAGTTCCAGGACATCTTTCACCCGGATGCGCAGCCCGCGGATTGTCGGGCGTCCCGAACAGATGTGCGGATCAAAAGTGATGCGATGAAGCTCGGACATTTCTCACCCCTTGGGCAACAGAAACATCAACATAACACAAAGCGCCGACAGGAAAACCTGACGGCGCTTTGTGAATTTTCAACGCAGCTGCCTGCCAACTCTTATTCCGGCAAGATCCGCACAGCGCCCTTGTCGGCACTCGCAGCAAATGCGGCGTAGGCCTTCAGGGCGGTGGTGACGTTGCGCTTGCGGGGCTGCGACGGCTTCCAGCCGGAGGCGTCCTGTTCTCTGCGGCGCTCGGCGAGCTCGACTTCCGAGACGGCGAGGTTGATCGTGCGGTTCGGGATGTCGATCTCGATCCTGTCCCCTTCCCGCACCAGGCCGATCGTGCCGCCATTGGCCGCTTCCGGCGAGGCGTGGCCGATCGACAGGCCCGAGGTGCCGCCGGAGAAACGGCCGTCGGTGATCAGCGCGCAGGCCTTCCCGAGGCCCTTCGACTTCAGGTAGCTGGTCGGATAGAGCATCTCCTGCATGCCAGGGCCGCCCTTGGGGCCTTCGTAGATGATGACCACGACGTCGCCCGCGACGATCTCGTTGGACAGGATCGCCTTGACGGCGGCATCCTGGCTTTCGAAGACGCGGGCCGGACCGGTGAACTTCAGGATCGAGTCGTCGACGCCAGCCGTCTTCACGATGCAGCCGTCGACAGCGATATTGCCCTTGAGGACCGCAAGGCCGCCGTCCTTCGAGAACGGGTGCTCGACGGAGCGGATGACGCCCGCCTCACGGTCGGTGTCGAGTTCGTCCCAGCGTGCGTCCTGGCTGAACGCCACCTGGGTCGGGATGCCGCCCGGCGCTGCGCGGAAGAAATTGCGGACCGTCTCGCTGTTGGTGCGGGTAATATCCCAGCGGTCGATCGCATCGCCGAGCGTTTCGGCATGGACGGTGAAGCATTCGCGGTTGAGCAAACCGCCCTTGTCCAGTTCGCCGAGGATCGACATGATACCGCCGGCACGGTGGACGTCTTCCATATGCACGTCGGCCTTGGCCGGCGCGACCTTGGAGAGACAAGGAACACGGCGCGAGAGCTGGTCGATGTCGTCAAGGTTGAAATCGACCTCGCCTTCGTAAGCCGCAGCAAGGATGTGAAGGACGGTGTTGGTGGAGCCGCCCATGGCGATGTCGAGCGTCATGGCGTTCTCGAAAGCCTGCTTGGTGGCGATCGAACGCGGCAGGACGGAATAATCTTCCTGCTCGTAATGGCGGCGGGCGATATCGACGATCAGGTGGCCGGCCTCGACGAACAGGCGCTTGCGGTCGGCGTGGGTTGCCAGCACGGAGCCATTGCCGGGCAGAGACAAGCCGAGCGCTTCGGTGAGGCAGTTCATCGAATTGGCGGTGAACATGCCCGAGCACGAACCGCAAGTCGGACAGGCCGAGCGCTCGATGACCTTGACGTCCTCGTCGCTCATCTTGTCGTCGGCGGCCGCAACCATGGCGTCGATCAGGTCGAGCGAATGGGTCTTGCCCTTGAGCACCACCTTGCCGGCCTCCATCGGGCCGCCGGAAACGAACACGGCCGGGATGTTGAGGCGCATCGCGGCATTCAGCATGCCGGGGGTGATCTTGTCGCAATTGGAGATGCAGACCATGGCGTCGGCGCAGTGGGCGTTGACCATGTATTCGACCGAGTCGGCGATGATTTCGCGCGAAGGCAGCGAATAGAGCATGCCGTCGTGGCCCATGGCGATGCCGTCATCGACGGCTATCGTATTGAATTCCTTGGCGACGCCGCCGGCCGCTTCGATCTCGCGGGCGACGAGCTGGCCCAAATCCTTCAGGTGCACGTGGCCGGGCACGAACTGGGTGAAGGAGTTCACCACGGCGATGATCGGCTTGCCGAAATCGCTGTCCTTCATGCCGGTCGCACGCCAAAGCCCGCGCGCGCCTGCCATGTTGCGGCCATGGGTCGTGGTTCTCGAGCGGTATGCTGGCATGGTGTTGTCCTCGATCTCTTCTTGCGGGCCGGCACAGTCTACCGCTTTCGGGAGACGCGCGCAAAAGCCCGTGGTTTTGCGGCTTTCCTAGCGCAAAGCGCCCGGAGTGTCACTATCACGACAGGCCAAAGCGGTACGGTTGGGATACCTGCAGAAACCGAAATTGTGTTCCGGGCCTCGAACCTCTATATTGCCTTCAGGGCCGCTCGGAGAAAACAATGACCTCCATCATGTCTATCATCGTTCACGCCACCTGGGACGAGGAGGCCTCCGTGTGGGTCGCGACGAGCAACGATATCGAGGGATTGGCCGTCGAAGCCGATACCATGGAAGAGCTTGAACCAAAGGTGAAAGCCGCGCTCGCCGACTTGATTGAGCTCAACGGCACCTCATCTCCGCTTCAGGAAATTCCCGTCTACATCATGTCGGAGCAGCTCTCCCGCATTCCCAACCCACGACGCGCCTGAACAATGGCCGGCTACCTTCGGGAATTAAAGGAGATGCTGGAAAAGGCCGGCTGTCATTACCACCGGCCCGGCAAGGGTGATCACGAAATCTGGTACAGCCCGATCACCAAACGCTATTTCACGGTGGACCATGGCGTGAAATCCCGTCACACCGCCAATGCCACTCTCAAGCAAGCCGGACTTCCGAAGGCGTTCTGATCGGCCCTCACCTCTCCCGCAGTTCATCCGGATGGATATCGAAGTGGTCGAGGATCATCTTGACGTTGCGGCGGTGCGATTTGAAGAAGAGGTCGAAGACATCACCGGCCAGCGGCACGCTGCCGAGCACGGAGTCGGCGGCGACATTGCCGAGCATCCGGGTGAGCTTTGCGGGCGGCAGGCCGAGCTTTCGGGCTTCGTTGACGATGTAAAGGCCGACCAGCGCACCGCCCGCATCCCCCACGAGCGGGATGAGGCCGAACACGGAATCGGCGCCGAAACGGATGCGGGTGCCTGGAATGCCGATTGCCGTGTCCATCAACCGCGCGATGCCCGAAAGGCGGCGCAGGCGCCGTAATCTCTCAGTGCGGTCGGCGAGGGTCTCGTGGCTTCCGGCCTCCCACGTGCGTGCCGTCATCTGCAATCTCCTCCTGTCGGGCGAATGGCCCTGCGATGAGAACTGAAGAACCAGAAATGGGGTTCCATCGATCGCATTTCCATCCGCAAACCTGCCGTTTTTCACGCAAACGTGGTTCGAACCAATCTTCGCGCCGCTGTGAAACCTTTTGGTTCCGCGTTACGTATAGGAGCAAGAAGGCACTCGCTGCCGCAGAGGAGATTTTCGACATGCCCGCCTATCGTCCGCCGCATATCGCGGCTTCCGAAATCACCCCCCGCGATATCTACATCTCGCGCCGGAATTTTATGGGCGCGGCGGCCGGTGCCGGACTAGCCTTTGCGGGTGCAGACAGCGCGTTTGCCGCGCCGCTGTCTGCCAAGCCCAGCGCCTTCAAGCTGGACGAGACGCTGACGCCGAAGGAGGCGGTCACCACCTACAACAACTTCTACGAATTCGGCGTCAACAAGGAAGATCCTGCCGCCAATTCCGGCGACTTCAAACCGACGCCGTGGTCGGTGAAGGTGGATGGAATGGTCGGCAAGCCGAAGGAATTCGGGCTTGAGGAACTCATGAAGATGAGCCTCGAGGACCGCACCTACCGGATGCGCTGCGTCGAGGGCTGGTCGATGGTGATCCCATGGATCGGCTTCCCGCTTTCTGCCCTTCTCGACCAGGTCGAGCCGCTCGGCAGCGCCAAATACGTGGCGTTCGAAACCGTGGTGCGGCCGGAGGAAATGCCGGGCCAGAAGGGCTTTTTCCAGCCGCTGCCCTGGCCCTATATCGAAGGCCTGCGTCTCGACGAGGCCCGCCATCCCCTGGCGATCCTCGCGGTCGGCCTTTACGGCGAAACGCTGCCGAACCCGAACGGCGCGCCGATCCGGCTCGTCGTGCCGTGGAAATACGGCTTCAAGAGCATCAAGTCTATCGTCAAGATTTCGCTGGTCGAGAAGCAGCCGGAAACCACCTGGAAGAACGCCAACGCCCGCGAATACGGCTTCTATTCCAACGTCAATCCGGCGGTCGACCACCCGCGATGGAGCCAAGCGACAGAACAGCGGATCGGCGAAGGCGGCTTCTTCGGCGCCAACCGCCGGCCGACCCTGCCTTTCAACGGTTACGCGGACCAGGTGGCGAGCCTCTATGACGGCCTGGACCTGAAGGCGAACTATTGAGAATGGCGAGCCTCCCCTCCCTGCCCCGCCGCTATCACAAGGCCAGCGTCTGGGCGCTCTACGTGATAGGGCTCGTTCCGGCTGCCTGGTACTTTTACCTCGGGCTGACCGGTGGCCTCGGCTTCAATCCGGTCAAGGAGTTCGAACATCAGCTCGGCATCTGGGCGCTGCGGTTCATCATCGCGACGCTCGCGATCACGTCGCTGCGCGATCTCGCCGGCATCAACTGGATACGTTATCGCCGGGCGCTTGGGCTGATCGCCTTCTATTACGTGCTGATGCATTTCTCGGTCTATCTGACGCTCGACCTGCGCTTCGATTTCGGCGCAGTCGGCGGCGATATCACCAAGCGGCCCTATATCACCATCGGGTTTGCCTGCCTGCTGATGCTGATCCCGCTTGCCGTCACCTCCAACAACTGGTCGATCCGCAAGCTCGCACAAGGCTGGAACAGGCTGCATAGGCTGATCTACATCATCGCCGCCGGCGGGGCGCTTCATTACGTGCTGGCGGTCAAATCGGTGACGCTGGTGCCGTTCATCCACATCGGGCTGATTGCCCTCCTCCTCGCCTACCGGGCCGTCAGGCGGCCATTCATGAACTGGAAAAGGGCCAATAACAAACCGGCAAAACCCGTGGCTTCGCAGAGGGCAAGGCAGAACGGTTGACGCCAAGGGCGATCAAGCCCTCAGCCTTTAACGGATGCCCCTCAATGCAACGAGCCGGATCCATCGATCCGGCTCCTTTCGTTTTCAACGGCCCTTCAGACTTGCTCAGAAATGCTTGCGGAACAGAAGCCGGTCGAGCGACAGATAGCCTCCTCCGAAGGCGGCGTAGAGGAAGGCGCCCCCGGTCCAGAACAGCGATGCCAGTTCTGCCTTGCCCTGAACCTGTTCCAGGAAGATGTGACCGCCATCCTTCAGCCGCACCAATGCCTGTGGCGTGAACAACTGCTGGCCGCCGGCCTTGAGTGCCTCGATGCCGGCCGGGGTCAGGAAGGCTTCACCATAGGGATGCGTGAAGTGGAACCATAGGGTCATGGCCAGCATCACGCCATTGGCGAGCGCCACGGGGCGGGTGAACAGGCCGGCAGCGATGAACATGCCGCCGAAGAATTGCAGGGCGGCGAGGAAGGGCGACCAGAACCAGCCCGGATACATGCCGATATTTTCGACGAAGCCGACCTGCGCGAACGGCGCCATGATCTTCGGCCATCCCTCGATTACCAGCATACCGCCGACCGCCAGCCGGAATATGCTCCAGGCCATAGGCTGTGCCAGCTTTTCATAGACAGGGGCCAAAGCGGGAATGACGAGTTCGTCTTTTGCATTTTCAAAAATTACATGCTCAACCATTTTCGTAACCTCACGATCTTGTCTCAATGCCGAGACCCTATCGCTTTGGGCACGCAAGCTCTTGACGCAGGTCAAGTCATGCGATCGATCGGTGAGGTCGCCACCATAGTTGGCCGGAAACGCGAAAAAGCCGGGCGTTTCCACCCGGCCTTTTATTCCGACGATGCGGACAGGACTATGCGGCTTCGGCAGCGTCTGCTTCAGCGGCAACACGAGCCTTGTCGGCTGCGCCCTTGGCGTCGACATCGCGTTCAACGAACTCGATGACAGCCATGGCGGCGTTGTCGCCCTGGCGGAAGCCGGCCTTCATGATACGCAGGTAACCGCCGTTGCGGGTTGCGTAACGTGAAGCGATGGCGTCGAACAGCTTCTTGACGGCGTCCTGGTCCTGGATTTGCGAGATCGCCTGACGACGAGCGTGCAGGTCGCCGCGCTTGCCGAGGGTGACGAGCTTTTCAACGATCGGACGGATTTCCTTCGCCTTCGGAAGGGTCGTGACGATCTGCTCGTGGGTGATGAGCGAAGCCGCCATGTTGGCGAACATCGCCTTGCGGTGGCTGGCGGTACGATTGAGCTTGCGGCCGGCTACTCCGTGGCGCATGGCTATTCTCCTTTAATGCAGGTACCCATTCTTCTTAGGGCCTGCCGTTTCCTGGCACATACGGGCACTCATCTCTTTCGATCAGAGGCCCGCTGTTTGACGGGGAAAGGCAGTCAAAACCTGCCTTTGTTGATTTCAGTACTGGTCTTCGTAACGCTTGGCGAGATCTTCGATGTTTTCCGGCGGCCAGGCGGGAACTTCCATACCAAGATGGAGGCCCATGGATGCCAGAACTTCCTTGATCTCGTTCAGCGACTTGCGACCGAAATTCGGAGTGCGCAGCATTTCCGCCTCGGTCTTCTGGATGAGATCGCCGATGTAAACGATGTTGTCGTTCTTCAGGCAGTTGGCCGAACGGACCGAAAGTTCCAGTTCGTCCACCTTCTTGAGAAGCGCCGGGTTGAACGCGAGTTCGGTAACCGACTCCTCTTCGACGTCCTTCTGCGGTTCGTCGAAGTTGACGAAGACCGAGAGCTGGTCCTGAAGGATGCGAGCGGCGAAGGCGACGGCGTCTTCACCCGTGACCGAGCCATCGGTTTCGATGGTCATGGTCAGCTTGTCGTAGTCGAGAACCTGACCTTCGCGGGTGTTTTCCACCTTGTAGGACACTTTCTTGACTGGCGAATAGAGGCTGTCGACCGGAATGAGGCCGATCGGAGCATCTTCGGCACGGTTACGATCGGCCGGGACGTAACCCTTGCCGTTGTTGACCGTGAATTCCATACGGATCTCGGCGCCCTCGTCGAGGGTGCAGATGACATGGTGCGGGTTGAGGATCTCGATATCGCCAACCGTCTGAATGTCGCCGGCGGTTACCGAGCCCGGGCCCTGCTTGCGCACGACCATGCGCTTTGCGTCGTCGCCATCCATCTTGATGGCGATTTCCTTGATGTTGAGCACGATGTCCGTCACATCTTCCCGGACGCCCGGGATGGAGGAGAACTCATGCAATACGCCATCGATCTGCACGGCGGTCACAGCCGCACCGCGCAGAGACGACAGAAGCACGCGACGAAGCGCGTTGCCGAGCGTCAGGCCGAAGCCGCGCTCGAGGGGTTCGGCAACCAGGGTTACCTTGGTACGGCCGGAGGAGGAGAATTCCACCTTGTTCGGCTTGATCAGTTCCTGCCAGTTCTTCTGGATCATCACTAAATACCTTCCGTTCGTTGCCACCATCCAATCGTGGCAACCGAGCATGAGGGGCACCGATCGGAACCATGTCCATCGGCGATATGGGTAAAGCCGCCGAACCTCCGCAGAGGGTCAGGCGGCTATTCCCGAGTTCAGACAGAGGCCGCCCAATTCTCGATGTGAGATTCGGCAGCCCCTTCAATTTCCGACGATCAGACGCGGCGCTTCTTGCGCGGGCGGCAGCCGTTGTGCGGGATCGGGGTCACGTCACGGATGGAGGTGATCATGAAGCCGGCAGCCTGCAGAGCGCGCAGAGCCGATTCACGACCGGAACCCGGGCCGCAGACTTCGACTTCCAGCGACTTCATGCCATGCTCCTGCGCCTTCTTGGCGCAGTCTTCGGCAGCGATCTGGGCTGCGAACGGGGTCGACTTGCGCGAACCCTTGAAGCCCTTTGCACCGGCGGACGACCAGGCAATCGCATTGCCCTGCGCGTCGGTGATGGTGATCATCGTGTTGTTGAAGGTAGAATTGACGTGGGCAACGCCCGACGTGATATTTTTACGCTCGCGCCTACGGACGCGGGTGGCTTCCTTGGCCATTTTATCCCTTTCGTTGATCTCTGCACCGCCGTAATTCCAGCGGCTCCACCTGGGAACGAGCAGTCGTTAGTCGTCAGTGGGTAGGATCTGATCACTACCCACCAATCAACTGCTCACCCAAATTACTTCTTCTTACCGGCGATCGCCTTTGCCGGACCCTTGCGGGTGCGGGCATTGGTGTGCGTGCGCTGACCGCGGACCGGGAGGCCACGGCGATGACGCAGGCCGCGGTAGCAGCCGAGGTCCATCAAACGCTTGATGTTCATCGCGGTATCGCGACGAAGGTCACCTTCGACCTGGTAGTCGCGGTCGATGGTTTCGCGGATCTGGAGGATTTCCGAGTCCGTCAGCTGATGGACGCGCTTTTCAGCCGGAAGACCGACCTTCTCCATGATTTCCGATGCGAATTTCGGGCCGATCCCGTGAATGTAGGTCAGCGCGATGACAACGCGCTTCGCAGTCGGGATGTTGACGCCAGCGATACGTGCCACGCCTATTCTCCTTGTTCCAGTTGCCATCCGGCAAGTGGTACTTCTTCCATGAAAGCAGCCAGATCTATGGCCGCCAGTTCAAACACCATACGGAACAGGTCAAAACGACCGGTCTCGGATGTCCTTGCGGGAAATCCGCGCCGATCGCTAAAGCTGTCGCGAGTTGGCGCGGTGTTTAACGGAATCAGCGCTGAAATGCAACCGCTCCGCCCAAGATTCTTTAACAGATAGATGACGGCTCAAAGAGCCGCCAGGATATTTTCGATATCGGCCGTGACCTTGTCCATATCGGCCATGCCGTCCACAGCCTTGAGCTTGCCCTTGGCATGGTAATAACCGATCAGCGGCGAGGTTTCCTTGTAGTAGACCTCGAGGCGCTTGGTCATGGTCTCGGCATTGTCGTCGGGACGGCGCTTGAAATGCGTCGAACCGCACTTGTCGCAGACGCCTTCCTGGGACGGCTTCTTGTCCGTGTCATGGTAGACCGTGCCGCACTGGGCGCAGGAATAGCGGCCGGAGACGCGACGCACGAGTTCCTTGTCGTCGACACGCAGTTCGATGACGACGGAAAGATCGAGACCCTTCGCCTTCAGCATCGCCTCGGTCGCATCCGCCTGCACCAGGGTGCGCGGGAAACCATCGAGGATGAAGCCGTTGGCGCAATCGGGCTGGTCGATACGCTCGGAGACGATCGCGTTGACGATCTCGTCGGAGACCAGATTGCCGGCATCCATGACGGCCTTGGCGCGCTTGCCAACTTCCGTCTCGGCGGCGACCGCTGCACGCAGCATGTCGCCCGTGGAGAGCTGCGGGATACCGTGCTTCTCCACGATCCGCTGGGCCTGGGTCCCCTTACCCGCGCCCGGCGGCCCTAAAAGAATCAGTCTCATCGTCCCCTCTTTCCTCCGCGCAGTTTCGACTTCTTGATCAGACCCTCATACTGCTGCGCAATGAGGTGCCCTTGAATCTGTGCTACCGTATCGAGGGTTACACTGACAACAATCAAAAGCGAAGTCCCACCAAGGGCTAATGGCACGCCGCTGCGGGCCACGAGGAATTCCGGCAGGATGCAGACGAAGACAAGGTAGATGGCGCCGACGACCGTGATTCGGGTCAGCACGTAATCGATGTATTCGGCCGTGCGTTCGCCCGGACGGATGCCCGGAATGAAGCCGCCATGCTTCTTCAGATTGTCGGCGGTGTCCTTCGGATTGAAGACGATCGCCGTGTAGAAGAAGGCGAAGAAGGCAATCAGCAGGCCGTAAAGCAGCATGAACAGCGGCTGGCCATGGCCGAGCGCCGAGATGATCATCGTCGCCCAGTCCGGCAGCCCGGCATTGCCGGCAAAGCCCGCAGCGGTCGCCGGCAGAAGCAGCAGCGACGAGGCGAAGATCGCCGGGATGACGCCCGAAGTGTTGAGCTTCAGCGGCAGGTGCGACGTATCGCCCTGGAACATGCGGTTGCCGACCTGGCGCTTCGGATACTGGATCAGAAGGCGGCGCTGGGCGCGCTCGACGAAAACGATGAGGGCGATGACGCCGATAGCCACCACGATCACGGTGAGAATCAGTGCAGTCGGAAGCGCACCGGTACGGCCAAGCTCCAACGTACCGGCCAGCGCGGTCGGAAGACCTGCGGCGATACCTGCGAAGATGATCAGCGAAATGCCGTTGCCGATGCCGCGCGAGGTGATCTGCTCACCGAGCCACATCAGGAACATGGTGCCGCCGAGCAGCGTCACGACCGTCGAAATCTTGAAGAACCAGCCCGGATCCAGCACCAGGCCCTGGCCGCTCTCGAGGCCGGCTGCAATGCCATAGGCCTGCAGCGTACCGAGCAGCACCGTGCCGTAACGGGTGTACTGGTTGATGATCTTGCGGCCGGCTTCGCCTTCCTTCTTGAGGTTTTCAAGAGAAGGGACGACCGAAGTCATCAGCTGCACGATGATCGATGCGGAGATATAGGGCATGATGCCGAGCGCGAAGATCGCCATGCGCTCCACTGCACCGCCCGAAAACATGTTGAAAAGTCCGAGGATGCCACCGGCCTGGCCGCGGAAGGCCTGCGCATAGGCTTCGGGGTTCAAGCCCGGAAGCGGAATGTGGGTACCGAGGCGATACACGAGAAGTGCCGCGAGGGTAAACCAAAGCCGCTTCTTGAGATCCTCCGCTTTTGCGAAAGTCGCAAAATTCAGATTGGAGGCAAGTTGTTCCGCTGCAGAAGCCATGCAATTCTCCGCCTGACCAATTCTCCGGCGGCGGGGGAAATGCCGGGTCCGGAAAGCAGTCTAAAAATTCTGGTTCAAAAAACCGGGCGCGCGGGATTGCCAATGCAATCGGATGCCTCACCCTGTTTTCCGTATGATCCCGGTCAGGCGACCAACAGGATCGCTTCGGGATCGTGAGGCTCACATATGGAGATAAAATCGCCCGGTGTGAAGCACAAACCGGGCGATTTCAAAACGATTTATTCGGCCGCTGCTTCGGCTACGACGAGCAGCTTGATCGAAGCGCCAGCCTTTTCGATCTTCTCGACGGCAGCCTTGGAGGCGCCGGCAACTTCGATCGAAACCTTCGCCGTCAGCTCGCCGTCGGCGAGGAGACGAACGCCGTCCTTGGGGCGACGGATGACGCCGGCAGCCTTGAGGGCAGCAGCATCGATCGTTGCCTTCGGGTCGAGCTTCTTGGCATCAATCGCGGTCTGGATACGGCCGAGCGAAACGACGGCGTAGTCAGTCTTGAAGATGTTGGTGAAGCCGCGCTTCGGCAGGCGACGATAGATCGGCATCTGGCCGCCTTCGAAGCCCTTGATGGCGACGCCGGAACGAGCCTTCTGACCCTTCACGCCGCGACCACCGGTCTTGCCCTTGCCCGAACCGATACCGCGACCTACGCGGATACGGTCCTTGGAAGAGCCTTCGTTGTCCTTGATCTCATTCAGTTTCATGGTCGTTTCCTCCGTCTCACTTCTCGTCGACGACGCGAACGAGATGCTGGACAGCCCGGATCATGCCACGAACGGAAGGAGTATCTTCCAACGTACGGGTCCGGTGCATCTTGTTGAGGCCGAGACCGATCAGCGTCTGACGCTGCACGGCCGGGCGGCGGATGGGGCTACCGGTCTGCTCGACCGTAACCGTCTTCTTGGCTTCTGCCTGAGTGGCTTTCTTGGCCATTATCGCTCTCCTTATTCTTCCTGCGCATTGCCGGAAGCGGCGCGGCGAGTCTGCAGCGTTGCATACTTGATGCCGCGCTGAGCTGCTACGTCCTTCGGATGCACCTGATGCTTCAGGGCGTCGAACGTGGCGCGAACCATGTTGTAAGGGTTCGACGAACCGGTCGACTTGGCAACGACGTCATGAACGCCGAGCGTTTCGAATACGGCGCGCATCGGGCCGCCGGCGATGATGCCGGTACCAGCCTTGGCCGAGCGCAGCAGAACCTTGCCGGCGCCGTGACGGCCGTTGACATCGTGATGCAGCGTACGGCCATCACGCAGGGGAACGAAGATCAGATCGCGCTTTGCGCTTTCGGTCGCCTTGCGGATGGCTTCCGGCACTTCGCGTGCCTTGCCATGGCCGAAGCCGACGCGGCCCTTCTGGTCGCCGACGACGACGAGAGCTGCGAAACCAAAACGACGGCCGCCCTTGACGACCTTGGCGACGCGGTTGATCGCGACCAGCTTGTCTACGAATTCGCTATCGCGCTCTTCGCGGCTCTGGCGATCTTCGCGCTGGCCTCTTCTTTCTTGTGCCATTGTTCTTTTCCTTTTTCTTTTCCGGGTGCAATGGGCAATTTCCGGGAGCCAACCATCCCCTGCCCACGAAGGGCTAGGATGGAACGACTTATGAGTGCGGCGAACCGCATTTCGCCCGCCTCCCCTATTCAGGGATGCGGGCGAAAGTTCTTAGAAGCTCAGGCCGCCTTCGCGGGCAGCTTCGGCCAGGGCCTTGATACGGCCGTGATAGATGAAGGCGCCGCGATCGAACACGACTTCCGTCACGCCGGCCTTGGTGGCGCGTTCCGCAACCAGCTTGCCGACAGCGGCGGCAGCCGCAACGTCAGCGCCGGTCTTCAGCGATGCGCGCAGACCAGCGTCGAGCGTGGAGGCGGCAGCAAGCGTGCGGCCGGCCACGTCGTCGATGACCTGGACATAGATGTTCTTGGACGAGCGATGAACCGACAGACGCGGACGGCCGTTTGCGACCTTCTTGATCTGGCGGCGAACACGGCTCGCACGCTTGGTGAGTGCTTCTTTTCTGGTTGCCATGATCCGTCGTCCTTACTTCTTCTTGCCTTCCTTGCGGACGATCCGTTCCTCAGCGTACTTGACGCCTTTGCCCTTGTAAGGCTCTGGACCGCGGTATTCACGGATCTCCGCGGCAACCTGACCGACCTGCTGCTTATTAATGCCGGTGACGATGATTTCCGTCGGCTTCGGCACGGCAATGGTGATGCCTTCCGGGGTCTGATAGACCACGTCGTGGGAAAAACCGAGAGCCAGCTGCAGGTTCTTGCCCTGCAGCGATGCGCGGTAACCAACGCCGTTGATTTCAAGCTTACGCTCAAAACCGTCCTTCACACCCTTGAAGATGTTTTCGATCATCGTGCGGGACATGCCCCACTTCGAACGAGCATCCTTGCTGTCGTTGACCGGGGTCACCGAGACAGCGTTGTTTTCGAGTTCCAGCTTGATTTCGTCGTTTGCGACGAAGAAAAGCTCACCCTTCGGGCCCTTGGCAGTCACTTTCTGGCCATCAACAGTGGCCGTGATCCCTGCAGGAACCTGAACGGGCTTTTTACCGATACGAGACATGTTTCAATCCTGTCTGTTCGCTATGGAGTTCCCCTACCCTGTCTTAGAAGACAGAGCAGAGAACCTCACCACCAACGTTCTGTTCGCGAGCCTGGTGATCGGCCATCACGCCCTTCGGAGTCGAAAGGATGGTGATGCCGAGGCCGTTCGCGACCTGCGGAATGGACTTTACCGAGACATAGACCCGGCGGCCCGGCTTGGACACGCGGCCGATCTCACGGATCACCGACGCGCCTTCGTAGTACTTGAGTTCGATTTCGATCTCGGCCTTGCCGTTACCGAAGTCGATTTCCGAATAACCGCGGATATAGCCTTCAGCCTGCAGAACGTCGAGGACGCGGGCACGCAGCTTGGAAGCAGGCGTGGAAACGGTCGACTTGCGGCGGGCTGCGCCGTTGCGGATGCGGGTGAGCATATCGCCCAAGGGATCAGTCATGGTCATCTAACGATCTCCTTACCAGCTCGACTTGACGATGCCCGGCACCTTGCCGAGATTGCCGAGCTCACGAAGCGCGATACGCGACATCCTGAGCTTGCGATAGAAAGCGCGTGGGCGACCGGTGACTTCGCAACGGTTGCGGATACGCGTCTTCGAGCCATCGCGCGGCAGAGAAGCGAGCTTCAGGGTTGCCTTGAACCGTTCTTCGATCGAAAGTTCCTGGTTCATGATGGTTGCCTTCAGGGTCGCACGCTTGGCGGCCTGGTTGGCAACTGTCTTGCGGCGGCGCTTGTTCTTTTCAACTGCGCTGGTTTTCGCCATATGGGAGTTCCTTCTAAACGCTCGTCGTTACGGTTACTGGCGGAACGGGAAGTTGAACTCTTTCAAGAGAGCCCGTGCTTCGTCGTCCTTGGTAGCCGTCGTGCAAACGATGATGTCCATGCCCCACATCTGATCAACCTTGTCGTAGTTGATCTCTGGGAACACAATGTGCTCCTTGATGCCCATGGCGAAGTTGCCACGGCCGTCAAAGCTTTTCGGGTTCAAGCCACGAAAGTCGCGAACGCGCGGAAGCGCGATGTTGATCAGACGGTCCATGAATTCGTACATGCGGGCGCCGCGAAGCGTGACCTTTGCACCGATCGGCATGAATTCGCGAACCTTGAAGCCCGCGATGGAATTCCGTGCCTTGGTGATGATCGGCTTCTGGCCGGCAATGGCGGCCAAGTCGGCGGCAGCCACGGAAGGCTTCTTCGAGTCAGCCGTCGCTTCGCCGACACCCATGTTGATGACGATCTTGTCCAGCTTGGGGATCATCATGTCGTTTGCGAAGGAGAACTGTTCCTTCAGCGCGGCGCGGATACGGGAATTGTATTCCACCTTGAGCCGCGGCTCATACTTTGCCTCAGCCATCGATCACATCTCCCGTACGCTTGGCTACACGCACCTTCTTGCCGTCGATGACGGAGAAGCCAACGCGGGTCGGCTTGCCGTCTTTCGCGACGATCGCGATGTTCGACAGGTGAATGGACGCTTCCTTGTTGATGATGCCGGCTTCCTGCGTCTGAGACTGACGCTGGTGGCGCTTCACCATGTTGATGCCACGCACGACGGCGCGGTCTTCCTTCGGCATAACCTGGAGGACTTCGCCGGAGCGGCCCTTGTCCTTGCCAGCGAGTACGACGACGCTGTCGCCCTTCTTGATCTTGTTCATCGCATGAGCTCCTTACAGTACTTCCGGAGCCAGCGAGATGATCTTCATATGGTTCTTGGCGCGAAGTTCGCGCGGAACCGGTCCGAAGATACGGGTGCCGATCGGCTCTTTCTTGTTGTCGATGAGGACCGCTGCGTTGTTGTCGAAGCGGATGACGCTGCCGTCCGGACGACGGATGTCCTTGGCGGTACGCACAACAACCGCCTTCATCACGTCACCCTTCTTGACGCGGCCGCGCGGGATGGCTTCCTTGATCGAAACGACAATGATGTCGCCGATGGAAGCGTACTTGCGCTTGGAGCCGCCCAGCACCTTGATGCACATGACACGACGTGCGCCGGAATTATCCGCCACGTCGAGGTTTGTTTGCATCTGAATCATGTCAGGTCGCCTTTTTCTAATGACCGAAACGACCGGGCGTTAAAAACGCCCCGTTTCGGCTTATGGACAGAATCTCGTTGTGCGCGGGTGGGGTCTTGCCAAGGTGGTTTCCTTAAAAGGACCTTCCCTGCGCTCAAAGCAAAAGAACGCTCGTTTCCGAGCGTCCTGCGCCAGTGGGGTGCTTCTTACAGGATTCTGCGCCGGGCGCAAGGCCCAGACGCGGATCCGAAGCAAATTAAGCCTGGGCGGAAATGACCGTCCAGGTTTTGTCCTTGGAGATCGGCGCGCATTCCTCGATGGAAACGACGTCACCTACCTTGTACTGGTTGTTCTCGTCATGCGCCTTGTACTTCTTGGAACGGCGGACCGTCTTCTGAAGCAGCGGATGCGCGAAGCGGCGCTCGACCCGGACAACAACGGTCTTCTCGTTCTTGTCGGAAACTACGACGCCCTGCAGAATGCGTTTCGGCATATTATTTTTCCTTAGGCCTTGGCTTCTGCCGCCTTCTGGCGGGCAATGGTTTTCACGCGGGCGATGTCCTTGCGGACTTCGGTGATGCGCGAGGACTTCTCGAGCTGGCCGGTTGCCTTCTGGAAGCGCAGGTTGAACTGCTCCTTCTTCAGGTCGGCGAGCTTGTCCTTGAGCTGATCGGCCGTGAGGCCGCGAACGTCTTCGGCTTTCATGTGCCTTGCTCCTTACTCTGCGATGCGCTGTACGAAGCGCGTCTTGACCGAGAGCTTGGCAGCACCGAGACGAAGCGCCTCGCGGGCGAGCTCCTCGGAAACACCGTCGATCTCGAACATCATGCGACCGGGCTTGACCTTGCAGGCCCAGTATTCGACGCCGCCCTTACCCTTACCCATGCGGACTTCGGTCGGCTTTGCGGTGACCGGAACGTCCGGGAACACGCGGATCCAGACACGGCCGGCGCGCTTCATCGCGCGGGTGATCGCGCGGCGGGCCGCTTCGATCTCGCGGGCGTTGACGCGGTTGGGTTCCTGGGACTTCAGACCAAATTCACCGAAGGCCAGGTCGAAGCCGCCCTTGGCCACACCCTTGATGCGACCCTTGAACTGCTTGCGGTACTTGGTACGCTTTGGCTGCAACATTTTCTTACTTCTCCGAGCTTATCTTTCGCCAGCGTTGATCAAGCGTTTTCGCGGCGGCGATCGCCACGGTCACCACGATCGCCGCGTTCGCGGCTTGCGGGACCCTGGGCATCGCCTTCCATGGCGCGACGTTCAGAAGCCATCGGATCATGCTCAAGGATTTCGCCCTTGAAGATCCAGACCTTGATACCGCAGATGCCGAATGCGGTTTCGGCTTCCGCCGTACCGTAGTCGATGTCTGCACGCAGCGTATGAAGCGGAACGCGACCTTCGCGGTACCATTCGGTACGGGCGATTTCAGCACCGCCGAGACGGCCGGCGCAGGTGATCTTGATGCCTTCGGCACCGAGACGCATGGCCGACTGAACGGCACGCTTCATCGCACGGCGGAAAGCCACGCGACGCTCGAGCTGCTGGGCGATCGACTGGGCGACGAGCGTCGAGTCGATTTCCGGCTTGCGCACTTCAACGATGTTGAGATGCGTTTCCGAATTGGTCATCGTCGCGATCTTCTTGCGAAGCTTCTCGATGTCAGCGCCCTTCTTGCCGATGATCAGGCCCGGGCGAGCCGAGTGGATCGTGACGCGGCACTTCTTGTGCGGACGCTCGATGACCACCTTGGCGATACCGGCCTGCTTCAGTTCCGACATCAGGTAGGCGCGGATCTTCAGGTCCTCATGGAGGAGCTGACCGTATTCCGCGTTGTCGGCGAACCAACGGCTGTCCCAGGTGCGGTTAATGCCGAGGCGGAAACCGATCGGATTAATTTTCTGGCCCATTATGCAGCCTCCCCTTTTTCCTCGACTTCGCGAACGACGATCGTCAGATGCGAGAAAGGCTTCTCGATCCGCGATGCACGGCCGCGGCCACGAGCGTGGAAGCGCTTCATCACGATCGACTTGCCTACATAGGCTTCCGAAACGATCAACGCGTCGACGTCGAGGTCATGGTTGTTTTCGGCATTGGCGATTGCAGACTCGAGGGTCTTCTTCACGGTGCCGGCGATGCGCTTGCGCGAGAATTCGAGTTCTGCAAGCGCGCGTTCCACCTTCTTGCCGCGGATCATGGCGGCAACGAGGTTCAGCTTCTGGGGGCTGACGCGGAGCGTACGCGCAACTGCCTGCGCCTCGTTATCCTTCAGCCGGCGTTCGGTCTTAGCCTTCGCCATGATTACTTCCTCTTCGCCTTCTTGTCCGCGCCGTGACCGTAATAGGTACGGGTGGGAGCGAATTCACCGAACTTGTGTCCGACCATGTCTTCGTTGACGCTGACCGGAATGTGCTTGCTGCCGTTGTAGACGCCAAACGTCAAACCAACGAACTGCGGCAGGATGGTGGACCGACGGGTCCACATCTTGATTACTTCACTCCGTCCGCCTTCGCGCACCTTCTCAGCCTTCTTGAGAAGATAGCCGTCAACAAACGGACCTTTCCATACTGAACGAGCCATTAGTGACTTCCTCTCTTACTTCTTGCGCTGGTGGCGCGAACGCATGATGAACTTGTCCGTGGACTTGTTCGAACGTGTGCGCTTGCCCTTGGTCGGCTTGCCCCAGGGGCTGACCGGATGACGGCCACCCGAGGTGCGGCCTTCACCACCGCCGTGCGGATGGTCGACCGGGTTCATGACGACGCCGCGGTTATGCGGACGCTTGCCGCGCCAGACGGTACGACCGGCCTTGCCGTCGTTGATGTTGCCGTGATCCGGGTTGGATACAGCACCGATCGAAGCCAGGCAGGAGCCCGGTACGAGGCGCTGTTCGCCGGAGTTCAGGCGCAGGATCGCCATGCCGGCATCGCGGCCGACGAGCTGAACGTAGGTGCCTGCGGAGCGAGCCATCTGGCCACCCTTGCCCGGCTTCATTTCGACGTTGTGAACGATCGAGCCGACCGGAATGTACTGCAGCGGCATGGTGTTGCCGGGCTTTACGTCGACGGCCTTTTCGGACGCGATCACCTTGTCGCCAGCAGCGAGACGCTGCGGAGCCAGGATGTAGGCCTGCTCACCGTCGGTATAGGTGACGAGAGCGATGAAGGCCGTACGGTTCGGGTCGTATTCCAGACGCTCGACCGTGCCTTCGACGTCGAACTTGCGACGCTTGAAGTCGACCAGGCGATAGGTACGCTTGTGACCGCCGCCGATAAAGCGGGCGGTGATGCGGCCGTAGTTGTTGCGACCGCCGCTCTTGGAGAGACCCTCGGTGAGCTTCTTGACGGGCTTACCCTTCCAGAGGCCGGACCGGTCGACGATGACCAGCTGACGCTGGCTCGGGGTCGTCGGGTTGTAGCTTTTCAATGCCATTATCTTATACCTCAGAGACCGGTGGAGACGTCGATCGTCTGACCTTCGGCCAGGGTGACGACAGCCTTCTTGACGTCCTTCTGCTTGCCGATGAAGCCGCGGAACCGCTTCACCTTGCCCTTACGGACAAGCGTGTTGACGGCCGTGACCTTCACACCGAAAAGCGCCTCTACGGCAGCCTTGATTTCCGGCTTGGAAGCAGTCTTGGCAACGTTGAAGACGACCTGGTTCTGTTCAGATGCCATGGTCGACTTTTCGGTGATCGAGGGAGATACGATCACATCATAGTGGCGGATGTCGGTCACTTGAAACGCTCCTCTAGAGCTTCCACCGCGGCCTTGGAAAGCACCAGCTTGCCGCGACGCAGGATGTCGTAAACATTGATGCCCTGAACCGGCAGAACATCGACGTTCGGGATGTTCTGGGCTGCGAGCTTGAAGTTGCTGTCGAGCTCAACGCCGCCGATGAACAACACGTTGGTGAGGCCGAGCGAAGCGAACGAACCGGCAAGCGCCTTGGTCTTTGCTTCGGCGGCAACCAGGTTGTCGACGATGATGATGTCTTCAGCCTTCATCTTTGCAGAGAGGGCGTGACGGAGAGCCAGCGCACGAACCTTCTTCGGAAGGTCATGCTCGTGGCTGCGAACGACCGGGCCGTGAGCCTTGCCGCCGCCGCGGAACTGCGGAGCGCGAGCCGAATGGTGACGAGCGCGGCCCGTACCCTTCTGCTTGTACATCTTGGCGCCGGTGCGGGAGACTTCAGCACGACCCTTGGTCTTGTGCGTGCCCTGCTGCTTCTTGGCGAGCTGCCAACGAACCATACGGGCCAGAATGTCTTCGCGGGGATCGAGGCCGAAAATCTCGTCCGACAGGGCTACCTTGCCGGCGTCTTTTCCCTCGAGGGTCTTGACGTTAAATTCCATGTGCTTGGCTCCCTTACTTCGCGGCCGACTTGACGGCATCGCGAACGACGATCCAAGCGCCCTTGGAGCCGGGAACGGCACCCTTGACGAGGATCAGGCCACGGTTCTCGTCGGTGGAAACGACTTCGAGGTTCTGGGTGGTGATACGCGTCTGGCCCATGTGACCAGCCATGCGCTTGCCCTTCCAGACCTTGCCCGGATCCTGGTTGTTACCAGTCGAACCATGCGAACGGTGCGAAACGGACACACCGTGCGTGGCGCGGAGACCACCGAAGTTATGGCGCTTCATGGCGCCGGCGAAACCCTTACCGATCGAGGTACCGGTGACGTCCACCAGCTGACCCGCCGTGAAGTGACCTGCCGTCAGCTCGGTGCCGACGTCGATCAGATTGTCTTCGGAAACGCGAAACTCGACGAGCTTCGCCTTCGGCTCGACTTCGGCAACGGCGAAATGGCCGCGCAGCGCCTTGGTCGTGTTCTTTACCTTGGCAGTGCCGGCACCCAGCTGAACGGCAGTGTAGCCATTCTTGTCTACGGTGCGCTGAGCCACGACCTGGCAGTTTTCCAACCGCAATACGGTTACAGGGACATGCTCGCCTGCGTCGTTGTAGACGCGCGTCATTCCCACCTTTTGTGCAATTACACCTGAACGCATCGGTTCAATCCTTCTCACTCAGCCCGAGACAGAAGTCTCAGAGCTTGATCTCAACATCGACACCAGCGGCGAGGTCGAGCTTCATCAGCGCGTCCACCGTCTGCGGTGTCGGGTCAACGATATCGAGAAGGCGCTTATGCGTGCGCATCTCGAACTGCTCGCGGCTCTTCTTGTCGATGTGGGGGGACCTGTTAACCGTAAACTTCTCGATGCGGGTCGGAAGCGGAACGGGGCCCCGGACGCTTGCGCCGGTGCGCTTCGCCGTCGACACGATCTCGCGCGTCGACGCGTCGAGAATGCGGTGATCGAACGCCTTCAGGCGAATGCGGATATTTTGGCCGTTCATTCGACGTTATCCTTGTTGTCTGTTTATCCACGTGCCAACCCAATAGGGCACGGGTTGTTCTCTTAACCTTAAGGCGGACCACCGGTTTCAAAGATCGAAGGGGACACCGAAATACGGCGTCCCTTTCCAGTCTTCGGGCCTTTGGCCCACCTTGTCTGTTCATTGCCCGCCTCGAACCCGAAGCAGACGGCAAATCACGCTCGCGCGCCATTTGCTACATTTTTGTGTCATACGCAAGCGGCCAGGGCCGCTTGCGTTAAAACTTACTCGATGATCGAGGCGACGATGCCGGCGCCGACGGTGCGGCCGCCTTCGCGGATCGCGAAGCGCAGCTTTTCTTCCATCGCGATCGGAACGATCAGCTCGACTTCAACGGTGACGTTGTCGCCCGGCATGACCATTTCCGTGCCTTCCGGCAGCGACACGATGCCCGTCACGTCCGTCGTGCGGAAGTAGAACTGCGGACGGTAGTTGGTGAAGAACGGCGTATGACGACCGCCTTCTTCCTTCGTCAGGATGTAGGCTTCGGCCATGAACTTCTTGTGCGGCTTGACCGAACCCGGCTTGCAGAGGATCTGGCCACGCTCGACGCCGTCACGGTTCACGCCGCGAACCAGAGCGCCGATGTTGTCGCCGGCCTGGCCCTGGTCGAGCAGCTTGCGGAACATTTCAACGCCGGTCACCGTCGTCTTCGAGGTCGGGCGGATGCCGACGATCTCGACTTCTTCGCCGACCTTGACGATGCCGCGCTCGACGCGGCCGGTCACGACCGTGCCACGACCCGAGATCGAGAACACGTCTTCGATCGGCATCAGGAACGGCATGTTGATCGGACGCTCAGGCGTCGGGATGTAGGCGTCGACAGCGGCCATCAGCTCGCGGATCGAATCTTCGCCGATCTTCTTGTCGGAATCTTCAAGAGCAGCCAGCGCCGAACCCTTGACGATCGGAATGTCGTCGCCCGGGAAGTCGTAGGACGACAGAAGTTCGCGCACTTCCAGCTCGACGAGTTCGAGAAGCTCGGCGTCGTCGACCTGGTCGACCTTGTTGAGGAACACGACGATCGCCGGAACGCCGACCTGACGGGCGAGCAGGATGTGCTCGCGGGTCTGCGGCATCGGGCCGTCGGCAGCCGAGCAAACCAGGATCGCGCCGTCCATCTGCGCCGCACCGGTGATCATGTTCTTGACGTAGTCGGCGTGGCCGGGGCAGTCGACGTGGGCATAATGGCGGGCCGGCGTCTCATATTCGACGTGCGCCGTCGAAATGGTGATGCCGCGAGCCTTTTCTTCAGGAGCCGCGTCGATCTGGTCATAGGCCTTGTACTCGCCGAAGTACTTCGTGATCGCGGCCGTCAGCGACGTCTTGCCATGGTCAACGTGACCGATCGTGCCAATGTTGACGTGCGGCTTGTTGCGCTCAAACTTGCTCTTTGCCATTGAATGCTTCCTGTGAACATAAGGGTGGACCCGGCGACCGGGTTTGGTGTCGCCGTTTAAGGCTTTCCACTAGAATGCGCAAGACATAATTACGACGCGCGCCCGGACAAGGGGAGCAGGCGAAATCGGCTTGAAAATGCCCCGGCGCGGCCGGTTCAGCACGCGCTCAGTTGAAGATCCAGACCGGCCCTGACTTCGGGCTTCAGCGAATTGACGAGCGCCAGAAGCGCAAAAACCCCGCGGTCGGGTAAGGCCGCGGGGCTCCAGGTCCGCCTTGATGACGCCAGTATAACACAGAAGTTTATTCCGGGATCGTTTGTTAGCTACCGTACCTACCGGCTGGGACGTCGCACTGGATGCGCCGCCCAAATCGATGCGAGACCCACATCTCATTCCGGCGCATGGAAGCTTCTGGTGTCCTACAGCATTACAAGCCGCGCGATCGCCGAACCCGCTTCGACAGGGACGCAGGAAAGCGTTGCACCAACTGGCACACCGTTATTGTAAATCGTTGGGATTATGGAGCGGGTAGCGGGAATCGAACCCGCGTATTCAGCTTGGAAGGCTGCTGCTCTACCATTGAGCTATACCCGCGGTGTGGTGTCCGATCAGAGACGAATGGTGGAGAGAGTTGGATTTGAACCAACGTAGGCTGAGCCAACGGATTTACAGTCCGTCCCCTTTAACCACTCGGGCATCTCTCCAGTTTTTCGTCCGGATCGTGAGACCAAGTTCGTCAGACCTTGAAGCTTGCCGCCCCTTGATCTGCGCCGCGTATATGACCGCCTCGTTCTCGTCTGTCAACACGAGGAAGAAGCAAAAATGACGAAAATAAATCAGTCGCTCTTTCGATCCGCCTCCCCGTCGAGGGCTTTGCCCGGAGAGCGAGGATGGCTATAAGGCCTGATGAGCAAGGACGACAAACAAGACAAATCCACCCGCGACACCCATTATGCGACGCTTCGGCGCGCGGTGCGCGACTCCAAGCGCGAGCGCGGAGAAATTCCGACGCCGCCCTTGAAGCGGCCGAAGTCCAACAAGGACTGGAAGCCGCCGCAGCTTCAGCCGGAACAGGTCTTCCTTTATGGCCTGCACACGGTGCGCGCCGCCCTCGACAATCCCGAGCGCAAGCTCATCAAGCTGTCGGTGACACAGAACGCCTTCGCGCGGCTCGATATCGGCGAGCCGGAGACGCTGTCCTTTCCGATCGAATTCGTCTCGCCCCAGGATATCGACAAGGTGCTCGGCCCCGAGGCCATCCACCAGGGCGTGATGCTGGAAACACGCCCCCTGCCCGTCCGCCGGCTGGAAGGCCTGAAAGAGAGCCCGCTTCTCCTCGTCCTCGACCAGGTGACCGACCCCCACAACGTCGGCGCGATCATGCGTTCGGCGGTCGCTTTCGGCGCCGGCGCCATCATCACCACCCAGAGACATAGCCCGACCGAATCCGGCGTGCTTGCCAAATCCGCCTCCGGGGCGCTGGAACTGATACCTTATATACAGATTACCAATCTCGCCGATGCGATCGAGGAACTGCACCGGCTCGGCTTCCAGACGATCGGGCTCGATTCGGAAGGCCCCGCCCCGCTCGAAGGCACGTTTGCCGGCGGTCGGATCGCTCTGGTGCTCGGTTCGGAAGGCAAGGGCCTGCGGCAGAAGACCCGCGAGACGGTCAACGCGCTTGCCCGTCTCGACATGCCGGGCGCCATAAAGTCGCTCAACGTCTCGAACGCCGCCGCGATCGCGCTTTACGCGACACAGCAGCATCTCGCCAAGGTCGGTTGACCTGCGCCGTTTAAGACTCCCAAGCGCGGGGCAAACGTGTCATGGGAAGTCTTACGCAACCGACGTGACCAGCCGCCATGGAATTCATGCTCGCTACATTCGAAAAAGCCGCGCTGTTAGCCGGCAAGGCCATCCTGGACATCTACAGGGCGGGGCCGAACACCAGCTACAAGGCCGATCGGTCCCCGGTCACGGAGGCGGACGAGCGGGCTGAAGAGATCATCCTCGCCGAACTCGCCCAGGCCTTTCCAGACATTCCCATCATCGCGGAAGAATCGGTGGCGATGGGACGCATCCCGTCGATCGAAGGGCGCTCCTTCATCCTTGTCGATCCCCTGGACGGCACCAAGGAATTCATAAACAACCGCGAGGATTTCACGGTCAACATCGCGCTGATCGAGAACGGCGTGCCGATCCTCGGCGCCGTTTATGCCCCCGCCCTCAAGGTCGCCTATCTCGGCGGCGGCGGACGGGCGGAAAAACTCGTCGTCAACGACGAGTTCGCGGTGACGAGCCGCGAGCCGATCGTCGCAAGGCCGGTCGGGAGCCGGCCGATCTGCGTCGCGAGCCGCTCTCACAATTCCGCCGAGACCGAGGCCTTCCTCGAAAAATCAGGCGCCGCCGATATCCGCAGCATTGGTTCCTCGTTGAAATTCTGCCTGCTGGCAGAGGGTGCCGCCGACCTCTATCCCCGCTTCGGCCGGACCATGGAATGGGACACGGCCGCCGGCGACGCCGTGCTCCGTGCCGCCGGCGGCAGCACGGTCACGCTCGATGGGGCGCGGCTTACCTATGGCAAGACCGGCCGCCCGGACGTGCTGGATTTCGCCAATCCCGATTTCATCGCCTGGGGATCGCGGCCTGGAAACTCCTAGCCGCTGTCCTATTGTCATCACCCGGTAACATTGGCCAGTCAGGGCGGCCTGCCGGAGGTAACGCCCGACCCAGGCCGTGACAGGCAGCCAAGCCGACGCGTTGCATTCCCTTTCGGATGCGCTTAGGAAACCGCTGCGCGTGAGATTGCCGGACAAGGATGAGGATTATTGATGCGTATTGTGATGGTTGGATCGGGTTATGTCGGCCTCGTGTCGGGAGCCTGCTTTGCGGATTTCGGACATGACGTGATCTGCGTCGACAAGGCCGCCGAAAAGATCGAGGCGCTGAAACAGGGCGTCATCCCGATCTTCGAGCCGGGCCTCGAGGCGCTGGTCGAATCGAACGTCAAATCCCGTCGCCTTTCCTTCACCACCGAGCTCGGCCCCGCAGTGGCCGATGCCGATGTCGTCTTTATCGCGGTCGGCACGCCATCGCGCCGCGGCGACGGCCATGCCGATCTCGGTTATGTCCATGCCGCTGCGCGCGAAATCGCCGAAGCGCTGACCGGCTTCACCGTCATCGTCACCAAATCGACCGTTCCTGTCGGCACCGGCGACGAGGTGGAGCGGATCATCCGCGAAACCAATCCGGATGCGGATTTCGCCGTCGTCTCCAACCCGGAATTTTTGCGCGAAGGCGCTGCGATCGAGGACTTCAAGCGTCCTGACCGGATCGTGGTCGGCCTTTCCGACGAGCGCGCCCGCGGCGTGATGACGGAAGTCTACCGTCCGCTCTATCTCAACCAGTCGCCGCTCCTCTTCACCAGCCGCCGCACATCCGAATTGATCAAATACGCCGCAAACGCCTTCCTGGCGATGAAGATCACCTTCATCAACGAGATGGCCGACCTCTGCGAGCGCGTCGGCGCCGACGTCCAGGACGTTTCGCGCGGTATCGGCCTCGACGGCCGCATCGGCTCGAAATTCCTGCATGCCGGCCCCGGCTATGGCGGCTCGTGCTTCCCCAAGGACACGCTGGCGCTGGCAAAGACCGCCCAGGACTATGACAGCCCCGTCCGCCTCATCGAAACCACCATCGCCGTCAACGATACCCGCAAGCGCGCCATGGGCCGCAAGGTGATCGCGGCAGCCGGCGGCGACGTGCGCGGCAAGAAGGTCGCCGTCTTCGGGTTGACCTTCAAGCCGAACACCGACGACATGCGCGACAGCCCCGCGATCGCCGTCATCCAGACGCTGCAGGATGCAGGCGCGATCGTGTCCGGCTACGATCCGGAAGGCATGGCAAACGCCAGGCAGATGATGGATATCGAATTCGCCAGCGGCCCCTACCAGGCAGCGGAAGGTGCGGATGTGGCGGTTCTGGTGACCGAGTGGAACGAATTTCGCGCACTCGATCTCGAACGCCTGAAGTCCGTCATGAAGAGCCCTGTCCTCGTCGACCTGCGCAATGTCTATCGAGCGCCGGAAGTCGAAGCGCACGGCTTTGCCTATTCCGGCGTCGGAAAACTGCGCTAGAATAGCCGCCAAGACGGCGGGCCGGCGGGAACCTCGGGCTCAGCCCAAGGATTGTGTCGCATGACCACGCAAGCGAAAA
Source organism: Neorhizobium tomejilense (assembly GCA_002968845.1). GTDB lineage: Bacteria > Pseudomonadota > Alphaproteobacteria > Rhizobiales > Rhizobiaceae > Neorhizobium > Neorhizobium tomejilense. The sequence continues at coordinate 101,915 of PVBG01000003.1, read as the reverse complement.
TCATCTGGGCCATGACCGCGGTGCTGACCGCATCGCCGGCGGCGCTGGCCCAGACCCAGACCCAGCCGGTACGCTCTGCCGAACAACACATATCGTGTTCGGCCTTCTATTCGATGCGCAAGATCATGGCCAAGGAGTTCGGCAAGAGCGACACGGCCGAGGGCACCGTTTCCCGCGACGAAGAGCATATGCATGCGGCGCTGGTGATCCTGCAGGACAATCACTATCCGCGGAACGAAACGACGGCGCTTTTCGAGAGACAGACGCAGCAGATGCTGGAAAAGACGCAATCGATGGCGGAAGCGGATTTCGTCGCGCTGGACCAGTCCTGCCAGTCTCTTCTGGAGCAATCCAGGCGATAGGCATTCCGGTCGCCTGTTCCTGCCGCCGAAGGCTTTCAAGCCGCGACGTGATTGGGCATATTGCATGTCGATGATGTTTCGCCGTCTCATGCAAACAGGTTTGGGCCAAACGGGTTTGGGCTTGTCTTTGGCCGTCGCTCCCTTTGGCGGGAGCATCCATGCTGCGGAAGAGACGGCCGCCCCCGAATGCCGATACGAGCGTGCGGCGTCGGATGAGATCGGCCGATTGTGCATCCGTCCCGACGCCTACAACGAGGATCTCTGCCATGTCATGGAGCTACTGGCGGTAACGAGCGGGCTGCCGCCGGAATTTTTTGCGCGCCTGATCTGGCGAGAGAGCCTGTTTCGGCCGAACGCGGTGAGCCCGAAAGGCGCGGAAGGTATCGCCCAGTTCATGCCGGCGACCGCGAAGATCCGCGGCCTGCAAAACAGCTTCGATGTCATAGAAGCCCTTGCCGCGTCCTCGCTCTATCTGAGCGACCTGCGCAACCGCTTCGGCAATCTCGGCCTTGCCGCCGCGGCCTATAATGCCGGCGAAGCAGGGCTGGAAACCTTCCTTAAGGTCGGCCGGCTGCCGATCGAGACGCGCGACTACGTGTTTGCGATCACCGGTCACCCGGCGGAGACATGGAGGGACAATCCGCCGAAGACGGCGGCCCAGGCCCTCGCTCCGCAAAAAAACTTCATCGACGGATGCATCCAACTCGCCGCCACGAGACGTCTCAACGAGACCGTGCTGATCGCATCGGCGGATTGGGCGCCATGGGGCGTGCAGCTTTCCGCGCATTACAATCCGAATATCGCCAGCCAGCTGTTTGCCAACACGATCGGCAGGCTGCCGGCGCCGCTCAACGCGGAACGGGCGCTCGTCGTACGGCAGAAACGGGGCAATTTCGGCTATCGCCCACGCTATGCGGCGCGGATCGGTCGTGCCACCAGAGCCGAGGCGACCGATTTGTGTACGAAGATCAGGGCACACGCGGTGCCCTGCACGGTTTTCAGAAACTGAAGCGGCATGCGGCAAGCAGAAGCACGCCTTCCGCTTGCCGCACATGATTCCCGATCAGCAGTTTTGTGCCTGCCCGGGCGCCAGAGTTCCGTCCGCATTGGGCGTTGCGGAGCCGGAACCCTGCGGCAGGTTGTTAGTCGTGGCAGAGCCGGTACCCTGCGATAGATTGTTGGGCGGGCATTTGGAACCGCCGGAATCGCCGGTCGTGCTGCCGGTCGTATTGGAATCAAGCGCGCCTGACCCGCCGCCATTCAGCGGAGTCGTGGTATTGCCGTTGAGCGTGCCGGAGCCGGAGCCGCTGGCGCCCGAACCCGGAACGGCTCCGCTGGTTCCCGCAGAACCTGAGCCAGTAGCGCCGCCGGATCCTGATCCGGTTCCCGAGCCCGACTGAGCGACTGCGGCAGTGGCGAGACCGAGCGACAATGCGCCAACGGTGAGTATCTTTACAAACATTGGGTTTCCTCTCGTGGGACTTTCCAAACATGCCCTACGGCCGTCTAACCCCGCCGACCGCAGAAGGTTTCCGAGGTTCTGCGCAGACCTCTCAGGCTCGCGGACGATGGCGGGGCAAAAAGCCGCCGCTACCGCACGCATCGGCCAGGCCCGCCGCAGACGCCACGGCGATCTCGATGAGGAAAAATTGATGCCGGATGCCAGGAAGAGATTTCTCTGCACGTGCGTCTGGTGCCAGAGGGTGTTCGGATCAAAGAACAAGCACGCTCGCTTCTGTTCGTCCAAACATAAATCCGATGAGTTCCGAACTCGAAGGAAGGGGCAACCCGTCAAGGACAGGCCCTCCAACGTCATCTACCTGACCGCCGAGGTGTTCGACGGATGGTTCAGGCGGGCGGCTTAGGAGATGGTCCGAACTCTAAAGCGGCCGCCGAGCACATCGACTGTCACGTTCTTGAGCTCACCGTCTTCTCTGCGAAGCTTAACCCCTTCGCTTGCGATGGCGGCCGAAAGATAGTTCGGATCGCCGTCGACCTCCGCGAAACCTCCATTGGATGATGACCTGGACAGACTAACGGCGAACTCAGTCCCGTCTTCGAGGATCATTGTGGCTTTCATCTTTACCCCCATCAATCCGCACAAACTGACAGGCTATACGCGGGCGTCAAGTCACAGCGACAAGGGCAAATTGCCACGGCGCGCGCTCGTGTCAAGGCACAGGAAATATGCCGCGTAGCTCACCATGAAGCTGTCGAACTTCAGAATGGGTCATGGCTCTCGTGGACCACGGCCTTGCTAGTTCCGTCCCATCATAAGTTACCTCTCGATGGTTTCTGCCATTGAAGACCGCTGCAGTCTGAGGGAAAGCCACTTCTTCGCCGTCAACGTCGTCGTAGATGAAAAACTCTATCTGATAATCCGGAGAACTCGCGCGAGTATCCAACGCAAGTCGAACTTGGCAGTCCTGCCGATAGCCGGCCATGTTCGCGAACACCGCCCGGACGAATTCGGCCGGAGCTTTCAGGTCTGCCATTATCGTTCGCATTGTGGCGTCTGGCGGTAGCATCTTTTTTGGTTCATGTTGCATCCCATGTCGCATGGATTTGCCGGGGCTATGGGGAACTCACTGGAAATGAAGGGGAGCCGCTTGCAACACGAAATGCAACATTGCCGCCGTATCCGAACTAAAAGCCCGCACTAACATATTGAAACGGATAGAGAAAAAAGTGGTGCCCCCGCCAGGGTTCGAACCCGGGACCCCCTGATTACAAATCAGGTGCTCTACCAACTGAGCTACAAGGGCACTTTCGAGTGGGGAGTTACCAGATTTTCCCTTCCTGTAAAGAGAAAATCGCCGCAACATGAGATGGCGTGCATTCGAGCTGGGTTGCTTCACTCACCGGCGATGGCGCAAGGCGCTTGTCCAAAAGCCTGTTTTTCCTGTACTTAATGCCGTCCGGGCGGCATGGTCCTGTCATAGGCTCGTGTTAGCTCAAATGGTTTCAGCGTCCCTTGCGCGGCCCCTCGGGCGGCGGCACCCTTAAAGGCCCGTTCATGTCGTCCCAGACGAACAAGCTCTCCATCATCGCCTCGACGGCCCCGGAAGCACAATCCGCGCTGGAGGAACTCGTGAGGCTCTACGGCAACGTGCCCACCGCGGAAGCCGACGTGATCGTCGCGCTCGGCGGCGACGGCTTCATGCTGCAGACGCTGCACGACACGATCAATACGGGCAAAAGCGTCTATGGCATGAACTGCGGTTCGGTCGGCTTCCTGATGAACGATTATCGCGCACAGAAACTCCACGAGCGGGTGGCCGAATCGATCGAGAACGAATTTCATCCGCTCAAGATGACGACGGTCAACGAGGATGGCTCGACGTCGGTGGCCCTTGCCATCAACGAGGTCTATCTCTTCCGGCAATCCTATCAGGCGGCCAAGCTCAGGGTGGAGATCGACGGCCATGTGCGGCTGGAGGAACTGATCTGCGACGGGCTGATGATCGCCACGCCCGCCGGTTCGACCGCCTACAATCTCTCGGCGCATGGGCCGATCCTGCCGCTGGAGGCGCCGTTGCTCGCCATGACGCCGGTCTCGGCATTTCGCCCGCGGCGGTGGCGCGGCGCGCTTTTGCCGAACCACGTCTGCGTCGATATCCACATCCTCGAACCCGAGAAGCGGCCGGTCAATGCGGTTGCCGACAATACCGAGGTGAAGTCGGTGCTGAAGGTGCGGGTGGCGCAATCGACCGAAATCACCGCCCGCATCCTCTCCGATCCCAACCATTCCTGGTCCGACCGGATTCTCGCCGAGCAGTTCAACAACTGACTCAGCGTCAGCTCACGCAGATGAAACCTGTTGCCCTCGCGTGAGGCTCAGCGCTTCGGTGTAAAGGCGCGCAGAAAAGTGCGGGTGGCGTTCGCCGCCATCTGGTCGATTTCCGATTCCGGCGTCTGGCGGCCCATCTGCTGGTCGTAGCGAAGGTCGGCCGCCAGAAGCGCCATATACTGGCGGGCGGCAAGCGCCGGATCGTCGATCTCGAGATGACCGCCGTGAGCGAGTTGCGCCAGGCGGGCCGCAATCGCCGGATATTTCTTGCCCGGCCCGTATTCCTTCCAGGTTTCGAAAAGCTCGGGGAAGCGGGCGCCTTCGGTTTCGACCACCTTGCGCAGCCAGCGGCCGTTCGGGTCGCAGATTGCCTTGCGCAGGAGCTGGGCCGAAAACTGCGTCAGTTCGGTGTCGATATCCTGCGGCGCTACGGGAAACGTATCGAGCACGCGAAAGAAACCGGCGCTGGAGCGGTCGGTGATTTCGGCGACCACGACCTTGAAAAGATTATCCTTGTCGCCCAGCTGATTGTAGATCGTCTGGCGCGATACCCCTGCCCTTGCCGCGATCGCATCGATGCTGGCACCGCCAAAGCCTTCCTGGGCAAAAACATCGGCTGCAGCGTTGAGGATCGCCTGGCGCTTGTTCTGCGCCGGCGGCCAGGTGTCGTAATCGCGCGGAAGTTCGGCAGACGAATTTTTCATGACATCACTATAGCGGGGCTTGACGAATTGGACAATTGTGTCCAAAATAATTTACATGATTGTTTAGGCCCATTCTCCCGTAGCTGGCCGGCTCTCATATTCATCTCCCATAATCGTCTTCGCCCTGCCGTTACCACGGCAGATGTGGTGACGGGAAAGGTTTTTTCCAAATGCAAAGCAGAGCTCCTTCGCATGCCCTTTCGCTCGGGCTGCTCTCCGCTATCGGGCTTTTCGCCCTCGACATGTATCTCCCGGCATTGCCGACCATCAGCGTCAATCTCAATGCCGACAGCCATGAGGTGCAGGCGAGCCTGATCTCCTTCTTCGCCGCCATGGCGGTTTCGCAGATCGTCTACGGCCCGGTCTCCGACATGTTCGGCCGCAAGAAGCCGCTCTATGTCGGTCTCGCACTTTATGCCATCGGGGCGGTCGGCTGCGCGCTGTCGCCCTCGATCGAGTGGCTGATCGCCTTCCGGTTCCTGCAGGGCATGGGCGCCTGCGCCGGCGTCGTCATCTCCCGCGCCATCGTCCGCGACCTGCATACCGGTCCGGCCGCGGCCCAGCTGATGTCGCGGCTGATGCTGGTATTCAGCGTCTCGCCGATCCTCGCTCCGCTTGCCGGCAGCATCGTCACCGTGTTCGGCGACTGGCGGCTGATCTTCTGGGTGATGGTCGGCGCGGGTGCCGTCGGGGCCGTCGTTGCAGTGTTCTTCCTCGAAGAGACCCGGCTCCCGGCTGCGCGCAGTGAAAGCAGCCTCGCCGGCGCGCTCAGGTCCTATGGGACGCTGCTCCGGGATCCCTACTATCTCGGGCTGGTGCTGATCGCTTCCTTCGGCATGTCGAGCTACATGATCTACGTGGCGAATTCGTCCTTCGTGCTGATCGAGCATTACGGCCTGTCGCCGACGTTCTACAGCATCGTCTTCTCGTGCAATGCGGTTGCCTTTATCGGCATGTCGCAGCTGAACGGCTGGCTCTCCGCAAGATCGGGCTGCGGAAAGTGATCCGCGGCGCGGTGTTCGGGTATTCCACGATGATGGTCCTTCTGGCGCTCGTCACCTCGCTCGGCATCGACCGTCTCGATGTGATGGCCGCCTTCCTGTTTGGCGGCTACGGCTTCCTCGGCATGGTCATCCCGACGGCGGCGGTGCTGGCGCTCGAACATCACGGCCGGATCGCCGGCACGGCGTCGGCGATGATGGGCACGATCCAGTTCGTGACCTCGGCGGTCGTGATCGGCCTCGGCGGCCTGTTCGTCGACGGCACTTCGCTGCCGATGGTGACGGTCATCGCGCTGTGCTCGGTCGTGGTCTTCCTGCTGTCGCTCGTGGTGCTGCGCAGCCGCCAAGGCGCCATGGCAGTCGCGGCGGAATAATCCACCCGCCTCCTCCAACAAACGAAAGCGGCCGGACCTCGCAAGGTCCGGCCGCTTTCGTTTGTGATTCTTCCGCGGATCGTCAATCGACGTCAGCGACATCCACATCCGGCTTGCCGCTGATGCGATGCGCCAGGGCAGCTTCCATGAATGGATTGATATCTCCGTCCAGCACGTCGTCCGGCGCCGTGCTGGTCACGCCTGTGCGCAGGTCCTTGACCATCTGGTAGGGCTGCAGAACGTAGGAGCGGATCTGGTGGCCCCAGCCGATCTCGGACTTGGAAGCCGCCTCGGCGTTCGCCGCATCCTCGCGCTTCTTCAACTCCGCTTCGTAGAGCCGCGCACGCAGCATGTCCCAGGCCTTGGCCTTGTTCTTGTGCTGCGAGCGTTCCTGCTGGCACTGCACCACGATGCCCGACGGCATGTGCGTGATGCGCACCGCCGAGTCGGTCGTGTTGACGTGCTGGCCACCGGCGCCCGACGAACGGTAGGTGTCGATGCGGCAGTCGCTTTCGTTGATCTCGATGTTGATCGAGTCGTCGATGACCGGATAGACCCAGATGGACGAGAAGGACGTGTGGCGGCGGGCGTTGCTGTCATAGGGCGAAATGCGGACCAGGCGATGGACGCCCGATTCGGTCTTCAGCCAGCCATAGGCATTGTGGCCCTTGACGAGGATGGTCGCCGACTTGATGCCCGCTTCTTCGCCGTCATGCACTTCCAGAAGCTCGACCTTGAAACGCTGGCGTTCGGCCCAGCGGGTATACATGCGCAGAAGCATGTTCGCCCAATCCTGGCTTTCCGTGCCGCCGGCGCCGGAATGGACTTCGACATAGGTGTCGTTGCCATCCGCTTCGCCCGACAGCATGGCCTCGACCTGGCGCCGGCCGGATTCCGCCATCAGCGCCTTCAGCGCCTCCTCGGCTTCCTTGACGATCGCTTCGTCGCCCTCTTCCTCACCGAGTTCGATGAGCTCGATATTGTCGTTGAGCTGTTGCTCCATGGCCTTGACGCCATTGATGCCGTCGTCGAGCTGCTGGCGCTCGCGCATCAGTTTCTGCGCCTCGGCGGCATCGTTCCAGAGGTTCGGGTCCTCTGACTTGTTGTTCAACCAGTCCAGTCGTCTTACCGCCTGATCCCAGTCAAAGATGCCTCCTCAGCAGGCTTATGGCCTGCTTGATTTCGTCGACTACATTGATGATTTCCGCACGCATGGCGCTTGTTCTTCGCTCTTTGTGTTGGGGTTTTAAGTGCCGTGGACATAGTTGCAGCAAGCCCGGATGTAAAGCCCGGGCCTGCCGACAAGGCTGCCACCTCGGATAGCGATCAGAACAGACCCGGCATGCCGGAGGTGACAGCCTGCTGCGCCTGGGGCGAGTTGGTGAAGATCTGGTCCTGGGTCATGTATTCGCCGTCGCCGATGACCTGGAAGACGTCTGCCGGGCCGGTGCCAGGCTTGAAGGCCTCGACGATCGTGTCGGGCTGCCCTTCCATGGCCGCCATGCCGGTCTTGCGGTTGACGGCGACGAGCTGCATGCCGTCCGGCACGTGGAACTTTTCGGCAGGCGTCAGCTTGGCAGCCTGGGCGAGGAACTCACCGAAAATAGGTGCGGCAAGGCCGCTGCCGGTGCCGGCACGGCCGAGCGGTGCCGGCGTGTCGAAGCCGACATAAAGACCGGCGACAAGGTTCGGCGTGAAGCCGACGAACCAGGCGTCCTTTTCGTCATTGGTGGTGCCGGTCTTGCCGGCGACGTCGCGATCCTTGACTGGGATCTTGCCGGCTGCCGTACCGCGCTGGACCACGCCCTGCATCATCGAAGTGATCTGGTAGGCGGTCATCGGGTCGAGAACCTGCTCGCGGTTGTCGACGATGCTCGGTTCTTCCTGGTTGGCCCAGTCATTGAAGTTGCAGCCGTCGCAGGCGCGCTCCTCGTGACGGAAGATGGTCTTGCCGTAACGGTCCTGGATGCGGTCGATGACGGTCGGCTTGATCTGCTTGCCGCCATTGGCGATGACCGCATAGGCCGAAACCATGCGCATGACCGTCGTTTCGCCGGAACCGAGCGACATGGCCAGCACCGGCAGCATCTTGTCGTAGATGCCGAAACGCTCGGCATATTCGGCAACCAGCTCCATACCCATGTCCTGCGCCAGGCGCACGGTCATCTGGTTGCGGGACTTTTCGATGCCGATGCGCAGCGTCGATGGGCCGCCTGAATCGCCGCCGTAGTTTTCCGGCCGCCAGACCTGACCACCGGAGACGATCTCGATCGGCGCGTCCAGGATGACCGAGGCCGGCGTATAGCCGTTGTCGAGCGCTGCCGAATAGACGAAGGGCTTAAACGACGAACCCGGCTGGCGCATTGCCTGGGTGGCGCGGTTGAATTCCGATTGCGAATAGGAGAAGCCGCCGGCCATCGCGAGAACGCGGCCCGTATTCGGGTCCATGGCGACCAAACCGCCCTGGACCTTCGGCGGCTGGCGCAGCCTGTAGGTCTTGGCCTGCGGATTGATCGGCTCCACGTAAACGACGTCGCCCGGCTTCAGCACGCCGTCCGGCGATTTCGCCGGCTTGCGGGTATTGGTCGAGTCCCGATAGGCCCATTTCATGTCGTCGCCGTTGATCGTACCCGTCTCACGGGCCGCGTCGACCTTGCCGGCCGCATCCGCCGAGGGTTGGAGTCCGATCGTGGCGGACTTCGCCGAGACCTCGGTGACGACGGCGAGCTTCCATTCCGGCACGTCGGAAAGCGACTTCTGCTTGGCAAGTTCCGGCCCCCAATCCCAGCTTCCAGGGGCACCAGTCACGGCGATCTGAGTGACCGGCCCGTGGAAACCGCGGCGCTCGTCATATTCCACCAGACCGTTCTGCAGGGCGGCGCGGGCGATGACCTGAAGGTCGGGATCGAGCGAGGTGCGGACCGAAAGCCCCCCTTCATAGAGCGACTTGTCGCCGTAACGCTCGATGATCTGGCGTCGCACTTCTTCCGAGAAATAATCCGATGCGAAAACATGGGCGCCGGTCCGGCGTTGCTTGACGCCGAGCGGCTGCTTTTTGGCCTCCTCGGCATCGGCCTGGGTGATGTAGCCGTTCTCGGCCATGCGGTCGACGACCCAGTTGCGGCGCTCGAGCGCTGCCTTTTCGCGGCGGAAGGGATGGTAGTTGGCCGGACCTTTCGGAAGGGCAGCAAGATAGGCGGCCTCGGCCGTCGTCAGCTCGGTCACCGACTTGTCGAAATAGGTGAGTGCTGCGCCGGCGATGCCGTAGGAGTTCTGACCGAAGAAAATCTCGTTCAGATAAAGTTCGAGGATCTTGTCCTTCGAATAGGTCTGCTCGATGCGGAAAGAGAGGATCGCTTCCTTGACCTTGCGGTCGATCGTCTGGTCGGCAGAGAGGAGGAAGTTCTTCGCCACCTGCTGGGTGATCGTCGAGGCACCTTCGGGGCGACGGCCGGAACCCAGGTTCTGGAGGTTCGAGAGGACGGCGCGCCCAAGACCCGTGATGTCGATGCCGGGATGGCTGTAGAAATTCTTGTCCTCGGCGGACAGGAAGGCCGCCTTGACCCGGTCCGGCACCGCCTGAATGGGCAGGAAGAGGCGCCGCTCGCGGGCGTATTCCGCCATCAGAGCGCCGTTGCCTGCATGCACGCGGGTGGCGACCGGCGGCTCGTAGGAGGCAAGCACCTCGTAGTTCGGCAGGTCCTTGGTCATCCCGGTGAGGTAGATACCCACGCCGGCAGCCACGACCAGAAACAGGACGCAGGCCAAACCAAAGAGATAACCAATCAATCTTACCATATCGGAGCTACCGTTCAGCTTTCATTCGGCGCGTGAAACACACCATCGCATGGTTAGAGGCGTTTTGCACGGTGATTGCACCAGCGCAAGGCGAAAGCGGATCGATCCTCCGCCATCCGTTGCATCTGAGAGATTATCGAATAACCGCCTGAATGTGAGTAAAATAGGGCCCTTAGATGCGATTTCCGGCGTCCGCCCTCCCCCGCGCGATATTCCCCGATGCCTGTGGCACCGGCGCCACGCGGAGCACAGGCAATCAGCCGCCATTCGCCATCGCACGGGCACGATAGCGCTTGATGGCGTCGACCATGCGATCGATCACCTTCGACCGCCACGACTCATCCAGCAGCAGCTTTTCATCTTCGACATTGGACAGGAAGCCGAGTTCGAGGAGCACGGAGGGAATGTCCGGCGCGCGCAGAACCTGGAAGCCCGCATAACGGTGGGGATTATTGATGAGCCCGATCTGCCCTTCGAAGGACTGGACGACATTGGTGGCGAGCGCGGTCGAAAACGCCTGGGTCTCGCGACGGGTCAGGTCGAGCAGGATATCGGCGACCTCCGGCGGGCCGCTCTGGAGCGTATAGCCCGCAAGCTCGTCGGACAGGTTTTCGCGGGCGGCGAGGTTTTCTGCCATGCGGTCGGAGGCCTTGTCAGACAGCGTATAGACGGTCGCGCCGCGAATGTCCTTCTGGCCGAGCGTATCGGCATGCAGGGACACGAAGAGATCGGCGTGGCCCTGGCGGGCGAGCGTCACGCGCTCGGAGAGCGAAAGAAACGTGTCGTCGTCGCGGGTCAGGACGGCCTTGATACCCTCGACCTTGTTCAATCGTTCGGCAAGCGTCTTGGCGAACGCAAGCGTGATGGTCTTTTCCGGCGTCTTGGTGCCCGCCCCCGTCGCGCCGGCATCGATCCCGCCGTGCCCGGCATCGACAGCAACCGTAAAGACATTGTCCTTCTCGGCCATCGCCAGCGCGTCCGGAACCGCCGCCGTCGGGGTCGCCCAGTTCTGGGTCTTCACCAGATCGGCAAAAACCTCCCTGGAGGCCATTTCCGCATCCAGGACCAGCCTGTAGCTGCCGTTGTCGTTCGATTGGACCTCGGCGATCGACAGTTTCACCGGCCTCTTGGCGGTCAGCACGATGCGGGCGCTCGACTCACCCATCGCGCCGTAGCGGATGTCCTTGAAGAGACCACGCGCGGCCAGATCCTCGGCGGGGAACCCGAAGGCGGTCGCCGGCAGGTCGACGATCACCCGTTCCGGCGCGGCGACGTAATGGACGGAGAATTCCGGCTTTTTCTCGAACTCGATAACGATCCGGGTGCGCGCTTCGTCGCCGGCGACCCGCGCGCTGAAGGCGAGAAGCGGCGGCTGCGGCGTAGCGCGGGCGGAACTCAGGGGAAGGGTCGCGGCGAAGGTTGCCAAAAGAAGAACCGCGCAAGCGATTCGCGCAAAAAAACTCTGCAGGCTTCCGCCGCAGGCCGTCGCTGCGCTTGCCTTTAGATCCGCCCTCAAAACGCCACTCGCATTCAAAGCCCCGCCGCCTGTCGGGCAACCCGCATCAAAGTGCCCGTTCTAGAAGGCATTTGCATGTCAAAAGATGCGAATCAACCGCCCGTTCCCTGCCATCCATAAGGGGTCTAATTCCATCGAGAATATGGCAAACTTGGCTTTTCCCTTGCTATTGTGACAGATAAACCATACAACGCCCGTGAGGGTTAAAGTGTTGACGGGATAGTCTGCCGATAGGCTGGCCAGCCTTTTCAGGACCTGGCGCCGAAGACCGACAGTCATCCGCCGTCGCTACACTTTTTCCTGATACACGATCCAACCGGCGGTGGCCGGAATAATACCGGGTGGCGTGCCACCCACCGCTCATGCGGAGCACATTCATCGGGCCCATGCGGGCCTATGGTATCGTCATTCTCGTTTGGTTTTTGATGTCGCGGCACAATTTTCAGAACCTGGAGAGACCGAGGGAGCAACGCTCCCCGTCATCTTTCCGGTTGCCGTCACAACCGCGCCCGACGGGAACATCTTTATCCGGCGCAACGACCGCATTGCATGACGGGCCTGTCCTCGTGGCAGGCTTTTCTGCATTCTCCCGGCGGCGCCGAGGAGCAGAATTTCAATGGCAGACAAAATGCTTATCGACGCGTCTCACGAAGAGGAGACGCGCGTAGTCGTCGTTCGCGGTAACCGGATCGAGGAGTTCGATTTCGAATCGCAGCATAAGAAACAGATACGCGGCAATATCTATCTGGCGAAGGTGACGAGGGTCGAACCCTCACTGCAGGCCGCTTTCGTCGACTACGGCGGGAACCGTCACGGCTTCCTCGCCTTCGCCGAAATCCATCCCGACTATTATCAGATTCCGCTTGCCGACCGTCAGGCGCTGATGCAGCAGGAAGCCGAGGATCAGCGCAAGATCGCCGAGGCGGAAGCCGCTGATCCGGTGGTCGATCCAGCCCACCAGGAACAGCCGGATATCGGCATTTCCACCCCTGCCGCCGAGCCAGCAAGCGAAGCCGGCGCGGAAGCAGCCGAGGCAAGCCCGGTCGAGGCTGTTGCCGCCGAAGAGGCAGAAAAGCCGAAGGCCAAGCCGCGCCGCAGCCGCGCCCGCAAGAAGCCGGCGGAAGAAGCAGCCGCTCTCGAAGCCGGCACATCCGAAGGCGAAGGCGCGCCCTCCTCCGACAACAATGACGACGACGGTTCGACGCCCGGCGAAATGGCCGCGATGGTCGAGACCGATTCGATTTCGGAAGACGTCGAGGCCCGCCGCGGCGGCCGCAACGACGATTTCGATGACGACGACGATGACGACCACGGCGAGAAGGAAGTGATCGAATCGGTCGGCGCCGAAGACGCCATGGAAGAAGTTCCGGACCGCGTCGTGCGCAAGCCGCGCAAGCAGTACCGTATCCAGGAAGTCATCAAGCGCCGCCAGATCCTGCTCGTGCAGGTCGCCAAGGAAGAGCGCGGCAACAAGGGTGCTGCCCTTACCACCTATCTTTCGCTCGCCGGCCGTTATTCGGTGCTGATGCCCAACACGGCGCGTGGCGGCGGCATTTCCCGCAAGATCACCCAACCGCAGGACCGCAAGCGCCTGAAGGAAATCGCCCGCGAACTCGACGTGCCGCAGGGCATGGGCGTGATCCTGCGCACCGCCGGTGCGAACCGCACCCGCGTCGAAGTCAAGCGCGACTTCGAATACCTGATGCGCCTTTGGGAAAACGTCCGCACGCTGACACTGAGCTCGACCGCCCCTACCCTCGTCTACGAGGAAGGCTCGCTGATCAAGCGTTCGATCCGCGACCTCTATAACAAGGACATTTCCGAGATCATCGTCTCCGGCGAAGAAGGCTATCGTGAAGCGAAAGACTTCATGAAGATGCTGATGCCGAGCCACGCCAAGGTGGTCCAGCCCTATCGCGACCTGCATCCGATCTTCGCCCGCTCCGGCATCGAAGCGCAGCTCGACCGCATGCTGCAGCCGCAGGTGACGCTGAAGTCCGGCGGCTACCTGATCATGAACCAGACGGAAGCGCTCGTCGCCATCGACGTCAACTCCGGCCGTTCGACCCGCGAACACTCGATCGAGGAAACGGCGCTCCAGACCAACCTAGAAGCTGCCGAGGAAGTCGCTCGCCAGCTTCGCCTGCGCGACCTTGCCGGCCTGATCGTCATCGACTTCATCGACATGGAAGAGAAGCGCAACAACCGCGCCGTCGAGAAGCGGCTGAAGGATTGCCTGAAGAACGACCGCGCCCGCATCCAGGTCGGCCGCATCTCGCATTTCGGCCTGCTCGAAATGTCGCGCCAGCGCATCCGCGCCTCGGTTCTCGAATCAACGACGCAGATCTGCACCCATTGCGGCGGTACCGGTCATGTGCGCTCGCAGTCGTCGGTCGCCCTGCACGTGCTGCGCGGCGTCGAGGAATATCTGCTCAAGAACACCACGCATGACATCACCGTGCGCACCACGCCGGAAATCGCGCTCTATCTCCTGAACCACAAGCGTACCAGCATCGTCGATTACGAGAACCGCTTCGGCGTCTCGATCTTCATCGAATCGGATGTCAGCATCGGCTCCAGCCACTTCGCGATCGATCGTGGCGAGCCGGTCGAGAACCCGGTCAAGATCGAAAGCCTAATGCAGTTCGCGGCCATCCCCGTCGAAGAGGACGATGACGACATCATCATCGAGGCCGACGAGGAGGAAGAAGAAGAGACCGTCGCAGCGGCGGCGCAGCCGGCAGCAGCCAATGCCGAGCGCGCGCAGCAGCAGGGCGACGACCCGAATGGCCGCAAGCGCAAGCGCCGCCGGCGTCGTCGCAACCGTGGAGAAAAGGGCGGTGACGCCCAGACCGCCCAGGGCGGCAACGACGACATGGCCGATGGCGACGAGGACGGCGACGAAGGCGAGGACGACGTTTCCGAAGCCGGCGAAGCATCCGACGCAACGGTTGCGGCCGATTCGGACTCGGAAGAGAACCGCCGCAAGCGCCGCCGCCGCGGCAAGCGCGGTGGTCGCCGCAATCGCAATGGTGAGGACGGACAGGAGCTGAGCGCTTCGGACGACGGCGAAGCGGCCGACGAAGACGCATCCAGCGAAGACGTCGCGGCAGTGCCGGCAGCAGCCGTAGCGGAAGCCTCCGAAGAGGCAGCCGTCGAGGCTGTCCCGGCTCCCGCCGAGGCGGAAGCAGCAGCTGGCGGCAAGCCGGAAGCCAAGCCGCGCCGTTCGCGTCGTGGCAAGGCGGCGACTGCCGCCGACGCACCGGCTGCGGAAGAGGCGGCTGCGGTTGTTCCGGCTCCGGTGGAAACCGTCGTCGAGCAGGTCGAGGCCGCACTCGGCCAAGAACCGCAGGCTCCCGAAGCCGCTCCGGTCGAAGCCACTCCTGCCGAAGAAGCTCCCGTCGCAGAGGCCGAGCAGGCCGATAGCGGCGAAGCAAAGCCGGCACGGGCCAATCGCGCATCGAACATCTCCTCCTCCGTCGAGGCGGTGGTGAAGAGTTCCGATCCCGTGGCAGCGCCAGAGGCCGAAGGCGATACATCGAAGCCGAAGAAAGCCGGCTGGTGGCAGCGCCGCGGCTTCTTCTGAGCCTGACGAGAACCGACGAAACGGCCGCACAAGACGCGGCCGTTTTTATTTCGGCCCTGCCCTGGACCTCAGAAACTGGATCAACCGCCTGCCGAAGCGATTCCGAAAACGTGGCTAGCCTGTTGAAATCAGACTCCATTCCGGCATCGGGTCCTCGGTCCGGCCCGGCGTCATACGCAGTTGTGAACTGGCGGAAACCGCCTGGACATGATTTTGAGGTTTTTTGGAAAGCCCGACTGGCTTACTTTGGGCACAAACCGCAACAATGGTGCGCGGGATTCGTGTGCCGACCAAGAGGATATGGATGACCCGCCTGTTCAAGACGCCCGTTTTCAAGACACTGGCCGCCGGCTCGATGCTGGCCCTGGCACTTTCCGCCACCGCCCCGGCTTTCGCCCTGGACGACCAGCAGAAGAAGGAAATGGGCCAGTTCATCCGCGAATACCTGCTGCAGAACCCGGAAGTGCTGGTCGAAGTCCAGAACGCGCTGGAGGCCAAGCAGCAGACCCAGCGCGTCGAGCAGTCGACCAAGGGGATCACGGACAACAGGCAGGCGATCTTCTCCTCGCCGACCGACATCACCCTCGGCAATCCGAAGGGCGACGTCACGGTCGTCGAATTCTTCGATTACAATTGCGGCTACTGCAAGCGGGCGCTTTCGGACATGGACGACATCCTTTCCAAGGATAAGAACGTCCGCTTCATCCTCAAGGAATTCCCGATCCTCGGGCCGGACTCGGTCGCCGCCCACCGGGTGGCCAACGCCGTGCGCCTGGTCGCGCCGGAAAAATATGCGGAATTCCATCGCGAACTGCTTAGCGGTAAGCCGCACGCTTCGGAAGCGACCGCCATTGCGGTCGCAAGCGCGCTCGGCGTCAAGGAGGCGGCGATCCGCAAGTCCATGGCCGACCAGCCGAACGACGACCTGGTGCGCGACGCCTACCGGCTCGCCAACGCGATCGGCATCACCGGCACGCCGACCTATGTGGTCGGCGACGAAGCCGTCTTCGGCGCCGTCGGCCTCGAAACCATCGAACAGAAGGTCGCCAACGTGCGTGCCTGCGGCAAGGCGACCTGCTGACAGGGCACCTCCCGAGCGACAGATGTTCCATCGCAGTGGACTCGCGGGCTTTCGGCGCGGCGGGGGCTTTCCCTTGCCGCGTCGGCGGTCTATAGGTGGCCCCTGAATTTCTGCATGGAACAATAGATCAGTGATGAGCAAGACGATCTTCGTCCTCAATGGCCCCAATCTCAATATGCTGGGCAAGCGCGAGCCGGGCATCTACGGTGCGGCCACGCTGAAGGACGTCGAGAAGGACTGTATCGCCGCCGGCAGGGAACTCGGCTTCGATGTCGATTTTCGCCAGAGCAATCATGAAGGCGTGCTGATCGACTGGATGCATGAGGCCAATGAAAAGGCCGTCGGCGTCGCCATCAACGCGGGCGCCTATACCCATACCTCGATCGCCTTGCACGACGCCATCAAGGCGATTTCCGTGCCGGTGATCGAGCTTCATATCTCGAATGTCCACGCGCGGGAGGAATTCCGCCATCATTCGATGATCGCACCGGCGGTAAAGGGCGTGATCTGCGGTTTTGGCACCGCGAGCTACATTCTGGCGCTGCACGCCTTGAAATCCATTACCGCCTGACAAGATAAACAGAACAATAGGGTTTGCCATGTCTGACAAGAAGAACGGTATCGACAAGGGACTGATCCGCGACCTCGCGAACATTCTCAACGATACCGACCTCACCGAGATCGAAGTCGAACAGGACGATGTGCGTATTCGTGTATCGCGCGTCGGTACGACTCAATATGTCCAGGCTCCGGTCGCAGCGCCCGCCTATGCCCCGGCTGCAGCGCCCGTAGCCGCAGCAGCGCCCGCAATCCAGGACAACAAGAACGCGGTCACTGCGCCGATGGTCGGCACCATCTACCTCTCCCCGGCCCCGGGTTCGCGCGCCTTCGTTGAAGTCGGCGCCACCGTCAAGGAAGGCCAGACGCTGCTGATCATCGAGGCCATGAAGACGATGAACCAGATCCCGTCGCCGCGCTCCGGCAAGGTCACGGAAATCCTGGTCAACGACTCTCAGCCCGTCGAGTACGGCCAGCCGCTCGTCGTCATCGAGTAGGCGCATCCATGATTTCCAAGATCCTCATAGCCAACCGCGGTGAAATCGCGCTTCGTGTGCTTCGCGCCTGCAAGGAACTCGGCATCGCGACCGTCGCGGTCCATTCCACTGCGGACGCCGACGCCATGCATGTCCGGCTTGCCGACGAAAGCGTCTGCATCGGCCCGCCGCCGTCGCGCGACAGCTATCTGAACATCCACCAGATCGTCGCCGCCTGCGAAATCACCGGCGCCGACGCCGTGCATCCGGGCTACGGCTTCCTGTCGGAAAACGCCAAGTTCGCGGATATCCTCGACGCGCACGGCATCACCTTCATCGGCCCGACCGCCGATCATATCCGCATCATGGGCGACAAGATCACCGCCAAGCAGACCGCGCAGGAACTCGGCATCCCCGTCGTTCCCGGTTCGGATGGCGAAGTGAAGCCCGAGAAGGCGATGGAAATCGCCCGCCAGATCGGTTTCCCGGTGCTGATCAAGGCGACGGCCGGCGGCGGCGGACGCGGCATGAAGGTCGCCAAGACCGAAGCCGACCTCGACGAAGCCGTGTCGACTGCCCGTTCCGAAGCGCTCGCCGCTTTCGGCAACGACGCCGTCTACATGGAAAAATATCTGGGGAAACCGCGCCATATCGAAATCCAGGTCGTCGGCGACGGCGAAGGCAATGCCATCCATCTCGGTGAACGCGACTGCTCGCTGCAGCGCCGCCACCAGAAGGTCTGGGAAGAAGCCAATTCCCCTGCCCTCAATGTCGAGCAGCGCATGAAGATCGGCGAAGTCTGCGCCGATGCGATGCGCAAGCTGAAATACCGCGGCGCCGGGACGATCGAGTTCCTCTACGAAAACGGCGAGTTCTATTTCATCGAAATGAACACCCGTCTTCAGGTCGAACACCCGATCACCGAAGCGATCACCGGCATCGACCTCGTGCACGAACAGATTCGCGTCGCCTCCGGCGGCGGCCTGTCCGTACGCCAGGAAGACATCGTGTTCTCCGGCCATGCGATCGAATGCCGCATCAATGCCGAGGATCCACGCACCTTCGTGCCGTCGCCCGGCACGATCACGCATTTCCATGCACCGGGCGGCCTCGGCGTGCGCGTCGATTCGGGCGCCTATGCCGGCTACAAGATCCCGCCCTATTACGACAGCCTGATCGGCAAGCTGATCGTGCACGGACGCACCCGCGTCGAATGCATGATGCGCCTGCGGCGCGTGCTGGACGAGTTCGTCGTGGACGGCATCAAGACGACGCTGCCGCTTTTCCAGGACCTGGTCGACAATCCGGATATCGCCAACGGCGATTATGACATACACTGGCTGGAGCAATATCTCGCCGGCGACAAGACGCATTAGGGAGATCGATGGCAGGGCGACGCGGCAGATATTACCCGGCGATAACTCCGGAAATCCTGTTGCGCGCCTATTCCATCGGACTTTTTCCGATGGCCGAATCTGCCGACGACCCGGAAATCTTCTGGGTCGAACCGGAAATGCGCGGCATCCTGCCGCTCGACGCCTTCCATCTCTCCAAAAGCCTGGCAAAGGCGGTTCGCAGGACACCGCTCGACATCCGCTTTGACACGGCTTTCGAACGGGTGATCGCATTCTGCGCCGAGCCGGCCGGCGACCGGCCGAGCACCTGGATCAACTCCACAATCCGCAAGCTCTACAACGAATTGCACCGCATGGGCCACGCGCACAGCGTCGAGGCCTTCGAGGGCGATGAACTGGTCGGCGGTCTCTATGGCGTTTCGCTCGGATCGGCTTTCTTCGGCGAGAGCATGTTTTCGAGGCGCACGAACGCCTCCAAGATCTGCCTCGTGCACCTTGTCGAGCGGCTCCGGACAAACGGCTTTACCCTGCTCGACACACAGTTTACGACCGAACATCTGAAGACGTTCGGCGCAATCGACATCCCCAAGGACGACTATCTCAAGCTCTTGAGGATCGCGGTCGATTCACCGCATCTGAAATTCTAAAGGAAAATCAGTTGGTCGCCTTCGGCGGCGGCACGTCGGACTTCTGTTTGCAGCCGGTCAGCCAGACGTCGTAGATCGGATGCTCGACGGCATTGAGGCCGGGGCTGTCGGCGAACATCCAGCCGGTGAATATCCGGCGGATCTTGCGGTCGAGGGTGATCTCGTCGACTTCCACGAAGCCATCGATCTTCTGGGCTTCCGTCTCGTCGCGGGAATAACAGACCTTCGGCGTCACCTGCAGCGCGCCGTACTGAACCGTCTCGTTGACATAGACGTCGAACGTGGTGATGCGGCCGGTGATCTTGTCGATGCCGGCAAAGACCGCGACCGGGTTGTTCAGCCGCGCCGCAGATACACCATCCGCCGCGAGCACGGATGCCAGCGCGGTCAACGCGCCGATCATTTGCTTGCGTGGAAAAACCGTCATCAATCCCATTATGCTTCCCGTCCCGGCGATCCCGTCGGCGTCGAGACCTAGAGTGCGATTGTGGCCAAAACAGGTGTCAGTTGCCGGGCGTCCAGGCGTCGTAGTCGCCGGTGACGCGGGGGCGTTCGCCGGTGGCGGCAAGCGAGCCCTGCGGGCGATAGGCAAGCGGCGTGCCGGTGCCGTTCGGCTTGTGCGCCTTTTCCCATTCGCGGGCCTTGTAATCTTCCTGCGACGGAGCAACGTCGGTGCGATAATGCATCCAGCCATGCCAGCCGGGGCCAATCGCAGAGGCTTCGGCGTAATCCTTGTAGATCACCCAACGCTTCGGCTTGCCCCAGGAAGTCATCGGGCCTTCGTAATAGATATTGCCGAGTTCGTCTTCGCCGACCTTCTTGCCGAAACGCCAGGTGAAGAACCGGGTGCCCATGGTCTGTCCGTTCCACC
Source organism: Neorhizobium tomejilense (assembly GCA_002968845.1). Taxonomy (GTDB): domain Bacteria; phylum Pseudomonadota; class Alphaproteobacteria; order Rhizobiales; family Rhizobiaceae; genus Neorhizobium; species Neorhizobium tomejilense. The sequence goes on along the minus strand of PVBG01000003.1, from coordinate 81,796 downwards.
AGGTGAAGATCTGCAGCAGGAGGTTTTTCATGGATGTTCCGTCGGCTTGGCAAACAGGATGACGATCGAATTGGCTGATCCGCTTATGCCGCCTGACGCCTTCGATGTCCAGTGGTTCCAAATGTCGCGCACGGTCATTTGAGCTTCATCTTGAAGCCGAAATGGCTTTTGGCGAAGCCGAGCCGTTCATAGAAGCGATGCGCATCCGTGCGAGCCATGTTGGAGGTGAGTGCGACCTGGCGGCAATCGCGGCGCCTGGCTTCCTCGATCGCGTGTCCGATCATCTGCGCGCCGATGCCCTTGCCGCGCATGTCGCCGCGCGTCTGCACCGCCTCCAGGATCATCGACAGCGATCCCCTTCCCGTCAGCGTGCGGTTGAAGAGGATCTGGAACGTGCCGACCACCTCGCCTTCCAGCTCGGCGACGAAAAGCTGCTCGTTCTGCGAGGCGTCGATGACGTTGAAGGCACGCAGGTAATCGTCGAAGGCGGCCTCATCGGTCGTGTCGCCATGGCCGCCGACGTCATCCGCCGCGAACAGGGCGATGAGTTCGGGGAGATCGGCTTGCCGCGCTCTGCGGATGACGATATCGGCCATGCAAAAAGTCCTCTCCGGGTGGGTCAGCGCAACTCCAGCCGCTTCTCCATGATGATCGCCGGCAGGCCGGAATTGGGGGCACCCCACTCTTCCATCCTGTCGACCTCGGAAAACCCGAGCCTTTCGTAAAAGGACATCGCGCGCACGTTCGGCAGCGCCACCTCGACCCGCATGATCTCGGCATCCGGAAAGCAGGTTTCGAGCTCGGCGAAGATATCACGGCCGATGCCCTCGTTCTGGCAGGACGGCTTGACGTAGAGCTGGTGCAGCATCGCCGTCTTCACCATTTTCGGATACATGGCGGCATAACCGATGCCGCCGATATCCTTGCCATTGTCGGCGACCAGAAATTCGCCGCCGCGCTTCTGGATACGTGCCTTGACGGCGCCCGCAGGATGCCAGCCGTCGACCATTCTCCTGACCTTGTCGGCCCCGTAGAACGGATCGTAGGTATCGTGAAAGGTCGCCGCCAGCAGGGCGCGGATCTGCTCGACGTCAGCTTCTCCGGCGGTGCGGACGAAGTAGACCATCGGGCCTACTCCTCTTCGATCCCGAGCTTCGCCTTGACCAGCGCCTGGACGGCCTGCGGATTGGCCTTGCCGCCGGTCGACTTCATGACCTGGCCGACGAACCAGCCGGCGAGCGTGGGCTTGGCCTTGACCTTGGCCACCTGGTCCGGATTGGCGGCGATGATCTCGTCGACCGCGGCCTCGATCGCGCCGGTATCGGTCACCTGCTTCATGCCGCGGCTCTCGACGATTTCGGCCGGGTCACCGCCCTCGGCGAGCACGATCTCGAACAGGTCCTTGGCGATCTTACCGGAGATCGTCTCGGCCTTGATGAGGTCGATGATGGCGCCGAGCTGGGCCGAGGAAACCGGAGTCTCTTCAATGTCTTTGCCGGTTCTGTTCAAGGCGCCCAGCAGGTCGTTGATGACCCAGTTGGCGGCGATCTTGCCGTCCCGGCCTTCGGCAACCGCCTCGAAATAATCGGCGATCGCCTTTTCGGACACCAGAACCGAGGCGTCGTAGATCGACAGGCCGAGCTCGCGCACGAGACGAGCCTTCTTGTCGTCCGGCAATTCCGGCAGGTGGCGTTCCAGTTCGGCGATGAAGGCATCGTCGAATTCGAGCGGCAGCAGGTCCGGGTCCGGGAAATAGCGATAGTCGTGCGCGTCTTCCTTGGAGCGCATCGAGCGCGTCTCGCCCTTGTTCGGGTCGAAGAGGCGGGTCTCCTGATCGATCGAGCCGCCGTCCTCGAGAATGCCGATCTGGCGGCGCGCTTCGTATTCGATCGCCTGGCCGATGAAACGGATCGAGTTGACGTTCTTGATCTCGCAGCGGGTGCCGAATTCGGTGCCCGGGCGGCGCACCGAAACGTTGACGTCGGCGCGCATCGAGCCTTCGTCCATGTTGCCGTCGCAGGTGCCGAGGTAACGCACGATCGAGCGGAGCTTGGTCATGTAGGCCTTGGCTTCGTCGGAAGAGCGCATGTCCGGCTTCGAGACGATCTCCATCAGCGCCACGCCGGAGCGGTTCAGGTCCACATAGGACATGGTCGGATGCTGGTCGTGCATCGACTTGCCGGCATCCTGTTCGAGATGCAGTCGCTCGATGCCGATCTCGATATCCTCGAACTGGCCCTGGCGGTCCGGACCGAGCGAGATGACGATCTTGCCTTCGCCGACGATCGGATCCTTGTACTGGGAAATCTGGTAGCCCTGCGGCAGGTCCGGATAGAAATAGTTCTTGCGGTCGAACAGCGAACGCTTGTTGATCTGCGCCTTCAGGCCGAGGCCGGTGCGCACCGCCTGCTTGATGCATTCCTCGTTGATGACCGGCAGCATGCCCGGCATGGCGGCATCGACGAGCGAGACGTTCGAATTCGCCGGCTTGCCGAACTCGGTCGAGGCGCCGGAAAACAGCTTGGAATTGGAGAGGACCTGGGCGTGCACCTCCAAACCGATGATGACTTCCCAGTCGCCGGTGGCACCGGGAATGAAGCGTTTCGGATCAGGCGTGCGGACGTCGACAAGGGTCATCTGATGCTCGTGAAATGGTCTCTATTGCGTTTTCTGGAGGTAGAGCAAATGGCGTTGCGGTGCAAGGCTTGCTGCGCGCAGGGGTCGCTGTGGAGTGCTGTAGTTCAGCTGATTTTAATTAGGTTCTGGTGAAATTGCGAAATGGAGCTATCAACCCCACTCGCGCTATTTATCCTATATCTACTCCTGAACGTCATCGCATTTTGCGTTTATTGGTGGGACAAGCAGGCTGCGATCGATGGCACATGGCGGATCAGCGAGCGTACGCTCCTGGGTATAGCCTTTATCGGCGGCAGCCTGGGCGCCGTGACCGCGCAGCAGATGCTGCGGCACAAGACACGCAAGGAACCTTTTCGCACGCTGCTGATGATCATAATCGCTCTTCACACGCTCGGTGCGGCATCGTGGCTACTTGCGCCGGAACTAACGCGGGCAGCAATCGCAAAGATCGCTCGGTTAATCTAGAAGCTTGGCCCGTAAGTATCCGGCACTTCCGCGACGAGGCGCTTCGACAGGCCGACCGACTGCACGTCCCGGTCGATCTTCGGCGAATAGATGGTCGAGAGCCAGTTTATGGAATAGCCCAGCTTCTCGAAGAAGCCGACCGCCTCGGCATTGCGGGCGTGGGTCTCGACGCGGGCGACTTCGAACCCCTGGTGGACGATCTCGGCCTCGACCTCGACGAGAAGCGCCCGGCCGAAGCCGTGGCCCTGGAAGGCCGGATCGATCCAGAAGTCGGAGATCAGCTCGTCGAGCTTTTCGCGCGCCGCCCAGCCGGTAAGGTTGCCGGCATGTTCGACGACGGTAATGGTGAGCCAGGAGGAGCGCGTGAAATTCTGGAAGGCAGTGCGGGCGCTGGAGCGCATATCGGTCATCTCGCCGATCGAAATCATGGCCTTCTCCCAGGAGCGGAAGCCGATTTCCGCCAGGATATCCACCTCGTCCTCACGCGCATTGCGAATATGGGCCATAGCTTCCCCTGCTGCAGCCTTAGTAGACCACTGAGTCCGCGCTTTGACCAGTGCAACATCTAGGGCGTTTCGGTCAGGCGCTTGACGGCTGGGGGAAACGCGCCTAGTGCGGATTTCGTATCGATGGAGTTTTGATGTTCTCTTCCGTAGAGACCTGCTGAGGGGCCGGCCCCGCTCTTAAGGCCGCGCCGGCCCAGACAAAAACGAGAACCCCGACGTCACCCGACGCCGGCAACGTTTTTGTGCGCTCGTTTGCGAGCGCTTCTCCGGACATCAAGACAATGGACATTTCCCGCGCCGAACAGCGCATCCTCCACCTGCTCGCCCAGGGTGGCAGGATCGACATCACCCGCGATCAGAACCGCAAGATCGAAAAACTCCAGCTGGTCACCCGCGAGGGCTGGGTCTTCTCGGGTTTAGACCTCACCACCTTCCGCAAACTCAAGCAGAAACGAGCCATCAAATCCCAGGGCGGCAAGCCTTATCGCATCACTGAAAGGGGTCTGGTGCTGGTGAGGGCCGAGCAGGATAATCGGTGAAATCGGATGAAGGCCGCGCGTCGTCCTCGGCGCGCGGCTGTCAAATCAAGATTACCAGCGATATGCTTTTTCGGTGACGCCGAAAGAAGACGCTGGGGAAGCCGCCAAATGCCAAAAGGGAACCTTTGAACGGGGTGAAGGGTTATGCGCCACATCACTGCTGGAGACATGGCAAATGTACATCGTTGTTGGCGGGACGGGGCACGTCGGCTCCGCCGTGGCACAGACGTTGCTCGAAGAAGGCAAAGCTGTCACGGTCGTCACGCGAAACTCCGATAAGGCCGGTGCATGGCGACTGCGGGGGGCGGAGGTCGCCGTCGCCGACGTCCACGACGTGACGTCGCTGCGTGAGGTGTTCCGTAACGGGAATCGGGCCTTCCTCCTAAACCCGAACGCTGACATCTCGAGCGATACGGACCGGGAGGAACGCGAGACCGTCCGCTGCCTACTCGACGCGATCGAAGGGTCCGGGCTGGAGAAGGTAGTGGCGGAATCAACCATGGGCGCGCAGCCGGGCGAGGAATGCGGCGATCTCAACATCCTTTACGAACTGGAAGCAGGCCTGAGGAACCAACCGATACCTGCCAGTGTCATCCGCGCAGCCTACTACTACAGTAACTGGGATACGATGGTGGGGCCTGTCACTAAGGACGGGGTGCTATCGACCATGCTCCCTGCCGATCTCACGCTCCCGATGGTCGCGCCGGAGGATCTGGGAAGGGTGGCGGCGCGGCTCCTGCAGGAGCCGATCGAACAGATCGGCATACACCCCGTTGAGGGGCCGAAACGGTACTCTCCCACTGATGTCGCCGCAGCCTTCGCCGCCGCCCTCGGCCGGGCCGTTCGCATCGAGGTGATCCCGCGCGAAAACTGGGAAGGCGCATATCGCAGTCTGGGCTTCTCCAACGCGGCGGCTCACTCGTATGCAAGGATGACGGCTCTCACCGCCGATGGTCCCGAATACCCCGCGGATTCAATTCGAGGATCGATCTCGCTCCAGACCTACATAGATAAGCTTGTTCGTGACTCATCCTAACGCGTCCCGATGGACGAAAAAGAAAGCGAGACCGCCAAAGGCCGCTTGGATACTAGGCTCGGTCGTCCACCCAAGGCGCTTGTTTGCAATCCTCGCATGAGAGGCAGAGGCGAAGTGAGATTCACAAGCGGCGTGCAATTCTTCGGGCAAGCGTCATGATGGATGCGGCGTAGAGAAATGCCTTGGCAAGACTTGATGGTCGCTTCCGGGTCCTTCCAACCCCATTCTCGGACGGGCTCTAAGCCGAAAGCTCAGCCCTCATCGCCGTCCAGTCCTCGGCGATCGAGTTCGCACGTCGCTTGCCGGCGCGGCGGTACCAGTAGTCGGCGTTCCAGTCGTCGCCTTCGATGCGGTGGCAGAGGGCGTGGCCCCAGTCGAAGGGCTGCTCGCCCTCGTGGGCCTGGCAAATCTCGTGCACCGCCTGCCAGTCCGCACCCATGGTGAAACCATCGGCCGCGAGGCGATCGAACGCTTCGATCAATCCTTCCAGATCCGTCTTAGCCATGAACCACCTCCCCGGCGACCGCCCGATGATCGGCGGCCGTCATATTCCGGATGATCCGTCCGCTTACCACCACTTCGCAGGCGTGAACCGGCCGGCCGCCTGTTCGATGACATGGGCGGTGCGGAACAGGGTTTCTTCCTCGAACGGCTTGCCGATCAGCTGCAGGCCGAGCGGCAGGCCCTTGGCGTCGAGGCCGGCGGGAACGGCGATGCCCGGCAGGCCGGCCATGTTGACCGTCACCGTGAAGATGTCGTTGAGGTACATCTTGACCGGATCGGAGGCGAGGTCCTCGTCGGCGATGCCGAAGGCCGACGATGGGGTGGCGGGCGTCAGGATCGCATCGACGCCGGCGTCGAAGACGATCTCGAAGTCGCGCTTGATCAGCGTGCGGACTTTTTGCGCCTGCAGGTAATAGGCGTCGTAATAACCGGCCGACAGAACATAGGTGCCGATCATGATGCGGCGCTTGACCTCGGTGCCGAAGCCGGCGGCGCGGGTCTTTTCGTACATGTCGACGATGTCCTTGCCGTCGACGCGCAGGCCATAGCGCACGCCGTCGTAACGGGCGAGGTTCGACGAGGCTTCGGCGGGTGCTACGATGTAATAGGCCGGCAGCGCGTATTTGGTGTGCGGCAGGGTGATGTCGACGATCTCGGCACCGGCATCCTTCAGCCAGGCGATGCCCTGAGCCCAAAGTTTTTCGATCTCTTCCGGCATGCCCTCGACGCGGTATTCCTTCGGAATGCCGATCTTCATGCCCTTGAGGGACTGGCCGAGCGAGGCTTCATAATCCGGCACCGGCAGGTCGACAGAGGTCGTGTCCTTGGCATCGACCGACGCCATCGACCTCAGCATGATCGCGGCGTCGCGTACGTCGCGGGCGATCGGGCCGGCCTGGTCGAGCGAGGATGCGAAGGCAACAGTGCCCCAGCGCGAGCAGCGGCCATAGGTCGGCTTGATGCCGACGGTGCCGGTGAAGGCGGCCGGCTGGCGGATCGAGCCGCCGGTATCCGTCGCGGTAGCGCCGGCGCAAAGGAATGCGGACACCGCAGCGGCAGAACCACCGGAAGAACCGCCTGGCACGAGCTGCTGGTTGGAACCGTTGGCCCGCCACGGGTTGACCACGGCGCCGTAATGGGAGGTCTCGTTGGAGGAGCCCATCGCGAACTCGTCCATGTTGAGCTTGCCGAGCATGACCGCTCCGTCGTCCCAAAGGTTCTGGGTAACGGTCGATTCGTATTTCGGCAGAAAACCGTCGAGGATATGGCTGCAGGCCTGGGTATGGACGTCGCGGGTGGCGAACAGGTCCTTGATGCCGAGCGGGATGCCTTCCAGGGCGCCGACAGTGCCTGCGGCACGGCGTTCGTCAGAAGCCTTCGCCATGCCGAGCGCCTTTTCCGGCGTCACGGCCACATAGGCGTTGAACACCGAGTTGGCGGCATCGATCGCGGAAAGATAGGCCTCGGTCAGCTCGACGGAGGTGAACTCCCTAGCTTCGAGCTTTTCGCGGGCTTCGGCAATGGTGAGGCTGGTGAGTTCGGTCATGGGCTCTTCAAACGGTTCGAATACGAGGAGGAGGTTCGGCGGGGCGCTATCCAGCGCTCACTCGACGACCTTCGGCACCAGGAAAAAATTATGGTCGGTAGAAGGCGCGTTGGCGACGATATCGTCAGCCTTGTCGCCATCGGTGACGGCGTCTGTGCGCTTGCGCATTTCCATCGGGGTGACCGACGTCATCGGCTCGACACCCGTGACATCGACTTCGGAAAGCTGCTCGACGAAATTGATGATGCCGTTCAGCTCGCCGACCATGCGATTGGCATCTTCCTCGGTGACCGCAATGCGGGCAAGGCGCGCGACGCGCTTGACGGTGGCGAGATCGACGGACATGGCATAACTCCGATGGGAAATTTCCCCTTCGCTATAATGGCCATGCCCGCCCTTCGCAACAGGGAGCGCGCCTCAATTTGCGAAGGCGCGCCGCCTGAAAGGATGCGATTCAGAAGGTCAGGCTGCCGCCCGGCGTCGGCGTCTCGACCCGGGTGCGGGAGCCTTCCATGCCCTTGACGAACTTTTCCGGCGTCTGGTCGACGCCCGGCAGGCCATAATGGCAAGGCAGCGCATGCTTGAAATCGAAGAAACGCTGGCAGGCGAGCGCCGCCACCGCACCGCCCATGGTGAAGCGGTCGCCGATCGGCACGATGCCGATATCCGGCTGGTGCAATTCATTGATCAGGGCCATGTCCGAGAAGATGTCGGTATCGCCCATGTGGAGGACGGAGAGTTCATCGTCGAAATGCAGCATTAGGCCGTTGGCATTGCCGAGGCAGTGTGAAACGCCGTCTTCGGTCAACGAGGCAGACGAGTGCAGCGCATTGGTGAAGGTGGCGGTGAACCCGTCGAAACCGATCGTGCCGCCGGTATTGCCCATTTCGAGCTTCTCGACGCCCTTCTTTGCCAGCCAGACACCGAGGTCGTAGTTGGCGAGCACGACGGCACCGGTTTCCTTGGCGATCTGGATCGTGTCGCCGACATGGTCGCCATGGCCGTGGGTCAGCAGGATATGGGTCAGGCCTTCGGCAGCAGCCTTGATATCCTGGCCGGCAAAGGCGGGGTTATAGGTCAGGAACGGGTCGACCAGGATCTTGGCCTTGGCGGTCTCGATGCGGAATGCGGAATGGCCGAGCCAGGTGATCTTCATGGAAAACTCTCCTCGAAATGATGTGAGATAATGACGACACATAGCCGATATGAGGCTAAAGGGAAGTGGGACAGAGGGTGGGACAAACCCACTCTGGACACCCTGATTGTATCCCCGGGATGAAGAACGCATGACAGTGATGACCATCGAGGAACTTGCTGAGGCCCTTAAACCCGCACAGGCGATTGCCGGGCTCGACCTCGGCACCAAGACGATCGGGCTCGCCATGTCGGATCTCGGCCGCCGGTTTGCCTCTCCCCGCCCGGTCATCAAGCGGGTGAAGTTCACCAAGGATGCCGAAGTGCTGCTCGCCTTTGCCGAGAAGGAAAAAGTGGCGGGCTTCGTGATCGGCCTGCCCACGAACATGGACGGCTCGGCCGGTCCGCGCGTCCAGGCGACGCGCGCCTTCGTACGCTCGATGTCGGAAAAGACCGCCCTGCCCTTCGTCTTCTGGGACGAACGGCTGTCGACGGTGGCCGCCGAGCGGGCGCTTCTGGAAATGGACGTGTCGCGGGCCAAACGTGCCGAGCGGATCGATTCCGCCGCGGCAAGCTTCATTCTTCAGGGCGCTCTGGACAGGCTCTCGTCGCTCGGCAGGGAGACCGATTTCGCCAGCTGACGCTTCCTCCACCAGGCCGCGATCTCGCGGCGCTTGCGAAAGGCGATGATCGCAAACACGACCAGGCTGTCGAAAGCGATGGCGCGCGCCACCAAAGGCGGAATGGTTTCCGGGGGAATGCCCAGAACATTGCCGTAGATCTGGAAGACAAGATCATGCGTCTGTCGGGTCAGCATGAAGAAACCGAAGCTCATGTCGTAATAGGAAAGCCCGTACCAGCTGGTCAGCAGCAGGACCGGACCGGCCCACAAAATCACGAACCACTTCATACAGTCCTCCCTCTCGACTCTGCCGGATACGGTTCCAGAGACACGAGCCATCTCGATAGAGCCATAAGGCTCAAGGCCAATGCGGGAATGGCAATATCCATGGCCAGCGCCGCGAAGACCGTCGTCATGACGATCAGCAATGCTATATTCCGGATTGCAGTTCCCATACGCGGATACTCGGCGAACGTCGTAGTTAACAGTGCGTTAACGCCGAACTTAAGCCCGCAGGGATTTGCCGCAACGGAAACCGGGGGAGATGGTTAATTTCGCAAGGGCGCCTGTGGATAAAGCAGGTCAGGCAGCCGGCGATTTCGGCTTCTTCGGAATATAAGGACCGCCGGTCTCGCCCCATCCCCATGTCGGCATCGGGGCATGCTCGTAAACCTTGGCTCCGGGCTGCGAATTAACGACCGCAAGCCGTGTTCCCCATTCGAGATAGCCGACCAGCGCAGACGTGAACTCCGGGTCGGCCGGAAGTTCGAGATCCGTATAGGTATCGAGCAGGATGTTGATCCATCGCCGGCGCATCGGCTCGGTCAGGTGCCTTTCAAGATGATGGCGCACCATCGCCGGATGACCGCCACGCTGCTCCGAATAGAGCTTCGGCCCGCCAATGACCTCTGCGATGAACATGGCTACATGCTGTGGATGTTCCGGGTCCATCCCGGAAAAGACCGGACCGAGCAGGTCGTCCGTCGGAACGCGTCGATAAAACTCCGTCGTGAGACGCAAGAGCGCATCGAAGCCGCCGATCCATTCATAAAGCGTTGGCACTGTCATGGCGTTCCCTCCGTCTTCCCAAGAGATATGAGGCAGACGTCATGGCTTCAAGACTTGGCCACGGATCAGCCGTAGATCGCGCGGACCAGGCGGCGGAGCGCGTTGCCGACCTTATCCCAGTCCTTCTCGGTCTTGAGCGCCATGCCGGCAAACTGGCCGCTCACGGCGGCGGAGATCACCAGGTGCTGGATTGCCGCAAACAGCAGCGCATTGGTGGTCGCGGCATCGACGCCCTTGGGCGGTGTCAGCGAGCCGCGCATCTTTTCGAGCCATTTGCCGAGCGCCTTGGTGCGGGCTTCCGACAACCGGCGGACCTGCGGCGTATCCTGCGAGACCTCCCAGGCGACGATCTTGCAGACCAGCGGGTCGTCGCGCAGTGCTTCCATGAAATAGATGGAGAGTTTCTCCATCAGATCGCCGTAGGTCAGCAGGAACATGCCGCCGGTATCTTCCGGGATGCGGTCCTTGACCCAGGTGCCGAGATCGGCGCCGATCGCCTCGATCAGCCCGTCGAGACCGCCGTAATATCGATAGATGAGCTGCTTGTCGCAGCCGGCCCGGCGCGCCACTGCGTTGATGCCGAAACCCTGAAAGCCCTGTTCGGCGAGCAGCGCGCGGGCCGCCAGGAAGATCGCCCGCTCGGTGCCGGCGCGGCTACGCACCTTGGCGACCGAACCTTGTTGCGCTGTGACTTCAGGGATCTGGAGCATTTTCCGCCTGTTTCGGTTTCAATCTTCAACCGCGATAGTCCGAGCCGTCAACCGCCGCAAGCGGTCTCGGTGCCCATGCACAGGATTGCGCGCGCAGCACCTGATTTTGCGGGGCTGCGCATTGCACTCTCGGCATGGGAGGACTAACGAGATCCTATCCTCCCACCGACGTGCCATCCTCCATGCTCATCGTCTTCCAAAGCGTTCTGCCGATCTTCCTTCTCGTCCTCCTCGGCGTGGGATTGAAACGTGCGCCGATCATCAATGCCGATTTCTGGGACGGGCTCGAACAGTGCAGCTACTGGGTGATGTTTCCGGCCCTGTTGTTTTCGACGATGGCCAAGGCCGACTTTTCGAATACCGAGACCCTGACGGTCAGTTTCGCGGCGATCGTTTCCGTTTTGGTGATGTCGGGCGGATTGCTGCTGGCATGGCCTCTGCTGCGGAACCTGCGCGTCGGCGGGCCGGCCTATACCTCGCTGTTCCAGACGGCGACGCGCTGGAATGCCTTCATGGCGCTGGCGATCGCCGCAAAGACCTACGGCCAGCAGGGCCTGACCATGGTCGGCCTGGTGATGGCGGCGATCATCATTCCGCTCAACTTCATCAATGTGACCGTGCTGTTGTGGTTCTCCGGCCACGACCGGAACTACAAGGCCATCTTCTATAGAGTCTGCACCAATCCGCTGATCGTCTCGACGGCGCTCGGCATCGTCGTCAACGTCGCCGGCATTCCGATCTACGAACCGGTGATGGTGGCGGTCGACCTGCTGTCGCAGGCTTCGCTCAGCCTCGGTCTGATCACGGTCGGCGCCGGCCTGCGGGTCATGGACGCGCTCAAGCCGAGGCCGATCACTCTCCTCGCCGTGTTCTTGAAGCTGATCGCTTTCCCGATCGTCGCCGTGGGCGTCGGCATGTTGTGCGGCATCCAGGGCAGCGCCCTCGTGCTTCTGGCACTGAGTGCCGCGGTTCCGACCGCGATGAACGGCTATCTGCTGGCGAAACAGCTGAACGGCGATGCGGACATGTATGCGGCGGCGGCGACCCTGCAGGTCGTCGCCTCGTTCCTCACCATTCCTGTCGTGATGACGGCTGTCGCCTACGTCGCTGCGGGATAAAGCAGGTCGACGATGTAGCGAGCGTCGAACCGGGCATCGAGCATGCCGTAGGTCGAGCGCCAGCCGCCGGCGAGCCGCGTTTCCAGGAAAGCGTCGGCGATCTTGCCGGCACCGAGCCGCACCAGTTCGGCGGCCGCAGCCGCAAGTGCAAGCTGCTCCACCAGAAGCCGAGCAGCTCCCTCGTCGGTCTCGCAGAGCGCCATGGCGGCGCGCAGAACCTCGACCGTCTTTCGGCCCGCAGGACCGAGATCCCGTTCGAAACCGGCGAGCACCGTGTTGAACAGGTCCCGCCCGCGCGACAGGACACGGAGCACGTCGAGCGCCATCACATTGCCCGAGCCTTCCCAGATCGCATTGACCGGAGCCTCGCGGTAATGCCGGGCGATCGGCCGTTCCTCGATATAACCGTTGCCGCCGATGCACTCCATCGCCTCGTAGATCAGCGCGGGCGCGATCTTGCAGTTCCAGTATTTGATGACCGGCGTCATGACCCGGGCGAAAGCCGCGTCGGCCGGGTTGCTGGCCGCCCGATCGAAGGAGTCGGCCAGCCTGAAAGCGAGCGCGGTCGCCGCGGCAACATCAAGCGCCATGTCGGCGAGCACCCGTGTCATCAGCGGCTGGTCGACCAGCTTCTTGCCGAACACGCTGCGGCCGCGGGTATGGTGGACCGCCTCGGCAAGCGACGCGCGCATGATGCCGGCGGATGCCAGCGCGCAATCGAGCCGCGTCAGCGTCACCATGTCGAGAATGGTGCGGATGCCGCCGCCCGGTTCGCCAAGCAGATAACCGAACGCATCGGTGAATTCGACTTCGGAGGACGCGTTCGAGCGATTGCCGACCTTGTCCTTCAAGCGCTGGAACTGCAGGCCGTTCGCCGACCCGTCCTCGAGCAGCCGCGGCACCAGGAAGCAGCCGATCCCGTCGCCGGTCTTGGCCAGCATCACGAAACCGTCGCTCATCGGCGCCGACATGAACCACTTGTGGCCGGAGAGCCGGTAGATGCCCTCGCCGACCCGCTCGGCGGTCGAGCGGTTGGCGCGCACGTCCGTGCCGCCCTGCTTCTCGGTCATGCCCATGCCGAGGGTCACCGCGCTCTTCTGCAGGGCCGGGCGATTCGTCGAATCGTATTTGCGCGACAGGATCTTTGGCGCCCATTCCTTCTGTACGCGCGGCGAGGCCATCAGTGCGGCAATCGAGGCGCTGGTCATGGTCAGCGGGCAGAGATGGCCGCATTCGAGCTGCGCCGACAGATAGAATCGTGTCGCCCGCGCCTTGTGCTCGTGGCCCTTGGCTTCGGGGATGTTTTCCCAGACCGAGGAATGCAGGCCGGTCTGCATCGAACGGCGCATCAGCGCATGCCAGGCCGGATGAAACTCGACGACATCGAGCCGCTCGCCGCGCGGACCGTGGGTCTTCAGCTTCGGCGGGTTCTCGTTCGCCATGCGCGCCAGTTCCTGCGCCTCCGGCGAAGTCACGTAACGGCCGAGCTGGTCGTATTCCTCGCGGATGGTGCGGTTCAGCGTGCTCGTCAGGTCGACGACCAGCGGATCGGATCGGTAGGCATTGATGCCGGACCAGGGTTTTGGCTGGTTCAGTTCGGCAAATTTTTCTTCGGCGCGCGACATCTGGTTCATGAAACGGGTTCTAGCGGAAGTTACCGGGCCTGGGAACGGCGCCCGCTCAGGATTTCTGGCGTTCTCAACAAAAGGCAGCACCCGCGCCAACAAACCGCTGTGAGCGACAATGGACAAACAAGCAGTGAGATAAACCCCGCGCCCGCTTGCGGCTCCTGCCGTCAGACCTTATAGACCGCCGAACGCAAGCGGAGACGTGTCCATGGTCTTCTTCCCTCACCGCCATCTGATTGGCATCAAGGGCCTAACCGAACAGGATATCACCTTTCTTCTCGACAAGGCCGACGAGGCCGTGAAGATTTCGAGGCAGCGGGAGAAAAAGACCTCCACGCTGCGTGGTCTCACCCAGATCAACCTGTTCTTCGAAGCTTCCACCCGTACACAATCGTCCTTCGAGCTCGCCGGCAAACGCCTCGGCGCCGATGTGATGAACATGTCGGTGGGCAATTCCTCGGTGAAAAAAGGCGAAACGCTGATCGACACGGCGATGACGCTGAATGCCATGCGCCCGGACGTGCTGGTGCTGCGTCATTCCTCGGCCGGGGCCGCCGCACTTCTGGCGCAAAAGGTCGCCTGCTCGGTGATCAATGCCGGCGACGGCCAGCATGAGCATCCGACCCAGGCTCTGCTCGACGCGCTGACCATCCGCCGCGCCAGGGGCAAGCTGTCGCGCATCATCGTCGCCATCTGCGGCGACGTGCTGCATTCGCGCGTCGCGCGCTCCAATATCCTCCTGCTCAACGCCATGGGCGCGCGGGTTCGCGTGGTGGCGCCTTCGACGCTGCTGCCTTCCGGCATCAGGGACATGGGCGTGGAGGTCTTTCATTCCATGGAAGAAGGCCTCAAGGATGCCGACGTGGTGATGATGCTGCGCCTGCAGCGCGAGCGAATGGCCGGCGCCTTCGTGCCGTCGGTGCGCGAATATTTCCGCTTCTACGGGCTCGATGCCGAAAAGCTGAAGGCTGCCAAACCGGATGCGCTGGTCATGCACCCCGGCCCGATGAACCGCGGCGTCGAGATCGCATCCGAAGTGGCCGATGGTCCGCAGAGCGTCATCGAGGAACAGGTGGAAATGGGGGTCGCGGTCCGCATGGCCGTGATGGAGGCCCTGCTCGTCTCCCAGAACCAGGGAGAACGCGCATGACCCCTACCGTGCTGAAGAACCTCCGCATCATCGACCCGTCGCGCAATCTCGACGAGACCGGCACGATCATCATCGGCGCCAACGGCCGCATCCTCGCATCGGGCAAGGATGCCCAGAACCAGGGCGCGCCGGAAGGCGCGACGGTTCGGGACTGCCAGGGCCTCGTCGCGACGCCGGGCCTCGTCGATGCCCGCGTCTATGTCGGCGAACCGGGCGCCGAACACACCGAAACGATCGAATCGGCAAGCCGGGCGGCGGCGGCCGGCGGCGTCACTTCCTTCATCATGATGCCCGACACCGATCCTGTGATCGACGATATCGCGCTGGCCGAATTCGTGCAGAAGACGGCGCGCGACAAGGCGGTCGTCAACGTCCATCCGGCCGCCGCCCTCACCAAGGGGCTGGCCGGCAAGGAGATGACCGAGATCGGCCTGCTGCAGCAGTCGGGCGCCGTCGCCTTCACCAACGGCCGGCACGGGCTTTCCGATACGCTGCTCCTGCGCCGGGTGATGACCTATGCGCGCGAGTTCGATGCGGTCGTCTCGCTCGAACTGCGCGAAAAATATCTCGGAAACGGCGTGATGAACGAGGGCCTGTTCGCGAGCTGGCTCGGCCTGTCCGGTGTGCCGAAGGAAGCGGAGATCATCCCGCTCGAACGGGACCTGAGGATCGCCGGCCTGACGCGGGCGAAATACCATGCGGCGAAGATCTCCGTGGCGGAATCGGCCGAAGCCATGCGCGTCGCCCGCGCCCGTGGCGCCAACGCCACCTGCGGCGTCTCGATCAACCACCTGGCGCTCAACGAGAACGACATCGGCGAATACCGTACCTTCTTCAAGCTCTCGCCGCCGCTGCGCTCCGAAGACGACCGGGTGGCGATGGCCGATGCGCTCGCGGACGGCACGATCGACATCATCGTCTCCTCGCACGATCCGCAGGACGTCGATACCAAGCGCCTGCCGTTTGCCGATGCCGAGGACGGGGCGATCGGCCTCGAGACCCTGCTCGCGGCCGCACTCCGCCTGCACCATGACGGCCGCGTGCCGCTGATGCGGCTGATCGATGCGATGTCGACCCGGCCGGCGCAGATCTTCGGCCTCGATGCCGGCACGCTGAGGCCCGGCGCCAAGGCCGATATCACGCTGATAGATCTCGACGAGCCTTGGATCGTTTCCAAGGATATGATCTTGTCGCGGTCGAAGAACACGCCGTTCGAAGACGCGCGTTTCTCGGGCCGCGCCGTCGCCACCTATGTGGCCGGCAAGTGCGTCTACACGCTTTAAGGGGAGCACGGGCGTGAGTGAACTCTTCAACTGGCAGATCACCCTGCCGATCGCACTGGCCGCGCTGGTGTTCGGCTATCTGCTCGGTTCCATTCCCTTCGGCCTGATCCTCACCCGCGCTGCTGGTCTCGGCGATATCCGTTCGATCGGATCAGGCAATATCGGCGCCACCAACGTGCTGCGCACCGGCAACAAGAAGCTTGCCGCGGCCACCCTGCTGCTCGACGCACTGAAGGCCACGGTCGCGGCGCTGGTCGCCTGGTATCTGTTCGGGAAAGAAGCCGGCCTGCTTGCCGGCTTTGCAGCCTTCATGGGTCATCTCTTCCCCGTCTGGCTCGGCTTCAAGGGCGGCAAGGGTGTGGCCACCTATATCGGCACGCTGCTTGGCGTCGCTCCCTGGATGGTGCTGGTGTTTGCGGCGATCTGGCTCGGCGTTGCCAAGATCAGCAAATATTCGTCGCTCTCCGCTCTGGTTGCAACCCTTGTCATTCCGGTTGTGCTGTGGTTCTTAAACGAGCCGAAGATCGCGCTCGTCCTGGCCGTCATGACCGCGATTTCCTGGTGGAAGCACGAAGAAAACATCAAGCGGCTGATCGCCGGCACCGAAAGCAGGATCGGCCAAAAGGGATAGACCGGGGAAGCAATGGCGGACGGCAGCGCGAAACGAACAGGAATTGCGCTGACGGAGAGGCAGAGGATCGCCTGGCTGAGGCTGATCCGTTCGGACAATGTCGGCCCCGCCACGTTTCGAGATCTCATCAACCATTGCGGCTCGGCGGAAAACGCTCTTGCCATGCTGCCCGAACTCTCCGCCCGTGGCGGAGCGACCAGGGCGATCCGGATTGCCGGCGTGCAGGAGGCCGAACGCGAGCTCGAAGCCGCCCATCGCTTTGGCGCTCGCTTCGTCGGCATCGGCGAACCGGACTATCCGCCGGCGCTGCGCCAGATCGAAGGCGCGCCACCGCTTCTTGCCATGAAAGGTGACCTTTCCGCCGCGACACGTCCGTCGGTCGGCGTCGTCGGATCACGCAATGCCTCTATATCGGGCGCCAAGTTCGCAGCGATGATCGCAAGGGATTGCGGCCGTGCCGGTTATACGGTGACCTCAGGCCTTGCCCGCGGCGTCGATACCGCAGCCCATCGGGCCAGCCTGGAAACCGGAACGATCGCGGTGCTGGCCGGTGGGCTCGACCAGCCCTATCCTCCGGAGAACGTGCCTCTGCTCGACGAGATCACCGAGGGTGCAGGCCTTGCCGTCAGCGAAATGCCCTTCGGCTGGGAGCCCCGCGCACGGGATTTCCCCCGCCGCAACCGGCTGATATCCGGCATTTCGCTCGGCGTCGTCGTGGTAGAGGCCGCGGAGCGTTCCGGCTCGCTGATCACCGCCAGGATGGCGACCGATTTCGGACGGCTTGTCTTCGCCGTTCCCGGCTCGCCGCTCGATCCGCGCTGCCACGGCACCAACGGGCTCCTGAAACAGGGCGCCATCGTCACAACCGGGTCTGCCGACGTCATCGAAGCCCTGGCGCCGCTCTCGCAACTCGATCTGTTCAGCGGCTCTGTGGTGGAAGAGCCCAAGAAGTTCAGCGACATACTGCCGCCCAATGACGACGATCGGGCGATCATCGTTTCGGCGCTGGGGCCGACGCCGGTCGAAGTGGACGACATCATCCGCCACACGGAACTGCCCGCCTCTTCCGTCTATCTCATCCTGCTGGAACTTGATCTCGCCGGTCGGCTGCATCGGCATGTCGGCGGTCTGGTTTCAATCGCGATGGAAGACTGAGCGGGGACGCCGGCCGGCCTGTACATCCCCCGCCTCCACATAGGCCATCTCGATGAGATAACAGAGCATATCGGCTCCCTCTCCCAAGGCGACCTGCCGGAGCTCTCCGAGCATCTGCCTTATATAGGCTATATTCTCCCTGGTATCGTCCTCGCGCCGGCCGTTTGTCTCACTTCGGGAAATCATTTTCTATCCTGTCAAAAAAGTCGGCCACCGGTCCAAATAAATTCACCTCGAGGTATGCGAGGGACCATATCGCATTTATTTAAGATTGCAACCAATTGTAAATCTTCCTGTGGTTGCATCTCGTTGTACCCTATAATTTGGCACACGCCCCTTGACCGCGAGGCAAACGCCCTCCATGTCGGGAGGTCAGATTTCCGCCTGGACTGCAAAGGTTCCGGGCCAAGCCTCTATTGCAGAGAAGCAAAATGAATGTTGTCGTCGTAGAATCTCCCGCCAAGGCCAAGACAATCAACAAGTATCTCGGCCCCGGCTACAAGGTTCTCGCCTCGTTCGGCCATGTGCGCGATCTCCCGGCCAAGGACGGTTCCGTACTTCCCGACCAGGACTTCGAAATGCTGTGGGAAGTCGATAGCGCCTCCCAGAAGCGCATGAAGGATATCGCCGACGCCCTGAAAGGCTCGGACGGCCTGTTCCTCGCGACCGACCCGGATCGCGAAGGCGAAGCCATTTCCTGGCACGTGCTCGACCTTTTGAAGAAGAAGAAGCTGATCGGCGACAAGCCGGTCAAGCGCGTCGTCTTCAACGCCATCACCAAGAAGGCCGTGCTCGATGCGATGGCCAATCCGCGCGATATCGACGTGCCGCTGGTGGACGCCTATCTCGCCCGCCGCGCTCTCGACTATCTGGTCGGCTTCAATCTGTCGCCGGTGCTGTGGCGCAAGCTGCCGGGCGCACGCTCGGCAGGCCGCGTGCAGTCGGTTGCGCTGCGGCTCGTCTGCGACCGCGAGTCGGAGATCGAACGTTTCGTCTCGGAAGAATACTGGAACCTCTCGGCGCTGTTGCGTACTCCGCGCGGCGACGAGTTCGAGGCACGCCTCGTCTCGGCCGACGGCAAGCGGCTGCAGGCCCGCTCGATCAAGAACGGCGAGGACGCCAACCGCCTGAAGGCGCTGCTTGACGGCGCGACCTATCTGGTCGACACGGTCGAGGCGAAGCCTGTCAAGCGCAACCCCGGCCCGCCCTTCACCACCTCGACGCTGCAGCAGGCTGCCTCCTCGAATATCGGCTTCAACGCTTCGCGCACCATGCAGGTGGCGCAGAAGCTTTATGAAGGCGTCGATATCGGCGGCGAGACGGTCGGTCTCATTACCTATATGCGTACCGACGGCGTGCAGATGGCGCCGGAGGCAGTCGATGCTGCCCGCAGCGCCATCGTCGACCAATTCGGACAGCGGTACCTGCCGGAAAAGCCGCGCTTCTATTCCACCAAGGCGAAAAACGCCCAGGAAGCCCACGAAGCGATCCGCCCGACTGAATTCACCCGCACCCCGGACCAGGTGCGCCGTTATCTCGACGCCGACCAGGCCCGTCTCTACGAACTGATCTGGAAGCGCGGCATCGCCAGCCAGATGGCGTCCGCCGAAATCGAGCGCACCACGGTCGAGATCCTTGCCGACAACAAGGGCGAGAAGGCTGGCCTGCGCGCCGTCGGCTCGGTGATCCGTTTCGACGGCTTTCTCGGCGCTTACGTGGACAACCGCGAGGATGCCGAAAAGGGCGAGGATGACGATGAAGATGGTCGCCTGCCCGAGATCAACGCCCGCGAAAAGCTCGACAGACAAAAAGTGAATGCCAGCCAGCACTTCACCGAGCCGCCGCCGCGGTATTCGGAAGCCTCGCTGATCAAGAAGATGGAAGAGCTCGGCATCGGCCGGCCGTCCACCTATGCCGCGACGCTGAAGACGCTGAGCGACCGCGAATACGTGACGATGGACAAGCGCAAGCTGATCCCGCATTCGAAGGGCCGGCTGGTGACGGCCTTCCTCGAAAGCTTCTTCACGAAATACGTGGAATACGACTTCACCGCTGATCTGGAAGAAAAGCTCGACAAGATCTCTGCCGGCGAACTTGACTGGAAGCAGGTTCTGCGCGAGTTCTGGCAGGATTTCTTCGCCCAGATCGAAGACACCAAGGAACTGCGCGTCACCAACGTGCTCGATGCGCTGAACGAGACGCTGGCGCCGCTGGTCTTCCCGAAGCGCGAGGACGGCAGCGATCCGCGCATCTGCCAGGTCTGTGGCACGGGCAACCTGTCGCTGAAGCTCGGCAAATACGGCGCCTTCGTCGGCTGCTCGAACTATCCGGACTGTAACTACACCCGCCAGCTTTCCTCGGAAGGCGGCGCGGATGCGGAAGCGAACGCTCTCAACGAACCGAAGGCGCTCGGTGCCGATCCGCATACGGGCGAGGAACTGACGCTGCGTTCGGGCCGGTTCGGCCCCTATATCCAGCGCGGCGAAGGCAAGGAAGCCAAGCGTTCGTCGCTGCCCAAGGGCTGGAAGCCCGAGGACATCGACCACGAAAAGGCGCTGGCATTGATCAACCTGCCGCGCGACGTCGGCAAACATCCGGAATCTGCCAAGATGATTTCGGCAGGGCTTGGCCGCTACGGGCCGTTCCTGCTGCATGACGGCAGCTATGCCAACCTGGAGAGCATCGAGGACGTGTTCTCGATCGGCCTCAACCGCGCTGTGACCGTGCTTGCCGAAAAGCAGAGCAAGGTGGCGGCTGGCGGTGGCCGCGGCCGTGGCACGCCTGCGGCACTGAAGGAACTCGGCGACCATCCGGATGGCGGCACGATCACCGTGCGCGACGGCAAATACGGCCCTTACGTCAATTGGGGCAAGGTCAACGCGACGCTGCCGAAGGGGCTCGACCCGCAATCGGTGACGATGGAGCAGGCTATGGCCTTCATCATCGAAAAGGGCGGCAAGGCGCCGTCGTCCAAGGCAAAGCCGAAGAAAGCCGCCGCCAAGACGACCACCGACACCAAGAAGGCAGCACCGAAAGCCAAGACGGCCGCCAAGGCGAAAGCTCCGGTGAAAAAGGCCGCACCCAAGGCGAAGAAGACAGGCACGTGAGAGAACCACGCGATAGATCGAGACATCAGGGAAAACGCCCCGACAAGGTTGCCCGCGGTCACGCCGCTTCCGCAACGGAGAAGCCGGTGATCATCCACGGTGCCGTGCCGCCGCGTGATGTGCTGCTCGAGTTCATCGCCGAAAACCCTGACAAGGGGTCGAAGCGGGAGATCGCCAAGGCCTTCGGGCTGAAGGGCGACACCCGCGTCGAACTGAAGGATCTCCTGCGGACGCTGGAGGAGGAAGGCCTTCTCAAGAAGAGCCGCAAGTCGCTGACCCGTCCCGATGCGCTGCCACCGGTCACCGTTCTCGACATCACCACCCGCGACAAGGATGGCGAACTGATCGCCCGCCCCGCCGAATGGCCGGAGGACCTGGGTGCGGCGCCGGCAGTGCTCATCCGGCAATCGTCGGACAGCCGCGGCAAAGGCAGGGTGACTGCCGCCGGTCTCAACGACCGGGTTCTGGCAAAGATCTTCCCGAACAAGGACCGGACCGGACCGGCCTATACCGCCCGGGTCATCAAGATCATCGACAAGCGTCGCGGCGCCTCGCTCGGCATCGTCCATCAGCTCGCCGATGGCGAGCTGCGTCTGCTGCCGATCGACCGGCGCGGCGAGGAAATGGTGATCGAGCCCGTCGATATCGGCGAGGCCAAGGACGGCGACCTGGTCGAGACGGAAGTCGTTCGCTCCGGGCGTTTCGGACTTCCCCGCGCCCGGGTTCTGTCGATCGTCGGCACGATCGGCTCGGAAAAGGCGATCTCGATGATCGCCGTCTATTCGCACGGCATTCCGCATATCTTTCCGAAGGCGGTGCTCGACGAGGCGGAAGCGGCAAGACCGGCTTCCTTGTCGCAACGCGAGGACTGGCGTTCGCTGCCGCTGATCACCATCGACCCGGCCGACGCCAAGGACCACGACGACGCGGTCTATGCCGAGCTCGACCCCTCGCCCGACAATCCGGACGGGGTGATCGTCACCGTCGCGATCGCCGATGTCTCCTGGTATATCCGCGCCGGCTCGGCGCTCGACCGCGAGGCGCTGAAGCGCGGCAACTCTGTCTATTTCCCGGACCGCGTCGTGCCGATGCTGCCCGAGCGCATCTCCAACGATCTCTGCTCGCTGCGCGAAGGCGAGGATAGACCGGCGCTTGCCGTACGCATGGTCTTCTCCAGGGAAGGCCGCAAGGCGGGCCACACGTTCCACCGCATCATGATGAAGAGCGCCGCCAAGCTCTCCTACCAGCAGGCGCAGGCGGCCATCGACGGCAAGCCGGACGACAAGACCGGGCCGTTGCTCGATCCGATCCTGAAGCCGCTCTGGCATGCCTATGGGGTGATGAAGCGCGGCCGCGACCGCCGCCAGCCGCTGGAGCTCGACATGCCGGAGCGCAAGATCCTGCTGAAGCCCGACGGCACGGTCGACCGGGTCTTCGTGCCGGACCGGCTCGATGCCCACAAGCTCATCGAAGAGATGATGATCCAGGCGAACGTCGCTGCCGCCGAGACGCTGGAAAAAAAGCGCCAGGCGCTGATCTACCGCATCCACGACACACCGTCGCTTGCCAAGCAGGAGACGCTGCGCGAGTTTCTCGCGACGCTCGGCATTCCGATGGCCAAGGGCGGCCAGATGCGCGCCAACTCGTTCAACGGCATTCTCGCCAAAGCCGAGGGCACCGCCCACCAGGTGATGGTCAACGAGATGGTGCTGCGCTCCCAGAGCCAGGCGATCTACAGCCCCGAGAATATCGGCCATTTCGGCCTCAACCTGATGAAATACGCGCATTTCACCTCGCCGATCCGCCGCTACGCCGACCTGATCGTGCACCGTGCACTGGTCGGATCGCTGGGCTTGGGCGAAGGCGGCATCAGGCCGGAGGAAGAGGCCCAGCTCGACGATATCGCCGCCGAGATCTCGACCTTCGAACGCCGCGCGATGGCCGCCGAACGTGACACGATCAACCGGCTGATCGCCCATCACCTCTCCGAGCGCATCGGCGAGGAATTCGTCGGCCGGATCTCCGGCGTCACCAAGGCGGGACTATTTGTCTCGCTTCCGACCTATGGTGCGGACGGATTCATACCTATATCCACGCTCGGCAACGACTACTTCATCTATGACGAGGCGCATCAGGCGCTGTCCGGAGAGAAGACCGGTCTGGGCTACCAGATCGGCGATACGGTCGATGTGCGGCTGAAACAGGCCATCCCGCTTGCCGGCGCGCTGCAGTTCGAGATGCTGAGCGAGGGCAAGAAATTGCCGACCGCGATCCGCTCCTTCCACAAATCGGGGCGGCGTGGCCGGACCCAACCCGGCACGCGGCCTCCGCGGAGCGGCCGAAGGAGATAGGATGCAGAAGCAGGACGAACAGACGGTCCGATACGGTGGCGCACAAGAGGCCGAAAGGCCGCTCGGCCGCTCCATCAGGCGGGGCTTGCTCTGCACCTGTCCTGCCTGCGGCACCGGCCGCCTGTTCCGGGCGTTCCTCAAACCGGTCGATACCTGCGCCGTCTGCGGCGAGGAAATCCATCATCACCGCGCCGACGACCTGCCGGCCTATCTGGTGATCGTCGTCGTCGGCCACGTGCTGATGACGGGCTACATGCTGACCGACATGACGCTTCGGGTCTCGCCCTGGGTGCATCTCGCCATCTGGGTGCCGCTGGCGATCCTTGCGGCGCTTCTGACCATCCAGCCGATCAAGGGCGGCGTCATCGGCTTTCAATGGGCGCTGAAGATGCACGGCTTCAATGGCACGGACGACGAAGCCGTCGATCCGGGCCGGGGCGGACCGATCGCATGACATCGTCGGCCGAGGAACAGGCTCCGTTCGCAATGGACGCGCCGAAGCATGCGCGCGTGGCCGGCGTGACGCCCAAGGACGCAGCATCCCTGATCCTGATCGATCGCTCGGACGTGGCTCCCCGGGTCCTCATGGGCCGGCGCGGCAGCGGCCATGTCTTCATGCCTGATGTCTACGTGTTCCCGGGCGGCAAGCGCGATCCTCGCGACCATGCCCTCCCCTTCGGCGCCGATCTCGACCCGATCGTCTTCGAAAAGCTGGCGGCAGGCACCACCGCCCGCATGACCTCGGCCCGCGCCCGGGCACTGGCGCTCGCGGCCCTCAGGGAACTCCAGGAGGAGACCGGGCTTGCGGGCGGCGGCGCTGCCGACCTCTCCCGCCTGCGCTACGTCGCCCGCGCCATCACGCCGCCAGGCAATGTCCGGCGCTACGATACGCGCTTCTTTCTCACCTTTGCCGACGAAACCCGCTTCGACATAACGCGCCTGGGCGACTCAAGCGAACTTCAGGACGTGCGCTGGCTTGACATTGCCGAGCTTTCAGGTCTGAAACTCCCGCGCATCACACAGGCGGTTCTGGAGGACGTGAAAAACCTGATGGTCTCCGATCCATCTTTACCGTTTGGAAGCCCGGTGTCCTTCTACTTCATGCGTCATGGACGATTCGTCCGCAGCCGACTGTAAGGAATATTGAATGGCTCAGCCGACGACAGACGCCAACGGCCATGTCGACAAGATCCACTGGCCATCGCTGATCGCCGCCATATCCGCCATCAGTGCAGTGGGCATCGCCATCGGCCTCGGCCTGCCGCTCCTCAGCATCATTCTTGAAAAGCGCGGAATTTCCTCCACCCTGATCGGCCTCAACGCTGCCATGGCCGGCGTCGCCTCCATGGCGGCCGCGCCGATCACCACCAAGATCGCTCACGACTACGGCGTCGCGCGGACGATGATGTTCGCGGTGCTCGTCGCCGCAGTCAGCGCCATCGGCTTCTTTTACGCGGATGCCTTCTGGATGTGGTTCCCGCTGCGCTTCACCTTCCACGGCGCGACGACGACGCTTTTCATCCTGTCCGAATTCTGGATCAACGAGGCGGCCCCTCCCCGGCGCCGTGGGCTCGTTCTCGGCATCTATGCCACGGTGCTGGCCATCGGCTTCGCGATCGGACCCCTGCTCTTCTCTGCGCTCGGCAGCGACGGCGTCCTGCCCTTCCTGGTCGGCGCGGCGATCATCATGCTGGCGATCATCCCGATCTTCATCGCCCGCAATGAAAGCCCCGTGCTGGATACCAAGCCGGACCGGCACTTCTTCCACTACATCTTCCTTGTGCCGACGGCGACCGCGGCGGTATTCGCCTTCGGCGCGGTTTCGGCGGGCGGGCTGTCGCTGTTCCCGATCTATGCGATTCGGTCTGCGCTGACCGAGCAGCAGGCCGCCCTGCTGCTGACGGTGATGGGCATCGGCAATATGGCCTTCCAGATCCCGCTCGGCCTCTATTCCGACAAGCTGAGGGATCGGCGGCCACTCTTGACCGCCATGGCGGTGCTCGGCGTCGCAGGATCGCTTGCGCTGCCCTTCCTGATCGAGAACTGGATCATGATGGCCGTGGTCCTGTTCTTCTGGGGCGGTTGCGTCTCCGGCCTCTATACCGTCGGCCTGGCGCATCTCGGATCGCGGCTCAGCGGAGCCGACCTTGCCGCGGCCAACGCAGCCTTCATCTTCTGTTATGCGGTCGGCACTGTTGCCGGCCCGCAGGGCATCGGCGCGGCCATCGATATCGCCGGCAATGACGGTTTTGCCTGGGCATTGGCGGGATTCTTTGGCTTCTATGTGCTGGTTTCCATCTGCCGAATGCTTTTCCGCTCAAAACGGAGTTGACTTTTCGGGCGCGATTTGTAATTTCGCGCCAGATTTCGCCGTGGACCCAACCCGCGTCCGCGGCTTCATTTTTTCTTAGAGGCAGAACACCATGGCGAAAGCTACGACCATCAAGATCAAGCTGCTGTCGACGGCTGACACCGGTTTCTTCTACGTCACCACGAAGAACAGCCGCACGATGACCGACAAGATGACCAAGACCAAGTACGACCCGGTCGCCAAGAAGCACGTCGAGTTCAAGGAAACCAAGATCAAGTAAGACCTTGATCCGAGGGTTGTCGAAGGGCGCCGGCCGATAGGGCCAGGCGCCTTTTCTTTTGGGCTTTACCCAGCATTCTCCCATTGCCGCGGGCTTTCCAGAATTCGGAACTGATTTTCGGGCCGTTGCGGTAGCCGAGTGATCCAGAGCGGGACGGGCTGCGTAGAAATGGAAAAGCGCCGCTCCAGAAACTGGAAGCGGCGCTTTCAAATGGGGGTCGACCAGCCTGCAATCACGGCACGAGGAACCGCTTTGGTATGCCTGCCGGTCGACCGACCCCACGACCCAGGAGATGCGGCGGACCTGAGCATCATGGGGTATCTATGTACCATTTCGGGTACACTGTCTGGTCGGGGCCAAAATTGCGCAAAACGAAAAGAAAATCAACACAATCTTAATCTCGAACCGAATCCTTCACTGTTGTTGGTTAAAATCCGCGGCCGCTACTGATATTTTTTCGATTTTCCTGGCATAAATCCAAAGTTACTCCCGGCGCTTTATATGCTTACTTTGATCTAGCTCTCAGAAATGCCTTCCAACTTTCAAGCACATCCTTGGCGAGCACTGTCTATCTTCTCAGCCATGCAAAAAATTCAAAGCCAATACAAACAGCTATTCTCTGCCGGCAAATCTGAGAGTGCGCGGATACATTCGAAATTTCTTGAATGCGCTGCAGCAGTCCCGTTAACTGACAGCTGTTCATGAAATTCTTCCATTAATTAGCACCTACAAAAAGTTGGGTTCCGCTCAAAAATAACTGGGGACCGGGCGCTTTTTTCTCGGTGTTTTCGCCATTCGGCGAAGGCGGGGCAGGAATTTCAGTATCTGCTGATTCTCTACGCGGCTGCGGCAACCACCCGGTTGCGCCCGCCATTTTTCGCTTCATACAACGCGCGATCGGCCTGCTTCAGGAGCTGTTCCGGCGTTTCGGCGCCCTGCGTGCTGCAGGCGAGGCCGAGCGAGGCGGTGATGTTGAGCATGATACCCGCTGTCTTCAAATGGAACGGCTGGCTCTCGATGATGCTGCGCAGCCGTTCGGCAATCGCTCCGGCCGACATAGCGTCGGTATCGGGCATGACCACCACGAATTCCTCACCCCCGTAACGGCAGGCAAGATCGGCTCCCCTAACGGTCGAGCGGACGCGGGCTGCGAACTCCTTCAGCACCTCGTCGCCGGCATCGTGACCGTAGGCATCGTTGACCGACTTGAAGCGGTCGATATCGGTGATGCAGACGGACAGCGGCTTGGAGCGCGCGGCAGCCCGGTTGAACAGAACCTTGAGGTGATTGTCGAGATAACGCCGGTTGCTGAGGCCGGTCAGCCCGTCGGTGACGGCAAGCTCGATCGTCTGGCGGACGCTCATGCGAAGGCGATCATTGTAGCGCTTGCGCTTGATCTGGGTGAGCACGCGGGCAACGAGTTCGTTCGGATCGATCGGCCGGACGATATAATCGTTGACGCCGAGGTCGAGCGCTCGCACGATCAAATCGTCGGCGCCCATCTCGGTCACCAGCAGCAGCGGCAGGAAGCGGGTGCGCTCCAACGAGCGCAGCTGCGAGCAGAGCCTCAGTGGATCGTATTCGTCGAAATTGGCGTTGACGATCACCATATCGACAGGGCTCTCCGCCGCTTCGAAAAGCGCTGCCTGCGGATCGGACATGGCAATGACGCCGGCAACCGGCTTCAGTGCCTTGATGATGCGCTCCTGCGAGCTTGCGCGGCCATCGACGAGCAGAACCTGGGCCGTCTCTTCGCGGCCGTCGGCACCCTTGAGCATGTCTTCCAGCCCGATGTTGCTGGCAGTGTCGGCGCGGATACGCAGCTCGTCGCTGAGCGTCTTCAGCCGCACCAGGCTTTTCACGCGCGAAACGAGCTGCAGGTCATTGACCGGTTTGGTCAGGAAGTCGTCGGCGCCGGCCTTCAGGCCGCGCACGCGGTCGGAGGGCTGGTCGAGCGCGGTGACCATGACGACCGGAATATGGGCGGTGCGCGGATTGCCCTTCAGCCGCTCGCAGACTTCGAAACCGTCGATGCCGGGCATCATGATGTCGAGCAGGATCAGGTCCACATGCGTGCTGTCGCAGATTGCCAGCGCCTTGTAGCCGTCGTCGGCGGTCAGGACGTCGAAATATTCAGCCAGAAGCCTGGCTTCGAGCAGCTTCACATTCGCCGGAATATCGTCGACTACCAGTATCCGCGCCGTCATGAGGTCCGTCCCGTTTTCACGCGTCGCCGAGATATGTTTTAATTGTCTCGATAAACTTCGGCACCGAGATGGGTTTCGAGACGTAGGCCTCGCAACCGCCCTGGCGAATGCGTTCCTCGTCGCCCTTCATCGCAAAGGCGGTCACCGCGATTACCGGAATGACGTGCAATTCATCGTCTTCCTTCAGCCATTTGGTGACTTCCAGACCCGAAACTTCGGGCAACTGGATGTCCATCAAAATTAGGTCGGGGCGATGTTTCCGTGCAAGATCAAGCGCTTCCATACCGTTGCGGGTCTGGATGGTATCGTATCCCGATGCTTCGATCAGGTCGCGGAAGAGCTTCATGTTCAGCTCGTTGTCCTCGACGATCATGACCCGTTTGGGCATAGCGATCCGTTCCTTAAATCCCGGCTTGCATGAGTGCCTTCAGTATATAAGCTCCCGGAACGGCCGATTCCACAGAGCGCCTATCAGGCACGGTAAAGCCATTTAGTTGAAAAAGAGGTAACTCGGCGGATAATGCGGCGCGATCCCGGTAATGCTCGAAGCAACGAAGCCAAAGCGGAAGAGACGGCAGGCGCCATTCTCGGATGGCTCGCCAACGAACCCGACATGCTGGGCCGATTCCTCGCCCTTTCCGGCGTACAGCCCAACCAGCTGCGCAATGCGGTAAACGATCCGGGCTTTCTTGCGGGGATGATCGATTTCCTGATGGGTCACGAACCGACGCTGCTCGCCTTCTGTGAGGCGACGGGTACAAAACCCGAGACCGTGGCAGCAGCCTGGCAGCATTATTCCGGTCCCGGGCTCGACTCCGGCGACTATTGAGATGAGCGAGATCCTCGACCTTTCCCATGTGCGCCTCGGCGACCGGCCGCTTGTCGTTTGCGATATCGACGATGTGGTGCTGCACTTCGTGGCCCCCTTTCAGGATTTTCTGCGCGGCGAAGGTCATGAACTGCTGCCGCGCTCCTTCCGCCTTACCGGCAATATCGTCTCCGCCGAGACCCAGACGGCGCTCGAGCCTGCGCAGGTGCGGCGGCTGATCGAAGCCTTTTTCGAGGCGCAGGAAAACTGGCAGATCCCGACCGAACTTGTCGTCCAGACACTGCAGACGCTGTCGGACGATGCGGACATCGTGTTCCTCACCGCCATGCCGCCGCGCTATCGCGACCACCGCCGCCGGCTTCTCGACCAGATCGGCCTCACCTTCCCGCTGATCGCCAGCGAAGAGCCCAAGGGTCCGATCATGCAGCGCCTGCATGCCGGACGTCCCCTGCCCTGCGTCTTCATCGACGACATGGCGCACAATCTCCACTCGGTGCGGGATCACGTCGCCGAATGCCTCGTCCTCCACATGATGCCGGACTCGCCCCTGCATCTGCTGGCGCCGAAACCGGACGAAGGTATCGTCCGGGCGATGGACTGGACCCATGCCGCCGGACTGATCCGTAGCCACATCCAGTCCAAAGCCGCCTGACATCTAAAGCTCCAGCCGCATCAGCGGTCGTCCGTCCTTGCGGCGCTCCACCACGTCGAAACCTGCAGCGTCGAAGATCGCCGTCGAGCCAATGCACAGCGTCACCGATTTCGACTGCTTCACATGATCGATCGGACACGCATCGACGAACCGAGCCCCCATCTGGCGTGCATAGTCGATGGCGCCTGACAGCAGGCGGTGGCTCAGCCCTTTGCCCCTGAGCTTCGGCGTCAGGAAAGAGCAGCTGACCGCCCAGACAGAGGGATCGGTTGCATCCCCCTCCTCCAGCGGGCGCGAGACGGTGCGCGGCGAATTGAACTGCGGCACATCATGGCGCGGTCCGACCTGCACCCAGGCGACCGGCCCGCCATCCGCGTAGGCCAGAATGCCGGGCGGCGGACCAGCATTTATACGGTCGTGGATATGATCCTTCCGCTCCTGCGGCTGCATCCTGGTGCGCACCGCATGTGGCAGGCGCAGAGCGACACACCAACAGTGGTAGAAGGCACCCTGTGGGCCGAAGAGCATTTCGAAATCCCCCCAGCGCTCTGCCGTCACGGGCTCGAAACGAAGATCGATATCCACGCCAAACCTCTATGCTCTCCCTTGTGACTCACGAGCTTAGGCCTTAACGTCGCGGTGTTCAACCTTTGTTCTCTGCCATGACGCCCACGCCTGACAAGACACCCGGCTTCTGTCGCGACTGCCTTGCTGAGCAGAAGGCGGAAGTGCGCCGTTGCCGCGCCTGCGGCAGCCCGCGTCTTGTCTATCACAAGGAACTCTACGCGCTGACGCTGGCGCATATCGATTGCGACGCCTTCTATGCGACGATCGAAAAACGCGACAATCCGGAGCTTGCCGACAAGCCGGTGATCATCGGCGGCGGCAAACGCGGCGTCGTCTCGACCGCCTGTTATATCGCCCGCATCAACGGCGTGCGCTCGGCGATGCCGATGTTCAAGGCGCTGGAACTCTGCCCCGACGCCGTCGTGATCCCGCCGAACATGGAAAAATATGTGACAGTGGGGCGGCAGGTGCGCGCCATGATGCACGATCTGACGCCGCTGGTTCAGCCGCTGTCGATCGACGAGGCCTTTCTCGAACTCGCCGGCACCGAACGGCTGCACCACGCCCCGCCGGCGCGAATTCTCGCCAAGTTCGCAAGGCGGGTGCAGGACGAGATCGGCATCAGCGTTTCGGTCGGCCTCTCCTATTGCAAGTTTCTCGCCAAGGTCGCCTCGGATCTCCAGAAGCCGCGCGGTTTTTCGGTAATCGGCCAGGAAGAGGCGCTGGAATTCCTGGCGGCCCGGCCGGTCACCACCATCTGGGGAGTCGGTAAGGCGTTCAACGCGACACTGGAAGCGGACGGAATCCGCACCATCGGCCAGCTTCAGACCATGCAGGAAGCCGATCTGATGCGCCGCTACGGCTCGATGGGCCAGCGGCTCTATCGGCTTTCGCGCGGTATCGACGATCGCGAAGTGCATGTAAACGACGCGGCCAAGAGCGTTTCGGCCGAGACCACCTTCTTCGACGACATCTCCAGCTATGAAGATCTCGTGCCGATCCTGCGGCGGCTTTCGGAAAAGGTCTCGGCGCGGCTGAAGAAACACGGCATCGCCGGGCAGACCGTCGTTCTCAAGCTGAAGACCGCCGACTTCAAGAGCCGCACCCGCAACAAGCGGCTGGAGGACCCGACCCAGCTCGCCGACCGCATTTTCCGCACCGGGCTGTCGCTGATGGAGCGCGAGACCGACGGCACCAAATTCCGCCTGCTGGGCATCGGCGTCACCGATCTCGGCGATCCGACACTTGCCGATCCGCCCGACCTCGTCGACCGCCAGGCCGGCCGGCGGGCGGCTGCGGAAGCGGCGATGGACAAGCTGCGCGACAAATTCGGCAAGGCCGCGGTCGAGACCGGATATACTTTCGGGAACCGCCGACGGGATCAATGAAATGTGATCCGTTATTAACCATAACGTTAAAACTACTCGCGGTGCGGATAACCTTCCTTAAACCTCGTGCGCTAATATGCGGGTCTTGTATTGCGTATGGGGTCGGTCATGTTGCGTCGCCTGGTGTTCGGGTTAGGTCTTTTGTCTGCGACCATGCTGTCGCATGCGGCTTTTGCGGAAGGTGCCCGCACGCTGCAGATCATCGTTTCCAAGGACAAGC
This sequence comes from Neorhizobium tomejilense, assembly GCA_002968845.1. Taxonomy (GTDB): domain Bacteria; phylum Pseudomonadota; class Alphaproteobacteria; order Rhizobiales; family Rhizobiaceae; genus Neorhizobium; species Neorhizobium tomejilense. Next base: position 50,152 of record PVBG01000003.1, on the reverse strand, counting down.
AGTCGCTTGTCGTCTATGACGGAGAAACGGTGCTCACCACCTCCAAGGTGTCGACCGGCAAGCAGGGTCACACGACGCCCAGCGGGATCTTCTCGATCCTCGAAAAACAGAAATATCACGAATCCAACCTCTATTCGAACGCGCCCATGCCGTGGATGCAGCGCCTCACCTGGTCGGGCATCGCGCTTCACGAATCGAACAGCGTGCCGAGCTATCCGGCCTCGCATGGCTGCGTGCGGATGCCGGGCGCATTTGCCAAGTCGCTCTTCCAGATGACCGAGCGCGGCGCGCATGTGATCATCACGGATGCGCCGGTCGTGCCGCAACTGATCGAGAACGCCAACCTGTTCCTGCCGCGCAAGCCGCTGCCGACAGGACCGCTGCTTTCCGACGTCCAACTGCGAACCTCGTCGATCGGCAACAGCTCGAAACCGGTCGAAGTGGCGATGAACGTCGTTCCGAACAATCCCTCGATCGTCCATCCGACGACCGACGCGCGGCCGGCTCCGACCCAACCGGTCGCGGCCGCGAAAGAGGATATCGCACCGCTTCGCATCCTCATCACCCGCCGCGGCGAGCGCGAGACATTGATGGATGCCCAGATCCTGCTGCAGCAGCTCGGGTTCGACACCGGCGGCGGCGACGGGTTCGCCGGACCGATGACCCGCAGCGCGATTGCCGGGTTCAAGCGCTGGAAGAACCTGTCGCCCAAGGGCGCGCTGGTGACGCCGGAGTTCCTGGCTTCGCTTTACGAGACCGCGGGCAAGCCGCGTCCGCCGATGGGCCAGATCATGGTGCGCCAGAATTTCCAACCCGTGTTCGAGGCTCCGGTCGGCATCAAGGATCCCGAAATCGCGCTCGGCACGCATTTCTTCAGCGTCGACAAGGTCGAACGCAAGGAAGAGACGGCCGAGTGGCACAGCGTCACCGTTCCCAACGGCCTCAGCGCTGCGATGAAGCAGCGGCTCGGGATCACCGTCGCCGACGATCCTTACGCGCCAGGCGCCGCCGCACAGGCTCTCAACCGCATCGAAATCCCGGCCGACATTCGCGACCGGATCGAAACGCTGATCAGCGACGGCTCGTCTCTGACGATCAACGACCAGGGCATCGGCCAGGATACCGGCGACGGCACCGATTTCATCACCGTCACCCAGCCGGTGCAGCGGGTGGCCGAAGCGCAGGCCTCCATCACCAGGCCGCAGCCGGTCAACCAGCGGCGGACGGCGGCGAAGCCGCGCGCCTACGGCCTCTATTAAAGTCTTCTAGACCAGCTCGACATCGAGAACGCCCGGCGCGGTCCTCAGCGCCGCGGCGATTTCGGGCGAGATGCGGTATTTTTCCGTCAGCTCCACCTCGATTTCCCGCTTGCCGTCATCCTTGATGATCACGAAGGACACCAGCCCGTCGCCCCGGGCATTGAGGTGGCGCGCAACCGCGCGCATCGGGCCCGAATCGCGCACGAAGACGCGCAGCGCCTTCTGCATCTGTACCGACTTTTCCTCGAGCGACTGCGCGGTCTGGATGCGCAGGCCGATACCTTCCGGCCGCTCTTCCGCCTGCACGGTGATGACCAGCGACTTGCCGGGCTCGAGCAGGTCTCGATATTGCGCCAGCCCTTCCGAGAACAGCACCGCCTCGAACTGGCCGGTCGCATCCGAGAAGGTGACGATGCCCATCTTGTTGCCGGTGCGGGTCTTGCGCTCCTGCTTGCTGGTCACCGTTCCGGCCAGCCGGCCGGCGGTAGCGCCCTGTTTCACGGCGGCGGAAAAGTCCGCGAAATTCTGGACGCGCATCTTAGCTAGCACGCTGGCATAGGCATCCAGCGGGTGGGCCGAGAGATAGAAGCCGAGCACCTGATATTCGCGCATCAGCTTTTCGGACGGCATCCAGGGCGTAAACGACGGGAAGATCAACGTTTCCGGCCCGGAGGCGGAGGACGAACCGAACATGTCGTGCTGGCCGCTGACCTTCTCCCCTTGCGCGCGCTGCGCATAACCGATGATGCGGTCTAGGCCGCCGCTCAATTCGGCGCGATCACGGCCGAAACAATCGAAGGCGCCCGCCGAGATCAGGCTTTCCATGACACGGCGGTTGACCTGTTTCGGATCGATCCGCAGGCAGAAATCCTCGATGCTGGCAAACGGCACATCGCCGCGCACTTCGGTGATGTGGTCGACCGCCGACTCGCCGACGCCCTTGATAGCGGCCAGCGCATAATAGATCCGGTTGTCGCCGGTCTCGAAATGCCGGAACGAGGTCTGCACCGACGGCGGAATGACCGCGATGCCGAGGCGGCCGGCATCCTGCCGGAAATCGTTCAGCTTCTCGCTGTTCGACATATCGTAGGTCATCGACGCGGCGAGGAACTCGACCGGATAATGCGCCTTCATGAAGGCGGTCTGGTAGGAGACGATCGCGTAGGCCGCGGCGTGGCTTTTATTGAAGCCGTAGTTGGCGAATTTGGCGAGCAGTTCGAAGATGTTGTTGGCCTGCGGCTTGGAGACGCCGTTCTTGATGGCGCCGTCGACAAAGCGTTCGCTCTGCTGGTCCATCTCGGCCTTGATCTTCTTGCCCATGGCGCGGCGCAGCAGGTCGGCCTCGCCGAGCGAATAGCCCGAGAGCACCTGAGCGATCTGCATGACCTGCTCCTGATAGACGATAACCCCCTGGGTCTCCTTGAGGAGATGGTCGATCGTCGGATGGATCGATTCGATCTCCTCCTCTCCGTGCTTGCGGGCATTGTAGGTCGGAATGTTTTCCATCGGGCCCGGACGATAAAGCGCCACGAGCGCGATAATGTCCTCGATACAGTCCGGCCGCATGCCGATCAGCGCCTTGCGCATGCCGGCACTTTCCACCTGGAACACGCCGACCGTCTCGCCGCGCGAGAGCATCTCGTAGGTCTTGGTGTCGTCCAGCGGGATCTTGGCGAGATCTATCTCGATGCCACGCTTGCGGCAGAAATCGACGGCAGTCTTCAGCACCGTCAGCGTCTTCAGGCCGAGGAAGTCGAATTTCACGAGCCCCGCCTGCTCCACCCATTTCATGTTGAACTGGGTGACCGGCATGTCCGAGCGCGGGTCGCGATACATCGGCACGAGCTTCGACAGCGGACGGTCGCCGATGACGATGCCGGCGGCGTGGGTCGAGGCGTGGCGGTAGAGGCCTTCGATCTTTTGGGCGATATCGAGAAGGCGGGCGACGACCGGCTCCTTGTCGGCCTCCTCCTGGAATTTCGGATCCTCCTCGATCGCCTTCGACAGGGGCGTCGGGTTGGCCGGGTTGTTCGGCACCAGCTTGCAGATCTTGTCGACCTGGCCATAGGGCATTTCGAGCACGCGGCCGACGTCGCGAAGCGCGGCGCGCGCCTGCAGCGAACCGAAGGTGATGATCTGCGCCACCTGCTCGCGGCCGTATTTCTGCTGCACGTAGCGGATCACCTCTTCACGGCGATCCTGGCAGAAGTCGATGTCGAAGTCCGGCATCGAGACGCGGTCGGGATTGAGGAAGCGCTCGAACAGCAGCGAGAAGCGCAGCGGATCGACGTCGGTAATGGTGAGCGCATAGGCGACCAGCGAGCCCGCACCCGAACCACGGCCGGGACCGACCGGGATGCCCTGCTGCTTGGCCCATTTGATGAAGTCGGCAACAATCAGGAAGTAGCCGGGAAACTTCATCTTCTCGATGACGCTGAGCTCGAAATCCAGCCGGTCGCGATAATCCTGTTCGGTATAACCGCGCGTCATGCCGAGCGTCGCGATGCGCTCTTCGAGACCTTCCACGGACTGGCGGCGCAGCTCCTCCGCCTCGGCGCGCTCGGCTTCCGCCGGATCGTCGGTGGCGCCGGTGAAGCGCGGCAGGATCGGATTGCGGGTCTTCAGCACGAAAGAGCAGCGCCGGGCGATCTCGACTGTATTTTCGAGCGCCTCCGGCAGGTCGGCGAACAGCTTTGCCATCTCGGCGCGGCTCTTCAGATAATGGTCCGGCGTCAGGCGGAACCGGGTGTCGTCCGAGACGATCGCATTATGGGCAACCGCCATCAGCGCGTCATGGGCATCAAACTCGGACTTGGTGGGAAAGAAGGCCTCGTTGGTCGCCACCAGCGGCAGGTCGTGGTCGTAGGCGAGCGTGACGATCTTGTGCTCGTGGCGCCGATCGTAGGCGCCGTGGCGCTGCAGTTCGACGTAAAGCCGATCGCCGAATATCTCCTTGAGTTTCAGCAACCTCGCTTCGGCAAGCGTAGCATTGCCTTCCTTCAGAGCCATGTCGACCGGCCCGCTTCCGGCCCCGGTCAGCGCGATCAGCCCCTCGGTGCCGCCGTCCTCCAGCCAGGAGCGGCTGATATGGATGGACTGATGCCCCTCGTCGCCGAGATAGGCGCGGCTGATCAGGTCGACGAGCCGTTCGTAACCGACGGCATTGGCCGCCAGCACGACGATCGCCGGCAGCTTGGCGAGCTGCTGGTGGCTGTTGCGCCGCTCGTCCGACTGGTCTTCCATATCGATCGACAGCTGGCAGCCGATGATCGGCTGCAGGCCGTCTCCGATCGCCTTCTGGGCGAATTCCAGCGCGACGAAGAGATTGTTGGTGTCGGTTATCGCGATCGCAGGCTGATTGTCCGCGATCGCCTTCGAGAGGATCTTCTTAAGCGGCAAGGCGCCCTCGAGAAGCGAGTAGGCGGAATGGACGCGCAGGTGAACGAATTGAGGGGTGGTCCCCAGCTTTTCCGATCCCGATTTTACGTCCGCTGTATCTGCCATGTCTGCGCCATATCCATCTCATGAATCAGGCTATTGTCCGGCGCAGGGACTTGAGAGTCCAGTTCGGATTTTCCCCCTCAACGCCTTTCGGCCGAGGGTCCAGATCACATGGCCATCATGATCATGGAGAGGCTGGCCACGAAGGTGGCGATGGAAGCGAATGCGGCAATGTCACGAAGCAGGTCAGTCATCGTCGTCTCCCGTGTTCTCTTATGTTTTTAATTTGTTCTCATTTTGTTTGAGAGTCAATAAAAGAACAGACCGGAAACAAACATATCGCGATATCCTCCCTCACCTGGTAAACAAGCCATTAATGGTGGGATTTTCGGTTGGATCGGCGCATGCGGATACATCCGGACTGGATGACCATCCGTGGAGGTTCGAATATGCCCGGATGGGTCAGCGTGTGGAGAGTGGATCCTCGGGTCGAGCCCGAGGATGACGGAGGAAGGGGCGGAGCACACCACCCAGCGGCGTCATCCTAGGGCTCGACCCGAGGATCCAGACGCACGCATATCCGCCTCTTCACATCTCGACGACCTTGCCGCCCTCGATCGTCACGCGGCGGTCCATGCGGCTGGCGAGGTCGTGGTTGTGGGTGGCGATCAGGGCCGCGAGGCCGGACTGGCGCACCAGGGCCTCCAGTGCGTCGAAGACATAGGATGCGGTCTTCGGGTCGAGATTGCCGGTGGGTTCGTCGGCGAGAAGCACGCGCGGGGCGTTGGCGACGGCGCGGGCGATTGCCACACGCTGCTGCTCGCCGCCGGACAGTTCGGAAGGACGGTGCTCGGCGCGGTGGCCGATGCGCATATAGTCCAGAAGCTGGCTTGCCCGCTCCTTCGCCTCGGCCTTGGAGAGGCCGGCGATCAGCTGCGGCATCATGATGTTCTCGACCGCGGAAAACTCCGGCAGCAGATGGTGGAACTGGTAGACGAAGCCGATCTGGTTGCGGCGCATCGCAGTGCGCTCCGCATCGGGAAGTCCGTTGCAGGCACGCCCGGCGAGAAATACCTCGCCGGCGTCGGGATGTTCGAGCAGGCCGGCGAGATGCAGAAGCGTCGACTTGCCGGTGCCCGACGGGGCGACCAGCGCGACGATCTCGCCGGTCTTCAGGTCGAAATCGGCCCCCTTCAGGATCGAAAGCGTGGTCTCGCCCTGGCCATAGTGACGTTCGACGCCCGAGAGCTGCAAGACGGTTTTGGGTGCCATGAAGGATTTGGGTCCTATTCGTATCGAAGGGCCTGGACAGGATCGAGCCGGGAGGCCCGCCATGCCGGAAGGATGGTGGCGATGAAGGAGAGGACGAGCGCCATCATGACCACCGAGAAGGTCTCGCCAAAGCTCATCTCCGCCGGCAGCTGGCTGAGGAAATAGAGTTGCGGATCGAAGAGGATGGTGCCCGAGATCCAGGAGAAGAACTGGCGGATCGACTCGACGTTGAGACAGACGACCACGCCGAGCAGGACGCCTGCGAACGTTCCGACGAGGCCGATCGCCGCCCCGGTCATGAAGAAGATGCGCATGATCGCCCCCGCACCAGCACCCATCGTGCGCAGGATGGCGATATCGCTGCCCTTGTCCTTCACCAGCATGATCAGGCCGGAGATGATATTGAGCGCCGCCACCAGCACGATCAGCGTCAGGATCATGAACATGACGTTGCGCTCCACCTGAAGCGCGGAGAAGAAGGTCTGGTTGCGCTGCCGCCAGTCGGTGATGAAGATCTGGCGGCCGGCCGCCGCCTCGATCTTCGGGCGCAGATCGTCGACATTGTCGGGATTGTCGATGAACAGCTCGATCGACTGAACGATGCCGTCGGCATTGAAATAGAGCTGCGATTCCTCGAGCGGCATATAGATGATCGTCGCGTCGTATTCCGACATGCCGATCTCGAAAATGCCGGAGACCGGATAGGATTTGACGCGCGGATTGACGCCCATCGGCGTCACGTCGCCTTCCGGCGAGATCAGCGTGATCTGGTCGCCGGCGGAAAGACCGAGCTGGGCTGCGAGCCTGGAGCCGACCAGAACCCCCTGCCCCGAGGCAAAACCGACCATATCGCCCGACTTGACGTTGCCGGCGACCTCCGACAGCTTTTCGAGATCTTCCGGGCGAACGCCGCGCACCAGGGCGCCGGAACCGGCACCGCCGCGACCCGATGCCAGCGTCTGGCCCTCGACCAGCGGCAGCGCCATCCTGACCCCCGGGACGGCCGCAAATTTCTGGGTGAGCTCGGCGTAATCGGTGAGCGGCCCGTCGATCGGCTGGACGATCATGTGGCCGTTGATGCCGAGAATGCGCGAGATCAGCTCGGTGCGGAAACCGTTCATCACGGCCATGACGATGATCAGCGTCGCGACGCCGAGCATGATGCCGATGAAGGAAAAACCGGCGATGACCGAGATGAAGGCCTCGCGACGGCGCGAGCGCAGGTAACGCCAGGCGACCATCCGTTCGAAGGCCGAGAAAGGACCGGCCGCAGGCGAACCGCCCGCCTTTACCGCTTCACCATTCGCCGCGACACTCGCCATGCCATTTCCTCAACCTGCCGAAGGCGGGAAATCCGCCGTGATACGCCGACCGGCTTTATCGGCCGGCGAGCCTGTTCATGGCCGCTTCGACGGTCAGCGTTTCGCGCTCGCCGGTCTTGCGGTCCTTGACCTCCACTTCGCCTGACGCGGCGGAGCGGGGCCCGACAATCACCTGGACCGGCACGCCGATCAGGTCGGCGGTCGCGAACTTGGTGCCGGCGCGCTCGTCCGTATCGTCGTAGAGCACGTCCTTGCCGACCGTCGCGAGACCGCCATAAAGCGTTTCGCAGATCCGGTCGCAGGCCTCGTCGCCGGGCTTCATGTTGATGACCACGACGTCGAACGGCGCGACCGATGCCGGCCAGATGATTCCGTTGTCGTCATGCGATGCTTCGATGATGGCGGGAACAAGGCGTGTCGGGCCGATGCCGTAGGAACCCATGTGAACAGGGTGTTCCTTGCCGTCCGGTCCCTGCACCCTGGCGCCCATCGGGTCGGAATATTTGGTGCCGAAATAGAAGATATGGCCGACCTCGATGCCGCGGGCGGAAAGACGGTCCGTCTCGGGGATGGCGTTGAACGCCTCCTCGTCGTGCATTTCCGAGGTCGCGGCATAAACAGAGGTCCACTTATCGAAGACCGCCTGCATGGCCTCGACGTCATCGAAATTGGTGTCCGTGCTGGGGATGTCGAAGTTGACGAAATCCTTGTGGGAAAACACTTCCGACTCGCCCGTCTCGGCAAGGATGATGAATTCGTGGGACAGGTTGCCGCCGATCGGGCCGGTGTCGGCGCGCATCGGGATCGCCCTGAGGCCAAGCCTGGAGAAGGTGCGCAGATAGGCGGTGAACATCTTGCGATAGGAATGCTCGGCGGCTTCCTTGGTCAGATCGAAGGAATAGGCGTCCTTCATCAGGAATTCGCGCGAGCGCATGGTGCCGAAGCGCGGGCGGATCTCGTCACGGAACTTCAGCTGGATGTGATAGAGGTTGAGCGGCAGGTTCTTGTAGGATTTGACGTAGGACCGGAAGATGTCCGTGATCATTTCCTCATTGGTGGGGCCGTAGAGCATCGGCCGCTCCTGGCGGTCCTTGATGCGCAGCATTTCCTTGCCATAGGCGTCGTAGCGGCCGCTTTCCTGCCAGAGTTCGGCGGATTGCAGCGTCGGCATCAGCACCTCGATGGCGCCGGCACGGTTCTGCTCCTCGCGGATGATGGCGTTGACCTTGTCGAGCACGCGCTTGCCGAGCGGCAGCCAGGAATAGATGCCCTGGCTCTGCTGGCGGATCATGCCGGCACGCAGCATCAGCCGATGGGACGCGATTTCCGCTTCCTTGGGGTTTTCCTTCAGGATGGGCATAAAATAGCGGGACAGGCGCATCGCGATTTCCGAGGTTGTCAGGCCTATCCCCAGCAGGCGAGGAATCGGCCATTTTCTTCAACAATATTGGGAGGGTACATAGCCGTTCCTCAGGCCCAAGGGAACCCGCCCCAGCATGAATCGCATGTTGTTCACGAATCTGCGCCGGCACTTCCAGACCTGCCAAAAGCGGGGATTTCGTGGCAAGTGTGCGACATTTTTGTCAACCGAAAAATTTTATCGAAGTGTAGCAAAAATACAAAAAAAGCGGATGACAAAGCACATCCTTTGGGCTAGGTTCAGCTCACAAAAGAGGCAAGGAGTTCAAATTCTTGCCATTTCGCGGTCAAGTCTTGGGAGGATCAGATCTTAGGCGCGCTTGTCGCAGCCCCGGTAACGGTTAAGGATCACGCGACACTAGAAACAAGGCTTAACCGCCTTGTTTTTTTTTGCTTTTTCGCCAATCCGAGCGGCCACGCGGGTGCCTTCGCCGCCGCTCCTATGCCTGCAAATCATGACAAGGAAATGACAGGCTCCCGATGATCCTGCCTTATTCGTGCGCTTCAGTCGAAGGTCGGCACGATGACGGGAATATCGGCAATGCCGACGCCGAAATAGGCGGATGCAACATAGTATCCCAGATAGAGCAGCGTCGAGATCACGGTCGTCAGCAGGATGACGCGGCCGCCGCGAAACCGGGCCGGGGCGCTTTCCACAGTACCGTTGGTCACCTCGCCGTCTTCCTGCTGGCTGCGATAGCCGAGCGGAAGGACGATGAAGAGCACGGTCCACCAGATGATGAAGTAGATGGCGGCGACCGTCAAAAGCGGCATGGTCTCGACTCGATTCCGGTTCGAAGAATTGGCGCCTTATAGGCCTAAAGGCCGGCAAGCTCAAACCTGCATGCCCTGACGTGATGTCACAGTTGCGGGACTCAGACCTGTTCGAGCTCGACCAGGGTGCCGTTGAAGTCCTTCGGATGCAGGAAAAGCACAGGTTTTCCATGGGCTCCGGTCTTTGGAGTGCCGTCTCCGAGGACCCGCGCACCGACCGCCTTCAGCTTGTCGCGTACGGCGATGATATCGTCCACCTCATAGCAGATATGGTGCATGCCGCCGGACGGGTTCTTCTCGAGGAAGGCCGCAATCGGCGAATCGGGTCCGAGCGGCTCGAGCAGTTCCACCTTGGTGTTGGGGAGTTCGACGAAGACCACGGTGACCCCATGCTCGGGCAAGGCCTGGGCCTGGGAGACACGGGCGCCGAGCGTATCGCGATAGGTCGTGGTCGCGACGCCAAGATCCGGCACGGCGATGGCGATGTGATTGACGCGTCCGAGCATGTCTGTCCTCCTTCGGGAACTGCATCCATTCCCGCCCCCCTCACCTGAAAAATCTAGCACTTAGCCTTCCGGCTAAGATGCTGATTTTTCTTCCTCCCCCGCCATGGGGGAGGTAGGACTGCGGCGCCGCGGCACTCTTATCTCTCCCTTGTGGGAGAGAAAGCGATTTCAACATCTTAGCCAAAGGCTAAGTGTTAGAAATCGCAAGTGAGGGGCAAACAACCCATCCCCTCAGAGACGCGTAACGAACACCGTCACGATCGGTTTCTTGCCCCAAGCCTCGTTGGCGGTGGAGCGGACGGCGCGGCGGATGGCCTCGCGGACCATGTCGAGATCCTTGCGGCGGGCCCGCGGAATGCTTTCGACGGCGCCGAGCACGGCGTCGTAAAGCGTATCCTCCATGTCCTCGCCCTCGTCGTCGAATTCCGGCAGGCCGAAGGCGATGAGATCGGGATCGGTCACGAAGTCGTAGCGAGCGTCGAGCAGGACGTTGACGGAAACATGGCCGACAAAGGAAAGCTTGCGGCGGTCGCCGATGCCCATTTCCTCGAAGTCGCCGATCAGCTTGCCGTCCTTGAAGATACGCCCATGCGGCGCATCGCCGATCACCTCGGCCGGGCCGGGCGCCAGACGCAGAATATTGCCGTTCCTGACGCGCGGGATGCTGTTGATGCCGACGGATGCGCCGAGTTCGGCCTGGGCCGTCAGATGCGCGGCCTCGCCGTGGACGGGCACGAGGATCTGCGGGCGGGTCCACTCGTACATCTGCACCAGTTCGCTGCGGCGCGGGTGGCCGGAGACGTGCACGAGCGCGTCGCTGTCGGTGACGATCTTGATCCCCTGCTCGATCAGGCCGTTCTTGATCTCGATGATCGCCTTCTCGTTGCCGGGGATGGTGCGCGAGGAAAAGACCACCGTATCGCCTGACGTCAGCGCCACGTGGCGCATCTCGTCGCGGGCGATCTTGGCGAGTGCGGCGCGCGGCTCGCCTTGGCTGCCGGTCAGGATCACGACGATCTTGTCGCGCGGGATATAGCCGTACTCGTCCTCGGCGATGAAGGGCTTCAGGCCCTCCATGATGCCGATATCGCGGGCGACGCCGACGACGCGCTTCAGCGACGAGCCGAGCAGCAGGACTTCGCGGCCGGCAGCGTCCGCGGCCTGGGCGATCGACCGGATGCGGCCGACATTCGATGAGAAGGTGGTGATCGCCACCCTGCCCTCGGCCGCCTCGATGATCTTGCGCAGGCCTTCGGAGACTTCCTCCTCGGAGGGCGAAACGCCCTCGCGCATGGAGTTGGTGCTGTCGCACATAAGCGCCAGCACGCCTTCGTCGCCAATCTTGCGGAAGCGGGCCTCGTCTGTGAACGGCCCGAGCGACGGCGCGTGGTCGATCTTCCAGTCGCCGGTATGGACGACGTTGCCGAGCGGGGTGCGGATCACCAGCGACATCGGCTCGGGGATCGAATGGTTGACGCCGATCGCCTCGATTTCGAACGGGCCGATATTGATGCGGTCGCCGGCCTTGAAGATCGTCACCGGGATTTCGGCGCGCGAACCTTCGTAGTTGCGTTTGGCTTCCAGCATGCCGGCGGTGAACGGCGACGCGTAGACGGGCACGTTGAGACCCGGCCAGAGGTCGTTCATGGCGCCGTAGTGGTCCTCATGCGCATGGGTGATGATCATCGCCTTGAGATGGCTGCGCTGGCTGGCGAGGAAGCGGATATCCGGCAGCACGAGATCGACGCCCGGCAGGTCCGGCCCCGGGAAGGTCACGCCGCAATCGACCATGATCCACTGGCGCTTCTCCGGCGTTCCATAGCCGTAGAGGGCGAGGTTCATGCCGATCTCGCCGACGCCGCCAAGCGGCAGAAACACCAGTTCTTCTTGGTTTGCCATTTTCTTTGTCTATTCCATTCCTTGAAAAAATACATCACCGGCGGCGATCGACGTTAGCGCGCCCAGTCCGGTGTCGAGCAGCAAAAATCCTTTGTCATCGATACCTGCGAATGTACCAACAAGCGAGCGGTCCGGCAGGTTCACGGTGATTTTTTCGCCGATGCCGCAGGCGACCTCGCGCCAGCGCCGGCTGATTTCCGGCGTGCCCCGGCCCTCATCCCAGGATTCCAGAACCTGAGCCATCTCTCTGAAAAGATGCGCGAAAAGCTCCTCCGGAGAGACGTTGGCGCCGTGATCGGCAAGCCGCGTGACCGCATAGGCTGCACTATCGGGCATATGGCGGATATTGATGCCGATGCCGATGACCAGTGCGCGGCGGCCATCCGGCAGCCCCTCGCCCTCCAGAAGGATGCCACAGGTCTTCTTGCGGCCGATCAGGATATCGTTCGGCCATTTGACGTCGAGCGGGTCGCCGCCCGGCGGCAGAACCGACCTGACTGCGGCATGGACGGCGACTGCGACAGCGAGCGGCAGCGAGCCGATCCTCTCCGGCGGCGCAGGATCGATCAGCAGCAGCGACGCATAGAGATTGCCGGGTTCCGATGTCCAGGCCCGGCCACGGCGGCCGCGGCCGGCGAGCTGGCGCGTCGCGGTCAGCCACAACAAACCGGAATCGCCCGCGCGAGCGCGGGCGAGACATTCGCTATTGGTGGATCCGACCTCGTCGAGCGCCTCGTGACGGAACGCATCGAGCGAGAACCGGCCCCTTGCTCCGGGCATTCTCAGAAGAAGGACTTCGCGGCGGCACTTGCCGCCGTGCCGATCGGTCCGCCGATCAGCACATAGGCCACGACAAAGAGGCCGGAGAGACCGAAGACAAGGCGCAGTTCGCCGGAGATGCGGGCGAACTCGCCCTTGGCTTCATCGAACCACATCAGCTTGACGATGCGCAGGTAATAATAGGCGCCGACGACCGAGGAGAGCACGCCGATGACGGCCAGCGCATAGAGCTTGGCTTCGATCGCCGCGACGAACACGAAGTATTTCGCGAAGAAGCCTGCGAGCGGCGGAATGCCGGCCATCGAGAACATCAGCGCGGTCAGCACCACCGCCATGAACGGCTTGGTGGACGACAGGCCGGCGAGATCGTCGACATTCTCGACATTGCCGCCTTCCTTGCGGCGCATCGCCATGATGCAGGCGAAGGTGCCGAGCGTCATGACCATATAAATGGTCATGTAGAGGACGACGCCCGAGACGCCCGTCTCGGAGCCGGCGGCAAGCCCGACCAGCGCGTAGCCCATGTGGCCGATCGAGGAATAGGCCATCAGTCGCTTGATGTTGCGCTGGCCGATCGCGGCGAACGAGCCGAGCAGCATGGAGGCGATCGACACGAAGACGATGATCTGGCGCCAGTCGGCAACGAGCGGCAGGAAGGCGTCGGACACGATGCGAACCAGGATCGCCATGGCGGCAACCTTCGGGCCGGCCGCGAAGAACGCGGTGACGGGGGTCGGCGCGCCTTCATAAACGTCCGGCGTCCACATGTGGAACGGCACGGCGGAAATCTTGAAGCAGGCGCCGGCGAGCACGAAGACCATGCCGAAGATCAAGCCCAGGCCCCGGGTCTCGGCGGAGAGAACCTTGGCGATGCCTTCAAAGCCGGTATTGCCGGTGAAGCCGTAGACCAGCGACATGCCGTAAAGCATCATGCCGGAGGAGAGCGCACCGAGGACGAAATATTTGAGGCCTGCCTCGGTCGAGCGCAGGCTGTCCCGGTTGAAGGCGGCGATGACGTAGAGTGCCAGCGACATCAGTTCGAGGGCGAGATAGAACGCGATCAGGTCGTTCGCCGAGATCAAGAGCAGCATGCCGAGCGTCGACAGGACCAGAAGGACCGGGAATTCGAAGCGGTTGAGCTGATCCGACTTCGCATGGCCGACGGACATGACCATGGCGGTGATCGAGCCGATGAGCGCCAGGACCTTCATGAAGCGGCCGAAGGCATCCAGCTTGAAGGCGCCGCCATAGGCCACGCCCTCGCCGGGCATGAAGATCAGCCAGAGGCCGGCAACCGCCAGCAACGCCACCGCAAGCCCCGTCACCGTCGGCGCGGACTTGTCGCCGGAGAAGACGCCGATCATCAGAAGAGCGAGCGCGCCCACGGCCAGGATGATCTCCGGCATCGAGAGCTGCAGGCTTAGGGAGAGAATTTCAGCGGTCATGTCCAGTCGTGTCCCGTCTCAGTGCACGTTGAGTGCAAGGTCTTTCGCTGCTGCCAGGGCTGCGGAATAATTGTTCACCAGCAGATCTACCGATGCTGCCGTCGCATCGAAGATCGGCGCCGGATAGAAGCCGTAGAAGATGGTGATCGCGATCAGCGGATAGAGGATGAGCTTTTCGCGGCCGGAAAGGTCGAGCAGGCCTTTGAGGCTTTCCTTCTCGAGCGCCCCGAAGATCACCCGGCGATAGAGCCAGAGCGCGTAGGAGGCCGAGAGGATGACGCCGGTCGCCGCAAACAGGGCAACCCAGGTGTTGACCCGGAAGACGCCGATGATCGTCAGGAATTCGCCGACGAAGCCGGACGTGCCCGGCAGGCCGACATTGGCCATGGTGAAGATCATGAAGGCGACGGCATATTTCGGCATGTTGTTGACGAGACCGCCATAAGCCGAAATCTCACGGGTGTGGAGACGGTCATAGACAACTCCGACGCAGAGGAAGAGTGCGCCCGACACGATGCCGTGCGACAGCATCTGGAAGATCGCGCCCTGCACGCCCTGCACGTTCGCGGCAAAGATGCCCATGGTCACGTAGCCCATGTGGGCGACCGACGAATAGGCGATCAGCTTCTTGATGTCGTCCTGCATCATCGCCACCAGCGAGGTGTAGATGATGGCGATGACCGACAGCGAGAAGACCAGCGGCGCGAAATGTTCCGACGCGATCGGGAACATGGCGAGCGAGAAACGGATCATCCCGTAACCGCCGAGCTTCAGCATGACGCCGGCCAGGATCACCGAGCCAGCGGTTGGAGCCTGGACGTGCGCGTCCGGAAGCCAGGTATGGACCGGCCACATCGGCATCTTGACCGAGAAGGCCGCAAAACAGGCGAGCCAGAGCCAGGTCTGCATGCCGGCCGGGAAGCCGTATTTCAGGAGCGCGGTCATGTCCGTGGTGCCCGCTTGCCAGTACATGGCCATGATGGCGAGCATCATCAGCACGGAGCCGAGCAGCGTATAGAGGAAGAACTTGTAGGAGGCGTAAACGCGATCCTTGCCGCCCCACACGCCGATGATGACGAACATCGGGATGAGGGTCGCTTCGAAGAAGACGTAGAAGAGGACGACATCGAGCGAAACGAAGACGCCGGTCATGACCACTTCCAGAAGCAGGAAGGCGATCATGTATTCCTTGAGGCGCTTCTCGATCGTATTCCAGCTGGCGAGCACGCAGAAGGGCATCAGGACGGTCGTCAGGATGACGAACAGCATGGAAATGCCGTCGACGCCGAGATGATAGGAAATGCCGCTGCCGAGCCAGTCGTGCTTCTCGACCATCTGAAAGCCGGCATTCGAATTGTCGAAGCCGATCCAGATGAACAGCGAGACGATGAAGGTGAAAACCGTCGTGAACAGCGAGACGTTAAGGATGTTGCGGCGCCCGAAGGGGCCGTCTTCCCGTGTCAGAAGCAGCAACAGTACGCCGACCAGCGGCAGAAAGGTGACCGTCGAGAGAATTGGCCAGTCGGTCATTAGATCGAGCTCCCGAGCATCATCCAGGTGACGAGGGCGGCGATGCCGATCAGCATCGCGAACGCATAGTGATAAAGATAACCGGACTGCAGCTTGACCACCCGGTTGGTGACGTCGACCACGCGGGCGGCAACGCCGTTCGGGCCGTAGGTATCGATGACGCCGATGTCACCCTTCTTCCACAGAAACCGGCCGAGCGCCTTGGCGGAGCGGACGAAGAGGAAGTCGTAGAGTTCGTCGAAATACCACTTGTTGAGCAGAAACTCGTAGAGGACCTTCTGCGAAGCGGCGAGACGACGGGGCGTCGAAGGCGACTTGATGTAGAAATACCACGCGGTGACGAAACCGACCGCCATGGCAATGAAGGGGCTCCAGGCGACCAGCAGCGGCACGTGATGGAACTCTTCGAGGATCTTGTTTTCCGGAAGCGTGAACAGCGCACCCTTCCAGAACTCGGCATATTCGTGGCCGAAGAAATAACCTTCGAACAGAACGCCGGCGAGAACCGCACCGGCGGCGAGGATGTAGAGCGGCGCCAGCATGACCATCGGCGATTCATGCACATGGTGCATGACGTCGGCGGAGGCGCGCGGCTTGCCGAAGAAGGTCAGGAAAGCGAGACGCCAGGAATAGAAGCTGGTGAACAGCGCGGCGATGACCAGAAGCGTGAAGGCAAAGCCCGCCGCCGCCGAATGGGACGAATAGGCGCTTTCGATGATCACGTCCTTGGAGAAGAAGCCGGCGAAACCGAACATGGTTCCCGGGATGCCGACGCCGGTCAGCGCCAGCGTGCCGATCGTCATCATCCAGAAGGTGACCGGAATGTGCTTCCTGAGGCCGCCCATGTAGCGCATGTCTTGCTCGCCATCGACGGCATGGATGACCGAGCCGGCGCCAAGGAACAGCAGCGCCTTGAAGAAGGCGTGGGTGAAGAGGTGGAAGATCGCTGCGCCGTAAGCGCCGAGGCCGAGCGCCACGAACATGTAGCCGAGCTGCGAGCAGGTCGAATAGGCGATGACGCGCTTGATGTCGTTCTGGACGAGGCCGACGGTCGCCGCGAAGAAGGCGGTAATCGCGCCGATGATGGTCACCACCAGCAGGGCGCTGGGCGACAGTTCGAAGATCGGCGACATGCGGGCGACGAGGAAGACGCCGGCGGTGACCATGGTCGCGGCATGAATGAGCGCAGACACCGGGGTCGGGCCTTCCATGGCGTCCGGAAGCCAGGTGTGCAGCAGGAACTGCGCCGACTTGCCCATCGCGCCCATGAACAGCAGCAGGCAGACGATGGTGATCGCACCGCTCTTGGTCAGTTCCATGCCGAAGATGTTGGCAATGACCTGAGACGCCTCCGGAGCGCCCGCAGCCGGCAGATAGGTGGCGGCAGCCGCAAAGATCGTCTCGAAGCTGATCGAGCCGAACAGGACGAAGACGCCGGCAATGCCGAGAACGAACCCGAAGTCGCCGACGCGGTTGACGATGAAGGCCTTCATCGCGGCAGCCGAGGCCGACGGCTTCTTGTACCAGAAACCGATGAGCAGGTAGGAGGCCAGACCGACGCCTTCCCAGCCGAAGAACATCTGGGCGAGGTTGTCGGCCGTAACCAGCATCAGCATCGCGAAGGTGAACAGCGACAGGTAGGCGAAGAAGCGCGGCCGATGCGGGTCGTGGTGCATGTAGCCGATCGAATAGACGTGCACGAGCGTCGAGACGGTATTGACGACGACGAACATGACCGCCGTCAGCGTGTCGACGCGGAAGGCCCATTCGACGTCGATGCCGCCGGACTGAATCCAGCGCATGACCGGAACCTTGATCACCTCGCCTGCTTCGCCATGGGCGAGCGCGACGTTGAAGAAGACGATCCAGGAGAGCACCGCTGCTATGATCATCAGGCCGCTGGTGACGTATTCGGACGCCTTTGCGCCGATCGAGCGGCCGAACAGGCCGGCGATCAGGAAGCCGATCAAGGGAAGAAAGACGATTGCCTTGTAGATCATGACCCGATCAGCCCTTCATCATATTGACGTCTTCGACGGCGATCGAACCGCGGTTGCGGTAGAAGACGACGAGAATTGCAAGACCGATGGCCGCTTCGGCGGCCGCCACGGTCAGAATGAACAATGCGAAGACCTGGCCGACGATGTCGTTCAGGAAGGAGGAGAAGGCCACCATGTTCAGGTTGACCGAGAGCAGAATGAGCTCCACCGACATCAGGATGATGATGACGTTCTTGCGGTTCAGGAAGATGCCGAAAACGCCGAGCGTGAAGAGGATGGCGCTGACCGTGAGGTAATGGGAAAGTCCGATTTCCATGTCTTTATTCCTTTTTCCCGCCTCAGACGCCCTGGCCCGGCTTGACCTTGACCACTTCGACGGCTGTCGCCGGCGTGCGGGCCACCTGCTTGGAAACATCCTGTCGCTTGATATTGGTGCGGTGACGCAGGGTCAGCACGATTGCGCCGATCATCGCCACCAGAAGCACCAGGCCGGCGATCTGGAAGAAGTAGACGTAGTTCGTATAGAGCACATCGCCGAGGGCCGCCGTGTTGGTACGGCTGGCCGGGTTCGGGATCGGCATGGTGATCGCCTTGGCCGCTTCCGGCGTCAGCACGCTGCCACCGATGACGACCACCAGTTCGGCGGCGACGATGAGGCCGACCAGCATGCCGATCGGCGCATATTGCAGCACGCCCGAGCGCAGTTCCGCAAAATCGATATCGAGCATCATGACGACGAAGAGGAAGAGAACCGCGACCGCGCCGATATAGACGACCAGCAGGATCATCGCCAGGAATTCGGCGCCCGTCAGCAGGAAGAGACCGGCAGCGTTGAAGAAGACCAGGATGAGAAACAGCACCGAGTGCACCGGGTTCTTGGCCGAAATGACCATGAACGCCGACGCCACCGCGATGAACGCGAAGAGATAGAAGAAGATTGCCTGCAGACCCATCGTGGTGCCTTTTCGTCCCTCACCGGGATCGGGGCGAATGCCCTACCCGTCGAAACCCGGCCTTGTGATATGCACCGGGTATTTCATCCAGATGTCACCGGCGCACCGCCCGCTGAATGGGGGCCGCCGGACAAATCACCCCGCCTTAGCGGTAGGGCGCATCGATTGCCATGTTGCGAGCGATTTCGCGCTCCCAGCGGTCGCCGTTTTCCAGGAGACGCGCCTTGTCAAAATAGAGTTCTTCGCGCGTCTCGGTCGAGAATTCGAAATTCGGGCCTTCGACGATCGCATCCACCGGGCAGGCTTCCTGGCAGAAGCCGCAATAGATGCACTTCACCATGTCGATGTCGTAACGCACCGTGCGGCGGGTGCCGTCGTTGCGGCGGGGACCTGCCTCGATGGTGATCGCCTGGGCAGGACAGATCGCCTCGCAGAGCTTGCAGGCGATGCAGCGCTCCTCGCCGTTCGGATAACGACGCAGCGCGTGTTCGCCACGGAAACGCGGCGAGACCGGGCCCTTTTCGAACGGGTAGTTGATCGTCGCCTTCTGCTTGAAGAAGTAGCGCATCGACAGGAAGAACGCGCCGACGAACTCCTTCAGGAACAGCGAATTCACGGCTTGGCCGAGACTTGCCATATTATTCTCCAATGATGCCGGAAGCCTGGACGGTCATGGTCACGCCCACCCAGCCAGCTTCAGCACGAATGCGGTAATGACGACCATGGCAAGCGACAGCGGCAGGAAGATCTTCCAGCCAAGACGCATGAGCTGGTCATAGCGGTAACGCGGTACGAAGGCCTTCACCATGGCGAACATGAAGAAGACGAGCATCGACTTCAGCATGAACCAGACGATGCCCGGTACCCAGTTGAGGAGCCAGATATCGACCGGCGGCAGCCAGCCCCCGAGGAACAGGATGGTCGTCAGCGCGCACATCAGGCAGACGGCTGCGTATTCGCCGAGCATGAACATCATGTATGGCGAGGAGCCGTACTCGACCATGAAGCCGGCGACCAGTTCCGACTCCGCTTCAGGAAGATCGAAGGGCGGGCGGTTCGTTTCGGCGAGCGCCGAGATGAAGAACACCACGAACATCGGGAACAGCGCCAGCCAGTGCCAATCGAGGAACGAGGCAGGCAGGCCCATCCTCGTGCCGAGACCGTCATGCTGGGCATTGACGATATCGGTCAGGTTCAGCGAGCCGACGCAGAGCAGAACGGTGACGATGACGAAGCCGATCGAGACTTCGTAGGAGACCATCTGCGCCGCCGAGCGGAGCGCGCCGAGGAACGGATATTTCGAGTTCGAAGCCCAGCCACCCATGATGATGCCGTAGACTTCGAGCGAGGAGATCGCAAAGATGTAGAGGATGCCGACATTGATGTTGGCAATGACCCATCCGTCCGCAAGCGGCACCACCGCCCAGGTCGACAGGGCCAGGAGCACGGCAACCAGCGGCGCGAGCAGGAAGACGGCCTTGTTGGCGCCAGCCGGAATGACCGGCTCCTTGAAGACGAACTTCAAAAGGTCGGCGAAGGACTGGAACAGGCCGAAGGGGCCGACGACGTTCGGGCCGCGGCGCAGCTGCACGGCCGCCCAGATCTTGCGGTCGGCAAGCAGAACATAGGCGATGAAGACGAGCAGGCAGACCAGCAGCAGCAGCGACTGCGCGACCATGACGATGCCCGGCCAGACGTAGATGGAAAAGAACGAGTCCATGTTCAAAATTACTCCGCCGCAGCCTGGAAATTGTTGCGGGCCAATGCCGAGCATTCAGCCATGACGGCCGAAGCGCGAGCGATCGGGTTCGTCAAATAGAAGTCTTTGATCGGCGACGCAAACCCGGACTTCGTCATACCACCGGCTTTTTGGCCAAGTGCGGCAATTTCGTTCACCGAGCCCACCGCAATCTCGTCGATAGCCGCGAAATGCGGGTAATCCGCATAGAGTTTCGCACGCAGGGCGCTCAGCGAATCGAAAGGCAGCTTGTTTCCGAGCACGTCGGAGAGCGCGCGGATGATTGCCCAGTCTTCGCGAGCCTCGCCAGGCGCGAAGCCGGCGCGGTTGCCCATCTGGACGCGGCCTTCGGTATTGACCCAGGTGCCGGACTTTTCGGTATAGGCCGCACCCGGCAGGATGACGTCGGCATTGTGCGCGCCGGCATCGCCATGGCTGCCGATATAGACAGTGAACTTGGCGCCCTTCTTCGAGAAGTCGAGCTCGTCGGCGCCGAGCAGGAAGAGGACGCCCATGCCGGCCAGCTGGGCGCCGGCATTGGCGCCGTTCGCACCCGGCACGAAGCCGAGGTCGAGGCCACCGACGCGGGCAGCGGCAGTGTGGAGGACGGCAAAGCCGTTCCACTCGTCGGTCAGCGCGCCGACCGAACCGGCAAGCTGGGCGACCGAGCTAAGGATCGCCGCGCCGTCGGCACGGGAAAGAGCCCCCTGCCCTACGATGATCATCGGGTTCTTTGCAGCCCGCAGCTTGTCGGCGAAGCTGTTTGCGCCGGACGCGAGGTCGGTGAGCGTTTCGGCGCCTGCACCGAGATAGTCGTAGACGTAACGCAGTTCGCTGACTTCGCCGATCACGCCGATCGGGAAGTTGCCGCGGCGGAAGCGCTTGCGGATGCGGGCGTTGAGGACGGCGGCCTCGAGGCGCGGATTGGCGCCGACCAGGAGCAGAGCGCCGGCCTGTTCGATGCCTTCGATGGTCGGGTTGAAGATGTAGCTTGCGCGGCCGAGCGACGGATCAAGCGCCGTCCCGTCCTGGCGACAGTCGAGGTTTTCCGATCCGAGCGACCGGATCAGCTCCTTCAGGGCGTACATCTCCTCGACCGAAGCCAGATCGCCGGCGATCGCGCCGATCTTTGCAGCAGACGTTGCGGAAACGGCAGCCTTGATAGCGCCGAAGGCTTCGCCCCAGGACGCAGCCTGAAGACGGCCGTCCTTGCGGACGTAAGGCCGGTCGAGGCGCTGGGTCTTCAGGCCATCCCAGATGAAACGGGTCTTGTCGGAGATCCACTCCTCGTTCACCTGCTCGTTGACGCGCGGCATGATGCGCATCACTTCGCGGCCGCGGGTATCGACGCGGATCGCCGAGCCGACGGCGTCCATGACGTCGATCGATTCGGTCTTGTTGAGCTCCCACGGACGGGCGGTGAAGGCGAAGGGACGCGAGGTCAGCGCACCGACCGGGCAAAGGTCGATGACATTGCCCTGCAGTTCCGACGTCATCGCGCTTTCGAGATAGGTGGTGATCTCGGCATCCTCGCCGCGGCCGATCAGGCCGAGTTCGGAAATGCCGCCGACTTCGGTGGTGAAGCGGACGCAGCGCGTGCAGTGGATGCAGCGGTTCATCACGGTCTTGACCAGCGGGCCGATATACTTGTCTTCGACGGCGCGCTTGTTTTCCGTGTAACGGGAACTGTCGATGCCGAAGGCCATCGCCTGGTCCTGCAGATCGCATTCACCGCCCTGGTCGCAGATCGGGCAATCCAGCGGATGGTTGATCAGCAGGAATTCCATCACGCCTTCGCGGGCCTTCTTGACCATCGGCGTATTGGTGAAGATTTCCGGCAGCTCGCCGTTCGGGCCGCCGCGGACATCGCGCACGCCCATGGCGCAGGAGGCTGCCGGCTTCGGCGGTCCGCCCTTCACTTCGATCAAGCACATGCGGCAATTGCCGGCGACCGAAAGACGTTCGTGGAAACAAAAGCGCGGGACCTCGGCGCCGGCTTCCTCGCATGCCTGAAGCAGCGTGAAATGATCCGGAACTTCGACCTCTTTGCCGTCAACCTTCAGCTTAACCATCGTCTCACTTACGTCCTTAGTTCCATCCTTTGGGTCTCCTGGGGGTCAGGCGACTCGGGGACATATTCTTTTATTTCAACAGAGCTTTCGCCTGGCCGACCCAGTCGTCGCGGCTGATGCGTCCCTCGAAACCCAATTCCTTGTCGAAACGGGCGATATCGGCCTCGTTCCAGGCCGCGACCTGCGCAAGGCTCGTCACGCCCAGGCCGTTCAGCACTTCCGCCAGCTTCGGGCCGATGCCCGAAATCTGCTTGAGATCTCCGCCGCCGGCAGATGCCTTGGCCGTCTTCGCCTTCTCGGGTTTTACCGGGGCCGGCTTTACCGGGGCCGGCTGCCTGGCCGAAACCTTCGGAGCGACCCTAGGCGCAGCTTTTGCCGGCGCAGCCTTGGCGGCCGGCTTCGTGACCGGTTCGGCAACGGGTGCCGCCTTGAGAACCGGAGCAGCTGCCTTGCGGGGCGCCTTCGGCTTGGCGGCGACCGGCTTTGCCGTCGCTGCTGCAACGACCGGTTCTGCAGCCGCAGGTGCTGGCGTCTCCGCAATCGGAGAGGCCTCAGCCGGATTTGGATCGGCGGCCTTTTGGCGGTTGCCCGCTTCCATCGCGCCCTGCAGCGCGCCGAAGAAGACGCCAGCCATCTGGGTGGCAATACCGAAACCGATCGCGGTTGCGGCAGCCATGTTCGCCATCAGCGGATTGAGCTTCATCGCCTCGGAAAAATCGGGCATGCGTGCTGGATCGAGCGCCGGACGATCCGTCGCCTCCCGTTCATGCTCTTTGCCCGACTTCGTCACGTGGCTACTCCGCAGCTTCCAGGACGGCGCCATGCGCCGTCGCGTTTCGGGTATACTGGTCGATACGTGCTTCGATCTCCGGACGGAAATGCCGGATCAGGCCTTGGACAGGCCAGGCCGCCGCATCGCCGAGCGCGCAGATGGTGTGACCTTCGATCTGCTTGGTCACCTGGAACAGCATGTCGATTTCGCGCTTCTGGGCATTACCCTTGACCATGCGCTCCAGCACCCGCCACATCCAGCCGGTGCCTTCGCGGCACGGCGTGCACTGGCCGCAGCTCTCGTGCTTGAAGAAGGCCGAGATGCGGGCGATCGCCTTGATGACGTCCGTCGACTTGTCCATGACGATGGCGCCGGCAGTGCCGAAGGAGGAGCCGACGGCTCGCAGGCCGTCGAAATCCATCTGGCAGTCCATGATGTCCTTGGCCGGCACGATCGGGCAGGATGCGCCGCCGGGGATGACCGCCAGCAGATTGTCCCAGCCGCCGCGGATGCCGCCGGCATGCTTGTCGACCAGCTCGCGGAAGGTGATGCCCATTACTTCTTCGACGGTGCACGGCTTGTTGACGTGGCCGGAGAGCATGAACAGCTTGGTGCCGACATTGTTCGGACGGCCCATGGACGAGAACCAGCCGGCGCCGCGGCGCAGGATGGTCGGAGCAACCGCGATCGATTCGACGTTGTTGACCGTGGTCGGGCAGCCGTAGAGGCCCATGTTTGCCGGGAACGGGGGTTTAAGGCGCGGCTGGCCCTTCTTGCCTTCGAGACTTTCGAGCAGCGCGGTCTCTTCGCCGCAGATATAGGCGCCGGCGCCGTGGTGGACGTAGATGTCGAAATCCCAGCCGAGCTTGTTGTTGCCGCCGAGCAGGCCGAAATCATAGCACTCGTCGATCGCCGCCTGCAGCGCTTCGCGCTCGCGCATGTATTCGCCGCGTACATAGATATAGGCCGTGTTGGCGCCCATGGCGAAACCGGCGATGACGCAGCCTTCGATCAGCGTATGCGGATCGTGGCGCATGATTTCGCGGTCCTTGCAGGTGCCGGGCTCGGATTCGTCGGCATTGACCACGAGGTAATGCGGACGGCCATCCGATTCCTTCGGCATGAAGGACCATTTGAGACCGGTCGGGAAGCCTGCGCCGCCGCGGCCGCGAAGGCCGGAAGCCTTCATCTCGTTGATGATCCAGTCCCGGCCCTTCTCGATGATCTCCTTGGTGCCATCCCAATGGCCGCGGCTCATCGCGCCTTTCAGGGACTTGTCCTTGAGGCCGTAGATATTGGTAAAGATGCGATCCTGATCTTTCAACATGATCTATTCCACAAGTCCGTCGCGATTAAGCCGGTTGCCAGTCGATATATTGCAGCCTTTTTCAAAGGCCGCACACAAATTCTCAAATGTCACGACTCACCTTCAGTCGTGGTCTTGCGCCGCGTGCGCTTCGGCTTCAAGTCCCCGGAGACCGCGCCCGGTTCCGGCGGCGCGCCTTCCGCTGCACTGCCGGGCGTCTTCGGAGCCGGTTTGCTCTTCGCAGTCGCCGAGGGCTGCTTCTCCGCTGCCTTGGCGTTCGCGGCGGCAGCTGCCGGGGCGGTGGCAGGGGTCTTCAGTTTCGGGTCCGTCTCCGGCGCGGTGTCCTTCGGACGCCCGGCATCGGCCGGAGGAATGCTTGCAGCTGCCGCGGCCTCTTCGGCGCTCGGATGTGGGTCGAGATTGGTGCGGACCGGCTTGATCTCGTCGTTCAACGTCTGCGGGCCGCCCTCGGGGGCCGAGAAGATGCGGTCGATCTGCGGGCCGGGCTTGATCTCATGGCCCTTGCCCGCCTCGAACGCGTCGATGATCTCCTCGAGACGCTGCGGCGTCAGGTCCTCATAGGCATCCTTGAAGATGATGACCATCGGTGCGTTGACGCATGCGCCCTGACACTCGACCTCTTCCCACGACAGCGTGCCCTCGGCATTCAGCGCGAAGGGATCGTGATGGATCTTGTGCTGACAGACCTTCATCAGGTCTTCCGCGCCGCGCAGCATGCAGGGCGTGGTGCCGCAGACCTGGATATGGGCGCGTGTGCCGACCGGCTTCAGCTGGAACTGGGTGTAGAAAGTCGCGACTTCGAGGACGCGGATATAGGGCATGTCGAGCTTGTTTGCGACGAACTCGATCGCCGCACGGGTCACCCAGCCATCCTGTTCCTGCGCACGCATCAGGAGCGGGATGACAGCCGATTGCTGCCGGCCTGCCGGATATTTCCTGATCGTTGCCTCGGCCCAGACGGAATTCTCGTCATTGAAGGCGAAAATTGCCGGCTGCACCTGGTCTTCGGCTAATCGACGAACGGACATTCTTTTCCACGCCTTATCAGTTTATGGATCCACACCGCGATCTCGTGAGCGTCACGAATTCGCAGGCATAGGCAGACTTGTCTTTCTGCATGAACACTATGAACTTTGTTCCACTGGGAACGGAGGACTTGATCTCGTATCCTTCGGACAGGAGATCCTTCATCGACCTCGATCCGCCGCCTTGCGTCGAGATCGCGCCATCCGTCTGAGCCTGCTGCGCGAACGCAACCGGGGCAGCAGAGACGAGGGCAGCGAAAACGACGGCGCGGAGCATCAGCGGTCCACCTCGCCGAAGACGATGTCGATCGAGCCGAGCACCGCCGAGACGTCGGCCAGCTGGTGACCCCGACAGATGAAATCCATCGCCTGGAGGTGGGCGTAACCCGGCGCGCGAATCTTGCAGCGATAGGGCTTGTTGGTGCCGTCGGCGACCAGGAAGACGCCGAACTCGCCCTTCGGGGCCTCGACCGCCGCATAAACCTCGCCGGCCGGCACGTGGTAACCTTCGGTATAGAGCTTGAAGTGATGGATCAGCGCTTCCATCGACCGCTTCATCTCGCCGCGCTTCGGCGGCACGACCTTGCCGTCCGTAGACGAGAACGGGCCGGTCCTGGCATCGCCGAGCAGACGGTTGACGCACTGCTTCATGATCTTCACCGACTCGCGCATCTCGATCATGCGGATCAGGTAACGGTCGTAGCAGTCGCCGTTCTTGCCGATCGGAATGTCGAACTCAAGGTCGGAATAGCACTCATAAGGCTGCGAGCGGCGCAAGTCCCAGGCAGCGCCCGAACCGCGGACCATGACGCCGGAAAAGCCCCAGGCCCAGGCGTCTTCGAGCTTGACGACGCCGATATCGACGTTGCGCTGCTTGAAGATGCGGTTGCCCGTGAGCAGGTCGTCGATGTCGTCGAGCTTTGCCGGGAATTCATCGCACCAGATGCCTATATCCTCGACCAGTTCCGGCGGCAGGTCCTGATGGACGCCGCCCGGACGGAAATAGGCCGCATGCATGCGCGAGCCCGAGGCGCGCTCGTAGAACACCATCAGCTTTTCGCGCTCTTCGAAACCCCAGAGCGGCGGCGTCAGCGCGCCGACGTCCATCGCCTGCGTCGTGACGTTGAGGAGATGCGAGAGGATGCGGCCGATTTCCGAATAGAGCACGCGGATCAGCTGGCCGCGGATCGGGATCTGGATATCCAGGAGCTTTTCGACGGCGAGCGCGAAAGCATGTTCCTGGTTCATCGGCGCGACGTAGTCGAGGCGGTCGAAATAAGGGATCGCCTGCAGATAGGTCTTGGTCTCGATCAGCTTTTCGGTGCCGCGGTGCAAAAGACCGATATGCGGATCGACGCGCTCGACGATTTCGCCATCAAGCTCCAGGACAAGGCGCAACACGCCATGCGCCGCCGGATGCTGCGGTCCGAAATTGATATTGAAATTGCGGACGTTATGTTCGGTCATTCTGCTTACTCCATGCCGGGCGGAGTGACGCACCGGGCGGGAAAGAAGTGCGGACGGACGGCGCGGCTGCGCCGATCCTTAGGCTTTCGCCTTTTCATCCCCGGGCAGGACGTAATCTGTCCCTTCCCACGGACTCAAGAAATCGAAACTGCGGAATTCCTGGCGCAGTTCGACGGGCTCATAGACGACGCGCTTGGCGTTGTCGTCGTAACGAACCTCGACGAAACCGGTGGTCGGGAAGTCCTTGCGCAGCGGATGGCCTTCAAAACCGTAGTCCGTCAGGATGCGGCGCAGGTCCGGATGGCCAGTGAACAGGATGCCGTACATGTCCCAGGCTTCGCGCTCGAACCAGTCGGCGCCCGGGTAGACCGGGCAGGCAGACGGAACCGGCTCGTCCTCGGCGGTCGCGACCTTGATGCGGATACGCTGGTTCTGGCGGGGCGACAGAAGGTGATAGACCACGTCGAAGCGCTTTTCGCGCGCCGGATAATCCACACCGCAGATGTCGATGAAGCTGATGAACCCGCACTGCACGTCGTCGCGCAGGAAGGTCAGCAGCGGCAGCAGGTTTTCCGCCGTCGCGGTCAGCGTCAGCTCGCCATAGGCGATTTCCGCATCCGCCACGAGGGACGCACGCGCTTCGCGAATGTAGGTCGAAAGCTCGTTCAGGGCTTCACTCATGATCTTGTCCAATTACCCTTAGCCTCTGGCCTCAGCGCTCGATCGTGCCGGTCCGTCGGATCTTCTTCTGCAGCAGAAGCACGCCGTAGAGCAGTGCCTCCGCCGTGGGGGGACAGCCCGGAACATAGATATCGATCGGTACGATGCGGTCGCAGCCGCGCACCACCGAGTAAGAATAGTGGTAATAACCGCCGCCATTGGCGCAGGAGCCCATGGAGATGACGTAACGCGGCTCCGGCATCTGGTCGTAGACCTTGCGGAGCGCGGGCGCCATCTTGTTGGTCAGCGTGCCGGCGACGATCATCACGTCCGACTGACGTGGCGAGGCGCGCGGCGCAAAACCGAAGCGCTCGACGTCATAACGCGGCATCGAAAGCTGCATCATCTCGACCGCGCAGCAGGCGAGGCCGAAGGTCATCCACATCAGCGAGCCCGTGCGGGCCCAGGTGATCAGCTCGTCCGTGGAGGTGACGAGAAAACCCTTGTCGGCGAGCTCATTGTTGATCTCGCCGAAGAACGCGTCGTCGCTGCCGATGGGCTTGCCCGTATTCGGATCGATAATACCCTTGGGCTGCGGCGCGACGAGAGTGCTGCCGTTGTCGACTACTCCCATTCCAGCGCTCCTTTCTTCCATTCATATATGAAGCCGATCGTCAGAACGGCGAGGAATACCATCATCGACCAGAAGCCGAACCAGCCAATCGCACCGAACGATACCGCCCACGGGAAAAGGAAGGCCACTTCGAGGTCGAAGATGATGAAGAGGATCGAGACCAGGTAGAAGCGAATGTCGAACTTCATGCGCGCATCGTCGAAGGCGTTGAAGCCGCATTCGTAGGCCGACAGCTTTTCCGAATCGGGCGCCTTGTAGGCGACGGCGAACGGCGCAACCAGAAGCGCGATGCCGATCACCAGGGAAATGCCGATGAAAATCGCGATCGGGATATAGGAAGTGAGGAGTTCACTCATTGTATTCGATCCCAGCTTGCCTGAAGCGTCGGGAGACGACGCCTGAATATCAATGCACAGGCAAAGCGAACGTGCATTGCAACAAGCCGTGGTTAGCGCAGCCGAAGCCCCGGCGCAAGCTTTTTGAATGTCGCATCCTGCGCCAAAATGGAGCAGTTCAAACGATTATCAGCGGCCGCATCGTGGCGACAGCCTCCGGCCATGATCGTTAGGGACCGGTAACGGCCAAATCGTATTGGGAAGGGCGTTCTCTCGGATGGCAAATGGCGCGAGTGACGGGGCTCGAACCCGCGACCTCCGGCGTGACAGGCCGGCACTCTAACCGACTGAGCTACACCCGCGCATAATGCCGACTGACGGCTCGCCCCCTACGCCCAAGAAGCGTAAAAAGCGGGTTGTTCGAAGAAGAGAATGGCGCGAGTGACGGGGCTCGAACCCGCGACCTCCGGCGTGACAGGCCGGCACTCTAACCAACTGAGCTACACCCGCGCATTTCTCTTGAGGTCGAAACCTCTTGGCCGGGCGACCTCAATCGCTCGGTTGAGCGGCTAACTAAGAGGTTCGTGATCGGGTGTCAAGCGCGTTTCAAGACAAAAGGATGACGTCTCGTCGCTTTGCCCTCTCCTGCCCCATATACGCCCCTGTCCAGTCGGCTCTTCCCCAAATTTTTCAAAAAACATCATGAAAGCCCTTGCGGTTTTTCCGCGATCCGCATAGATCACGGCCACCGACGCGGCGGGCCTTGAGGCTCCGCAATCGCGAACGGGCGATTAGCTCAGTTGGTAGAGCGCCTCGTTTACACCGAGGATGTCGGGAGTTCGAGTCTCTCATCGCCCACCATTCCCACTCTCTTTCCTGCCTCTGCTCCGAGTTCTCCCTCTTCCGGGAGATCAAATCGCTGCGTCTCGCGCTTCGGTTTCGGTTGAGCGCTCGCAATCCCACTCGATTCTTTTGGCTGTCGCGGGGAAGAACAGCCGCCGTGAGCGTGACAGCTCACTCCATTCCCGCCGCCCCATAGCCTCCGATCCGCGAGACATATCAGGCGTTTCGCCGCCGAACGCTTCCGGGTGCCATCCATCATTCAGCGAATCTTTCCCGCCACTTCGTCCCCACTCCTCAACCCGTTCCTAAAATCGGTTCCGAACTGCTGCCCGTCTGCGGATAGACGCTCGGGCGCAGCCTGGAGCACGAGGAGACGGAAATGGGAAAACATCATCTCAGACACGGCATCAACATGGGAGGCGCCGGCGGATGCGCTCGGTGCCGGACGGCGAACGTTCGCGGCGGGAGGGGATGATGCTGGATCTCGGACTTTCCCTGACCGGTCCCGGCATTCTTTCCATCGGCGGCGGTGAGTCGCCCGAAGACGACGGGTTCACGCTGATGGATGCCGAAGGCAACACGCTTGCCGACGCAGAAAACAATCAGCTCACCATCAGCCAACTCACGATCAGCCGATTCATCGGCCTGGAGGACTGACACGATGCCATCGCGCCAAATTCCGAAACTCTACATTCCCTCCGATGCCACCGAAGCGGCAATCCGGGCCGTACATGCGGCAGCGGTCGCGGCGGGCGGCGGCGGCACCATCCTGCTGCCGGATGCGGTGATCACGCTCACGGAACCGCTCCCGGTCGCCTCCGGCATCGGTTACCAGGGCGTGCAGCCGGTGCTGAACTATCTCAACGACACCCCGCCGGACAGCGGATGGGATTTCGTCGGCGGCACGGTGCTTGCCGGCGACGGCTCGTTTCCGGCTTTTGCGGCCAATGACGCAGACCTTGGTTCGCCGTCCGCGACGATCACCGCCGACTGCATTACCGGCTGGCGGTGCGAGCATATCGGCTTCACCGGCTTCACGCGCGCCATCAGCATCGGCGCGGTGAACAATATCGGCCTGCAGTTTTCCACCATCCGCGATCTCTTCATCCGCGACTGCAGCGATTGGGGCATGTTCCTTGCCAATTTCATGCACACGGACGTTTCCCGGGTCTGGACCCATCTTTGCGAAAACGGCCAGTATTATGCATCGTTGCTGCCCGGTTCGACCTTGATGCCCGGAAACAGCCGCTTCGATTCGCTCTTCAACATCATTCCCGCCGATGGACGAGACAATCGGCTCTGCCGGGGTATCGTATTCGAAGCCGGCGGAGACGGCGCCCGTCTGAACGAGATGTATGCCGACCGCATCCAGAACAACGCCTTCAACCGGACCGAGCTTGTGGTGAGCGCGACTTTCTCCAACGGTTCGGCGAATATCGCCGTTGCCGACGGCAGCAAATTCCGGGCACGCATGCCGGTCGCGTTCACGAGCAGCGATTACGGGATCACCGCCGGGCGGGTCCATGTCGTCAAGTCGGTGAGCGGCAATACGATCCGGATCGGCAAGGCCTTCACCTCCCCGGCTATGATCGCGTCCGGCAGCGGCTCGCTGATGCTCTCGTCCTGGGGCATGCCCTGTTTCGAGTTGAGCTCCCGCCACGAAGGCGCGTTCGTCTCCAACTCGCGCTTCCTCGGCGTGGATGCGGAAGGCGGCTCCGGCGCCGGGATTTACGTGGAGAACGCACAGGGCTGCGACCTCAACATCTCAGAGGTCTCTGGTGATAGGAATGCCGATATTGTCGGGCGCCGCGTGGGTTTCAGCCGCTTCTACAGCAGCAACACAGCGGTGACGGATTTCGACGCGGTCTCGGCCACCAGCCAATTTCACGGCGCGCGTGGAGTTGGCCGTCAAGCAATGTTGTCGGGTCTATGGACAGACCAGACCCGCGGCGGATTGGCAGCGTTCAACATCCGTGGCGATGCGTGGGAGAACCAAGGTGATCTGGAAGTCAGGGGCGGCAACAGCTTCATCTATCCCCGCTTCGGAATGGGAATGAAGTCGACGCTCAAGACTGCGAACACCGTGCTCCACCCACTGGATGCCGGTCTCGTCACCTTCGACGCAGCGTCGGCGCTCGTCTGCACCCTGCCCACGATCACGAATTCGTCGGATGCGTCCTCGCTGGTGGGACTGCCGTTTCATATCGTCAATGCCGGATCGGCGGATTTGGCGATCAATACCAACGGCACCCAGCTCTTCAACAAGATCCCGGGCAAGACCGGCCATACGTTGAATGCCGGCGAAAGCCTGCTGGTGGTCGCCGCCGAAGGAGCGGGCTCGACGCTCTTCTGGGCCGCCTTCCCGAGTGTGGGCGTTGCCTGAACCGCTGTGCTTCACGGACTGTCGCTTCAGAGCGGCAGTCCGGTCAATCGCGCCAGCGCCGCGCGCTTTTCCTCAAGCGTTTTAAGCGAACGAAGCGACCGATCGAATTCCATGACCTTCGCGCCGACGAGGAAACGGTACCAGTAACCCTGCAGGACATGGTAGATCAGCCCTTCGCGGCCATCGAGAAAGCCGAGCTGGCCGACATAGCGGAACAGGAAATAGCCGAGCGCAGCGACAGGGAACGGGAGCCGGTTATAGATCTGCTCTTTGATGCGCCGCTTGATGGAGGCCTGACGCGACGAGACGGCTTGCGAAAGGGCAGGTTGTTCGAAAAACAGGCTATGGCGACGGCCGAGCACGTCAGCCGCTTCAAGGGTCGCATAGCTGTTGTGCTTCCCCGTGAAGAAGCTGAGATCGTTGAGATTGTGATCCGAGAACGGCGCGTCGAAAAGGACTATGCGGCCGCCCTTCACGACGATGTGCTCGTCCATCCAGCGGTCCTCGACATGTCCCTGCCCCCGCCGCCAGATGCGGGTGAGGATGAGCGGATACCGTCCGCCATGGCGGATCCAGCGTCCGAGGAAAATGTGTTTTCTCTTGAGGTTTACGCCTGCGACATCGGCAGCGAGAGTGGGAAGCTCCTCAGTGATCTCCACCGCCAGTTCGGGTTCGATCACCTCATCCGCATCGAGCCGCATGATCCAGTCGGCGGTGATCGGGGCATTGTCGAGCCCCCACTGAAACTGCCTGGAATAATTGATCCAGGGGTTGCCGAGCACGGTTGCGCCGAACGATCGGGCAATCTCGACCGTGCCGTCGGTCGAGAAACAATCGATGACGAAGACCTCGGACGCGAAGGGCGCGACGCTTTGCAGCGCGCGGGCGATGTGGCGTTCTTCGTTATAGGTGAGGATGAGGACGGCGAGGCTGGCCATTCGACGACTTGTCCCAGTCAGGAGTTCAACCGCACCGGAAAGATGCCGGGCTTGTCCCGCTCGAAGCGCCGCCGCAATTTCCGGGCGGGGTTGCCGGCGTAGATCGTCCAGGGATCGAGGTTGCGGAAGGTGACGGCGCGGGCGCCCAGCACCGCGCCCTCCCCGACAATGACGCCCGGCCCGACAAACGCTTCCGCCGCGATCCAGGCATTCGCACCGACGAGGATGGGTCTCGTAACCAGCTGGAAATTTGCATCGTCGACATCATGCGTGCCGGTGCACAGATGGGCGCCCTGGGAGACGATTGCGTGGGCGCCGAGCTCGATGCGATCCATGCAGTAACAGTTCACGCCGCTTCCGAGACAGGAATACGCGGCCATGGCGAGGTTCGGCGGATACCAGACCTCGACGCCGGGATAGATCCGCGCCGCCTGGTCAATCCTGGCTCCGAAGCCCCGCAGAAGGAACCGGCGCCATGCAAACAACGGCACCGGTGTCCAGCGGCCGAAAAGGCTCCAAACGAGGGTCCAAGCGAGCCTGAACAGCCGATGCCCCAGCGGAAAACTCGGAGCTCCCAGCCGCGGATTGGAGGTCTTCGCGTCAAGCGGCTTCATGAAGGCCTCGTGGGTAGATAGAGTGCAGAATGGCAATGAGATCGCGGGCCGCCGCCTCGATGCGGAAATGCCGTTCGAAGCCCGCGCGGGCATGGGCGCGCATGGCGCTTTTGCTGTCGTCGGAGAGCGAGAGCCATGACCGGATGAGGCTTTCGATGCCCTCCGATGTGTCGGGCCCAACGAGGCCGCCGCCGCTCATTTGCACGTCACGCCAGATATTGACCTTGTCTGTCAGCAGGACCGGGGTTGCGCAGGCCATGGCTTCCGCGACGACGATGCCGAAATTCTCCTGGTGCGACGGCAGGACAAAGGCCTCGGTAGCGCGAAAGGCACCCCATTTGGCGTCGCCGGCCAACATGCCCGGCCAATGGATACGATCGGCGATGCCGGCCTTGGCGGCTTGGACAATCAGTTTCGATTTCAGCCCGGACTGATCCGGCCCCGCCATCACCAGGTCGAGATCAGGATCGGACGCGGCGATCTTCGCGAAGGCTTCGATAAGAAGATCGCAGCCCTTCTTTGCGTGGAAACGGCTGAGGAACAGCAGGAACCGCTTGTCCTTCAATTCCGGCAGAAGCCGGTGGAATGCGGCAAGCTGGCTCTCTACCCCTGCCGGCGGATCAGCCGTGCCGAAGGCGACGATACGCTCCGCGTAACTGTAACCCCGGAAGACGCCGCGCGCCCAGCGGCGCTCTTCTTCGCAGGTAAACAGGACCGCCGCTGCATCCCGGAGAACCCTGCCCTGCCACGCGAACCAGAACGCCTGTTTGGCGACGTGCTTGAGCGGATTGGTTTTACGGAACCATGGATCCATCATGCCGTGGGCGAAGACGACATAAGGCCGGCCTGCCCGCCTCAGGGCAGACCAGCCGCCGACAGAGGCATGGTTCCAGAGGCCATGGATGATCGCGGCATCGAAACGATCAGCGTTGGCGGCGATCCAGCGTGGCAATTCCGGCGTATATCCGTATCTCCGGCTCCATCGCCCGCAGGCATGAACGGGGAAGGGACACTCTTTCACGTAAATAGCCGAAGGGCTGTCCAGCGTGACGACTTCCACCGCATGGCCCAGCCGCGCCATCTGCAGCCCAGTCAGCCGCAGCGCCTCGATCGGGCCTCCGGTTTCGGGATCGGCGCTGGCGATGATGTTTAGGATCCTCATGGCAGCTCCATCAGTTTTTCGAGATTTCCCTTGAAGTGCTCCATGAGATAGCGCGAGCGGACCTTGTCTGTCCCCGCCTCTCCCATCGCCGCTGCCATGTCCGGATGGTCGAGAAGCATCGCGATTTTCTCGGCCAGCGCTTCGATATCCCATGGGTTCACGGCATAGCCGTCGACCCCATCGGTAATGACCTCCGCCGCTGCATCCTGCGTGCCGCAGATCACCGGCAGGCCGTGCAGCCAGGCCTCCAGGAAAACGATGCCGAACCCCTCCTTGGACGAGGGCATCGCAAAAAGGGACGCTTGGGCATAAATCCCGGCCAGCCTCGCATCCGAGACACGGCCAAGGAATTCGACCTTATCCTCGACCGCAAGCTCTCGGGCCAACGACGTCAGTTCCGATTTGAGCGGCCCCTCGCCGACGATCTGGAGGATGCATTCCACGTTCCGGCGCTTGAGCAGGGCCATCGCCTTGATCAGGGCGTCGATATTCTTGCCGCGGTCATGCCGATCCAGCCGGGCGACCGTCAGGATGTTCCGGCCGCTCTTTTGGGGCTGCCGGTCGATGTCGTCGACGGCGTTCGGAAAGAGCGTGAACGCCTCGGCGGGAAGTTTGAACGCCTTCTGCATCCGGCAGGCCGTGAAGGTGCTGACGGAGGCGATCCGGCTGAGGGCTCTCGCCATAAGCGGTTCATAAGACCGCGTCCGGCGATAGGCCGGATCGTTCCAGACCTCATCGCCATGGACGAAGAGCACGAGTTTGATTCTTGGAGACAGCAGCTTGCAGATGAGCCCGACAGGCAGAAGGTTGATATGCCCGAGGAACAGGATTTTGCAGTTGAGGGCAGCGACAGCCGAGTGGACGATGAAGCCCAGGCGCCGACGGCCAAAGGCGCGGATTGCCGCCGCCGCGGTTTCGGGAATGTCCGCCCTGCCGTCGCGCATGATGTGGACGGCCGGCCGCTTCCAGCCGTTGTCGCCAGAGATTTCCGCCAGGGCAGCGATAACCCGTTGGTTGAAGCGCTGGATGCCGCCTATCCGGCCATAGGTGTCGAGGGCCAGAAACAGAATGCCGTCATTGCACGCCTCCGTTTTCCTCATCGGGCGCCACCTCGCGTTATCTCAGCGACTTGGTCGACGATCCGCCGGGCCAGGACCTCGTTATAGGTCCCGTTCGCGAACGTGCGCCGGCGCCCGGCATCGGCGATCGCTTGGCGCCTGCCGTTATCCGCGAGCAGGCGTTTGCAAGCCCCCGCGCAGTCATCCGCTCGGTCAAAAAAGATGGCCTCCTCACCTTCCTTGTAGAGCTGTTGATGATGCGGAGTGCGGGGAGCGCACATGGCGGTGCCGATAGCGGGAATTTCGGCGGAGCGCGTCGTATGCAGGTCGGCATTCTGGCCGTTCAGCAGAACCAGAGCAATTTTCGCTTCGGCGATCGCTCGTGTGTAGTCGAAACCTTCAAGGTGATCGGAGCGGATAAACGGGCGGAGCAGCCGGTATTCCGGCGCTCTTTTCCATCCGGACCCATGGATCGCGAGCGGCACGCCCCTTTCGATCAGCCGCGCCATTAAGGCGCCGCGGCCGGGCATCCATGTGCCGATGAAAGCGACCTCGGACGACCGGCGGCTTTTCTCCTCCAGCGTCGGCGACAGGGGGCGATGCACCACCTCGTCCGCGCACTGCCAGATCGTGTCGATCTGTCTTGCACCTCTCCTCGCCATCATCTCCTCGATGCCGTCACGGCGCACCGCGACGACCAGATCGTAGTGCGGGAGGGCGCGGTGAAAAATGCTCCAGCGGAGGCGTTCCGGAGACGGGTTCAGATAGGGATTGTCGGCGTTGTAGTTGACAACGATCGGCGCCACCTTGCGGATGATATTCAGGGCGGCCGGTCCGACCACGTCGCCGCAATCCACCAGGGCAAAATCGAAACGCTGCTCGCCGATCCGTCGGCCGATCCCGTTTGCCACGAGGCGATCGATGCCCGGGCCGCCTGCCCTGTTCAGCCACGGCGCCCAATGAGGCGGCAGGTGGGCATAGGGAGACAGGTGCAGAACATCGAAGCCGATACGCCGGAATGCCGCTGCCCGCTGCAGGCTGGTCCCCGCTTCCGCGCCGATGTAGAGGAGCCTCATCTCAGCTTCACGCCCCTCGTCAGCCAGAACACCAGCGCATAAAGCAGCACGGTCTGCGGCAGTGCGCGGACAAGGTTGCCGGCCTGGACCGCGACGGATTCGTCCATGAGGCCGTTCATGAAGAAGCGGACGATACAGATGCAAGCGAGAGCCGAAAGCAGCACATGTCCGTCCCGCATCCGGATCGTCAGCGCGTCACCGACAATGAAAGTCGCGAAGGCGAAGAGAGCGAACACAACCACGTAAAACGGACCGAGAACGACGAAGCCATCGGCGATCGAAGAGCCGGTGCGGTAACCTCCCAGCTCATCGCCGGTGACGAGAAAGTTGTAATAATCGCCGGACGAAAAGGCGTTGCCGGATTTATCGAGTTCGGGAGCGAAAAAATTCAGCACCGGCGTCGGAAGCAGCAATAGCAGCTGATTGAGGGCATTTTCACGCGCCAGCTCCTCACCGGCCTGCGACAGCGAAAGCCCGAGAGCGACGTTGTGGTCGATGTATTTGGTGGCGACGAAGCGCGCCAGCAGCGGGTTGTCGATGTAGATTTCGTTATAGCTGCCCTCGGCCAGGAGCCGCTCCATCTCCCGCCGGGACTGTAGCGCCTCCCCATCGAAATACGTGCCGATGGTCGAGAAGACGAGATCCTGCGATGAGATGTCCGCGCGGTCGTCGCGGGCAATGACCATGGCGGTCGCCAGATCAGAGAGGATGCCTGCCGGTATGGGACTGAGCAGGACGGCGACCGCGAGCCAGATCACGCGCCGCCTCATCAGGATAAATCGTCCTATCACCACTGCGATGGCGAGGCAGATCAGCACGGTCAGGACGTTGACAGCGAACACGCCGCGGCTGTTGCGCGCCAGCGCGATATAGAGCGTCATGGCGCAGTAGGCGGTCAGCGCGAACCAGTTGACCGAGCGCTTGCCGTTCGGCGGATCGATGAGGTAGGCGGCGACAGGGATCAGGAAGGGCGCAACGGAAAATTGCGACATTCCGGCGAGCAGTTTGAAGGCGATATCGCCGAAATTGTCCTCGCCCCAGCGGTCGGCATGCGCGTACCAGGAGGCGAACGATTCAAGCAGCCCCATCCACCACAATTGCCGGTTTGTCGGCGAACGATAGAGGCCGAGCGGCGCAAGGATCCTTTGGCGGATCGCCATCGTCGCGGCCTGCATTGCCCGCGACTGCGCATAGAACCAGTGCAGCGCCACCGCCCATAGCTGCAGCAGTGCCAGAACGGAAAACGTGGCTACCGGCGCCTCGAGGTTGAAGGTGATCGGTTTCCAGGCGAGTGTCTGGACGATCAGGGCGGCCAGGCTCGTATGGACCTGAAAACCGAGCACCACCAGCGTCGAGATCGTAGATCGTTCTATCCGCCTCAGCTTGGTGCAGTAGGAAAATACCAGGATCCCGGTCAGTCCGACTGAAACGGCACAGAACATGTTGGCCAACTCGGGCGATATGACCAACTGGATTGCCGTGCAGAGCAGGATCGCAATCACCACGCCCCAGCGGACCTGGGTGACGTAACGGGAATTGTGGCGGCGTTGCCCTTGTGCGGAACGACGGCCGAATACCAAGTCGCCGCTCGCCAAACTTCCGCTCCCCGTCATGGCCGATCCCCTGTGAGAACCGCCCGCTTGCGGGAGAGGTTTGGAAGACGCCTTTGAAGGATCGCCTGCATATTGGCTGGCAGGGACCGATAGGCCATCCACGCCGCCAGCAGTGAGCCGAGCATCACCGGGACGGAAGACCAGCCGGCCGGGTGAGGCCAGACCGCCATGGCGAACAGCCCGGCGATGACCGAGAGGCCACCGCAAACGGATGCGGCGAAGGCATGGATAGGTATGCGCAACCGAAGCTTTCGGAGCACGGCACAGGCCGCTCCGGCGTAGATCAGGAAACTGGCGATCTCGGCCGCCAGAAGCGAGAAGCCGGCGCCCGACAAACCCC
The DNA here is from genome assembly GCA_002968845.1 of Neorhizobium tomejilense. Classification (GTDB taxonomy): domain Bacteria; phylum Pseudomonadota; class Alphaproteobacteria; order Rhizobiales; family Rhizobiaceae; genus Neorhizobium; species Neorhizobium tomejilense. The sequence continues at coordinate 11,495 of PVBG01000003.1, read as the reverse complement.
ATGAGGTCAACGTCAGATAACAACCGATCGCCGTAATCAGCAGAGACATGCCGTTCGCAACGATCTGCGGCAGCAGGATGTTGCTCCCCCGGACGATCGAAACCATCGGCTGGGCGAAACCGTAGACGATGATGCAGGCGCAGAGCGAGCCGAACAGCAGCGGGTCGAGATGGAAGTTGCCACGGGTCCACCACAGGAAAAGGCCGGGCGTTACCCACTGGAGCAGAATGCACCCCGGGCCGATGACGCCCAGCACGAAAATCCAGCTTAGAGTGACCGCGGCTTCAGCCGGCTCGCTCTTCCCTTCCCTCAGATAACGCAGGAGCTCCGGCTCGACCGGGCCTGTCAGCGCATTGATGCCCTGCATCGCGATATTCGACAGCGTCCGGGTCGCGTTGAACGCACCGAGAAGGCTGACGCCGGCGAGCGGTGCGATCAGCAGCCGGATGCCCTGCTGGTTTCCGATGGCGAGCAGCTCGCGGAGCGATACGAACAGGCTCCTCGTGAGGTTGGACCAGCCTCTGCGCAGATCGGGGACGGCGAAGCCGATTTCTTCACGCCGCCAGAGACGAAAGCAGTCGAGATGCACGCCGATATTGACGGCTACGTTGGCGACCGACGAGGCAATCACGGCGTCGATGACGTTACCACCGGAAAGGACTGCCCCGAGGGCCGCGACGTTGACGCACACCAGCAGCGCAAACCGCCACCACGCCATTCTCGCGTAATAGCCGAAAGGGATGAGCGCCCGCCCGAGGATGCCGCCAACCGAGCCGGTGACGAGCCAGGTGAGCGCGTAGACGGTCATCGAGCCTGAAAGGTCGTCGATCAGCTCCGCAGGAACGAAATCTCCGAACAGCGCGTCTGCCCATCCGAAGGCAGGGACAGCCGCCCAGAAGCACAGGAGTATCGTTCCCAGCATAATGGCGGCCGGGATGGACGAGGCGAAGTCCCGCCTTACGGCATCCCTGGTGCCGAGGCGCTGGAACTCGTAACCGAGGTAGTTCTGATGGCCGAGGTCGAACACGACTGAGAGGGAATAGAGTGTCTGCAGCAGGACCCAGAGCCCGAATTGCTGCGCCGACCACCAACCGAGCATGATCGGCACGCTGATCGCCTGGATCAGGATATTGGCGGCAAGCAACGTCCCATTGGCGATCGAGCCCGAGATTAGCCGTACTGACACACTCATCGAAAACCCGACCTACGGCTACACGGTTGACCTTCTCAATAATTTTCGCGCGACGATGCGGACGTCCGTCGCACGGTCGGCAAGCATGTTTTCCAGGAAATCGACAAAACCGAGCGGTGCGGTTTCCTGGCTCGGGTTCATGAAAAGACAGGCGAAGGCGGGTTGCCTGCCGGGAAAGCGGATCGCCTTTGGCCAGAACAGCGGCGTGACCGGATGGAGGTAAGAATGGGCGGGTGTCCATCCGAGCCATTTCAGGCGGAACCATTTTTGCGCATTTACCTGATGCGCATGTCCCCAGCTGGTGATCTTTTCCCACATCTCGGCGTCGCTCATGACGTAGCCGTAGTGGTAGCAGGGCGCATCGACGAGGATGGTCGCAGCAGGGACGGTCTTTCGGGCCGTATCGAAGCGAACGCCGCTTTTGCAGCGGATCGCAAATCCTGCGTTGACATCCCTGATCGAGCCGTCGCCGCTGGTCAGCACCAGCTCGGGCGTTTTCCAGAAATTGTGCCATGGCGTCAGAATGCGGTCATGCCTGCGGTCCGCCGCCATGAATTCGAGCAGCGTTTCCCAGCCGCTATCCAGATAGAACTCGTCGGCGTCCTGGATGACGAGCCAGTCGTAACCTTCGCGGATCGCCCGGTCGAGGCAGTCGTTGCGGGTGTCTTCCTCGGTTTCGAAGTCGCTGCAGATCACCTCGATCTCGCAACTCACGCCCTTTGCGCGGGCGGCGGCGATTGCCCCGTCCACCTTTTCCCTGGTCGTGGGATTTGTCCTCGTGGCGCGCGAGCCGGGCAGATAGGCCCATGGACGCTCGGGCCGGACGATGAAGATCTTGTCGACGAAACGGCCACAGTTCTCGATAACGTGCGGCAGAAAACGATCGACGTTGTAGGCGAGGACGTGGCCGGCGACCTTCATGGACTGCCGCCGTCGATCAACTGCTTGATGGCGATGATGGCCGGCCGTTTCGACAGGCTCTGCACGAGGGCAGTCTGGGAATGCGGCTGCCATTCGTCCCGCTCGGACATGGCACGGACGATGCAGGCCGCCAGGTTCTCCGGATCGTTCGGCGGGGTCAGATAGACCGTGTCCTCGACGAATTGCGCCAGTTCCGTTCCTGGGTCGGCGGTCACGAGGACAGGCTTTCCGGAGGCAAGCATGCCACCAAGTTTGGAGGGCAGCGTCAGGTCGGCGGCGCTCCTGTCCTGCGGCAGCACGTGCAGATCCGGCATGTTGAGGAACGCGTTCAGCCGAGAATAGGGCTGGAAGGCCAGGAAACGGACATTCTCAAGATGACCGAAACGGGCTTGAAGTTCCGGCTTCTGCGGTCCCTCGCCGGAGATCACGAAATGAATGCGCCGCTCGTCCTTCAGACGCTCGGCTGCGTCGAGCAGTACGCTCAGGCCTTGTTTTGCGCCGATACTGCCCGAATAGAGGACGACGAAGTCGTCGCGGCCAAAGCCGAGCTCCGCACGGTAGGGGCTGACATCCTCCATCGGATGAATATGCGCGAGATCCACCCAGTTGCGGACGACGGACAGTTTTGCGTTCGGGACGCCTTTCCCGGCCAGGCCTTCAGCCATGCGGTTGGAAATGGTGACCAGCCGATCGAACCGGGCAAGCACGCCGCGCTCGAAAACGTGGCCGACCGTCTTCAGCCAGGCCTTGGAGCTCAGATGCCCGACTGCGAACGCCGCGTCTACCTCCAGGTCGTGAACATGCAGCACGGTCCGCGCGCCGACAAATCTGGCGGCAAGCTGGGCGACGGGCGCGGCAAACAGCGTCGGCTCGACGCAGAAGACGGTGACCGGGCGATGCCGCAGGATCTGCCAGAAGACCAAGGGCGCCGAGGTGAGCGCGAAGGAGAGCGGCGCCAGGAGCCGCCAGATGCCGCCCATCTTCCGCCGTAACATCAACGGCGCTCGCAACACCGAGATACGGCCCTCGATCTTCGACGAATAGCGGTTCCTATATCCAGGCTGGACTGCCCAACCGGGATAATGCGGCGGAGTGGTCACCACCGTGACGTCCATGCCCTCGGCGGCGAGGTATTCGGCGATTTCGCCGGTATATTTGCCGACGCCCGCGGTTTCGGGCGCGTAGTTCATCGCATAGACGACCACGCTTTTGCGTGGCAATGTGGCAGCTGCCGTGGCCAGCCCCGGTGCGGCGTCGAACGTTTGTTCGCATTCGTCGCTGAGGGGCTGAGCGGCTGCTGTCATCAGGCAGCATCTCCGCGTTTGCGCTCAAGATATTCGCCCTTGAGGAAGGCCTGGTAGGCATCGGTTATGCCTTGCTCCAGCCCGATCCTCGGCGACCAGCCGAGCGCCCGCAGCTTGGCCGCGCTCATCAACTTGCGCGGCGTGCCGTCGGGTTTGGTGAGATCATGAGAGATATCCCCCTGGAAACCGACGACCTTGGACACCAGTTTGGCGAGTTCCAGGATGGTCACGTCCTCGCCGGAACCGACATTGACGTGGGTCTCGGCCGAATAGGTCTTCATCAGATGGACGCAGGCGTCGGCGCAATCGTCGACATGCAGGAATTCGCGGCGCGGCGTGCCGGTGCCCCATACGGTGATGTCCGGAAGGTGGCCGGTCTTCGCCTCATGCGCCTTGCGGATCAGCGCCGGCATGACATGGCTGGATTTCAGGTCGAAATTGTCGCCGGGGCCGTAAAGGTTAGTGGGCATGGCCGAGATGAAGTCGCTGCCATGCTGCTTGCGATAGGCCTGGCAGAGCTTGATGCCGGCGATCTTGGCGATCGCATACCATTCGTTGGTCGGCTCCAGCGAACCGGTCAGCAGCGACTCCTCGACGATCGGCTGATCGGCGAATTTCGGGTAGATGCAAGACGAGCCGAGGAACATCAGCTTTTCGACGCCGACCTTGTGGGCGGCCTCAATGATATTCGCCTCGAGGATGAGGTTGTCGTAGAGGAAATCGGCCGGATAGGTGTCGTTGGCGAGGATGCCGCCGACCCTGGCGGCCGCCAGGAACACTGCGTCCGGGCGGTTCTTCTCCATCCAGGCCTCGACTTCCGCCTGGCGCGTCAGATCGGCATCACCGCGCGACGCCGTCAGGATCTCGCAGCCTTCCGAGGCCAGACGGCGAACGATCGCCGAGCCGACCATGCCGCGATGTCCCGCGACATAGACCTTCTTCCCCGCAAGGCTGTAGATCGTCTCAGGCATGGGAGAGACCCTTGTTGCCACCCGCGGTCGGCACGTTGCGCGCCATCACCTTCAGGTCTTCGCGGACCATTTCGGCGATCAGCTGATCGAGGTTGGTTTCGTGCTTCCAGCCGAGCTTCCGGTGCGCCTTGGTGGGGTCGCCGATCAGAAGGTCGACTTCCGTCGGGCGGAAATAGCGTGGGTCGATCGCCACGACGCATTCGCCGGATGTCGTGTCGTAGCCCTTCTCCTCGACGCCCTCGCCGCGCCACTCGATCGGCATGCCGACCTTGGCGAAGGATTTTTCGACGAAGGACCGCACCGTGTGGGTCTCGCCGGTTGCCAGGACGTAGTCGTCCGGCTCGTCCTGCTGCGTCATCAGCCACATGCCGCGCACATATTCACGCGCATGACCCCAGTCGCGCTTGGCGTCGAGATTGCCGAGAAAGAGGCGTTCCTGAAGGCCGAGATGGATGGCGGCGGCGGCGCGGGTGATCTTGCGGGTGACGAAGGTCTCGCCGCGGATCGGGCTCTCGTGGTTGAACAGGATGCCGTTCGAGGCATGCAGGCCGTAGGCCTCGCGATAGTTGACGACGATCCAGTAGGCATAGAGCTTGGCAACCGCATAGGGCGAACGCGGATAGAAGGGCGTCGTCTCGCTCTGCGGCACTTCCTGCACCTTGCCGTACAGTTCCGAGGTCGATGCCTGGTAGAAGCGGGTCTTCTTGGAAAGGCCGAGGAGCCTGATCGCTTCGAGCAGGCGCAGCGTGCCGGTGCCGTCGGCATTGGCGGTATATTCAGGCGTCTCGAACGAGACCTGCACGTGGCTCTGGGCGGCCAGGTTGTAGATTTCGTCCGGCTGGGCTTCCTGCACCACGCGGATGAGGTTGGTCGAATCCGTCATGTCGCCGAAATGCAGGATGAAACGCGGGTCTGCCACATGCGGATCTTCGTAGAGATGCTCGATGCGGTTGGTGTTGAACGAGGAAGAGCGCCGCTTGATGCCGTGGACTGTATAGCCCTTGGACAGCAAGAGTTCCGCAAGGTAAGCGCCGTCCTGGCCCGTTACCCCGGTGATCAATGCTACCTTGCCGTTGCTCTTCACATTTCCAGTCATCATATCCCCCTAACGGAACCCGTCAGTCTTTAAGTGAAACGTGCACGTCTATCCGCGCAATGTGCCAGTCGCAAGCACTGAGAACATCATTGTGATGTCCCCCGGAATGCGGCGAATCCGAGACATACAGTGATTCGTAGCATCTCGGGCTTATGCCAAACATTGCAGTGAAGCGCTTCAGAAAAGATCATCGGCTGTTGTCAGGCTTCTCCCTTGCCGTTTTGATCCTGGTTGCGGTGCCGATGGAAACCGGCGTCGGATCAGGATGCGTTTCATGGTAGTACTGCGTGTAACGCGATGCATAATAGTCCGGCGAACCGTATCCCTCATAAAGCTTCATCCTGGCGGTATCGACCTTGTTGAGGATGACGCCGAGACAACGGCCGGCGATCTGGGGTTCCGCATTCAGGGTATCCTTCACGGCCTTTCGGGATGTCTCGCCCCACTCGACGACCATGATGAAGCCATCGACACGCGGGGCTATGGCCCTAGCATCGACGACGGGGCCGAGCGGCGGCAGGTCGAGGACGATATAATCGAAGTCGCCGGCCATCTGCGCCAGCAGCCTGGCCATGGCGGCCGATGCCAGCAGTTCCGATGAATGAGGTGTCCGCCGCTTTACGACCGCAGGCAGGAACCTCAAGCCGGTCTCCGGATCGATCAACATCGCCGAGGCCGGCGTCTGGCCTTCCAGCAGCACTTCGAGCAGCCCCTCTTCGGCATGCTGGCCCAGCGCCCTCGTGGCACCCGGATTGCGAAGATCCGCATCGATCAGCAACGCCCTCGCACTCCCGGCCAGCGCCTGGGCGAAATTCGTGGCGATCGTCGATTTACCCTCGCCCGGCAGCATGGAAACGATGCCGATGATCTTGTGGAGCCTGTCGATATGGACGTCCGCCGCGATCCGGGCGCTGCGCAACGTCTCGGCAAAGGCGGAGGATGGATGCTCCAGTGCAAAGGCCGGTAGCCCGTTCTTCCTCCAGACCTCCCCCTTCACGGGCTCCGTCGGGGGGCTTCTGCCCGGCTGCGGTTCCACCAGCGGTACCGACCCGAGATATTCCAAGCCCAGAACATCCCTCACCTGTTCGCCGGTGCGGAAGAACCGGTCCCGGAACTCGCGGAATGCCCCGACCGCTCCGCCGACGCCGCAGCCGAGTGCGAGGCAAAGCGCAAGCACCAGCGACAGCCGCGGCTCGCTGGCGGTTGCCGGCGGCACGGCCCGGGAAATGATACGCGCTTCCGTGACGGGAAAGGACTGCTGCTGCACGGCCTCCTGATATCGCTGCAGAAAAGTCTGGTAGAGGTTGCGGTAGGTTTCCGCCGCCCGTTCCAGTTCCCGCAACTGTACCTGCGTTTCCCCTGCGGTGACGCTGATGTCGGTGGCGTTGCGAACCCCTTGCGTAATCTGGCGCTCGCGCGACCGGGCGACCTCCAGCTCGCTGTGGTAACTCCTGGCGATCCGCCTGATCTCGTCGAACATCAGCCGGTCATATTCCGCCATATCCTGGCGAAGGCGGAACGCCTGGACATGGTCCGGCCCCAGCCGCCTCGATATCTCGGCCTCGCGCTTCGACGAGTCCAGGTATTTTTCGCGCAGCGAGCTGATCACCGAACTGTCCAGCGCGTCGGTGACGATCGCGTCCCTCTCGCCGCTCGCGATGATCGCCTCGATGCGGTCGGAGCGTGCCTGTGCTCTAGCTGTATCGGCGCGCGCTACGATCAGCGCGCTGTTCAGTTCGGTGAGCTGTTGGTCTGAGACGAGCCTGTCATTGGCGGTGACGAGGCCGTTTTCGGCGCGAAACCGCTGGACCGCCATATCCGATTCCAGCGCGCGCTGTCGCAGTTCCTCGATGCGCTCCTGCAGCCAGGTGCCGGCCCGCCTGGTGGCATCGTATTTGGCGTCCAGCTTGTCGGTCAGATAGGCATCCGCGATCGCGCCTGCAACAGCTGCGGCAAGGCGCGGCGATGTGGCCGTGAATGCGATTTCCAGGACATAGGAACGCCCGACCCGCGAAACCTTCATATTGCCGAGAAGGTTGGCGAGTGCCTGGCGGCGTTGCGCCTCGATCTGATCGGGACGGGACTGGCTGTCTCCTCGCAGCCATTGCCCGACATGAAGCATCGCTCGCAAGTCTGAAGCCACGGCAACTATCAGGTTGCGGCGACCGGCCATGAACTCCGGATCGTCCTGCAGCTTCAGCCTGTCGACCGCCGACAGGCCTATCGTCTCGGAGCGCAGCAGCTCGACCTGGCTGAGGACCGACGCCTCGTCGTCCATGACCCCGCCGATCGTTGACATCTGCTCGACGACCTGCCGGTTGCCGCGGTCGATCAGGACGCTGGTTCTCGCGGTATATCGAGGCACGGCAGTGAGGAGGTAGCCGATGCCGAGTGCCAGGAAGACCGCGACGCAGAGGCCGACCACCCGCCACTGCCGCCGAACGATGGCGATGAGGCCGTCCATGTCCAGTTCCGGAGCCTCTTCGTTGCGGGGCTGCGGCTGGTGGCGAGTGAGAAAAACCGGCCGCTGGTTCATCGCACCACCCGACCGATGCGCGTAGCGGCCCAAGCCGACCCGGAGCGGCCGCACGCAGCCTGAATGTCAGTCGCGCCAAGCATCATGACTACTCGCGATATCCCGGGTGGAGGCGGTGACCGAATTGAGGATGGTAAGGAATTTTACAAGCTCGACCGCATCGGCCGTCGATACATAGATCACGTCCTTGTCCTGCATGGGAAATTGCTGGACGGCGAAGAATGCGGCCGGATCGCGCAGATTGGCGCGGAAGATCACCGGCACGTCCCGCGCTCTGAACCGGCTGACGTCGAGGCCGATATTGCGCAGAAGATCCCGCTCCACGAGGCGGTAAAGCAGGACCGATTGCGGTTCCGCCTTGTCGTCGAGCAACCCGCCGGCCTTCGCCAAAGCCTCCCCGAGCGACAGATTGGAATCGTCGAAATCGAAGCGTCCGCTTTCGCCGGTCAGCCCGAAGGCCAGGAAGGTCCGGCGATTGCGATCGATGAAGATCGTATCGCCCGGCTGCACATAGATATTCTCCCGCGGATGCTCACTCAGCGTCCGATAAGCGACGGTGACGCTGCGGCCGCGGCGCTGGAGCGTGACGGTCGCCTCTTCCTTGGGGATGCTCAAACCGCCTGCCTCGGAAATCACGTCGATGATGCGTTCGCCGGCGGGGCTGAGTTCGATCTTCTTCGCCTGCTTGACGTCGCCCAGGACCGACGCCCCCATCGAACGGTTCGTCACCGTCGAGATGACCACCTGAGGCTCGATTGCGCGATTGGCCAGACGCTCTGCAATATCGATCTGCACGGCATCGACCGGACGGCCGGCGGCCTTCACCTTGTTCGCGTAAGGGACGCTCAATGTGCCGTCACGACCAATCGTCTGGTTCGGCAGGGTGATGTAATTGCCCGGACGGGCGCCGGCATCGGCGGGAATGAACAGGCCGCCGCTCTGCGCCTCGAACACGGAGACCTGAACGACATCGCCAACACCGAGGGTGAGCGGCGGCGGTCCGCTGCTGCCAGAGCCGAAACCGGCGTTCAGGCTAGACCTGGCCGATTTCGGCAGATGGGCAAGGACGGACTGATTGATGTCGACGAGCGCATAGTCGATGCCGACCCTGTTGCCGGCGGCGGAAAATGCCTTCACGGTTGCATTGACTTCAACGGCGTGCGGATCCGGACCGGACCTCGGAAGTCCTGTACAGCCGGACAGAAACACAATAGTAGCAAGCGTTAAAACAGCACCCAAGGAACTAGACATACGCCCCGCCATACAACCCAAAGTATGGTATCGGTTTAGCCGACGGGGGGACCCGGTGATTCTAAGGGGTAAACCGGGGGCGAATCGAAAATCCGCATGCTGTGGCAGATCAACAACATGATTGGTTAATCATTTACTATCCACAGAATACAGGCCCTTCGCTGGCAACGCTGTCGAACGGCCTTGTCCGCCCGCGGAATTGTCCCACAGATGGCGGCGGCGATTACCGATACTCGTGTCGAAAAGTCGAGCGCTTCGGACGTTGTTAACACTCCTTGGGGCATCCACTTCTCATTGGCGGCGGGATCGTACATATCAGGCGGATGGCGGTAAGCATGCGAAAGTTGACGGACTGGTTTTGGGGACGCCGGCCGGCCGGACCGATCCGGCCTCGCCGCCGCCGGATCGATCTCGGTCAGAACCCGCCCTCCTATCCGATCTATGCGATCGGCGATGTGCATGGCTGCCTCGACCTGCTTCGGGATGCCGAGGCGCGCATCGCCCACGACATCGAAGAGAACCGACGTCCCGGCATGGTCATCCTGCTCGGCGACTATGTCGATCGGGGACCGGCTTCGAGCCACGTCCTCGAACACCTGATCAGGCCCAGCGAGCACGGGTTGAGGCGGATAGCGCTCTGCGGCAATCATGACGATACTTTCATGAGGTTCGTGGACGAGCCGGAACGTTATTCCGACTGGTTGGGAATGGGCGGCGAACAGACGCTGCTATCCTACGGCTTGGACCCCTACCAGTTCGGCGCGCGCGGCAGGAAGCGCGGCGCCAGGTTCGGCGACCTGCTGATGGAAGCCGTGCCGGTGCCGCACAGGAAATTCCTCGCCAATCTCCCGGCCAGCCTGACGATCGGCAAGCTCGTCTTTGTCCATGCGGGCCTGAGGCCCGGCATAGCGCTCAAACAGCAGACCGATGAAGACATGCTCTGGATCCGAGACGCCTTTCTTGCGACCGGACCGCAGCTGCCGCTTCTCGTCATCCACGGGCACACGCCGCAGCCGGAACCGGATTTCGGACCCGGCCGGATCGGCATCGATACGGGCGCCTATTATTCCGGCAGGCTCACGATCCTCAAGATCGACGGCGGCCGCTTCTCGTTCCTTTGAAAGACCGGGGATGTCGGGCGGGCCGACGCCGAGACCACCGGAACAGCAGAGGCTTGATCATCGAGCCGGAGAAGCGTGTTATGTCGGCGGCGGGGGCCGAATGCCGGGCCATCCCGATCGGAAGCGGAGCCATGTCGGAGGAGGGTAAGGCAGACAGACCGACACCAGCCGACCGCCGCCGCAGGCAGCGTTCGGCGGTTTTGGTTTTCTGTTTTTTCCTTGCGGTCGTGCTGGCCGCCCTCGCGACGACGGTGCTCACGGTCAACAATGGCCGGAACTACAAACGGCTGGTCCGTCAATTCGCGTTGGAGCAATACCTTTTTCCCGCGCCACCCGCGCCGCCCCTGCGGGTCGGCAGGCATAGATCGCTGCCACCGGAGAAACACTACCCGCCCTGGCTTCTCAAAGCGGGCCTCGAGCGGATGGCGGTGTTCGAGAAGACGGAGGCGCTTTCGGCCGAGGAGCGCTGCGACCTGCTGCGGGACGATAGAGGCACGGCACCGACCTTCAGCCGTTCGGGTGGCGATTGGGAATGCCTGTTCTTCGAGGAATTCGGGAATGCGCCTGAACCGGCTGCGCTGTTCATCCAGGCCCGCGGCACGGAGCCCGGCACCGTCAGCAGCTTTCGCATCAAGGTCAGTCTGACGGATCTGACCACGGAGCTTGCGGTGCTCAGCGAAGCGATTGGAGCCACCGAGCGTTTCGGCCTGCCGATGACGCCGGAGACGCGAACCTATCTGATCGAGAAACTGGCGGGACGTACCGAGTTCAGCTCGATCGTCGAAAACTACCGGATGACGTTCAGCCGGGAGGTCACCGACGCACGGCGCTACAATCTGCTGATCCTGCCGCGCCGGCAGACGGCCGGCTGCGGCGAACGCCCGTCGGCCCCGCCGGACAGCTGGGCTACGCCGATCTATCGCATGCCGGTCGGCTGCCTGGCGCTGCGCAGCCCGTCTCAGCCGCAATCCGCCTCCTAGAGCGGTTCATTGCTTATCGGAATCGAGTTGGGATTCCCAAATCAGCAGAATTGTGATTCATCCTGGGTGCTGGGCTGGAGGCCAGTATCCATGACGCGACCTTATTCGAATGATCTTCGTGAA
>PVBG01000039.1 GCA_002968845.1 Neorhizobium tomejilense | reverse complement strand
CGAATTTTTCCCCTCCAATGTCCCCACCCCTCCAACCCATGCCTACAATCCCCTCGCTCCCACCACCGGAGTGTTTCGCGAGACGTACGCGGGCAGGCGGGGGCCGGCGCTTTCATCGGAACCGTAACGTGCGGGGATGATGGAAGAGGTGAAAGCCATGGAGCGCTCGTCGAAAGGCAAGCCTTCCTATCAAGCCTCCCCCGGACAGCCATGTCCGGTTCGGTTGAGCCGTGCAAGTGGCAGGATTTCCCGAAAGGAGATCGCGAACGAAGCCACGCAGCGAGGCGAGAGGATCACCTGTAGAGGCCGGAAGCCTCGACAAGACGCCGAAGGCCACGCGAATGCGGAGCCACCATTCAAAAAATCAATCGAGGTTCCGCATTCGTGTGGGCTCTCCGATCTTTGAAAAGCCGCCGGCACCAAGGCACCAGCCCGTCTTTTTTATTCCCCCTGCCCTTCTCTTGCCGGAATTGTTCCCGCCTAATCGATCAGTCGATTCGCCTGGCCCTTAGCCGGGATCTGCCCCATTCTTGCATGGCCGCGTTGCGGCGTGGCACAGTTCCGGTTCCGGAGCTGCGGACGGGGATGGTGTCGGCGAGAGGTGCGAAGGAAGGGACTTTTAGGTGGAGGCTTTTTATATCGTCCTGCTGGTCGGCACGGTCCTGGTGCTGGCGGCTGCCCTTTCGAGCCTCCTTGCCTTCCGCTTCGGTGCTCCCCTGCTGCTGATCTTCCTGTCGATCGGCCTGCTCGCCGGCGTCGACGGCCTCGGCATCCAATTCGAGAACTATTCCTTCACCTTCATGCTGGGCTCGCTGGCGCTGGCGATCGTGCTGTTCGATTCCGGCTTCATGACCCCGATCCACTCGTTCCGCCTTGCCGCGGCGCCGGCGATCACGCTTGCATCGGTCGGTGTGCTGCTGACGACCGGCATCTTCGCCCTCGGCGCGATGATCCTCCTCAACTTCAACTGGCTCGAAGGCCTGCTGCTGGGATCGATCGTCGCCTCGACGGATGCGGCGGCGGTCTTCTTCCTGCTGCGCGTCAGCGGCATCAACATCCGCGACAAGGTGCGCTCGACACTGGAGGTCGAGTCCGGCACCAACGATCCGATGGCGATCTTCCTGACGATTGCGCTTGCCGAACTTCTGGCGACCGGCCAGGGCCTTTCCGGCCTCGACCTGCACTTCCTTTTCCTGTTCGTCGAGGAAATGGGGCTCGGCGTCATCTGCGGCCTGTTCGGCGGCATGATGATCGTCTGGGTGCTGAACCGCTTCACCTCCGACCGGGGCCTCGCGCCGATCTTCGTGCTGACGCTCGCCCTGCTCGTCTTTTCCTTCACCGGCGCCGTGGGCGGCAGCGGTTTTCTAGCGGTCTATGTGGCCGGCATCTATTCCGGCAATCGCAAGATGTTCGCAAAACCCCAGATCATCCGCTTCAACGAGGGGCTGACCTGGCTTGCGCAGATCATCATGTTCCTGGTGCTCGGCCTGCTCGCCACGCCGTCGCAATTCCCGGCCATCCTTCTGCCGGCGATCGGGCTGGCGCTCTTCCTGATCTTCGTCGCCCGGCCGATCGCCGTGTGGCTGAGCCTGCTGCCCTATGATTTCACCCAGCAGGAGACCAGCTTCCTCGCCTGGGTCGGCCTGCGCGGCGCGGTCTCGATCCTGCTTGCGATCATGCCGGTCTTGAGCGGCGTCGAGAACGGCCAGCTCTTCTTCAACGTCACTTTCATCATCGTGCTGGTCTCCCTCCTCGTCCAGGGCTGGACGATCAAGCCGGTGGCCCACAAGCTCGGCCTCATCATTCCGCCGCGTATCGGCGCCGTCGACAAGATCGAGCTCGATCTGCCGGGCACCGCCCATCACGAGCTGATCTCCTACCGCGTCATGAAGGACAGCCCGATCCTGCAGGGCGAGCGCATCCCCCGCTGGGCCATGCCGTCGCTGGTCATCCGCGACGGCCGCAGCATGCGTTACCAATATGCCGGCCGGCTGAAGGAAAACGACCAGGTCTACCTGTTCATATCGCCCGCCTATTCGAAACTGCTCGACCGCATCTTCGCAAGCCAGGTGCCGGTCGACGAGGACGATGCGGAATTTTTCGGCGCGTTCGCGATCTCGCCGGCGGGCCCCGCCAAGGAGCTCGATGCCGCCTATGGCCCCGGCCTGCTCTCCGCCAACGAGCAGAACATGACGATCGGCGACCTGATCACCTCGCGGCTCGGCGGCCGCGCGGATTATGCCGACCGTATCCGCTTCGGCTCGATCATCCTGATCGTGCGCGAACTGGACGAGCACGAACATGTCCGCAGCATCGGCATCTCGCTGGAACCGGTGGAACCGGCGACCAATCTGCCGATCTTCATCAATATGCGCGAGATCGCCCACCGCGTCCGCGATCTGGTCCGCAAGTACCGGGGCAAGAACGTGCCGGTGAAGCCCGGCGCCGTGCCGCCCGAGGGCTCGGCATAGAGCGGCGGAAGCTCAAATAAAATCCTCCACCCGCTACGTTATCGCGGTAGAATCGGCACGCACCGTCGCCGCGACGGACGGAATGGCAATGGTTGCGACCAATCGTCTTGCGTCGCCGGTCAGGCATAGTAAGGTCCGCTACGAACTTTCCGAGTAAATGGATTAGCATCATGCCGGCCTTCAAAACCCTTGACGACCTCACCGATATTGCAGCCAAGCGCGTGCTCGTGCGCGTCGATCTCAACGTCCCCGTTGCCGACGGCAAGGTCACCGACGCGACCCGCATCGAGCGCGTCGCCCCGACCATTCTGGAACTCTCGAAGAAGGGCGCCAAGGTCATCCTGCTTGCCCATTTCGGCCGTCCGAAGGGCGAGCCGGTCGCCGACATGTCGCTGTCGCTGATCGTCTCCGCCGTCAACCAGGTCCTCGGCCACAAGATCCTCTTCGCCTCCGATTGCATCGGCCCGGAAGCCGAACAGGCGATCGCCGGCATGAAGAACGGCGATATCCTGCTGCTTGAAAACACCCGTTTCCACAAGGGTGAGGAAAAGAACGACCCGGGCTTCACCGAGGCGCTCGCCAAGAACGGCGATATCTTCGTCAACGATGCCTTCTCCGCCGCTCACCGCGCTCATGCCTCGACCGAGGGTCTTGCCCATCACCTGCCCGCCTATGCCGGCCGCACCATGCAGGAGGAACTCGAAGCGCTCGAAAAGGGCCTCGGCAATCCGGCCCGCCCGGTCGTTGCGATCGTCGGCGGCGCCAAGGTCTCCACCAAGATCGACTTGCTTCAGAACCTCGTAAAACGGGTCGATGCGCTGGTGATCGGCGGCGGCATGGCCAACACGTTCATCGCGGCACAGGGCATCGATGTCGGCAAGTCGCTCTGCGAGCACGACCTTGCCGACACGGCCCGCAAGATCATGGCAGAAGCCGAAGTCTCCAATTGCGCCATCTTGCTGCCGGTCGACGGTGTCGTCGCCCGCGAGTTCAAGGCTGGTGCCGCCAACGAAGTGGTTGATATCAATTCGATCCCGGCTGACGCCATGATGCTCGACGTCGGGCCGAAGTCGGTGGCAGCCGTCAACGAATGGATCTCCAAGGCCTCGACGCTGGTCTGGAACGGCCCGCTCGGCGCTTTCGAGATCGAGCCGTTCGACAAGGCGACGGTCGCTGCCGCCAAACACGCGGCGGAGCAGACCAGGGCCGGCAAGCTCACCTCGGTTGCAGGCGGCGGTGATACGGTCGCGGCCCTCAACCATGCAGGTGCCGCCGACGACTTCTCCTATGTCTCGACCGCCGGCGGCGCATTCCTGGAATGGATGGAGGGCAAGGATCTGCCCGGCGTCTCGGTGCTGATCAAGGCCGCCTGATCTGTCGGTTTCCCGAAAGGGAGCGCGTTCCATATAGGGCGGCGCGCTCCCGAGTTAACTGGTTTAAAAAATTTTAGATATTTTAAACGATTGAAAGCATTTCAATCGTTTCAATAGCTTACCGCAGGATTTCCCTTTAAAATAACTTCTGTTATCCGCGACTGACAGCTTGGGAGAGACGAGCGCGTTTTGCGCCAACTTAGGGACAGGAGTGTAGTATGGTGGACGCGAAGATGTTGAACAAGATGAGTTCTGCGCCCGGATTCATCGCGGCGCTGGATCAGAGCGGTGGTTCAACACCCGGAGCATTGCGTCTTTACGGCGTGTCCGAGTCCGACTACCAGGGCGACGACGAGATGTTCCGCCTGATCCACGCCATGCGCGTCCGCATCATGAGCGCGCCCGCCTTTACTGGCGACAAGGTTCTTGGCGCCATCCTGTTCGAGCGGACCATGGACGGCGACGTCGATGGTGAGCCTGTTCCCTCCTATCTCTGGGAAAAGCGCGGCGTCGTCCCCTTTCTCAAAGTCGACAAGGGTCTCAACGCCGAGGAAAACGGCGTTCAGACGATGAAGTCGATGCCCGATCTGGATACTCTCCTGATCCGCGGTCGTGAAAAGGGGATCTTCGGGACCAAGATGCGGTCGGTGATCGCCCATGCTGACAAGGCCGGTATCGCTGCCGTCGTGGAGCAGCAGTTCCAGGTTGCCCGTCAGATCATCGGCCAGGGCCTCATGCCGATCATCGAGCCTGAAGTTTCCATCAAGAGCCCGACAAAGGAACAGGCTGAAGCGATCTTGCGCGACGAGATCGCGCAGCAGCTCGACAAGCTTCCCGCGGGCGAAACCGTCATGCTGAAATTGACGATCCCGACGGTCGCCGATTTCTACGCTCCCTTGACCGCCCACACATCGGTCGTCCGCGTCGTCGCCCTTTCCGGCGGCTACAGCACCGCGGAAGCCTGCGAAAAGCTCAGCCATAACCATGGCATGATCGCCAGTTTTTCGCGCGCTCTGGCGGAAAACCTCCGCGCCTCGATGAGTGACGCAGAATTCAATGCGAGCCTGGCCGCAACCATCGATCAGATCTACGCCGCAAGCGTCAACAAGTCCTGACGCGAAAGATCTCGAAAAGGCCGCTTGAGGAGCGCCTTTTCAAGGAGGAGGAAGAGGGCCGCTCCGGAAACGGAGCGGCCTTTCTGTTTGCTGCGACCTCGAAGCCGACGTGAACCGAACGGGCAAAACAACGTTCATTGCATGATGGAGGTTGCCCATGACGGAAATTGAAGAAAAGGTCCGAAGGCTTTTTGACGAATACGGCCGGACCAGCAATGACGCCCTGAAGGACGCGGCGTCGGTGAATGTCTCCGGCGTCGCGGCGTTCTTCGCGCCCTATTTCGTCGGCTCGACACCGCAGGCGGTATTCGGTGGAGCCAATGACGCGGCATTCCGGGAAGTGATCCCGCAAGGCTTTGCCCGATATCGCGATGCCGGCGGCAAGCGGATGGACATTACCGGCGTCAGGATCACCTGCCTCAACGATCTTCATGCGCTTGCGGAAGTCGGGTGGGATTTTTCCTACGTCAACAAGGCGGGCGAAGCCGGCAATGTCCGGTTCACCAACTTCTATCTGGTGACGATCGCCGATGGCGACCCGAGGATCTTCGCCTATATCACCGGCGACGAGGAGAAGGCGATGCGTGACCACGGCCTTACCTGAGCCGATGATGCCGGCCGCTTTCATTCCGTTGATGACCGCGATCAAAAACATTGGCTGGTCAGGAAGGTCGATGAGGCTTTAAATCCGGCATCGCATCCGGAGAGTTTTGCCATGCCGACCGCCGATTTCGTCACCGTCGATGTTTTCACCACCGAGCGTTTCGCCGGCAACCCGCTCGCCGTGGTGCCGGATGCGCGCGGGCTCACCGACCGCCAGATGCAGAAGATCGCGGTCGAATTCGGTTACGCCGAAAGCACCTTCGTCCTGCCGCCGAAAAGCCCTGAAAACAGCGCGCGGGTACGCATCTTCACCCCGACGATGGAAATTCCCTTTGCCGGCCACCCCAATGTCGGCACCGCCTACGTGCTCGGTCAGCGGCGCGAGCTGTTCGGCAAGCCGGTCACTGACAAGCTCCGGTTCGAGGAGATCGCCGGCCTGGTGGAAATCCGGCTGCTGCAGGAGACAGCTGGTGTGATCGGCGCAACGATCCGCGCACCGAGACCGCTGGAAATCGGCGTCGAGATAGAGCCGGGCCTGATCGCCGACTGCATTTCGATCGATGCAAGACATGTGCGCACCACCGCCCACAGGCCGGTCTTCGCCTCGGTCGGCCTCGCCTTCGCGATCGCCGAACTCGATGGCCTCGAAGCACTTGCCGCCGCCCGGCCGAACATCACGGCCTTCCGCAAGGCTGCCGCGAAACACCAGGGTACAGATGGCGACTTTCCGATCTTCCTCTATGTCCGCAGCCAGGAAGAACCCTGGAACCTCCGCGCCCGCATGTTCGCGCCGCTCGACGATATCATGGAGGACCCGGCGACCGGTAGCGCCTCTGCCGCCCTCTCCGCCTTCCTGGTAACGCGTGCGCCGGAGACGGATGCCAAGGTGCATCTGACGATAGAACAGGGTGTAGAGATGGGCCGCCGCAGCATCATCGAGCTTGATGTGATGAAGGCGGCCGGAACCGTCACCGACGTCACCATTACCGGTCGCTGCGTGCCCGTCATGCGCGGCTCGATAGACGTCTAGAAACCGTTTCATTGGCGGTGGCGATTTACAACAGGCGAATATCTGACTAAAGTCAGAGAATGTTCAAGGGTCAGATCGAACAGATTCGCCGCTTCAATCGGGTCGTCACACTGCATGTCGGCGCGTTGGAAGACAGTTACTTGCAACGTGGCCGTCCGCTCAGCGAAGCTCGGCTGCTGCATGAGATCCGTGACAACACCGATGTGCGCACCTTACGCGAGCGGCTGAAACTCGACTCGGGTCACATCAGCCGTCTGTTGCGCTCGCTCAAAGCGCAGGGGCTTGTCCGGACGACTGCGGATCCGAGCGACGGAAGGGTTCGGCGCGTGGCCCTGACGCCCGGCGGCTTGAATGAGCGGGCGACCTACGAGGCGCTCTCGGATGAGCTCGCTATGTCGTTCCTCCGGCCTCTCGAGCCTCACCAGCGCGACCGTTTGGTCGACGCCATGGCGGAAGTTGAACGCCTGCTTCGCGCCGGAGCGGTGGAGGTAAGGCTCGAGCCGCCGGCCAGCGCTGCGGCACAATGGTGTCTGGAACAGTATTTTGCCGAACTTTCGGCTCGTTTCGAGGTCGGCTTCGATCCTTCCCGGAGTAACCCGGCAAGTCCCGAGGAAATGACGCCGCCATCCGGGTTCTTCCTTGTGGCCTGGCTCGACGGCGCCCCTCAGGGCTGCGGAGCGCTCAAGATCAGTGACGGGGGATCGGGCGAGGTAAAGCGGATGTGGACCGCCCCGACGGCGCGGGGATTGGGCATCGGCCGCCGCATGCTGCGTTCGCTGGAAGCAATGGCGCGCGAGGCTGGCCTGACGCGGCTGCGCCTGGAGACCAATCGCGCCCTCAACGAAGCTCAGACGCTCTACCGCAGCGAGGGTTACCAGGAAGTTGCGCCGTTCAACGCGGAACCCTACGCCCACCATTGGTTCGAAAAGAAGCTTTAGGTCACCGACTCATCAAGCGCATTCAGATTTGATCAGGTGCGCCGGCGCTACGCCGGCCCCGGAAAGTTCAACGGCTACGCCTGACGCGCCGAAGCCCCTACCCTCCAACGATTTCGCTGATCTGCACGATGGGCACGATGTCCGTATAGTTGGCGACGTCCGCGACGATCTCCGCGCGGTGGGGACCGAACGCCTCCTGGAATGTCCCCAGGGTCGGCGAGTAGACGTGGCACGCCGCGACGAACTCCGGCGCGCTTCCAGGTTCGCGACCCGCAAGGCCTTTTTCGATCTCGTAGCGCAGGCAGGCATCGCCGAGCCGTTCCTGGATCAGTGGCATGTGGTGGGTGCGGTAGTAGTCGTGATCGAACTTCGAGCCGCCATCGGCCGGATAGTAGACGCTCATCTTGATCATCATCGGGCTCCTGCCTGAACGCCTCTGCGAGCGTCCGGGGGGCCTTATAGCTCACCGGCTCGTAAAGCGCATCCGGATTTTGGCTGAGCGAATTTGACGAGAGCAAGGTTTTACCGCACCGCAACCTCGTCGAACGCCTCTTCAGTTTATGAGTGCGTGACCTAGAGCGTGGTGAATTCGCGCAGGATCAGCGCGGCACTCCAGACCGCGAAGGCGACGATCGCCAGCTTCCAGAAGTCGCCCCGGCGCCTCAAGCCGGGAAGGTTGAGCGGCTTGATGATCTGCACCAGCATGGCAAAGATCAGAAGAACCGCGATTGTCTTTGTCATTTGGTCTTGCCGATCTTATCCGCCATAGGCTGGACATTTTTGCGCTCCACCACAGATAGATGTGGAGGGGATTCGGGGAAAAGGTAATCCGCTTCGCTTTCGTTAACGCCCGGTTCATCAGCATGCAACAATGCTTGCCTGCGGAGCCGTGATTGATCGCATTCGCGCAAAGAGCTGACAGTGCAAAGATGAGACGAAACCTCCTTCCAATCCTCGCCCTCCTTTGCGGTACGCTTCTCCTCTTCCTCGGCAATGGCCTGCAGAGCCTGCTTCTGCCGGTGCGGGGCGCGCAGGAAGGTTATTCCAACGAGGTGCTCGGCCTGCTCGGCACCACATGGGCTTCAGGCTTCGTCATCGGTTGCTTCGTGGCGCCCAACGTGGTCCGCCGCATCGGCCATGTCCGCGCCTTTTCCGGCTTCCTGTCGCTGATCTGCCTCAACGTGCTGCTGACCGGGCTGATGGTCGACCAGAATACCTGGCTGGTGCTGCGCGCCATCACCGGCTTTTGCACCGCCGGCACATCGATGATCATCGAAAGCTGGCTGAACGAGCGCGCCACCAGCGAAAGCCGCGGAACGATCTTTTCGTTCTATATCTCGATCACCCTTTTCGGTGTCGTGGGCGGTCAGTTGATGGTGCCGTTCGCGGATATCGCGACGCCGACGCTGTTCATGATCTGCGGCATTTTCTACAGCCTTGCCGCGCTGCCGACGACGCTGTCCAAGGCGGCATCGCCGCAGCCGCTGAAGCGCGCCCGCCTCGATCTGCGCGGCCTCTTCCGCAACTCGCCCATCTCCTGCATCGGCATCCTGCTGATCGGCGTCGCCAACGGCGCCTACGGCACGCTCGGCGCCGTCTTCGGCACGCGCGCCGGGCTCGACCAGGGCGCGGTGGCGGCGATGGTCAGCATCACGCTCTTCGCCGGCGCGATCATGCAGTTTCCGGCGGGCCGGCTGTCCGACAGAATGGACCGCCGCCACGTGCTTGCCGGCCTTTCGGCCGCGGCAGCCCTCGCGGGCCTGGCGATCGTCGCAATCCGGCCCTCCGGCACCTATGAGATCGTCGTGCTGGTGGCGATCTACGGCGCGGCCGCTAACGCGCTCTATCCGATCGCCGTCGCCCACGCCAACGACTTCGCAGCCCCCGAGGACTTCGTGAAGATCTCCGGCGGCCTGCTTCTGCTCTACGGCATCGGCACGATCATCGGTCCGACGCTCGGCGGCCCGGTGATGACCTGGGCCGGCCCGCATGCGCTGTTTGCGGTGACGACCGGGGCGCATCTTCTGGTGGCCGCCTATGCTATCATCCGCAGCCGCCAGCGGGCGCCGATTCCGATCGCCGACCGCGACGCCTATACGACCGCGCCGGCTTCGACCTCGCCGCTTGCCACGCCCGAGAGCCTGTCGCTCGACCCGCGCGCCAAGGCCGGCGGCTCGGCGCCGGATAATGTCAGGCCGGAAACCAGTGCCGGAAAGGAGGCATCATGAGCTTCATCGACGACGAACGACCGAAGAAACCCACCACCCACGAACTCGGCAGCGACCTCTCCATGCTGTCCGTGGACGAGCTCGAATCGCGAATCGATCTGCTGCGGCAGGAGATCGCCCGGCTGGAGGCCGAGAAGGAGGCGAAGGCCGCAGGCCGGCGCGCAGCCGACAGTCTGTTCCGTTCCTGAACGTCGGGCTCCCACGCGAACTTTAAGTATTTCTCCTTAGTTTTAAGAGTATATTAATCATCATCGGAGAATATGGAGACGTTCAGGTTTCCTGGACTCAGACAGTTTCACCATTCGGCGAATGGTCTGATTTCTCCCTGTTTTACCTTGAGAGCCGCCTTTCCGCGGCTCTTCTTTTTTAGGGCGGCGCCGGCCCGGGCTCAGGCTCTTTGCCTTCGACACCCTCCCGGCACCGATTTCAACCGGCTTTCCCACAGAAACAAACTGCTGTATTGGACGCCAAAATGCGTCTCATTTCAGGAACATGGCGGTTGTTTACCACTTCTTGTGGGTATTAACCTTTCCTTAAGAAACGCCTTGCGGATTTCCATTATAAGTATCATGTTCAGGTCAGTCAGAACGGCATGGGAACTTTTATCCGCCGTTGTCATTGCCTGAATGTGATTGCGTTGAGCAGGATGATTTCGATGTCCGAACAGGGATTGAATACCGTAAGTTTTGCAGGCCGTGCCGCTGCGTCTTCGCAGTTCAAGGCGCTCTACTCCGAAGGTATGTCGCTGGTCGAGGAGACCGCGAGCTATCTCGACGGTACGGGCCGCGCCGCGTCGAAGGTTCTACCGCGCATGGCATCGGTTCTCTACGCGGCCGAGTCCATGCGGTTGACCACCCGCCTCATGCAGATGGCCTCCTGGCTGCTTCTGCAGCGCGCCGTCAACAATGGCGAGATGAGCCGCGAACAGGTCATGTCGGAAAAGAGCAAGGTCCGCCTCGACGGCTTCAACGTCGACCGCAATGCTCCGGGCTGGCTCGACCTGCCGGAAGGTTTCCGCGACCTCGTCGAACGTTCGCTGCGGCTCCAGAACCGCGTCGCCATTCTCGACCGCGAGATCTACCGCCCGGCCGACCCGGCCGTTCTGCCGGACAACGAAAACAGCGTCCGTGCCCAGCTCAACCTGCTGCGCACCGCCTTCGGCAACTGATCGCCGTCAAGGCTTTTCAATCACAGCCGGTGCAAACGTTGCGCCGGCTTCTTCATGTCTGCAGAAGGCCCTCCGCACAGGCATCGATCTCGTCCCTGTTTGTCAGCCGCGCCTTGTGGCCTGAGAAGCTCTCGAAAAGCTTCAGGTGAGCGTCGAACGAATTCCAGTTGTTCTTTCGAACTCTGTATTCCGACACCCATTTGACCAGCCCGTCGAACGCGCCCTGGCTCTCGCCGCCCTGAATGCCGCGGCGCAGGATATTCGCCACACACTCGTCTTCGCTCAGATCAAGCCAGACCAGCGCCGTTGTCCTCGGCAGGGCGATATCGACGTAGCGGCCATAGACGCCTTCGATCAGCCAAGCCTCACCTGATGCTAGCGCCCGGACATCCTCGTGCACGACCGCCCGGTCGCGTGCAATCCCGTAGCGACCCGGTTCCCAATGCACGTCGTCGAGGTGAACGAGCGGCAGGCCAAGCGGCTCCGCCAGCCTTAGCGCCAGCCAAGTCTTGCCGGACCCGCCGTTCCCCATGATCACGATCCGCCGGGATGCGGCCGAAATATCGTATTGCTCTTTCAACGGCTCCTCCCCGTCAAACACCGCAAAACGAAAAAAGCCCGGCATCCGCCAGGCTCTTCGTAACTCTTGGCGCCAAGAAGCGTATTAGAGGCCGAGGCCGCCGAAACGCTTGTTGAACTTGGAAACGCGGCCGCCGCGGTCCAGCATCTGCTGGTTCCCGCCCGTCCAGGCCGGATGCGAGTTCGGGTCGATTTCCAGGTTCATGGTAGCGCCTTCCGAACCCCAGGTAGAGCGGGTTTCGTATTCGGTGCCGTCGGTCATGACCACTTTGATCACGTGATACTGCGGATGGATGCCAGCCTTCATGTCGATATTCCTGCTCTGCGAGGTCCATTTGTCGCAATTGCGAGCGAGAGGCCTCTTTAATAAATGAAGCCGCAGACCGGTCTGGTCACGGCTTCCCAATTCGATGCGGAGCCTATACAGGAAGGTCGCCGGAAGTACAAGTACCCGTAAGGCCGAGAATTGAGCCTTTCGAGCCTATGGAGATGACGTGGCAGACGCCCGAGAAAACCAGCCGAGAGGCAAAGCCTTGAGACCGCTCGCAAGGCTCGTTCCCTACCTTGCCCGTTATCGTTCGATGGTCGCCGCGGCAATCGTTTTCCTCGTGCTCGCCGCCGCAACCACGCTTGCTCTGCCGCTTGCCGTGCGCCGCATGGTCGACCACGGTTTTGCCTCTTCGGACGGCCATTTCATCAACAACTATTTCGGCATGCTGCTGGCGCTGGCCTCCCTGCTCGCCGTCGCCAGCGCCATGCGCTACTATTACGTCATCACCATCGGCGAGCGGGTTGTCGCCGACCTGCGCCGCGAGGTGTTTTCACATGTGACGTCGCTGTCGCCGTCCTTTTTCGACGTCAATCAGTCGGGCGAGATCGTCTCGCGGCTGACGGCCGACACGGTCCAGATCAAGTCCGCCTTCGGTTCCGCAGCTTCGCAGGCGCTACGCAACACCATTCTCTGTCTCGGCGCGATGGGCATGATGATCTATACCAGCCCGCGGCTGTCCGCGCTGGTGCTCGGCGCCATCCCGCTGATCGTCTTTCCGCTGGTCGGATTCGGCCGCTCGGTCAGAAAACGCTCGCGCGCCGCCCAGGATACGCTTGCCCAGACCTCCGCCTTCGCCTCCGAAGTGATCGGCGCCACCCGCACGGTCCAGGCATTTGGCGGCGAGACGACCGCAAACGGCCGCTACGGCAGCACTGTGGAAAGCGCCTATGACGCCGCCCGCACCGCCATCAAGGCCCGCGCGTTGCTGACCGGTTTCGGTATCCTCCTCGTTTTCGGCAGCATCGTCGGCGTGCTCTGGTACGGCGCGCAGAGCGTTCTGGCCGGCACCATGACCGCCGGCACGCTCGGCCAGTTCGTGCTCTATTCGGTGATTGCCGCAAGCTCGCTCGGCCAGCTCTCGGAAGTCTGGGGCGAGCTTTCGTCAGCCGGCGGCGCCGCCGAACGGCTGACCGAGCTGCTGCACGAAGTCCCGGCCATTCGCGACGCGCAAAATCCGGTCGCGCTCCCCTCCCCGCCGCGTGGCGAGGTCGAGTTCGAAAAGGTCTCCTTCGCCTATCCGGCCCGCGTCAGCGCCATCACGCTGAACTCGCTCTCATTCAAGGTGAGGTCAGGGGAAACGGTGGCGATCGTCGGTCCATCCGGCGCCGGCAAGAGCACGATATTCTCGCTGCTGCTGCGTTTCTACGATCCCTCCGCCGGGTCGGTGAAGCTCGACGGCATCGACCTGCGCCAGGCAAGGCTCGCCGAACTGCGTTCCCGCCTCGCCATCGTGCCCCAGGACGTGACCATCTTCGCCGCCTCCATCCATGACAACATCGCTTTCAGCGCTCCGGATGCCAGCCGTGAGGCGGTCCGTGCCGCGGCCATCGCCGCCCAGGCCGACGAGTTCATCTCGAAGCTGGACAACGGCTACGACACCATGGCCGGCGAGCGGGGCATCACCCTTTCCGGCGGCCAGCGCCAGCGCATCGCCATCGCCCGCGCCATCCTGAAAGACGCTCCCGTTCTGCTACTCGACGAAGCGACCTCGGCGCTCGATGCGGAAAGCGAAACGCTGGTCCAGAAGGCGCTCGACGGGCTGATGCAGAACCGCACCACGCTGGTCATCGCCCATCGGCTGGCGACCGTGCTGAAGGCCGACCGCATCCTCGTGCTGGAAGACGGGCGGATCGTCGAGGAAGGCACCCACCAGAGCCTGATCGCCGAGGGCGGCCTCTATGCCAAGCTCGCCCGCCTGCAGTTCCACGACATCGAACGGCAGAGCGCCGCCGCACTCTGACCATTCACGCCAACGTGTTTCGCTCGGGTCCAGGCTGGAAGTGAACCGGGCGCGCCGAATGCCTACCTACTGCAGAGCCGCCAGAGAACCACCAGTATCGCAGATACCATTGCCGCCAGAAGCTCGAGATCATGAATTTCAGTCAACTGCCGCCCGACCCGTCGCTCGACGATTGCCTGGACAAGATACAGTCCCGGACCTTCCGGTTCTTCTGGGATGGCGCCCATCCCGAATCGGGGCTGCCGTTCGACAAGTGCTTCGTCTCGGGCGCGCCTTCCCCGAATATGGTGTCGATCAGCGGCGTCGGCTTTGGGGTCCTTGCCATCATCGTCGCCTGCGAACGCCAGTGGGTCACCCGTTCGCAGGCACTGGCGCGCATATCGACCATCATCGATCATCTGAGGCATTCCCCAACTTTCCGCGGGGCATTCGCGCATTTCATCGACGGCTCGACGAACGACGTCATCCGCTTCTCCGGGCGTGACGACGGCGGCGACCTCGTCGAAACGACGCTGCTGATGCAAGGCCTGATCTGCGCGCGGGAATATTTCGCCGGCGAGACCTCTCGGGAAGAGAAATTGCGGGCGGATATCACGCGATTGTACGACGAGGTGGAGTGGAACTGGTTCACCCGCGGTAAGGATGGAGCCCTCTACTGGCATTGGAGCCCGAACTACGGCTGGGCCATGAACCTGCCGATCCGCGGCTGGAACGAGGCATTGTCCTGTTATGTCCTGGCCGCCGGCTCCGACACCCATCCGATCAGCCCCAAGAGTTACCGTGCCGGCTGGGCCCGGTCCGGAGCCATGCTCAACGGCGAGATCTATCTTGGAACGGAGCTTCCGCTCGGCGAGCCCTATGGCGGGCCGCTGTTCATCTCGCATTATTCGTTCTGCGCGCTGGATCCGCGGGGCCTGAGCGATCGCTATTGCAGCAACTACCATGACCAGGCCGTGGCACATACGCGCATCAACCACGACTATTGCCTGACGGTGCCCGACTATGCGAATGCCGGGGTCTGGGGCCTCAGCGCGTCCGACGGACCGCAAGGTTACGGCGCCCATTCGCCGACATTCGATCGCGGCGTCATCGCCCCGACCGCCGCCCTGTCGAGCTTCCCCTTCCTTCCCGCCGAGGCGGAAAGCGCCATGCGCGCATTGCTTCAGTATGGCGATGGTAAATTGCTCAGCGCGTTCGGCTTCGTCGACGCCTTCGTGCCGAAGACAGGCTGGGTGGCCGGCACATATCTTGCGATCGACCAGGGTCCGATCATCGCGATGATCGAAAATTATCGATCCGGCCTGCTGTGGCGCCTGTTCATGAACGCACCCGAAGTGCGTCGCGGTCTGATGCGGCTGGGCTTCACGTCGAGCACCCATTCCATC
The DNA here is from genome assembly GCA_002968845.1 of Neorhizobium tomejilense. Taxonomy (GTDB): domain Bacteria; phylum Pseudomonadota; class Alphaproteobacteria; order Rhizobiales; family Rhizobiaceae; genus Neorhizobium; species Neorhizobium tomejilense. The sequence goes on along the minus strand of PVBG01000039.1, from coordinate 19,360 downwards.
GGGGCGGAAATATCTACTCCAGGCGCCTGAACGTCCACTTCACCACATAGTCGCCGTTGCGCTTGATCTTGGTCTTGGTCCGCACCTCGACCGGCCCGCCGAGGGCAGATTCGGCGTCTTCGAAGGCCTGGCGCGCCTCGGCGATCGCCTTGTGGTAGACGCTGTTGTCGCGTTTCGGGCTTTCCGCCACCTCCTTCAGGAGGACGCTCATATCCGGCTTGTCTTCGGCCATCACTTAAGTCTTTCCCGTGGCCGATTACCGCTCGGTGAGCTTCAGCTCGATCCGGCGGTTCTGGGAGCGGGCGTCCGGCGTATCGCCCTGGGCGAGCGGCTGGAATTCGCCGAAGCCGGCGGCGACGAGGCGGTTGGCCGGCACGCCCTTGGAAATCAGGTACTTGACCACCGAAGTAGCGCGGGCCGAGGAAAGCTCCCAGTTATCGCGGTAGCGGCCAGTGCCGGTAAGCGGCGAGTTGTCCGTATGCCCGTCGACGCGCAGCACCCAGTTGATCTCGGCCGGGATTTCCTTGGCGAGATCGAGAAGAGCCGCCGCAAGCTTGTCCATCTCCACCCGGCCGGCCGGGTCGAGCTCGTTGCCGCCGACCGGAAAGAGCACTTCCGACTGGAAGACGAAACGGTCGCCGACGATGCGGATGTTCTCGCGGTCGGAAAGGATCTCCCGCAGCCGACCGAAGAAGTCGGAGCGGTAACGGTTCAGTTCCTGGACACGCTGCGCCAGCGCGACGTTGAGGCGCCGGCCGAGATCGGAGATCTGCGCCTGCGAAGAAGCATCCTTGGCTTCCGAGGCCTGCAGCGCCTGTTCGATGGCCGCGATCTGGGCACGCAGCGCGGAGATCTGCTGGTTGAGCAGTTCTACCTGACTTGCGGCGCGGGCGCTCAGCTGCTGTTCCTGATTGAGCTGGTTGGTGAGGTCGCCGATACGGGCATTGGCGGCGCCGCTATTGCCGGCACCCTGGCTCAGCAGCTGCTGCAGGCGCGAGCGGTCGGCCTCGGCCGTGGCAAGCGACGACTGCAGGTTGGCAAGCTGATCCTCGACGTCCTGGCTATTGCCCTTTTCGAGCGCCAGCAGCTCCGTCAGTTCGGCGATCTGGCTGTTCAGCCGGTTCAGCACCTCGTCACGGCCGGTGATTTCGCGGCTGAGCAGGAACTGCGCCAGCACGAAGACGGTAAGCAGGAACATGATGGCAAGCAGCAGCGTGGAAAGCGCATCCACGAAACCCGGCCAATAGTCGACGCCCCGCTCCCGACGGCGGCTCTTGCCAAGCGCCATCGCTTACTTCCCCCCGATCTTGTCGGAAAGCCGGTCGAGCGTGCGGCGCAGGGCCTTTGATTCCTCCTGCTGCGCCTCGATCCAGTCGCGCAGCATCTGCTGTTCGTTGCGCATGTTCTTGACCAGGCCCTGGATGCCTTCGGCAAGATTGGCCATGGCCGATAGCGACCGCTCGTTCTGGTGGCCGTCGACCGGTGCCTTGCTCTGGGCGGAGGCGAGCGCGCGCAGCTGTTCCGTCAGCGCCCTCAAATCCTCCGAGGAACCGCTCGCGAGCGTTTCGGCGACGGCAGGCGGCAGGTCCGATCCAAGGTCGGTCACCGACGACAACCAGTTTTCAAGTTCCGTATAGAAGCGGTTCTGGGCGCGGCCCGCCTGCAGGTCGAGGAAACCCAGGATCAGCGAACCGGAAAGGCCGAGCAGCGAGGACGAGAACGCCGTGCCCATGCCGGCGAGCGGCTGGGCAAGGCCGCTCTTGATGGCGGCCAGCACGTCGTTGGAACTGCCGGAATTCGGGTCGAGCGCGCCGATGACGTTGCTGATCGAGCCGATGGTCTGGATAAGGCCCCAGAACGTGCCGAGCAGGCCGAGGAAGACGAGCAAGCCGATCAGGTAGCGCGACGTGTCGCGTGATTCGTCGAGGCGGGTACCGATCGTATCGAGGATCGAGCGGAAGGCATTGGTCGACAGCGCCATCCGGCGGCGGCTGCCGATCAGGGTGCGCATCGGCGCCAGCAGGCGTGGCTCGCGGCCGACCTTGTCGGCGCTGCCGGCGGCGCGGAAGGAATTGAACCAGCGAACTTCCGGCATCAGGGCGATCACCTGGTTGAAAACCAGGATCACGCCGATCAGGAGAACGCCGAGAATAAGGCCGTTCAGTCCGGGATTGGTCTGGAAGGCGTGGGCGGCCTGGCGGTAGAGGATGGAAGCGACGAAACCGACGATGATCAGGAAGATCAGCATCGTCCATAGGAACGATGCGGGATTGGACAGTTTGTAGGCATAACCGCCGCGGCCCGTTTCAGACGCGTCCAAATCGTCCACTGTCGCATTCGCCATAATATGCTTCGCCTCCGGTAGTCTGCAGTGCCGGAGGCTAGTTGAAAAATGCGACGAATTGAAGTGCAGAAGCTCAGGAAAACAGTCAGCTATTCAGTACTGGAGCTCTAAGCCGGGCGGTGGCGCAAAAATGCCTCAGCGGGTCGGAACGGGTCGATTGACGACTTCGACCAGCGCCTTCTGGATAAGTTCGTTGCCAGCCACGACATTGCCGCTGCCGAAGATATCGGTCGTGCCTTTCATGTCGGAAACGAACCCGCCCGCCTCGCGGATGAGGATCAGGCCGGCGGCCATGTCCCAGGGCATAAGCTCGGTTTCCCAGAAGCCGTCAAGACGACCGGCAGCGACATAGGCAAGGTCGAGAGCGGCCGCGCCGAACCGGCGCATGCCGGCCACTTCGCCCATCACGTGGCGCAGTTCGACGAGGAACTTGCCGTGATTGCCGCGGCCGAGATGCGGCATGCCGCAGCCAATCACGCAGTCGGACAGCACGCGGCGCGCGGCGACCCGGATGCGGCGGTCGTTCATGAAGGCGCCGCCGCCCTTTTCGGCGGTGAACAGCTCGTCGGTCGCGGGATTGAACACGACGCCGGCAACCACTTCCCCGTTGCGCTCGAGCGCGATGGAGACTGCGAACTGCGGAATGCCGTGCAGGAAGTTGGTGGTCCCGTCGAGCGGATCGACGATCCAGCGATGCGCGCCGTCGGTACCCTTCAGCTCCTCGCTTTCCTCGCCGAGGAAACCGTAGGTCGGACGCGATTTCAAGAGCTCGTCGCGGACGATCTTTTCTGCCTTCAGATCCGCCTGGGACACGAAATCGCTGGGGCCCTTCACCGAAACCTGCAGGTTCTGCACCTCGCCGAAATCTCGCGAAAGCGACTTGCCTGCCTTGAGGGCAGCCTGAACCATGACGTTGAGAAGGGCGGAGCGGGCCATGCGGGAAATCCTTGGGGTTGTCCCGACTTGTCGTCTGGACGGGACGGCGTTTTATGAGCGATTTTTTGATTGGCGGCTTCAAGACCATAAAACAGCGCGAAATTCAAGCCGTCTGCGGGAATGCGGGCATTGCAGCCCTGGCCGCGTCTGCAAAACTGGTCTTAGGCGGTCCCGGATGTGTGAGCGACGAAACCAGATTGCCGCACCGTATCCCGGCGCTTCGCTGGATCGATTGCTCCGGCTTCGCCGGACCGCGCTTCACCCACGTCTAAACTTGTTCGCCGCCTCGATCGCCCGGCGCTGCTGATCCTCGTTGATCCCGAGATAGAAATCCTCGAGCTCCGGGTCCTGAAGGCCCGCGCGGCGCGACAGCACGTACCACTTTGCCGCTTCGACCGGATCAGGCCGAGTGCCGAGCGCGTTGACATAAAGATGCGCGAGCTTGTTTTGGGCAACCACATTGCCGCGATGGGCAGCGATCCGCAGCCACTCGAAGCCTTTTTCGTAATCGCGGTCTCCCGCGACGCCGTTGACCAGCCAAAGGCCCATGTCGAGCTGCGCGGTGTCGAAACCGGCCGTGGCGGCGCGCTCCAGCCATTCGCGAGCCCGCGCCTTCTTTTCAGCCGGAATATCCTTCAGCGTCACATAGACCTGCGCCACCGCATATTGGCTATCGGCGACACCCTGCCTTGCGGATTTTTCGTAGAAGGGCAGTGCCAGATGCAGGCCCTTGTCGCCCGGATTTTCGGAAATCAGGATCTGCGCCCAGTTGAATTGCGCCGAAGCATTGCCGGCTTCGGCGGCCCTGCGCATGAAACCGTCGGCCTTTGGCTTGTCGCGGGGAACATCGCGCCCGGTCATCAAAAGCAGCGCATATTGGAACATGGCGGCCGGATCGCCGCCCTCCGCCGCCTTCTGATACCAGAATGCCGCGGCCTTGGCGTCGCGCTTGATGCCGAGGCCCTTGGTCATCATTTCGGCGACCAGCGTCTGCGCCGCCGCATCGCCGGTCCCCGCCCGGGTCAGCGCCTTGTCGAGGGCGGTCACATACATTCCGCGCTGGTATGCCCCGTAGGCTTCGTCCACGGTGCCGGTATAGTTTTTTTCCGCCGGTGCCGGCGGCAGTGCCGCGCCCATGCGCTGGTAAAGCTCGACGCCGCCCGAAGGAATGATACCGTTCGGCTGGCCCTCAGGCTCCTTGGTTCCCTTTGCGGAGCCCGGAACTGGCTGGGTCTCGACCCGCCCTTTTTTCATTGGCTGGAAATCGGGCTCCACGGGCCGGGTCACCGCCCTGGAATTCGCCTGCGCCAGCGCAAGACAAGGCATCGCCGCCGAAGCGATAAGTGTCGCCAGCAGCCCTTTCAGAATCACGCGGGAAAGGCGGTTCGACGGCATGGGCTCCATCAAGCCTCAAACCGTGGCGCTTTTTCGTCCAGAATTACGTTGACTTCGGCGACCGCGGCGCCGGGGCCTCGGGGGCCGGAAAAGACCGCTTCCCTGAGCGCCACGAACTCCGCGCCGGTCTCCGCGACGGCAAGCGCGGATGACGGATCGGTGCCGCCCATGACGATGCAGGGGATCTCGATCATCGATGCCCACCATTCGCCGAGCGCGAGGTTTTTCGGATGTGCTTCCGGCTTGATATCGCCGTCAAGCTTGCCGAAGAAGATATAGTCGGGACGATGTTCACCGACTGCAAGCGCCTGATGCCGGTCGCCCGCCCCGCCGGTGCCGACGATCATCTTCGGCACGAATTTCTCGATCGCCTCCCCCAGCTCGGTGAGGTCACCGCCGAGATGCAGGCCATCGGCCTTGATGCGGCCGGCCACCCGACTGTCTCCACAGATCAGCGCCGCAGCGCCCGCCGCCTGGATCAGTTCGACCAGCGCTTCCGCACGCTTCTGGAACGCCTGGTCGTCGAGCCCGTATTGCGGCACGATCACCGACGCGACGTCGCCGCCTGCAAGCGCGGCTTCGAGATCCTTGGCCTGCTGATCGGCATCGTCATATTGCGGCACGATCAGCACGAGGCGGCAGCGGTCTTTCTGTCCGGTCATGTTTCTTCCCGTTCGGCGGATATCGACTTGTTAAAATCCGCACTCGTTTTCTGTCCGCAAATTCGATAGACCGGACCGCCTGCCGGATCAACCATTCCCTCATCGCCTTCGAGTCTTCATGCCCGATACGCTTAGCTTCGCGTTCTTCACCTTCGCCATCCCCGCCGTCCTGCTTGTCGGCCTCTCGAAAGGGGGGATCGGCGGCGCTATCGGTCTGCTCGGCGTGCCGCTGATGTCGCTCGCCGTCGATCCGGTCAAGGCGGCGGCGATCTTCCTGCCGATCCTGATCGTCATGGACATCGTCGCATTATGGTCGTGGCGGAACTTCAACGATCCCAGGACGCTGCTGGTGATCCTGCCCGGCGGCATCATCGGCATCGCGCTCGGGTGGGCAACGTCGGCCTATGTCTCGGACGATGCGCTGCGCCTCGTCATCGCGGTTGCGACGATCCTGTTTACCGTGCGCTATTTCTGGCAGGTCTACGGCCCCCGATCCAACCAGCCGAGGGCTCCCCTGCCGCACCGCCCGGGAGCCGCCACCTTCTGGGGCGCCCTGTCCGGTTACGCGAGCTTCGTCGCCCATGCCGGCGGGCCGCCGTTCCAGATCTACGTCCTGCCGATGCGGCTCGATCCGAAAGCTTATACCGGCGCCAGCATCCGCTTCTTCGCGATCGTCAATGCGGTCAAGGTCATTCCTTACTTCTTCCTCGGCGCACTCGACTCGGAAAACCTCACCATCTCCGCAACCCTTCTGCCGGTCGCCCTGATCGCGACCATGATCGGCGCGGCCATCGTCAAGCATCTGAAGGCGGAAACCTTCTATCCGATGACTTACGGTCTGGCATTCTGTGCGGGATTGAAACTGCTGTGGGACGGCCTGCCGTTCTGACCCGGCAAAGCGAGCGCGGTGCAGCTAAAAAAGCAACGCAAAATAAGGCGGGCCACATTGTTGCGATGCACAATAAATCTTGCCGTTACCAAGCGTTTACCGTAAGTTCAACGCATGACAACCGTTGACCCCTTTGCAGCCATAGCTGATCCTAACCGGCGGTATCTGCTGGAGGAGTTGCGGCGCGCCCCGAGAACCGTGAACGAACTTGCGCAAGGCCTGCCGATCAGCCGGCCCGCGGTATCGCAGCACTTGAAGGCGCTTCTGGACAGCAATCTGGTGAATGTGACGGCGGAGGGCACGCGGCGCATCTATTCCGTCAACAGCAAGGGCTTCGACAGGCTGAACCTGTGGCTCGATCAGTTCTGGTCGTGACGACCGGGGCTTTTTAAATCTTTTTGGATTTTGTGGTCCCCTGCACCACGACCAGAACCTTGTCATTGATATTTCTGGATTATTTTGCCGCCTTCACTATGCGCCTCTAACTGATGAAACAATGGGCGAGCGGCGGGTTCTCCTACTGAGGAACTAATGACGCGTGGATGCCTTTATGCGCTGCATTTGGTCCTTGATGCGCAGCTTGCGCCGCTTGAGATCGGCTATTTCACGGTCGTCGGCGGAGGGTGACGCGAGAATTGCCTGGAGCTCCTCCTCCAAAGCACCATGCTTCTTTTCAAGCGATGCGATATGAGCCTGGACGGTCATGTGGCATGTTCCTTCCTTGGTACCTACCACGGCATTCCCTAATGCCGAGGCTTCAGGTTTACGAAGGAAGTGTGACACGATCGGCCGGGTTTGTCGAAGGTGAAATCGTGGTTTCAAGGAGGCAAATTCGTGACCTTGTCTAACTTCCCGTTAACGCGGTTTGGTGGTAGAGGCTTGCGGAGAATGCCGGCGACCGCTGAAATGCCGGGCGTGAGAATGGGGACTGGAATATGGCAGATCAGGAACAGGCGGATGTCCGGCTGGTGCTCGCGAAACTTCGACAGGAACACGAGGATTACGACGCCGCCATCAATGCCATGATCCAGGTCGGCTGCGACGCTCTTCGCGTGCAGCGCATGAAGAAGAAGAAACTGTCGCTGAAAGACAAGATGACTCAGCTCGAAGACCAGATTGTTCCGGACATCATCGCGTAAGGGTCCCGCCATGTCTGAAAGACCTGCCGTCGCCATCATCATGGGCAGCCAGTCCGACTGGGAGACCATGAAGAACGCCGCCGACACGCTGGAGGCGCTCGATATCGGTTACGAGGCCCGTATCATATCGGCGCATCGCACGCCGGAGCGGATGATGCAATTTGCCAAGGGCGCCCGTGCCGAAGGTTTCCAGGTCATCATCGCCGGCGCCGGCGGTGCGGCCCACCTGCCCGGCATGACCGCCGCCATGACGCCGCTTCCGGTTTTCGGCGTGCCGGTTCAGTCGAAGGCGCTGTCCGGCCAGGACAGCCTGCTGTCGATCGTCCAGATGCCGGCCGGCATTCCGGTCGGCACGCTTGCCATCGGCCGGGCCGGCGCCATCAACGCCGCCCTGCTGGCGGCTGCCGTTCTCGCCCTCAACGACGACGAGATTGCCGACCGGCTCGACGAATGGCGCGCCCGCCAGAGTGCGGCCGTTGCGGACTACCCAATCGACGAGGCTCCATGACTGTCCACACGATCGGCATCATCGGCGGCGGCCAGCTCGGCCGCATGCTGGCCATGGCCGCAGCCCGGTTGAACTTCCGCACGATCGTGCTCGAACCGCAGGCCGACTGCCCGGCAGCTCAGGTCGCCAACGCCCAGATCACTGCCGCCTATGACGATCCGGCAGCGCTTGCCGAACTCGCCAGCCGCTGCGACGTCGTCACCTACGAATTCGAAAACGTGCCGGTCACCGCCGCCGAGGCGCTGCAGCGCTCGGTTGCAGTCCACCCGCCGGCCAAGGCGCTCGATATGTCGCAGGACCGGCTGACCGAAAAGCGCTTCCTGAATTCCTGCGGCATCGAGACCGCCCGATTCCATGCCGTCGACAACCAGTCCGACCTCGAAAAGGCGCTCGCCGATTTCGGCGGCCAAGGCGTCCTGAAGACCCGTCGGATGGGTTATGACGGCAAGGGCCAGCACGTCTTCCGTTCAGCCGCGGACAAACCCGCCGGCGCCTACGATGCGCTCGGCGGCGTGCCGCTGATTCTGGAAAGCTTCGTGCCCTTCGAGCGCGAAGTGTCGATCATCGCCGCCCGCGCCAAGGACGGCACGGTCGCCTGCTACGATCCGGCCGAAAACGTCCATCGCAACGGCATTCTCCACACCTCCACCCTGCCCGCCAGGGTTTCCGAGGCGACGGCGAAGACCGCCCGCGAATCGGCCGAAAAACTGCTCACCGCGCTGGATTATGTCGGTGTCATCGGCATGGAGTTCTTCGTGATGGCGGATGGCACACTGATCGCCAACGAAATCGCCCCGCGCGTTCACAATTCCGGCCACTGGACGGAGGCGGCCTGCATCGTATCGCAGTTCGAGCAGCATATCCGCGCTGTCGCGGGCCTGCCGCTCGGCAACCCCGCCCGCCATTCCGACTGCGTGATGACCAACCTCATCGGCGACGATATTCTGGACGTGCCCGCCTGGCTCTCCCGCGACGATGTTCTGGTTCATCTCTATGGCAAGACGGAATCCAGACCGGGCCGGAAAATGGGCCATGTGACCGAATTGAAGGGCCTGAAAACGTCGTCACAAGGTTGACATGCAGATTGGCTCGGGTTATCTGCACGCCCAACTGAGAGCGCGCCCCTCGAAGAATCTTGGCGGCGCGCTTTTGATTGATAGACATGCGGCTTCACGCCCACAGACTGCTGGACCAGGAAAATGAAGATCAAGAACTCGCTTAAGGCGCTGAAGGCTCGTCACCGCGATAACCGTCTGGTTCGCCGCAAGGGCCGCGTTTACATCATCAACAAGCAGAACCCGCGCTTCAAGGCTCGTCAGGGCTGATACAGGCAATCGGTCTCGGCCGCAGCCGATCAAATTGTCGATAACACGACAAATCGGGTTTGACCTTCGGCGCAGGCGGATTACCTTATCCGCATGCGCTATTTTCGTTTCAGTACCCTGATTCTCGCCGCGAGCCTCGCCGCTTCGTCCGCTCTTGCCCAGACCGCGACACCCAAGCCGCCTGCGGCCGCCCCGATCATTCCCGCCGCAGCCCAGAAACCCGGCAAGCCCGTGGATGCGTTGTTCGGTGCCTTGAAGCGCGAACGCAATCCGGAAAAGGCACGCGGCATCGCCAGCCAGATCATCGCCGACCTCAACGATTCGGGCAGCGCCACCGTCAACCTGCTGATGCAGTGGTCTGCGACCGCCATCAAGGAAAAGCGCAACGCCGCGGCACTCGATTTCCTGGATCAGGTGACCGTGCTCGATCCCGCCTTCGCCGAAGGCTGGAACCGTCGTGCGACGCTGCACTACACGATGGGTGACCCGCGAAAATCCATGGCCGACATCGCCGAAGTGCTGAAACGCGAGCCGCGCCATTTCGGAGCGCTGGCCGGCATGGCAGGCATCCTGACGGAGGCGGGCAAGGACGAACTGGCGCTGAAGGCATGGCAGGACTATCTCGCCGTCTACCCGGCCGACCGCGACGCCCAGGAAGCCGTCACCAAGCTTTCCGAAAAGCTCGCCGGCAACAGGACCTGAGCCTTCGGGCGGCACGTCGATGATGATCTTGCCCCTTGCCATCATCATTGTTGCCACCGCTTTTTGCTTCACCGCCTGGAAGGCGAAGGCGATCGAGGCCGAGTTTCCGAATACCGGCGAACTGGCCGATGTCGGCGGCTTCTCCATGAATTCGCTGCATGTGCCGAAGCCTGCCGGCGCCGATCTGCCGGCGATCGTCTTCATCCATGGCGCCAGCGGCAATTTCCGCGACCAGGAGGCGGCCTTCCGTAAGGCGCTCGAAGGCCGCGCCGAAATGCTCTTCGTCGACCGGCCGGGCCACGGTTATTCCGAGCGCGGCGGGCCCGAAAACGGTTTCCCGGATGGCCAGGCAGCGGCGATCGCAAGGCTGATGGAAAAGCGCGGCATCGAGAAGGCGATCATATCAGGCCATTCCTTCGGCGGCGCGATCGCCGCGAGCCTCGGCCTCTATCATCCGGAAAAGACCGCCGGCCTGCTGTTTTTGGCGCCTGCCACCCATCCCTGGCCCGGCCGGATCGACTGGTACTACAAACTCACCGCCCGCCCGGTGGTCGGCCGGCTGTTCAGCCATCTTCTCGCCCTGCCGGCAGGCCTCATGGTGATGAAGGCCGCCACGCGCTCGGTCTTTCACCCCAACCCCTGCCCCGAGACCTATCTTCGCGACGGCGCGCCCTATCTGGTCCTGCGCCCGAAAGTGTTTCGAAGCAACGCCATCGACGTCGTCAACCTCAACGGCTACGTGACGCGCGTCGCGCCGCGATATACGGAGATCGCTGCGCCGACGGTAATCATCACCGGCGACAGCGATGCGATCGTCGCTGAGGAGATCCATTCGCGCGGCCTTGCCCGCGATATCGCCGGGTCCGAACTCGTCTCCATCCGCAATCTCGGCCATAAGCCGGATTATCTGGCGAGCGACGTGGTGATCGCCGCAATCGAAAAACTCTCGGGCCTTCCCCGCGACCTGAAGGCCGCCGCCCACATCGCGGAAGCGCGCATCGCGCCGGCAGCAGAAGACTCAGCTCCCGAAATGGATCTCTCGATCGAGAAAACCTGATCCTTGCTCGGACGACGCCAGCCAGAAGCAAGCTGGCCGTCCCAACCTCCGGCCACACGGAATCGGAGAGACGAGATGCAGATCGGCAGCATTGGCAGTGACTACCCGGCGCGGCCCGCGAAGCAGGATGGAGCGTCGGCCTCCACGGATGCCGCAACAGCCGCGTCGTCCGGTCCATCCAGCCCCAAGGACGAGATCTACGATCGCCTCGTCCATGGCCTGACCTCGCTGAAGAAGGCGAGCGACGAGGCGGAAGAACAGGCAAAGGCGCGTGCCAGGCAGAAGCTCGATGATGCCAAGCAGCAGCTTGAGTTCATGCGCCGCTGGGGGTTCGATCCGCAGGTGATCGCCAAGCAGGCGGCGCAGCTCGGCGTCATCGTTGCCGGTGCCGCCCGCGAATTCACCGAGGCCCTGGCCGGGAGCGGCGGGACTGCGCCAACGGCTCCCGCCAATGCTCTTTCCGGAGCGGAGACAGGAGACGCCATCCTGGATGCGAACGAACAGGCCACGGCTGCCCCCGCCGACGACCCGGCAGACAAGCCCGCAGCCGACAAGCCCGTCTCCCGCGCCGAGCAGGCCTATCTCGACGCAATGGACGAAACGCCGCGCGAGACGCCAAAACTGTCTCTCGACGACATCAAGACCGCGATGGAATTCAGCACCGTCGCCCGCCAGATCAAGGCGCTGCTGGAAGAGGCGGCCCGCAGGCTGCGCGAGCAGAACAGCGCAGCCACGGTGCCCGGCACCGGAAGCCTCGATGCTTCCGTCAACGCCCTGACCGGCACGATCTCCGCCATGCCAACGGTGAGCATCACCATCTGACCAACGGAAGTGCGCAACAAAAAACCGCCGGATCGCTCCGGCGGTTTCCGTTTGTCGGGGCGTTGCGTCTCAGATGCCGCTCTGACCGTCCGAGCCGATATAGGCGATGCGCAGCATGTTTGTGGCGCCGGGCGTGCCGAGCGGAACGCCGGCCGAGATGATGATCCGGTCGCCGGGCTTGCCGAAGCCTTCCGACACGACGATGCGGCAGGCGCGGTTGACCATGTCGTCGAGGTCGGTCGCGTCATGGGTGACGACGCAATGCATGCCCCAGCCGACCGAAAGCCGGCGTGCCGTCTGGACGATCGGCGACAGCGCGATGATCGGCACTTCCGGACGTTCGCGGGACGCGCGCAGGCCTGTCGTTCCCGACGAGGTATAGGTGACGATGGCGGACAGTTTCAGAGTTTCTGCTATCTGGCGGGCGGCAAGCGAGATGGCGTCCGCACCGGTCGCCTCGGGCGTCGCGCGCTGTGCGTAGATAATGCTCGGATAGAGCGGATCCTGCTCGACCGTGCTGGCGATCGACGCCATCATCGACACCGCCTCGATCGGATACTGGCCGGAGGCCGATTCGGCCGAGAGCATGATCGCATCGGCGCCTTCGAAAACGGCGATCGACACGTCCGACACTTCGGCGCGGGTCGGAACCGGCGCGGTGATCATCGATTCCAGCATCTGGGTTGCGACCACGACCGGCTTGCCGGCGCGCCGACACAAGCGCGTCAGCTGCTTCTGGATGCCGGGAACGGCTTCGATCGGCATTTCGACGCCAAGATCGCCGCGCGCCACCATGACGGCATCGGAAAGCTCGATGATCTCGTCGATGCGCTCAAGCGCCTGGGGCTTCTCGATCTTCGACATGATGCCGACGCGGCCGCGGGCGATCTTGCGCACTTCGGCAAGGTCGTCGGGGCGCTGGACGAAGGAAAGCGCCACCCAGTCGACATCGTCGGTCGCGAGAACCGCGTCGAGGTCGATACGGTCCTTTTCGGTCAGCGCGCCGACGCCGAGCAGCGTATCGGGCAGGCTGACGCCCTTGCGGTCGGAAATGCTGGTGCCGGCGACGACCTTGCAGACGATGCTCTTGCCATCGGCCTTCTCGGCCTTCAGCGCCAGCTTGCCGTCGTCGATCAGCAGCCGGTGGCCCACTTTCACAGATTCGAGAATTTCGGGGTGCGGCAGGAACACGCGGGTCTCGTCGCCGGGTTCGTCACGGCTGTCGAGCGTGAAGGTCTGGCCGGGGGTCAGCGTCACCTTGCCCGCCGCGAACTTGCCAACGCGCAGCTTCGGGCCCTGAAGGTCGGCGAGAATGCCGATGGGCCGGCCGCAGCGTTCCTCGACGGAACGGATGCGCTTGATCAGCGTGCGCATCAGGTCGTGGCTCGCATGGCTCATGTTGATGCGGAAGAGATCAGCCCCCGCTTCATGCAGCTTCTGGATCATCGCCTCTTCGGACGAAGCCGGTCCGAGGGTTGCGAGGATCTTTACTTTGCGGTTGCGCCTCATCAGTTGTGGCCTTCTTGTGTGCCAGGCGTGTCCGAAAGCTGGACCATCCAGCTTCCCTGACGGCCCGTATCATATTCCTTGAAGCCCATGCGCTGGAAGCCACGGGCAAAACAGTCATTGACGCCGACGACTTTGAACTCGTTCTCCGCGACGCACATGTTCACATTGCCGGTCCAGCGGCCGCCCCGGGCCGCGTCCTCGGCATAAAGATAGTAGTAACGCGACTGCAGTTCGCCCTCGATCAGCGTCGCGCAGGTGGAGGCCGGAACCTGCCACCAGCCTTCGGTGGTCCAGCCCTCCGTGGCGCGATAGCCGATCGCCACGCCGACGAGGTTCTGCGTGGCGTTGCAGACACGGAAATCCGCATGCGCGACGGTCGCCGCGAAAAGCGGAACACCGGAGGCGACCATGGCGGCCAGCGCCTGAGCGGAAACGAGGGAGCGAAGAGTGGCTTTGGGGGATTTTTTCGACACGGTTTCCGTCAGGACTCCATGGTTATTCGTGAAGCACTTTCTTCGCGCGGCGGAGTCGGAAAGTCAACGTAACTCTAATCGATTAGTCCGTCTCATGCCCTCAATCCAAGCTGATCGTCGCACCGGCACGGCTTGCGTCGCGGCTTTCCCCATGCCATCAACACCCGTCTCCCGACCGACCTTTCGAAACCGTTTCATTTCCGATGGCGATGCAGGACTTCATTCCTTTCGAGATCATAGAAGGCGATTATGACAGCGGCATGGTGCTGCTCGCCGACCATGCCATGAACCGCCTGCCCGTCCGCTATGGCAGCCTCGGCCTGCCGGCGAGCGCCTTCCAGCGCCATATCGCCTTCGACATCGGCATCGAGGGGCTCACCCGCCGCCTTGCGGCGATGCTCAACGTGCCGGCGGTGCTCGGCTGCTTCTCGCGCCTGCTGATCGACCCGAACCGCGGCGAGGACGATCCGACCCTGATCATGAAGATCTCGGACGGGGCGATCATCCCCGGCAATCATCCGATCACCCAGGAAGAGTGGGATTTCCGCCTCGATACCTATCACCGACCCTATCACCGCGCCGTCGAGCGCACGATTGCCAAGGCAGGTGCCTCGGGCCGCGCGCCGCTCGTCCTGTCGCTGCATTCCTTCACGCCGTTCTGGAAGGGCGTTGCCCGCCCCTGGCACGCCGCCGTGCTCTGGGACAGCGACGATCGCGCCGTGACACCGCTCCTCCACCTGCTCGGCGAACCGGGCGACATCGTCGTCGGCGACAACGAGCCCTATGACGGGGCGCTTAAAGGCGACACGATGTACCGGCACTGCATGGTGTCGGGAACTCCGCACGCGCTTCTCGAGGTCCGCCAGGACCTGATCGGCGACGAGACCGGCATCGCCGCCTGGGCGGAAAGGCTGGCGCCGGTCTTCAAGACGCTCAACGCCGACCCCACATTGCATGAATACAGGATCTTTCCCTCGCGCACCGGCCCCTATCCAGTCTGACGCGACACCAGGAGATGCGCCCATGAGCGAAGTCACGCCTACGGAACTGACCGGAGAGCAGCAGACCGAATTCGAGGCCGCCGCCTTCCGCCGCCTCGTCCAGCATCTGCGTGAACGCGCCGACGTGCAGAATATCGACCTGATGAACCTCGCCGGCTTCTGCCGCAACTGCCTGTCGAACTGGTATCGCGATGCCGCCAGTGATGCCGGCATCGACCTCTCCAAGGATGCATCCCGCGAGATCGTCTACGGCATGCCCTACGAGGATTGGAAAAATCTGCACCAGGCGGAAGCCTCGGATGCACAAAAAGCCGCATTCGACGTGAACAAGCCGGCCCATGGTTGATCGATTTGCCGATTGGGCTTGACCTCGCGGCGGCTTTTCGGCAGTTGACGACCATTCATTGAAATCTACACGATCAGGAGGCCCCGATGTCTGATGCTCATGGCGTCGCCCGCGACCAGCTTCGCGCATTTATCGAGCGTATCGAACGCTTGGAAGAAGAAAAGAAGACCATCGCCGACGACATCAAGGATGTCTACGGCGAAGCCAAGGGCATGGGCTACGACACGAAGATCATGAAAAAGGTCATCGCCCTGCGCAAGAAGGACGACCAGGAGCGCATGGAAGAGGATCTGATCCTCGATACATATCTCCAGGCGCTCGGCATGATCGAGGCCCCTGCCGACCAGGACGCCGCCTGATTCTTTCCAGGCACGCAGGCCAGACAGAAAGCATGAAAAACCCGCCATTTCGGCGGGTTTTTTATGGTCTTCGATCAGCCCGGCGATCAGTTGTTCGGGCCGCTGAACCGGTTCGGATCGATCGCCACCGTGGCGGCAACCGGCCTGAAGCCGCCGCCGGAATAGCCCGCCGAATATTCGTTGTTGAGGGTCCGGCTGACGACGCGCGGTGCCTTCATCGAGGCGGCCGCGTCGGCGCGATTGTTGTTGAGAGCCCATTTCGCCAGCATGTCGCCCGTCAAGCCGCCATTTGCCGTCTGCGGCGCAGACCCGGGCGCACGGCCGCCCTTGGCGGGGATCGGAAGCGCGCTTGTCGAAGCCGAGACCGGGCTGCGCGGCGCGTCGAAACCGTCTCCGAACTGCGCGCCCCTGTTGGAATGGATGACCTTCGGAGAAGCCGACGCCGTTTCAACCGGCTTCTGGACCGGCATGGGAGCTGCCGCCATTGCAGGAGCAGGCTGGGCCGGAACAGCAGGCTGGGTTGGAGCAACAGGCGTGGGCACCGCCGCCTGACGCGACTCGACACTCTGGGCAAGTGCTGCAACGAGGGCCGGCGTCAGCTCCTGCTGTTCCTCTGCCTTGGCGGCGGGAGCGGCAGCGGCGATGTTCGGGCGCTGACTGGGAAGCGGAACGGACGCGACATCCTCCGGCGGCTGCATTGGGCCGACAGACGCGGTCATCACGCCGCTTTCTGCGTCACCCTTGAAGCCACGCGGTCCAAGCAGCGTCGGAACCGGAATATTGTAGGTGGAAAGATCGGCAAAAGTCTCGCCGCCGGGCTGGGCCGGAGCGGACGCCTGCAGGGCGAGCGCTTCCTGGGCCGGGTTGCGCGCCGGAGAATAGAGCGCAGTGGCAAGCCCGCCGCTGTCCGAACGGAAGGCCGGGCGCGAAAGCGGTACCGGTGCTGAAACCATCTGCGCCTGCGCCGGAGCCTCGGCCTGGTTCTGCATCTGGCCTGTCAGAGGCGAAGCCGAGGCAACCGCGACAGGAGCTTCGCCCTCGTCGTCCGCAGCAGGCTTGGCAGCCGGAGCCGCACGCCGCGCCACCGCCGGAGCAGCGCTTTCCACGTTATCTTCCTCCTCGTCGGCACCACCGCCGCCGAACAGGAATGCCAGAAGGTTAGGCTGCCGCTTGCGTTCCGAGTCGCCGCGGATGCCGGCACCGGCGGTGCTGGCGATCTGGATCGAATCGGAGCCGACACGCCGCTTGTAGTCCGCTATCGCCGTTTCGTAGCCGGGAAGCGGCTTGCCGTCGGCGGGAAGATGGATCGTATTGCCCTTCGGGAAGATCTGCACCAGTTCCTGGCGCGTCATGCGCGGCCAGGCACGAACGCCGCCGACATCGAGATGTACGAAGGGCGAACCCGAGGTCGGGTAATAGCCGACGCCGCCGACCTGCATCTGCATGGCGAGCCCGCGCAGCGTCGAGAGCTTCACGCCGGGAATGTAGAAATCCATGGCCTTGCCGAGCATGTGCTGGCTGTTCTTGGCGACACCGGTGGTGCGCGAACGGGTGCGCAGCATGTTGTTGGTGGTCGGCGAACGATAGGCGGAAACCACGTGGATGTAATCGGAGGCGCCGGAACGGCGATAGACTTCCCAGACGAGGTCGAAGAGCCGCGGGTCCATCCTGGCCGGTTCGTTGCGGCGCCAGTCGCGCAGGAACTGGTTGATCTGGGCGAGGCCCTTGGGATCGAACTTGCCGTTCCGCTTGAAGGTGATGACGGCTTTTTCGCCGGTATGGACGAAATAGAGCTTGAGGCTTTTTTCCTGGGCTGCTGCACCGCTTGCGGAGACCGAAAGCACGGGCAGCGCCATCAACACCAGCAGGGTGATGGCCATGACGCGCCGGGTCAAACTGACAAAAAACCCAGCTTTGCCGCCGCGCCTTTTCTCACCCGAAGGCGTTTCTTTTGCATACTGATCCGGCAAAACGATCCCCGTCCTGTCGACAACGTCCCACGTTGCCTCAAATGACTGTCAATTGCGGTGACACGATGGCAAATGTGCCACACATGTACAACCTTCTCCCATATAGTCAACAATTGACTAATCAGAGATTGACAGACGTTGACAGGACATCCTTGCGCGAAGGTTAACACAAGCTAATACATTAGGAATTACGCGGCTTCCTTCAGGGGATCATCGGGATCGATGCCGTAATCCTTGAGTTTGCGGTAAAGTGTCGAGCGTCCGATGCCGAGTTTACGGGCAACCTGGCTCATCTGGCCGCGATAGAACTTCAGGGCAAAGCGGATCAGCTCCTCCTCGACATCCGCAAGCTTCCTCACTTCGCCTGTCTCGTCGGTGCTGACGATGACGTTTTCCTGGGGATAAGCTGCGGCGAGCATCGCCTTCGCATCCGGTCTGCCGGCCCGAGCCTTGTCGTTATTGGCAAATACCGGCGAATCGGCAAGCGCCTCGCGCATGGCGTAGTCGGACAGGACACCCGGTGCGGGCATGACGGCGGTCGCCGCCAGTTCCGCCTGTCTGAATTCCGGGATCTGCGCCGCGATCTGCGGAAAATCGTCTTCGGTGAGCTCGTTGCCCTCGGCAAGCACGACGGCGCGGAACACCGCGTTTTCGAGCTGACGGATGTTGCCCGGCCAGTCGTAGGCCGTCAGAAGCGCGAGCGCCCCGGCGCCGACCGACAGCGTCCTGTTGAGCTTCTGTTCGGTCGAGAACCGCTCGGCAAACACGCGGGCGAGATGTGGAATGTCTTCCTTGCGGCGGCGCAGCGCCGGGATGGTGATCGGGAAGACGTTGAGGCGGTAGTAGAGGTCTTCGCGGAAGCGGCCGGCCCGGACCTCTTCGATCAGGTCCTTGTTGGTGGCCGAGATCAGCCGGACATTGACCTTCTGGACCTTCGAGGCGCCGACGGTCTCGACTTCGCCCTGCTGCACGGCGCGCAACAGCTTCACCTGCACGTCGAGCGGCAAGTCGCCGATCTCGTCGAGGAAAAGCGTGCCGCCATCGGCTTCCACGAATTTGCCGGTATGTTTTTCCGATGCGCCGGTAAAGGCACCCTTCTCGTGACCGAAGAGGATGCTTTCCACGAGATTGTGCGGAATGGCGCCGCAGTTGACGGTGATGAACGGCTTGCCGGCCCGGTCGCTGTTCGACTGGATTGCGCGGGCGATCATTTCTTTGCCGACGCCGGATTCGCCTTCCAGCACCACCGGGATGTTGGAATGGGCGGCGCGCTGGGCGAGGTCGATGACGCGCAGCATGTCCGGGCTCGCCGAGATGATATCGCCGAAGCCGACGGCCCCGGCGCGATGGCGGCGGCCGACACGGGCCTTCGATTCCTTCTGGTCGAGCTTCAGCGCATTGGTGATCGAGGCGCCGATCCGTTCCGGCGACACCGGCTTCACGACGAAATCGAAAGCACCGGCGCGCATTGCCTGCACCACGTATTCGATGCTGCCCTGTCCCGTCTGGACGATCACCGGCGTTTCGATGCCGAGTTCGCGGATAGCCGCGAGGAAGGTGAGGCCGTCCATTTCCGGCATCATCAGGTCGAGCACGATGACATTGATGTCGGTCGCGGTGCGCTTCAGGAACTCCAGCGCCACCAGTCCGTTCTCGGCAAGATGGGCGGCATGGCCGTAACGTTCAACCGCATTCTTCAACAGGCGACGTTGAATAGGATCGTCGTCGACAACGAGGATTTGCGCAATCATGCTCGGCTCCCACCAATGGTCATCATGGCCTTTTTAGGCTGTTATGCCGCTGGTTGTGTCAGAAAGCCTTGAACATCCCCTTTTGAGAAAAGCTTGCATTTTAACGGCCGGCAAGGAAAACAGGCGCAACAGGTTGAGAAGGAAAAAGCGATGAGAATGTCCGCACCCGCCC
>PVBG01000038.1 GCA_002968845.1 Neorhizobium tomejilense | reverse complement strand
GGGAATTCCACGCGGCGCGGGACCTCGCCCTCGATCTGGTGGAAAAGGTAGTCGAGAAGCGGCGGAAGCGCCAAGTCGGGGCCGTGATTGTAGCATTCGCTCCAGCCGGAAATGCCTTCGCTGGTCTCGATCTTGAGCAACAGGCGAGGACGGTCGTCGATGCGCTGCATCTATGTCTTTATTCCGGTAATACGCACTTTAGTTTTCTCCCGTCAGGCGGCGAGCGCTTCGTTTTGACGCGGTCGACAATGCCGCGCAGGATCCGCCGCTCATCCTCGTTGAGAGCGACGACGCCCGGAATGCGCACCGGGCCGACATCGGTGCCGAGCATGCCGACGTATCCATTCAGGCGGAAATCCTCAACTTATTAAAGGATCTGCGCGATCGGGAGAAACTGACCTATATCCTCGTCAGCCACGATCTCGCGGTCGCGCATCTTTGCGATCGCGTCGCCATCATGCAGAACGGCGGCTTCGTGGAAGTTGCCACCAGGGCGCAGCTGGTCGCGGGAACCGTGGCGTATCCTTATACCCGCGTGTTGACGGATGGCAGCAGAGGTTATGGCCCCAAAGCGCTCGGTTGGTGTTACCGCCTCCTGATCGCAGAAGACAGAGAAGGCGGACCATAAATAGTCCTCCTCCCTGCCAAGATGGGACTCATGCCGATGATTGCAATGGCAACCGGGCACCACCGCCAAGTCTTCTTCACCCAAAAGCGAGCGTGGGAGTTGGTTGAGGACGGCATAACTATCTATCTATTGGATAGTGCCAGTCACGATGGGATCCAATTTGTCGAGTTGGTCCCAAGCGAGCGACGCGCCAAACAGCAGCACAGCAATAATCGGGATAACCAAAAGCACAGCACCACCGGAAACACGCATAACAAAACCTCTCAGCGATTGAGCCGCAGACTCATGCTCCGGCTTCGTTACCGAAAGGTTAATTGCGTCTCGCTTTCACACAGGAAGGCACACCAGCTGGACTTCTTCCCCGACCCGCACTCCCTTCAATGATTGCTGAGGAGGGTTGGCAGATGGAGGACGTCATAACTTACGAGTTGCAGACACGATACCGATCCCCATTGAACGGACCGGACGGCCGGCGGTTCAGGAAAGGGCGAGTTCAGGGAGGGATGAAGCCGGGCGATCTGTCGACTGAGCGGCTTCATCAGGAATGGCTACTAGAACAAGAGCACCTATGCGAAGCTGGCTCCATCTATAGGGCGATGAAACGGCAATGCTCCTCGGGCTTTCGACGATCGTCGTGCTTTTCGTAACGAAACCGTTTTGATCGGATCGGCGTGCCGCGAGATGGTGCCGCTTACCAAGCGCCTGATAAACATGAGCGGGTGCAAGTCGTCCTGGTGATTCCGGGACAAAGAATGCTGTAGTGTGCCGGCGAGCGCGTGCTGCGGCTTTAGAGATTCTGAGAAGGAAGCTGATATGGGATGGAAAACGCCAAAGGTCGAGTTCGTCAACGGTTATAGGATTGTTGAGCTCGAGGGACCGACCTTCAAAGTTTATGACGGCGACCGCCAGCTCGGTGAGGATTTCCCCTACTCCGGCGAAGCGGCCGCTCACGCGAAGTCTCTTCCAACACTGGATCCTCCGCGGCGCTGAGTAGGAATTCCGAGCGATTTTCGGGCACTTCCTCTTCGGTGGTCTCGGTGGAAATCGGAGTCAAGGACACTTAGCCAAATATCACCTTTGTTGGGACCATGGATTGATCACTTTCATCCGGCGGCCTCGAAGGGGCTTGCGTTGCGTATTGCGACCGCGAGGCCATTCGCCGCTGCTGTGGCTGCAATATATCCGACTGCCTTCCCGGACACGCGAGCGCGCGCCATCAGTTCCGAGTAGATTGGGAGCGAAGTGAGGAAGCACGTCGCCCCCCAGGCGATCGCAAAGGACAGTTTGCCGTTTGCCTGAAGGATGGCAGTGAACCGCACCGGGTTTGCCGGAGGCTCCAACTTCTGAGAAAGTGGAGCCATCATGAGCAAGACAACGAACAAGTTTTCACCTGAAGTCCGTGAGCGTGCCATCGCATGGTCCTGGATCATGAAGCAGAACATCCGTCACGGTGGGCTGCCGTTTCATCTATTGCGGCCAAGATCGGATGCTCGCCAGCCACGTTGCATGAATGGGTGAAGAAGACCGAGGTCGACAGCGGCAAACGAGCAGGCTTGCCGAGTGATGTGGTCGAGAAGATGAAGGCTCTTGAGCGGGAGAACCGTGAGCTTCGTCAGGCCAACGAGATTCTGCGCAAGGCGTCTGGCTATTTCGCGATGGCGGAACTCGACCGCCCCTTCAAACGATGATCTCGTTCATCGACGAACACCGAGGCGTCTTCGGGGTCGAGCCGATCTGCAGACTATTGCCGATTGCCCCGTCAACTTACTACGAGAACGTCGCCAAGCGCTTGGATGTGGATCGCCTGTCGATCCCCGCCCACAGCGATATCAGTCTGAAGATCGAGATACGTCGTGTCTTCGAGCAGAACTTCCGCGTCTATGGCGTTCGCAAGGTCTGGCGGCAATTGAAGCGTGAAGGCTTCGATGTCGCCCGCTGCACGGTCGCCAGGCTTATGAGGTCGATGAGCCTACAGGGCATCATTCGCGGAAAGCCGATCCGCGCGACATTCTCTGACAAGACGGCCCCGAGCCCGCTTGACCGGGTGAACCGCCGGTTCAAAGCCCCTGGCAACGCGGCAGCAACGAAAACACCAACGGCCAGCTACGCCAGTACTTTCCGAAAGGAACAGATCTGAGCCAGCAAGGGCCTGATGAACTCAGCGCTGCAGCGCACACTCTCAATAGCAGGCCCCGCAAGACGCTGGGTTGGCGCACACCTGCAGAGGCTTTCGACGGGATGCTCAAATCGGATATGATCGAGAGTGTTGCGGCGACCGGTTGAATCTGCCCAATACGTGTCGATTAGATATTCCGAGCGCTTGGCGGAAGCTGGCATAGAGCTTTCTGTCGGAAGCGTCGGCGACAGTTATGACAACGCCCTCGCCGAGACAATCAACGGTCTCTACAAGGCCGAGGTCATACATCGGCGTGGACCATGGAGGAGCTTCGAGACAGTGGAATTCGCCACTCTTGAATGGGTCGACTGGTTCAACCACCGACGACTTCTGGAGCCCATCGGACCGCCAGCCGAAGCCGAAGAGCAGTACTACGCCATGCTGGACGAACCAGCCATGGCCGCATAACTTAAACGAAATGGCCTCCGGCAAACCCGGTGCGGTTCAGAGAGATGGAAACCACCATACCGCGCTATATGCACCTGCCCGTTTCGAACATCGGAACGAGCCGTCTTTATCTTTGTATAGCCGCCTTCTTGTAGGCTAGCCATCTGTCTCGGCCGATATCTTCAGCTCGTTGCGAAGGAGGGTGGGAACAACTTGGGATTTAGTCGGCCGCCAACAGATCTCCAGCGCAGATCAGTCAAGCCAGCATAGCTTGAACATAGGCCTGGGCACTGGCCTCGAACATTGGGATCGATCATGACATTTCATGCAGACCATGCGGTGGGTATCCTGTTCGCCGCAACTGGCGGCATCGCCGTCTATCTCGGCCTGGACTACGGCTTCGGCGACCTTTCGGAAATGGGGCCGGGCGCCCTACCGGTGTTGCTTGGCACGACACTCTCCGTCTTCGGCATAGCCCTCCTGATGAAAGCCACACTGGCGAATGCGGGTGCGGCAGCCATTGCGCTCATACCGCGCGAGGAAATCCGGCCATTCCTGGCGATCCTCGCGGCGCTGTTTGTCTTCAGCCTGCTTATCGACCGTGTGGGACTGCTGCCAAGCGTCGTCGCACTGATCGGTCTCGGCTGGCTTGCGGACAAACGCAGCCGGCTGAAGGAATTGCCCGCCCTGACCCTGGCGATCGTCGCCATCATCCTGGGCATCTTCCATTTCGGTCTCGGCATTCCATTCCACCTGTTCGACTGGAGTATCTAGCGTGCTGGACTTCGTTTCTTCCCTTGCGCTGGGCTTGCAAGTCGCCGCCAGCATCGACAACCTCTTCTATTGCTTACTCGGCGTCACGCTCGGAACCGCCATCGGCGTGCTGCCGGGCGTAGGCCCGATCATCACTATCTCGCTGCTCCTGCCGCTGACTTTCGGACTACCGCCAGAAGGTTCGGTGATCCTGCTGGCCGGCATCTATTATGGCGCCGCCTATGGCGGATCGACGACCTCGATCTTGCTCAATCTTCCCGGCGAAGCATCGTCGGCGGTCACCTGCCTGGATGGCTACCAGATGGCACGTCAGGGTCGCGCAGGCTCGGCGCTCGCCATTGCCGCGCTTGGTTCCTTCTTTGCCGGCACCGTCGGCACGCTGCTGATCGCGCTTGCGGCACCCGCCATGGCCTCGGTAGCCGCGAAATTCGGCTCGGCGGAATATGCCGCCCTCGTCTTCTGCGCGCTTGTCGCTACCGCCTCGATTGCCAAGGGCGGTTTCGTCAAGGGCATCGGCTCGGCAGTTCTCGGCGTGCTTCTGGGCTTGGCGGGTGCCGATGTCGCCTCCGGCGTCTTCCGGTTCACCTTCGGGATTGCGGAACTTCGCGACGGTATCGACTTCGCGGTGCTTGCCGTCGGCCTTTTCGCGGTATCGGAAATCATCACCACAATCGGCAGCACGGGGACGCCGGAACTGGTCACCTCAAAGGTCGGCCGTCTCTGGCCGAACCGCGAGGAATTCCGTCAGGCCTGGCCGGCCGTATTGCGCGGCACGGCGCTCGGGTCGTTCCTCGGCATGCTGCCCGGCGCAGGCCTCGCGATGAGTTCGTTCTCCGCCTACATGGTCGAGAAGAGCATTTCGAAACAGCCCGGTCGTTTCGGCAGCGGCGCGGTTGAAGGTGTTGCGGCTCCCGAGGCGGCCAACAATGCGGCATCGCAGACCGCCTTCATCCCCACTCTGATGCTCGGCGTGCCCGGCAGCCCGGTCATGGCGCTCTTCCTCGGTGCGCTGCTGATCCAGGGCGTCAATCCGGGCCCGAGCATGATTACCAACAATCCGCAGCTTTTCTGGGGACTGGTCGGATCGATGTGGATCGGCAACCTGATGCTCGTCATCCTCAATCTGCCGCTGATCGGCCTGTGGGTGACGCTGCTGACCGTGCCGTATCACTGGCTCTATCTGTTCGTCCTCGCCTTTGCCTGCGTCGGGGTCTTTTCGATCGGTTTCTCATCGTTGCAGATCCTGACCCTCGTCATCTTCGGGGTCGTCGGCTACCTCCTGAAGCGTGCCGACTGCAGCCTTGCCATGTTCATCCTCGGCTTCGTGCTCGGGCCGATGTTCGAGGAGAATTTCAGACGTGCCCTGTCACTGTCGCGCGGCGATCCAATGACCTTTATCAACCGCCCGATCAGCCTCACCTTCGTGGTCCTCGGCATCGCGATCCTGCTGGCTGCCACCACATCTTTCGTAAGGAAAGGCGCACAGGAGGCGGCGGATTGAGGCCTACGTCGTCCTCCGGGCGGCTGTAAATTCGAGTGCCATCAGTGACTTTACCCGCGCAGCCCCCTGAACAGAGCGCCAATGTCCTCGGCTTCCTCCAAATTGAGCAGAGCTGTCGCCAGTTCCTGGCCCGCCGCGTCGGAAATCACGCCACGAACATTCGCCCGGAATTTCTGCAGATAGCCCTCGCGGGCGACCGGGTTGCGGCGGGTGCCCGGCATATCCTCGATCGTATGAGATAGTTCGCGTCCATCTTTCAGGCGGACGGAGACGGTCGCGCGCGAACGGCTGATATCATGTGCGGCCACCAAATCCGGCCGGTGGATGACCTTATCTGCCATCGCGTTGATGAGCGGGTTGACGAGGTTCTCCGGCGCGTAGGCATCCTTGTCCATCCGGCCAAGCACCAGCGCTTCGGCGACCGTATGTTGCAAGCTGATACGCCCGTGCCAGGAGGTCCGCGGCCGGCGCTTTTCTTCGACCGGCTCGCAGACGGTCGCAAAGGAACGGGGCATTATATCGCAATAGATGACATCCACATCTTCCGGCTTGACGCCATGAGCATCGCGAAGCTCGATCGCCGCGGCGATGAACGGGATCATCGTATATGCGCAAGGATGCGCCTTCGAGGCGATGTTCAACACTTCCCAGCGCTCGCCGAGTTCGTCCGTCAGTGCCGAAAAACGGAACTCGGGTTTGGACTGAAAATAGCTCTTGAACCAGCCGAACTTGCCTTCGAAGACCGGATAGGGACCGGAAATGCCCTGGTTCGCCAGTGCGACAGCGCGGATTGCCGACGATGCCGCCATGCCGATATGCAAGGTTTTGGTCGAGGTACCGTCTTCAAACGAGGCAATCGAGCCCGCCGAGAGGCTGGCCGCCGTACCGATCGCATGCACCGTCTGCTCGACCGAAAAGCCCCGTAGATGCGCAAGCCCCCAGGCCGCGCCGAAGACGCCATAGACGGAACTCGGATGGAACCCCACCTCATGCATCCGCACCGGTGAGATGAGGCCAAGACGGCATAACAGCTCGCTGCCGATCAGCGCGGCGTCCAACAGGTTCTTACCCGAAAGACCGAGACGCTCGCATTCCGGCAGCAGGGCCGACAGCACGACACCGGTCGCATGGATGTTAGACTGGATATGTGTGTCGTCGAATTCGAGAACGGCGGACATGACCCCGTTGATGAAGGCCGCACTCGCGGGTGTCGAAGGCGCAACGCCCATCACGGAAAAGGCGCTCCCCTGGCCGCCGTCCGATTCCGCCACGGAGCGCCGTGCGGCCGAAACTACGTCGAGCCGGCTCGATGCGATCATCACCCCGACGACGTCCAAAATCCGCAATTTCGTATTTTCCAGGACGTCTGCCGGAACCGTATCGAGCGGAAACCCTGTCATCCATTCCGCCACCTTGGCGCTCAGGGTCGGGGCGGTCGAGCGTCTCTCCTGCATATTTGGATCCTTGTTGGCCTATACTAAACGATACGCGCCAGCAGGTCCGCGCGTGTTGGTGTGGCTGTCTTATCCGGATTGCTCCGACGGGTTATTTCTTGGGGAGCTCCATGCTCTTCAGCAACTCGCCGAAATAGGCATATTCGGCCTCAAGCTCCTGCTGAAGCTGCACGCTGGTGCGGAAGCGCGGCGAGAAGCCGGCGCGGGTGAGAGCAGCGCGGAATTCCGGGCTGGCATCGGCGTCCTTCAGCGCCTTCTCGATCATGACGACAAGTTCCTTCGGCGTGCCGGCGGGCGCCATGACCGCCTGCCAGCCACCGGAGCGGATGTCCTTCAGGCCCACTTCCCGGAACGTCGGCACCTCAGGGAAGTCAGGCAGGCGCGCCTCGCTCGGCACGGCGATGGGCACGAGCTTGCCTTCGCGCGACGGCGGAATGACCATTGCGTCGATGACGAACTGCACATCTCCCGAGAGAAGCGCCTGAACCGCTTGCGAGGCCCCACTATAGGGAATGTGCCTGGCAGTGACGCCCACAGTCCGCAGAAAATCCACGCCGATAATATGGCCGGTCGAACCGACCCCCACCGAAGCGTAGTTCAGGGTTCCTGGATTGGCTTTCCCGTAGGCCACCAGTTCCTGGTAACTTTTCACCCCGAGCGATGCCGGCACACTCAGCATGCGCACGGATTCGCTGACATTGGCGATGGCGACGAAATCCTTGAGGGGATCGAAACCGATCCTGGTGATATGCGGCGCGATCGTGAAGATGGCGCTGCCGGCGAGAAGCAGCGTCCCTCCGTCCGGCTTGGCGCGGGCCGCCTTTTCGGTGCCGATCGTGCCGCTAGCGCCACCGATGTTCTCGATGACCACCGTGGTCTTAAGACGCTTGCTGAGTTCATCCGCGATCATCCGGCCGGTTATGTCACCGCCGCCGCCAGGGGCGTAGGGCACGATCATGCGCACCGTCGAGATGGGATACTGATCGGCTGCCCAGGCGCCCACCGTATAAAACAGCACCCCCGCCGCCGCACCCAAGCCATTCCTCATCCAATTTTTCCAGTGAACCATGGTCCCCTCCCTTGATGCCCGGCGACTGCAGAGATCGCATACTGGTAGCTGGATCTCGGAATTGCAAAAGACTGCTAGGAACGTTTCGAAGCGCGGAATAGCGAGTTAGAGAGCAAGCGAGGCGACGCAGATGATCTTCGCCATCGAGAAGCCTTGGCTAAAAAACGCCTGCGGAAGTGTCCCGACAGAAACTCCGCGCCCAGATCAGGCGCACTGGAAAAGCTTGGAAGGCGCGCAGGTCGTGGTTTGCCATGAATCTACATGGTGCACACCTTTGCCGGCAGGTCCCAGTTGCACGAAGTCTCCGTTTATACCACTGTGTAGCGGTGACAGAGGGTGCAGTGATGGATCAGAAGAAGCCGAACCCGATTGATATACATGTTGGATCAAGGATCCGGCTGAGGCGGGCCATGCTGAAGATGTCTCAGGAGAAACTGGCCGACGGGCTTGGGATTACTTTCCAGCAAGTGCAGAAATACGAAAAGGGAGCCAATCGGGTTGGCGCCAGTCGTCTTCAGATGATTGCAACTATACTGGACACGCCTGTTGGCTATTTCTTTGCCGATGCGCCAATCCCGTCATCGACGACCGATAGCAAGCCTGTCGTGCACGAGGAAGATGCGGTGACCTCCTTTCTGGCAACCCGCGAGGGGGTGGAACTCAATCTGGCATTCCAGAGGGTGGCGAATGCGAAGCTGCGCCAAAACATCGTTCAACTGGTCAAATCCCTGGGGGCCCCGTCAGGTCTGGATCGCGATCACGCGGATCCGGGCGCAACGCGTTAACGGATCGTTCCGATGCTCCGGCTTGTGACATTCGGAGGCCTTTGGCTTGCTGACGAGGACCGAGGGACGCTGCCACTGCCACAGAAGGCACTGTTCGGCCTCGCCTATATGTTGGCCAGCGGTGAATTTGAACTGCCGCGAGATTATCTGGCGCGACTGCTTTGGGCAGGCGATCAAGACGCCGCCAAGATCAACTTTCGAAAAATGACCGAGCGCGTGCGCAAATGCGCCGTGGACGGCTGGCCCGCGCCACTCGATTTCACGGCTTCGACCGTACAGCTATCCGCCGAGCCCGTTGAGGCGGATTTCTCCGTCTTCTCCAGTGATCTTGAAGCGCTGCCGCGATTGAACGCAATGTCGAAATTGATGACGCGGCAGTTTATGGATGAAGCCAATTTACCTGTCGGCCTAAAACCATGGGTCGAGAAACAACGGTCGGTCCAGTGGCAACGTTTTCGCGCGGGGCTCTTCGAGGCACAAGCTGCCGCGGCAAGTCGGTCGGAATGGGCCGATGTCAAGGATAGCGCAAAACAACTCCTCGAACACGATCCGGGCGATTCCGCCGTACGCGAGGTGCTGCTTGGGGCGCATCGTCATGAAGACCAAATTGGATCCTCTAGATCATCGGTCAGTCGAGCTGAGTTCACGTTGCCCGTAGGGACAGCAGTCGTCCCCTCAATGCCCACGGAACTGCCCCGGCTGGTATTGCTTCCCCCCCAGGAAGCAGAGCAAAACGCGGCTTATCCAGCCCGCGCATTGATGGAAGATATCACGATAAGTCTTTGCTCCTTGAGGACGGTGGCGGTCGTTGCTCCGTATACGGCTGCCCGCATCCGGCAGGATGCGGATAAGATGGCTCAGCTGGAGAGACATTCCATCTCCTACGTCCTCGACACCAACATCAGCAGCGAAGGTCTCTTCGTGCAGATGATCTTCCTTCCCTCGGACAGCGTTTTGTGGGCGGAACGCTTCCGCCTCAATGCCAGCTCACTTGCTTCACACCGCAGACAAGTGGCGCAGATGATCGTGATGGCCATCAGCGGCCACCTCCAGCGCACCGAAATTGTGCTCGCCGATTACCGTGCTCATCCGGATGTCTATAGGTCCTATCTTGCAAGCGCCCAGCATCTCAACAAGTTCACGCTCCCTGACGTGCGCCGGGCTAGAAATGCATTTCGAGAAACGCTGCGAATGCGCGGGGATTTCGCGCCGGCGTTGGCGGGTTTGTCCCGTACCTACTCCTGGGAATGGGTCTTGACGGCACGGGGAGAGACCGAACTGCTGGTTCAGGCGGAGGAAACGGCAAGAAAAGCGGTGGCCTTGGAGCCGGAACTGGCATCGGCGCACCGCGAGCTTGGGCTATCGAGGCTTTACCGCGGCGATGTCGACGGGAGCCTAGAGGCATTCGATCGCGCGGAGGGATTGAGCCCACACCTTGCCGACGCAATATGCGGGTATGCCGACGCTCTGGTTCATGCATCGAAGCCCGCCGATGGGTTGGCAAAGATCAACAAAGCGATCCGCTTAAATCCGATATGCCCCGACGATTATTTCTGGATTGCGGCCGGCGCCAGCTATTTCCTGGGTGAATTTCATCAGGCTATCAGCTACATCGACCGAATGGGCGACTCCTCGTCGGCCCGGAGATTGCTTGCGGCGAGTTATGCTATGGCTGGCGATACCGCGAAGGCACGCGCCCATCGCCGCAAGGCTCAGGAGCTCAATCCGCAATTCGATCTCGACAAATGGCTCTCCGTGCTGCCGGTCAAAGAGCAATGGCAGAAGGAACTTTACCGGGAAGGCCTGGTAAAAGCCGGTTTTTAGATTTTTTAGTACCTAAAACCAAGGGGGTAACATATGGCAAGAGTTGTGATAATCGGGCTGCCCGGAGACAATCAGCTTTATCTGGCGGACATTGATGCGGGAACCGTCCTGCCGATGCAGCCGCCCGTTTCCGGGCCGCTGGCTGCGGCAAATGATCTTAGAAATGCAGGGGGAACAATTGTCAAAGACGTCAATTTGGCGGTTGCAGTCTCTTCCTCCGAACAGGCTTTCTCTGGTGTCTTCGATGGCTAAGCTGCCGACGGCGTAAGCGATGGACCGCATCTGCTCGCCCGAGGAGACCTATGAGCGGGTGCGTCCTTTTCTGAAGACGCTCGGGATAACCCGCATTGGCCGCCAGACCGGGCTCGATCATATCGGTATTCCGGTCTGGTGCGCCTATACTCCAAACGCCAAATCGATCGTGGTTGCTCAAGGCAAAGGGCTTACCGATGCCGATGCGAGAACATCCGCGGTCATGGAGGCCATAGAGCGGGCTGTCGCTTGCGATCCGTTCCTGTCAATCGAGACTGTCTCCGCGTCAGCTCTTTCAGATGCCGACGAGCGGGTCGACTTGCTTGTACCGCTTCTTGGCCGGAACCAGTCCCCTCCCCGAGCAACCGACATTATGGCATTTGCGGCGGGAGAAGACCTCTTCGGTTCTGACCGCGTCTACGTTCCGGCCGAAGCCGTGTCCCTCGATCGGAGCCTGTCGAACTGCCGGTACTGGCAATCTTCGGATGGCCTTGCATCGGGCAACACGCATGACGAGGCCATTTTCCACGGCCTTGTCGAGCGCATCGAACGCGACGCTCATGTCTTGTGGCAGGTTCTTCCTGAATCCGGTCAGCACTCCAGGTGTCTGGAGCCCGACGCATTCAGCGATGAGGACGTTAGGTCCCTTATCGCGAAAATCGAGGAAGCGGACATCCTGCTGCGCATGTTCGACATGACAAGCGATATCGGCATACCGTGTATCGGCGCCTTCCTTGCGGCGAAAACCGCGCTCGCGTCCCATGCGCCACGGTATGTCGACGTGACGTTCGGCTGTGGTGCACATCCATCCAGCGAGCGCGCTGCAGTGCGCGCGCTGACGGAAGCCGCACAGTCCCGGGTCACCTATATCAGTGGCGCACGTGACGACGTATTCCATGAGACCTATCGGCGACCACTGCCGGAGAGGTTGTTAAAGTTGTTTTCTGCTGATCCTTCACGCGGCGTGCCCTTGCCCGGTCCGAACGACCTTGCAGGAATCTTGGGGAACTTGAAGCGGTCGGATATCACGCAAGCAATCGCCGTTCGATTGAGCGAGCCGACATCACCTTTTGCGGTCGTCAAGATATTGGTGCCCGGACTGGAAAGCCCTGAGGGAGAGCGCCGGCGCAGATTTGGCGACAGGGCGATGACAGCATCGTTTACCTCATGAAAGTACTCTTTGTCGGTCCAAGCCTTCCGGAGGCAAGACGTTTCGTCACTGATGATATAATTGTAAAGCCGCCGGCGATGCAGGGAGATGTGCGGCTGGCGGTCGACGAAGGTGCGCGGGCCATCGGATTGATCGACGGCTCCTTCGAATATGTCGCCCCCGTCTGGCACAAGGAAATTCTCTACGGTCTATCAAAAGGCGTTGCGGTCTTTGGAGCGGCGAGCATGGGTGCCTTGCGGGCGGCAGAGTGTCACGCCTTCGGCATGACTGGCATTGGCGAAATCTTTGCGGCCTATGCGAGCGAAACCCGTGTCGACGATGCGGATGTCGCACTGCTGCATGGACCGGAAGAGCTTGGATATGTCGCCGTCACCATCCCGATGGTCAATGTAGACGCTACCGTCGCCAACTGTTGCACGCACGGTCTCATCAGCGATCAGGAGGCAGAGCTGCTCAAAGAAAGGGCGCGATCTTTGTTCTTCAAGGTCCGCAGCTGGAACGCAATCGTCGCAAACTGCCCGGAAATTGCGAGTGCTCGCACCAACGAATTGCTGCGAATTCTTCGCCACAACTATGTGGACCAAAAAAGAGCGGACGCCATCGCCCTGATCGACGCTCTGCGCCGGGCCGACACGTATTCTCCCTCCACCCACTTTGAATTTAACCGAACGTCTCTCTGGCGTGATGGCTAGCGTCATCAGCCATGCGTTGTGTCACGGCGATGTCACGCCCGACGACCCTCAAAGAGTTTTAGATTGCCCACACAAGTTGGGGGTCGGTGCATGGCATACTCGGATTTGCAAACTGATATGGAAGTAGAACTCGTCGCTCTGGCGAGGCTAGTGATCTACGCGAGAGAGATCGCAAAAGGCCTCAAATCGGTCGAGGTCGAGGCTGGACTTTCCGTGACGCTTGAAGCGATCACCAAGGAGCTTACTGGTGATCCAGATGTTACGGCGACCAAGCACTCACGCAAAACATCAAGTCAAACCTATCAATGAGCGGGAACCGCGATCGGATCATGGTCGACGGTTGAGGTCGCTGGACGGTGCAGTGGGGGCGGCACGAAGGGCTCGACGGGCGGTATGGAAGCACGTCGAGCCCTTGCCGCAGTGGGGGTAACCGCTGGGGGCGGCCCTGCGGCAGTGGAACTTCCACACGGCTGTCGCCGTCGTCCAGTTCGGTCAGGGAGTGTAGCGAATATCTGGTAAACTTCCACCGCAACCGACGAGTATTGGGACAACTTTTGCAGGCACATGATCTCGTGGGCGCACCGGGTCAGCGCGCCGGCAATCAACTCCGGCGGAATACCATCAAAATTGACGAGAAGCTTCCGGAGATCGGCGGTGAGATCTTTGGTCAGCGCCACAACATTGCTTGAGACCGCCAAGCTCTCTCTCGGGTCAGCAATCGTCGCTGGCGTGTTCAGGGGGCCATTGCCCTCAAGTCGAGAAATCGAATGGATTTGGTTGGACTCGGTGAAAAATCACGGACAAAATTGGATGAGACTGGCATGAACGCGAGACCATCAAAAGCATCTTCTGCTGAGGAAAGCATATCGGCCTTCGGAGTGACCACGCCCAATAACACGTCTGCTATGAGCCTGCGCGGTCCACAGCGGCCGTGGGTTCAAGTTGACCGCAGAACGGTTGCTGTTTCTCTAGGCCTTCTGAGCGGGCTTTGGTTATTGGGAGCCGCAATCCTTGTCTATCTACTCACATAGAGCGCTGATTGATCTCATGCTGCACTGCGTGTCGGTCCCGCGTTGAAGGCCTCCTGGCAGACGGCGCGGACCCCTCGGGGCTTCCAGCCGTCACAGGTCCAGGCTTTCTTGATCGCATCCTCAAAGGGCCATTGGGCCAGATATGATCCGCGAACCTCTTGTGGGGCCGGTTGACTTGCCAACCCGGAGGACTACTCTTTTAGTGATCGCAAACATATCCGCGCGAAGATGACGGCGGATGATGTGGCAATTGGGCAACCTTGAGGAGGATGAGGTTTGCCATGACCTATCGTGTTGTTCTGTTGATCGGCGCGTCCATCGTCGCCGTTTCGTCGCTTGATGCCCTAGCTCAGGAAGGTGACGCGACGGCGGGCGCCACCGTTTTCAAGAAATGCGCGACCTGTCATGTCGTCGATTCCGACACGAACAAGGTCGGTCCGTCGCTGAACAAGCTGTTCGGCCGAAAGGCCGGAACACATCCCAATTTCGCCTATTCGACCGGGATGAAGGCGGCCGGAGACGGCGGTCTTGTCTGGGACGAGGCGGCGTTGCGCGACTATCTGCACAATCCAAAAGCGAAGGTGAAGGGCACCAAGATGGCCTTCGTTGGTGTGAAGGACGAGCAGGAGATCACCAATCTCATCGCCTATCTCAAGCAATATTCCCAGTGACAGTCTGAGAGACGACCGGGTGGACATGCCTAAATTGCAGTAATTGCCCATCTTTTCCATTCGTGCGATAATAACCCGTATTTCTGCAGAATGTGGTTTCACGGTCGACCTGCTCAGGGAGGGGCGGAAATGGCTGTTGTGCTGATTCTCGTCCTGATTGTCGTCGGCTCCGTGCTGTTCCATGTGCTGAGCCCGTGGTGGTGGACGCCGATCGCGTCCAACTGGACCTATATCGACAGCACGCTCGTCATCACCTTCTGGATCACCGGCATCGTCTTCGTGGCGGTGGTTTCGTTCATGGCCTATTGCGTCTTCCGCTTCCGGCACAAGCCAGGCAGCCAGGCGGCCTATGAGCCTGAAAACCGCAGGCTGGAATGGCTGTTGGCATCGGGAACGGCAGTCGGCGTCGCGGCGATGCTGGCGCCCGGCCTCGTGGTGTGGAACCAGTTCATCACGGTGCCTGACGATGCCGTACCGGTCGAGGTCGTCAGCCAGCAGTGGCTGTGGAGTTTCCGCCTGCCGGGCGCGGACGGAAAGCTCGGCCGTGCGGAGACGCGCGACGTCAGCCCCGAAAATCCGCTCGGCCTGAATAAGAACGACGCAAGCGGCCTCGACGACGTGATCATCGAGGGCGGCGAGCTGCATCTGCCGGTCGGCAAGCCGGTGCGCATATTGCTGCGCTCCGTCGATGTCCTCCACGATTTCTATGTGCCGGAATTCCGCGCCAAGATGGACATGATCCCCGGCATGATCACCTATTTCTGGTTCACGCCGACACGGACGGGAAGCTTCGAGATTCTCTGTGCCGAGCTCTGCGGCATCGGCCATGCGCAAATGCGCGGGACCGTCGTCGTCGAGGAAGCGGCGGACTATCAGACCTGGCTCGGGCAGCAGCAGACATTCACCCAGCTTATGGCATCGGGAGAGCCGCGACCGGCAAACTGAACCGGTGAAACGGTTTCAGGCAGCATCGGAAGGAAAGGGAAGAGACATCATGGTCGAGATTCCATCCGGCAGCGCAGGCGCCATCCCCTCCGCCGAGGTCGAGGATGTCGAGCTTTATCATCCGAAAAGCTGGTGGACGAAATATGTATTCAGCCAGGATGCCAAGATCATCGCCGTGCAATATTCGCTGACCGCCATCGCGATCGGCCTCGTGGCGCTGGTGCTCTCCTGGCTGATGCGTCTGCAGCTTGCCTTTCCCGGCTATTTCGCCTTCATCGATGCCGATCACTATTATCAGTTCATCACCATGCACGGCATGATCATGGTGATCTATCTCCTGACCGCGCTGTTTCTCGGCGGCTTCGGCAACTATCTCATTCCTCTGATGGTCGGCGCGCGAGACATGGTGTTCCCTTATGCGAACATGCTGAGCTACTGGATCTACCTGCTGGCCGTACTGATCCTGGCCGCGGGCTTTTTCGCCCCCGGCGGCCCGACAGGTGCCGGCTGGACGCTCTATCCCCCGCAGGCCGTCCTGTCAGGTACGCCCGGCGGCAAGGACTGGGGCATCCTCCTCATGCTCTCCTCGCTGATCGTCTTCATCATCGGTTTCACCATGGGTGGCCTGAACTATGTGGTGACGGTGCTGCAGGGACGCGCGCGCGGCATGACGCTGATGCGCATGCCGCTCACCGTCTGGGGCATCTTCACCGCCACCGTGATGGCGCTGCTCGCTTTCCCTGCCCTGTTCGTCGCCTGCGTCATGATGCTGTTCGACCGCCTGCTCGGCACGAGCTTCTTCATGCCTGCCATTGTCGAAATGGGCGAGCAGCTGCAACATGGCGGCGGCAGCCCGATCCTGTTCCAGCACCTGTTCTGGTTCTTCGGCCATCCGGAGGTCTATATCGTCGCACTGCCGGCCTTCGGCATCGTTTCTGACCTGATCAGCACGCATGCGCGCAAGAACATCTTCGGCTATCGCATGATGGTCTGGGCGATCGTCGTCATCGGCGCGCTCAGCTTTATCGTCTGGGCGCACCATATGTATGTCAGCGGCATGAACCCGGCCTTCGGCTTCTTCTTCGCCACCACGACCTTGATCATCGCCGTCCCGACGGCGATCAAGGTCTACAATTGGGTGCTGACGCTATGGCGCGGCGATATCCACCTGACGCTGCCGATGCTCTTTGCGCTCGCCTTCATCGTCACCTTCGTCAATGGTGGCCTGACGGGCCTGTTCCTCGGCAATGTCGTCGTCGACGTGCCACTGTCGGATACCATGTTCGTCGTCGCGCATTTCCACATGGTCATGGGCGTGGCGCCGATCCTCGTCATCTTCGGGGCGATCTGTCACTGGTATCCGAAGGTGACGGGACGCATGCTGAACGAGACGCTCGGCCAGATCCACTTCTGGACCACCTTCCTCGGCACCTATGCGATCTTCTTCCCGATGCATTACCTCGGCCTGCTCGGCGTGCCGCGCCGCTACTTCGAGATGGGAGAGACGGCCTTCGTTCCGCCTTCGGCCCATACGCTGAACATCTTCATAACGGTCATGGCGCTGATCGTCGGGGCCGCGCAGATGGTTTTCCTGTTCAATCTGGTCTGGAGCCTTTTCCGCGGCAGGGAGGCAGGCGGCAATCCATGGCGGGCAACGACGCTGGAATGGCAGACGCCGCAGACGCCGCCTGCCCACGGCAACTGGGGCAAGGAGCTGCCGGTAGTCTACCGCTGGGCCTATGACTACAGCGTACCGGGAGCGGCCGAGGACTTCATTCCGCAGACCGCGCCGGCAGATGGCGGCATCACACGGGAGGTTCCGGCATGAGCGTCACGCTGATCTTCCTTGCCGTTATCGCCGCCATCATCGTCTGGTGGCTTTCCGGACAGCGGCTGGCCTCGAAACCCTGGCTCGAAACCGGGTCCGTGCAGCTGCCGGATCATCACGGCACAGATCAGCAACAGCCGCCCGTACCGGCGGTGAAAATCGGCCTCTTCGTGTTTCTCGGCGTCGTCGGCGCACTCTTCAGTCTTGCCGTCAGCGCCTATTTCATGCGCATGGCATCGACGGACTGGTGGGGCACACCGGTTCCCCGGCTGCTCTGGGTCAACACCGCAGCACTGGCCTTAAGCAGTGTCGCGCTGCAATGGGCGAGAAGAGAAGCGGGGCACGGCCACATGGAGAGCCTGCGGCCGGTGCTTGCCGCCGCATTTGCCCTTGCCCTCTTCTTTCTCGTCGGACAGGTCCAGGCATGGCGGGAACTGACGGCGGCCGGCTATGTGCTGGCCGACAATCCCGCCAACAGCTTCTTCTACATGCTCACCGGCCTGCACGGCCTGCATATCCTCGGCGGGCTCGCCGTACTCGCTCACACGACGGTCAGGGCATTCGCGAGCGACGTTCAGCCGGACAGGCTGCGCCTCAGCATCGATCTTTCCGCCATCTATTCGCATTTCATGCTCGCCGTCTGGCTCCTGCTCTTTGCGCTCTTTGCCGGCTGGGCGAATGACTTCTTCGATCTCTGCCGCACATTGCTGACCTAGGGGCCGAACCAAGGGAGCTCAACCAGGAGATTTGCAGATGGCACAGACTATCGGGACACATGGCGAGCCAGACCTCAGGCCGGCGGGCCTGCGCGGTGTCGCCGCCGATTTCGCGTCGGATCAACGCGCCTTCAAGACCGCCTCCTGGGGCAAGGCGATGATGTGGATCTTTCTGCTCAGCGACACCTTCGTCTTCGGCTGTTTCCTGATTGCCTACATGACCGCCCGCATGTCGACGCCGGTCGCATGGCCCAATCCGAGCGAGGTCTTCGCGCTGCATATCGGCGGCCAGGACGTGCCGCTGATCCTGATCGCGATCATGACCTTCGTGCTGATCTCGAGCAGCGGCACCATGGCGATGGCGGTCAATTTCGGCTATCGCCAGGAACGCCACAGGACCGCAATGCTGATGCTATTGACGGCGCTCCTCGGGGCAGGCTTCGTCGGCATGCAGGCCTTCGAATGGACGAAGCTGATCACCGAAGGCGTGCGTCCCTGGGAAAACCCCTGGGGGGCAGCACAGTTCGGATCGACCTTCTTCATGATCACCGGCTTTCACGGCACCCATGTCACGATCGGCGTCATCTTCCTCCTCATCGTCGCCCGCAAGGTCTGGCGCGGCGATTTCGACCAGGAACGGCGCGGTTTCTTCACCAGCCGGAGAGGCCGCTACGAGGGCGTCGAGATCATGGGCCTCTACTGGCACTTCGTCGATCTGGTCTGGGTCTTCATCTTCGCATTCTTCTATCTGTGGTGAGGTCGTCATGAACGAGACAACGGCGCATGCACACATCCAATCTGGACAGCAGCTCCAAACCGGGCAGCAGCATCCGATCCGGCTCTACCTCTTCGTCTGGGGCCTGCTCTTCGTACTCAGTGCCTTTTCCTACATGGTCGATTATCTCGGCCTCCAGGGTTATCTCAGATGGACGCTGATCCTGTTGTTCATGATGGCGAAGGCTGGGCTGATCGTTGCGGTCTTCATGCACATGGCCTGGGAGCGGCTGGCGCTCGTCTACGCCATCCTGCTGCCGCCGCTACTGGTGCTGGTTTTCGTCGCGCTGATGGTATCGGAAGCGGACTATACGATATTCACCCGCCTCGCCTTCTTCGGCACTGGTCCCTGACGGGCAGTGCCGAAGCCGGTTTTCCGACCTACCGACCGGTGCCGCTCCCCAAGACGGATTCCGGTTCAACAACCTTGCGATACAGATGCCAGGTCGCGTGCCCAAGTACGGGGATCACGATAGCCAGACCGGCAAAGAACATCGCAAAGCCGACGACCAGAAGCACCGCCACGATGAGGCCCCAGAGCATGAATTCCATGGGATTGACCACGAAGGCTTTCATCGAAGTATAAACCGCTGTCGCCGCACCGGTGTCGCGATCAAGAAGCAGCGGAAATGCAATGACTGTGGTGCAAAGCACGGCCAGAGCGAAGAGGAAGCCGACAGCAATTCCGTAGAGGATCAGCTGCCAACCCCTGCTCGTCGCGAACACCTCGTTGACGAAAATCAACAGCGATTCCGGCCGTTCCGGCCCGAACAGGCTGACATAGAGCGACTGCGCCGTCAGAAGCCACAGGATAAAAATCACCGCCAGCATAAGGCCGATGGCAAGGATTGCCGGGACCGCCGGGGAATGCCTGATTTCGAGCGCGTGCTGCCAGGAAGTGTCAAGGCCAAGCTCCCGCCGGCGACTGATCTCATAAAGACCCAGCGCCGCTATCGGACCGATCAGGGCAAAGCCTGACATCAGCGGAAACAGCAACGGCAGCGCATTGGCACCGGATGTCCAATACGCGAGGACCACACCGGCCATAGGGTAGATCAGACAAAGAAAGACGTAGTGCGACGGCTTGGTCCAGAAATCATCCAACCCCTGACGCAACGAGGTGAAGACATCCGCCACATGGATGCGCCGCACGGTGGGATAGGCCGCCTTCCTGGCGCCTCCCGCGATCACGTGAAAATGTGCCATAACAATTCCTCTCCATTCTTGTCACAGACAACAACGACCACAACGGATACCCGCGTTAGGAACGGCGCCATAGGACTGAACCTGCACGCCTGAAGATTATACACCCCCGGTCGAAACTTGACCAGCGGCGCACCCTACGGCGCAGAATTGCTGCGCAAGTCAGCCGGCTGCGGCCAAATGACATAAGTTTCAACCGTAACCAAATTTTCTCCTTCTCAAATCGTAGCGTAGCCCTGCGCGCCCAGATTCGCACCTGAGCAGACAGGAGCCACAGTTCGCCGAATGGATGGCCACAAGCCAGCCGGTTGCGGCTGTGACATGCTCTGAAAAAGAGGTGATCATGGTCAGTCAATTTTCGCAGGCTGCACGTCCGGCCAAGCATACGAACGTCCAGCCGATTGCTACGCCAGAGCTTCCTTCCGCCGTCCCGCTGATGGCGCTTTCGACCGGGTTCTGGGCCTTCAAGACCCTGGCCGCTTCGCACGAGCTGGACCTCTTCAGCCGCCTTGCGGGCGGCCCGGGCGCGACTGCCGGCGAGCTGGCGCAAGCGCTCGGTCTACATCCACGCCCGGCCGAAATGCTGTTGACCGGCTGCGCTGCACTCGGGCTTCTGGAGAAAACGGACGGCCGTTATCGCAATACGCCGTTAAGCGAAGCCTATCTAGTGCGCGGGACACCATATTACTTCGGTGGCTTCGTGCAGATGGCCGACAAGCGGCTCTACGCGGGCTGGGGCAAACTTGCCGAAGCGCTGCGTACGAACCGGCCAACCACGTGGGATCCGGCCGCGCAATCCTCGCTGTTCGATGGCGAGGATCCGACGATGCTGGCACTCTTCTGGGAGGCGATGCATTCGCTGTCCGCGATGAGTGCGCGCAAGCTCGGCGAAGCCATGGATTTCAGTCGTTTCCGCCGGCTGCTGGATATCGGCGGCGGATCTGGCGCCTATGACATCGAACTCTGCAAGCAATATGACGCGCTTTGTGCTACCGTGTTCGACCTGCCGCATGTCGCCGAGATCGCCGCAGGCAAGATTGCCGTGGCCGGGCTGGCTGACCGCGTGGATACCGTTGGCGGCAGCTTCTTCGATGGCCTTCCGGAGGGGCATGACGTACATCTTTTGTCGATGGTCCTGCACGACTGGGACGAGGCGACGAACCGCGCCCTGCTGCGCCGGTCCTTCGAGGCTTTGCCGAGCGGCGGTGCAGTCGTCATCAGCGAGCTTCTTGTCGATGACGAAAAGACCGGGCCAGTGTCGGCCGCGCTGATGAGCCTCAACATGCTGATCGAGACGGAAGGAGGACGAAACTACACGCCGGCCGAATATTCGGCATGGATCGAGGAAGCCGGATTTAGGCACGTCGAGACGGTCTGGTTCGACGCGCCCGCCGCCAGCGGCGGCGTAATCGGCCGCAAGCCGTAAGGTGTAAAAACGGAGTGGAATAGGCGTTCTGCCGTCCACCCCCAAGAATATGCCCCTGATCTGGAAAAATGGGAGGCCGAAATGCCTCACAACGAAACCCGCAGCAGCCGTAAGTTGTCGAGAGTGCGCCCGCCTGGATTCGCGCTGAAAACCACAGTGGCTGTAATCCGGGTTCTCATAACCTGGCAACTGACCATCACAAGACGTCGGGCAATCGCACATTTGTCCCCCGAACAGCTGAGAGATATCGGTTGTTCCGAGGTTCCCGCGCCAGTATTTGAAATCAAGCCATGTCTGATCACGAACCTGATGTCGATGAAGTAGCGAACCGAATTCCGACGGCCGACAACCGGCGATCAAATGATAGGTGGCACAATCCATACCGCCCAATTGAGCCCACATCTGTGGGGGCGGCGATCCCGCCGATCCTTCGCGGCGATACCGGTCGAGCCATTTGCGGACCGTTCGCAGGCAGACGCCTGCGGTTTTCGCGACCGCCCGCTGCGTCTGTCCGCTCTCGACCTGCATAACAATTGGCTCTCGATCGCGTGGCGTCAGCCGGGCATTCTTAGCCAGCGCCTGACCTCTCGAAACGGACAAGCGGTTCTTCGGGAATTTCTCGAGGCTGCAGAATCTCTTCCCCTGGATAGAAGACACTGAAGCTGCCAGCGGGTCATCGAAGCCTACCAAGCGCGAAAAGCGGCTTGAAGGTCCTCCAGGCATCGAATGGTTTCCTCAACCCTTTGCCTGGGCGATTCGTTCGAGGAAGGAGCAGACAATGCGCGACATCGAAAGCAAGGAGTTCGTTCTTGCAGGCATCGTCATGAAGTGCCTGTTGTTCCGGAGAACAGACCGCCGGCCAGTTTTGCCTCTTCGAGAACAAGAGTGACGGAAACACGAAGATACCGATCCATGTCCACACCAGGGACGACGAGACGGTTTACGTCATAGAAGGAGAACTGACCGCGGTGCTCGATAGCCAGCCTCGACGCCTGACTTCGGGCGAGAGCATCTTCCTGCCCCGCGGCATTCCACACCAGCTTACAAACATGAGCGGCAATCCTTGCAGATACATCTTGATCGGGACCCCCGCTCTATTTGAACGCTTTCTCGAGGAGGGTGGCCACGAACTGCAGCCGAACGAAATCGTAGGAACGCCGACGCCTGAGGAGATCGAGCGTCTCCGCGAGGCCGCGCCAAGATTCGGCATCACCTTGCTCCCGGATTGGCCGCACCCAAGTAACGCTCGGAAGGTCTTTTACGGGGCCGCTTGCAGACCGTCCGCTTTGGGCCGGCTGGAATGATGGCGGACCAAACCGGGAGCTGCTGCTTAAGCGGCGGCTGGTCTATAGTGCATCAGGCCCCTATCCTTCATCAAAAGCGGATACTACGCGCGGAAACGTCGCCGGTACTCGGATGGCGACAGACCTACGATCCTCTGGAACACCTTCCTGAACGCGCTTGCATCCGTGTACCCAACGCGCCAGGCGATCACTTCCACGGGATACTTGCCGAACTGGAGCAACTCGCGTGCCTTGTTCATGCGGAACCGCTGGAGGTACTCGGTGACCGTCATGTCCGTCGACTTGCGGAACCGGCGCAGGAAGGTCCTTTCCTCGAGCCTCGACTTGCTCGCCAGGTCGGCGAGCATGATGTCGTCCGCGAACGACGCATGAAGCAAGTGCTGCGCGCTGAGCACCGCCGTGTCACCGTGGTTCAGGTTAGGCACAAAGGTACTGTAATATCGCTGTTCCCGGCCGGGAGGATCGATGAGCAGTATGCTTGCGGTCTCCATCATCGCCGTGGGGCCGAGGTAGCGATCGACAAGCTTCAGCCCTAAATCCGTCCAGGCCATCATGCCGCCAGCGGTGATGATGTCGCCGTCATCGATAATCAGCCGGTCGACGTCTAGATTGACGTCGGGGAAGCGCGCCACGAATGCCTCAGCAGCGCCCCAATGAGTGGTGGCTGACCGCCTGTTCAACAGGCCGGTTTCGCCCAAAATGAAAGCGCCGACGCAAACTGAGGCCAAGATCGTGCCGGCTGAATGCAATCGTCGCAAACCCGCTGCGAAAATACGGGCGACCTCAGAAGGGACTGGTCCCCCTTTGCCCGAAGGAACGATGACCACGCTTGGGTGGCCGCTCGGTTCGGTAGGGACCAGATAATCGCTCTCGATCCGCCATCTCGCCACTCTCAGGGTCGGTCGGTCAGGGCGGTTGGCGATCTCAAATAGGTCTGCAAGGCCGAGTAGAGCGGCCTCCTGCGCGCCAGGGTACTCTAGCAAGCCGATGTCGATGGTTTCGGGCATATGTCGTTTCCAACCCGTTCTTTGTCATTACCGCCAATAGCGTCATCTTTGGTTGCCGTCCATAAGAGACGCTTCGAAAGGATGAACTCCATGAACAAGCAAGCAATCGTTGTCGTCGATTTCCAGAACGACTATCTCACCACGGGATCTTGGCCGCTGATTGGTATTGACGCCGCCGTAAAAAAGGCGGCCGAGGTGATCAAGCATGCCCGGTCCAAGGGTGTGCCTGTCATCCACGTGCGCCATGAGAGCTCCGAGGGCGCGCCATTCTTCGTCGCCGGCTCTCCCGGCGCAGAGATCATTCCGGCAGTCGGTCCCAACGGCGGTGAGCAGGTCGTGGTGAAGAATTATCCGAACGCGTTCCGGGACACTGACCTCAAGGCCAAGCTCGATGCTGAGGGTGTCACGGATGTGATCATTGTTGGCGCCATGACACACATGTGCATCGACGCAACCGCTCGAGCTGCCGCCGACCACGGCTACAACGTCACGGTCGTCCAAGACGCCGCAGCCACACGCGACGCCGAGTTCAACGGCATGATCGTGCCGGCAGGCCAGGTCCACGCGGCCTTTATGGCGGCACTAGGCTTCGCCTATGGCAAGGTCGTCGCAGCCGATGATTTCCTGAAGTAGCTATTGTGGGCTCGCGTACCGCCTGCCTCTGCGCGGCTGGCGGGACGCTTGGCTCACGCTTCACATCGCGTACCTGACCTGGAACTCGTCGTGGTAGATGACTTCTTCGAAGCGAAGCTTCAGGCCGTGCTTGACCATTGGTTTCTCGACGATTGCGTCGAGCGTTTCACGATGCCCTTAAGCGCGGAGCTGAGCAGAAAAGTGCCCTCGCGCTTGTCGCGCGGCATGCGCCTGGGTTCTTCCCGCGCCAGGTCCACTGCGTTCTTCTACGGCCGAGATATCCAGATCACCGGAAATGCGCTGATAGGCGGTCATGACGAGCTGCTTGTTGTTCGCGGTCATCGTAAAACTCGTGGAATTTGGAAAACATTATAGGCGGGGACGCCTTGGTCCGCCGCCGTGGATCGGTGAACGTTTCAGCCCCAGAAGGCGTCTTCCTGCTCAGGGTCCGAGGAGAACAGCCACACTTCGACGATCTTGCCGTCGGCGATGCGCAGCAGATCGATACCGGGCTGGTTGACCTGGGCGCCTTCACGCTGGCCGGCAAACTCGATCTCGATGGCCACCAGGTTGCCGTTAGCGAGATAGCGATGGGCATGGGTGATGGCGAAACTGCCGCCAGACTTGGCCATCATGGCACCCATCATGGCGCCGAATTCGGCAATGCCATTCTTGGTGCCCGAGAACTGGTTGGCGCCCGGCTGATGCCAGA
This sequence comes from Neorhizobium tomejilense, assembly GCA_002968845.1. Lineage (GTDB taxonomy): Bacteria > Pseudomonadota > Alphaproteobacteria > Rhizobiales > Rhizobiaceae > Neorhizobium > Neorhizobium tomejilense. The sequence goes on along the minus strand of PVBG01000038.1, from coordinate 10,351 downwards.
TAACCTGCGGGGAAAGCAGGCTGCCAAGCGTGGCCTGATCGTTGGTCTGGACGGCTTCGATGTAGCTCTGTGCGATATCGATATTGGTCATTTTCTATCTTTCATTGCCGATGTTAAACCTGCCGGGGAGAAACCGCGCTATTTATGGAGTGGTAATAACGGGCGATGCGCCATGCTGTCGTGGTGCATACGGGCCAAAATCTGATACTTAATGGACATCTCTGCTGATTGATGAGGGCAAAACATGGCAAGGAACGCGTCAAAGGTGGATCAACTCGCGTACCGTCCGCGGGGTCGCGAGCTCGATGTCGAGGTCTTCCGCTTCACTGACTTGCGGCACCGGGTCGCCCGCGCGGAAATCCTGGCGCTGTACCACTATACCTTTCACACCCTGATCTGCGTCACCGATGGTGCGGTGACCCAGCTGGTGGACTTTCAGCCGGTCACCTGCTCAGCCGGATCCCTCCTCGTGCTCAGGCCAGGGCAGGTTCACAGCTTTGGCAGTGATGAAGGGTGGGATGGATGGATGGTGCTGTTCCGGGCCGAATTCCTGCCATCAGAAGCGCAGACGACCGCCGATCTGTTGCCGGCTCTCGGTCTGGACCGGCTGCCGGATCATTTGTCGCTGTCGAACGCGGATTTTCATGCCGTCAGCGAGATCATCACCAGGATGCAGCTGGATGCGGCGATCGACGCGATGGCCAAGGATGTCCACGCCCTGCTGCGATACCAGCTCTGCGCACTGCTTTTACGGCTGACGATTCTGCAGGACCGGCAGGTGGGCGGTGCCGACGCGCGGAGCTTGGCTGTGCAGCGCTTCGCCAAGTTTCGCCGGCTGGTCGAACAGAACTATGCTGGCTGGCATCAGGTATCCGCCTATGCCTCGGCTCTGGGCTGTACGGAGAAAAGCCTGACGCGAGCGGCGTTGGAGGCCACCGGCCAAAGCGCCAAGAGCGTCATCACGGCTCGTATTGCCCTCGAGGCAAAACGGCTCCTGGTTCACACCGACAGGCCAATTTACCTTATCGCCGAGGGCTTGGGCTTCGAGGAAGCAACCAACTTCGCCAAGTTCTTCAAGCGTGAAACGGACCGCACCCCGATTGGCTTTCGTCGGCAATACAAGGGCTAGTTATGGCTACCTTTCGGCTCCAGTGAGGGTGGCCAATATTGAAGGCGGCTCTGTTGCTGTGGCCGCCTGTTTGTCCGCGAGCAGTTCGTCCAGGATGCCGTTCAGCGTGGCCAGTGGCGTGCCGGTGGCGGGAAGCTGGTGGACACCGGTGCCATCGATCCAGAGCAGCGTCGGGTATGAAGATACCCGCAGGGTGCGGGTCAAGGCGAAGTCCGCTTCAGCCTGAGCTTGTGCTGTGCCACCGGTAAGCGACTGTAATACCTTGCCCTTATCGAGACCATTTGCGGACGCTATGGCAGCGACGGTGCTCGGCTCGGAGAGGCTGAGGCCATGAGTGTAGAATGCCGCCTGCAGCTGCTTGGCCCAATGGACGGCGCGATCGGGAGCCTGCGCCCGCAGGGCGGCCATGGCGGCTCCGGCAGCACCTGGTTCGCCGCGTGCCTTATTGTCGAGCTTCCTCGGCAAACCTGGTCTGGCTTGGTCTCCAGCCGTCCCCGCGTGCCGATTTGCAGGAGAGCGAAGGGCCAGACATCCGCTGGGATGCAGCAGGCGTGCGCGCTCGAACGTAAGTTCTCAGCTGAGAACTTACGTTGACAGGATCAGCAACCTAATGGCTCGCCGATGTAACCACCTTTTTTCTCAATGGGCAGACGCAACGGCCTGCTCGTCGATATTTGCGCGGGCGTAGATCTTTCGGGCGATGACTGCGAGCACGAGCAGCGTCACCATCCCAACTAGGCAACAGCTGGCAAAGCCTGTCGAGAAAGACTGGCGGGCCGCGTCAAGCCAGGCCGGCACGACGCTCTCTTGAAGAGCCCTTGCGGTTTCGACGGCGCCGCCGATCGTCGTTTTCACCGCTGCCCTCTCAGCGGCATCGAGGCCTGCAACATTCACCCCGTCCATCAGCATGCGATAGATCAAGGTGCCGAGGCTGCCGAGCAACGCGATGCCCAGCGCGCCACCGAATTCGGCACTTGTCTCCGAAATCGCCGAGGCGGAGCCCGACTTTTCCGGCGGCGCGCTTCCGACGATCAGGCCGGTTGTCGTCAGCACGACCGGCACGAAACCGACGGCGATCACCATGGTTGCGCCGAGAACTCCGAACAGGCTTTCGCAATAGGCGGCGATCGACATCAGAAACATGCCCGCAGAGTTTATCAGCAGGCCCAGCAATACGGTACGGACCGGGCCGAAACGGTTGGTGAACCGATAGGCTTGCAAGGACATGACTGTGAAGACGATCGATGAGGGAACCGACCAGAGAGCCGCTTCGAGCGGTGTGAGGCCAAGCACGAACTGGAGGAACAGGTTCTGGTAAAGAAAGACGCCGAACACGAAGAACATCCCGGCAAGGTTTACCAGAAGCGAGGCCGTGAAGGCGGGCAGAGCAAAGAGCTTCAGATCGATCAGGGGATCCGGCAGGGTTTTCTGACGGCGCACGAACAGCCAGCCGACAATGAGCCCGCCGCCGATGGGAAGCAGATGACGAATGTCAAAACCGTCTGCCGCCACGTGCTTGAAGCCATAGATGATTGGCAGCACGGTGGCGAGCGACAGCAATACGCTCAGGAGGTCAAGCCTGGCGCCGTCCGCGCTCTTGTATTCCGGCAGCAGGATGGGAGCTGCTATCAGCAGGATGAGCATGACCGGGATGTTGATGAGAAATACCGCCCCCCAGTGGAAATATTGCAGCAGAAAGCCGCCCAGGAGCGGCCCGATCAGGCCACCGAGGGCGAAAGCCGTGCCCCAAATTCCGATGGCGCGGTTACGTTCCGCCTCGTTGCTGAACAGGTTGACGATCAGCGACAAAGTTGAGGGTGCGATCGTCGCACCGGCAATGCCGAGAAGCGCCCGCGACACGATGAGCTGTTGCGCGGTGGTAGAAAAGGCCGCAAGCGCCGAGGCGACACCGAAGGCGGCGGCTCCGATCAGCAGCACGCGGCGACGACCGATCCGATCTCCCAGCGTGCCCATCGTAACCAGGAAGCCGGCAACCATGAAGCCGTAGATGTCGTTGATCCAAAGGAGTTCGGAGGCCGACGGGTCGAGATCGGCGACGATCGCGGGAATGGCCAGGAACAGGATGGACAGATCCATCGAATAGATGAGGCAGGCAATCGAGAGCACACAGACCCCGATCCATTCCCTGCGTCCGGCAAGGTTCCGGCCGGCTTTGGCACTTCCGGTATGCATGGAACTCCTCCTATAGCGGCGGCAGCAATGTGGCGCGCCAGATGATAAATGGCAACGCTCCACCTTGGAGCGCTGGTCGGAGATGCCCCGATCCAGCCAGACACGGTCAAGACGGGGCGGCCGGCAGGATTTTTCAGGTGAACCAATTCACTCCTTGAATGTTGACATGTGGGTCAGAAAAACGAGGAGGTCACATGCTTGACGTGCAAAAGGCCAGGCATCAGACGGTCACAGTAGATGGGGTCAACCTGTTCTATCGCGAGGCGGGGCGACGCGATGCGCCCGGTCTGCTGCTGCTCCATGGCCAACCCAGTTCATCTTACAGTTTCCGCGACGTCATCAGCCCTTTGGCGAGCGTCGCGCGGGTCGTTGCGCCCGATCTGCCCGGCTTCGGTTTCACGGAGGCACCCGACGACTATGAATACACGTTCGACGCCATGGCGCGGACGGTCGATGCGCTAACGCGAGAGATCGGGTTGGAGCGGTTCTTCCTTTACATCCACGATTTCGGGGCGCCGGTCGCCTACTATCTGGCGCTGGCACGCCCCGACCGCGTGCTTGGGCTCATCATTCAGAACGGCAATGCCCATGAGGAAGGCCTCGGTCCAGTTTGGGGCGCCAGCAAAGCCTATTGGGCGGAACCCACCCCGGAGAACCGCGCGAACCTGCCCGAATGGCTGAATTTCGAAGGGGTGCGGCACACATATGTCGGCGACATTCCGGATAGGCTCAAACCGCAGTTCGCGCCGGAAGGCTGGCATCTCGACTGGGAACGGATGAGCCGGCCCGGACTCGTCGAAATACAGTTTCGCATCTTCAGCGACTATGGCCGCTACGTCGCCCGCTTTCCGGAGATTTCGGCCTATCATCGCGATCACCAGCCGCCGGCGCTGCTAGTCTGGGGGCGGCACGACCCCTATTTCGAGCTCGATGAGGTAATGGCTTATGCCCGCGAGCTCAACCGATTGGATATGCATATTTACGACGGGGCGCATCTTCTGCTTGAGACGCATCATCAGGAATGCGCCGCCCTTATATGCGAGTTCATCGTAAATTCACAGAGCGCAATGCCCAAGTCGATATGACCCCACCGAGATCAAGATGGGTCCGAACCGGCCGGTTTTCGATCTTTTTCGCCCACTGACGCACACAGGACGGTGGCTGAGGCGCTGTTCGGCATAGGCTGCCGCATCGAGAACTTGCTTACCCGCGGCAGGCTCCGCCCTCCCCCGACATTCGCTTCTTTGAAGGCTTCGCGCGCAGACAAGAGATGGACGGCGCGGCGATGCCTGTCGCATACCTGTAATAGTGTAACTTTAGGTTAGAACGGCTCCAGACTTGGGGCAAATCCTAACTTAGAGGCGAGCCAATGAACGAGCACACTTCCCAGAAGATATTCCCAACGACTCAGCTTGAAGACGCGGATGGCGATGGCCACAACACGAGCATCAACCCGACCATGGGTGAAATCATCGGCAAGCGTTTCTCGCGCCGGAATTTTCTGCAGGGTTCACTCGCCGTCTCGGCTATCGCGGCAACTGTCAGCCCCGTCGCCCTGATGAGCGCCGACGAGGCCCGTGCCCAGGATAAGAGCGGCTCCGCCTTCAAGTTTACCGAAGTGGAAGCCGGCGTTGATGCCAGCCACCACGTGGCCGATGGTTATGACGCCGACATCCTTCTGCGCTGGGGCGATGCCGTCCTGCCCGGCGCGCCGAAATTCGATCCGACCAAACAGACGGCCGATGCGCAGAGCAAGCAGTTCGGCTACAACAACGACTATGTCGGCTACATTCCGCTCGAAGGTTCGAGCGAGCACGGCCTGCTCGTCGTCAATCACGAATACACCAACCCGCACCTGATGTTCCCGGGCCTCGTCAAGGTCGTGGACGGCAAGATCAAGCAGGGCGCGCTCAGCAAGGAGCAGGTGGATGTCGAAATGGCGGCCCATGGCGGCACCATCGTCGAAATCCGCAAGGCCGGCGGCAAGTGGCAGGTCGTCACCGACGGCAAATACAATCGCCGTATCACTGCCAACACACCGATGGAAATTACCGGCCCGGCCGCCGGCAACGATCGCCTGAAGACCAATGTCGATGCGACTGGCACGCGCGCCATCGGCACGATCAACAACTGTGCCGGCGGCGTCACGCCGTGGGGCACATACATCATGGCGGAAGAGAATTTCCATGGTTATTTTTCGGGCAAGCTGCCGGAAGGCCATAAGGAGGCCGCCAACTACAAGCGTTACGGCGTTCCGGAAGGCAGCTACGAGTGGGCCAATTTCTATGACCGCTACGATCTCGCCAAGGAACCGAACGAGCCGAACCGCTTCGGCTGGATCGTCGAGGTTGATGTCATGGACCCGGCCTCCACGCCGAAAAAGCGCACCGCGCTCGGCCGGACCAAGCACGAGGGCGCCGAATCGATCGTCGCGAAGAACGGCAAGGTCGTCTTCTATCTCGGCGACGACGAACGGTTCGACTATGTCTACAAGTTCGTGACCGAAGGCACGTTCAAGCCGAACGACCGCGCGGCCAACATGAACCTGCTCGACAACGGAACGCTTTACGTCGCCAAGTTCAACGAGGACGGCACCATGCAGTGGCTGCCGATGGTCCACGGCCAGGGACCGCTGACCGCCGCCAACGGATTTAACAGCCAGGCGGACGTGTTGATCGAATGTCGGCGCGCGGGCGACGTGCTCGGTGCCACGAAAATGGACCGGCCGGAGGACGTCCAGCCGAACGGCGTCAACGGCAAGGTCTACGTGATGCTGACCAACAACACCCGCCGCAAGGCCGACCAGGTAAATGCCGCCAACCCGCGCGCAGAAAACGCCTTTGGCCATATTATCGAGATCGCCGAAAACGACGGCGATTTCACCGCAACCTCCGGCAAGTGGGAAGTGCTTCTGAAGTGCGGCGATCCTTCCGTTGCGGCGGTCGGCGCGACCTTCTCCACCGAGACCACCAAGAACGGCTGGTTCGGCATGCCGGATAACTGCGCGGTTGATTCCGCTGGCCGGCTCTGGGTCTCGACCGATGGCAATAACAACAAGGCGACCGGCCGAACGGACGGTCTCTGGGCCGTCGATACGGAAGGTGAAGCCCGCGCCACGTCCAAGCTCTTCTTCCGCGTTCCCGTCGGTGCCGAGATGTGCGGTCCGCTCTTCACCCCGGATGACCAAACCGCTTTCGTCGCCGTCCAGCATCCGGCCGATGGCGGCGAGGACTGGTCTGGCCATGGCCGTCCGTCCTACTACGAGGACCTTTCCACCCGCTGGCCGGACTTCAAGCCCGACATGCCAGTGCGGCCTGCAGTCGTTGCGATCACCAAGGTGGGTGGCGGCAAGATTGCCGTCTGACACTATCAACGCGGCGTCGAGGCGCAACGAGGGCGGCAGCAAGGCTGCCGCCTGGCCGTGAATACCGGCCGGGGTGAGTGCATCACCCCGGCTCGCAGCAGACGGAGGCTATCCGCCTTTACGAAGTTAGAGAGTTCATCGGCGGTAATCCAAGGGGGTTAGGACAAAATTGAAATCGGAGCGCCAGATCGTCGCTTCATCGATCCGCTCGAAGGGGGCGATCAGGCTGTCTTTCACCCCAAAGACCGCATCCGACTCCAGATAGGGATCGTCGCCGACAAACGTGTGGGTGACGAGCTTCTGGTATCCCTCCGCGGTGATCAGATAGTGAGTATGGGCAGGGCGATATGGGTGGCGGCCCAGCGATCTCAGCATCTGGCCGACCGGACCGTCATCGGGGATCGGGTAGGAAACCGGCTTGATGCCGACGAAACTATAGGCGCCGTCGGCGCCTGTCACGAAGATCCCGCGATTATTCCATTTCGGCTGAATGTCCGACTGCTGGACGTCGTAGAACCCATCGGAATTGTCCGACCAGACATCGATCAGCGCACCCTCGACGGGGTGGCCGTCAAGATCCAGCACGCAGCCGGTGAAAAGACAACTCTCGCCCCTGCCGTCCAAGGAGATCGTCTCCCCCATCTGGCGCACTGGCGCTCCTTCGACGTGAAACGGCCCGAATACAGTGTTTTCGGTTGCCCCTTCCGGCCGGCGATTGTTGATGGCATCGACCAGCATGGAAAAACCCAACGCGTCGCTCAGCAGGATGAATTCCTGTCGCTCGTCGTGGCAAAGATGGCCTGTCCGGGTGAGGAAGCTGATTGCCGTCTCCCATTCCTGCTGGGTAAGGCTGACATCCTTTGCAAAGGCATGCAAATGCGTGACAAGCGATGCCATGACCTCGGCCAGCCGTGGCGCTATGTTCTGGGCCATGCGTGCGTTGACCGCTTCTGCGGATTTTTCCTCGCTGAAATATCGAGACATTGAAACTCCTCCGAATGCGTTATTGCGGCCGCGCGCCCTCCCAGGCGTTTTGCAGCAGGGCGCGGATCGCCTGGCGCTCTATAGGACGCGGGTTCCAGTACGGGTTGCGGGTCGCCAGATCGGCTGCACGGTCGAGATCTGCTTCCTTCATACCGAGATCTCTCAACGCGGTAGGCGCGTTGATCGACGCGGCAAAGTCGTAGAGACCGGCTCCCAGCGAGCCACCGAAGAGGTCGGCCGCCGACTTCAGTTCCTCTGCCGCTGCATGCGCGTTGTAGGCGGCTGAATGCGGAAGCACGATTGCATGGGTTTCTGAATGCGGCAGGTCGAAGCTGCCACCCAGCGTGTGGCAGAGTTTGTGGTGCAGGGCCATGCCAACGGTGCCGAGCACCGTCCCGCAAAGCCACGCACCATAGAGTGCGTCCCCCCGCGCGCCGAGATCTTGCTGTTCGTTCAGAATCCGTGGCAATGCCTGCTTCAGCGCGCGCAGACCTTCCATTGCCATCATCGAGGTGATCGGATTGCGATCCCGTGCGTAGAGACCTTCTACGGCATGGGCCATCGCATTGAGGCCGCTGCTCACGCTCATGGCGACCGGCAATCCGACGGTCAATTCGGGGTCGTAAATGACGACCTCGGGCAGTATGCTGGCGGCCCGGACGGTCGTCTTTTCACCGTTTTCCGTCTGGCCGAGGATCGGCGTCACTTCCGAGCCGGCATAAGTCGTCGCTACCACGATCTGAGGCGCATCGTTGCGATAGGCGATCGCTTTCCCGAGCCCGATCGTCGATCCACCCCCGAGGGAAACGACGCAATCGGCTCCGGCGGCACGATAAGTTGCCATCGCCCGCTCGGTCACATCGACCGGCGTATGCATCGTGGCATCGGTAAACAGGCCGGCCGAAAGCGGGCCGAGGACGGCGGCAATACCTTCGGCTTCCGCACTTTGATGTGGGGTGGACAGGATCAGGGCGCGCTTGCAGCCCTGCCCCGTGATTGCGTCGGCGAGTTGGCCAAGCGAGCCGGGCCCGAAAATGATCCTTGCCGGACCGATATTGTATTGGAAGGACGCTACCACACCCATCAACTCCGTCTTCGTTGCGCCATGTTCAACGATCGAGCTTGAACAGCGAAAGTGCATTGGTCCTGCCGATCTTCAGGCGATCTGCCTCCGAGATCGTGGTGCTATCAAACCAGTCGGCGGCGTGGTCGATATTCTCGAACGGCCAGTCGGTGGAGAACAAAATCCTGTCAGCGCCGATTTCCAGCATGGCATCGATCAGCGACTGGGTGCGGAAATTCCCCGACGTGGTGATGTAGAAGTTCTCGTTGAAATAATCTGCGATGCGGCGCTTGGCGGGATAGCTCTTTTCGACCTTGACCCAAGCATTTCGGTTGTCGATCCGCCACATCATATAGGGCAGCCCCTCGCCCATGTGACCGACAATGATGCGCAGGCCGGGATGCTCGTCAAAGAGGCCGGACCCCATGAGCCGCAGCGCATGCACGGCGGTTTCCTGTGCGAAGGCCCAGGTCGGGCCCATCAGCCACGAGTGGCCGGCATAGATCCGGCTATCCTGCGGCAGCGGGTTGCGCGGGTGGAGATAGAAAGGAACGTCGAGCTTCTCCATCTCCGCCCAGAACGGACGGTATTGCGGCAGGTCGTAGTAAAGCGGGGTCAAGCCGTCGCCTTCCTGCGAGAACCCGTTCACCAGCGCGCCGACAAAGCCCATCGTCGTCACGCAGCGTTGAAGTTCCTCTATCGCCGCATCCGGATCCTGCAGGGGCAGCGCCGCAAAACCCAGAAAGCGGTTGGGGTTCTTGAGGCATTGCTCCGCCAGGAAGTCGTTGGCGCGGCGGGAGATTTCCAGAGCCTTGGCCTTGTCGGAGATAGCCTGCACAGCCGGAGCGTTCAGGGAAAGGATCATCTTGTCGATGCCGTGAGCGTCCATCAGCCGCAGGCGCTTGTCTTGTATGTCCAGAAGGCGGGCCGATAGTTCCGTCCAGTAGTCTCCGGGCACGAAACCTGCCGAATCCTGCAGCGTGTCGGGAATGGCGAAGTGTTCTTCAAGCGCTATTTTGCCTTGCACGATACTCTCTCTTTTCTGTCTCAAATCTGGAATGGGCGTGTACGGATCAGTACTGACCCTTGGGCGGCAGGCCTAAGAGATGCTGGCCGACCATGGTCCCAACGGCGTCCCAGTTCATCGAAATGTGGCGTCCGACGGCATTCGCATCCCGCCATGCCCGCTGGACGGGATTGGACATTTGAAGACCGAGACCACCCGTGGAGGCGTTCAAGGCTTCAACCGCCTGCAGGGAAAGGCTGACGGCGAAGGACTGCGTGCGCCGCGCCAGAATTCTGTCTTCATCGGTGATCTCGACCGTGCCGTTTTCGCGTGCCTGCGCCAGCTGCTGCGCCCTCGCCACATCACGCAACATGATTTCGCGTGCTGCATCGATAGATGCCGATGCCTCTGCCACCCTCAACTGGATGGTCGGAAACTCGGCGATCTTGTTGTTGCCCCCGGCGACCGCGCCGCGCGTGATCCGCGTGCCCATATGGTCGAGATAACTTGTCAACGCGCCTTTTGCGGCACCGATGGCGGCGCTGCCGAGGCAAAACGGAATCCCCATGAGGAGCGGAATGTTGAAAAGGCCGATGCCCTCGTATCCCCGCC